>NZ_JBIBVB010000006.1:0-533252 GCF_043079975.1 Streptomyces sp. NPDC015131 | reverse complement strand
TACCAGATCCTTTTTCCGTTCCGTTTCCGGTTCGGATTCTGTTTCCGGTGGCCGTTGGAGGGCCTTTGCCTTTCGGCTGCTCCGACTTTATCAGAATCATTTCGGCCGACCTAATCGGCTTCGGTGATTCGGATGAGGAATCGGATCGGCTCCGGGGAATTCAATTCCGCCAGGAGCAAGAGAGACTGTAAACCTTCGCGCTCGAACCTGTCCAGTCCGAGGCAACCGTTCAAATCTACCTCCCCAGTAGACCCGTGTCAACGAGTTTTCTGGGCGAAGAGGACAGTAGCAGGTCGGCGGGCCCCGACGCACATCAGGCGGCAGCGGGCAGCTCAGCGCTGCGGTCGGCGGTGTCGACGTCGCCCGTCTCGCCGGCCCGGGCGGCGCGGCCACCGAGGACGTACACGTACAGGAGGAACGCCAGCTCGGCCGCGATGCCGATGGCGATGCGGGCCCAGGTGGGCAGGCCCGAGGGGGTGACGAAGCCTTCGATCACGCCCGAGACGAAGAGGACCAGCGCCAGGCCGAGGGCCATGCCGAGTGCGGCGCGGCCCTGCTGGGCCAGGGCGGAGCGGCGGGTGCGGGGGCCGGGGTCGATGAGGGTCCAGCCGAGGCGGAGGCCGGTTCCGGCGGCGACGAAGACGGCGGTCAGTTCGAGCAGGCCGTGCGGGAGGACGAGGCCGAGGAAGGTGTCGAGGCGGCCGGCCGAGGACATCAGGCCGATGCCGACACCGAGGTTGAGCATGTTGAGAAAGAGGATCCACAGCACCGGGACGCAAAGGAACGCCCCGAGGACGAGGCACATCGCGGCGGCTTGCGCGTTGTTCGTCCACACCTGGGCGGCGAAGGAGGCCGCCGGGTGGCTGGAGTAGTAGGTCTCGTACTGCCCGCCCGGTCGTGTCATCTCCCGGAGTTCTTGCGGCGCCGCGATGGAGGCCTGGACTTCGGGGTGGGCTCCGATCCACCAGCCGATGACGGCGGCCAGCAGGACGGACAGGACGGCCGTCGGGACCCACCAGTGGCGTGAGCGGTAGACGGCGGCGGGGAAGCCGGCCGTCAGGAACCGGGCGGCGTCCCGCCAGGAGGCACGGCGGGTGCCGGTGACCGTGGCACGCGCGCGTGCCACCAGCTGGGTGAGGCGGCCGGTGAGCTGCGGATCGGCGGTGCTGGACTGGATGAGGGAGAGGTGGGTGGCGGTGCGCTGGTAGAGGGCGACCAGTTCGTCGGCCTCCGCGCCGGTCAGGTGGCGTCCCCGGCCCAGGAGGTGCTCCAGGCGGTCCCACTCGGCGCGGTGGGCGGTGACGTAGACATCGAGGTCCATGGTCGGCTGCTGCTCCAGGCACTGGTGCGTACGGGGCGTACTCCTGCGGCGCGCTGACGGCCAGCTTGGCAGACTGGCGTTCGGACGGGTCGGGGAAGGCCGCGGAAGGGCGGGCGCTGTGAGCGGGGTTGTGACGGGCGACGCGGTGGTGCTCGGCCTGCAGCCGGCGAGGGTGCCGAGCCGGGCCCTGGCCCTGGTCATCGACCTCGTCGTGGTCTGGGGCGTCTATCTGCTGATCTCGGTCGGGCTCGCGCTCGCCACGGCGTCCCTGGACGAGGCCGCCGTCACGGCGGTGTCGATCGCGTCGTTCCTGCTGGTGCTGGTGGGCGGGCCCATCGCGGTGGAGACCCTGTCCCGGGGGCGTTCGCTCGGGAAGCTGGCCTGTGGGCTGCGGGTGGTGCGGGACGACGGGGGGCCGATCCGTTTCCGGCACGCGCTGGTGCGGGGGGCCATGGGGGTCGTGGAGATCCTGATGACGTTCGGTGTCGTGGCCTGCGTCGCCTCGCTGGTGTCGGCGCGGGGGCGGCGGATCGGTGATGTGTTCGCGGGGACGCTCGTCGTAAGGGAGCGGGTGCCGGCGGCTCGGACGGTGGCCGTTCCGCCTCCGCCGCCCTGGCTCGTGGGGCGGTTCGCGCGGCTGGACCTGTCGGCGGTGCCGGAGGAACTGTGGCTGGCGATACGCCAGTACCTCACGCGTATGCGGCAGCTCGACCCCGAGGTGGGGCGGGCGCTGGCGGAGCGGTTGGCGGACCAGCTGGTGGCCCGGACCGGGACGCCGCCGCCTCCGGGGGTTCCGGCGGCGGAGTACCTGGCCGGGGTGGTGCACGAGCGGCAGGCTCGGGACGCCCGGCGCGCCTTCGCCCCGGACGGCGGGGCGGTGGGGCCCGGGGGTGTGGCTCAGGGGGCGAATGCGATGAGTGGGAGCGGTGAGGCGGTGGGTGCCGGCGGGCTGCCGGTTACTGGCTCGCCGCAAGTGGCTGGGGCGCCGGAAGTGGCTGGACCGCCGCAAGTGGTCCGCTCGCCTCAGGTGGCTGGGTCGTCGCCTGTGGCTGACGAGTCGGATGTCGTCGGCGGGGCCGCCGGTGCAGGGGGTGCCGACGCTCCTGGTGGGAGCAGGCCGCCGGCCACGGGGTTCGTACCGCCCGTGTAGGCGGGGAAGCAGCGCCGGGGCTCAGGGGAAGACGGACGGCGGGGACTCGAGGTCCTCGAGCTCCACGCCGGGGGCCGCGAGGACCACGTCGCCGGCGATGTGGATGGTGTGCTGCTCGCCCGTGTCGAGGGTGTTGACCTGGTATTCGTCCACGGTCAGGGGGCCGTTGTCAGTGGCGTGCGCTTCACTTCTGATCAGGGCCCAGGACTGGTCGACGGTCAGGGGTGCGAGCACCGGGTCGGTGAAGGCGACCAGGCGCACCCGAGTGGGGGGAGAAGCGGGGGTGAGGCGCAGCAGACGTGCGGTGGCGACGAGGAACGCCGGGGAGGTGCCGGTGAAGGCGTGGGCGCGCACATTGCCTTCGGTGGCGTGGGTTCCGGTGGGGTCGGTGCGGACCCAGGTGACGCCGTCGAGGGCGGCGCCGCGGACCTGCCAGCTCGCGGCGTGCAGTTCGAGGCGGATGGGGCGGCCGAGGTCGTCGAGGGCGAGGTCGACGGAACCGGCGTGGTCGCCGGAGGGGGTGGTGGTCTGGGAGACGTAGCGCCAGCCGGAGGGGCCGGGGGCGCAGTGGAAGTGCTCTTCACCGAGGGGGGTGTGATCGTGCGGGTCATGGAGCGAATAGCGGCCGCGGGGCATGGGTCCTCGGGGGGTCGGGATCGGCGGTAGGGGTTCGCCCGGTACGGGGCAGGCCCCCGGCACGGGGGTGCGGGGGCCTGCCTGGTACTGACTGCCTGGTACTGACCGCCGGGTGGCCGGTCGGCTGCGCTGCCGGTGCCCCGGCCGCGCTGCCGCTCGGACGCCCGACGGCGCGCCGCCGGGGATGGCGGTGGGGCGGCTGCCGGGGCAACCGGGGAGCCGGTCCGTCGGTCGCCGCGTGCCGGGGGTGCCGGTAGGGCGGGCCGGCACACCCGGGTGGCCGGTCGGCCGCGCCGCCGGGGGTACCGGTCGGGCGGCTGCCGCGCCGCCGGGGCGCCGGGCGGGACGTCAGTGCACGGACGTCGCGCGCGGGCGCCGCGGTGGCGGCGGGGCGGGGATCAGTAGCGGTAGTGGTCGGGCTTGTACGGGCCCTCGACTTCGACGCCGATGTACGCGGCCTGCTCGGGACGGAGCGTGGTCAGCTTCACGCCCAGCGCGTCCAGGTGCAGCCGGGCGACCTTCTCGTCCAGGTGCTTGGGCAGCACATAGACATCGGTCGGGTACTCCTCCGGCTTCGTGAACAGCTCGATCTGCGCCAGCGTCTGGTCCGCGAAACTGTTCGACATCACGAACGACGGGTGACCGGTGGCGTTGCCCAGGTTCAGCAGACGCCCCTCCGACAGCACGATGATCTTCTTGCCGTCCGGGAAGGTCCACGTGTGGACCTGCGGCTTCACCTCGTCCTTCACGATGCCCGGAATCCGCGCCAGACCGGCCATGTCGATCTCGTTGTCGAAGTGACCGATGTTCCCCACGATCGCCTGGTGCTTCATCCTGGCCATGTCCGAGGCCATGATGATGTCCTTGTTGCCCGTGGTGGTGATGAAGATGTCCGCCAGGCCCACCACCTCGTCCAGCGTGGTCACCTGGTAGCCGTCCATCGCCGCCTGCAGCGCGCAGATCGGGTCGATCTCCGTCACGATCACCCGCGCACCCTGACCGCGCAGCGACTCCGCACACCCCTTGCCGACATCGCCGTACCCGCAGACGACCGCGACCTTGCCACCGATCAGCACGTCCGTCGCACGGTTGATGCCGTCCACCAGCGAGTGCCGGCAGCCGTACTTGTTGTCGAACTTCGACTTCGTCACCGCGTCGTTGACGTTGATCGCCGGGAACAGCAGCGTCCCCTCCCGGTGCATCTCGTACAGCCGGTGCACACCCGTCGTCGTCTCCTCCGTCACCCCGCGGATCTCCGACGCCAGACGGGTCCACTTCTGGGGGTTCTCGCCGAGGGTGCGGTTGAGGAGGGTGAGGATGTGGGCGTACTCCTCGCTGTCCGCGGTGGCCGGGTCCGGGGCCTCGCCGGCCTTCTCGAACTCGACGCCCTTATGGACGAGGAGGGTGGCGTCACCGCCGTCGTCCAGGATCATGTTGGGGCCGCCGGTGGGGGTGTTCGGCCAGGTCAGGGCCTGCTCGGTGCACCACCAGTACTCCTCCAGCGTCTCGCCCTTCCAGGCGAAGACGGGGATGCCCTGCGGCTTGTCCGGCGTCCCCTCGGGGCCGACCGCGATGGCGGCTGCTGCGTGGTCCTGGGTGGAGAAGATGTTGCAGGAGGCCCAGCGGACCTGGGCGCCCAGGGCGACCAGCGTCTCGATGAGCACGGCGGTCTGCACGGTCATGTGCAGCGAGCCGGTGATCCGGGCGCCGGCGAGCGGCCGGGCCTCGGCGTACTCCTCGCGGATCGCCATCAGGCCGGGCATCTCGTGCTCGGCGAGGGTGATCTCCTTGCGGCCGAACTCGGCCAGGGAGAGATCGGCGACCTTGAAGTCCTGTCGGTTGGCGACAGTCGTCATTTCGAGCTGCTCCTCGTGTTGGGTCGAGGGTGGGTACGGCTGGCTCTGCGAGGCCCGCTGGTGGGCGTGCTGAACATACAAGGATGCCCGGTACTCGCAGTGCAGTCGTCGGAGGCCCTCTCTCCCTCGGCCGGTCGTGTCCGGACCGCCCGACCGCCATCAGCAGCGACGTCTGGCTCTGGTCTCGAATCTACACCGACCGGGAGCGCGGCCCACAGTGCGTTCCCGGTCGGCTTCGGCTGCCGGGCGAACCGGGGAAGGGCCCCCGCCCGGAGGCGGAGACCCTTCGTCGGTCCGTCAGTGGTCGCGCACGTACGTCACGCGGGCGGGTTGTCCGGGGCGGCGGCCTTGGACTCCTGGTAGATGTCCGGCTCCAGGTAGATCACCCGGGCGATCGGCACGGCGTCGCGGATGCGGGCCTCGGCGGCGTCGATGGCGCGGGCGACCTCGGCGGCGCTCTCGTCGTGGCGGACGGCGATCTTCGCGGCGACCAGCAGCTCCTCGGGGCCGAGGTGCAGGGTGCGCATGTGGATGATCGACGGCACGGTGTCGTTGTCGACGAGGGCCTGCTCGATCTTCTGGACGTCCTCGGTGCCGGCGGCCTCGCCGAGCAGCAGCGACTTGGTCTCGGCGGCGAGCACGATCGCGATGGCGATGAGGAGGATGCCGATGCAGAGGGTGCCGATGCCGTCCCAGACGCTGTCGCCGGTGGCGAGGGCGAGGCTGACACCGACGAGGGCGAGGATCAGGCCGACCAGGGCACCGAGGTCCTCCAGCAGGACGACGGGCAGCTCGGGCGCCTTGGCGCGGCGGACGAACTGCCTCCAGGTGAGCTTGCCCCGGAGCTGGTTGGACTCCTTGATGGCGGTGCGGAAGGAGAAGGTCTCGGCGATGATCGCGAACACCAGGACGCCGACCGGCCAGTACCAGGCCTCGATGGCGTGGGGGTGCTTGATCTTCTCGTAGCCCTCGTAGATGGCGAACATGCCGCCGACGGAGAAGAGGACGATGGAGACGAGGAAGGCGTAGATGTACCGCTCACGGCCGTAGCCGAAGGGGTGCTGGGGCGTCGCCTCGCGCTGGGCCCGCTTCCCGCCGAGCAGCAGCAGGCCCTGGTTGCCGGAGTCGGCGAGCGAGTGGACGCTCTCGGCGAGCATCGAGGACGAACCACTGAAGAGGAACGCCACGAATTTGGCCACCGCGATGGCGAGGTTCGCGGCGAGCGCCGCCACGATCGCCTTGGTTCCGCCTGACGCGCTCATGGGTGCGGGTGTCCTTCCTGAATGCTGCTGATGGCCTGGATGGTGCTGGGGGGTGGTCCGTACGGCGGCACATTGTTGCAGCAGCGGGGAGAAGGGGTGCGTCAGGCCACCACGGTGGCACGGAACACCGTGCCCGTACCGGACAGTTCGGCCTTTTCGCCCGCCGGGACGAAGACCGACCGGCCGGGTGCGAGGGGGATGTCGCCGGCGTGCGGGGTGCCCGCGGTGGCGAGGAGGATCTGGGGGGTGGCGGCGGTGATGTCGACGGGCGGGGCGCCCTCGGCGCGTACGTACCGGGACAGGCGGAACTCGTCGGTCGGGGTGTCGTAGACCTCTTCGCCCGCGGGCGACGCCTCGGGGCGCAGCACGCCGGGGTCGTGGGCCTCGAAGCGGACGACGCGGAGGAGTTCGGGCACGTCGACGTGTTTGGGGGTGAGGCCGCAGCGCAGGACGTTGTCGGAGTTGGCCATGATCTCGATGCCGAGGCCGCCGAGGTACGCGTGCGGGACGCCGGCGCCGAGGTAGAGCGCCTCGCCGGGCTGGAGCCGGACGTGGTGGAGGAGCATGGCGGCGAGGACGCCGGGGTCGCCGGGGTAGTGGTGGGCGAGCAGGGCGTACGGGGCGTGGGCGCCGCCGAGCCGGTCGCAGGCGGCGGCGGTCTCGTCGACGGTGGCGGCCATCTCGGCGGGGTCGGCGGCGAGGACGGCGGTGAGGACCTCGCGCAGGGCGGCCTCCTCGGGGTGGGCGTGGAGGAGGTCGGCGTACGGCTTGAGCGAGTCGACCTTCAGCGCGGCGAGGAGGTCCGCGGTCCTGGCGGGCGCGCGGAAGCCGCAGAACCCCTCGAAGGGGGTGAGGGCGCAGATCAGTTCGGGCTTGTGGTTGGCGTCCTTGTAGTTGCGGTGAGGCGCGTCGAGGGGGATGCCGGCGCGCTCCTCGGCGGCGTACCCCTCCCGGGCCTGCGCGAGGTCGGGGTGGACCTGGAGGGAGAGGGGGGCGCCGGCGGCGAGGATCTTGAGGAGGAAGGGCAGGCGGGGGCCGAAGCGGGCGACGGCCGCGGGGCCGAGTTCGCGCTCCGGGTCGGCCTCGATGAGGGCGGACAGCGGTTGTTCGCCGTGTCCGGCCCGGGTGACGCGGGACGGGGCGCCGCTGTGGGCGCCCATCCACATCTCGGCCTGGGGTTCGCCGGTGGGGGCGACGCCGAGCAGTTCCGGGATGGCCGTCGTGGAGCCCCAGGCGTAGGGGCGGACGGTGTTGGAGAGGCGGTCCATGCGTCGTCGTTCCTTGCGTCTTGCGGGCCCCGTGGCCGGTGGTGGGCGGCCGCCCGGGGCGGGCGTCAGGTGGTGTTGAGACGGGAGGGACGGGAGGTCAGCGCCAGGTAGACGGCCGCGAAGTCCGTCACCGCGAGCAGTTCGGCGAGGCTCTCCAGGTCGGCGGCGCCCTCGGTGGCGGCGGGCCGGGGGGCCTCGGGGGCGGCAGCGTCGGGGGCCCGGTCCGGGTCGGCCGCCGGGTCGTCGGGGGTGGCGTCCGGGGACTCGGGTTCGAGTTCGCTGATGGTGGTGTCGTGGCCGAGCGCCAGTTCGCGGGCGGCGGGGGCGGCCGTCAGCCCGCCGGTGGGCCGGTCGCGGAGCAGGACGACCCGGGCGTGCAGGGCCTGGGCCTCCTCGACGCGGTCGCGGAAGAAGTCGTCGGGGTCGGCGCCGCCCGCGAAGTCGCCCGCGAGGAGGACCCGGTGGGTGGCGAGCGCCTCGGGGAGGGGCGCCGCGAAGGCGGGGCGGCCGGCCAGTTCGGCGAGGAGCGCGGCGAACCGGCGGCCGGCCGGGGCGGCCGTGGGGCCCTCGGTCCAGATGAGCGGGAGGGTGTCGGCCAGCTCGGCGGCGAGGGTCTTGGCGGGGTTGCCGTAGGTGGCGACGGCCGGGCCGCAGCGCTCGGCGGTGCGGTCGAGGCGGTCGGCCACCTTCTGGAGGGTGTCGGCGGGCGCGGCGACGAGGCCGACCCGGTCGAGCAGCGCCAGGAGCGGGGTGAGCAGGGCCCACAGGGCGGCGGGGCTCGCCTCCTGCGCCTCCTCGTCGCTCAGTTCGTGGGGCGCCACCGCCATCGGGACGACGAGTCCGTGCGTACTGCCGACGGCGTCGGCGAGCGGGGAGCGGTGGGGGGCGACGGCGACGACGGTGACGCCGCGGCGGTACGCCTGCTCGGCGAGCAGGGCGAGGCCGGGTTCGGTGCCGTCGGTGGTGGTGATGAGCAGCAGGTCGACGGAGCCGGCCCAGCCGGGCAGCGTCCAGCGGTAGGCGCCGGACGCGGCGGCCACGCCGGTGGCGTGCAGCCGGGCCACGGGCGCGGAGGCGCCGGCCAGGGTGGTGACGATGTCCGCGACGCAGGCGGCGGCGCTGCCGGGGCCCGCCACGAGGATGGAGCGCGGGCGCCCCTCCGGGTTCAGCTCGGCGACGCCGGCCTCGGCGGCGTGGCGGGCGGCGGTCCGGACCCGCGCGCCGGCTTCGGCGGCCCCGCGGAGCAGCCCGCGGCGGTCGACTCGGGCCAGGGCGTCCGGGTCGTCGAGCAGCGTCTCGTCCAGCATGGGATGGAGCCTCCGATCGCCGTGCGATGTGGGATGCGGTGCGGCGCGGCGCCCGGTGCGCGACGCCTGGGGCGGTACGCGGTACGGGTTGCCCGTGCGCGGGCCGGTACGCGTCGTGTCACCTTCGGTACGCGTGGTACGTGCGTACGCGGCGCGCGCGTGCGTACGAGGAGCGCGCCGGGCGGCCCGGGGCGGCGGCCGTCAGGCGGGGCGGCGGGCCTCGTCGACCAGGAGGACCGGGATGCCGTCCCGTACCGGGTAGGCCAGGCCGCAGTCCGCGCCGGTGCAGACCAGCTCGGGGTTCTCGTCCGCGGTGCGGTCGGTGAGCGGGGCGTGGCAGGCCGGGCAGGCCAGGATCTCCAGGAGGCCGGCTTCGAGCGGCATGGGGCGGTCCCTTCGGAGTGCGGTGGGTGGGGCTCGGTGGCGGGTGGTGCGGTGGTGTGCGGTGGGGCGGTGCCCGCTTCGCGTACGGAGGCGGGGGTACGTGCCGTGGACGCGCCGTACGGGGCGTGTCCCGGCGCGGCGCGGTGGTGCGTTCGGCCACGTCAGCCTACCGCCGGGGCGGGGGCGGACCCGGCTTTGGCGGGAGCGGGAGCGGGGCCGGAGCGGGAGCGGGAGCGGAGCGGGGCCCGGCACCGGGCGGCCCCGCTCCCGGCGCGCGCCCTACGGCGTGCGGACCAGCACGAGCACCTCGTCGCGCAACCGCTCCATGGTCGCGGCGTCGCGCGCCTCGACGTTCAGGCGCAGCAGCGGCTCGGTGTTGGAGGGGCGCAGGTTGAACCACCAGTCGGGGCCGGTCACCGTCAGGCCGTCGAGGCCGTCGGTCGTGACGCCCTCGCGCCCGGCGAACGCCTCGCGCACGGCCACCGTGCGGCCCGCCTGGTCGGCCACTGTGGAGTTGATCTCGCCGGAGCCGGTGTAGCGGTCGTACGAGGAGACGAGCTGCGACAGCGGGCCGCTCTGCCCGCCCAGCGCGGCCAGCACATGGAGCGCGGCCAGCATGCCGGTGTCCGCGTTCCAGAAGTCGCGGAAGTAGTAGTGGGCGGAGTGCTCACCGCCGAAGATCGCACCGGTACGGGCCATCTCCTCCTTGATGAAGGAGTGGCCGACGCGGGTGCGCACCGGGGTGCCGCCGTGCTCGCGGACGACCTCGGGCACCGACCACGAGGTGATCAGGTTGTGGATGACCGTGCCGGTGCCGCCGTTCCTGACCAGCTCGCGGGCCGCGACCAGGGCGGTGATCGCCGACGGGGAGACCGGGTCGCCCTTCTCGTCGACCACGAAGCAGCGGTCGGCGTCGCCGTCGAAGGCGAGGCCCAGGTCGGCGCCCTCCTCCCGCACGCGGCGCTGGAGGTCCACCAGGTTGGCCGGGTCCAGCGGGTTGGCCTCGTGGTTGGGGAAGGTGCCGTCCAGCTCGAAGTACATCGGGACCAGATCCAGCGGCAGGCCCTCGAAGACGGAGGGGACGGTGTGGCCGCCCATGCCGTTGCCCGCGTCCACCACGACCTTCAGCGGCCGGACGGACGTCAGGTCGACGAGGGTCTTGAGGTGGGCGGCGTAGTCGGCGAGCGTGTCCCGCTCGGTCAGCTCCCCGGTCCGGGCGGCGGCCTCGGGGGCGCCGGTGACCAGCCACTTCTCGGCCAGCTCGCGGATCTCGGCGAGGCCCGTGTCCTGGCCGACGGGGGCGGCTCCGGCGCGGCACAGCTTGATCCCGTTGTACTGGGCCGGGTTGTGCGACGCGGTGAACATCGCGCCCGGCAGCCCGAAGCGCCCGGACGCGAAGTACAGCTGGTCGGTGGAGCACAGGCCGATCAGGGTGACGTCCGCGCCCCGCCGCGCCGCGCCGCGCGCGAACGCGCCGGACAGGCCGGGGGACGAGGGGCGCATGTCGTGGCCGACCACGATCGCGGCGGCACCGGTCACCTCGACGAACGCCGCGCCGAACAGCTCCGCCAGCGGTTCGTCCCACTGGTCCGGGACCACGCCGCGGATGTCGTACGCCTTGACGATCCCCGACAGATCCCGGGAGAGATCAGCTGTCACTTCCCCGCACCCTCCTGCAAGCCCTGCTCACGCACTGTGTCCTCCACCCGCGGTGGAGGACACAAACTACCTGGACGGAGCGAGAGGTCAGGAGCCGGGCGAGCCGAGCGGTCAGGAGTCGGGCGAGCGGAGCACCCGCAGGTGGCCGCGGCGGCCGACCTCCACCGGGTCGCCGGCCCGGCCGCCGGGCTTGCCCCCGGCCTGCGCCGCGCGCTCCTGGGGGCGCGCCGCCTCGCGCACGGCGTTGGCCAGCGCTTCGAGGTCGTCGCCGCTGGGGCGGGCGGGGGCGGAGCCGTCCGAGAGGCGGACGACCTCCCAGCCGCGGGGCGCGGTGAGGCGCTCGCTGTGCTCGGCGCACAGGTCGTAGCAGTGGGGCTCGGCGTAGGTGGCGAGCGGGCCGAGGACCGCTGTCGAGTCGGCATAGACGTACGTCAGTGTCGCGACGGCAGGGCGGCCGCACGCGGTGCGCGAACAGCGACGTACAGGGCTCACGACGTTGGACGGTACCGCACTCTTGAGCGGGCCGCGACGACTCTCCACCAGGTCACTCGCCCGTGTCGCGGTGTGACGTCCCGCACAGGGGGGTCCGGGCGGCCCCGGCCGACCTGCGGAAAGGGCTTCCCGCCCGGCCGGCGGCGGCCGGACGGCCGAACACCGCACCGAATGAATCCGGTCATTCCCGGCGAGGCGGCCGGTCGGGCTGACCGGCCGAATCGCCCCGAAGCACTGCCGAAACGTTCATTCAGCGACATGCCGCCGACGCGGGGCCGGTGACGGGACGGGGCGGGGCCGGCGACGGGACGGGGCGGGGCCGGCGACGGGACGGGGGGGGCGGCTCCGCGCGCCGGGGCCGCGTGTCACATGCCTGCCGGGTACGCGCCGGGTCGCCGGGTGCCGTGTCCCCTGGCGCGCGGCGCGGTGTCCGGGGGGCGCGGAGAGCTACCCTGCCGGGGTGATGGACAGTCCCGTACCGCCCAGCCCGTCCGAGCCCCGGCCGCGCCGCCGAGACCGCCACGGCCGCGGGATGCGCGGGCCCGTCGCCCCGCCCCAGGTGCCACTGTCCGTGAGCCGGGGGGACACCTTCCGCGATCTCGTCCAGGACTCGGTGGAGCGGCTGGAGCGGCGCTGGCCGCAGCTCACGGACGTCGACTTCCTCGTCCTCGAGGTGCCGGTCGCGCCGGAGGAGTCGGTGCCGCTGGGCGTCTCGGTGCCGGCCGGCCGCGACCGGCCCGCGCGGATCGTGGTCTACCGGCGGCCGGTCGAGCTGCGGGCCAAGAACCGGGACGAGCGGGCGCTGCTCGTCCACGAGGTCGTGGTCGAGCAGGTCGCCGAGCTGCTCGGCCTGTCCCCCGAGTCGGTCGACCCGCGGTACGGGCAGGACTGACCGCACACGGCCGCCGCGAGGGCCGCGGACAGGCCGCGGACAGGCCGTGGACGGGCCGTGGACGGGCCCGGGAAACGGGACGCGTACCGGCCTCGCTAGCGCGTGAGGACCGAGAGGTCCTGGCGGGCGGTCGGGACCTCGACCGTCCCCCGGTCGTCGGCGAGCGTCTGGACGGTGAACATCGCGATGTCCTCGTCCGGCTCCTCCAGGGTGCGCGCCGCGTGCACCGGGCCGCCCGAGACCGTCTCGACGGTCAGCGCGTAGGAGCCCTTGAGCCCGGCGGGCACCGGGGGCTTCACCGCCAGGGTCGTACCGCCCTTGACCGTGTACGTCTTGGTGGCCGGCGTCCCGCCGCCGGTGCCCGCCGAGGCGGTGACCCGGACCTGGGCGCCCGCGCCGGGGGCGGTCAGCGACAGGGTGGTGCCCTCGGCGCGGTTGTCCGCCGCGGTGGCCCGCTCCCCCACCGGTCCGGTCGCCGGGACGAACGCGACCTCCTGGTTCTCGCCCTTCCCGCGCACCACCCGCAGGGCGGCGACGACCGGGGTGGCCCGGTCCTTGCGGGCGGGGGACAGCAGCAGCGACCCGGCCTCGCCCCGGGTGACGTCCTTGAGGTCGACCGCCGCGGTCATCCCCGACTTCACGTGCAGGCTCTCGGCGGCGGCCGGGGTGATCGTGCCGGTCGGGCTCGCGAGCTGGATCTTCAGGTCCGCGTCGTCCTGCCCCGGCGCGTACGCCACGAGCCGGACGGAGGTGGCGTCGGCGGGGATGCCGGGCAGGACCAGGGTCCCGGCCGGGTCGGCGGAGGCGGGCAGCCAGTCGCCGCCGAGCTTCTCGTCGGCGGACCGGACGACCGCGCCGACCCTGCCGTTGCGGGTGGTGACGTGGACCGTGACGTCCTCGGCGGCCGGGTCGGTCGTCAGCGTGGACAGCAGGACCGGCAGGCCCGACCGGGCGGGGACGGTCACGCCGTTGGTCAGCTGCGACTTCAGGGCGCCGTCCGGCCCGTACAGCTCGATGTCGACGACGGACGCGGTGTCGTCGGGGTTGGTGAGGTGCACGTAGTCCGCGCGCTGCGCGGCGGTCGAGGCGCCCGGGAACCAGAAGTCGGTGTCGGGCGGCGTGCAGCTGACGCCGAGCAGGCCGCGCCCGCCGCCCGCCGGGACCTTGGTGGTCTGCTGGGTGGTCCAGCCGGGCGCGAGCGGCCCGGAGGCGGTGCCTACCAGGGCCGGGGCGTCGCCGCCGTCCGCCTCGGCGGTGACCGGGGTGCCGGGCCGGGCGAGGGTGAGGACCGGCTTGTCGGCGGCCGGGGCCTTGGGCGCCTTCGGGGCGGCGTCGGGGGCCTTCTTGGTGCTGTCGGCGGTCGTGCCGTCGGAGGCGGTGGCGGACGGCCGCAGCTCGGCCCGCCCGGCGGACCCGCCCGAGGCGGACGCGGAGGCGGAACCGCCGCCGGACGCCGGGGTGAACGAGGTGTAGACCGTCTCGGCCACCTCCGAGTTGCTGGGCGCCGGGCACAGCAGGCTGGTGCGCTCCACCGGGAGCCGTGCCGGGGCCTTGGCCGCCGGGGCGGTCGCGGCGCCGTCCCCGGGCGCGGACAGGGCGGCGAACCCGGTGACCGCGGCGAGGGCGGTGACGGCGGCGGCCAGGGAGAGGGTGGTCCGGTTCACTGGTTGCTGCTCCCGTCGGGACGCTGCTCGTCGTCGTACGCGTAGTCCTGCGGGTACCGCGGGTCGTAGCCGCTCTGCTCGTGGCCGCCCTGCTGGTAGCCGCCCTGCTCGTAGCCGCGCTCGTGCCCCTGGGGCCCGCCGTAGCCGTACGCGGCCTGGTCGTACCCGCCCTGCTGCTCGTAGCCGTAGCCGCCCTGGGGGTGGGCGGCACCCTGGTCGTACCCGGCCTGGCCGTACCCGGTCTGCTCGTACGGGTACGGCTGCTGCTCCGCATACGGCTGGGGCTGGGGCTGCTGGTACGCGGCGTACGACGGGTCGTCCCACGCGCCGTGGGAGGGCTGCTGCGGGACCGCCGGCGCGGCGTACGGATCGGTCTCCGGTACGGGCGCGGGTACGGGCGGGGCGCCGGGTGCCGGGCCGGGCTCGGTCTCCTCGGGCGCGGGGGCCCCGGCGGCACCGGTGGCCCCGGCCGCGGCGGCGGCGCGCAGCCGGCGGGCCCGGCGGCCGTCGCCCGCGAGGTCCTCGGCCGTCACCTCGGGGCGCTCCTCCTCAGGCAGGTCGTCGTCCACGTCGCGGCGGCGGCCCGGCAGGGCCAGCACCAGCAGGACCACGGCCAGGGAGACCTGCGCCCAGATCCAGGCCGTGTGGCCGAGGGACTCCTCGTGGGTCAGGTCCAGGCGGCCCCCCTCGGCGGGGAGTTCGAAGCCCTGGGCCCAGCCGTCGACGACCGTCTTCTTCAGCGGGCGGCCGTCGACCGTGGCCTGCCAGCCCTCGTCCGCGCGGTCCGCGATCCGCAGGACGCGGCCCGGGCCGCCGGCGGGGACGTCGGTGTGCGCCTCGACCAGGCCGGCGGCGACCGGCAGCCGCTCGCCCCCGGGAGCGGCGCCCTGGTCCCCGGCGGTCTGGTCCGGGGCGTTCTTCGCGCCGGGGGCCGGGAGGATGGTGGCGCGGGCGGTCTGGCCCTCGACGGACCAGAGCGCGACGCCGTCCATCTGGCTGAGCCGGGTCAGCCCCGGCGTGGCGTCCAGCACCCGGGCGGTCTGGCGCGGCGCGCCGTCGCGGACCAGGACGTACCGGATGGCGAAGCCGCTGAGCTGGTCCGTCTGGTCCGCCCCGGAGCCGGCGACCAGATGCGCGACGACCTTGTCCAGGCGCGGGTCGCCGCCGGCCGCCTCGGTCAGCTCGGCGTCGCCGAGGCGGGCGCCCGAGCCGCGGACCAGGGTGTACGGGACCTCGCCGGACGAGGTGCCGCCCAGGACGAGGGTGCGCGGCTGGTCCCGGGTGCCGCTCTCGGCGGCGACGAAGGCGGGCACCTGCACCGGGTCGCGCCGCTCCAGCGGCCCCGCCGCGCCGCCGATCATCCAGCCGGCGGCGCAGACGACCGGTCCGGCGGCGGCGGCCAGGGCGATCAGCACGGCGACCGGCTGGCGCCAGCCGAAGCTCTGGGAGGCGACGCGGGTCCGGCCGCCCTCCGCCCCGAGCATGCCGGCGGCCACCAGCGCCAGGCCGTACACCAGCGTGGCCGGCCCGGCCCAGCCGGTCCCGCCGCCGGAGCCGTTGACCACCACCGCGAGGACGAGCGCGGCGACGGCCACCACCCAGGCCGTACGGATCGCGAACTGCCGCTCGGCGCGCAGCAGGGCCGCCAGCGCCGCCAGCACCAGGCCGGCGAGGACGAGGCCGCCGACCGCCTTCGGCCCGCCCGGCGAGGCGCCGAGCAGGTCGAGCGGGGAGGCCGCCCCCGTACCGAAGGGGGTGCCGGCCTCCCGCAGGAGGGCGGCCGGGTCGGTGAGCAGCGTCAGCGACCAGGGCGCGAGCAGCAGCAGAGGCGTGCCCACGGCCGCCAGGAACCGCAGGCCGTACGCCACGAGGTCGTCGCGCCGCAGCGCGAGCACGGCCAGGCCGAGGACGGCCGCGAGCGGCCAGACGACGGGGGTGAACGCCGTCGTGACGGTGAGGAGGAAGGCGTACGCCCAGGTGGCGCGCCAGCTCCCGCGGCCCTCGCCGCGCAGCCCGTGGGCGGCGACGGCGGCGCGGGCGATCAGCGGCAGCAGCACGGCGAGCACGGCGGTGCCGAGCCGGCCGGTGGCGAGGGCGCCGGTCGCCGCGGGCAGGAAGGCGTACGCGACGGCTCCCCAGGCGCGCAGCAGCCGGGACTGGACCAGGGAGCGGGAGGCGAAGTACGCGGTGACGCCGGCCAGCGGCACCGAGCAGACGAGCAGCACGGTGAGCGCCAGTCCGGTGGAGCCGAGGAACAGGGCGGACAGCGCCGCCAGGACGGCCAGGTAGGGCGGCGCGGTCTGGGTGCCGCCGGTGCCGAGGGGGTGCCACTGGTCCGCGTACCGGCTCCACAGCTCGCCGACGTCGTGGGGCACGGGCAGCAGGGCGCCGCCGGCCAGCGAGCCGCCGCCGAACAGGCCCCGGCAGGCGACCACCGACACCACCAGCAGCAGGGCGAAGAGCACCGGCCCCGGCTTGCGGGCGATCTTTTTCAGGCGGGCGAACTGCTCGATCTCCAGGTAGTCGGCGTCGTCGCCGCCGGGGCCCGACTCGACGGCGCCGTGCCGTGAGCCGCCCGAATCGGCGTCCGAGCCGCCGACGTTGGACATGACCTGTTCGACGGTGACGCGGACGGTCGCGCCGGGCGGCGGGAAGAGCGGGCGCAGTTCGGCGGCCTCGACGGCGGCGCGCCCGCGCGCGCGGCGGGCCGCGACGATCCGCTCCGGGCGCAGCAAGGTGCCGATCAGGCCGGTGACTTCGTCGACCGCCTGGCCCGGCGCCTTGCCGAGGAGGTAGGCGACCGTACGCAGGAGGGTGCCGAGGACGAGCCGGAGGAGGACCCAGGGGAGGGCCGCGCCGCGGGCGTTGGCGAGCAGCGTGTAGACCGCGCCGGCCTTGTCCACGCGGTGGGGGCTGGCCACCGAGCGGCCCACGCAGTCGACGGTGCGGCGCTCGCGGGCGGACGCCTCGGCGTGCCGCAGCACGGCGTCGGGCGCGACGAGCACGCGGTGGCCGGCGGCGTGGGCACGCCAGCACAGGTCGACGTCGTCGCGCATCAGCGGCAGGCGGCGGTCGAAGCCGCCGAGCCGCTCGAAGACGTCGCGGCGGACGAGCATGCCGGCGCTGGAGACGGAGAGCACGGACCGCACCTGGTCGTGCTGTCCCTGGTCCTGCTCGCGCCGGTCGAGGCCGGTCCAGCGGCGGCCGCTGTTGGCGATGGAGACGCCCACTTCGAGGAGCTGCCTGCGGTCGTACCAGCCGCGCAGCTTGGGCCCGACGACGGCGGCGTGCTCGTCGCCGTCGGCGACGCGCAGCAGCTCCGCGAGGGCGCCGGGCTCGGGGGCGGAGTCGTCGTGGAGGAGCCACAGCCACTGCACGGGCTCGCCGTGCGGCAGCTCGGGCATGTCGTACGCCTCGTCGCGCCAGGTCCGGCTGACCGGGTCCCAGCCGCTGGGGCGCTTGAGGTAGGGCAGCTCCTCGGGGCCGAGGACGGGCGCGGTGCGGGCGGCCTCCTCGACGGCGGCGCCGAAGCCGGTGCGGCGGGCGAGGTGCAGGACCCGGTCGTCGCCGACGGCCTCGGCGACCAGCCGCGCGGAGTCGTCGGCGCTGCCGGTGTCGGCGGCCACGACGTTCTGCACGGGCCGTTCCTGTCCGAGCAGCCCGGCGAGGACGTCCGGCAGCCACCGGGCGCCGTCGTGGGACACGAGCACGGCGGTGACGACGTGCCGCGGGAACTCGGGCTGCTGGGTGGGGGGAGCGGCGGTGAACGCGGCTGTGGCGGACATCGGGTTACGGGCCCTCCGGCCGGGGGTCGCCCGCGGGGGGCGTGGGAGCGTCTCGGACGGAGGCCCACACTAATGGCTGGCACGGCGCCGCTCCGCCGCCTGTGGACAGACGGGGAAGGCGGAGGTCCGCTTCGTGCGCGCGTTACGTGCGCGTGTGCGCGTTTTGGCCGCGCGGGACCCGGCCGGACCGGGCCGCCGACGGGTGCCAGTGCGGTGCGGGGCCGGGTGGCGATGAGGTACGGGCCGTCGTACGGCTGCCGAAGGACTCGTACCGCCGCGGACGAGGTCGTACGGCCGCGGGCGGCCTGCGCCACCAGCAGCCGCCACGGGCGCGTGGACCCGTCGCTCGCGGACCCGCCCCTCCACGACCGGGCCCCTCACGACCCGGCCCCGTGACGACGCGGCCCCCGGCGCGGGCTCGCGGGCGGGGGCGGGGTCGGCGGGTGGCCGGTGGCCGGTGTCCGGTGTCCGGCGCGGGTGGCGCCGTCCGGGCCTTGGGCGGCGGACGGCGGGGCCGGGCGGCCGTGTCAGACGGCGGCCTTTTTCAGGCGGCGGCGTTCCCGCTCGGACAGACCGCCCCAGATTCCGAATCTCTCGTCATTGGCGAGCGCGTACTCGAGACATTCCGAACGGACTTCGCAGGCGAGGCAGACCTTCTTGGCCTCGCGCGTGGATCCGCCCTTCTCGGGGAAGAAGGACTCGGGATCGGTCTGGGCGCACAACGCGCGCTCCTGCCAGCCGAGTTCCTCATCCGCGTCCTCGACCAGCAGTTCCTGGAACAACTCGGTCATGTGCGCCCCTCGTCGGTCTTTGCGTCCCCGTGATCAGGCCGTTTGTCGAATTTTTCGGCCAGACGACACGAGTGAAATTACAAGTGCGGTGCTCCGGGCCAGTCAAGCTGGGATCTGCTATTGAGCCCGGTATTCACTCTGCGGAACCAAGGCTATGCGGAAAGTGTTCAAATCGGCAAAAATGAGACACTTGCCGCCACCCATCCTTCATCCTCCCTTTCACACCACCTCTTCCAGGGAGGACGCCCGCCGCTTCGATCTTGTTGCGGTCGGGCCGGCGAAGCGATCCGGATCACAGTCAGGTCACGGGAACGCGACGACGTTTGCGCCGGTGGCTGCTGCGGCATGTGTCCTGGCCTTCCCCAGCACAAACCTTTCTCCGGACGGAGTAACCGGATGAGGTGAAACATTGCCGCCAAATCGGTCATTGGGTTGACAGACGTAGTAGAGCCGGTCACCTTTGATGGCATGCCAGCGACCTCAGCGCTCCCCGCGACCCACACCGGTGGGTCGCTCGGTGCTGCCCGGGTTCTCCAGCCGCTCCACCCCTGTGGCTGTCGCTGTCGCTGTTCCAGCTGTTGATGCCGTAGCGCTCCAGCACCCCTCCCGGGCGTCGGTCTCCCGCTCGCCCCGCCCTTCCCGTGTGTACCGCCTCGGGCCCGTGGGCCCGTTTCCGCCGAGGAACCACCGCACCCCATGAACAGCCTCACGAACAGCGACACCGACAGCGCCGTGAACAGCGGCCTGAGCAGCGAACGCGGCCTGAGCAGCGACAGCGACCTGCAGATCGCCGGCGACATCCTTGCCGTCCAGCACCTTCTCCAGCCCGCCAAGGAGCACCCCTCCACCGTGGCCGAGTTCGCCGGACTGGCCCGCTCGCTCGCCGCCGACCGGACCCAGTGGGCCCACCTCGTCGAGTACGACGCCACGACTCGCTGGTACCACCGGCTGCGCACGGGGCCCGGCTACGAGGTGTGGCTGCTGTCCTGGGTGCCCGGACAAGGCACGGGTATGCATGATCACGGCGAATCTTCCGGTGTACTGACCGTCCTCGAGGGCGAACTGACGGAACGTACGGAAAAGGGCGCCCGGTTGCTCACCGGGGGCGCGCAGCGCGTCTTCGCCCCCGGATACGCGCACGACGTGGTCAACGACTCCCTGGAACCGGCCGTCAGCCTGCACGTCTACTACCCGGGCCTGACCGAGATGCCGATGCACCACACCGCCTGCGCCACGCCCGCCGCCCGGGACACCGCCGCCGTCTGACGCCCCCGCCCGCCGGCCCGCCCGCCGGCCCGGCCACCGCCCCGCGTCCGGCCGGCGTCCCGGCTGACAGACTGTGCCCATGCGCATTGTGGTTCTGGCCGGCGGCATCGGCGGTGCCCGTTTTCTCCGCGGCCTCAAGAAGGCCGCGCCCGACGCGGACATCACGGTCGTCGGCAACACCGGTGACGACATCCATCTGTTCGGGCTGAAGGTCTGCCCCGACCTCGACACGGTGATGTACACCCTGGGCGGTGGCATCGACGAGGAGCAGGGCTGGGGGCGCGCGGACGAGACCTTCCGCGTCAAGGACGAGCTGGCCGCGTACGGGGTGGGGCCCGAGTGGTTCGGGCTCGGCGACCGCGACTTCGCCACCCACATCGTCCGTACGCAGATGATCGGCGCCGGCTACCCGCTGAGCGCCGTCACCGAGGCGCTGTGCGCCCGGTGGAAGCCGGGCGTACGGCTGCTGCCCATGTCCGACGACCGGGTCGAGACGCATGTCGCCATCGAGACCGGCGGCGAGCGCCGGGCCGTGCACTTCCAGGAGTACTGGGTGCGGCTGCGGGCCTCCGTGGACGCGCAGGCGGTCGTGCCGGTCGGCGCCGAGCAGGCCAAGCCCGCGCCGGGAGTGCTGGAGGCCATCGGCGAGGCGGACGTGATCCTGTTCCCGCCGTCCAACCCGGTGGTCTCCATCGGGACGATCCTCGCCGTGCCCGGCATCCGCGAGGCGATCGCCGGGGCGGGCGTGCCGGTGGTGGGCCTCTCCCCCATCGTCGGCGGCGCGCCGGTGCGCGGCATGGCCGACAAGGTGCTGGCCGCGGTGGGCGTGGAGTCCACCGCCGCCGCGGTGGCCCGCCACTACGGCTCCGGGCTGCTCGACGGCTGGCTGGTGGACACCGCGGACGCGGACGCCGTCGGCGAGATCGAGTCCGCCGGGATCCGCTGCCGCGCGGTGCCGCTGATGATGACCGACGTGGACGCGACGGCGGCGATGGCCCGTGAGGCGCTGGCGCTCGCCGGGGAGGTCCGCGCGTGACGACCCCCTCGTACCCCCCGGCTCCCTCGTCCCCCGCGTCTCCCCCGTCTCCGTCCTACCGCGTCTGGGCGCTGCCCGGAATCCCCGAGGTGCGTCCGGGCGACGACCTCGCCAAGCTGATCGCGGCCACCGGGCCGGGGCTCGCCGACGGTGACGTGCTGCTCGTCACGTCCAAGATCGTCAGCAAGGCGGAGGGGCGGATCGTCGCGGCGGACGACCGCGAGGCGGCCGTGGACGCCGAGACGGTCCGCGTGGTGGCGCGGCGCGGGACGCTCCGGATCGTGGAGAACCGGCAGGGCCTGGTGATGGCCGCCGCCGGGGTCGACGCCTCCAACACCCCGGCCGGCACGGTGCTGTTGCTGCCCGAGGACCCGGACGCCTCGGCGCGGGCGGTCCGCGAGGGGCTGCGGGCGGCGCTCGGGGTGGACGTCGGCGTGGTCGTCACGGACACCTGCGGGCGGCCCTGGCGCAGCGGGGTCACCGATGTGGCGATCGGCGCGGCCGGGGTGCGGGTGCTGGACGACCTGCGGGGCGGTACGGACGCGTACGGCAATCCGCTGGTCGCCACCGTGATCGCGGGCGCCGACGAGCTGGCGGCGGCGGGCGACCTGGTGAAGGGCAAGGCGGCGGGGCTTCCGGTCGCGGTCGTACGGGGCCTGGGGCACCTCGTCGAGGAGGGGGCGCCGGGCGCGCGGGCGCTGGTGCGGGACGCGGCGGACGACATGTTCCGGCTGGGGACGTCGGAGGCGGTCCGCGAGGCGGTCGCGCTGCGGCGCACGGTGCGGGACTTCACCGATGACCCCGTGGACCCGGGCGCGGTGCGGCGGGCGGTGGCCGCCGCCCTGACCGCGCCGGCGCCGCACCACACGACGCCCTGGCGGTTCGTGCTGCTGGAGTCGGAGGAGTCGCGCGTACGGCTGCTGGACGCCATGCGGGACGCGTGGGTCGCCGACCTGCGGGCGGACGGGCTCGGCGAGGACGCGGTCGCCCGCCGGGTGCGCCGGGGTGACGTACTGCGGCGGGCGCCGTACCTGGTGGTGCCGTGCCTGGTGACGGACGGCGCGCACCGGTACGGGGACGCGCGGCGCGACGGGGCGGAGCGGGAGATGTTCGTGGTCGCCGCCGGGGCAGGCGTGCAGAACTTCCTGGTGGCGCTGGCGGGCGAGCGGCTGGGGTCGGCGTGGGTGTCGTCCACGATGTTCTGCCGGGACGTGGTGCGGGACGTGTTGGACCTGCCGGACGGCTGGGACCCGATGGGCGCGGTGGCGGTGGGCCGCCCCGCGGTCGCGCCCGCCGCCCGGCCGCCCCGGGAGCCGGACGCCTTCGTCGAGGTGCGGTGAGGCGGCGGCGGGCCTGACGGTGCGGCGCCGCCGGGTCAGAGCGCCGCGATGTTGCCCGGGGTGAAGCGGGGCCCCCGGCGCGGCGGGGTGTGGCCGCTCAGCAGGATGAGGCGGGCGGCGCGGTGGCGCTGGCCCGCGTACGGCGCGAGCAGCTCCAGCATCTCGTCGTCGCCGGCGTTCCGGCGGCCGGCCAGCGCGTGGCCGACGATGCCCGGCAGGTGGTAGTCGCCGGTGGTGACCGCGTCGGGGGCGCCGTTGCTGCGCTGCACCGTCTCCGCCGAGGTCCACGGCCCGATGCCCGGGATCAGCTCCAGGCGCCGGCGGGCCTCCTCCGGCTCCATCGCCGCGGCCTCCTCCAGGCGGCGGGCCACCCGGACGGCGCGCACCACGGTGTCCGAGCGCTTGGCGTCGACGCCCGCGCGGTGCCACTCCCAGGACGGGATCAGCGCCCAGGTGCGGGGCTCGGGCATGACGTACAGCCGCTCGTCGGGGCCCGGGGCGGGCTCGCCGTACCGGCGCACGAGCAGCCGCCAGGCGCGGTACGCCTCGTCCGTGGTGACCTTCTGCTCCAGTACGGAGGGGATCAGCGACTCCATGACCAGGCCGGTGCGGGTCAGCCGCAGCCCCGGGCGGCGCCGCTCGGTGACGGCCAGCAGCCGGTGGCGGGCGGTGAACGCGCCGGGGTCGTCGTCCGCCCCGCACAGCGCGGGCAGGCGGTCCAGCAGCCAGTCGGCGCCCGCGCCCCACGCCTCGGCCTCCACGGCGCCGCCCCGCGCGGACACGTGCAGCGTGCCGGGCCCCTCGGGGGTGCGGCAGGTGCGCCAGAAGGAGCCGTCGGGCGCCCCGCGGAACGTCGGGTCGCCCGGGCCGCGCCGCAGCGGGCCGAGGACGAGCCCCAGGTCCAGCGGCCACGGCGGGGTCCAGGTCCGGGTGCGGGCCCCGGCGCCGGGCGGCAGGGGGGACCGGGCGGCGGGTATGCCGATGTGGCCGCCGCGCACGGTGGTGCGGGTGGGGCGCGGGGCGTATCGGCCTGCCACGGAAGTACGGTCCTCGGGGTCGGGGGTCCTACGAGGGTAGACCCCCGGCCCGGCGCGGGGACAGCTACTGGTCGGAGGAGAAGCGCACGGCGCCGTCCGGCAGCCGGGCGCCGCACCACACGCGGACGCCGTCGCGCAGCTCGTTGTCGGCGCCGACGTGGGCACCGTCACCGACGACGGCGCCGTGCAGCACGGTCCGGGCGCCCACGTGCGCGCCCTCGCCGATCAGCGAGTCGGTGACGACCGCGCCGGCCTCGACGACCGCGCCGTCCAGGACGGTGCTGCCGGCGATGCGGGCGCCCTCGCCGACCGTGGCGCCGGCGCCCACGACCGTACCGCCGGTGAGCTTGGCGTCCGGGGCGACGGAGGCGCCGTCGAGGACGAGCCGGTCGCCGCGGCGGCCGGGCACGGCCGGCGAGGGGGCGCGGCCGAGCACGAGGTCGGCGGAGCCGCGGACGAACGCCTGCGGGGTGCCGAGGTCCAGCCAGTACGTGGAGTCGACCATGCCCTGGAGGTGGGCGCCGTCCGCCAGCAGGCCGGGGAACGTCTCGCGCTCCACCGAGACGGGCCGGCCCGCCGGGATGGTGTCGATGACGGACCGGCGGAAGACGTAGGCGCCCGCGTTGATCTGGTCGGTGACGATCTCCTCGGGCGTCTGCGGCTTCTCCAGGAAGGCGGTGACCCGGCCGGTGGCGTCGGTCGGGACGAGCCCGAAGGCCCGGGGGTCCTCGACGCGGGTGAGGTGCAGCGAGACGTCCGCCCCGGAGGTGCGGTGGGTGTCCACCAGGGCCCGGATGTCCAGGCCGGTGAGGATGTCGCCGTTGAAGATGAGCACCGGCTCGTCCGGGCCCGAGTGCAGGCGCGAGGCGACGTTGCGGATGGCCCCGCCGGTGCCGAGCGGCTCCCGTTCGGTGACGTACTCGATGTGCAGGCCGAGCGAGGAGCCGTCGCCGAAGTACGGCTCGAAGACCTCGGCGAGGTACGAGGTCGCGAGCACGATGTGCTCGACGCCCGCCGCCCGTGCGCGGGCGAGCTGGTGCGTGAGGAACGGCACGCCCGCCGCCGGAACCATCGGCTTGGGCGTGTTGACCGTCATCGGACGCAGCCGGGTGCCCTTGCCACCGACCAGGAGGATCGCTTCTGTCACCTGTCGTCTCTGCTTCCTGCTGGGTCCGGTCGAGGGGCCACATCGGTCATATGACCGATACGACCGGACAGTGTATGCAGACCGTTCGGTTCAGCCGTCCCGGCCGCCGTCAGCGGCCCTGGTACTTGGCCGACGAGCTGCGGGCGGTGCCGAGCTTGTCGTAGAGCCGGGTGCCGGGGCAGTCGGTCACGAAGCCGTCCCGGTGACCGGAGATGACGTTGAGCCTGACCTTGGCGCCCTTCTTGTACTTGTTGCCCCCGCCCGAGGTGAGGGTGGTCTTCGTCCGCGGGTCCTTGCCGTACAGCCCGAGCTTCCACGCCGTGAGCCGCGCGACACCGGTCACCGCCGCCGAGGGCGGGGTCGACTGACTGTACGTGCCCAGGACGGCGATGCCCATGCTGTTGCTGTTGAAGCCCAGGGTGTGCGCGCCGAGCACGGCCTTGGCGACGCCTCCCGCGCGCCCCTCGTAGATGTTTCCGCACTTGTCGACGGCGAAGTTGTAGCCGATGTCGCGCCAGCCGCTGCTCTTGACGTGGTAGCGGTAGATACTGCGCAGAACGGACGGGGCCTGCTTGCAGGTGTAGTTGTTGCCCGTCGCGCTGTGGTGGACGAAGGCCGCCTGGACCGACTTGGTGTAGACGAAGTTGCGCTCGCGCAGCTTCTCGTCGGCGCCCCAGCCCTTGCGGGTGACGATCCGGGGGCGCGGGCCGACGTACGGCTTGGCGGCGGCGGCCTCCTCGCCGAGCTGCTCGGCCAGTTCCGCGTCCGTCTGCTCCTTGGTCAGCTCGGGGATCTCGGTCGCGCCGAGCGGGACCAGTTCGGCGTTGACCGCGGAGGCGGCCGACTCCTCGGCGGTGAGCGCCGGCGCGGGGACCTGACCGGTGGTGCCGGGGTTGCCGCCCTCCGGGACCTCGGGGCCCTGCGCGGTGTCCTCGCTGGCCGGGTCGGTGACGGCCTCGGCGCCCGGGTCGCTGGTGGTCTCGGCACTGGGCTCGTCGCCCGGGTCGACCAGCTCGATGCGCATCCCGCGCGGCAGCGCCGCCGCGCCCTCGCCCGCGCGCGGGGCCTCGGCGCGTACGCGGACCTCGACGCCGTCCGAGGCGCCGACCCACAGCGGGGCGGTGGAGCCGCGCACGGAGTCGGAGTCCCGCTCGGGTGTTCCGGGGTCGGCGGCGTGGGCGTGGTTGTGGGTCTCGACGCTCTGCCAGCCGGACCAGGCGCCGGTGGCGGCGTCCCGGACACGGACCTGGACGGTGCCGTTGAGTTCGGCCTCCGGGTCGTCCCAGACGACGCCGACCAGCGAGAACGGCTGGACGTCGCGCCGGGTGAGCCCCTGCTGCGGGGCGCCGGTCGCCCGGTCGGAGCGCAGGGCGGTGAGCGGCAGGGACTGGGTCGAGCCGGGGACGGACGACTCACCGGCGGGGGCGGCCGGCGCGGCGGCGGCCGGGGCTGCGGCCGGGGCGAGGGGGGTGCGGGACACGGTGGGGGCGGCGTTCGAGGGCTGCGCGAGCGGGAGCACGAGGGCCGCTGCGCACGCGACGCCGATCGAGGATGCAAGGTAGGCACGCATGAGGCGATCCTGGGCGGGCCCCAACCGCCGCGCCCGCCGGGAAACTGACGCCCCATCGGTCCGACCGGTGGACGCCGTCACCGGTACGGCGGACCGGGCGCGCCCGGCGCGCGTACCCTGGCGCGCGTGAATGCCAGCGACCGTACCCCCGCCGACCTGCTGCGATCCGCCCTCGCCTCGGATCCGGCCCGCCCTCTGGTCACCTACTACGACGACGCGACCGGTGAACGGGTCGAATTGTCGGTGGCCACCTTCGCCAATTGGGTGGCCAAGACCGCCAACCTCCTCCAGGACGGCCTGTCCGCCGAGCCCGGCGAGCGGGTCGCGCTGCTGCTGCCCGCGCACTGGCAGACCGCGGTGTGGCTGGTGGCCTGCTCCTCGGTGGGGGTGGTCGCCGACCTGGGCGGCGACCCGGCCGCCGCCGACCACGTCGTGGCCGGGCCGGACCGGCTGGAGGACGGCCTCGCCTGCCGGGGCGAGCGGCTCGCGCTGTCCCTGGCCCCGCTGGGGCGCCGCTTCCCGGCCCCGCCGTCCGGCTACGACGACTACGCGGTGGAGGTGCCCACCCAGGGCGACGTCTTCGCCCCGTACGTGCCGGTCGACCCGGACGCCCCGGCCCTCGCCGTGGGCGGTACGGAGCTGACCGGCGCCGGGCTGGTGGAGCGGGCCCGCGAGGACGGGCGGCGGCTGGGCCTGGCGGGCGGGGCGCGGCTGCTGTCGGGGCGGCCGTGGGACACCTGGGACGGCGTCTCGGCGGGGCTGTACGCGCCGCTGGCGGCCGGGGCGGGCGTGGTGCTGTGCCGGAACCTGGACCGGCTGCCGCCCGAGGGGCTCGCCAAGCGGGTGGAGAGCGAGCGCGTCACCGGCACGCTGGTCTGAAGTCCACCCGTCCGGCGCACCAGGGGCCGACTCCGAGGGTTGCCGGGCCGTCCGCGATGGATGATCGGAAGACACCCCTCGTACGACGGCTCGCTCTCAAGGACGGACGGACGACGTGACGGACAGCGCTGGTACGCCCCCGGAACCGGACCCCGCGCCCGGGCCGTCCGGCGCGGGCCCCGGCGGGTCCCGGGGCGGGTCCCCGTCCGGCGGGCCCCGGGGCGGCGGGCCCCGGAGTGGCGGGTCCTCGCCCGGCTCGGGCTCCGGCTCGGGCTCCGGTACGGGCTCCGGTACGGGCTCCGGCGGTGGGGCCGCGCCCCGGTCCGGCCGGGGGGCCGGGCGGGCGGCCGGCTCGGCGGGCGGCTCGGCATCGGGGTCCGGCTCGGCATCAGGCTCGGCGGGCGGCGCGGCGGGCGGCTCGGCGGGCGGCCGGAAGGGGCACTCCCCCAAGGGCGGCAAGAAGCGGCGGCGCCGGGCCGGCGGTGCGGCGGGCGGGCGGCCCGGGCAGGGCGCCCGCCCGGCGCAGGCGGCCGCCTCCCCGGGGCCGCCGCCACCGCCGCCCCCGGCGTCGCGCCTCGCGGGGCTGCGGGCGCGCGGGCTGCGGGTGGCCGCCTTCACCGGGGCGTTCGCCGTCCTGGCGGCGGCCGGCGCCGGGTGGTGGGTCTACAAGAAGCTCGACGAGAACATCACCACCGACCTCTCCGCCGCCGAGGAGCTGGAGCGGTACGCGCGCGAGCGCCCCGACGCCCTGGTGCGCGGCGCCCGCAACATCCTGCTGATCGGGTCCGACACCCGCGCCGGCAGCGGCAACTCCCGCTACGGCCGGGACAAGGGCACCCAGCGCTCGGACACCACCATCCTGCTGCACCTGGCCGCCGGCGGGCGCGGGGCCACGGCGGTGTCGGTGCCGCGCGACCTGATGGTGCACATCCCGGGTTGCCGCGCGCGGAACGGCTCCCGCACCGCGCCCCGGTTCGCGCAGTTCAACTCCGCGTACGAGTCCGGTGGCACCGCATGCACGGTCCGCACCCTGGAGAAGCTCACCGGCATCCGGGTCGACCACCATGTGGTCATCGACTTCCGGGGCTTCAAGGACATGGTGGACGCGGTCGGCGGCGTCCGCGTGTGCGTACGGCAGCCCATCGACGACCCGGACGCCAAGGTGCGCCTGAAGGCCGGTGCGCGGACGCTCGACGGGGAGCAGGCGCTCGGCTACGTACGCGCCCGCAAGACCCTCGGCAACGGCAGCGACACCGAACGCATGACCAGGCAGCAGCAGTTCCTCGGCGCCCTCGTCAACAAGGTGCAGAGCAACGGGGTGCTGCTCAACCCGGCGCGCCTCTACCCGGTGCTGGACGCCGCCACCAAGGCCGTCACCACCGACCCGGGCCTCGACTCGCTGAAGGACCTCTACGACCTGTCCCGTGCGATGCGGAGCGTACCGACGGAGAAGGTGCAGTTCCTGACCGTCCCCCGGCGGGCCTACCGCGAGGACCCGAACCGGGACGAACTCGTCCAGCCGCAGGCGGGCAACCTCTTCAAGCGGCTGCGGGACGACCAGCCGGTGACCGTCGTGCCCGGCCGGGACGAGTCCGGGAGCCAGGAGTCCGCCGACGCCTCCCGGCGGTCCGCGGGCACCGGCCGCACACCCACCTTCACCGGCACCAACGCCGCCGACGGGACGTGCCCGTAGGGGCGGGCGCAGGGGCGGACGGGTAAAGCGGAACCCAAGGAGAACACCGCTCTCCAGGTGGATTGGGCGTATTGCCCCCTTGTAAGCGGCGTGGAATTTGTCACGGACGTCGCCCCGCGCTGAACTGGGCGGATAGTGTGACGCGATCCGGTGCTCCCGGCCGTGAGGTCGCGCACTCGAGGATCGTGAAACCGAGCGCCTGGGGGGAGGCGCCTCGCGTGGCACCGACGGAGGACTCAAGCAACCGTGGACGCGCACAGCCGTGGACGGGCGGACGACATCGACCCCGCCGACCAGTGGGTGCTCAACCCGCAGACCGGTAATTACGAACTGCGACTGGACCAATCCGCTGGGCAGCCGGACGCGTCGGCGCGTTCCTCCCGCTCCACCGGCCGCCGGGGCGCGACCACTTCGAGAACGGGCACTCCGAGAACCTCCTCCGCGCCGGGCGGCGCGGGCGGCCGTACGGCCGGTGTCCCCGGCCAGCGCAGGCGCCGCTCCCCCGGCGCCCCGGACGGGCCGGGCCGGGGCGGCGCGTCCGCGGCGGCGGCCGGCCGGCGCAAGCGCAAACCGCAGAAGTCCCGCAAGAAGAAGGCCCTGATGTGGACGAGCGGGGTGACGGCCGGTGTGGTCGTCGCCCTCGCCATCACGGCGTTCGCGTACTACGAGCATCTCAACGGCAACATCAGCACCGTCGACATCGCGGGCGCGGGCAGCGGCGGCTTCAAGAAGGACCAGGCCATCAACATCCTGGTCATCGGCACGGACAAGCGGACCGGCGACGGCAACGGCGGCTACGGCGACAAGGACAGCGCGGGCCACGCCGACACCACGATCCTCTTTCATGTCTCCAAGGACCGGACCAACGCCACCGCGATGTCCATCCCCCGGGACCTGAAGACCGACATCCCCGACTGCGAGACGAAGACGCCCGACGGCACGAAGGTGATCCCGGGCGAGCAGGACGTCCGGTTCAACACCAGCCTCGGGCAGGCCGGTCGGGACCCCGGCTGCACCATGCGTACCGTCAAGCAGCTCACCGGGCTGACCGTCGACCACTTCATGATGGCCGACTTCAACGCGGTGAAGACCCTGACGACGGCGATCGGCGGCGTCGAGGTGTGCGTGGCCAAGGACGTCGACGACAAGCAGTCCAAGCTGAAGCTGACGAAGGG
This sequence comes from Streptomyces sp. NPDC015131, assembly GCF_043079975.1. Lineage (NCBI taxonomy): Bacteria > Bacillati > Actinomycetota > Actinomycetes > Kitasatosporales > Streptomycetaceae > Streptomyces > Streptomyces sp. NPDC015131. The sequence continues at coordinate 503,642 of NZ_JBIBVB010000006.1, read as the reverse complement.
CAAGCACGTCATCCAGGGCGAGGACGCCCTCGCCTTCGTACGGACGCGGCACGCCTTCGGCAATGAGAGCGACCTGGACCGGATCAAGACGCAGCAGCAGTTCCTCAGTTCGATGATCCGCAAGATGAAGTCCAGCGAGACCCTCACCAGCCCGTCGAAGCTGGTGGACCTCGCGGAGGCGGCCACCGAGGCGCTGACCGTGGACACGGGGATAGGGAGCATCGGCAAGCTCCAGGACCTGGGTTCGGAGCTGGCGAAGGTGAACCCCAAGAACATCACCTTCACCACCATGCCCGTGAAGGACAACCCCGCCGAGGCGGTCAAGGCGACGGTCGTCGTGGACGACCCCAAGGCCCGTCCGCTCTTCGCGATGATGCGGGACGACGTCTCGCTCACCGAGGTGAAGAAGAAGGAGAAGGACGCCAAGAACGCCCAGGCCGCGCTGCTCAAGGGCGCGCGGGCGGAGGCGTCCGAGGTGCGCGTCGACGTCTACAACGGCAGCGGTACGACGGGGGCCGCGCAGTCGACCCTCAACTGGCTGCAGAACGAGCAGGGCGTGCTGAAGTCGGCGAACAGGAGCAACGCCCCCGAGAACATCGCCAGGACCACGCTGGAGTTCGCGCCGAACCAGGCCGACCAGGCCCGCAAGCTCGCGGACCTCATGGGCCTGCCCGCCGCGGCGCTGAAGCAGGGGGCGGCCGACGCCGGGGAGCTGGAGCCGATGAAGCTCACCCTCGGCGGGGACTTCGAGGGCGCGGGGGTGCCCATCACCCCGCCGGCGAAGGCGCCGGAGGGCGTGCAGAAGGTAGTGGCGGACAAACAGGTGTGCGCGGAATGACGCACGCCTGAACGACAGGGGGACCTGGGGTGGGACAGAGCAGCGTGCGTGGGGAGGGAACGCGGAGAAGCGTTCCGCACGCCCGTGAGCAGGGCCGGCCGGGCGGTACGCGCGAGGACGCGCCGGCCGCCGGTACGGAGGAGCCGGCCAGACCGGCGGGTGAGCGCGGCGGACCGGGCGGCACCGGTGGTGGTACCGGCGGTGCCGGGCGCCGCGGTGCCACCGGCGGGCGCCGCCGTGCCGGAAAGGGCACGGGGAAGGGCGCGGGACCGCGTGCGGGGAACGGCGCGGGGAATGGCGCGGCCTCCGGGCGGGGCAGGGGCGCCGCGAAGGGCCGGGGCGGCAGGCGCCGGGTGCTGCGGTGGAGCGCCTCGGTGCTGTCGCTGCTGATACTCGGGACGGCCGGCGCCGGATACTGGTACTACGAGCACCTCAACAGCAGGATCAAGAAGGACGATCTGACGCTCGGCAAGAACGGCATGCCCGAGCACCGGGCGAACGCCGCCGGCCAGACGCCGCTGAACATCCTGGTGATCGGCTCCGACGCGCGGAACTCGGCGGCGAACCAGAAGCTCGGCGGCGGCCGCGACACCTTCGACGGCCCGCCGCTGGCCGACGTCCAGATGCTGGTGCACCTCTCCGCCGACCGCAGCAACATCTCCGTGGTCAGCATGCCGCGCGACACCATGCTGAAGATCCCGGAGTGCAAGGACGGCAACGGCAAGGTCTACCCGGCACGCCAGTTCGCGCAGACCAACGAGTCGCTGGACCGCGGCGGCCCGGGCTGCACGGTGGCGACCTGGGTGGAGCTGACCGGCCTGCGCATCGACCACTTCATGATGATCGACTTCGCGGGCGTGGTGTCGATGGCGGACGCGATCGGCGGCGTACCCGTCTGCGTCACCAAGAACATCGAGTCCCGCACCAGCGACGGCAAGGGCTCCGGCCTCAAGCTCCCGGCGGGCACCCACCCGGTGAAGGGCGAGCAGGCGCTCCAGTGGCTGCGCACCCGGTACGGCTGGGTCGGCGGCACCGACCTGGAGCGGGCCAAGGCGCAGCACATGTACATGAACTCGATGGTGCGCGAGCTGCGCAAGAACGCGAAGCTCACCGACCCCAACAAGCTGCGCAGGCTCGCGGAGGCGGCCACCGAGGCGCTCACCGTGGACAAGGGCCTGGACACCATCGGCAAGCTGTACGACCTGGCGGACCAGCTGCGGAGCGTCCCGACCGGCCGCATCACCATGACGACGATGCCCAACTTCTACTCGACGCGGCAGCCCGGCAAGGTCGAGCCGAAGGCGGAGGAGGCCGAGGAGCTGTTCCGGATGATCCGCGAGGACATCCCGCTCGACGGCAAGCCGTCCAGGCGCGCGAAGCCCGCCGCGACCAAGGACACGGCGGCCCCGCCCGCCGAGACCGTGGTCACCGTGCAGAACGGCACCTATACGGACCAGTTCGGGTCGGCCCAGGGGCGGGCCACCACGGTCGCGGGGCTGCTGGAGGCCAAGGGCTATACGCGGGCGAAGGCCGACACGCTCACCCCGCGCACGGCCAAGACGACCGTCCAGTTCCCGAGCGCGGACCTGGAGGGCGACGCCCAGGCGGTCGCCAGGGCGCTGGGCATTCCGGCCGGTTCGGTGAAGAAGTCGGACCAGGTGCGGGGCATCACGCTCGTCGTGGGCGCCGACTGGCGCGAGGGCGACAGCTACCCGAAGCCCAAGCCGACGGGGAAGGCGCCCGGTTCGAACACCAGCAGGGCCGACCAGGCGGGCTGCATGGAGGTCGACCCCAACTTCACCTGGTGACCGCGCGCGTCACGCCGTCGTCCGGACGACCGCCGGGCGGCGGCTGGCGATGACGCGCTTCGCCAGCGAGCGCGGGCTGGTGAGGAAGCCGTACCCCCACGACATGTGCATGGTCGCCAGGGCCACCGGGATACGGAGGCGCGCCTTCAGCGGCAGGCCCCGGCCGGCCGGGACGGAGCCGGCGACGATCGCCGCGAGGTAGCCGCCGGGGACGACGAAGCCCAGCGGGGTGAGCGTCGCGCCCACCACCGCACCCGCCGCGATGGCGCAGACGGCGGCCGGCGGGGCGAGGTAGCGGAGGTTGATGGAGCCCTGGTGGTAGCGGGCGACCACATGCCGCCAGCGGCCGTAGTCCTTGTACTGCTTCGCCAGCGCCCGCACGCTGGGCCGGGGGCGGTACTGCACCTTCAGCTCCGGCGAGAACCAGATCAGGCCGCCCGCCTCGCGGATGCGGAAGTTCAGCTCCCAGTCCTGGGCGCGGATGAACTCCTCGTTGTAGCCGCCCTGCTGCTCCAGCGCCTCGCGCCGGAACACGCCCAGGTACACCGTCTCGGCCGGGCCCGCCTCGCCGCCGGTGTGGAACGCCGCGTTGCCGACGCCGATCTTCGAGGTCATCGCGGCGGCGACCGCGTGCTCCCAGTCGTTCTCGCCCTCGGCGTGCATGATGCCGCCGACGTTCTGCGCGCCGGTCTCGTCCAGGAGGCGGACGGCGGTCGCGATGTAGTTCGGCGAGAGCATGCCGTGCCCGTCGACCCGGACCACGACCGGGTGGCGCGACGCCTTGATCGCGGCGTTCAGCGCGGCGGGCGTACGGCCGGTGGGGTTGGGCACGGTGTGGACCCGGGGGTCCTCCCGTACCAGCTCGGCGGCGATCTCGTCCGTACGGTCCGAGGACGGGCCGAGGGCGATCACCACCTCCATCTCGCCGTCGTACTCCTGCTCGAGGATGTGACGGACCGAGGCGCGCAGATGCCGCTCCTCATTGAGGACCGGCATGATCACGGAGACCGGGGGCAGGGCGGCGGGCATGGTTCCTCGGGGGGTACGGGGGGCGGTTTCGGGCGCCACGTTACCGCGAACGGGGGACAGCGGTGCGCGCCGCCCGGGTGGCGGGGGCGGCAGCTGATCGTATGGGCCTACTGTGCCGACTATTCCCCCACCCGCCCGCGGAGGTGTCCTTCGTGCCCACGCCGCCCCGCCGCCCCGCCCCTCCCCGGCCGCCCGCCCCCGGCCGGCCGAGACGGGCCCCGGCGCCGGCACCGGCCGCGCGGAGGGGGCGCCCCGGGCGGTCGCGGTGGGGCATGCGGCTGGTGACCGGGCTCTCGGTGCTGGTCCTCGCGGCGGGCGGGATCGGGCACGCGATCGTCACCGGCCTGGACACGGAGATCGGCCGGGTCGACCCCTTCAAGGACATGAAGAACCGGCCCGCGCCGGGTCACGGCACCAACATCCTGGTCGTCGGCACGGACGGCCGGGACAAGATCACCGCGCGGGAGAAGGAGCGGTACCGGCTCGGCGGGGCGCCCTGCCGCTGCACGGACACGATCATGCTGGTGCACATCTCCGCGGACCGGAAGCGGGCCAGCATGGTGTCGCTGCCCCGTGACTCGTACGCGGAGATCCCGGCCCACACCGACGCCACCACCGGCAAGCCGCACCAGAAGCACCCGGTGAAGCTGAACGCCGCCTACGCGGAGGGCGGGCCCGCCCTCACCGTACGGACGGTGGAGCAGATGACCGGGGTGAAGATCGACCACTACCTGGAGCTGGACTTCACCAGCTTCATGCGGACCGTCGACGCCGTCGGCGGGGTGGAGATCTGCACGGCGAAGCCCATGAAGGACGCCTACACCGGCCTCGACCTGCCGGCCGGCACCCACAGGCTGGACGGCGGGCAGGCCCTGCAGTACGTGCGCTCCCGCCATGTCGACGGGGCGTCCGACCTGGGGCGCATGCAGCGCCAGCAGCGGTTCGTGGCGGCGCTGATCGACCGGGCCACCAGCAACGGCGTCCTGCTGAACCCGGTGCGCTTCCAGCAGGTCGTCACCTCGATGCTGGGCTCGGTGCGGGCGGACGAGGGCTTCGGCACGGAGCAGATGCTGGCGCTGGCCAAGGCGATGCGCGGCTTCACCGCGGCGTCGTCGGAGTTCACCTCCGTACCGGTCGCCAGCACCGGCTTCCCGGTCAAGGGCATCGGCTCGACGGTGAAGTGGGACCCGGTGAAGGCGAAGAAGCTGTTCGACGCGGTACGGGCGGACAAGCCGCTCGCCCCGTTCGCCCCGCGCAGCAGCGTCCGCAAGAAGCTGGTGGAGGTCTCGCCGCAGCAGATCCGGGTGCAGGTCTACAACGGCACCCTGGTGCACGGCCTCGGCGCCCGGGTCGACGCGGGGCTGAAGTCGACCGGGTTCCGCACCACCGGGAACGCCCTGAACTGGCCGCGGCGCGACGTGAACCGCACCGTCGTCTGGTTCGACCCCCGCTGGGACCGCTCCGCCCGCTCGCTGGCCACCGCCCTCCCCGGCTGCCGGCTGCTGCCGGTGGAGGGCCAGGGCCCGGTCTTCAAGGTCACGGCCGGCGCGAACTTCACGGGGGTGCTCCCGGTACGGGCGGAGAACGCCTTCCAGGGCGAGTTCGGCGCGGTCACCGGCGACCAGGTGATCTGCGGCTGAGCGGTAGGGGGGCGGGCGCGAACGTCGGCGCCCACTCCGGGTGCAGCGCCCCGGCCTGCCGGAGCGCGCGCCCCAGCTCCGTCCGGGCGGGGCGGTCCGCTCGTACGGGGTCGAGCATCATGTGCGGTGCGTCCCTTCGCCGAGGTGCTCCCAGGTGTGCGGTTCGCTGTGCCCCTCGAACAGGGAGCAGCCGTCCATGCCGCCCGGGCTGCTCGACGGGCAGTCGGTGAGTTCGGCCAGCTCCGCCCCGTCGCCGTCCCACCGCACGAACAGTGACCGCCACCGGTCCAGCGGTCCCAGCTCCGCGTGGTGCTGCCCCTCGTGGTGTGCGTCGCGCAGGCACCAGTGGCGCTCGCCCAGTGGCCCCTCCCGGCCCGGCAGCCGCGCCATCGCCGCCGCGACCGTGCCGGGCCTCAGCGTCACCGGTGCCCGGCAGTCAGGCACCACCGCGGTCGTACGGTGCGCCGGCCAGTGGAAGAACACGGCCCGTGTACGGCGCCCCGCGGCGGTGCCACCCGCGCAGGCCCGGCCCCAGCCGAGGACGACGTACCCGCCACCGCGCTCGTCGGGTACGGCCCTGACGATCGCCATGTGGTGCTCGTCCCGGTTGTGCGCGGGCCTGATACATAACGCCCAGAGCGGCAACTCGCCCGTGTACGGCACGACCAGGCGTCGCGCCTGACACAGATGCACCGCACCGAGCCGCACCCGGGAACCACACGTGCGCCCGCTCACTCGTCTTCACCGCCCGGACCGGCGGCGGGTGCGCCCTCGATCGCGTCCGCCAGCACCGGTAACGCGTCCCTCACGGCCTCCCGTACCAAGCGGGCGTCGCGCTCGGCGAGGACCAGCCCGAACCCGGCGTCCAGCTCGGCGCGCTCCTCCGCCGTGGGCACCCAGACCGGCCCGCTCACATCCGCTCCCGCATGCGGTGGCTGGTGTTCGCCGCGGCCACACCGGCCCTCAGCGCGTCGGACTGCGCAGCCGGGGCCAGTTCCTCCGCGGACGCGTCCCATTCCTCGCCGCCGCCCAGCGGGCGAAGGTGGACGCGCCCCGCCCCGTGCCCGGTGACGCGCCCCACGCGCCCCGAGGCGTCCTGCGCGACGGCGCCCACCACCCACGCGGGGCAATCCTGTCCGGCCGCGCTCGCGCGCTCGGACTCCTCGGGCGTCAAGCGGTGGAACTCCCCTCGCCCGACCGCTTCTTGAAGCTCGGCCAGGCCGCTGTGGGGCGTCCTCTGCGGCGTACCGTCACCGCTCTGGGCTGCGCCTCCACCCGCCTCGCTACCCCATGCAACGGATGGGGCTCGCTCTGTCATCGCCATGGGCAAGAAGCTAGACCTGTCCCAACTCCCGGCCCAGGGGCACGCGTAGGGGCAAGATGGGGGCATGACGCTTGGGCCGTTGATCCGGGAGCTGCGCGAGGCGCGAGGATGGAGCCAGGGACGCCTCGCCACTGTCATCAACCGCCAGTACCGAACCTCCCTGACACGGGAGTACGTGTCGCGGTGGGAGCGTTCCAAGGTGGCACCGGGTCCCTTCTACTTACGGTGCCTGTCGGCCGTCCTGGACGTGCCGCTGGCCGTGTTCGAGGACGATGTGAAGCGACGCACCTTCCTGACCGACTTCGCCGCTACCGCCATAGCTCCGCTTGCCGCACACGACCTGCTGAGCACGGGTTTCACCGCCCGCCTCACCGGTGGCCCCTCCGGTGAGGACTGGGAAGCCAAGCTGGCCACCTACGGGACGGAGTACATGAGCCTGGGCGCGGCGGACATCCAGAACCGCGTCACCCGCGAACTGCTGGTCGTCCAGCAGCAGCCGGACACGCCCCAGCTCTGGTCCGTCGCCGCGCGGCTGATGACCTTGTACGCCAAGACCTTCCCGGGGTCCGACGGGTCCAAGGCCGTGCACTGGTACACGATGGCCGCTCGCGCCGCCGACGCGTCCGGCGACGAGCGGACGCGCGTCTGGGTCCGGGGCCGCGCCGCGATCGCGCTGGGTTACGAGGGGGCGTCCCTCGGCATCGCCGAGATGCTCGCCGCCCAGGCGATGGCCATCTCGGACCGTCCGTCCCTGGGGCTGCTGAACGCCGTCATGGGGTCCGCCCACGCCCATGCCGTCCGCGGCGACGCGGACGGCGCCAGAGCCCTGATGGCACAGGGGCGGCGCGTCTTCGATGCCGCGGCTTCCGACGAGCAGACGAGTGACTACGCGGTGCCCTGGTGGCGCTACAACGTCTTCGTCTCGCTGCTGGCTGCCCGCCTGGGGGACGAACGCACCGCTGTGCAGGCGCAGGACGCGGCACGCGCCGCGCTTCCCGGCTCCCTCCCCCGGTTCGCCACGCACTTGAACATGCACAGGGGGCTCATGCTCGCCCGTGCCGGTGACGTCGAGGGCGGAACCCGGTACGCCCGCCAGGCCCTGGACGCTCTGCCGCCGGAGAAGCACTCGCTCACCCTGCGCATGCTCATGTCGGAAGTCGCATGCGGCGCGGGCGCCCGCTAGGGGCTCAGCTCTCGTCGAGGCCCTCCGCCGCGCGCTGCTCGCGGAGTTCCTTGATCGCCCGGCGGCGGGCCAGCCGGTGGGTGCGGCGGATCTGGGCCTCCTGGTAGCGGCGCTTGTCGCGCTCGGTCTCCGGGATCACCGGCGGCACGGGGCGCGGGCGGCCGTCCGCGTCGACGGCGGCGAAGACCAGGTACGCCGAGCCGACCTGGGTGGCGGGTGTGGACTCGTTCCACCGCTCGGCCAGGACCCGTACGCCGACCTCCATGGAGGACCGGCCGGTCCAGTTGACCTGTGCCTTCACATGCACCAGGTCGCCGACGCGCACCGGCTCCAGGAACACCATCTCGTCCATGGAGGCCGTGACGGCCGGTCCGCCGGAGTGGCGGCCCGCGACGGCGCCCGCCGCGTCGTCCACCAGCTTCATGATCACTCCGCCGTGCACGGTGCCCAGGAGATTGGTGTCACTGCCGGTCATGATGTGACTGAGGGTGGTGCGGGACGCCGCGGTCGGCTTTCCCTGCAGCTCAAGGGCCTGATCTGTCATGCCCTCCACCCTATGCCCGACTCCGTACCGCCCCGCATTGCATCAGCTTCGCTACAGCCCTGCCCCTATTCCCCACCCACCCTGTCGGGCCCCCGGGAGCGGACTGCACACTTATCCGCATGAACGACTGGCCCGAAGGACGGAACGACGACCGCGACGCGCGTTACGGCCGCGGCAGCGCCGGCGCCCAGCCCGAGGGCGCGCGGGTGATGCGGCACGTCCAGCGTCCCGCGCCGCCGCAGCGGCCGCCGGTCCCCCAGCAGCAGTCGCGGGGGTACGACGACGCGTACGACAGCGGCTACAACACGGGCCAGGTCTACGGCACTCCCGGAGGCGGCGGCCGGGGCGGGCGCCCGGGCCGGGGCGGCGGGAACCCGCAGGGGCCCGCGCCCGACTGGCGCCGCCGTATCAAGATCGGCTCCATCGTGCTGCTGGTGGCCGTCCTCGGCACGACCATCGGCACGTACTTCTGGGCCGACGGCAAGATGCGCCGCGAGGTGGACCTCGCCAAGGTCATCGACCGCCCCAAGGAGGGCGACTGCACCACGTATCTGATCGTCGGCTCCGACAGCCGTGAGGGCATGACGGCCGAGGAGAAGAAGAAGCTGCACACCGGCTCGGCCGAGGGCAAGCGCACCGACTCGATGATGATCCTGGCGGCCTGCGGCAGCGGCAACACCATGATCTCGCTGCCCCGCGACTCCGACGTGGAGATCCCGAGCTTCGTCGGCTCGGAGTCCGGCAAGACCTTCCCCGCCCAGGGCCGCCGGGTGAAGCTCAACGCCGCGTACGCCGAGGACGGCCCCGAGCTGCTGGTCCGCACGGTCGAGCACAACACCGGGCTGCGGATCGACCACTACGCCGAGATCGGCTTCGCGGGCTTCGCGAACATCGTCGACGCCCTCGGCGGTGTCGAGATGAACATCGAGAAGGGCTTCAAGGACAAGAAGTCCGGCGCGGACTTCCAGGCCGGCAAGCAGACCCTCGACGGCGAGCAGGCCCTCGCCTTCGTCCGCACCCGCTACGCCTTCGCCGAGTCGGACCTGGCGCGGACGAAGAACCAGCAGAAGTTCCTCGCCGCGCTGGCGAGCCAGGCCGCGACGCCCGGCACGATCCTCAACCCGTTCAGGCTCTACCCGACGCTGGGCGCGGGCCTGGACACGCTGATCGTGGACAAGGACATGTCGCTGTTCGACCTGGGCGAGATGTTCTTCGCCATGAAGGGCATCAGCGGCGGCGACGGCACCTCGATGAACATGCCGGTCAACGGCACCCGCGGCGGCAACCTGGTCTGGGACAAGGAGAAGGTGCGCCAGCTGGTGCAGCAGATCCAGAACGACGAGAAGGTCACCGTCACGGGCCAGTGAGGCCGTGGCAAAGGAGAAGGGGCGCCCCGCTCGGCGGGGCGCCCCTTCCTCCGTTCACCGGCAGGCCGTCACGGCAGGTTGCGGGCCATGACGATGCGCTGGACCTGGTTCGTGCCCTCGTAGATCTGGGTGATCTTGGCGTCGCGCATCATGCGCTCGACCGGGTAGTCACGGGTGTAGCCGTAGCCGCCGAGGAGCTGGACGGCGTCCGTGGTGACCTCCATGGCGATGTCGGAGGCGAAGCACTTCGCCGCCGCGCCCAGGTAGGTCAGGTCGGCGTCGCCGCGCTCGGAGGCGGCGGCTGCCTGGTAGGTGAGGGCGCGGGCGGCGGAGATCTTCATCGCCATGTCGGCCAGCATGAACTGCACGCCCTGGAAGTCGGCGATCGCCTTGCCGAACTGCTTGCGCTCCTGGACGTACCCCTTGGCGTAGTCCAGCGCGCCCTGGGCGATGCCGAGGGCCTGCGCCGCGATGGTGATGCGGGTGTGGTCCAGGGTCTTCATCGCGGTGGCGAAGCCGGTGCCCTCCTCGCCGATCATGCGGTCGGCGGGGATGCGGACGTTGTCGAGGTAGACCTCGCGGGTCGGGGAGCCCTTGATGCCGAGCTTCTTCTCCGGGGCGCCGAAGGAGACGCCCTCGTCGGACTTCTCCACGACGAAGGCGCTGATGCCCCGGGAGCGCTGGGACGGGTCGGTGACGGCCATCACCGTGTAGAACTCGGAGACCCCGGCGTTGGTGATCCAGCGCTTCACGCCGTTGAGGACGTAGTGGTCGCCGTCGCGTACGGCCCGGGTCTTCATGCCGGCCGCGTCCGAGCCGGCGTCGGGCTCGGAGAGGCAGTACGAGAACATCCCGTCGCCCTTGGCGAGCGGCGTCATGTACTTCTTCTTCAGCTCCTCGGAGCCGGAGAGGATCACGGGCAGCGAGCCGAGCTTGTTCACGGCCGGGATCAGGGAGGACGAGGCGCAGACCCGCGCCACCTCCTCGATGACGATCACGGTGGCGAGCGCGTCGGCGCCGCCGCCGCCGTACGACTCGGGGACGTGCACCGCGTGCAGGTCGTTCGCGGTCAGCGCGTCGAGGGCCTCCTGCGGGAAGCGGGCCTCCTCGTCCACCGCCGCGGCGAACGGCGCGATCTTCGCCTCGGCGAGCGAGCGGACGGCGTCGCGGAGCATGTCGTGCTCCTCGGACGGGCGGTACAGGTCGAAGTCAGGCGTTCCCGCCACTCTCACTCACTCCCCTGAGCTGGTGCTAATTACCGTTAAGTAACCTCGATGGTAGACCCCCCTCGGCGCGTCGGCATAGGTGATGTTGCCGACAGCGGGGCCGTCACGGCCGCCGCCGGCCGCACGCGCGAACCATGCCCGGGGCGGGTCACGGCTATGCTCGGGCGGGCACTCCCTCCCGTCCGTCAATGGAGCACCGCATGGCCCTCAGGATCACCGTGATCGGCACCGGATACCTCGGCGCCACCCACGCGGCGGCGATGGCGGAGCTGGGCTTCGAGGTGCTCGGCCTCGACGTCGTCCCCGAGAAGATCGAGATGCTCTCGGCGGGCCGCGTCCCCATGTATGAGCCGGGGCTGGAGGAGCTGCTGCGCAAGCACGTCGCCGGCATCGAGGGCTCCACCGGGCGGCTGCGCTTCACCACCTCCTGGGAGGAGGTCGGCGAGTTCGGCGACGTCCACTTCGTCTGTGTGAACACTCCGCAGAAGCACGGTGAGTACGCCTGCGACATGCGGTACGTCGACGCCGCCTTCACCTCGCTCGCCCCCCACCTGCGGCGGCCCGCGCTGGTCGTCGGCAAGTCCACCGTGCCGGTGGGCAGCGCGGAGCGGCTGGCGCGGGTGCTCGCCGACCTCGCGCCGGTGGGCGCCGACGCGGAGCTGGCGTGGAACCCGGAGTTCCTGCGCGAGGGCTTCGCCGTGCAGGACACCCTGCGGCCCGACCGGATCGTCGTGGGCGTCGACAGCGCGGCGGCCGAGAAGCTGCTGCGCGAGGTGTACGCCACTCCCGTGGAGGAGGGCGCCCCCTTCGTGGTGACCGACTTCCCCACCGCCGAGCTGGTCAAGACGGCCGCCAACTCGTTCCTGGCGACCAAGATCTCCTTCATCAACGCCATGGCCGAGGTCTGCGAGGCCGCCGGCGGCGACGTCGCCAAGCTCGCCGAGGCCATCGGGTACGACGACCGCATCGGCGCCAAGTTCCTCCGCGCCGGCATCGGCTTCGGCGGCGGCTGCCTGCCCAAGGACATCCGGGCCTTCATGGCGCGCGCCGGTGAGCTGGGCGCGGACCAGGCGCTGACCTTCCTGCGCGAGATCGACTCCATCAACATGCGCCGCCGGGGCCAGATGGTCGGGATGGCCCGCGAGGCCCTGGGCGACGGCACCTTCCTCGGCAAGCGCGTGGCGGTGCTGGGCGCGGCCTTCAAGCCCGACTCCGACGACGTCCGGGACTCCCCCGCGCTGAACGTCGCCGGCCAGATCCACCTCCAGGGCGGGCAGGTCACGGTCTACGACCCCAAGGGCATGGACAACGCCCGGCGGCTGTTCCCGACGCTCGGCTACGCCGACAGCGCGCTGGAGGCGGTGCGCGGCGCGGACGTGGTGCTGCACCTCACGGAGTGGCGCGAGTTCCGCGAGCTGGACCCGGCCCGGCTGGGCGAGGTCGTGGCCTCCCGGGTCGTCCTCGACGGCCGCAACGCCCTGGACCCGGAGCGCTGGCGCGCGGCGGGCTGGACCTTCCGCGCGATGGGCCGCCCCCGGGCCTGAGCCCCTCCCCTGGCCGACCGCTCCCGCCCGGCGGCTCCCGGCTCCCGGCTCCCGGCTCCCGGCTCCCGGCTCCCGGCTCCCGGCTGCCGGCTGCCGGCTGCCGGCTCCCGCATGGTTGACCGGTGGCGGGGCACCCGGGCGGCATGGGCTTCGCGAAACTCGCACTGACCGCGATCGACTGTCCCGAGCCGCGCCGGCTCGCCGAGTTCTACGCCGCGATCCTCGGCGGCACGATCGAGGGCGACGGCGACGAGCGCTGGGTCGACCTCCAGTTGCCGGACGGGCAGCGGCTGGCCTTCCAGCGGGCGGACGACCTCGTCCCGCCTGAGTGGCCCCGCGCCGACCGCAACTCCCAGCAGCTCCACCTCGACCTGGACGTCGAGGACCTGGACTCCGCCCAGGAACGGGTCCTCGCGCTGGGCGCCCGCCCGCTGGACACCGACGACGCCGGCGAGCGGGACTTCCGCGTGTACGCCGACCCGGCGGGGCACCCCTTCTGCCTGTGCCGGGCCTGAGCCCGCCCGCCTACGGGGCCGGCTGCGCCGCGTCCGCCGCCTCGCGTACCACCCGTGCCGCGTTGCCCCAGGTCAGGGCGGCGACATCGGCTTCGGCCCAGTCGCGGCGCAGCAGCTCCGCGATCAGGTTCGGGTAGCAGGAGGCGTCCTCCAGGCCGACGGTGTGCGGGGCGTCGTTGCTCATGCCGTACGAGCCGGCCAGGCCGACGCACTGCGGTCCGGCGACCTCCCGGACGTGCTCGACATGGTCCGCCACGTCCCAGAGGGTTGCGGGCTGGTCCGCCCGGCGGGTGACCTGGTCGGGCGCGAAGCTCACCATGCAGACGCCCCGGTTGGCGGCCAGCCGGCGCAGGACGTCGTCCGGGGCGTTGTCCGCGTGCGGGGTGAGCGCCCGGGCCGCCGAGTGGGACAGGACGACCGGTGCCTTGGAGAGGTCGAGGACCCGTTCCATCGTGGCGCCGGACGACCCCGTGAGGTCGGCGATGACCCCGAGGCGGTTCATCTCGCGGATCGTCTCCTCCCCGAACGGCGTCAGCCCGGCGGGGTCGGCCGTCCACCCCGTACCGGCGAGGGACAGGCTGCGGACGCCGAGCGCGTGGTAGGCGCGCAGGGTGCCCAGCGAGTCGCCGAGCGCGGCGCCGGAGACAGGGCCGAGGAGGGACGCGATCCGGCCGCAGTCGCGGGCCTGGACCATGTCGGCGGCGGTGAGGGCGAGCCGGAGCGCCTCGGGGCAGGACGCGATCAGGGTCCGTACCGCGTCGATCCGGTCCAGGGTCTCCTGGACGGCGCCGGGGCCCGGTGGCACGTGCAGCGACCAGAACTGCGCGCCGACGCCGCCCGCGCGGATGCGGGGGATGTCGGTGTCGAGGAACGCCGAGCCGTGCTGGAGGTCGTGCCAGTGGGTGCGGTCCAGTTCCTGGGCGAGGGTGTTGTGCCCGTCGACGACGAGCTGCGCGGCGAGCAGGACGCGGGCCCGCTCGATGTCGGTCTCGGCGGGCGTGGGCGCCTCGGCGAGCCCGTCGGGGGCGTCGGTCGTGTCGGCGGGTATGCCGATCGGGGTGGGCGCCACGTAGAGGTGGTCCTGCAGGTCAGCCATGGGGGAGCTCCGCTCCGGGACGGGCGACGAGCCGTTGTTCGATACGGCCACGGTGGCACGCGCCGGTGCGCGGAAGCGCGGTGACGTACTGCGTACGGGTGACGGCGGGGCGTCGCTTCCCGTACGAGAGCCCGTACGAGAGCCCCGTACGGGAAGCGAGCCCCCGGGTCAGCCGTCCAGCGAGGCGAGCGTGGCCGTGGAGGGCGCCCGGGAAGACTGGTCGCGGGCGACCGCCTCCGCGTCCCGCAGCACCCGGACCGCGTTCTGCCAGGTGAGCTTCGCCAGGTCGGTGCGCGACCAGCCCCGGCGCAGCAGCTCCGCGATCAGGTTCGGGTAGCCCGACACGTCGTCCAGGCCCGCCGGGGTGAACGCCGTACCGTCGAAGTCCCCGCCGATGCCCAGGTGGTCCGGGCCCACGACCTCGCGCATGTGGTCGAGGTGGTCGGCGACGGTGGCGACGGTGGCGACCGGGCGGGGGTGCGCCTCCTCGAAGGCCGCGTGGACGCGCATCGCCTCCGGGGTGGTCTCCAGGTGGTGGAAGCCGTGCGCCCGCATGTTCTCGTCGGCCCGCCGGGTCCACTCGACGGCGGCGGGGAGGACGAACTTGGGGACGAACGTCACCATGGCGACGCCGCCGTTGCCCGGGAGCCGTTCCAGCACGTCGTCGGGGATGTTGCGGGGGTGGTCGCACACGGCCCGCGACGAGGAGTGGGAGAAGATCACCGGCGCCGCCGAGGTGGCGAGGGCGTCCCGCATCGTCGTGTCGGCCACGTGCGAGAGGTCGACCAGCATGCCGAGCCGGTTCATCTCCCGTACGACCTCGCGGCCGAAGGCCGACAGGCCGCCGACGCCGGGCTCGTCGGTCGCGGAGTCGGCCCACGGGATGTTGTCGTTGTGCGTCAGGGTCATGTAGCGGACGCCGAGCGCGTACAGCGCGCGCAGGGTGGCCAGCGAGCTGTTGATGGAGTGGCCGCCCTCGGCGCCCTTCAGCGAGGCGATCCGGCCGGCGGCCCGCGCGGCCTCCATGTCGTCGGCGGTCAGCGCGGGCGCGAGGTCCGCCGGGTGGCGGGCGAGGAGCCGGTCGACGCAGTCGATCTGCTCCAGCGTGGCGCTGACCGCGTCGTCGCCGGCCATGTCGCTGCGCACGTACACCGACCAGAACTGGGCGCCGACGCCCCCGGCCCGCAGCCGGGGGATGTCGGTGTGCAGCCGGCCCGTCTGGTCCCGGCCCACGTCGAGCCGGTCCAGGTCGTAGCCGCCGTGCTGCCGCAGCGCCCAGGGCAGGTCGTTGTGCCCGTCCACCACGGGGAAGGCGGCGAGCAGCTCGCGCGCCCCGGCCGCCTCGTCCCCGTGGCCCATGGCGTCCGTCACCGGGCGAAGCCGAACGACGCCGAGCCCTCGACCTTGGCCCGCAGCCGCTTGCCCTTGTCGGTGGCCTGGTCGTTCAGCTCCTGCTGGAAGTCGGTCATCCGGGAGAGGAGGTCCGGATCCGCGGTGGCGAGGACGCGCGCCGCGAGGAGGCCCGCGTTGCGCGCGCCGCCGACGGAGACCGTGGCGACCGGGACGCCCGCGGGCATCTGCACGATCGACAGCAGGGAGTCCATGCCGTCGAGGTACTTCAGCGGGACCGGCACCCCGATCACGGGCAGCGGCGTGACGGAGGCGAGCATGCCCGGGAGGTGGGCGGCGCCGCCGGCGCCCGCGATGATCGCCTTCAGGCCCCGGCCCGCGGCGTTCTCGCCATACGCGATCATCTCGCGGGGCATCCGGTGCGCGGAGACGACGTCGACCTCGTACGGGATCTCGAACTCGTCCAGCGCCTGCGCCGCGGCCTCCATGACGGGCCAGTCGGAGTCGGAGCCCATGACGATGCCAATGAGGGGGCTGCTCATTCGGTGATCGTTCCTCGCAGGTAGCCGGCGGCGTGACGCGCGCGGTCCAGCACGTCGTCCAGGTCGTCGCCGTAGGTGTTGACGTGCCCCACCTTGCGGCCGGGCTTCACGTCCTTGCCGTACATGTGGATCTTGAGCTGGGGGTCCCGGGCCATGCAGTGCAGGTACGCCGTGTACATGTCGGGGTAGTCACCGCCCAGGACGTTCGCCATGACCGTCCAGGTGGCGCGCGGCCGGGGGTCGCCGAGCGGCAGGTCCAGCACGGCCCGCACATGGTTGGCGAACTGCGAGGTGACCGCGCCGTCCTGGGTCCAGTGCCCGGAGTTGTGCGGGCGCATCGCCAGCTCGTTCACCAGGATGCGGCCGTCGCGGGTCTCGAAGAGCTCGACGGCCAGGTGGCCCACCACGTCCAGCTCCTTGGCGATCCGCAGCGCCAGCTCCTGCGCCTGGCCGGCCAGGTCGGCCGGCAGGCCGGGGGCGGGGGCGATCACCGTGTCGCAGACGCCGTCGACCTGCCGCGACTCCACGACCGGGTACGCCACGGCCTGGCCGTGCGGCGAGCGGACGATGTTGGCCGCCAGCTCGCGCACGAAGTCGACCTTCTCCTCCGCGAGGACCGGCACGCCCGCGAGGAACGGGTCGCGGGCGTCCTCCTCGGAGCGTACGAACCACACGCCCTTGCCGTCGTACCCGCCGCGCACCGTCTTGAGGATGATCGGGAAGCCGCCGCCCTCGGCGGCGAAGGCGGCCGCGTCGGCGGGGTCCGCCACGATCCGGTGCCGCGGGGACGGCGCGCCGATCGCGTCGAGCCGGGCGCGCATCACGCCCTTGTCCTGGGCGTGCACCAACGCGTCGGGCCCCGGACGGACGGGGATGCCGTCCGCTTCCAGGGCCCGCAGGTGCTCGGTCGGTACGTGCTCGTGATCGAACGTGATCACGTCGCAGCCGCGCGCGAACTCACGCAGCGTGTCCAGGTCGCGGTAGTCGCCGATGACGACATCGCTCACGACCTGGGCCGCGGAGTCCTGGGGGGAGTCGCTGAGGAGCTTGAACCTGACCCCGAGCGGGATGCCCGCCTCATGGGTCATACGGGCGAGCTGACCGCCGCCCACCATGCCTACTACCGGGAACGTCACCCTCTTAGGGTATCCGGACCGTCCGGCACCCCTTTCGGCGTCCCCGAGCGGGGTCCGGGGCGGGTGGTTAGCATGGCTTGGTTGACCCACTCGACCGGACGGGGCTGAAAGATCACCATGAGTGAACGAGGCGCACTGCGGGTGCGGCTGGACCAGCTCGTCCGCGAGATCGCCAAATTCGGTGTCGTCGGCGGGCTCGGGCTCCTGGTGAACATGGCCGTCTTCAACCTGCTGCGGCACACCACGGAGCTGCCGGTCGTGCGGGCCAGCCTGCTCGCCACGGTGGTCGCCATCGTCTTCAACTACGTGGGCTTCCGGTACTTCACCTACCGGGACCGCGACAAGAGCGGCCGGACCAGGGAGCTGACCCTGTTCCTGCTGTTCAGCCTGGCCGGGCTGGTCATCGAGAACGGCGTGCTGTACGCGGCGACGTACGGCTTCGGCTGGGACAGCCCGCTGCAGAACAACTTCTTCAAGTTCTTCGGCATCGGGGTGGCCACCCTCTTCCGCTTCTGGTCCTACCGCACCTGGGTCTTCCGCACCCTGCCCGCGCACGAGGCCGTGCAGACCGCCGAATCGTTCCTGGAGCAGCGGCGCCACGAGCCCGAGCCGGTCGCCCCGCGCCGGTAGCCGCCCGCTGGTAGCGCTCGTTCCGCGCCGGTAGCCGCCCGCCGGCGGCGGCCGTCCCGCGCCGTCAGCGCACGGTGGGGGGCTCCGGGTGGGCCCGGTCCTTGCGGCGGCGGCTCTCGCGGCTGAGGAACAGCGCGAAGACCGCCGGCTGCTGCTGGAGCAGTTCGAGGCGCCCGCCGTCGGCCTCGGCGAGGTCGCGGGCGACGGCCAGCCCGATGCCGGTGGAGTTGCGGCCGCTGATCGTGCGCTCGAAGATCCGGGCCCCGAGGTCCGGCGGCACGCCCGGCCCCTCGTCGGTGACCTCCACGACGGCCTGGTTGCCGGTGACGCGGGTGCGCAGGGCGACGGTGCCGCCGCCGTGCATCAGCGAGTTCTCGATCAGCGCGGCCAGCACCTGCGCGACCGCGCCCGGAGTGCCCACCGCCCGCATGCCGACCTTGCCCGACCGGACGATGGCCCGGCCCGCGCTGCGGTACGCCGGCCGCCACTCCTCGATCTGCTGCTTGACCACCTCGTCGAGGTCGAAGGCGATCGCCGAGCCGGTGCGCGGGTCGCGCGAGTTCGTGAGCAGCCGCTGCACCACGTCGGTCAGCCGCTCGACCTGGGTCAGGGCGATGTGCGCCTCGTCCTTCACGGTGTCGGGGTCGTCGGTCTCGGCGATCTCCTCCAGCCGCATGGACAGCGCGGTCAGCGGCGTACGGAGCTGGTGCGACGCGTCCGCCGCCAGCCGCCGCTCGGCCGTGAGCATCCGGGCGATCCGCTCGGCCGAGGCGTCCAGGACGTCGGCGACCCGGTCCAGCTCCGGGACCCCGTACCGCTTGTGGCGGGGCCTCGGGTCGCCGGAGCCCAGCCGCTCGGCGGTCTCCGCGAGGTCGGTCAGCGGCGAGGCGAGGCGGTTCGCCTGCCGTACGGCGAGGAGGACGGCGGCGATCACGGCGAGCAGCGCGACGGCGCCGATGATCAGCAGCGTGCGGCCCACCTCGCGGGTGACGGTGGAGCGGGGCTCCTCGACGGTCACCCGCTCGCCGCGCTTGCCGTCGGCGCTGCCCCGGATGACGCTGCCGTCGGGGCGGTCGCCGATCTCGATGTCCGGACGGCCGGGGATCTCGACCAGGGCGTACCGCTTGGCGCCGCTCTGCCGGCCCAGGATCTGCGGGTTCACCGGCTCCCCGCCCACGAGCCGGCTCTCCACGATGCTGACCAGCCGGACGGCCTCGGAGTCGACGCTCTCCTGGGCGCTGCTGCTGATGGTGCGCGTCTCGACGATGACGAGGGAGACCCCGAAGACGGCGATGACGACGAGGACCACGGCGAGCGTGGAGTTGATCAGTCGGCGGCGCACGGTGCCCGCTCAGCTCTTTTCGAAGCGGAAGCCCACACCGCGCACGGTGGCGATGTAGCGCGGGTTCGCCGCGTCGTCGCCGAGCTTCTTGCGCAGCCAGGAGATGTGCATGTCGAGGGTCTTGGTGGACGACCACCAGGTGGTGTCCCACACCTCGCGCATCAGCTGGTCGCGGGTGACGACCCGGCCGGCGTCGCGGACGAGGACGCGCAGCAGGTCGAACTCCTTGGCGGTGAGCTGCAGCTCCTCCTCGCCCATCCAGGCGCGGTGCGACTCCACGTCGATGCGCACCCCGTGGGTGGCGGGGGCCGGGGCCGGCTCGGTGGCGCCGCGCCGCAGCAGGGCCCGGACGCGGGCGAGCAGCTCGGCGAGGCGGAACGGCTTGGTGACGTAGTCGTCGGCGCCCGCGTCCAGCCCGACCACGGTGTCGACCTCGTCGGCGCGGGCGGTCAGCACCAGGATGGGCACCGTCAGCCCGTCCGAGCGCAGGCGCCGCGCCACCTCCAGCCCGTCCATCCCGGGCAGCCCCAGATCCAGCACGACCAGGTCGACATGGCCCTGGAGCCCGGTGTCGAGCGCGCTG
Source organism: Streptomyces sp. NPDC015131 (assembly GCF_043079975.1). Taxonomy (NCBI): domain Bacteria; kingdom Bacillati; phylum Actinomycetota; class Actinomycetes; order Kitasatosporales; family Streptomycetaceae; genus Streptomyces; species Streptomyces sp. NPDC015131. The sequence goes on along the minus strand of NZ_JBIBVB010000006.1, from coordinate 483,945 downwards.
GGCCCGTCCTCCCGCACCTCGACCTCGTAACCCTCCCGCCGCAGGGCGCGGGCCAGCGGTTCCGAGATGGATGCGTCGTCCTCGGCGAGCAGTACACGGGTCATGGGGTGATGGTAGTCCGCACCCGTCCTGGTGAGAGGGGGGATCGCACGATGATCGTTACGCCCTGCGAGTATGGGGCGGCATCCTGGGGAATACCTTCGAAACAGCTCTGACGGTTCCAGCGACACCTGTGATCCATCTCTCAAGTCCTTCCATATGCCTCCCTGTCGTGTCGTATGGTGGCGAGACGCCTGATGCACTATCCGGGGACCTTTGGCCCACTTCGCGCCAAGGGTCTCTTTCTGCGTGAGGCCGGTCCGGTGGACCGGGCTCACGACAGTGAATGACCTGTGGGCCGGGCCCCGCCATGCAATGACATGTCCGGGGCGTGGATCCCGGTGCGGACTGTCCCCCCGATCCGTATGCCGTACGGGCGGACCCCTGTGGGCGTGGGGGTGGGGCGGAACCCGTGCCGGTGCCGGCCGCCCCCCACCGGGCGCGTGACCGCTCACGAAGCGCAGCGCGTCCCGAGCAAGCAAGGATCGACCCATGGCGTCCAGCCTGACGAAGGACGCCGCCGGAACACCCACTGGCGGCAAGACCTTCTTCGGCCACCCCCGCGGCCTGGCCACTCTCTTCCTGACCGAGATGTGGGAGCGCTTCAGCTACTACGGCATGCGCGCCCTGCTCGTGTACTACCTGGTCTCGGGCGGCGCCGACGCCGCGACGGGCAGCCAGGGCGGCGGCCTTGCGATGACCGCGGCCACGGCCACGGCCATCTACTCCGTCTACGTCTCGATGGTCTACCTGATGGCCATGCCGGGCGGCTGGTTCGGCGACCGCGTCTGGGGCGCCCGCAAGACGGTCGCGATCGCCGGTGCCGTGATCATGACGGGTCACCTGTCGCTGGCCCTGCCCGGCCAGGCGATGTTCTTCGTCGGCCTGGTGCTGGTCGCCGCCGGTTCCGGTCTGCTGAAGGCCAACATCTCCACGATGGTGGGCCACCTCTACGACGGCCCCGAGGACCCGCGCCGCGACGGTGGCTTCACGCTCTTCTACATCGGCATCAACCTCGGTGCCTTCGTCGCCCCGTTCGTCATCGGCACGGTCGGCAAGGAGCACAACTGGCACTTCGGCTTCGCGCTCGCCGCGCTGGGCATGGGCCTGGGCCTGCTCCAGTTCCTGCTCGGCACGCGCCACCTGAGCCCGAAGAGCAACGTCGTACCGAACCCGCTGAGCCCGGAGGAGCGCCGCGCGATCCTCCTGAAGGTCACCGGCGCGGTGCTCGCGGCCGCGGTCTTCTACGGCGTCGTCGTCGCCATCGGCGCGTTCACCCTGAACTGGGCGCTGGTCCCGCTGACCCTCGCCGGCCTGGTGATCCCGGTCGCCGTCCTCGTCCGCATCAAGCGCGACAAGGAGCTGTCGGTCACCGAGCAGTCCAAGATGAACGGCTACATCTGGTTCTTCGTGGCCGCCGCCATCTTCTGGATGATCTACGACCAGGGCGGCTCGACCCTGTCGCTCTTCGCGGACAGCAAGACCGCGGACAGCGTCTTCGGCTTCGTCTTCTCGGCGACCTGGTACCAGTCGCTGAACCCGCTGTTCGTCATGGCGCTGGCCCCGGTCTTCGCCTGGCTGTGGCTGTGGCTGGCGCGGAAGAACCAGGAGCCGAACACCGTCGTGAAGTTCGCGATGGGCCTGGTGCTGGTCGGTGCGTCGTTCTTCGTCTTCATCGTCCCGATGGGCATGGCGGGCGACGGCACCAAGGTCTCCCCGATGTGGCTCGTCTCGATCTACATGATCCAGACCATCGGTGAGCTGTGCCTCTCCCCCGTGGGCCTGTCGGTGACCACCAAGATGGCGCCGCAGAAGTACGCCTCGCAGATGATGGGCGTCTGGTTCCTCGCGGTCACCGCGGGCGACTGCACCACCGGTCTGCTCTCGCTGGCGGGGGTCGACCTGAACGGCACCGGGATCATCGCGATGGAGGCCACACTGGCGGCCCTCGCGGGTGTGGCGGTGTTCATGTACCGCAAGAAGGTGCAGACGCTGATGGGCAACGTCCACTGACGGGACGCCCGCTGACGCAGCGATAGGGCCGCTGTACCGGATTCGTCCGGTACGGCGGCCCTTTTCGTGTCCCTTCGTGTCCATGCGTGTCCGGGTCGTACGGGGGGGTGGCGGGGCCGGGGAAAAGCAAAGAGCACGGCGGCTGCCGTGCTCCACGTCCCCGTACGGGCTTCCGCGGGCCCCCGGTGCCGCCCGTGCCGTCTCCCGGCGGCGGGCGGGCGTCCGGCGGCGTACGCCTCCGGCTAGGCGGGGGCCGCCAGTTCGGCCCAGACCGTCTTGCCGGGCGCGTCGTCGGCGCGGACGACTCCCCAGTCGAGGCAGAGCCGCTGGACGATGAACATGCCGTGTCCGCCCGGGCGTCCGGCGCGGTGGGGCGTACGCGGCGCGGGCTGGCCGGCCCCGCGGTCCTCCACCTCCAGCCGCAGCACCTTCGAGTCCAGCGAGACGCGCAGCTCCTCGGGGCCCTCGGCGTGCAGACAGGCGTTGGTGACGAGCTCCGAGACCACGAGGAGGACGTCCTCGGCGGCGGCCCGCCGGTCGGCGGTGGCCGCGGGGAGCCAGCCCCAGTCGTACAGCGCCTGCCGAGTGAAGTCCCGGGCGAGCGGCACGATCCCGCTGGCACTGCCCAGCGAGAGACGCCGCGTCCGGCGTCCAGCGGGCGTGGCCCCGGGCTCCGACCCGGACGCCGCACCTGACATGTCGGACCTCACCTCCGGCGTGGTGAACGCGGCGGAGGAAGCCGGTACCGACGCGCCGGCACCGAGGCCGGAACCGTCCGGCTGGGGGCCGAGATCGCTCGGCGGATGCTGCTGGGTGATACCCATCAGCGCTTCACCTCACCGATTTCACCAAGTCGCCATTACGTCGTCACAGGGCAGTGAGGGGGCCGTCACTGCGTGTGCGGAGCCCCTCCGTACAGTTGCCGCGGGGTTCTTCTGCCCGGCCGATCCGGGACAACACCCGCTTTGTCGCCTCAGTCGGCGAGTGCCGATTCCAGCGAGTCGTGGACGGTGAAGACCGCCTCCGCGCCGGTGATCTCGAACACCCTGGCCACCACGGGCTGCATGCCCGCGAGGTGGACCGCGCCGCCCGCGGCCTCCGCCTTCAGGCGTGCGCCGAGCAGCACGTTGAGCCCGGTGGAGTCGCAGAACGCAAGCTGCGAGCAGTCGACCACCAAGCGTGTGCGGCCCTGATCGAGTGCGGCGTCCAGCGGCTCGCGCAGCAGCTCGGCGGTGTGGTGATCGAGCTCACCCGCCGGCGTCAGTACTTCGCTGCGGCCTTCCGTCCGGACCCCGACCTTGAGCCGGCCCTGATTCGCGCTGCCGACCGTCCCGCGGTCCATGCCGTCCCTCTTCGCCGATGCCGTTGAGTCGGTAGAACCCTACGCCTTCTGAACGGCGGTCGGTAGTCAGGACTTAACCACAAGACGGACATATGGAACAATTGACACTTGCAACGATCCGTGTGAAGCGGGTAGGGCTAGTAGGGACACAACCAACACGGCCGGCTTTGGAGGCGCCGCACACCGCAGCCACACTCTTTGGGCATCGGCGGCCATATGCCGAGAACGATGGAGGACCCCATGTCACCCCGGCTCGACGAGACGCGTACCCAGGACGCGGCGTCGGCAACTCCGTTCCAGCACGATCATCTGTACGAGCAGACCGTGACCGCAGATCTCGGCCTGCCCGACATCCCTCCGTACGACGAGGTCGAACCGCTCGACGCGAGGGCCCTCTCCAAGACGCTGTTCGCGCGCCTCGAAACGCTCGAGGAAGGGACGTACGAGCACGCGTACGTCCGCAACACGCTGGTGGAACTCAACCTCGCACTGGTCAAGTTCGCCGCCTCCCGGTTCCGCTCCCGCAGTGAGCCGATGGAGGACATCGTCCAGGTCGGCACCATCGGTCTGATCAAGGCCATCGACCGCTTCGAACTCAGCCGAGGGGTCGAGTTCCCCACCTTCGCGATGCCAACCATCGTCGGAGAGATCAAACGGTTCTTCCGCGACACCTCCTGGTCGGTACGCGTCCCGCGCAGGCTCCAGGAACTCCGCCTCGACCTGGCCAAGGCCGGGGACGAGCTCGCCCAGCAGCTCGACCGCTCCCCCACTGTGGCCGAACTCGCGGACAAGCTCGGGATCACCAAGGAGGAGGTCGTCGAGGGGATGGCGGCGAGCAACGCCTACACGGCCAGCTCGCTCGACGCCCAGCCCGAGGAGGACGACTCCGAGGGCGCGCTCGCGGACCGCATCGGCTACGAGGACCACGGGCTGGAGGGCATCGAGTACATCGAGTCCCTCAAGCCGCTGATCGCCTCCCTCCCGGCGCGCGACCGGAAGATCCTGTCGCTGCGCTTCGTCGCGGGCCTCACGCAGTCGGAGATCGGCGAGGAGCTGAACATCTCGCAGATGCACGTCTCGCGGCTGCTCTCCCGCACGCTGACCAAGCTGCGCAAGGGGCTCACGCTCGACGAGTGAGAGACGAGTGAGAGACGCGTCACAGGCACGTCGCGTGTCTGTGGCTGGGAAGGGCCCGTTCCGCTGCCGGGACGGGCCCTTCGTACGGGCCTTTCCCGTACGTACGTTGCCGGCGTTGCCGGCGCGGGCGCGGCGGTTCAGGGGCGGAGGGCGGCCGTGACGGCGGCCTCGGCGTGCAGCCGGGTGGTGGGGAAGACCGGTACGGGGCTGTGCTCCTGGCCGTACAGCAGCTCGATCTCGGTGCAGCCGAGGACGATGCCCTCCGCGCCGTCGGCCACCAGCTGGTCGACGACCCGCCGGAAGGTGTCGCGGGAGGCGTCGTCCACCACGCCGAGGCACAGCTCCTCGTAGATGATCCGGTGCACCTCGGCCCGCCCCTCCGGCTCGGGCACCAGCACGGTGAGGCCGTGCCCGGCGAGCCGGTCGCGGTAGAACGCCTGCTCCATGGTGAACGCGGTGCCCAGCAGCCCCACCGTCTTCAGCCCGGCCGCCCGTACGGCGTCGGCGGTGGCGTCCCCGAGGTGGAGCAGCGGTACGGGGACGGCGTCCTCCACCTGCCCGGCGACCTTGTGCATCGTGTTCGTACAGATCAGCAGCAGGTCCGCCCCGGCGGCGGCGAGCCCGCGCGCGGCCTCGGCGAGCACCTCGCCGGCCTGCTCCCACTCACCGGAGACCTGGAGCCGCTCGATCTCGGCGAAGTCGACGGAGTGCAGGATGCACCGCGCCGAGTGCAGCCCGCCGAGGCGTTCGCGTACGAGCTGGTTGAGGAGCCGGTAGTACTCCGCGCTGGATTCCCAGCTCATGCCGCCGATCAGTCCGATGGTCTTCATCGGGCCAGATTGCCATGATCGGCCGCCGGGCCCTCCGGCGGTACGGAAGGGCCCGGGGCCGGGGACACGCGTCAGTTTCCGGGGCCGGGGGTGAGCGGGCGGACCTGCCGGGCCAGTTCGGCCAGCCGGGTGCGGGCCGCGTCGGTGGACGGGTCGGGCAGGGCGACGATGACATGCCCGATGCCCTGCTCGGCGAGTTCGCCGCAGAGCTGGACGGTCTCGGCCACGGACTGTTCGTCCGGCACGCGCATGTGGAGCGTCTTCTCGATCGCCTCGTACGGACGCCGCTCCGCCTCGCAGTGGGCGCGCAGCACCCGGAGCTTGTGGGGCACGTCGGCGCCGAGGAAGAGGTTGCAGGCGTCCGCGTACCGCGCCACGAGCCGCAGGGTCCGCCGCTCGCCCCCACCGCCGACCAGGATCGGCGGGCGGGGGCGGGAGAGGGACTGCGGGGAGTTGAGGGTGCGGCCCAGCTGGTAGTGCCTGCCCTCGTACGGGGTGTCCTCGGCGCTCCACATGCGCGTGGCGATCCGCAGCGTCTCCTCCAGCCGCTCGAACCGCTCGGCGACCGGCGGCAGCCGGAACCCGAGGCCCCGGTGCTCCTCCTCGTGGAACCCGGCGCCGATCCCGAGCACGGCCCGCCCGCCGGACAGCACGTCCAGGGTGGTGACCTGCTTGAGGAGCAGACCGGGCGCGCGGTACGTGACGCAGGTGACGAGGGTGCCGAGGGTGACACGGCGGGTGAGGGCGGCGGCGTACGAGAGGAGGCTGTACGCCTCGGGCATCGGGTCCTCCGGGGCACCGAAGTTCGGTATCTGGAAGAGGTGGTCCATCACCCAGAAGCTGTCGAGCCCGGCGTCCTCCGCGCCGCGTACGACGTCCCCGAACCGGGCCGCGAGGGCGGGCGTACCGCCGGGCCAGACGAACCGGGGGCAGGTGAGTCCGAGCTTCATGGATGTCTCCTCGCGGGCACGACGAAGAGCCCGCCGGACGGGCGGGCTGCTGGCTGGGGGATCGACGGGAGCCTACGACCGGGGACGGCGCGGTGTCGAGACGACCGGGGACGGGCGCGGTGTCGGGACGACGGGGGACGGGCGCGGTGTCGAGACGACCGGGGACGGGCACGGTGTCGAGACGACCGGGGACGGGCACGGTGTCGGGACGACCGGGGACGGGCGCGGTGTCGGGGCCATCGCGCGGTCCCCGCACGCGTGCGTCCGGGCATCCTTCCCGTCCGCGAACCCCGGTCGACGCACGCATGGTGCGGGGCTGGCCCGGAGACGGGCCGGAACTGGCGCGATTGCCGATTGCACCCGTGACGACGGGGTTGATAGGCATGTCGTACACAAGATCCATTCGTTCGGGGGGAACGACGAGTTGAGCAGCGACGCGCCGGTCGACCCGGCGGAAATACCGCGGTTCACCGGTGACGAGACGGAACTCGCCGCGAAGGTGAAGGCACTGTCCGGCGCGGGGGCCAGGATCTCCACGGCCGCCGGTGACGTGCACAGCTCCTTCGGTGGCCTGAGCGCCTACTACAAGGCGCCGGAGGCCGACCAGCTCTTCGCCACGACGAAGCCGGTGCAGGACCTGGCCCTCGACGTCGGCGGGGACCTGTGCGTGATCGCCGGTGCGCTGGGGACGTACGCCGACGAGATCCGGCCCCTGGTGAAGAGGCTGGACGAACTGCGGCGGTCCGCCGCGGAGTTCCGTGCCAAGGTCGCCGGTGACGAGACCTGGCGCGAGGACGGCGACCTGATCGACGAGAACCTCGGCCGCCGCAATGAGGTCGCCGAAGTCTGGGCCCGGTTCCAGGCGGCCGAGCGGACCTGCCACGACACGATCGTGGCCCTGGTCGGGAAGCCGCCGCTGAAGGTGGACGACGGCTCGCACCAGCCGGGGATGTACGGCTACGACGCCGAGGTGCTCAAGCAGGTCAAGGCCCTGCCGTGGGGCGAAGCGGTCGCCGAGTCCACCCCGGGGTGGCAGGTCTGGGAGCACACCGGCGACTTCCTGGAGGGCTTCTTCGTCGACGGTGTGTGGGGCACCGTCACCAGCCTCGGCACGCTGGTGGGCGTCCATGGCTGGGACGAGGCCGGACAGGCGTGGAAGGGCCTGGGCATGGTCGCGACGGGACTGGCGATCAGCTCGGTCCCGGTCGTGGGCGGGTGGTACGGCTCGGCGCGCGACGAGGAACTCCCCGGCTGGCTGCGGGACTCGCGTACCGCCACGAAGGAGGCGGGCAAGGCGTTCCTGGCCTGGGACCAGTGGAAGGAGAACCCCGGCCGGGCGGGCGGGGCGGTCACCTTCAACTTCCTGAGCACCGTCTTCACGGGCGGGGCCGGGGGCGCGGTCGCGGGCGCGGGGCGGACGGCCAGGGCGATCTCCTTCGTGGGCAGGGCGGGCCGGGCGGTGGACCCGACGGTGTACCTGTTCAAGGGCGCCGCCGCGAGCCTGTCGCGGATCGGTGACGTCATGAAGGGCCTGCGCGGCATGGGCCGGGTCGACGTGAGCCTTCCGCCCGGCACGGTCGAGCTGCCGGCGGGGGCCTCCGTCCTGCCCGACGGAACGTTGCGCCTCCCGGCCGGCGCCGAGGTCCCCGCGGGCGTCCTGGAGGTCCCCCCGGGCACGGTCCGCCTCCCCGCCGGCACCCCGGCCCCGCGGGGCTCGGTCGACCTCGGCGACGGCCTGGTCCGCCTCCCGGCCGGCACCCCGGCCCCGCCCGGCGCGGTGCCCGTACCGGAGGGCACCCTCAGGGTCACCGACGGGACGCTCACCCTCCCGCAGGGCACGGTCCGGCACACCGACGCCCAGGGCGACACGGTGTACCTCACGCCCCGCGGCGACCTCTACGACGCGAACGGCACGCTGCTCCAGGCCGCCGAGGAGGCCCGCCGAGAAACCCGCCCGGCCCCCGCCCGCCAACCCGCCCTGGTCGGCGCGGACGCCCGCGCGACGGAGGGCACGGCCGGCGGCGGCCCGGACGGGACGCCGGGGGACGTGGGGCGGATCGGCACCGATCCCGCCGCCCCCGATCCGGACCGCACACCAGGCGGACGCGTCGGTGAGCACATGCCGTCCAACGCCCTGGGCGACTCCGGCCCGGACCGCGGGGACAGCTCCGACGCCCACCCGAGCACCGGAGACCGTGCGAGCGGCTCGCCGGCCGGTGAAGGGCACGACAGGGGGCCTGGTTCCACGACTTCCGGGAACGGCCACGGTGGTCCTGCCACTTCTGACCACGGTGCTCGCGCGACGACACGCCCCGACCCCTCTGGCTCGGACCCTGTCCCTGCCCCGCATGGTGAGGGTGCCACTGGCTCGGCCGATGCCGGACAGGTCAACGGTGAAGCAGGGCAGCCCGCCCGGACGGACGGAGGAGCGGGGAACGAAACGGGCGACCAAACGCCGCCCCGTTCGGCCGAGGAGAAGAAGCGAATCCAGGACGAGCACGTTCGGCTGGCGAATGAGGACCCGGCCTGGCGCCACGCTCACTACGACGCTCGCTTCCACCGCCGGGATGCGGACAGATACGTGGACGGGCAACTGCTTCCCAAGCTGACCGAATTGCCCGACGGCCGACTGATCGCAACGAACGAACTGCCTTACGCGGACCGCGAGTACTACCGGTTGAAACCGAAGAACATCGGGCTGGACTCAGTGCGGCGTGAAGTCAGATCCGAGCTCGACGAGCTGGCCGAGGCTCACAAGGCCTACCTCGATCTCGGCGACGCCCAGAGATCTCACGAAAGGGGGCCGACCGCCGACACCCTGCGAGCTCTGGAGAGCGCCCGTGCGGCGATGGGTGACCGACCCAACAATACGCAGATCGGCGAGCAGCTCGGCGAAGGAGCGGCGCGGCTGCACGCCATCCCCAAGGCATTCAAGAACGCCGCGGAGATCTCGCTCATGGAGACGGGAAATGGGGCGAGAAGATTTGACCAGTTGTACCGTCTGGACAACGGCAAGGGTGACTTCGTCATTGTCGAGGCAAAGGCGCCTGGCGGGACACTGGACTGGCGCAAGGGAGCAGGGCCGGAGAGTCGGGCAATGGTGAAGCAGGGGACGATCGAATACGTCCGGACCATCCTCCACGAGATGACCAAACGTGGCGATCCGGACAAGGGGATCGCCGAGGACATGGGGCGCGCGCTGCGTAACAGGAAGGTGCAATACGTCCTCGTTCACGCCAACGACCATCCCGGAACCTATGCTGGGGCCAATCTTCAGTACTTCGACCTCTACAGGGAAGGACGCCAGTGACCGTCGTCGTCCCCCGCCATGACATTCCTGCGGACAACGCCCCGGGGCGCGAGCCGGTCCTCGACCGTGGGACCGTCTGGGCGCTGGAGGACCTGCACGAGTCTCCTCAGGCCATCGCTGACGCGATGAGTACGTCGTTGATCCTGGCGCGGGCCAGGACTGCCGCCGATCCCACGGCGCAGTGGCTGGAGACCTGGGACGTGTGGGTCACAGCCATGCAGTCCGGCTCAGCCATGTTCGCAGCGGCCACGACCTCGGCTCCGAGTGTGGAATCACGTATCCACCACGAGATACGCACGGTCCCGGCGACGGGCCCCCAGCCGTGGATCGACGCGGGCAACTGGTTGACGGCCTTTTGGCTGGCCGTCATCTGCCGCGACAAGGAACGCATCGACGGCTTGTGCGAGGTGCCGGTTTCGCTTCTCCGCCAGTCCAGTTCGGTCTATGACGAGTACGTCTTCGCCTGGATCGAGACGCTGCAAACGTACTGGTCGGGGCGCGGGGACGTGGGGCAGAAGCTGGTGGAGGCCGCCCGCGGGGCGGCCCCGGGAGCCGCCCCGATCGCCGGACCGGAACTGCTGTCGAAGATCCTGTGGCCGCACATCGACCTGTTCCACCGGTTTGTCACCGGTGATCACGAGCGTTTCACCACCTCACTGGCCAACGCCCTGAAGTGGCACAAGGAATACTGGACCGCCGACACCGAGCGCGCCCAGGACAGTGACGGGTTCGTCGCCGTCGGGCCACTCGCGGTGGCCTGTCTCGCTCATGACGCCGGCTTCCCGATCGAGGTCGAGTCGGAGTATCTGCCGCGGCACCTCTTGCTGGGTACCTGGGTGGGCGAGTTCACCACCTGAACGTCACCGGCCCGGTGCGAATCGGAGGTCGTGGGCGGAGCCCTGTTCCGGGTGACGAGCGCCACGGAGGGGGTGCAAGAGCGCCGTATCCATCATGCGGTCCGACGACTCCCAGCCATGGGGCTCCGGGCCTTCCGCCCATGCCTTCCACTTGATCGAGGCGTGCTGGTACGGCGTCGTCTGCAGCGACCAGCAGCGGATGACCGCGTTGTGCCAGGTCCCCCTGGAGCGTCTCCGGACTTCGGGTGCCGAGCACAACGAGTACCTGTACCACCGGGTCGGCGCCCTGCAGGCGTACTGATCGCGCCGCCCGCCCAATTGGGATTGGGACAGGAATGACCGACCGGCCTGCACGGACCATGCTGCACCGCCTGCACGCGGTCGATTGGGTGGGGGACTGGGACATCTCGTTCCGGCACGTCATGTCGCGCCGCCTCCTGATGCGTGAGTACCTACGGCGCGCGGCTCTGTGGGCCCGGCACTACTCAGCCGAACGCGAGTGGCCCTTCTTCGACGCGACGGAGTACGCGCACCCCGGGTTCCGTCTCTCGCCGGAGCTTGCTTCAGACCTTGAGGAGCTCCTTCGCAAGGTCCCCGGCAGCTCACTGAGGACCACCTGCGCGGGCGCCGTACGGATGGCGGAACTGAGGAACGGGAAACCCTCCGCCCTGCCCGACTTGCCTGACCTGTACGAACCCCTGGTTCTCTTCTACGAACGCGGCGGAGAGTTCGTACAGGACGATGCCGGCGCCCTAGACCTGACCGGAGTGTCTTTTCGGCCGGGCACGCCGCAGGGCAACCTCCAGACGCCTGCTTTCCTGGCGCTCAGCGATGCCGTACTCGATGCCGTTGACGCCGCGGGGCGCATCTCGTACTACGCCCCGTCCAGTGGGCAAGGCCCCCTCCTGAGGCGTCGCCTGGTTCGTGGCGAGCGGTACGACGAAGAATTCGGTGACGATCTGCGCTGGTCTGCGACCGGCCGACTCCCCGACACGGAGGAAGCCATCGCGGCTGCGGGCTTGGTCCCGGTCGGCGAGATCGCCGCGGCCGGGCTGATCGGGTCGGTCGTCGAAGGACGGCGGAACTCCGGCACGAGCATCGGACACACGACAGAGCAGTAACACCGGGGAGCCCGAGTGACCGTCTCGGTCCCTCGCCACGACGGGGCCGGGCCGGGCCCGGGCGGGGCTTCAGGGGCATTGCTCCGGAGGCCACGCCCGTGCAGGGGACCGTCAGACGACCCGTTCGCCGGCGCGCCAGACTGCTGCGGTCAGGGGGACCCCCGGGCGGTAGGCCAGGTGGACGTGCGAGGGGGCGTCCAGGAGCGTCAGGTCGGCGCGGGCGCCGGGGGTGAGGCGGCCGATGTCGGTGCGGCGGAGGGCGGCCGCGCCGCCGGCGGTGGCGGACCAGAGCGCCTCGTCGGGGGTCATCCCCATGTCCCGTACCGCCAGGGCGATGCAGAACGGGACGGACGACGTGAACGACGAGCCCGGGTTGCAGTCGGTGGAGAGGGCCACGGTCACGCCCGCGTCGAGCAGGCGGCGCGCGTCGGGCCACTCGGCGCGGGTGGAGAACTCGGCGCCCGGGAGCAGGGTCGCCACCGTGGCGCCGCTCGCGAGGGCGTCGACGTCGGCGTCGGTGAGGTGGGTGCAGTGGTCGGCGCTCGCCGCGTCGAGCTCGACGGCGAGCTGGACGCCGGGCCCGTACGACAGCTGGTTGGCGTGGATCCGCGGGTGCAGGCCGCGCGCCTGGCCGGCCGTGAGGATCGCGCGGGCCTGGTCGCCGTCGAAGGCGCCCTTCTCGCAGAACACGTCGATCCAGCGGGCGTGCGGGGCGCAGGCGTCGAGCATCTCGCCGGTGACGAGGGCGACGTAACCGGCCGGGTCGTCGGCGTAGTCGGGCGACACGATGTGCGCGCCGAGGTAGGTGACCTCGTCGGTGTGGCGGGCGGCGATGCGCAGCGCGCGGGCCTCGTCCTCGACGGTGAGGCCGTAGCCGGACTTGGTCTCGAAGGTGGTGGTGCCCTGGCGCAGCGCCTCCCGCAGGTAGTGGGTGACGTTGGCCTCGAGGGCCTCGTCGGTGGCGGCGCGGGTGGCGGCGACGGTGGTGCGGATGCCGCCGGCGGCGTAGGGCTGCCCGGACATGCGGGCGTTGAACTCGGCGGTGCGGTCGCCCGCGAAGACGAGGTGGGAGTGGGAGTCGACGAAGCCGGGGATCACGGCCCGGCCGCCGGCGTCGACCCGGTTGTCAGTGGCGGGTGCTTTGCTTGATTCACCGATCCAGGAGACGCGGTCGCCGTCGATGACAACGGCCGCGTCCCGGATCAGTCCGAGGGGGGATCCATCACCGAGGGAGGGGTCGTTGGTGACCAGGCTGGCGATGTTGGTGATGACGGTGGCCGTCGCCGCGACGGGGTTGTTCGCCGTCGCGGGGGCGGCCGTCGCCGGGGGGTTGTTCGTGGTGTCGGGGCCGCTGTTGATGCTGTTCATGGTGAGGGGTGTCTCCTTCAGCGGTGTCCGCGGTCGTCTCGGCGGGGACGGGCGGCTCGGGGGCGGTCGTCTCGGCGGGGGCGGCGGTGCGGGGTTCAGCTCCGCAGCGCCGCGATCGCGTCCGCGAGGGCTCGGGGTACGTCGGGCACCAGGGAGTGGTTCCCGTCCTGGACGACATGGCGACCGCCCACGACCGTATGGCGCACATCCGCTGCCGACGCGGCGAATACCGCTGTCTCAGCTGCCAGACGCGGTACCGGTCCCGCTGTCCTGACCGTGTCGAGGGCGATCGTCGTGAAGTCGGCGAGCGCCCCGGCCTCCAGGCGGCCCGCGTCGGGCCGGCCGAGCGCGGCGTGCCCGTCGGCGGTGGCGGCGCGCAGCAGCGCGGCGGCCGTCCAGTGGCCGCGGGTGCGGGAGCGGAGGCGCTCGTCGAGCTCCATCGCCCGTGCCTCTTCGAGCAGGTCGATCACCGCGTGGCTGTCGCTGCCCAGCGACAGGGGCGAGCCGGCGTGCTGGAGGGCGACGGCCGGGCCGATGCCGTCGGCGAGGTCGCGTTCGGTGGTGGGGCACATGCAGGTGCCGGTGCCCGACCCGCCGATGAGCGCGATGTCGGCGTCGGTGAGGTGGGTGTTGTGGACGCCCGTGGTGCGGGGCCCGAGGACTCCGTGGTCGGCGAGCAGCTCGGCGGGGGTGCGGCCGTGGGCGGCCAGGCAGGCGTCGTTCTCCGCCGTCTGCTCGGAGAGGTGGACGTGCAGGGGCGCCCCGCGTTCGCCGGCCCACTGGGCGACGGTGGCCAGCTGGTCGGCGGGGACGGCGCGGACGGAGTGGATGGCGGCGCCGACGCGGACGCCGGCGCGTTCCTTGAGCCCGGCGGCCCGTTCGGCCCACGCCTCGGCGGTGCCGTCGGAGAAGCGGCGCTGGTGCCGGTCGGGGGCGGCGCCGAAGCCGGAGGAGAGGTAGGCGGTGTCGAGCAGGGTGATGCGGATGCCCGCCTCGCCTGCCGCCGCGATCAGCGCCTCGCCCATGGCGTTGGGGTCGGCGTAGGGGGTGCCGTCGGGCCCGTGGTGGAGGTAGTGGAACTCTCCGACCGCGGTGATGCCGGCGAGGGCCATCTCCGCGTACACGGCGCGGGCGAGGGCGTGGTAGCTGTCGGGATCGAGCCGGGAGGCGACCTGGTACATGACCTCGCGCCAGGTCCAGAAGGTGCCGGAGCCGACCTGGACGGTGCCGCGCAGGGCGCGGTGGAAGGCGTGGCTGTGGGCGTTGGCGAGGCCCGGCAGGGTCAGGCCGCGCAGGGTCACCGCGCCGGGCGGCGGGGTTCCGACGCCGGTGCGGACGGCGGTGATGCGGCCGTCGGACACGTCGAGGGCGACGCCCGGCTCGGCGACCGGGTCGAGCCAGGCGTGTTCGGCCCAGTAGGTCAGCGGCATGCCAGGCCCTCCAGGACGTCGGCGAGGGCGTGGACGCCGGCCACGCAGTCGTCCTCGGCGGCGAATTCGGCCGGGGAGTGGGAGACGCCGGTGGGGTTGCGGACGAACAGCATGGCGGTGGGGACGGAGGCGGACAGGATGCCCGCGTCGTGTCCGGCTCCGGTGCCGAGCACCGGGACCTGCCCGCCGAGGATCTTGGCCAGCTCGTCCCGCAGGGCGTGCTCGAACTCGACGACGGGGGTGAAGGATTCGCGGACGACGGTGAGGTCGATGCCCTGGCGGCCGGCCGCCTCGCGGGCGGCGGCCTCGATGCCGGAGACGACCGTGTCGAGGGTGGCCTGGTCGGCGGCGCGGGAGTCGAGCCAGCCGCGTACGAGGGAGGGGATGGCGTTGACGCCGTTGGGCTCGACGGCGATCTTGCCGAAGGTGGCGACGGCGCCCGCCAGTTCCGCCTCGCGGCGGGCGGCGAGGACGGTCTCGGCGTACGTGAGCATCGGGTCGCGCCGGTCGGCGAGCCGGGTGGTGCCCGCGTGGTTGGCCTCGCCGTGGAAGTCGTACCGCCAGCGGCCGTGGGGCCAGATGGCGGAGGCGATGCCGATCGCGTCGCCGGAGAGGTCCAGGGCGCGGCCCTGCTCGACGTGGAGCTCGACGAACGCGCCGATGCGGGCGAGGCGTCCGGGGTCGGGGCCGATGGCCTCGGGGTCGTATCCGGCGGCCTCCATCGCCTGCGGGAGGGTGGTCCCGTCGGCGTCCACCAGCCGGTGCGCGGCCTCCTTGGTCAGCTGTCCGGCCGTGAGGCGGGAACCGACGCAGGCGAGACCGAAGCGGGCGCCCTCCTCGTCACCGAAGTTGGTGATGGCCAGGGGCCGGCGGAACTCCGCTCCCCTGTGGCGGAGTTCGTCGAGGGCGGCGAAGGAGGAGACCACGCCCAGCGGGCCGTCGAAGGCGCCGCCGTCGGGGACGGAGTCGAGGTGCGAGCCGGTGACGACGGCGTCCTCGCCGAGGGGGTCGCCGAGCCAGGCCCACTGGTTGCCGTTGCGGTCGGTCTCGTAGGTGAGGCCGCGGGCCTCGGCCTGTTCCTGGAACCAGGTGCGGCAGTCGGCGTCGGCCCCGGTCCAGGCGTGGCGGCGGTAGCCGCCGCTCGCCGGGTGGCGGCCGATGGGGGCGAGGTCGGCCCACATGGTGTGGAACGAGTCGCCGGTGGCCGCCGCCTCCGGGCGGGGGGCCGGGGCGGGCCGGTCGGCCGGGCGGGTGGGCCCGCCGTGCTCCGCGGGCCGGTCGGCCGGGTTCATGACGCCTCACCCTCGCGCATCGGGACGCGGACGCCGCGCTCGCCGGCGACGGACTCGGCGATGTCGTAGCCGGCGTCGACGTGGCGGATGACGCCCATGCCGGGATCGTTGGTGAGGACGCGGCGGATCTTCTCGCCGGCGAGCGGGGTGCCGTCGGCGACGGTGACCTGGCCGGCGTGGATGGAGCGGCCCATGCCGACGCCGCCGCCATGGTGGAGGGAGACCCAGGAGGCACCGGAGGCGACGTTGACCATGGCGTTGAGGAGCGGCCAGTCGGCGATGGCGTCGGAGCCGTCGAGCATGGCCTCGGTCTCGCGGTACGGGGAGGCGACGGAGCCGCAGTCGAGGTGGTCGCGGCCGATGGCGAGGGGGGCGGACAGCTCGCCGGCGGCGACCATGTCGTTGAAGCGCTCGCCGGCGCGGTCGCGTTCGCCGTAGCCGAGCCAGCAGATGCGGGCGGGCAGGCCCTGGAAGTGGACGCGTTCGCCGGCCATCTTGATCCAGCGGGCGAGCGACTCGTTCTCGGGGAAGAGGTCGAGGATCGCCTTGTCGGTCTTGTGGATGTCGGCGGCGTCGCCGGACAGGGCGGCCCAGCGGAAGGGGCCCTTGCCCTCGCAGAACAGGGGGCGGATGTAGGCGGGGACGAAGCCGGGGAAGGCGAACGCGCGGTCGTAGCCGGCGAGCCGCGCCTCGCCGCGGATGGAGTTGCCGTAGTCGAAGACCTCGGCGCCGGCGTCCATGAAGCCGACCATCGCCTCGACGTGCCGGGCCATCGACTCCCGGGCGCGGGTGGTGAAGCCGGCCGGGTCCTTGGCCGCCAGGGACGCCATGTCGTCGAAGTCGACGCCGACGGGGAGGTAGGAGAGGGGGTCGTGGGCGGAGGTCTGGTCCGTCACAATGTCGATGGGCGCGCTCTCGGCCAGCATGCGCGGGAGCAGGTCGGCCGCGTTGCCGAGGAGGCCGATGGACAGGGGGCGGCGGGCGTCGCGCGCCTCGACCGCGAGTTGGAGGGCGTGCTCCAGGGAGTCGGCCCGGACGTCCAGGTAGCGGTGCTCGATGCGGCGCTCTATGGCGCGCGGGTCGCAGTCGACGCAGATCGCCACGCCGTCGTTCATGGTGACGGCGAGCGGCTGGGCGCCGCCCATGCCGCCGAGGCCGGCGGTGAGGGTGATCGTCCCGGCGAGGGTGCCGCCGAACTTCTTCGCGGCGACGGCGGCGAAGGTCTCGTACGTACCCTGGAGGATGCCCTGGGTGCCGATGTAGATCCAGGAGCCGGCGGTCATCTGGCCGTACATGGTCAGGCCGAGCTGCTCCAGCCGCCGGAACTCCTCCCAGTTCGCCCAGTCGCCGACCAGGTTGGAGTTGGCGATCAGGACGCGCGGCGCCCACTCGTGGGTCTGCATGACGCCGACGGGGCGGCCGGACTGGACGAGCATCGTCTCGTCCTGCTTGAGGGTGCGCAGGGTGCGGACCATGGCGTCGAAGGACCGCCAGTCGCGGGCGGCCTTGCCGGTGCCGCCGTAGACGACGAGCTTGTCGGGGTGCTCGGCGACCTCGGGGTCGAGGTTGTTCTGCAGCATCCGCAGGGCGGCTTCCTGCTGCCATCCCAGGGCGCTCAGTTCCGTACCGCGCGGGGCTCGTACGGGGCGGGGTCCTGACATGGGGATGCCTCCTCGGTCGCGGTTCGCGGCCCGGCCCGGCGGCCCCCGGGACCGGCACCACGATTGCAGATTCAGTTATTCACATCTTGCAGTGCTGAATAGACGTAGTCAACGGCTGCGTCCGGCGACACCGGATGATTGGCTGGGACCCATGGCTTCAGACCGTCGCGACCTGGCCGTCCGAGCAGCAGTCGACCAAGCCCTCCTCACCGGTACCGCCCCCGTCGCCGCCCTCCTCGACACCGACGGCGTCCGCGCCTCCGCCGCCGCCCTGCGCGCCGCCTTCGCCGCCGTCACCGACGCGCCCGTCCTGCACGCCTTCGCCGTCAAGGCGTCCCCGCTCGTCCCCGTCCTGCGCCTGCTGTACGAGGCGGGGCTCGGCGCCGAGGTCGCGAGCCCCGGCGAGCTGGCCCTGGCCCGCGCGGCCGGGGTCGACCCCGCCCGCATCGTGCTGGACTCCCCCGCCAAGACGATGGCCGAACTCGGCGAGGCGCTCGCCCTCGGGATCGCCGTCAACGCCGACAACTTCCAGGAGCTGGCCCGCCTCGACGCCCTCGTCGGGCGCCGCCCCACCCGCTCCCCGATCGGGCTGCGCGTCAACCCCCAGATCGGCGCCGGCGCCATCGACGCGCTGTCCACGGCCACCGCCACCTCCAAGTTCGGCATCGCCCTGCGCGACGAGGGCGCCCGCGCCCGCGTCGTCCGCGCGTACCTCGACCGCCCCTGGCTGACCCGGCTGCACACCCACTCCGGGTCGCAGGGCGTGCCGCTCCCCCTCCTCGCCACCGGCATCCGGGAGGTGTACCGGCTGGCCGAGGAGATCAACGCGGCGGCCGGCCGCCGGCAGATCGACACCCTCGACATCGGCGGCGGCCTGCCGGTGAACTTCTCCTCCGACGAGGAGACCCCGACCTACGCCGAGTACGCCCGGCTGCTCGCCGACGGGGTGCCGGGGCTGTTCGACGGGCGGTACGGCCTGGTGACCGAGTTCGGCCGGTCGCTGCTGGCCAAGCACGGCACCGTCCTGGCCCGCGTCGAGTACACCAAGACGTCCGGCGAGCGCCCCATCGCCGTCACCCACGCGGGCGTGCAGGTCGCCACCCGCACCGTCTACGACCCGGACTCCTGGCCGCTGCGCATCGCCGTCTACGACGCCAAGGGGATGCCCAGGACGGGTGGCGGGGCCGTCGAGCAGGACGTGGCCGGACCGGCCTGCTTCGCGGGCGACCTGCTGGCCGTGGGCCGGCGGCTGCCCCCGATCGAGCCGGGCGACATCGTGGCGGCGCTCGACACCGGCGCGTACTACTTCGCGCACCACTACGCGTACAACTCCCTCGCGCGCCCCGGTGTGTACGGTTTCACGGTCCGGGAGGGCGGGGACGTCCGCTTCGCCACCGTACGGCCGCCGCAGACCCTCGCCGAGATCGTCGCCGAGGCAGGTGGCGGACGCCCGGACGTGCTGCTCATGGACGCGGCGGGCATCCCCCCGGCCGGCCGGGGCAAAACCCTTCCATGACCACCACGGAACAGCCCGCGGGGGCTCACGGAGAGCCGGCCCTCAAGCGGGTCATCGGGCCGAAGCTGCTCATCCTGTTCGTCATCGGCGACATCCTCGGCACCGGCATCTACGCCACCACCGGCGCGGTCGCGGGCAAGGTCGGCGGCGCGCTGTGGCTGCCGTTCGTCATCGGCTTCGTCGTCGCCATCCTTACGGCGGCCTCGTACGTCGAACTCGTCGGCAAGTACCCGCAGGCGGCCGGCGCCGCGCTCTACACCCAGAAGGCGTTCAAGGTCCCCTTCCTGACCTTCATCGTCGCCTTCATGGTGATGTGCTCCGGCCTGTCGTCCGCGAGCGCCGCCGCCCGCGCGTTCAGCGGCGACTACCTCTCCGAGTTCACCCGGGGCGCGATCCCGCCGACCCTGGTGGCGATCGTCTTCATCCTGGTGCTCGCCGCGCTCAACCTGCGGGGCGTGTCGGAGTCCGTGAAGACCAATGTCGTCCTCACCCTGGTCGAGCTGACCGGCCTGGTGATCATCCTCGCCATCGGCGCGTGGGCCGTCCTCACCGGGGGCGGGGAGCCCTCGCGCCTGGGCGACCTGGAGGCGAGCGGCACGGGGTACGCGCTGATCACCGGCGTGCTGGGCGCCACGGCGCTCGGCTTCTTCGCCTTCGTCGGCTTCGAGGACTCGGTCAACATGGCGGAGGAGACCCGCGACCCGGTCCGCACCTTCCCCAAGGCGATCTTCACCGGTGTCGCGGTCACCGGCACCATCTACGTCCTGGTGGCGCTGGTCTCGTCCCTCCTGGTCGACTACCGCACCCTGGAGGAGTCCAGCGGGCCGCTGCTGGAGGTCGTCAAGGCCGGCGGGGTCGACTTCCCGCCCAAGGCGTTCGCGCTGATCGCGCTGTTCGCCGTCACCAACTCGGCCCTGATCAACATCATGATGGCCTCGCGCCTCTGCTACGGCATGGCCAACGAGCGGATCCTGCCGCGCGCCATGGGCCGGGTGCTGAGCGGGCGCCGGACCCCCGTGGTGGGCATCGTGTTCGTGTCGCTCCTGGCGATCGGCCTCGTCTCGACCGGGGAGATCGAGGGCCTGGGCGACACCACGGCGTTCCTGCTGCTGTGCGTCTTCGCGGTGGTCAACATCGCCGTCCTGGTCCTGCGCCGCGACCCGGTCGAGCACCGGCACTTCCGTACGCCGACGGCGCTCCCGGTCCTCGGCGCGATCACCGCGCTGATCCTGGCCAGCCCGCTCGCCGACCGGGACGCCGACGTGTACATCCGGGCGGGGGTGCTGGTGGCCGTCGGCATCGTGCTGTGGGCCGTCAACAAGCTGGTGATGCGGCTCCGCGGCGAGTCGTAACCGCCGACCATATCCCGGGCGGGGCACGTTCCTTCGGAAAATGCCAGAACTCCCACCAGGGGTGCGAACGATGCGTAGCGTCGTCGTCACCGACCTGAAGCGCAACGGGGAACTGGGAGGGGAGCCCGCGTGCCCGGAATCGACGAGTGCCTGCGCGAAGTGATGAGCCTGCCGGGCGCGCGGGGAGCGGCACTCGTCGACTGGACCAGCGGTCTCGCCCTCGGCACGGCCGGGCAGTCCCCCGTCGGCGACCACGACACCACGGCGGCGGAGACGGCGGAACTGGCGCGCGCGGCCGCGGAGTACGAGTCGTTCGCCCCCGACACCCCCGGCGACGGGCCGCCGGCGCCCTCCGCGTCCGGTGGTACGCCAGGGACCGGCGCTTCCGGTGGTACGCCGCGGACCGGCGCTTCCGGTGGTACGTCGCCGGCCGGCGCGGCGCCGGGGGCGGTGAACGGCGCGGCGGCCGGCCCCGGGGGCGGCGGGCCCGGCACGGCGTCAACCTCCGCCGCCTCGGCCCTGGTCCCCGTACCGTCACCCCTCCCGGCCGGCCCGCACGCGGCGGCCGGCGGAGGCCCCCCGGCGGCCGGCGCCCCGGTCGCGGGGAGTGTCCCGGGCGCGGCGGGCACCGCGCTCCTGCCCGTTCTGCCCGGGGGCGTCGACCCCAAGGCCCCGCCCGTCGAGGACGTCATCGTCACCACCCGTACCAGCTACCACGTCCTGCGGTTCGTGGAGACGACCTTCGACAGCAGCGTCTTCCTGCACCTCTGGCTGGACCGGTCCACCGGCAACCTGGCCATGGCCCGCCTCCGGCTGCGCGAACTGGCCGAGCGGCTGGTGCTGGTATGAGCACCCGCACCCGGACCGCCACCAGCGTCGTCTCGCCCATGCTGCTGCGCCTCGCCCGTGAGCGGGCCACCGGCGCGATGGTGCGCGACCACGGCACGCTGTACCTGGTCGACGGGCACGTCGCCCACGCCGAGAGCCCCGTCGCCCCCGGCCCCGACGTCCTGCTCACGGCGGGCGGACGGCTGGCCCGGCACGGCCGGGTGGCCGCGGGCGAGCTGGAGATATGCCAGCTGGGCGCCCTGTTCGACGCCGCGTTCTTCGCGCTGGCGCCGGGCCGCCGCCCGGCCCACTTCCAGTACGGGGCCGTCGCCGGGACGCACGCCGTGCGCGCCGTACGGCCCGTGTCCGCCGCCGACGTGGAACGCGAGACGCTCCGCCGCCGCGAGCTGCTCGACCACGTGTGGCCCTACCCCGCCGTCGACGCCGCGCCGGTCGTCCCCCGCCCCGCCGCGCCTGGCCAGACCGTCACCGCCCGCCAGCGCGCCCTGCTGGCCCAGGCGGACGGCAGCCGCACCCCCGCGCAGCTCGCCTGGGTCCTCGGGCGGCCGGCCTTCCACACGCTGCTGGACATCCGGCGGCTGGCCGCGGCCGGGCTGGTGGCCACGCCCCTGGAACCGCCCCGGCGTACGCCCTCCCTGGCGTACGAGCCCCTGGCCCACGCCCGCGCCGGAGCGCGGGACCCCCGCGAGCATCCCGGCCCCCTCGAAACTCGGGCGCATCCCGGCCCGCTCGAACCTCACGCGCCCCGCGCGCCCCGCGAACCCTCGGTGGTCCCGGCCGACTTCCCGGCGGACTTCTCGGCCGACCCGGACATCGCCCTGCTCCGCCGGCTCCGTGACGCCCTGGAGGCCCACCTGTGACCGCCCGTACGCCCCGGCACCGCTCATGAGGCGAGCCCTGCGACAGCGCGCCGAGAAGAGCCGGAGGAGCGAGAGGAGACAGCTGATGACGGCGGCCGAAGCCGAGGTGCTCGGCGAGCTCAGACGCCTGCGGGCCCGGGTGCCCCAGGTGACCGGCGCGCTCGCGGCCAGCACCGACGGCATGGTCCTGGCGCGGGACACGGCCGACGCCGACGCGGCGGAGGGCGTCGCGGCGCTCACCGCCGCCGCGCTGGGCGTGGCGCTGCGGCTGACCGACGCCACCGGACAGGGCGGCTTCCGCGAGCTGCTGGTCCGCGGCGAGCACGGATACGTCGCCACGTACGCGGCCGGCGGCTCCGCCGTGCTGACGCTGCTGGCCGAGCCGCGGATCAATGTGGGCCGGCTCCACCTGGAGGCGCGGCGCGCCAGTGTGCGCATCGGCGAGCTGGTGGACGGCGCCTTGGACCGGCGCGAGGCCCCGGCGGCCTCCGCGCCGGGACCGGTCCCGGCACCGGCTCCGGCGCCCATTTCCGTACGTACGCCGGCGGTCGCGCCGGAGCGCGCGGCGCGTGCCACGCCCGCCGCCACGGCGCGTACGCCCACGGCGACCGCCCCCTCGGCCTCGGCCACTCCCCCGGCGGCGGGGACCCACCCCGCGCTGCCCGTACGACAGACCACCATTCCGCCCCTCCCGTCCCACAAACCGAAGGAAGCGTGACGTCCCATGGCCAACACCGAAACCGCCCTCAAGGAAGCGACCACCGTCATCGACGGCGCCGTCGGGGCCGCTCTCGTCGACTACACGAGCGGAATGGCCCTCGGCACGATCGGCGGCGGCAAGGACCTCGACCTGACGGTCGCCGCCGCGGGCAACACCGACGTGGTGCGCGCCAAGTTGCGCACCATGGAGATGCTCGGGCTGAAGGAGGACATCGAGGACATCCTCATCACCCTGGGCAGTCAGTACCACCTGATCCGGCTCCTCAGGGGCCGGGGCACCGACGGTCTGTTCCTCTATCTGGCGCTGGACAAGAGCCGGGCCAACCTGGCGATGGCCCGCCACCAGCTCCGCAAGATCGAGGCGGACCTGGAGGTCTGACGCGGGGTCAGCGGCGCCGCGCCCCGCCCGGCGCGGCATCGCCCGCTGCGATCCCCGTCGACCGGTATCCCGCCGACCCGGGTCCCACAGGCCGGGGCCCCATCGGCCGGTGTCCCGTCGGCCGGTGCTCCCGGGGCCCGTTCTCCGCGGACCCGGCCCCGTTCGCCGCGGCCCCGTTCGCCGTCGCCCGGGTCCTCCTCGGGGTCCTGCCGGCCGGCCCCGCGCCGAGCCGGTCGACGGGCACCCACCACAGGGTCTCCTCGGTACGCTCCAGGCGGCCGAGCCACCCGGCCCGCAGCCACAGCCCGGCGCCCGCGCCCGCCAGCCACAGCCCGCCCGCCCCGGGCAGGGCGAACGAGGAGGCGAGGGCGGCGAGGAAGGCGCCCAGCAGCCACCAGCGGCGGGAGCGCCGCCAGAGCCGTACCGTCACGGCCCGGTCCTGGAGGAAGTCCGCCCGCGCGGCCCTGGTGGCCCCCGCGATCAGCCGGGTGTGGCGCCCGCGGCGTACGGTCGCCACCGCGGCGGCGGTCACCAGGAACAGCGCGGCTCCCGACAGCAGCCCGATGCGCCGCCCGGTGAGCCCGGGGAGCAGGGCGCCCGCCGCGGCGGCCGTCAGCCCCAGCCACCACAGGGGTGCGGCCCCCGCCCGTACGATCACGGCCACCCTCGCCAGCGCCTGTCCGCCCCGCGCCACGTCCGCCTCCCTGTGTCAGGATCCGCCCTCGAATGCGGCGGAAGGCTAACGCGCCCTCCTTAAAGGCACATGAGAGGGCTCGGGGGCCGGTCCGGGGCACCCCGCACAGGGGCGGCGGCTACTCCACGAACAGGCCCCGGGCGGCGGCTACTCCACGAACAGGCCCCGGGCGGCGGCGGCCGTGTCGAACTCCTCCAGCCGCGCCTGGGCGTCCGGCAGCCCGTCGCACATCGCCTCCAGCAGCACCCGCCCCAGCAGCATGGGCGCGCAGGCCGTGTCGAAGGCCAGGCCCGTGCCGACGGCCGCCGGGACGAGCAGGTCGCTGTGCTTGGCGACCGGGGCGAAGGCGGAGTCGGCGACCGTGACGACGGTGAGCCCCGCATCGCGTGCGTAGGCCAGGGCGTCCACGACCTCGCGCGGGTGCCGGGGCAGCGCGAAGCAGAGCAGCACGGTCGCACCCGCGCGCACGGCGGCGTCGATCCGGTCGGCGAGCATGGTGCCGCCCTCGTCGAGCAGCCGGACGTCCGGGTGGACCTTCGCGGCGAAGTACGCGAACCCCCGGGCCTGCGAGGACGCGGCGCGCAGGCCGAGCACCAGGAGCGGACGGGACGTGGCGAGCAGGCGCCCGGCGCGCTCGACCGGCCCGGGGTCGGCGAGCAGGTCGGCGAGGTGCCGCAGGTTCTCGATCTCCCCGAGCACGGCCTGCTGGTACTCGTTGTACTCGGTCTCGCCGGCCGCCCCGGGCACCGGTTCGGCCGGGGCCACCTCGCGCAGGTGCTTGCGCAGCGCGGGGTAGCCGTCGAAGCCGAGGGCGACGGCGAAGCGGGTGACGGACGGCTGGCTGACGCCGGCCAGCTCGGCGAGTTCCACGCTCGACAGGAACGGTACGTCGGCGGCGCGGCGCACCATCGAGTGGGCGATCCGGCGCTGCGTGGGCGTCAGCCGGTGCCCCTCGAAGAGCGCCTGCACCCGTGCGGCAGGGCTGTCGCTCATCCCGTCCCCCTCTTCGGCCACGTGGGATATTCAGTCTCCTAAGACTTTGCATGACGGTATGCAGCCGGGCAAGCGGCCCCTTGTCGCGCGCCCCGGCGGCGGACGGCTGCGCCCCGATCGGTTCCGGCGACCCGGGGGGTGCGCCCGGGGGTGTGCGGGGGGCGTGCCGGGGGTGGAATACGGGGGCTGGCCCTACCGACAGGGCGGCCCGGGATCCGTACCGTTGTGCGCATGGAAGCCCGCGAAGTCAGCGAAGTACGCGCAGCCCGCGACACGGAGCTGGAGAAGGAGCTCGACGCCACGCTCCAGGCCCGGCGCGAGCTGGGAAGTGAGTACGAGTCGGCGCTGGTCGAGTCGTTCCTGGAGAAGGTGGAGCAGCGGCTCGACACCACGGTCGACCGCCGTGTGCGCCGCCGGCTCGCCGAGCAGCAGACGCTGGTCGCCCGGGGCGGGCGCCCGGGTGGCGGCACCCGGCCGTTCGAGGAGGGGTTCGGCGAGCGGTTCGGCTTCGGGATCGTCTCGCTGATCCTCGCGGTCCCGCTGTCGGCGATCGGTGCGGCCCACCAGGGACTGGAGGGCCTGATCGTCGCCTGGGCCGGCATCGTCGGCATCAACATGGCGCACTCGCTGCGCGGGATATCCCGCCGTCGCGACCGGAGCGGCACGGACCCCGACTTCTGATCCCCCGGCCGGGGCGGGGGCCGGGGCCGGGGCACGGGCGGGAACCAGGGTACGGGCGGGAGCCGCGGTACGGGCGGGAGCTGCGGCCCGCCGAGCCTCAGCGGGGGCAACGGGCAAGTCAGAGGCGCGGGGAGGTGGCGCGGGGACCGCCGCACCCCCGTTGCCGGGGGGCGGGACGACGGCGGTCCCCGCGGGGGACACGGGCCCGGGTCAGGGCCGGTCTCCGCGTCCGCGGCGCACAGGTGGGTCGTCCGGGAGCCGCTCCGGAGGGCCTTGGCGCCGACACGAACAACGATGCACGACGAGTGTTAAGGGGGTGCTGCCACGACGTGTCGTGCTCGTACCGAATGCGCGAAGCGCCTTCCCCTGGTGGCTACTTGCCGTCCTTGGCGAGGAAGGCCAGCAGGTCCTGACGGCTCACCACACCGGTGGGCTTGCCCTCGACCAGCACGATCGCCGCGTCGGCGGTGCCCAGGACCGACATGAGGTCGGCGACCGGCTCGCCCGAGCCGACCTGGGGCAGCGGCGGGCTCATGTGCTTGTCGAGCGGGTCGTCCAGCGAGGCGCGCTTGGTGAACAGGGCGTCCAGCAGCTCCCGCTCGACGACGGAGCCGACGACCTCGGCGGCCATCACGTCGGGGTGGCCGGCGCCCGGCTTGACGATGGGCATCTGCGAGACGCCGTACTCGCGCAGGACCTCGATCGCCTGGCCGACCGTCTCGTCCGGGTGCATGTGGACGAGCGTGGGGATGGCGCCCTCCTTGTGGCGGAGGACGTCGCCCACGGCGGCGGAGGTGCCGGCCTCCTCCAGGAAGCCGTAGTCGGCCATCCACTCGTCGTTGAAGATCTTGGACAGATAGCCCTTGCCGCTGTCGGGAAGGAGGACGACCACCACGTCGTCGGGGCCGAGGCCCTCGGCGACCCGGAGCGCCGCGACGACGGCCATGCCGCAGGAGCCGCCGACGAGGAGGCCCTCCTCCTTGGCGAGGCGGCGGGTCATCTGGAAGGAGTCCTTGTCCGAGACGGCGACGATCTCGTCCGTGACGGTCCGGTCGTAGGCGCTGGGCCAGAAGTCCTCGCCGACGCCCTCGACCAGGTAGGGGCGGCCGGAGCCGCCGGAATAGACGGAGCCCTCGGGGTCGGCGCCGACGACGCGGACCGTGCCGTCGCTGATCTCCTTCAGGTACCGGCCGGTGCCGGAGATGGTGCCTCCGGTGCCGACGCCGGCGACGAAGTGGGTGATCTTCCCGCCGGTCTGGTCCCACAGCTCGGGACCGGTGGTCTCGTAGTGCGAACGGGGGTTGTTCGGGTTGGAGTAC
This sequence comes from Streptomyces sp. NPDC015131, assembly GCF_043079975.1. Taxonomy (NCBI): domain Bacteria; kingdom Bacillati; phylum Actinomycetota; class Actinomycetes; order Kitasatosporales; family Streptomycetaceae; genus Streptomyces; species Streptomyces sp. NPDC015131. The sequence continues at coordinate 457,172 of NZ_JBIBVB010000006.1, read as the reverse complement.
TGGTCCGGCTTCCAGGCACCCGGCGTCTCACGGACGAGGCGGTCCGAGACGTTGTAGTAGGAGTCGGGGTGCTCGGGGTCGACGGCCGTGGGGCAGACGACGACCTCGGCGCCGTACGCCCGCAGCACATTGATCTTGTCGTTCGAGACCTTGTCGGGGCAGACGAAGATGCACTTGTAGCCCTTCTGCTGGGCCACGATGGCAAGGCCGACGCCGGTGTTGCCGGACGTGGGCTCGACGATGGTGCCGCCGGGCTTGAGGGCGCCGCTCTCCTCGGCCGCCTCGATCATGCGCAGGGCGATGCGGTCCTTGACCGAACCGCCGGGGTTGAAGTACTCGACCTTGGCCAGGACGGTCGCCTGCAGGCCCTGGGTCACACTGTTGAGTCTCACCAGCGGGGTGTTGCCGACGAGGCTGATCATCGAGTCGTGGTATTGCACCGTAGTCTCCGGGGTCTCCGTATGGGTCCCGCCAGCGTATGCGTAGTCGGAGTCGAGTACGGGGCAGTTACCTCTTGTACCGGATCGAGGAGGTGGCTGCCCCTATGTCGAGGGCGAGTATGGCGCGGCGGATCGCTGCCGGAGCGGCGTACGGGGGCGGCGGGATCGGCCTGCTGGGGGCCGCGGCCGTAGGAGTGCTGCTGACGGAGGTGCAGCTGGCGAAACGTTCGGTGGGCGGGGGCGTGGCGCCGCTGCCGCCGTGCGCGGACGGACTGTACGGCCGGGGGTACGGGGGCGGCGCGGAGCCGCTGCGGCTCGCCCTCGCGGGTGATTCCACGGCGGCGGGGCAGGGGGTGCGGCGGGCGGGACAGACGCCGGGCGCGCTGCTCGCCTCGGGGCTGGCGGCGGTCGCCGAGCGTCCGGTGGAGCTGCGGAACGTGGCGCTGCCGGGGGCGCGGTCGGACGACCTGGAGCGGCAGGTGGCGCTGCTGCTGCTCCATCCGGGCCGGGTTCCGGACGTGTGCGTGATCATGATCGGGGCGAACGACGTGACGCACCGGATGTCCCCCACGCAGTCGGTGCGGTACCTCTCCACGGCGGTGCGGCGGCTGCGCGCGGCGGGCGCGGAGGTGGTGGTCGGCACCTGCCCGGACCTGGGCACCATCGAGCCGGTCTACCAGCCGCTGCGGTGGCTGGCGCGGCGGGTGTCGCGGCAGCTGGCGGCCGCGCAGACGATCGTGGTGGTGGAGCAGGGCGGCCGGACGGTGTCGCTGGGCGACCTGCTGGGCCCGGAGTTCGCGGCGAACCCGCGCGAGATGTTCGGGGCGGACAACTACCACCCGTCGGCGGAGGGGTACGCCACGGCCGCGATGGCGGTGCTGCCGACGCTGTGCGCGGTGCTGGACGTGTGGCCCGAAACGGACCGGCTGGAGGCGGACCGGCGGGAGGGCATGCTGCCGGTGGCCAAGGCGGCGGCGGAGGCGGTGGAGGAGGCCGGTACGGAGGTCACGGGCGCCCGTGCCCCGTGGGCGCTCCTCAAGCACCGGCGCAGGCGGCGGCTGCCGTCCGTCCAGGACCCGGCACCGCTGCGGGACGCCCGCCCCTGAGGGGCCGTCCCGGGAGTACCCTGGCACCACGGGTGAGCGAGCGCTTAGAAATGCGGCCCGCATCACACGCCCTGTCCGATGACCTCCGCGATACGTACGGGTAACTTCCCTCTCAGTCCTGCCCTTCGCCCCTCAGGAGCCGTGATGCCCGAAGCCGTGATCGTCTCAGCCGCCCGCTCCCCCATCGGCCGGGCCTTCAAGGGGTCTCTGAAGGACCTGCGGCCGGACGACCTGACCGCCACGATCATCCAGGCCGCGCTCGCCAAGGTGCCCGGGCTCGACCCGCGCGACATCGACGACCTGATGCTCGGCTGCGGCCTGCCCGGCGGCGAGCAGGGGCACAACCTGGGCCGTATCGTCGCCGTGCAGATGGGCATGGACCACCTGCCCGGCTGCACCATCACCCGGTACTGCTCCTCGTCGCTCCAGACGTCGCGGATGGCCCTGCACGCCATCAAGGCCGGAGAGGGCGACGTCTTCATCTCGGCCGGCGTCGAGATGGTGTCCCGCTCCGTGAAGGGCACCAGCGACGGTCTGCCCGACACCCACAACCCGCTCTTCGCCGAGGCCGAGGCCCGCACCGCCGCCCGCGCCGAGCAGGAGGGCACCGACTGGCACGACCCGCGCGAGGACGGCCAGATCCCGGACGCGTACATCGCCATGGGCCAGACCGCGGAGAACCTGGCCCGCCTCAAGGGCGTGACCCGCCAGGACATGGACGAGTTCGGCGTCCGCTCGCAGAACCTGGCCGAGGAAGCCATCAAGAACGGCTTCTGGGAGCGGGAGATCACCCCCGTCACGACGCCCGACGGCACGGTCGTGTCCAAGGACGACGGCCCCCGCGCGGGCGTCACCATGGAGGGCGTGCAGGGCCTCAAGCCGGTCTTCCGCCCCGACGGCCTGGTCACCGCCGGCAACTGCTGCCCGCTGAACGACGGCGCCGCCGCGCTGGTCATCATGAGCGACACCAAGGCGCGGGAGCTGGGCCTGACCCCGCTGGCCCGGATCGTCTCCACCGGCGTCTCCGGCCTCTCGCCCGAGATCATGGGGTACGGCCCGGTCGAGGCCAGCCGGCAGGCGCTCCGGCGCGCGGGGCTGACCATGGACGACATCGACCTGGTCGAGATCAACGAGGCGTTCGCCGCGCAGGTGATCCCGTCCTACCGCGACCTGGACATCCCGCTGGAGAAGCTGAACGTCAACGGCGGCGCGATCGCCGTGGGCCACCCCTTCGGCATGACCGGCGCCCGCATCACCGGCACGCTGATCAACAGCCTCCAGTTCCACGACAAGCAGTTCGGCCTGGAGACGATGTGCGTGGGCGGCGGCCAGGGCATGGCGATGGTCATCGAGCGGTTGAGCTGAGCGGTAGCGGAGGGTGGGGGTCGCCCCGTCCCCGGCACGGCACCACCCGGCGCCCGGGCGGCACCTGCCCGCAGCGGTCGCGAAGCACAGCGCGACCGAGAAAACGCGCGGCTGAGCTGAGCGGTAGCGGAGGGTAGGGGTCGCCCCGCCCCCGGCACGGCACCACCCGGCGCCCGGGGCGGCACCTGCCCGCAGCGGTCGCGAAGCACAGCGCGACCAACAAAACGCGCGGCTGAGCTGAACCGAGCCGAACTGAGCCGAGCCGGACTCAACTGAACCGAGCCGAACCGTGGCGGAGGGTAGGGGCCGTCCCGCTCAACCCCCTCGCGTCCCAGCCGTGACCGAATCTCCCCCAGGATGTGACCTATCTCCCGGGGGAGATTCGTTTGTGCAGGTCAGGCTCGGCATCCCGGAAACCCACGAGGCCAAAGACCTGTCCTGTTCGTGACGTAATGCACTGACAGGGGGCGCGGGGGCAGGTCAAGCTGATGTAGGAAGTGCGGGGGATCGATTGAAACCGGGAGTAAGTCAGTGAGCGCCATGTCTCTCGCCCTGCTGCTGACCACGGCCACCGCCACGGCCGTGGGCGCCGCTGCCCTGCATGCCGCCCACGGGCTGCGCGGGCAGGTCACCGCGCTGCGCGCGGAGCTCGCCGCCTCGCGGACCGCCGACCGGGGCCCGACGGTGCCCCACGCCCGTACCACCGAGGACATACGGTCGGCCGTGGCCGAGGCGCTCGCCGAGGAGCGGGAGCGGGAGCTGGCCGAGGCGCGGGCCTTCTGGGCCGCCCAGGAGGCGCGGGACGCCTCGGACGGGCCCGGGGCGCTGTTCGGCGGGTTCGGCACCCTGAGCGGGCCGGGCGCGCCGGGAGAGGCCCCCGCGGGGCCGGGCGGGCCGTTCTTCCTGCCGCGCCAGGCGGACTTCGCCGGGCTGGAGGCCATGGACGCGCTGGACGCCCTGGACCTGGGCGCCGAGCGCGCGGAGTACGCCGACGGCGCCGCCGCCCCGGACGACCTGGACGCCCTGGCGGAGCTGCCCGACATCCCGGGGATCACCGGCACCGCGGGCATCACCGACAACCCGTACCCCGAGGACTCCCCCGAGCTGGCCGCGGCCCGCCGGCGGCACCCCTCGCACCCCGACTTCGTCCCCGTCCAGACGCCCGTCGTCACCGACCACGAGCGGACCGTCTCGCGGCTGGAGGAGCTGGCCGAGACCCGCACGGCGCTCACCGACGTACGGCCCGGGCCGCTCGGCACGCTGGACGTGTACGTCTTCGCGGACGGCACCACCCTGTGCATGACGCCGGGGCACCGGGAGACCGCCGAGCGGCTCGCGGACGCGCTGCGCGACGGCGAGGCGCCGGTGCTGCTGGGCGGCTCGGGAATCTCCGGGGCGTACGCGCTGACGTTCTCCTGCGGCAGCGGCGACGACGCCGAGAACGTCTACATCCTCGCCGACCGCGTCATAGCGTCGCTGTAGCGGCGGCCCGCCGCACCGCCGCCACCGCGTCCGCCAGCTCCGCGCGGAGCCGCTCCGGGGACGGCCCGGCGGCGCCCGGCCCGGCGCGGAGGATTTCCGCCAAGTCGCGGGCGGCCACCACCAGCTGGTCCCCGACCGCGAAGACCCCCGCGTCCGGCATGGTCCGCGGCGGGGTGCCCGGCTCCTCCAGGCGCTGCGCCCGCCGGGCCAAATCCCTGGCCAGGGCCAGCCCCTCGGCCGCCGCGCCCCGCTGGAGGCGGCTCTGCGGGGCGGCCCGCAGCCGGTCGGCGAAGCGTTCGGCGGCGGCGGTCAGTTCTGTCGTATCGAGCACCCCGCGACCCTACGCGCCGTCGCCGGACTGTTGCCAACGGGCGAACGCTCGGGCACGGTGACGTGAAGGACCACACGCGCAGAAGCGTCCGGAGGCGCCGATGTCCCATGTCTTCTCCGAAGAGACCCACCGCAATCTGCTCTCCCGCATTCCCCACTGCACGGGCCGGCAAGTGTCCGAGTGGCTCCGCACCGTCGAGGAAGGCCCCTCCCTCGTCCGCTTCGAGGAGAAGGTGAGCTGGCTCCGGGGCGAGCACGACCTCAGTTACGGGCACGCCAAGGCGATCATCCACGAGTACGACCTGAGGCGGGCCGCCCGCAAGCTCCTCTGAGGGCCGGGCCCCCGCACGGCGAAGGGCCCGCCCGGCGGTCGCCGGACGGGCCCTTCGTACCGTCCCGTGCAGGGACGGCGGACGATCAGTCGTCGCCCTGGAGGATCGACAGCAGTCGCAGGAACTCCAGGTAGATCCACACCAGCGTCATGGTGAGGCCGAAGGCCGCCAGCCACGACTCCTCGCGCGGGGCACCGTAGGTGACGCCGTCCTCGACCTGCTTGAAGTCGAGGGCCAGGAAGCACGCGCCGAGGATGATGCCGATGACACCGAACAGGATGCCGAGGCCGCCGCTGCGGAAGCCGAGGCCGTCACCGCCGCCGAACACGGCGAACAGCAGGTTCACCGCCATCAGCAGGACGAAGCCCAGCGCCGCCGCCATCACGAAGCCGTAGAAGCGGCGGGTGACGCGGATCCAGCGCATCTTGTACGCGATCAGCACACCGGCGAAGACCGCCATGGTGCCGAGCACCGCCTGCGGGACGACGCCGGGCGAGACGTACGTCGAGACGGCGCTGGAGATCACGCCGAGGAAGACGCCCTCGAAGGCCGCGTACAGCAGGATCAGCGCCGGCGACGCCTTGCGCTTGAAGGACTGGATCATGGCGAAGACGAAGGCCACGAGGGCCGCGCCGATGCCGATGCCGTACGACGTGCCGAGGTTCGCCGGGTCGACCGGCAGCAGGAACCAGGCGAGCACCGCGGTGACGAAGACCGTACCGAGCGTCATCGCGGTGCGGGACACCACGTCGTCGATGGTCATCGCCCCGGGGCGCGCCGGGGCCTGGGCGGGGGCACCCTGGGGGGCGCCCTGCGCGTAGGGGTCGGTCGCGTACGGGTTCGTCGCGTACGGATTGGTCGCGTACGGGTTCGCTCCAGCGGCGGGGCCCCCGGCCTGCGGCTGCTGCGCGTTGAAGCCCGCATAGCCGTTGTCGCGGCTGAACCCCCGTCGCGAGAAGACCGGGTTGCTGCTCCTCATCTCACTCCTCCATGGCCGCCGTGCGCGGCCTTGGAACAAGAGTAATGGGCAAGCAAAAGAAACACCCTAGTGCTGGGGGAGGATCTTTCCCTCCTGTCACACTGGTGCCTGGCCGAATCCTGCCGGTCGTCCGGTTTCTTTGTGGGACCGCTCCCGTGATGGGGATCAGGAGTGCCCGGAACCGGACTCGAACCGGTACGGCCCGAAGGCCAGCGAGGTTTAAGCTCGCCGTGTCTGCATTCCACCATCCGGGCGTTACCCCGCGGCTACGCGTTGGCACATGAGCCTATCGGGGCGCGTCCCCCGAACAGCGGAACGGTGGCACGATGTTGTCTTGTTTTATTGACGCCTGAGGGTGCGTCAGCCCTGGTGGGCGGCGTGTCCCGGCAGGGCCGACCGGCCCCCAGGCGGAAAAGGCCCCGCAGAGGAATGACGGAAAGTCGACGGCGGACCGCACCCCGCCGAGGGGTCCGCCCAGGGCTCCGCCGGGGCCCCGCCGCCGCCCCCGGTGACCCGGCCGCCTCTCAGGGCTCCCGTCATACCTCAGGAGGAGGGGCCGCCCGCCCGGTCCGACTCCAGGCGGCCATGGATACGGGCTCGCGGAGGGACGCCCCGGGGGGTGCCGGGCGCCGACGATGGAGGGGTCCTCACAGCAGCGTCCCCGACAGGAGCCCCTTCGTGACCACCACCTCCACCGCCTACCGCGCCACCGCGGTGGCCGCCCGCGCCACGGATCTGTCCAAGGTCTACGGACAGGGCGAGACCCAGGTGGTCGCCCTGGACCGGGTCACGGTGGACTTCCACCAGGGCGAGTTCACCGCGATCATGGGCCCCTCGGGCTCCGGCAAGTCGACGCTGATGCACTGCGTGGCCGGGCTGGACACCTTCAGCAGCGGCTCGGTCCGCATCGGGGACACCGAGCTGGGGTCGCTGAAGGACAAGCAGCTCACCCAGCTGCGCCGCGACAAGATCGGCTTCATCTTCCAGGCGTTCAACCTGCTGCCGACGCTGACCGCCCAGGAGAACATCACCCTCCCCATGGACATCGCGGGCCGCAAGCCCGACAAGGAGTGGGTGACCAAGGTCATCGACATGGTCGGCCTGTCCGGGCGCCTGGGCCACCGGCCCGCGCAGCTCTCCGGCGGCCAGCAGCAGCGCGTCGCCGTGGCCCGCGCGCTGGCCTCCCGCCCCGAGATCATCTTCGGTGACGAGCCGACCGGAAACCTGGACTCCCGCTCCGGCGCCGAGGTGCTGGGCTTCCTGCGCAACTCCGTACGCGAACTGGGCCAGACCGTGGTGATGGTCACCCACGACCCGGTCGCCGCCTCCTACGCCGACCGCGTCATCTTCCTCGCCGACGGCCGGATCGTCGACGAGATGCTCCGCCCGACCGCGGACGGCGTGCTGGACCGCATGAAGGAGTTCGACGCCAAGGGCCGCACGAGCTGACGCCCCGCCGGGGCGCCCGCCCCGGACCGACGCCCTCGGCGGCCGACCGCCGGACCCTCTTCACCCCAGGACTCACACCTCATGTTCCGTACCGCCTTGCGCAATGTGCTCGCGCACAAGGCCAGGCTGCTGATGACCGTGCTCGCCGTCATGCTCGGCGTGGCGTTCGTCTCCGGCACCCTGGTCTTCACCGACACCCTCTCCAACGCCTTCCGCAACCAGTCGGCCAAGAGCTACGACGACGTCGCCGTCGCCGTCTCCTCGTACGCCGACCCCGACGACGCCTCGCAGGAGCCGGGCCTCTCCCAGCGCACGGTCGACCGGATCGGCGCGCTGGACGGGGTCGCCTCCGTCACCGGGCGGGTGGACGGCTTCGCCGGCGTCGCCGACCCGCAGGGCAAGCTGATCGGCGTCGGCTGGTCCAACAAGGGCGCCAACTTCGCCCCCGGCAAGGACGGCAAGGACCGGGCCTACGCCTTCACCGAGGGCTCCGGCCCGGTGAAGGACGACCAGATCGCCCTGGACAAGGACACCGCCGCCAAGGGCGAGTACCAGGTCGGCGACCGGGTCCGCGTCGCCACCAACGGGCCGGTCAAGGAGTACACCCTCGCCGGTGTCTTCACCACCGACGACGGCGCGGTCAACGCCGGCGGCAGCCTGGTGCTGTTCGACACCTCCGTGGCCCAGCAGCTCTACCTGAAGCCGGGCTACTACACCAGCGTCACCGCCTTCGCCGCCCCCGGCGCCGACGACGACAAGATCCTCGCCGCGGTGAAGCCGCTGATCCCGGAGAACGCCGACGCCCAGACGGGCGCCGCGCTCGCCGCCGAGCAGGCGAAGCAGATCGAGCAGGGGCTGGACGGCCTCAACCAGATGCTGCTGGGCTTCGCCGGCATCGCGCTCTTCGTCGGGGTCTTCCTGATCTCCAACACCTTCACCATGCTGGTCGCCCAGCGCACCAAGGAACTGGCGCTGATGCGCGCCGTCGGCGCCTCGCGCAAGCAGATCACCCGCTCGGTGCTCGCCGAGGCCGGGGTGGTCGGCCTGGTGGCCTCCGTGATCGGCTTCGGCCTGGGTGTGGCGCTGGCGGTCGGCCTGCGCTCCGGCATGGCCTCGTTCGGCATGAAGGTCCCCGACGGGCCGCTGGTCGTCGGGACGACGCCGCTGCTGTCCGCCCTGGGCGTCGGCGTGCTGATCACCATGCTCGCCGCCTGGCTGCCCGGCCGCCGGGCCGCGAAGATCCCGCCGGTCGCCGCCATGAGCAGCGTCCACGCGATCGCGACCACCAAGTCGCTGGTCGTCCGCAACTCCATCGGCGCGGCCATCACCGCCATCGGCGCCGCGCTGATCGTGGCGGGCGCCGCGGCCGGCTCCGACGGCCGGTGGACCATCGCGGGCGGTGCGTTCCTCGCGCTGATCGGCGTGATCGTGCTGATCCCGCTGCTGTCCCGCCCCGTCATCGCCCTCGTACGGCCGCTGATGGTCCGGCTCTTCGGGGTGTCCGGCAAGCTGGCGAGCCAGAACGCGGTCCGCAACCCGCGCCGCACCGGCGCCACCGCCTCCGCCCTGGCCATCGGTCTGACGCTGGTCACCGGCCTGTCGGTGCTGGGCGCCACGGTCGGCGCCGCGGTGGACAAGACGACCACCAGCCAGATCAAGGCCGACTACATGGTCGCCATGGCCAGCGGCGGCGACCTCGACAAGAGCGCGCTGACCGCCCTGGAGAAGGCCCCCGGCGTGACCGCCGTGTCGCCGCAGCAGGCCGCGTACTTCGACATCGGCGACACCTGGGCCTCCGCGTCGGCGATCAGCCCCGAGGACGTCGAGCGGGTGCTGAACGTCGAGGTGGTGAACGGTTCGCTGGCCACCCTCGGCCAGGGCCGGATCGCCGTCGCCGAGAAGACGGCCGCCAAGGAGGGCTGGAAGGTCGGCGACAGCCTGCCGGTCACCTTCTCGGACAAGAAGAAGCAGTCGCTGACGGTCGGCGCGATCTTCAAGGACAGCGAGTTCCTGTCGCCGGTCCTGGTGGACACCGAGGTGGTCGGCCCGCACGAGGCGAAGCCGTACATCCGGCAGATCTTCGTCAAGATGGAGGGCGGCGAGACCGCGGCCAACGAGAAGGCCCTGGCCGGCGCCCTGGGTGAGAACCCGGCGATCAACATCATGGACAAGCAGGACATCCGCGACGAGTTCGGCGGCATGATCAACATGATGCTGAACATCATGTACGGCCTGCTGGCGATGGCCCTGCTGATCGCGGTGCTTGGTGTGGTCAACACCCTGGCGATGTCGGTCTTCGAGCGCCAGCAGGAGATCGGCATGCTGCGGGCGATCGGTCTGGACCGGCGCCGGGTGAAGCGGATGGTGCGGCTGGAGGCCGTGGTCATCTCGGTCTTCGGCGCGGTGGTCGGCATCGGCCTGGGCGCGTTCCTCGGCTGGGCGATCGGCCAGACCGTGAAGTCGGAGCTGCCGGGCTACGCGCTGGTCGTCCCGTGGGACCGGATCGGGATCTTCCTGGTGCTGGCCGGCCTGGTGGGCGTCCTGGCCGCGATGTGGCCGGCCCGCAGCGCCGCGAGGCTGAACATGCTGAACGCCATCAAGACCGAGTAGCCCCCGCCGCGGGAGGCAGAGGGCCGGGTTCCCGTACGGGAGCCCGGCCCTCGCGCCGTCACGGGGCGGTGGTCTCGTCCCACACCCGGGTGCGCAGCGGCAGCCCGGAGGCGCCGCTGCCGGGGGTGCGGACGGCGAGGACCTGGTTGACCCCGATGCGGTTGCGCTCGAACGAGACGGCGCACGCCGCCATGTACAGCTGCCACACCCTGACCCGGCCCGGCGAGGTGAGCCGCTCCGCCTCGGCCCGGGCGCCCTCCAGGTTCGCCACCCAGCGGCGCAGGGTCAGGGCGTAGTGCTCGCGCAGCGCCTCGACGTCCCGCACCTCGAAACCGGCCGCCTCCAGGGTGGCCGTGGTGCGCCCGAGCGGCGCCAGCTCGCCGTCGGGGAAGACGTACCGGTCGATGAAGTCGTCGAGCCGGTGCGGGGCGCCGTCCGGCTCGGGGCGCCGGGAGATCTGGTGGTTCAGCAGCCGGCCGCCCGGCCTGAGCAGGGCGTACAGCGTGTCGGCGTACTCCCGGTAGCGGACCTCGCCGACGTGCTCGGCCATCCCGATCGACGAGATCGCGTCGTACGGGCCGTCCCTGACGTCCCGGTAGTCCTGGACGCGGATCTCCACCCGGTCCGTCAGGCCCTCCTCGGCGACGCGCTTGCGGGCGTGGGCGGCCTGCTCGGTGGAGAGGGTGATGCCGACGACCCGGGCGCCGTGCTCGCGGGCGGCGTGCATCGCCATGGAGCCCCAGCCGCAGCCCACGTCCAGCAGCCGGTCGCCCTCCTTCAGGGCGAGCTTGCGGCAGACCAGGCCGAGCTTGGCGGCCTGCGCCTCCTCCAGGGTGCCGCCGTCGGTCCAGTAGGCGCAGGAGTACACCATGGACGGCCCGAGGAGCAGGGCGTAGAAGTCGTTGCCGACGTCGTAGTGGTGGCTGACGGCGGCCCGGTCGCGGACCCGGGTGTGCAGCGGCCCGGCGCGGTGCCGGACCTCCTCGGCGGGCGGTCTGGGGGGCAGCCCCGGCCCGGCCAGCCGCAGCAGGTCACGGGCCGCGGCGCGCAGGGCCGGGTCGCGTACGTCCCGGACGCGGCGCACGGCCGGCGGGGGCGCCTGGGGGTCGTCGCGCTCCCAGAGCAGGCCCGCCAGCCGGTCCAGGGCCTCGTAGAGGTCGCCCTCCACGTCCAGCTCGCCGGCCACCCACGCGCGGGCCAGCCCCAGCTCCCCCGGGCGCCACACCAGCCGCCGCAGCGCCCGGCGGTGGCGCACGACGAGCACGGGCGCGCCCGGCGGTCCCGCCCGGCTGCCGTCCCAGGCGCGGACGGCGACCGGGAGCGGAACGCCCAGCAGTTCCTCGGCGAGCGCGATGAGCCGCGACGCGGCGTCGGCCATGGTGCACACCTCCGTGGTGAGGAGTCCCCGACATGCTCGACACCACGAAAGCACCCGGGGCGCGCGGGCGCAGTCCCGCTGCGGCAGCGGAGGTGGGCGAAAAGGGGGAGCCCGTACGCCGTGCGGGGCTCCTGACGCCTCCTCAGCCCCCCGGCGCCGCCCCCGCGAAGCACCCCGCGCCACCGTGGCGTCAATACAGCGAGGGGCCGCCCGCACCACGGATGGCGGGCGGCCCCTCGTCAGGACCGTACGGAGCCCGGCGGTGCCGGGGGCGGGCCCGGCCGCGAGCGGCCGGGACCGGGGGGTGTCCGGGTCAGGACGCCTTGGCCTTCTCCGGCTTGGCCGCGGCCGGAGCCGCCGCCGGGGCCGGCTTGGCCGCCTCGTAGAACTCCTCGCGCGGCGACTCGATGGCGCCGAGCGAGACGACCTCGCGCTTGAGGAACATCGCGAGCGTCCAGTCCGCGAAGACCCGGATCTTGCGGTTCCAGGTCGGCATGGCCATGCCGTGGTAGCCGCGGTGCATGTACCAGGCGAGACGGCCCTTGAGCTTGATCTTCACCTTGCCCATGACGATCATCGCGACGCCCTTGTGCAGGCCGAGACCGGCGACCGCACCCTTGTTGGCGTGGCTGTACTCCTTCTGCGGGAAGCCCCGCATGCCGGAGATCACGTTGTCGCCGAGGACCCGGGCCTGGCGCAGCGCGTGCTGGGCGTTCGGCGGGCACCAGGCGTTGGGGTTGCCGGCCTTGCGGCCGACGAGGTCCGGGACCTGGGCGTTGTCGCCGGCGGCCCAGATGTAGTCGGTGCCGTTGACCTGGAGGGTGGGCTCGCAGTCCACGTGGCCGCGGGGGCCGAGCGGCAGGCCGTAGCGGGCGAGCGCCGGGTTCGGCTTCACACCGGCGGTCCACACGATGGTGTTGGAGTCGACCTCGAGGCCGTTCTTCAGCACCACGTGGCCGTCGACGCAGGAGTCCATGGACGTCGAGAGGTAGACCTCGACCCCGCGGCCCTCCAGGTGCTCCTTGCCGTACGTGCCGAGCTTGGGGCCGACCTCGGGGAGGATCTTGTCCGCGGCGTCGACCAGGATGAAGCGCATGTCCTCGCGCTTCACGTTCTTGTAGTACTTGGCCGCGTCCCGGGCCAGGTCCTCGACCTCGCCGATGGTCTCGGCGCCGGCGAAGCCACCGCCCACGAAGACGAAGGTCAGCGCCTTGCGGCGGACCTCCTCGTCGGTGGTGGAGTCGGCCTTGTCGAGCTGCTCGAGGACGTGGTTGCGCAGGCCGATGGCCTCCTCGATGCCCTTCATACCGATGCCCTGCTCGGCGAGGCCGGGGATCGGGAAGGTGCGGGAGACCGCGCCCAGCGCGATCACCAGGTAGTCGAAGGGCAGCTCGTACGCCTCGCCGACGAGCGGCGCGATCGTGGCGACCTTGCGGTCCTGGTCGATGGTGGTGACCCGGCCGGTGAGTACCTCGGCCTTGGGCAGCACGCGTCGCAGCGGGACGACGACGTGCCGGGGCGAGATGCTGCCGGCGGCGGCTTCGGGCAGGAAGGGCTGGTAGGTCATGTACGACCGGGGGTCGACGACCGTGACGGTCGCCTCGCCGTAGCGCATCTTCTTGAGAATGCGCCGAGCTGCGTACAGGCCTACGTACCCACCGCCTACTACGAGGATCCTGGGACGCTCCGTGGTGCTCATGCCATCGAGTATCCACCCGGTCGAGGGGGGTTGCTCGTGCGCCCCTTCACAAGGTCCGGGGACACCTCTGCTACACTGCGCGGCCCGCGTGACCCAGGTCATGGGGTCCGGGGGGAACCACCGGGGGTCCGGGGACATTGTTCACCCCCGTTGAACTGGGACGGTGAGGCCCATGAACCCTGAACCGCCATCGGAGTTCACGCCTGCGAAACACCGGCCTGGATGCGGGATACGCCTGCGAAAGGGCCCCGGAAGGGGGCGCGGAGGCCGTTGCGGGCCCCCATCGGCCCTCCCGGGGCCCTTTTCCTTGTGAAGAACTTCACGAACTTTTCCGACGGACTGTCGTCCGGCCGCCCGGTCAGGCCAGCGAGAGGGCGATTCCGTCCAGAATGTCGTGCTCGGAGACGACCACCTCACGGGCCCCGGCGCGCTCCATCACGGCCAGCAGGACCAGGGCGCCGGAGACGATGACGTCCGCCCGGCCCGGGTGCATCACCGGGATCGCCACGCGCTCGTCGTGGGTGGCCGCCAGCAGCCGGGCGGTGACCTCGGCGACCCGCTCGTAGGAGATCCGGGACCGGTGGATGGCCGCCGAGTCGTACGCGCCGAGCCCCAGCGCGATCGCCGCGACCGTGGTGACCGAGCCGGCCAGCCCGACGAGCGTCTCCGCCTCGCGCAGCGGGACCGTCTCCTCGGCCAGGTCCAGCGCGGCCTCGACGTCCGCGCGGATCGCCGCCACCTCCGCCTCCGTCGGCGGGTCGTGCCGGACATGACGCTCGGTCAGGCGTACGCAGCCGATGTCGACGGACCGGGCGGCGCGGGCGTGCTCCGCCCCGACGACGAACTCGGTGGAGCCGCCGCCGATGTCCACCACCAGGTACTCGCCGGACCCGGAGCCCGCCAGCTCCTGGGTGGCGCCGGTGAAGGAGAACTCCGCCTCCTGGTCGCCGGTGACGACCTCGGGCTCCACGCCCAGCACGTCCAGGACGCCCCGGACGAAGTCGGCGCGATTCTCCGCGTCGCGGGAGGCCGAGGTGGCGACGAAGCGCAGCCGCTCGGCGCCGTACTCCTTGATGACGTCGGCGTACTCACGGCAGGCCGCGAAGGTGCGCTCCAGCGCCTCGGGCGCGAGCCGGCCGGTGCGGTCGACGCCCTGGCCGAGCCGGACGATCGTCATCCGGCGGTCCAGGTCGGTGACTTCACCGGTGGCGGGGTCCACGTCGGCGACGAGGAGCCGGATGGAGTTCGTCCCGCAGTCGATGGCGGCGACCCTGGTCACCGGGCGTCCTCCTCACCGGCCGCGGGGCCGGGGCAGGGGGTCACGCAGGGGCCCTTGGCCCACCACTCGGGCAGCATGGCGAGGGCCTCGTCGCCCAGCGGGTTGACGCCGGGTCCGGCGGCCAGCGAGTGGCCGACCAGCACGTGCAGGCACTTGACGCGGTCCGGCATGCCGCCGGCGCTGGGGAAGCCCTCCAGCACCTCGATGGCGTCGCGGCGGGCGAGGTAGTCCTCGTGGGCGGCGCGGTAGGAGGCGGCCAGCTCCGGGTCGGTCAGGAGCCGCTCGGACATCTCCTTCATCACGCCGTTGGCCTCCAGGGTGCCGATCGCGGAGGCCGCGCGCGGGCACGTGAGGTAGTACGTGGTGGGGAAGGGCGTGCCGTCCGGGAGCCGGGGCGCGGTCTCCACCACGTCCGGGTTGCCGCACGGGCAGCGGTGCGCGATGGCGCGCAGGCCGCGCGGCGGGCGGCCGAGCTGTTCCTTGAACGCCGCGACGTCCGCCTCGGTGGGTTCGGTGCGTTCGGTCTGCGGAGGGGGCGTTTCCATGCCTGCCTTGGGTTCTACTCGCGATCGGTGCGGTCGGCGGTGTCGACGCCGTCCCAGAGGTTGGAGTACCAGGGGCGGTCGGCCGCGCCCTGGTCGTCGCGGTGCCGGCGCACCGCGTCGGGGTCGATGACCGTGTAGCCGGTCTCCCCCGGTAGGACGTAGTGGAGGTGCTCGCGCGCCAGGCGCCGGATGTAGGCGTCGTCCCGGAGCCGCGCCTTCTCGTCGCGCAGCCGCTCGACGCGCTCGCCGGCCTCGGCGGCGAGCCGCTCCTGCTCGGCGATCTCGGCGCGCTGGGACACCCATTGGCGCATCGGGTACGCCAGGGCCACCACCAGCGAGCAGACCACCAGCGCCAGGAAGGCCGCGCGGCCGGTCAGCCGCGAGCGGCGGGCCTGGCGGCGGTTCTGGGAGCGGTAGACACGGGCGGCGGTCTGCTCGCCGAGCAGTCGCAGCCTGGTCGCGGTGGAGAACCGGTCCCGGGCCATGTGGTGCACCGCCTCCCCTGCCCGTCACGTACATACGTCCCCGGACACGGTACGGGACCGTGGCCGGGGACGTACGTAACCCGGGCGGGGAAGGGCCGGCCCGCGGGGCGCGGGCCCCGGGGCGCGAGCCCTCCGGGGTCAGCCCTTGAAGCGCGGGAAGGCGCTGCGGCCGGCGTAGACCGCGGCGTCGTCGAGGATCTCCTCGATGCGCAGGAGCTGGTTGTACTTGGCGACGCGCTCGGAGCGGGCCGGGGCACCGGTCTTGATCTGGCCGCAGTTGGTGGCGACGGCCAGGTCGGCGATGGTGACGTCCTCGGTCTCGCCGGAGCGGTGCGACATCATGCACTTGAAGCCGTTGCGCTGGGCCAGCTCGACGGCGTCCAGGGTCTCGGTGAGCGAGCCGATCTGGTTGACCTTGACCAGCAGGGCGTTGGCGGCGTTCTCGTCGATGCCGCGGGCCAGGCGCTCGGGGTTGGTGACGAACAGGTCGTCGCCCACGAGCTGGACCTTGGAGCCCAGCTTCTCGGTGATGGTCTTCCAGCCGTCCCAGTCGTCCTCGAACAGCGGGTCCTCGATGGAGACCAGCGGGTACGCCTCGACCAGCTCGGCGTAGTAGTCGGTCATCTCGGCGGCCGAGCGGGACTTGCCCTCGAACTCGTACGAGCCGTCCTTGTAGAACTCGGACGCGGCGACGTCCAGCGCCAGGGCGATGTCCTTGCCCGGGGCGTAGCCGGCCTGCTTGATGGCCTCCAGGATGAGGTCGAGCGCGGCGCGGTTGGAGTCGAGGTTCGGGGCGAAGCCGCCCTCGTCGCCCAGGCCGGTGGAGAGGCCCTTCTCCTTCAGCACCTTCTTGAGGGTGTGGTAGACCTCGGCGCCCCAGCGCACGGCCTCGGAGAAGGACTCGGCGCCGATCGGCGCGATCATGAACTCCTGGATGTCCACGTTGGAGTCGGCGTGCGAGCCGCCGTTGAGGATGTTCATCATCGGAACGGGCAGCAGGTGCGCGTTCGGGCCGCCCAGGTAGCGGAAGAGCGGCAGGTCCGACGCCTCGGAGGCGGCGTGGGCGACGGCCAGGGAGACGCCGAGGATGGCGTTGGCGCCGAGGGACGACTTGTCCGGCGTGGCGTCCAGGTCGAACATCGCCTGGTCGATCAGCCGCTGCTCGGTGGCGTCGTAGCCGACGAGCTCCGGGCCGATCTGCTCGATGACGGCGAGGACGGCCTTCTCGACACCCTTGCCGAGGTAGCGGTCCTTGTCACCGTCGCGGAGCTCGAGGGCCTCGAAGGCACCGGTGGAGGCACCGGACGGGACGGCAGCACGGCCGGTGCTGCCGTCGTCGAGGCCGACCTCGACCTCGACCGTGGGGTTGCCTCGGGAGTCCAGGATTTCCCGGGCTACGACGACGTCGATGGACGGCACGAGCATCTCCTTCTGGGATGTGACGCAAGTAGTGACGCGTGGTGGTGCAGGGTCTATGGCCTTGCGGCAAGAGCCTAACCGGCCCGGGAGCCGGAGCCCGCCGACGCCCGCCTCCTGGGACGAAAAAGGGCTCATGGGACGGCATTACGGGCGAATCGCCGCGAAAGTTACCGAGCGGTAGTCGCAGTGTGCGCGGGGCCGCTCAGGCGGGCCCCCGCCCGGGCGCGCCCGCCGCGAGCGGGCCGGGGACGGGAAACCCCGGCCCGGTGCGCACGGGGGAAGGGCGCACCGGGCCGGGGCGGCTGGTGGCGGGTCAGCTCAGGTGGAGCTGCTGGCCCGGGTAGATCAGGTCGGCGTCGTCGACGATGTCCTTGTTCAGCTCGAAGAGCTTCGCCCAGCCGCCGGTGACCTTCTTGTCGGCGGCGATGGTGCTGAGGGTGTCGCCGGTCTTCACCTTGTACTCGCCGTCGCCCTTCTCGACCTTCTTGCCGGTCGGGGTGGTGACGGTCTTCTTCGACTCGGCCTTGGGGGCGGCGTCGGCCTTGGGGGCGGCCTGCGGCGCGGTGCGCTGCTCGCTGCGCGTGGTGGGCTCCTCGGCCTTGCGCTCCTGCTGCGGCTGCGCCTGCTCGGCACCGCCGTCGTAGGCGGCGTTGGACAGGCCGACGCCGCAGCTCGGCCACGCGCCCTTGCCCTGGCCGGCGAGGACCTTCTCAGCGATCTGGATCTGCTGCGACTTCGACGCCTGGTCGGCGGTCTGGGCGAAGGCGGTGCCGCCGTACGCGGCCCAGGTGGAGGCCGAGAACTGGAGGCCGCCGTAGTAGCCGTTGCCGGTGTTGATGGACCAGTCGCCGCCGGACTCGCACTGGGCGACCTTGTCCCACTCGGCGGTGGTGGCGGCCGAGGCGGTGGTGGCGCCCATCAGCGGGGCGGCGACGGCGGCACCGGTGATACCGGCGAACGCGGCGAATCGGACGGCCTTGGACGGGCGACGGTGCTTGGCCTTGCCGGAGAACAGCATGGGACATCTCCTCACCGACGCCTGCGAGGTGAGCTGTCGGGTTCGGGCGTGAGCTGCCCGGCCGCACGGCACTGGTGTGCGCGCGGCTTCACCCCTAGCCGGTCCCCGCGCCATGTCTCCATGGCCGGGCCCCGGCACCTACCTTGGGTCCCCCGCTCCTGCCTTCGGCGCTGACGCGACGACTGTTCCCTCCGGCCGGCGGCAGGATTCGGCGTTCCGGCTGAAGGGGCCCGCGGTGGCGAGCGGTCACGACCGTAGACGCACACCCGTCCGAAGTTCAAAGACGGACATCCGGGTCAATCAACCCTTATCCGCCTGCCCTTGACGGGCGTTTACGCAGGTGACGGGCGGATTGGGCGATTCGGACGCGCCCGGCCGGCCGGAGGGGGTGAAGAGATTCATGTCTCACTCCCGCAGAAGGGGACATAAGCCCCGACACCCCCGTGTGCGGCTACGGCTGATCGGCCGTCAGCTCCAGGCTCTGGCCGGGGAGGATCAGGTCCGGGTCGCCGCCCACGACGCCCTGGTTCGCCTGGTAGAGGGCGGCCCAGCCGCCCGCCACGCCCTGCTCGTCCGCAATGGCCGAGAGGTTGTCGCCGGGGCGGACCGTGTACGCGCCGGGCTCGACGCTGCCCGGGTCGCGGGTCGCCCCGTCGCCCCGGGAGGGGTGTGCACCGGTTTCACGCTCGTCGTCCGTATTGCCGGGAACGGCGGGCTTGGTGGGATCGGCGGGCTTGTCGCCGGTTTCGCCCGTGGCGGTGCCCGGCGCGCCCGGGGCCGCCGGTTCGGCGGGGGCGGTGGGCGCCGCGGTGCCGGCCGGCGCGGTGGGCGCGGCCGGGCCGGTGGCCGGGGTCTCCTCCTTGGCGGGCTCGCCCCGGTGCTTGCCGGTGCCCGAGGCGGGCGTCCCCGGCGTGCCGGACGCGGGCGGCGCGGCGGGCTCCGCCGGGTCGCCGGGCAGGAGGGAGCCGACCGGGTCGGTGGGGCGGGCCGGGGCGGTGGCCCCGGGCGCGTCCGGGTCCTCCAGCGTCTCGGCCGGATCCGTGGCGCCGGGCGCCGGGGTGGTGGCGGTGGGGTCGGCGGGGGCCGCGGTGGCGCCGCCCAGGCCCGCGATCGGGGCGCAGGTCTCCCACGCCTTGGCGCCCGTCGCGGCGTACACCTTCTCGGCGACGGAGATCTGCTGGGCGCGGCTGGCGAGGTCGGGGCGCGGGGCGTGGGCGAGGCCGCCGTACGACTCCCAGGTCTCCTGGGACATCTGGAGGCCGCCGTAGAAGCCGTTGCCGAGGTCGGCGCTCCACATGCCGCCCGACTCGCACTCGGCGACGCGGTCCCATGTGGTGGCGTCGGCCGCCGTCGCGGAGCCGGCGCCGAGCAGCGGGAGGGCGATCGCGGATCCGGTCACCCCTGCCGCGACGACGATGGCGGGGGCTTGGCGAGGTCGTCGGTGCCGGCCGTTCCCGGAGCGCATGCGGTGCTGCCTTTCGCGTGACTGCTGAGGTGACGGTGAACGTAGCGGCATTCGAACGTTCGTCACAAGTCGATGCACCCCCGATCACGCGAAGATCACAGAACTGACGGTCCGTCAGCGGGCGTCACTTCGCGTACGGGGTGAATTCCACCGGGAGCGTGCGCAATCCCCGCATGATGAGCCCGCCCCGCCACCGCAGATCCGCCGGGTCCACGGCGAGCCGGAGGTCCGGCAGCCGGGTCAGCAGGGTCGCCAGCGCGGTCTGCCCCTCCAGCCGGGCGAGCGGTGCGCCGAGGCAGTAGTGGATGCCGTGCCCGTACCCCAGGTGCTGGTTGTCCCGGCGCGCCAGGTCCAGCGTGTCCGGCCCGGCGAACCGCTCGGGGTCCCGGTCGGCGGCGGCGAGCACCACGAGCACCGGGTCGCCCGCGGCGATCCGCTCGCCCCCGACGGTGAGCGGCTCGGTGGCGAACCGCCAGGTCGCCAGCTCCACCGGCCCGTCGTAGCGCAGGAGTTCCTCCACCCCGGTCTCCAGCAGCCCCCGCTCCCCGGCGGCCAGGGACGCCTGGAGGCGCTCGCGCTCGCCGGGGTGGCGCAGCAGCGCGTACACGCCGTTGCCGATGAGGTTCACCGTCGTCTCGAAGCCCGCGAAGAGCAGGATGAACGCCATCGCGGCGGCTTCGTTCTCGGTGAGGTGCTCGCCGTGGTCGGAGGCCCGGATGAGCCCCGAGATCAGGTCGTCGCCGAGGTCGTCGCGCTTGCGGTGGATCAGCTCGGCCAGGTAGCCGCGCATCTTCTTCACCGACCGGGCGACCCCGCCCCGGGGCCCTCCCCCGTGCCGGATCATCATTCCCGCCCAGTCGCGGAAGTCGTCCTGGTCCTCGCGGGGCACGCCGAGCATGTCGCAGATCGCGTAGATGGGGAGCGGGAAGGCGAACTCGTGGATGAGGTCCGCGCTCCCCCGCGCGGCGAAGTCGCCGATCAGCCGGTCCGTCAGCTCCTGCACGCGCGGGGCGAACGCGGCCACCCGGCGGGGCGTGAACGCCTTGGACACCAGCCGGCGCAGCCGGGTGTGGTCCGGCGGGTCGATGTTGAGCAGATGGGTCATCAGCTCGGCCTTGCGCTCGCCGGGGATGCCGGTCCTGCCCCGGGCGTGCGCCGGCTCGTCGTGGTGCGCCGGGTTCTTGCTCAGCCGCTGGTCGGCCAGCGCCTGCCGGGCGTCCGCGTACCGCGTCACCAGCCACGCCTCCACCCCGCTGGGCAGCGTGGTGCGGTGCACCGGGGCGTGCTCCCGCAGCCAGGCGTAGGCGGGGTACGGGTCGGTGGCGAACTCCCAGGTGAAGAGTTCCGGGGCGGCGTTCGGGTCGGTCACGCCCCCGACGTTAACCGGTCAGGAGGAGTGCCCCTCCGCGGCCCGGACGGCGTCGCGGTAGGCGCGGCCGGCCGCGCGGAGGGCGGCCTCCGGGTCGACACCCGCCGCCTCCGCCCGTACGGCCAGGGCCAGCAGCTCGTACCCGATGCCCTCGCCCGCCGGGAGCGGGACGTCCAGCCCGGCGGTGCGGACCCGGCTCGCCAGCTTGGCGGCCAGGGCCAGGCCCGGCTGGCCGAGCGGGACGCCGTCGGTCACCGAGGCCCGGCGCTTCTCCTCCGCCTTGGTGCGCAGCCAGTGCTCCCGGACCTCCTCGGGCGTCTCGGCGCGCTCCTCGCCGAAGACGTGCGGGTGGCGGTTGATCAGCTTCTCCACGATGGTGCCCGCCACGTCGTCGACCGAGAACGGCTCCTCCTCGTGCTCCTCGGCGATCCGCGCGTGGAAGACCACCTGGAGCAGGACGTCCCCCAGCTCCTCGCGCAGCTCGTCGCGGTCGCCGTCCTCGATGGCCTCGACCAGCTCGTACGCCTCCTCGATGCCGTACTTGGCGAGCCCCTCGTGGGTCTGCCGCGACGACCAGGGGCACTCGCGGCGGATGCGGTCCATGACCTCCACGAGGTCCAGCAGCCGGGCCCCGGGCAGGTCGTACGAGCCGGGCAGCAGCTCCAGGTCGGGCATGGCCACCCGCCCGGAGCCCGCCATCCTGGCCAGCCCGTCCGTCAGCGCCCCGTCGCCCTCGCCGGCCGCCAGGACCACCACCGTCCGGCCCCCGGCGCAGGCGTCGACCAGCTCCCGCGCGGTGGGCGCGGCGATCTCCACCGCGACGCCCGCCTCGCGCAGGTACGGCAGCTGGGGGTGGGCGTCGTCGGCGCACAGGACGCGGTCGGCGTCGCCCAGCGTCCGCCAGGCGGGCCAGGACAGCAGCCCGGGGGCGACGCGGTGGCTGGCGGTGAGCAGGACGACGCGGCCGGGACCGGAGGGGTCGGGGGTGTGGGCGTTCACCCCTCGAACCTACATCTGCCGCTGGGCGTCCGGCTTCCGCAGCCAGGGGGCGCTGTACTCGCCGAGCTGGATCTTGTCGTTGTCCCAGGTGCCGTAGCGGGGGTTCACTTCGATGTCGAGCGCCTTGGAGGTGGTGGTGAAGACCTCGGTGAGCTTGCGCTGGCCCTCCGGGGTGTTCGCGGCGCCCAGCTTGGCCGCGATCTTGTTCATCAGGACGTCGCGCCGGACCACGTCGTCGATCTGGTCCGGGGCCACGCCCTGCTGCTGGAGCAGCATCGCGGCGAGCTGCTCCTCGCCGCCGCTCTGCGCCGCGGCGGCCCGCCGGGTCTCCTGGATCTCCTTGCGGCTGACGGTGACGCCCTGGTCGGCGGCGATCCTCTCGACCACCCGGTCGAAGATCATGCCGTTGAGCTTCTCCCGGTTCAGGTCGCCGGTGGCCTCGATCAGCCGCTGCGCCTGCGGGGACGCCTCCTGGGCGGTCCGCACGTCCCTGACCTGCGCCTGGAGGGCGGACACCTCGATCCGGTCGCCGTCGACGACGGCCGCCGCCCCGGGGTGGGTGTCGCTCCCGCAGGCGGCCAGGAGCGGGGCCGCGGCGATCAGCGCGGCGGAGACGGAGAGCGCGGTGCGACGGCGGCGATGCAGGCGGTGCAAAGGAGCCTCCCGGCGTGGGTCGTGCGTGAGTAAGACGACCTTGCGGTGATCGATGGTAGGCAGTGAAGGTGGCTCGGGCCACTACTTCGCGGCCACTGCCCGGTCCAACGATCCCCCGGCCCGCGGGGTCTCGGGCCGCAGCATGATCGTCCGCGACACCAGGAAGGTGACCGGGACGGCCGCCGCGGCGGCGAGCAGGGGGGCCCAGCGGCTGGAGAAGCCGGCCACGTCGACCAGGAGCCACACCCCGCTGGTGGTGATCACGAAGTTCGCCGCGTTGGTGAGCGGGAAGAGCAGGAACTTCCGCCAGGTGGGGCGGGTGCGGTAGGTGAAGCGGCAGTTCAAGAAGAACGACCCGGTCATCGCCAGCAGGAAGGCCACGACGTGGGCGGCCACATAGGGCAGGCCGAGCGCCAGGAGCAGCAGGTACAGGACGTAGTAGGTGGCGGTGTTCACCGCGCCCACCAGCGCGAACCTGACGATCTGGGCGCGGACGGTCATGTGCGGACGAGCTCCCCACGGGGTCGTTGGTGCGGTACGGGGGTGCTGGCCGCCTTCACCAGGAAGTGCGGGCGCCTTTTCACCTCGTAATAGATACGGCCGACATACTCCCCGACGAGACCCAGCATCACCATCTGGACCCCGGCGAGTGCCGTGACCGACACCAGCAGGGTGACATAGCCGGGCGTCTCCACCCCGTTCACCAGGGCGGCGCCGACGATCCAGGCGGCGTACGCGCCGGCCGCCGACACCAGCAGCAGACCGAGGTGGAGCGCGGCCCGCAGCGGTTTGTCGTTGAAGGAGATCAGGCCGTCCAGGCCGTAGTCGAGCAGTCGGCGGAACGTCCACGAGGAACGGCCGGTCTCCCGGCGGGCGTTTTCGTAGTCGAAGGTCGTGGTGCGGAATCCGACCCAGGCGAAGAGCCCTTTGGAGAAGCGGTTGTACTCGGTCAGCTCCAGGACCGCGTCGACGGCGCGGCGCGACAGCAGCCGGAAGTCGCCGACCCCGTCCGCCAGCTCGACGTCCACGAACCGGTTGACCAGCCGGTAGTAGGCGCGGGCCGCCAGGGCGCGGGTGACCCGCTCGCCGGTGCGGGTGCGGCGGGCCACCACCTGGTCGTATCCCTCGCGGTGCAGCCGCAGCATCCGGCGTATCAGCTCCGGCGGGTGCTGGAGGTCGGCGTCCATGACGACGACCGCGTCCCCGCCCGCGTACTGGAGGCCGGCCAGCATCGCCGCCTCCTTGCCGAAATTGCGGCTGAAGGACACATAGTGCGTACGGGGATCGGCCGCCGCGGCCTTCTCCAGGAAGGGGAGCGTACGGTCCTCGCTTCCGTCGTCCACATAGACCAGCTCGAATTCCACCGCGCATTCCGCGGCGTATTCCGCGGCGACGGATTCGAGTTCGCCGGTCAGGTGGGCGTGGAAGCGGCCGATGATCTCCTCTTCGTTGAAACACGGCACAACAATCGAGATCAGCACGGGAAAACGACAACGGACGCGCGTGTCGGCGGCGGTCGCTCCACATGGCGGGCAGACGACCATTCCATGAACGGGTCCGGGAGGCCGGTGATTCACCCGGCGGGCCCCGGCATATTCGGTCCCACCATGCGCAGACCCGCCCCCCGTGCCGCCGCCCTCGCCGCCCTGCTGACCGTGCTCTCCCTCGGTGCCGGTGACGCCGCCGCCCGGACCTTCCCCTTCGGCCCCCGCACTCGCGCCGTCAACGACCTGGGCAACCAGTTCGTGCCGTTCCACGCCCACCTGTGGGACCTGCTGCACGGCCGGGCGGACGGCGGGCTGCTGCTCAACTGGTCCTCCGGCCACGGCACCGCCTTCCTGCCCGACCTCGGCACCTATCTGTCCAGCCCGTTCGCGCTGCTCGTCGGCGTCTTCCCGCGGGACGCGCCGGACCTCGCGGTGTACGCGATCACCGTCCTGAAGACGGCCACCGCCGGCGCGGCCATGGCCGGGCTGCTGCTCGCGCGGCGCCCGGGGCCGTGGTGGGCGGCCGGGGTGCTCGGCGCCGCGTACGCGCTGTGCGGCTGGGCCGTCGTCGAGGCGTCCTACAACCCCATGTGGCTCGACGGGCTGATCGGCCTGCCGCTGCTGTGCCTGGTGGGCTCCTGGGTGCGGGAGGGGCGCCGCCCGGTGCTGGGTCCGGTGGTGGTCGCGGCGGTGTGGGCCGCCAACTTCTACACCGCCTGGATGGCGACGCTCGGCGCGGCCCTGGTGCTGCTGGTGAGCGGGTGGCCGGGGTGGCGGGTGCTGGGACGCGCGGTGGGGACCGTGCTGCTGGGCGTGGGGCTCGCGGCGCCGCTGCTGGTCCCCGTCTACCTGGGCACCCGGCAGGCGTACCCGGGCTGGACGCGGGAGTTCGCGCCCGCCGGGTGGGCGGAGGTGGCCGCGCGGGCGCTGCCCGCGACGTACGGCTTCTTCACCCCGGCCGTCTTCCTGGGCGCCGCCGCCCTGCTGCCGGCGGCTGCGCTGCCCTTCCACCGGGGCGTGCCGGCCCGTCAGCGGTGGGCATGGACGGGGCTCGTGGCGGCGGTGGTGCTGTCGGCGCAGTGGAAGCCGACGCACCTGGTCTGGCATGCGTTCGCCACGCCCAACGGCAGCCCCTACCGGCAGACCTTCGTGCTCGCGGGCGTCCTGGTCCTCGCCGCGTGGACGTGCCTCTCCCACGGCCCGCCCGGCCGCCGGGCCCTGGCGGGCGGCACGCTGGTGCTGGGGGCGGTCGCGGCCGCCGCCGCGACCGGGGACCTGGCGTCGCCGCCGGCGTACGCGCTGTACGCGGCGGGGCTCGCCGCCACCGCCGGGGGGCTGGTGCTGATGCGCCGCAGCACCCGGCGGTACGTGGCCGCCGGCGCCGTCCTGCTGGCGGGCGCCCTGGTCGGGCAGGCCGCCGCGACCACCGCGTACGCCGACCGGGAGCGGCCCGCCCGGCTGGACGACCGCCCGCCCTGGGGCGCGGCGCACGACGCGCGGGCGGCGGCGGTCGCGGCGGCGGA
The DNA here is from genome assembly GCF_043079975.1 of Streptomyces sp. NPDC015131. Lineage (NCBI taxonomy): Bacteria > Bacillati > Actinomycetota > Actinomycetes > Kitasatosporales > Streptomycetaceae > Streptomyces > Streptomyces sp. NPDC015131. Next base: position 431,759 of record NZ_JBIBVB010000006.1, on the reverse strand, counting down.
CGGCTGGCCCGCGTACCGCACCGACCCGGGCCGCCCGCAGCTCACCGGCAACGACCCGCTGCTGGTGGGCGGGCAGGGCGCGGCGTACTACAGCAGCCACACCCCGGCGGTGTGGACGCGGACGCTGGCGGCCCTGGGCGGCGGGTGGACGTCCAACGGGCGCAGCCTGCAGTCGCTCGACAACCCGGTGACCGACGCCCTCTTCGCGGTCGGGGCGCGGTGGCGGGACGGCCGGACGCACCGGAACCCGGGCGTCCCGCCCCTGGTGACGGTCCGTCCGGACGACCCGGCGCCCCGCTACGGCGCCTCGCCGTTCCGCAACCAGGAGCTGCTGCTCGGGGCGCGCGTCTACGACCTGCCCGCCGACGGGGTCTGCCCGGTCGGCAGCGAGGTCCACCTCTGGGCGCCGGACGCCACCGGGACGGCCCGGCTGGGCGCGGGCCCGCCGGTGGAGCTGCGCGGCGGGCGGCCCCGGTGGAGCGCGGCGATGGCCCCGCTGGGCGTCCAGCGCACGGCGGGCACCCGGGTGGTCCTCGGGCGCGGCGCGGTACCGCCACCGGGGAGCGTCGGGTGCCTGGACCGGGCCCGGCTCGCGGCGGCCGTCGCCCGGCTGCGGGCCACCGGCGCGGTCGCGGTGCGCGTCTCCGGCGACTCGGTCCGCGCCGAACTGCCGCCCGGCACCCGGGGCACGGCCGTCCTCGCGGCGCCCCGGATCGCCGGCTGGCGCTGCGACGGCCGCCCCGCCGCGTCGTACGGCGGCCTGGTCGCCGCCCGGGTGAGGGACGGCCGTACGTCCCTGACCTGCACGTTCCGCCCGCCGGGGCTGCGCGCGGGGGTGGCGGCCTGCGCCGTCGCGCTGCTCGTCCTGGGGGCGTCGAGTGCCGTACGTCGCCTGCGCGCCACCAAGACTTCACCACCGCACCACCGGGACGTGACCCGGGCGGCGACCGGAGCGGCGTAGCTTGCCGCGCATGCCCTCTCTTCTGAGCAACCGGCTGGCGAAGCGGGTCCTGCGGCCCGCCTTCGCCCTGGTGGAGCAGCGTATGGAGCGCACCACCACCGCGCTCCAGTCCGACCTCGACGCCCTGCACCACGCGGTGGCCGACCTGCGGCGGCAGAGCTACGGCCTCGGGCTGCTGCTCGACCACGCGGGACGCGACGGGCACCGCATGCCCACCGCCACCCAGGTCGACACCCTGGTCCGCGAGGTGCGGGCGGTCACCGGCGACGACGGGGAGCGCGCCCGGCACGACGTCACCGTGGCCTACCGCCACCTGGTGGCCCTGGAGGCGCTGGGCGCCGGCGGGCTGGCGGGCACCGTCTCCGACGTGTGCGGGCGCCTCGCGGCCCTCCCGCTGCTCACCCCGCCGAACGGCGAGGTGCTGGAGATCGGCACCTCCAACGGCCTGTTCGGCGCCGCGCTGCGGCGGATGCTGCGGCGCGCCGGGCTGGAGGCGCGGCTGACGATCGTCGACCCGCTGGACGGCACGTCCGCCGGCGAGGACGTGGTGCGCGGCAACCTGGCGCTGGGCGGCGGGACGGGCCCGGTGGACACGGCGCGGTTCGCGCGGGGCGCCTTCGCCGATGCGGCTGTACGGGAGCGGGTCGCCGACCGCCGCTACGGGGTGATCGTGGTGAACGGCGCCCACGACCTGGCGGCCGTGCGGGAGCTGGCCGCACCCGGCGCGGTAGTGGTGGCCGGCACGGACGCCGGGACGCGCCCGGCGGGGCTCGGCGGGCTGGGGCGGATCGCCGACTCGGTGTACTGCCGCGCCGCCTGACGGCCCGCCACTGCCGGCTCAGGCGCCCCGCATCCGCTGCTGGCGGTCCAGCGCCCGGCGCAGCTCCGCCGGGAGCGGGTGGTAGGGGCCGTAGGCCCGTTCCGCGTCGTACAGCAGGTTCTGGAGCTGCTGGTGGGCGGCCGTGTGGTCGCCCATCGCCAGCAGCAGGTGCCCGATGCGGTGCCGGAGGTCGAAGGCGCGGGACGGGTCGGCGCCGGTCGTGTGGTACGGCAGGAGCGCCCGGTACTCGGCGAGCGCGGCGGCCGTCTCGCCGAGCTGCTCCAGGCAGAGCGCCGCGTCGTAGCGGTACTGGAGGGTCTCCGGGTCGGCGGGGCCCGCCTCGGCGCCCCGGTCCTCGGCGAGGCGCCGCAGCTCGGGCAGGGCGCGCCGGTACTGGCCGTCGTCCATCAGGGTGGTGGCGTACTGCCGGCGCAGGATGCGCACCACCGGGGAGTGCTCGCCGTGCTCGGCGGCGGCGGCCGGGAGGATCGAGCCGAGCAGGTCGACGGCCCGGGTGATGCTGCCCTCGCCGAGCAGCCGCTTGACCTCGTCGACGGCGGCGGCCACGTCGGGGCGGGTCACCGGGGGCGCGGCGGGCGGGGGCGGGACGGCCGCGGGCGTGGAGACCCGGTCGGGCCAGGGGGCGAAGGGGCGCAGGAAGGGGCGGGTGGGGTCGAGCGGCCCGGTGGGCACCCCGCGCGCGGGCAGCAGCGGGGCGAGCGCCTCGTACACCTCCTGGGCGCCGGACGGGCGGTGCTGCGGGTCCTTGGCGAGCAGCCGCAGGACGAGCGCCTCCAGCGCCTCGGGGACCTCGGGGCGGAGCTGGCGCACCGGCAGCGGCGGCTCGTAGAGGTGGCGGTGCAGGACGCCGAGGGCGGTGGAGCCGGCGAAGGGCACGCTGCCGCTGAGCAGTTCGTGCAGCAGCGCGCCGAGCGCGTACAGGTCGGTGTACGGGCCGACGGCGCCGCCCATGGCCTGCTCGGGCGCCATGTAGGCGGGGCTGCCGATGGGCGAGCCGGTGTGGGTGAGGCGGGTGGTGTCGGTGTCGATGACGGACGCGACGCCGAGGTCGAGGACGGTGACCGTGCCGTCCGGCTTGACCATCACGTTCCGCGGCTTGAGGTCGCGGTGGACGATCGGCACCGCGTGGACGGCGGCGAGGACGGCGCAGAGCTGGGCGGCGACCGACACCGCCCACGGCCACGGGTAGGGATCGTGCTCGGCGAGGTGGTCGGCGAGGTCGGCGCCCTCGACGTACTGCATGACGAGGTAGAGGTCGTCGCCGTCGCCGCCCGCGTCGTGCACGGTGACCAGGCCCGGGTGGGAGACCTGGGCGGTGACCCGGCACTCGCGGACGAACCGGCGGCGCATGTCGCCCGCCGCGGTGGCGGCGGCCATGTGGTCGGGGCGCAGCAGCTTGACGGCGACGCGGCGGTCGAGCCGGCCGTCGTAGGCGGTCCACACCTGCCCCATGCCGCCCTGGCCGATGACGGTGGACAGCTCGTACCGCCCGGCGATGACGCGTCCGTTCACGGCGTCCCGTCCCGCGGGTCACGGGGGTCGCTGGCGTCGCGGGGGTCGCGGGGCGGGTGGCCGGCCCCGGGGTCGTTGCGGAGGAGGTCGCTGAGCTGGTCGAGCTCGGCGCGCACCCGGTCGATCCGCTGCGGCGTGGGCCTGGCCGCGGGCGGGGGCGTGGGCGTGTGCTGGGGGGCCTGCGGGTGGTACGCCGGCTGGTGCGGGAGCGGGGTCTGCCGGGGCGGGGTCTGCTGGGGCGGCGCGGGGTGGGGGTACGCCTGCGGGTAGCCGTAACCGCCGGGCCGCGGCGGGTCGTAGGAGGGGACGGGGGCGGCGGCACGGCCGAAGTGCCGGATCTCGGCGATCAGGTAGTAGATGGTGACGCCCACCACGCTGAGGATCATCCAGACGCCGAAGGCGAGCGCCGACCCGTCGCTCATCTCCTGGTTCTCGTCGGCCGGCACGGCCGAGGCCAGGAACACGAACATGCCGATCATGCTCAGCAGCAGCAGGCAGAACAGGAACCAGTCGAGCGTCCTGCGGGTGACGACGGCCAGCCGGACCATCGGCGCCCACGCCAGGAAGCCGCAGCTCAGCACGGTGATGGCCACGAAGAGCGTGCGCAGCACGACCAGCGTGCCGTCGGCGGGGCGCCCGGGCGGGGGCGGTGCGTGGCCGTGGCCGTGCATTACTGCTCCTGGAAGAGGTGTGCCGACCCGGCGAGTCGGACGAGAGGATGAGCGTATACATCGACACCGACAAGGGTGCCGGGGTTGTACGCAACCGTTGTGGAAACGTCAGACGGGCCCGCCCCCGCCCTCGTTCACGCCTCGACCGTCCCGTCCGTGAGGCCGTCGTACAGGCCGCGCACCAGCCGTTCGCCCAGGCGTCCGGTCTGGCGCAGGGCCTCCTCGAAGGCGGCGAGCGCCCGGAAGCGCTCGCCGTACCGCTGCTGTTCGGCCGGCGGCAGCCGCGGCAGCTGGAGGCGCCGGACGTCGAGCCGGGTGGCGGTGGAGGCGTAGCTGCTGGCCTGCCGGTTGTTGGCGGTGCCGCGCAGGAAGCCGGCCAGGAACCAGGGGTCGAGCGCCTCGGGGTCGGGGCGCAGCAGCTGGAGGTTGCGGCCGAGGGCGGCGCCCGCGGTGGTGTCGTCGACGACGCGGGCGATCGCCCCGCCGCCGAGGACGGGGACGACGACGTCGCCCGCCCGGACGCGCACGGGCTCCTCTCCCGGGCCGAGGCCCTCGGGGAGGGTCCCGGAGGGCTCCTGGCCCGTCAGCACGTCCTGCTCGGTGAGGACGGCGACCGGTCCGGAGCCGGTGGCGCCGCCGGAGCCGGGGCCGGTGCCGGTGGCCGCGCCCGCGCCGGTGCCGGTGCCGGTGCCCGGTCCGCCGGTGTGCAGCTCCAGGGCGCCGGTGCGGGCCAGTTCGCCCACGGTGACGGCGGGGAGGCGGGCGGCCCCCGGGCGCGGGGAGGTGTGGGCGGGCGGCGGGGTCAGTTCGGCGGTCCGGCGCAGGACGGCCGTCAGCCGGTCGTGCACCGCGGCCAGCTCCTCGGCCCCGCCGGCGGCGGCCGGGGGCGGCAGGTGGCGGGCGGGCGCCAGGTCGACGTCGTCGTCCAGCAGCTCGATGACGGGTACGCAGCGGTGGGCGCCGGGCCGTTCGGGGACGGTGCCGTGCTTGTCGAAGGGCGTCCACGCGTCGAGCACGGCGGTGCGCACGGCGCCCCAGTCGAGCTTGTCGCGCCCCGCGCCGGTGTGCTCCGCCGTGTCGACGACCAGCAGTTCCGGTGACGCGGCGGCTCCCGGGACGGGCTTGCGGAGCACCCAGAGGTGCAGCGGGATGCCGTACGGGGGCGCCGCCCCGGCCGGGAGGGCGACGACCGCCCGCAGCGCGCCCCGGCGCAGCAGGTCGGCGCGGATGCGGCGGCCGGAGCGGCGGGACGCGGCGGCGGGGGGCATCAGCAGGACGGCGGTGCCGCCGGGGCGCAGCCGGGCCAGGGCGTGCTGGACCCAGGCCAGCTCGGACTCGGTGCGGGCGGGGAAGCCGTACTCCCAGCGGGCGTCGTAGGCCAGCTCCTCGTGGCCCCAGTTGCGTTCGTTGAACGGCGGGTGGCACAGCACCGCGTCGGCGGTGAGCCCGCCGTACGCGTCGGCGCGCAGCGCGTCGCCCGCCGTGGCCCGCACCTCGGCCCCGGAGTGGAGGGCCAGCCGGAGGGCGGTGAGCGCGGCCAGGTCGCGGTCGGCCTCCTGGGCGTACAGGGCGGTGGGTTCGGCCACGGCGCGGAGCAGGGCCCCGGTGCCGCTCGCGGGGTCGAGCACGGTCGCGGCGGGCCCGGCCAGTTCGGCCATGAGGGCGGCGGGTCCGGGCGGGGTGAGCGTGTACTGGCGGGGGTTGGCGTCCAGGTGGCGTCCGAGGAGGAACTCGAACGCCTGCCGGGCGCCGGTCCCGGCGGCCAGTTCGGCGGCGGACCTCAGCAGCGGGATCGAGGGCGCGAGTTCGGCGGCGAGCGGGGTGGGGACGGGCCGGTCGGGGCCGAGACGGAACGTCAGGACCTCTTCCAGGGCGGGCGGGAGGGTCTCGGCGAGGCGCTCGTCGGAGACGGCGGCCAGCTCCAGCCAGCCGCTGGGCCGGTGGCACACCAGCAGCAGGGCGCAGCCGGCGTGCACGAGCGCGGTGACCGCGCCGGCGGGGTGTCCGGCGGCCTGCTGCCAGACGCGTTCCCGCAGGGGCACCTCGGCCAGCTTGCCCTGGGCGCGCAGCCACGCCTCGACCTCGGCGAGGGCGAAGGAGGGGCTGGTCTCGGTGCCGCCGACGGGCTGGGGGAAGTCGGCGTGGCGGCGGCGCCAGTTGCTGACAGCGGCGCGCCCCACTCCCGCGAGGCGGGCGATTCCGGCCGCCGTGACCTCTGCTGCGTTGTCCGGCACCGGCCGACTCCCTTCGGTCTGCTGCTGTGGCGCCGATCCTACAGCCGTACACAAGACCACCGGCTTCACAGTGTGAGTCATCCACACTCCGGGATCTCGTGTTGACTCGGTTCACAGGCTCTGCTCTTATTGACCCGTCGCTACACGGGGTAGGCACGGTGGCCCCGCACACAGACTTCTCGTCATGTCCGGGAGGACACCCATGTCCGACTTCACGCAGCAGCCCTCGTACGGCACCCAGCAGCCCTATCCGGGCCCCGGCCCCTACGGCGGCGGTGCCCCGGTGCCCCCGCCGGCGCCCCTGCGCAACGGGCTCGGCACGGCGGCGCTGGTGCTCGGCATCATCGGCGCCCTGGCCGGCCTGATCCCGTTCCTGTTCTGGGTGGCCGGCATCCTCGGCCTCCTGGCCCTGATCCTCGGCCTGTCCGGCCGGGGCCGGGTCAAGCGCGGCGAGGCCGGCAACAAGGGCGTGGCCACGACCGGCGCGGTGCTGGGCCTGGTCGCGCTGATCCTCTCGGTGGTCGGCGCGGTGCTCGTGTACCAGGCCGCGAGCGACCTGGTCGACGAGGTCGACAAGGCGCTGGACACCACCAGCGCGGCGCCCAAGGACCCGTCGGCGGCGAAGAAGGGCGCGGCGGGCGCGGAGGAGAAGCCCGACGGCAAGCCGCTGGCCGCCGGTGACACCTCGGTCTACGACGACGACGTCGAGGTGAGCGTGTCCGCGCCGAAGGCCGTCGAGGCGGGCGAGTTCGCCATCGGCCACACCGAGGGCAACAAGGTCTACGAGGTCTCGATCGTCATCGAGAACGCCGGCAAGAAGGCGTTCACCGCCGACTCCGTCGGTGTCAGCGCCCGGGCCGGCGCCGAGGGCACCGCCGCCGAGGAGATCTTCGACGGCGACACCTACGGCAAGGGCTTCACCGGCACCGTCCTGCCCGGCAAGAAGGCCACCGTGAAGTACGCCTTCGACGCCCCCGCCGACGCCGCCTCCCTGACCGTCGAGGTCGTCCCGGGCTTCGACTACGACCCCGTGCAGTGGGAGCTGAAGCTCTGACCCCCTCCCCCCGCACCCCCGCTCGCCCCCTGCACCGCACCACCCCTCGTCTCTCTCACCCCCGGAGTCCCGTCCCATGTCTGCCACCACCCGCCGCGCACTGAAGGTCTCCCTCGTGGCCGCCCTGTGCACCTCCGCCGCCCTCGGCCTGAGCGCCTGCGGCCCCACCGGCACGGCGGGCGCCGCGTCCGGGAAGGAGGGCCCCTTCCCGGGCCTCACCGGCCCGCAGATAGCCGACAGGGCCATCAAGGCGACCAAGTCGGCCACCTCCCTCACCCTGGACGCCGACATCACGGACAAGGAGGGCCGGACGAAGACGTTCATGGCCCTGGACACCAAGGGAGAGTGCGCCGGGACCATTACGGAGAACACCACGGGCACCTTGGAGATCCTCCGGACCGGGGGGCTCGCCTACCTGCGCTTCGACGAGGCGTTCCTGCGCGACCAGAGCGAGGGCTCCTCGCCCGAGGAGACGGCGGCCGTGCTGAAGACGCTCCAGGGCCGCTGGGTGAAGGCGGACACCAATGACCCCGACGTCAAGGACGGCCTCGCGATGTGTGACCTCGACACACTGCTGTCCGGGTTCGAGACGGGTGGCAACGCCGCCCGGCGCGGTGCGGAGACCACCGTCGGCGGCAAGAAGGCCCTGACGCTCACCGAGAAGGACGGCGCCACGACGTACAAGATCTACGTCGCCACCGAGGGCGAGCCGTACCTGCTGAAGATCGACATCGCGGGCGGCAAGGAGCCGGGGACGATGTCCTTCCGCGACTACGGCAAGCCGGTCCCGGCGAAGAAGCCGGCCGCGAAGGACGTCGTGGATCTGGACGCGCTGGGCGGGGAGTAGCGAGACCCACGGGGGAACAAGGGGAGCCGGACGGGCCGTCGGAGGGGGCGGCCCGTCCGGCTCCCCGTCGTACGCCGCCTCCTACAGGCGGTGGCGCACCCACACGTTGGGCTCGACGTACACGGCGTACCCGCTGGACGCCTCGCACCGCACCGGGGCCAGCGCGCCCTCCACCTCCACCGGGCCGTCCGTGTCGAACGGCAGCCCGGTCCACTCCCGCCAGCGCTCCACCGAGTGCGCGATCGTCATCGACGCGGGCGCCACCGCCTCCACGACCCCGCCCGCGCGGACGTGGACCCGCAGCCACGGGTCGTGCGGCAGACCGTCCTCCCGCGTGCGGAAGGCGTACTCCCGCATCGGCGCCCCGACCTCCAGGTGCTTGCCGCTGGGACGGACCGGTGCGACGACCTCGCCGAAGCCCATCCGCCGCGCGTTGTCCCGCATCGCGGCCAGCATCCGCGCCGACACGCCCCTGCCCTGGACGCCGGGGGCGACGGCGATCTCGATCGCGCTCACCGTGTCCGGGACGCGGCCGTGCCGCCGGTCGGAGAACGCCCACAGCAGCACCTGGTCCCAGCCGGTGGCGGGCAGTTCACCGCGCCCCTCCGCCCGGAGCCGGAACGGCACGCTGAACCCGCGCGCCACGACCGCCCCTCCGGCGTCGGTGGCGACCAGGACGTACTCGGGCAGCTCGGCGACGATCCGCCCGATGTTCGCCCAGCCGATCGGGTCGTGGCGCATGAACTCCGGCCACAGGTCGAGCATCTCCCACAGCTTGCCCTGGAGTTCGGGCCGCTCGGCGAGCGTGGATATGCGCAGGTCCATCCGGGCAGGCTAGACAACCGGGAGCCGTCCGCCCAGCGATTTTCACCCGCCGCACTGCGTGAGCATCATGTCCTTGTCCGGGGCCGTCACCGGCAGCTGGTACTTCTTCGCCACCTGCGCGAACCGCACCGCGTAGGAGCAGCGGACCGCCTTGTTCGGCGGCAGCCAGGACGCCGGGCCGGAGTCGCCCTTGCGGCTGTTGGCCGGGCCGTCGACCGGCAGCAGGTTCAGCGGATCGTTCGCCAGCCGCTCGCGTTTGCTCTCCGACCAGCGGGAGGCGCCCATCTGCCAGCTGTAGGAGAGCGGTACGACATGGTCGATCTGCACGTCCGCCGCCTCGGCCTTGGTCCAGGCGATGTCCCGGTCCGTGTACGGGTCGTACAGCGTCATCGCCACCACCACGCAGTCGGAACCGGACCGGAAGCGCACCTCGCGGCCGTCGCGCCGGAGCAAATCGTTGCGGGTGTCGCAGCCGTTGCGGGCCAGCGGGACGCCGTCGGCCGAGTCCATCCAGGCGTACCCGAACGCGTCCCGGTCGTACCCGGTCCGGGGCCCCCGGCCCTTCACGGACAGCGAGGCGACGAGCCGCCGCGCCTCGGCCCGGGCGGCGTCGGAGGTGACGGGCGCCAGGCCCGGTTTCGTACCGTCCGGGTTGTCCAGCGGCACGGACGCGCGCGTACCGGGCGGCGGCCCCTGGGCGGACGAGGGGTCGTCCAGGACGCCGCACCCGCCGGCGCAGACGGCGGCGAGGGCGGCGGCCAGGACGGGGCGGACGGCCCGGAGCGTACGCATGCCCGCATCGTAGGGCGTACGCCCCCGGGCCGGACCCGGCCCCCTAGGACCCGAGGATCGTCGTCAGGAACTCGCCCGTCCACGCCAGCAGTTCGCGGCCCACCACCGGCTTGCCGCCGATCTTGCCGGTGGTCGGGCGGGGCACCAGGATCTGGTGGGTGGGCGCCTTGATCACCGTACGGGGGTAGAGGCGCTTGAGGCGCAGCTCCTGCGACTCGCGCAACTCCACCGGGGCGAAGCGCACGTTGGGCCCCTGGAGGACGATCTCGGCGACCCCGCACGCGCGGGCCAGCATCCGCAGCCCGGCGACCAGCAGCAGGTTCTCCACCGGCTCGGGCAGCTTGCCGTAGCGGTCGGTCAGCTCCTCCCGCACCGCCGCGATGTCCTGTTCCGAGTTGGCCGAGGCGATCGCCCGGTACGCCTGGAGGCGCAGCCGCTCGCCCGGCGCGTAGTCGTGCGGGACGTGCGCGTCGACCGGCAGCTCGATCTTGACCTCCAGCGGCGGCTCCTCCTCGACACCGCCTTCGAGCGAGGCCCGGTAGTCGGCGACCGCCTCGCCCACCATCCGTACGTACAGGTCGAATCCGACGCCCGCGATGTGACCGGACTGCTCGCCGCCCAGCAGATTGCCCGCGCCCCGGATCTCCAGGTCCTTCATGGCGACGTACATGCCGGCGCCCATCTCGGTGTGCTGGGCGATCGTCGCGAGCCGCTCGTGCGCGGTCTCCGTCAGCGGCTTCTCCGGCGGGTAGAGGAAGTACGCGTAGCCCCGCTCCCGGCCCCGGCCGACCCGGCCGCGCAGCTGGTGCAGCTGCGAGAGGCCGAAGTTGTCGCCGCGCTCCACGATCAGGGTGTTGGCGTTGGAGATGTCGATGCCGGACTCGACGATCGTGGTGGAGACGAGGACGTCGGACTTCTTCTCCCAGAAGTCCACGACGACCTGCTCCAGCTGGGTCTCGTTCATCTGGCCGTGCGCGGTGGCGATCCGCGCCTCCGGGACGATGTCCCGCAGCCGGGCCGCCGCCCGGTCGATGGACTCCACCCGGTTGTGGATGTAGAAGACCTGGCCCTCGCGCAGCAGTTCGCGGCGGATCGCCGCGCCGATCTGCTTCTCCTCGTACGGGCCGACGAAGGTGAGCACCGGGTGCCGCTCCTCCGGCGGGGTGGTGATCGTGGACATCTCGCGGATGCCGGTCACCGCCATCTCCAGCGTCCGGGGGATGGGCGTCGCGGACATGGTGAGCACGTCGACATTGGCCCGCAGCTTCTTCAGCTGCTCCTTGTGCTCGACACCGAAGCGCTGCTCCTCGTCGACGATCACCAGCCCGAGGTCCTTGAACTTCGTCTCGGACGAGAACAGCCGGTGCGTGCCGATGACGATGTCGACGGAGCCGTCCTTCAGCCCCTCCAGGGTGGCCTTCGCCTCGGTGTCCGTCTGGAAGCGGGACAGCGCCCGCACCACGACCGGGAACTGGGAGTACCGCTCGGAGAACGTGCCGAAGTGCTGCTGCACCAGCAGCGTCGTGGGGACGAGCACCGCGACCTGCTTGCCGTCCTGGACCGCCTTGAAGGCGGCGCGCACGGCGATCTCCGTCTTGCCGTAACCGACGTCGCCGCAGATCAGCCGGTCCATGGGGACCGTCTTCTCCATGTCCTCCTTCACCTCGGCGATGGTGGACAGCTGGTCGGGGGTCTCCGCGTACGGGAAGGCGTCCTCCAGCTCCCGCTGCCAGGGGGTGTCGGGGCCGAAGGCGTGCCCGGGGGCGGCCATCCGGGCGCTGTAGAGCTTGATCAGGTCGGCGGCGATCTCCTTGACCGCCTTCTTGGCGCGGGCCTTGGTCTTGGTCCAGTCGGCGCCGCCCAGCCGGTGCAGGGTGGGCGCCTCGCCGCCGACGTACTTGGTGACCTGCTCCAGCTGGTCGGTGGGGATGTACAGCCGGTCGCCGGGCTGGCCGCGCTTGGCCGGGGCGTACTCGACGAGGAGGTACTCGCGCGTGGCGCCCTGCACGGTGCGCTGCACCATCTCGATGTACCGGCCCACGCCGTGCTGCTCGTGGACGATGTAGTCGCCGGCCTCCAGGGTCAGCGGGTCGATCGTCTTGCGGCGGCGGGCCGGCATCCGGCCGCCGTCCTTGCCGGCCGCCTTCTGGCCCGACAGGTCGGTCTCGGTGAGGACCGCCAGCTTCAGCGCCGGGTCCACGAAGCCGTGGTCGATCGAGCCGCACGACACATGGACCAGGGACGGCTCGATGGCCTCCAGGTCCCGGTCGAGGCGGGCCGCGATGCCCTCGCCGCCCAGCACCTCGACCGTCCGGGCCGCCGGGCCGTGCGCCTCGGTGACGTACACCGTGCGCCAGCCGTCGGCGAGCCAGCCCTTGGTGTCGGCCAGCGCCCGCGCGGTGTCGCCGCGGTACGACTCCGGCGCGTGCATGCCCAGCTTGAGCGTGTCATCGTCCAGCTCGTCGTCCGCCGCGAACGGCGACACCGACCACCACATCATGCCCAGCTCGCGGGCCCGCTCCCGGACGTCCGCGATGCCCCACAGGGACGCCGCGCCCACGTCGATCGGCGCCTCGCCGCCCCCGGCGGTCGCCGCCCAGGAGGCGTGCAGGAACTCCTGGGAGGTGGCCACCAGGTCGGCGGCGCGGGTCCGCACCCGCTCCGGGTCGCACACCACCGCCATGGCGCCCTTCGGCAGCACGTCGAGCAGCAGCTCCATCTCGTCCACCAGGACCGGGGCGAGGGACTCCATGCCCTCGACCGCGATGCCCTCGGCGATCTTGCCCAGCAGCTCGCCCAGCTCCGGGTGGGCCTCGGCGAGCGCCGCCGCCCGCTCCCGCACGGCGGGCGTCAGCAGCAGCTCACGGCACGGCGGCGCCCACAGGCCGTGCTCGGCGATCTCCAGGGAGCGCTGGTCGGCGACCTTGAAGTACCGGATCTCCTCGATGTCGTCGCCCCAGAACTCCACCCGCAGCGGGTGCTCCTCGGTCGGCGGGAAGACGTCCAGGATGCCGCCGCGCACCGCGAACTCGCCGCGCTTCTCGACCAGCTCCACGCGCGCGTACGCCGCTGCCGCGAGGCCCTCGACCACCTCGTTCAGATCGGCCTGGGCGCCGGTCCGCAGCGCCACCGGCTCCAGGTCGCCCAACCCCTTGACCTGCGGCTGGAGCACCGAGCGCACCGGGGCGACGACCACCTGGACGGGCCCGGCCGCCGGGTCGTCGGGGGACGGGTGCGCCAGCCGGCGCAGCACCGCGAGGCGGCGGCCCACGGTGTCGGAGCGGGGCGAGAGCCGCTCGTGCGGCAGGGTCTCCCAGGACGGGTACTCCACCACCGCGTCCGGGTCGAGCAGGCTGCGCAGCGCGGCGGCCAGGTCCTCCGCCTCCCGGCCGGTCGCCGTCACGGCCAGCACCGGGCGGCCCGCGTCCCGGGCGAGCGCGGCGAGCGCGAAGGGCCGCGCAGCGGGCGGGCCCACCAGGTCGACGTGGGCCCGGTGGCCGTCGGAGGCGGCCCGCACCGCTTCGGCGAGGGCGGGGTCCTTGACGACGGCGTCGAGCAGACCGTGCAGACTCATGGGGCTTCCATCCGGAGGGTGGGCAACGCGAAGGGCCCGACACGTCGCACGGGCCGGGGGTTTCCCAGCGTACGACGTCGGTCCGACACCCGCCCCCGAAACCTCCCGGGCCCGCCCCGCCACCCGGCGCCCACGCGCCACACCCGCGGCGCCCCGGCCTCCCGGGCTCCCAGGCGCCCCGGCCTCCCGGGCTCCCGTCCCGGCCTCCCGGGCTCCCGTCCCGGGGCCGTCCCCGGCACCCGCTGCGGGCCCTCCCGGACCTCGTGCCGGGCCCTCCCGGACCCCATGTCCGAAAATTCGTGCGGCACAGTGTCAACCGGGACCCTCCGCCCCCGCGTGTACGCCAGGGGCGGCCCGGACCCCCGCCCCGCACCCGACCCCAGGAGCCCCGAGCCATGCGTGGAGCCGTCCTCGCCCCGCCCGCCGGCGGCGGCGCCGAACCGGCCCGAATACCCGGCGCGCGGCGCCCGTCCGCGCCGGGCGACCGGACGCGGACGTGGTGGAACCGCGCGCCCCACCTCCTCGCACTCGCGCTCTTCGCCGCGTACACGACGCTCTCCGTGCTGCGGTACCACCGGATGGAGACCCGCTCCTGGGACCTGGGCATCTTCGAGCAGGCCGTACGGGGCTACGCCCACCTCCAGGCGCCGGTCGCCGACCTCAAGGGGCCGGGCACCCACATCCTGGGCGACCACTTCAGCCCCGTCACCGCCCTCCTCGCGCCCGCCTACCGGCTCTTCCCGACGCCCGTCACGCTGCTGGTCGCCCAGGCCGCGCTGTTCGCGCTCGCCACGATCCCCGTCACCCGCGCCGCCGGGCGCCTGCTGGGCCGCGCCTCCGGGCTCGCCGTCGGCGCCGCCCACGGGCTGTCCTGGGGCATCCAGCAGGCCGTCGACTTCGACTTCCACGAGATCTGCTTCGCCGTTCCCCTGATCGCCCTCTCCCTCGAAGCGCTCCTGCGCCGGCGGTGGCGCGCCGCACTGCTGTGGGCGGCGCCCCTCGTCCTGGTCAAGGAGGACCTGGGCGTCACCGTCGCCGCGATCGCGCTCGTGGTGGCCTGGCGCGCCCGCCGCGAGGCGCCCCGTGCCGCCCTGTACGCCCTCGGCGCCGCCGTGCTCGGGGCGGCGGCCACCCTGCTGACCCTCACCGCCGTCATCCCGGCGTTCAACACCGGGGGCGGCTACGACTACTGGACCAAGGTCGGCGACGGCCCCTCGCCCCTCGCGGGCGCCGACACCAAGCTGCGCACCCTCGCCTGGCTGCTGCTGCCCACCACCGGGCTGCTCGCCCTGCGCTCCCCGCTGCTCCTGGCCGGGGCGCCCACCCTCGGCTGGCGGTTCCTGTCCGGCGACGACCACTACTGGTCCACCGACTGGCACTACAGCGCCGTCCTGATGCCGGTGCTGTTCCTCGCCCTCGCCGACGCCGCCGACCGCTCCCGCCGCAGCCCCCGCCCCTGGCTGCGCGCCTACGCCGACCGGCTCCCCGCGTGCGTGGCCGCCGCCGCGCTCGCCCTGACCCCCTCGCTGCCCCTGTCGGCGCTCACCGAGTCCGCCACCTACCGCAAGCCCCCGCGGGCCGTCGCCGCCGAGCAGCTCCTCGCGCGCGTGCCGGACGGTGCGACGGTCGAGGCGAACGTCGGCCCCATCAGCCGCCTCACCGGCCGCTGCCGGGTGCTGTGGCTGGGCGACACCCGGGGCGTGACGCCCGACTGGATCGCCCTGGACAACACCTCCGGCTGGGTGCGCGACGCCCACTCCTACGTCCGGCGGCTCCACCCGGACGCCCGCTACCGCCTCTCCGGCGAGGCGGGCGGCCTCCTCCTCCTGGAACGCCGCACCTGAGCACCGGGCCCGGGTGCCGGACCTGATCGTCCGGGCGCCGGACCGGGCGCCGCGCCCGAGCGTCCGGGCGCCGGACCGACGGGAGCGCCGTCCACGGGCCGGTACGCCCCGTGACGCCGCCCGGCCCGCGTGCCATGCTGCCTGCCACCTACAGGTATCCGGGTCCGAGGCGCTGGGGGGACACGTGAGCGGCACCGCCGGCCGAGCCGACCGCACCGAGGACGGCGCCGGGCCCCGGCGGCCGGGCTCCTCCCGTACCCCCGCACCGCCCGCCCGGCGGGGAGCGGTCGTCGCGGCCCTGATGCTGGCGATGGCGCTGGCCGCGCTCGACGGCACCGTCGTCGCCACCGCCGTACCGCAGATCGTCGGCGACCTCGGCGGGCTCTCGGTGTTCTCCTGGCTGTTCTCCGGCTACCTGCTCGCCGTCACGGTCACCCTCCCGGTGTACGGCAAGCTCTCCGACACCTTCGGCCGCAAACCCGTCCTGATCGCGGGCACGGTCCTCTTCCTCGCCGGGTCCGTGCTGTGCGCCACCGCGTGGAACATGCCGTCCCTGATCGCCTTCCGGATCGTCCAGGGCCTCGGCGGCGGCGCGCTCCAGGGCACCGTCCAGACCGTCGCGGCCGACCTCTACCCGCTCAAGGAGCGCCCCCGGATACAGGCGCGGCTCTCCTCGGTGTGGGCCACGTCGTCCGTCGCCGGGCCTGCGCTCGGCGGGCTCCTCGCCGGGTACGCCGACTGGCGCTGGATCTTCCTGGTCAACCTGCCGATCGGCGCCGTCGCCCTCTGGCTGATCGCCCGCCACCTCACCGAACCCGCCCGCGAGCGCACCCGGGTCCGCGTCGACTGGCCCGGCGCGCTGGGCGTCTTCGCCACCGGCACCCTGCTGCTGACCGCGCTCGTCCAGGGCGGCGTCGCCTGGCCCTGGCTGTCCCCGCCCTCCCTCGGCCTCTTCGCGGGCGCGGCGGCCCTGGCGGCCGTCACCGCCGCCGTCGAGCGCCGCGCCGCCGAGCCCGTCATCCCCGGCTGGGTCTGGCGTCGCCCCACCATCGCGGCGGTCAACCTCGCGCTCGGCGCCCTCGGCCTGCTGATGGTCGCCCCCACGGTGTTCCTGCCGACCTACGCCCAGTCCGTGCTGGGCCTCGGGCCCATCGCCGCCGGGTTCGTGCTGTCCGCGATGACCCTCTCCTGGCCGATCAGCGCCGCCTTCTCCAACCGCCTCTACACCCGCATCGGCTTCCGGCTCACCGCCGTCACCGGCATGGCCCTCGCCGTCCTCGTCCTGCTGGCCTTCCCCCTCCTGCCGTACCCCGGCGAGCCCTGGCAGCCCGCCCTGCTGATGCTGCTGCTCGGCGCCGCCCTCGGGCTGTTCCAGCTGCCGCTGATCGTCGGGGTCCAGTCGACCGTCCCCTGGGCCGAACGCGGCACCACCACCGCGTCCGTCCTCTTCTGCCGCCAGGTCGGCCAGAGCGTCGGCGCGGCGCTGTTCGGGGCGATCGCCAACGCCGTGCTCGCCACCCGCCTCACCGAGGGCGCCCTGGACGACCCCGCCGCCCTCACCCCCACCGCCGTCGACGCCGCCGTCGAGTACGTGTACCTGGGCGCCGCGGCGGCCGGGGTCCTCGCGCTGGTGGCGCTCCTCACCCTCGCCCCGCGCCGCTTCCCGGTCCTGACGGACGACCAGGCCGCCGCCCCCGACTGACCCGCCGACCGGCCCGGGCGCGCGCGGGACGCCGCGTCCTACTCCGTACGCCCCGTCAGCGCCGCCAGGCTGCTGCGGACGTGCGCCATGTGCGCCCGTACCTCGTCGCACGCCGTCTCGTGCTCCCGCAGCACCCGCTGCGTCTCCCGCTCCACCCGCTCCGCCCGCAGCCGCGCCCGCGCCAGCAGCTCCGCGGCCCGCGCCTCCGCCTCCTCCTGGCGGTGCCGTGCCTCCTCGGCCGCCGCCGCCCGCGCCCGCTCCGCCTCCGCGAGCCGCTCACCGGCCGCCTCCAGCGCCGCGTCCCGCCGCGCCGCCGCCTCGGTCTCCCGCCCGGTCAGCTCCCGCTCCACGGCCTCCCGCCGCTCCGCGTGCCGGGCCTCCTGCGCCGCCGTCAGCCGCTCCGCGCGCTCCCGCGCCTCCCGCAGCGCGGCCAGCCCCTCCTCGCGCCGCTCCCCGGCCTCGGCCAGCGCCGCCGCCCCGGTCTCGCCGGCCACCCGCCGCGCCTCCGCCAGGGTCTCCCCCGCCAGCGCCCCGGCCCGCTCCCGTACCGCCTGGGCCTCCGCGCGTGCCGCGTCCCGCACCGACCGGGCGTACGCGCCGGCCTCGTCCGCGAGGCGCCGCCCCTCCTCCAGCGCGTCCGCCCGCAGCGCCTCGGCCTCCTCCTCCGCGAGCGCCAGGATCTCCCGCGCCCGGGCCGTCAGCGACTCGTACCGCTGCGGCGGCAGTTCGGCCACGAACTCCCGCAGCCGCGCCGCCTCCCGGGCGCACTCCTCCGCCCGTACCGCCAGCTCCTCCGCCCGGCGGCCGGCGGCCTCCCGGTCGGCCTCCAGCCGCGCGACCACCCGGTCCACCTGCTCGGTCCGGTAGCCCCGCCCCCACACCACAGCGAAACCGCTCATGAAAGACGCCCCTTTCCCCGGTCCAGGATGCAACAACCCGGACCACCGGAAAGGGGCGCCCATGCGCCACGCGCGCGAAACGGCCGCTACAGCAGCCCGTCCCACATCTGTTCCAGCAGCACCGACCACCAGCTCTCCGGCGACGACAGCGCCGCCGGGTCCAGCATCGCGAGCTGCGCCTGGAAGTCGACCGTCCAGCGCCCCGCCTGCTCGGGCGTCAGCCCGAACCGCAGCCGCCACATCCGGCCCAGCAGGGCCAGGCAGCGGGTGAACTCGGGCAGCCCGCTGTTCACGAACTGCGGCGCGACCGGACGGCCGCCCGGACCCGCCTCCACCGGCACGGCCACGATGTGCGCCGTCCCGTACTGGACGCAGACCGCCCGCCCGAAGTCCGAGCCGACCACCAGGTAGGAGCCCGCGTCGGACGCCGGCTGCACCTGCCGCTGCGCGGCCAGCTCGGCCAGCGTCGGCACCACCGGCTGGGCCGGCTGCGCCCAGAAGAACGGCCCGAAATCGGCGGGCAGCCCCGCCCACACCAGCGTCCGCGCCACCAGCTCCGGCACGCCCTGCCGCGACACCGCCCGCTGGTCGAACCGGCAGATCCCCTGCGGCCCGAAGGCGCCCAGCAGCTCCTGCGCGATCCCCTCCGGCGGCACCGGCGGCGCCGGCTGCACCGGGGGCAGCGGCACCCGCAGCGGCGCCGGACGCGCCGGCCCGTCCGCGACCTGGTGCAACTCGCCCTGGTGCGCGATCAGCTGGCCCATGCCCTGCTGGCGGCTCGCGTGGTCGCGCCCGTACGGGGCGATCGACGTGATCCGCGCCTGCGGCCAGGTCTCCCGGATCATCCGGGCGCAGTAACCGCCCGGCAGCTCGCAGGACTCCAGCTCGGTGTGCAGCTCCAGCACCTGCTGCGGCGGCACGTTCAGCGCCCGCAGCTCGTGCAGGATCTGCCACTCAGGGTGCGGCGTACCGGGCGCGGAACGGCGGATGAGCTGCGCCTCCGAGCCGTCCGGCGCGCGGTAGCGCAGCACGGCCTGGTAGCCGGGGCCGACCGTCGGCATGCCGGTGGGCGGCTGCTGCGGATAGCCGTACGCCGGCGGGGCCGGGGACGGCGGCACCGGACCGGGCGGCGGCGGCATGCCGGGGCCACCGGGGCCCGGCTGGGCCAGCATCGTCGCGGCGTGGTGCACCCCGCCCCCGGAGGAACCGGGCGAACCAGGCACACCGGGCGGGCCGGGAGGCGGCGGCGCCCCGGGCCCACCGTGCGTGCCGGGCACCCCGGGAGGACCGGGAGGCGGCGGCGTACCCGGACCACCGGGACCACCGGGACCCGGGTGCGCCAGCATCGTCGCCGCGTGGTGCACCCCGCCAACCGACGGCGGCGGCGTCGCACCGGGCGGCGCCGGAGGCGCGGGAGGCGGCGGCGCACCGGGGCCACCGTGGGTGCCGGGCACCCCGGGAGGACCGGGAGGCGGCGGCGTACCCGGACCACCGGGACCCGGGTGCGCCAGCATCGTGGCCGCGTGGTGCACCCCGTCACCCGGCGGCGGCGTCGCACCGGGCGGCACGGGCGGCTGCCCGCTCTCCGGCGGCAGCTGCGACACCAGCTGCGTCGGTACGTACCCGCCGGCCGGCGCACCCGGCGCGCCCGGGCCCGACGCGGGCGTGCGGGCCCCCGGCGTACCCGGCTCGCCGGGCGGCGGCGGGGTCGTGGGCCCGGTGCCGCGCGCGCCCCGCGGCGGCACGGCCGCCTTGCTGGTGGCGGCGTCCGCGATGTCGCCCGGCGCCCCGGCGCCCGGCCGCGCGGGCGGCGGCGGAGCCTGCGGGTCCACCGCGGGCGCCACGGCGGTGCGCGGCAGCTGGCTGCCGCCCGACATCAGGGCGGTCGGCGCGTCGGCCCCCACCGAGGGCGGCGGGGTGTCGTCGTCGTCCGCCCCGGACAGCGGCGGCGCGAAGACCGTCGCGGGCAGCGGTACGGAGGCGTCGTCACCGTCGCCGGCTGCGGCCACGTCGCTCCACGGCGCCGAGGCCGGCACCCCGTCCTGGGCCGTGGGCTCATGGTCGGCGGGCGGCGCCGGCCAGTCGTCGCCGTCACGGCCCCCGCCGCGGTCGCCGTCACGGTCGACGGAGCCCGGGGTGGCGTCACGGTCGACGGGCCCCGGGGCGGCGTCCGCCACGGCCGGACCGGGCTCCTCCGCCACCGCATCCGGGCCGGCGGACCCCGAGGAGCCCTCCGCGCGCCGGTCCGGAATGCCCATCCGGTCCGCCGCGTCCTGCAACCACTCCGGCGGGGTCAGCAGGAACGACGTCTGGTTCAGATCGATCCGCTCCGGCCGCTCCGCGGGCGCCTCCGCCGGCGCCGCAGCGGGGGCCCCGTACTCCTCCTCGTACCGGCGGATCACCTCACCCACCGGCAGCCCCGGCCACAGCGTCGCCTCACCGCTGTCCCGGGCGATCACCAGCCGCTGTCGGCCGCCGTCCGACGTCGGGCCCTCCGGACGGTCCTCCGCCCACACCACGAACCCCAGGTCGAACTCCCGCACCCGCACCTCACGGTGCTGGTACGCCGGCACCTCGCCGTTGACCCACTCCTCCGCCCGCTCCTGCGCCTGCGCGAACGTCACCATCGAAAGCTCACTCCCCCACCGGGACGGCCCGCGCGAAGCCGCCGTCCACCATCAGGTTCGCCACCGTCTCCAGCTCCGGCGGACTGCCCGCCAGCCGCTGGAGGAACGCGTCGAAGTCCGCGCCGCACGGCAGCAGGAGCGAGTCCACCCGCTCCCCCACCGTCAGACCGTCCCGGTCCCGCGCGTCGTCGTACGGGCAGAACCACACCGAGCCCACGTCACCGCCGCCCCGCACCTTCACCGCCAGCAGACCGCCCTGCACGAACGCCACCCCGAGGAAGTCCTTCGTCAGGTGGTCCCGCAGACACTTGTTGACGTACAGCAGGTCGTTGACCGCCGCCTCGTCCCGCACCGTGAAGAACGGCTGGTCCACCAGCAGCCCCAGCTCCGGGTCCAGCGCCACGCCCACCGGCGCGCACCCGCCCGCCGCCTTCAGGAACGACCGGTACGCACCCGGCAGCCGGTACCCCAGGTCCTCCTCCACGCCCAGCAGCTGCGCCTCCGACACCGACAACGCGCCCTTCGGCAGCCCGAAGTGCGCCGGGCGGGTCTCCTGCAACGGCCGCGTGCCGCGCTTGCCGTGGTCCACCGCGGCCGTCGCCAGCCCGCCGTGGTGCCGCAGCAGCGCCTTCACCTCCACCGGCACCAGCTCCATCCGGCGCGTACCGGCCACGTGGTGCCAGGTCCAGCCGTGCGGGGTCGCCACCGCCGGGACGGTGTCCCACAGCTCGTGGCCGGCCGCCGCCAGCGCCGCGTTCGCCGACACGTAGTCCGTCAGCCGCAGCTCGTCCACCCCGAAACCCTCGGGCGGCTCGGCGATCTCCGCCGCCGCCCGGGCGTACGGCGAGAACACCGGACGGCCCTCCGCGTCGACCCGCACCCCACCGGGATGCCGGGCGGCACGGACCGGGTCCGGAAAGTGCACGACCTGCCCGGCGTAGGCCGCGTTCGGTGGCGCGGCACTCTGCTGCCCGAGCCGACCTGTCGTCATGGCGGATGCCCCCTGTGCTGCTGGCTGGTCCGCACAGCCTAAGCGCTGGGCCGACAGGGGGAACCCGCCCACCGCCACGGTGACCACACGTCACACCCGGGTGACCCAGCGGCCACCCCGCGACACACCGACCACCCGTTTCAGCGCCCCCGCTTCCCCATCAGCTCACCCATTTGGCAGGCTGTCCCACGCAACTCGGGGGATTGCAGAGGGGACGACACACAACATGCACCCACCGCGACCAGGCACGACGCCCGCCACCGGCGGAGACCCACGCCTCAGCTGGAGCAGCACCGGCCCCGACCTCACGCCGATCCTGCGCCACCGCCGCGACGGCATCCTCCCCACCGTCGGAGCAGCACTCTCCGTACGCGGCGAAACCCTCACCTGCACCGCCGGGCGCGGCAACCGGCCGCCCGCGCTGCACCCCCTCGTACAGGATTTCCTCGACACCCTCACCAGCGGCCAGCGCGAGCGCTTCACCGGCCGCTGCCCCGAGGCGATCCTCCTCTCCCGCCACCTCACCGCCGCCGACGCCGGCCGCTCCAAACGCGGGCGGCGCAAGCCCCTCAGCCAGGGCGAGGCACGCCGCTCCCTGAAGAACGCCAAGATCACCGCACGGCGCATCCGCGAGGACGGCGACCCCCTCCACGGCAGCTACGCCCCGCCCTGCCGCTCCTGCGCCGCGCTCCTCGCCCACTTCGGCGTACGCCCCGTCGACCCCGCCACCGCCCAGAACGGCTGACCGCACGCACATGCCCGACCTCAACACCACCCGCTTCCCCGTCAACGTCGACGCCACCCTCAAGGAAGCGGGCTGGCAGCCCGGCCGCTGGGACATCAAGCAGGCCGAACACTGGGCCGACACCCTGCGCGCCTACGTCTCCCCCGCCGGCCACCGCCACAGCGTCTTCCCCGCCGCCGTCGAGGCCTGGGCCGAGTTCGGCGGCCTGCGCATCACCCCGCCCGGCCCCGGCCGGCAGATCGCCCCCGCGCCCGTCCACCTCGACCCGCTGGCCGGCCTCCACCACGCCCGCAGCCTCGCCGACCTCGGGCGCGCCCTCGACACCCACCTCGCGCCCCTCGGCGAGGAGGCCGGTAACAGGGCCGTCCTCGCCATCGACGCCGAAGGGCGCGTGTACAGCCTCGACCACGCCGGCGACTGGTTCCTCGGCCCCGGC
This sequence comes from Streptomyces sp. NPDC015131, assembly GCF_043079975.1. Lineage (NCBI taxonomy): Bacteria > Bacillati > Actinomycetota > Actinomycetes > Kitasatosporales > Streptomycetaceae > Streptomyces > Streptomyces sp. NPDC015131. The sequence continues at coordinate 409,204 of NZ_JBIBVB010000006.1, read as the reverse complement.
ATCGACCACGCCCTCGCCGCCCTGATCACCGGCGCCCAGCCCGCCCGCCTCACCTCCCCCTGAGGCCGCGCGGGCGCACCCGCTCAGGCGGACGCGACCGGCAGCACCGCCGACACCTTGAACCCGCCCGCGTCCGTCGGCCCCGACACGAACACCCCGCCCAGCGCCGTCACCCGCTCCCGCATCCCCACCAGGCCGTTGCCCCCGCTCGGCAGCCCCGCGTCCGCCGCCGTACCGTCCGACGGACCGTTCTCCACCTGCATCGCCACCTCACCGTCCCGGTGCGCCAGCCGCACCACGACCTTGGCCCCCGGCGCATGCTTGTGGACGTTCGTCAGCCCCTCCTGCACCACCCGGTACGCCGTCCGCTCCACCGCCGGACCGCACGGCCGCGCCTCCCCCGACACCAGCAGCTCCACCACCATCCCGGCCTGCCGGGACTCCTCCACCAGCGCCTCCACCGCGTCCAGGCACGGCCCCTCGTCCGCCGTCCCCGCACCGCCCCCGCCGGACGCCGCGGCCGCCGCCGCCCGCCCCACCGCCTCCAGCGGCACGGCACCCCGCGCCGGAGCGGCGCCCGGGTCCGCCGCCCGCAGCACCCCGAGCATCTCCCGCAGCTCCGTCAGCGCCTGCCGCCCCATGTCCCCCACCAGCGCCGCGTTCCGCGCCGCCTTCTGCGGGTCCTTCACCGCCACCGCCTGGAGCGCCGCCGCGTGCACCACCATCAGACTCACCCGGTGCGCCACCACGTCGTGCATCTCCCGCGCGATCCGCGTCCGCTCCTCCGTCCGCGCCATCTGCGCCCGCTGCTCCGCGCGGTCCGCCAGCAGCGACAGCTCCTGCTCCAGGCTGTCCGCCCGCTCCCGCAGGCTCTCCATCAGCCGCCGCCGCGCCCCTATGTACAGCCCGAACAGCACCGGCGGGGCGTTCAGCCCCAGCGACATGAACACCGCCATCAGCGGCACGTACCAGGGCCCGGGGTCGAAGTCCGCCGACGCGATGTCCTGCCGCACCCGTACGAACGTCACGATCAGCACCGCGACCAGGGACATCCCCGCCAGCGCCGCGATGATCCGCCGCGGCACCTCCGACGCCGCCAGCGTGTACAGCCCGACGAAGCTCATCAAGTAGCCCATCTCGGCCGGGGTGATGGCGATCGACACCAGCACCACGGCGATCGGCCACCGCCGCCGCAGCACCAGCACCGCGCCCGCGACCAGCCCGAACAGCACCCCCACGGGCACCGGCAGGCCCGCGTCCTGCGCGAACCCGACCCCCTCGGCCCCGCACTCCAGCGCCGACACGGCCCCCAGCGAAACGTCCAGCACCGCACTGCGGCGCCGCTCCCACCACCACCAGCCCCGGGCGTTCGCGCCCGGGGCGTCCTGGTGTGCCCCCGTTGTGGTCATGTCTCCCAGCCTACGGGCGCCCGCATCCCCTTTTCCGGCCAGCTCGCCCCGGGGCGCACCGGGCGGGCCCGGCCCTCCGGGCGGGGCGAAGTGCCGATCCGCTCCGTCGCATTGGGGGCGGGCGGTACGGCATAGTAGGGGCTGCGTCCACGCCCGGATCACGGGACGGACAGCACGCCCATCCCGGGTCGTCTAAGGGCAAGACGTCAGATTTTGGTTCTGATCATGGGGGTTCGAGTCCTCCCCCGGGAGCACCGTCCGGAAGCACGGGCCCCGACCGCGCGGTCGGGGCCCGTTGCCGTCCCCGGCCCCCGCGCCCGTCTGGGCTCGTGGGCCCCCCGGTATCCTGCGGGTGTCCACCACCCGAAGCCGAAGGGCATTCCCGTGAGCGCCAACCGCCCGGCAGCCGTCGTCGTCCTCGCAGCGGGTGAGGGCACCCGCATGAAGTCGAAGACCCCCAAGGTCCTGCATCAGATCTGCGGGCGGTCGCTCGTGGGACACGTCGTCTCGGCGGCGCGCGAGCTGGACCCCGCACACCTCTGCGTCGTCGTCGGGCACGCCCGTGAGCAGGTGACCGCGCACCTCGACGAGTTCTACGCCGGTACGCGCACCGCGGTGCAGTACGAGCAGAACGGCACCGGGCACGCGGTGCGGATGGCGCTGGAGGAGCTGGGCGCCGGGGCGCTGGACGGGACCGTGGTGGTGGTGTGCGGCGACACCCCGCTGCTGTCGGGCGCCACGCTGACCGCGCTGGCGGCGACGCACGCGGCGGACGGCAACGCGGTGACGGTGCTGACGGCCGAGGTGCCGGACTCGACGGGGTACGGGCGGATCATCCGCGACCCGGAGACCGACGCGGTGACGGCGATCGTGGAGCACAAGGACGCGACCGACGCGCAGCGGGCGATCCGGGAGATCAACTCCGGGGTGTTCGCGTTCGACGGGCGGCTGCTGGCGGACGCGCTGGGGAAGGTGCGGACGGACAACAGCCAGGGTGAGGAGTACCTCACGGACGTGCTGGGGATCCTGCGCGAGGCCGGGCACCGGGTGGGTGCGTCGGTGGCGGGGGACCACCGGGAGATCCTGGGGATCAACAACCGGGTCCAGCTCGCGGAGGCCCGGCGGCTGCTGAACGGGCGGCTGCTGGAGGCCGCGATGATGGCAGGTGTGACGGTGGTCGACCCGGCGTCGGTGTTCGTGGACGTGAGCGTGACGTTCGAGCGGGACGCGGTGGTGCACCCGAACACGGTGCTGCTGGGCGGGACGCATCTGGCGGAGGACGCCGAGGTGGGCCCGAACAGCCGGCTGAAGGACACCCGGGTGGGTCCGGGTGCGCGGGTGGACAACACGGTGGCGGACGGCGCGGAGGTCGGCGCGGGCGCGTCGGTCGGCCCGTACGCCTATCTGCGTCCCGGGACGCGGCTGGGCGAGAAGGCGAAGGCCGGGACGTACGTCGAGATGAAGAACGCCCGGATCGGCGAGGGCACGAAGGTGCCGCACCTGTCGTACGTGGGTGACGCGACGATCGGCGAGTACTCGAACATCGGCGCCGCGAGCGTGTTCGTGAACTACGACGGCGAGAGCAAGCACCACACGACGATCGGGTCGCACTGCAAGACGGGCTCGGACAACATGTTTGTGGCTCCTGTCACGGTCGGGGACGGCGCGTACACCGCCGCCGGTTCGGTGATCACCAAGGACGTCCCGCCCGGGTCGCTGGCCGTCGCCCGTGGCCAGCAGCGGAATATCGAGGGCTGGGTGGCGCGGAAGCGGCCCGGCAGCGCCGCCGCGCAGGCGGCCGCGGCGGCGTCCGGGCAGGGCTCTGACGAGGGCTGACCGAAAACGGGTGCGCCGGACTGGGCGTACCGTGATACGTGCACACAAATTCGGCTGGTTCGCGCGGAAGTGGTCGCGGCCAGGGAACACGTCTGAGGAGACAGTGCTGTGACCGGGATCAAGACGACCGGCGAGAAGAAGTTGATGCTCTTCTCCGGCCGCGCCCACCCCGAGCTGGCCGAGGAGGTCGCGCACCGGCTGGGCGTGGGCCTGGTGCCGACGAAGGCGTTCGATTTCGCCAATGGTGAGATCTATGTGCGCTTCCAGGAGTCGGCGCGCGGTGCGGACTGCTTCCTGATGCAGAGCCACACGGCTCCGATCAATAAGTGGATCATGGAGCAGCTGATCATGATCGATGCTCTGAAGCGGGCCTCGGCCCGGAGCATCACCGTGATCATCCCGTCCTACGGCTATGCCCGGCAGGACAAGAAGCACCGCGGCCGTGAGCCGATCTCGGCCCGTCTGGTGGCGGACCTGCTGAAGTGCTCGGGTGCGGACCGCATCCTCACGGTGGACCTGCACACGGACCAGATCCAGGGCTTCTTCGACGGTCCGGTGGACCACCTGTCGGCGCTGCCGGTGCTGGCGGACTACGTGGGCGCCAAGGTGGACCGTTCGAAGCTGACGGTGGTCTCGCCGGACGCGGGCCGGGTGCGGGTCGCGGACCGCTGGTGCGACCGGCTGGACGCGCCGCTGGCGATCGTGCACAAGCGGCGCGACAAGGACGTGGCGAACCAGGTGACGGTCCACGAGGTCGTGGGCGAGGTCGAGGGCCGGGTGTGTGTCCTGGTGGACGACATGATCGACACCGGTGGCACGATCTGCGCGGCGGCGGAGGCGCTGTTCGCGCACGGTGCCGAGGACGTGATCGTGACGGCGACGCACGGCATCCTGTCGGGTCCGGCGGCGGACCGCCTCAAGAACTCGAAGGTGAGCGAGTTCGTGCTGACGAACACGCTGCCGACGCCGGGTGAGCTGGAGCTGGACAAGATCACGGTGCTGTCGATCGCGCCGACGATCGCGCGCGCGGTGCGTGAGGTGTTCGAGGACGGTTCGGTGACGAGCCTCTTCGAGGAGCAGGGCTGATCCGCTGACGCCCGGGAGGCCGCTTCGACCACTGGTCGGGGCGGCCTTCCGCGTTCGGTTAGACTGGTGGGGTTGCTCGGCGAGGGAGGCCGCACGGTCACGTGCGGCGGTCCGTTATCGACGCGCTCTTCGTAGCAGGCCAAGTCCAGTCGTGGCCGGGTGACCCCACGACCGTTGATTCGTCTGACTCTTACGAGGAGTGCACATGTCCGAGGTGAAGATCCCCGCCGCGACGCGTACCGAGTTCGGCAAGGGCGCCGCCCGCCGTATCCGCCGCGCGGACCAGGTTCCCGGTGTTCTGTACGGTCACGGCACGCAGCCGCTGCACCTGACGCTGCCGGGCCACGAGCTGCTGCTGGCGCTGCGCACGCCGAACGTCCTGATCTCCCTGGACATCGACGGCAAGACCAACGAGCTGGCGATCCCGAAGGCCGTGCAGCGCGACCCGCTGAAGGGCTTCCTGGAGCACGTGGACCTGCTGCTGGTGAAGCGCGGCGAGAAGGTCACCGTCGAGGTCCCGGTCCAGGCCGAGGGCGAGCTGGCGCCGGGCGGCAACCTGCTCGAGCACGTGCTGAACGCGCTTCCGGTCGAGGCCGAGGCCACGCACATCCCCGAGTCGTTCACCGTGTCGGTGGAGGGCCTGGAGGCCGGTGCCTCGGTGCTGGCGAAGGACGTCCCGCTGCCGAAGGGTGTCACGCTGGCCGTCGAGGAGGACGCCGTCGTCCTGCAGGTGCTGGCCGCGCAGGCCGAGGAGCCGGCCGCCGAGGGTGACGACGAGGTCGCCGAAGAGGCCGCCGAGGCCTGAGCCCTCCTGGGTTCTGTGTGACGGGGTGGTGGGCTGCGGCCCGCCACCCCGTTTCCCTGTGGCTACGCGAGGAGACGCGAGGACATGACGACGGACGCCAGTGCCCCTTGGCTGATCGTGGGTTTGGGCAATCCGGGGCCGGAGTACGCGGGGAATCGGCACAATGTCGGTTTCATGGTGGCCGATCTCCTCGCGGCGCGGACCGGGGGGAAGTTCAAGCGGGCCGGGAAGGCCCAGGCGCAGGTGGTGGAGGGGCGCATCGGGCCTCCGGGGCCGGCGGGCCGGCGGGTGGTGCTGGCGAAGCCGATGTCGTACATGAACCTGTCGGGCGGTCCGGTGACGGCGCTGCGGGACTTCTACAAGGTGCCGACGGCGCAGGTGGTGGCGGTCCACGACGAGCTGGACATCGACTACGGGGTGCTGCGGCTGAAGCTGGGCGGCGGGGACAACGGGCACAACGGGCTGAAGTCGATGACGAAGGCGATGGGCGCGGACTACCACCGGGTGCGGTTCGGGATCGGGCGTCCGCCGGGGCGGATGCAGGTGGCGGACTTCGTGCTGAAGGACTTCTCGTCGGCGGAGCGCAAGGAGCTGGACTACTTCGTGGACCGGGCGGCGGACGCGGTGGAGTGCCTGGTGACCGAGGGGCTGGAGCGGGCGCAGTCGGTGTACAACTCCTGATCGTTCTGCTCCGGAATTGACCGGGTGCGGTCGTCTGGCCGAGGATCGCGCCCCATGAGCACGAAGCGGAGTTCAGCCCTCCCGTACGCCCGCGGTGCCGCGATGGCGCTGGTCGCGCTGTTGCTGGTGGTGGCGGGCGCCTGGGCGTCGTGGGGGACGGCGCAGCACGTCCTGCTGTCGAAGGGCCGTGAGCACGGCACGCTGGCGGTCACGGGGTGCTCGGCGGACGTGTGCACGGGGCGGTACGACCCGGAGGGGCCGGCGGGGCCGCGGACGGACATGACGATCGCCCGGTCGGTGGCGGTGCAGGACGGTGGCCGCTATCCGGTGGTGGTGAAGCCGGACACCCGGGAGCTGGTGCGGACCGGCTGGCCGGGCGGGCTGCACGCGTGGCTGCCGCTGGGCGGGGCGCTGCTGCTGGCGTCGCTGGTGATCGCCGGCGGGATGCGGCTGCCGCGGCTGGCGTGGGCGTCGGCCTCGGCGGGGGGCGCGCTGCTGGTGGGGACGTTCCTGGCGTTGTGAGGGTACGGACGGAAGGGGGCGCCCGGTGTGGACCGGGCGCCCCCTTCGTCGTACGCGCTTACGGGTCAGCCGGTGTTGCGCAGGCCGGCGGCGACGCCGTTGACGGTGAGCAGCAGCGCCCGGGAGAGCAGCGGGTCGGGTTCCTCGCCGCGCTCGGTGGCGGCCCGCTGGCGGGCGAGCAGCGCGACCTGGAGGTAGGAGATCGGGTCCAGGTAGGCGTCGCGGATGGCGAAGGTCTGCTGGAGGACGGGGTTGGAGTCCAGGAGTTCCTCGCCGCCCGTGACGCGCAGCACCTCGCTGACGGTGAGGGCGTGCTCGGCCTCGATGTCGTCGAAGACGTGCCGCAGGTTCTCCGGCACGAGGGTCTCGACGTAGTGGCGGGCGATCCGCAGGTCCGTCTTGGCGAGGGTCATCTCGACGTTGGACAGGAAGTTGCGGAAGAAGTGCCACTTCTCGTACATCTCGTCGAGTACGGCGTCGAGGCCGGCCTCGCGCAGGGCCTTGAGGCCCGAGCCGACTCCGTACCAGCCGGGGACGATCTGCCGCGACTGGGTCCAGCCGAAGACCCAGGGGATGGCGCGCAGTCCGTCGAGTGAGACGCCCGAGCCGGGGCGGCGGGCGGGCCGCGAGCCCAGGTGCAGGTCGGCGAGCTGGTCGACGGGGGTGGAGGCCAGGAAGTACGTCGGCAGGTCGGGGTCCTCGACCAGCTTGCGGTAGGCCGTGTGGGCGGCGTCGGAGACGACGTCCATGGCCGCGTCCCAGCGGGCGAGGGCCTCGTCGGACTGGCGGGGCGCGGTGTGCAGGGCGGACGCCTGGAGGGTGGCGGCCACGGTGAGTTCCAGGTTCTCCCGGGCGAGGGAGGGGATGAGGTACTTGTCGGAGATGACCTCGCCCTGCTCGGTGACCTTGATCTCGCCCTCGAGGGTGCCCCAGGGCTGGGCGAGGATCGCGTCGTGGGAGGGGCCGCCGCCGCGGCCGACGGTGCCGCCGCGGCCGTGGAAGAGGCGCAGCCGTACGCCGTAGCGGTGGGCGACGTCGCGCAGCCGGCGCTGGGCGCGGTGGATCTCCCACTGGCTGGTGGTGATGCCGCCGAACTTGGAGGAGTCGGAGTAGCCGAGCATGACCTCCTGGACGTCGCCGCGCAGTGAGACGAGGCGGCGGTAGGAGGGGTCGGCGAGCATCGCGTCGAGGATGACGTCGGCGGCGCGGAGCTCGTCGGTGGTCTCCAGCAGCGGCACGATGCCGATCTTGGCCCAGCCGGCGTGGAGGTCGATCAGCCCGGCCTCGCGGGCGAGGACGGCGGCGGCGAGGACGTCGTCGGCGCCCTGGCACATGGAGATGATGTAGGACTCGATGACCTCGGGCCCGAAGCGCTCGAACGCTTCCTTGACCGTGTGGAAGACGCCGAGGGTCTTGGTGCCGGCCGCGTCGAGCGGGGCGGGCGTGGGGGCCAGGGGGCGGCGGGAGCGCAGCTCCTTGGCGAGCAGCTTCTGCCGGTACTCGCGGGGCATGTCCGCGTACCGCCAGGACTCCTCGCCGAGGCGGTCGAAGAGCTGGCCGAGGGCGTGGTGGTGGGCGTCGGCGTGCTCGCGGACGTCCATGGTGGCGAGCTGGAGGCCGAAGGCGGCCAGCGTGCGGATGGTGCGGTCCATCCGGCCGTCGGCGAAGAGGCCGCCGCGGTGCTCGCGCAGGGAGGTCTGGACGACGGTGAGGTCGCGCAGCAGCTCGGCGGTGCCGAGGTAGTCGCGGCCCTCCTCGTGGGCGGTGCCCCGGGCGAGGCGTTCGCGGGTGTTGACGAGCTTCTGGCGGATGCAGGTGGCCTTGAGCCGGTACGGCTCCTCGGCGTTGAGGCGCTTGTAGCGGGGGCTGATCTCCGGGAGCCGGTCGAGGTCCTGCTGGAGGGAGTCGAGCAGCTCCTGGGTGGCGCCCGCGTAGCGGATGGAGTTGGAGAGCTGGCTGCGCAGGTGGTCGATCAGCTCGATGGCGTCGGTGATGCCGTGCTCGTGCTGGAGGATCAGGACGTCCCAGGTGACCTGCGGGGTGACGTTGGGGTTGCCGTCGCGGTCGCCGCCGATCCAGGTGCCGAAGGTGAGGGGGCGGGTGCCGGGCGGCAGCTCGAAGCCGACGCGCTCCAGCTCGGCGGCGAGGTCCTCCAGGACGTCGCCGACGGCATTGGCGTGCAGCTCGTCGAGGTAGTAGATGGCGTTGCGGGCCTCGTCGGTCGGCTCGGGGCGGACGACGCGCAGTTCGTCGGTCTGCCAGATGAGGTCGATGGACTCGGCGAGCCGCAGGTCGTGGCGGCGCCGGTCGGAGGCGATGACCGGGGTCTCCAGCAGTTCGGCGACGCGGCGGAGCTTGTTGAGGACCGAGCGGCGGGCGGCCTCGGTGGGGTGGGCGGTGAAGACGGGCCGGACGTTGAGGTGCCGGACGGTCTCGCGCACGTGCTCGGGGTCGCCGTCCTTGAGCATGTCGGCGGTGCGGGCGAGGAGGCCGCCCTCGGCGGCGCGCCGCTCGCGCAGCTCGCGGCCGCGGTGGACCTGCTCGGTGACGTTGGCGAGGTGGAAGTAGGTGGAGAAGGCGCGCACCAGGCGGGCGGCGGTCTCCAGGTCGGTGTCGCCGAGCAGCGCGGCGGCGGCCTCGCCGTTCTCGCGGGTGAGGTGGCGGACCTTCTCGACGAGGTCGAGGAGCTCCGGTCCTTCCTGCCGTACGAGGGTCTCGCCCAGCAGGTCGCCCAGTCGGCGGATGTCGGCGCGCAGCTCGGTGCTGGCGGAGGGGGTCTGGTCGGCACTGCTCACAGGTGCGGCTCCTTGCAGTGTTTGAGCACGTCTGGAGGGGTTCTGGAGGCTGCGGACCGCGCTGTCCGACGACACCCAGGATAGGTGCCCGTCCGCCCGGCGCCGTCGCCAGCCCTCTTGCCGCGCGCCGAACCGCTGCCATACTTACGACGCCGTAGGTTACGGGACCGTAGCCTCGGTGTCCTTCGCATTCCCTCACCCCCCAGGGGACCCCATGACCTCAAGCCCCGACGTCCTCGCGTCCTCGGAGCCGTCCGCCTCCCCCACATCCCCCGCAACTCCAGCCTCCCCCGAATCTCCCGCGTCTCCCGGGCTGCCGTCCGCGACGCTCGGCGGCGACAGCAAGGGGTCGGTCGAGCAGATCGCGCTGCTGCTGTTCATCGTCGTGCCCTTCGTGGCCCTGGTGGCGGCGGTGCCGCTGGCCTGGGGCTGGGGGGTGAGCTGGCTGGATCTGGGGCTGATGGTGGCGATGTACTACATCGGCTGCCACGGCATCACGATCGGTTTCCACCGGTACTTCACGCACGGCGCCTTCAAGGCGAAGCGGCCGCTGCGGATCGCGCTGGCCGTGATGGGCTCGCTGGCGGTGGAGGGGCCGCTGGTGCGCTGGGTGGCGGACCACCGCAAGCACCACAAGTTCTCGGACGCCGAGGGCGACCCGCATTCGCCGTGGCGGTTCGGTGAGACGGTGCCGGCGCTGATGAAGGGCCTGTGGTGGGCGCACATCGGCTGGATGTTCGACGAGGAGCGGACGCCGCAGCACAAGTACGCCCCGGACCTGATCAAGGACCCGGCGCTCCGGGCGGTGTCGCGCCAGTTCGTGCTGTGGACGATCGTGTCGCTGGCGATCCCGCCGGTGGTGGGCGGTCTGGTGACGATGTCGTGGTGGGGCGCGTTCACGGCGTTCTTCTGGGGCTCGCTGGTGCGGGTGGCGCTGCTGCACCATGTGACGTGGTCGATCAACTCGATCTGCCACGCGGTGGGCAAGCGGCCGTTCAAGTCGCGCGACCGGTCGGGCAACGTGTGGTGGCTGGCGGTGCTGTCGTGCGGTGAGTCGTGGCACAACCTGCACCACGCGGACCCGACGTGTGCGCGTCACGGCGTGATGCGGGGGCAGATCGACTCCAGCGCACGGCTGATCCGCTGGTTCGAGAAGCTGGGCTGGGCGTACGACGTGCGCTGGCCGACCGCCGAGCGGATCGCGGCCCGGCGCCGGGAGCGCGCCGCGAACGCGGCATGATGGACGGTGTGGCGATCGACGGCAGTGGCACCAGCAGTACTGACAAACCCAGGCGGGGACGCAGGGTCCGGATGACGGGCGCCGAGCGCCGCCAGCAGCTGCTGGACATCGGCCGTACGCTCTTCGCCGCACGGGGCTTCGAGGGCACCTCGGTGGAGGAGATCGCCGCGAAGGCGGGCGTCTCCAAGCCGGTGGTGTACGAGCACTTCGGCGGCAAGGAGGGCCTGTACGCGGTCGTCGTGGACCGGGAGATGCGCCAGCTGCTCGACATGGTGACGGGCGCCCTGACGGCGGGGCACCCCCGGGAGCTGCTGGAGCAGGCGGCGTTCGCGCTGCTCGACTACATCGAGACGTACACCGACGGCTTCCGGATCCTGGTCCGGGACTCCCCGGTGGCGCAGTCGACGGGCACGTTCGCCTCGCTGATCTCGGACATCGCCACACAGGTCGAGGACATCCTGGGCCTGGAGTTCAAGGCCCGGGGCTTCGATCCGAAGCTGGCGCCGCTGTACGCGCAGGCCCTCGTCGGCATGGTGGCGCTGACCGGCCAGTGGTGGCTGGACGTCCGCAAGCCGAAGAAGGCGGAGGTCGCGGCGCACCTGGTGAACCTGGCCTGGCACGGGCTGGACGGCCTGGAGCAGAAGCCGCGGCTGATAGGGCACCGCAAGAGCTGACCGCGTCGGGGCGTGGCGTACGCGTACGCCGCGCCCCGGCGCGGACGTGGGGCGGGATGCGCCGGTAAGTGGGGCGTCACCCCCTCGGCTCCCGGCCCCGGGTGGCGACCGCGAAGACCCGGCGGAACGGGAAGACGGTGCCGTGTGGGCCGGGCGGGTACGCCTTGCGGAGCAGGTCGCGGTACTGGGACAGGAATTCGGCGACCGCCTCGCCGTCCCCGTCGAGGGCGGTGAGGACGGGCCGCAGGGCGGTGCCCTTCACCCAGTCGAGGACGGGGTCCTCGCCCTGGAGGAGCTGGGAGTAGACGGTCTCCCACACGTCCACGGCCAGGCCGAGGTCGGTGAGCCGGGTGAGGTAGTCGGCGGCGTCCAGGATGTGGACGAAGCGGCGGCCGTGGCCGGTGAGCCGGGCGCGCCACTGGGGCGTCTCGCACAGCTCGCCGAGGAGGGCGTGGCTGGGCGCGGTGAAGTTGGCGGGGACCTGGAGGGCGAGGGTGCCGCCCGGGTGGAGGCCGTCCGCCCACAGCGGGAAGGACTCGGGGTGGTTGGGCACCCACTGGAGCGCCGCGTTGGAGATGATCAGGTCATAGGGTTCGTCGGGCGTCCAGTGCGCGGCGTCGGCGGGCCGGAAGTCGAGCCAGCCGCCGCCGGGCGTGGTGCCGGCGTGGTGCTTCTCCGCCTGTTCCAGCATCTCGGGCGAGAGGTCGAAGCCGGTGATCCGGGCGTCGGGCCAGCGGTCGGCGAGCAGCGCGGTGACGTTGCCGGGTCCGCACCCGAGGTCGGCGATGCGCGGTGAGCGGCCCTCGGCGGTGGCGGGCAGCTGGGGTATACGGGCGAGCAGGTCGAGGAACGGGCGGGTGCGGTGCGAGGAGTGGCGCAGGTACTGCTGTGGATCCCAGATCGGTGCGGAATACATGTTCGAGCCCCCTTGCTGGAACGAAGTGCCGAAGCGGAACAGAGTCCCGGCCCCGTCATGCCCAATGGTCCAGCCAGGTATTTCTTGACGTCAAGAGACTTCACGTCGACAGATCCCCTACACTGATCGCCATGGAGGACGAGGTCGACCGACTGGTCGCAGCATGGCGCCGGGAGCGCCCCGACCTCGACGTGGAACCGCTCGAGGTGCTCAGCCGTGTCTCCAGGCTGGCCCGCCACCTCGACCGCGCCCGCCGGCTGGCCTTCTCCGAGCACCACCTGGAGCCCTGGGAGTTCGACGTCCTCACGTCGCTGCGCCGCGCCGGCGCCCCCTACCAGCTCTCCCCCGGCCAGCTCCTCACCCAGACCCTGGTCACCTCCGGCACCATGACCAACCGCATCGACCGGCTCGCCAAGAAGGGGCTCGTCGAGCGGCTGCCCGACCCGAGCGACCGCCGCGGCGTGCTGGTCCGCCTCACCCCCGAGGGCCGCGACCGCGCCGACCAGGCCCTCGCCGGGCTGCTCGCCCAGGAGCGGGCCATCCTCGCGGAGCTGTCCCGCGCCCAGCGCGCCGAACTGGCCGCGCTGCTACGCCAGCTGACCGCCCCGTTCGACAACATCCCCGGCTGACGCGGGCCCCGGCTCGGCCGGGCACACCCCCGCGCGCCGGGCCAGCGCCACCGCGGCCAGCGTGGAGTGGACGCCCAGCTTCCCCAGGACGTTCTGCATGTGCGTCCGCACGGTGTGCGGCGACAGGAACAGCCGCTCGGCGACCGCCTTCCGGCCCAGCCCGGCCACCATGCACCGCAGCACCTCCCGCTCCCGGGGGGTGAGCGACTCCACCAGCCGCTCGCTCTCCGTACGGTGCCGGCGCGCGGCCGTCAGCTCCCGCAGCACCCCGGTGAGCAGCGCGGGCGGCAGGTGGGTCTCGTCGCGCAGGACGCCCCGGATCACGGTCAGCAGCCGCTGGAGCGAGCAGTCCTTGGCGACCCAGCCCGAGGCGCCCGCCTGGAGCGCGAGCGCGGCCCGCCGGGCGTCGTCCCGCTCGGCCAGCACCACCACGCGCACCTCGGGGCGCCCCTCGCGGACCCCGGCCACCAGCGAGATGCCGTCCACCACGCCCCCGCCGTCGTCCGGCACCGCGCGGGCCACCGCCGGCGCCGCCGCCGCGCCCAGGTCGGCGTCGACCAGCAGGACGTCGAACCGGCGGCCCTCCGCCGACGCCCGCTCCAGGCAGCGCAGCGCGGCCGGGCCGCTGCCCGCCGCGGCGACGTCCACGTCGGGCTCGGCCGCCAGCGCCGCGGCGAGGGACTCGGCGAAAATGCGGTGGTCGTCCACCACCAGCACCCGGATACGGCCCACGGACACCCCCATGCGTCGGTAAGGACGGAGCGGCCACGGGGACGGCGCCCGGGCCGGAGGCACAGCGGTCGCACGGCCGCCGCCGCGCTGTGAGTGCTACCCGCGCCCCGGGCGTCGTACCCGGCGCTCTCGCCCCCTGATCGGCACCGGCCCCCACCGGTGCTGTGCATCAGAGTACGGCGGCCCGGCCGCGCGGGAAGCCCGGTTGTGGAAAACTCCCGGCGCCCGCCCGCGGCACGGCCACTGGCGGGTGCTCGGCGCCCGGCCGCTCAGGCCCGGCGCCCGCCCTGCGCCACCCGCCCCGCGACCGCTCAGGCCAGGCGGCGTGCGCCCGCCGACGGGGCCGCCGGGAAGACGCGCGGGGCGGTGTACCCGGCCGCCGCGAACGCCTCCCGTACCGCCTTGGTCACCGTGTCCGTGTCGCCCGCCTCGGCCAGGACGACCGCCGAGCCGCCGAACCCGCCGCCGGTCATCCGGGCGCCGAGCGCCCCGGCGGCCGTCGCGGCGGCGACCACCAGGTCCAGCTCCGGGCAGGAGACCCGCAGGTCGTCGCGGAGCGAGGCGTGCCCCTCGGTCAGCACCGGCCCCACCGCCCGGAGGTCGCCCGCCTCCAGGAGCGCGACCGTCCGCTCGACCCGGTGGTTGTCGGTCACCACGTGCCGGACGGCGCCCCGCACCGCCCTGTCAGGCAACCGGCGCAGGGCGTCCGGCAGTTGCACGGTGCCGATCTCGCGCAGCGCCCGCACGCCGAGCGCCCGCGCACCCGCTTCGCACGCGGCGCGCCGCTCGGCGTACGCGCCGTCCCCGAGCGCGTGCTTCACCCCGGTGTCGACCACCAGCAGGGCCAGCCCGTGCGCGGCGGGGTCGAAGGGGACGTGCCGGGTCGTCAGGTCCCGGGTGTCGAGGTGCAGGGCGTGGCCCTCCGCGCAGCAGGCGGACGCCATCTGGTCCATCACCCCGCACGGCACGCCCACGAAGGCGTTCTCGGCGCGCTGCCCCACCCGGGCCAGCTCGGGGGCGGTCAGCCCGAGTCCGTGGAGGTCGTTCAGGGCGAGCGCGGTGACGATCTCCAGCGCGGCCGACGAGGACAGCCCGGCGCCCGTGGGGACGGTGGACGCCAGATGGAGGTCGGCGCCGGTGACGGGGTGCCCGGCCTCGCGCAGCGCCCACGCCACACCGGCCGGGTAGGCGGCCCAGCCGGTCCCGGCGCGCGGCTCCAGGGCGTCCAGGTCCAGCTGGACCACGCCCTCGCCGGTGTCGGCCGAGTGGACCCGCAGCCGCCCGTCGGTGCGCCGCGACACGGCCGCGACGGCGGTGTGCGGGAGGGCCAGCGGCAGCACGAAGCCGTCGTTGACGTCGGTGTACTCGCCGATCAGGTTGACCCGGCCGGGCGCCGCCCACACCCCCTCGGGCGGGGCCCCGTAGAGCCGGCGGAAGCCCTCGGCGACCCCGGCCCCGATCCCCGCCGCGCCCCCGGCCCCAGCCCCCGCCGCCACTCCGGACCCGACCCCGGCCGCGGCCCCGGCGGTGTCCCGGGCCGCCCCGGCGGTCACGCCCGTACCCCCGCCGTGGCGTCCTGGCGCCGGGCGAAGTCCCAGGCGTCCGCCACGATGTCGGCCAGCGCCGGCCGGGAGGGCTTCCAGCCGAGCCGCTCACGGGCGGTGGTGGCGGAGGCGACCAGGACCGCCGGGTCGCCGGGGCGGCGCGCGGCGGCCACCTCCGGCACCGGGCGGCCGGTGACCGCCCGCACGGTGTCGATCACCTCGCGGACCGAGAAGCCGTGGCCGTTGCCGAGGTTGCAGATCAGGTGCTCGCCCGGGGTGAGGACGTCCAGCGCCCGCAGGTGCGCCTCGGCGAGGTCGGCGACGTGGATGTAGTCGCGGACGCAGGTGCCGTCGGGCGTCGGGTAGTCGTCGCCGTACACCGCCACGGACGGGCGGCGGCCAAGGGCGACCTGGAGGACCAGCGGCACGAGGTGCGACTCGGGGTCGTGGCGCTCGCCGAGCGTCCCGTACGCCCCGGCGACGTTGAAGTACCGCAGGGAGGCGGCGGCCAGGCCGTGCGCGGCGGCCTCCCCGGTGATCATGTGGTCGACGGCGAGCTTGGTGGCGCCGTAGGGGCTGGTGGGGGCGGTGGGGTCGGTCTCGGTGACCGGGGTGGAGACGGGCTCGCCGTAGGTGGCGGCGGTGGAGGAGAACACCAGGCGGCGCACGCCCGCCCCGCGCATCGCGGCGAGCAGCGCCATGGTGCCGCCGACGTTGTTCTCCCAGTACTTCTCCGGGTCGGCGACCGACTCGCCGACCTGGGAGAACGCCGCGAAGTGCAGGACGGCGTCGTAGGAGGGGTCCAGGTGCCGGGCGGCGTCCTGGATGCGGCCCTCGACGAACCGGGCGCCGTCCGGGACGCCCTCGCGGAAGCCGGTGGACAGGTCGTCCAGCACGGTCACCTCGTGCCCCGCCTCCAGCAGGTGGGCCGCGACGACCCCGCCGACGTACCCGGCCCCGCCCGTCACCAGGTACCGGGCCGCCGTCCGGCCGCCGTTCACCCGGTCACCGTTCACGCGGTCACCGTTCACCCGGTCGCCGTTCACACGGTCGCCGTTCACACGGTTGCTGCTCACTGGGACGCCACCTCTCGCAGTCGGCGGGCCGCGGCCTCCGGCGGCACGTCGTTGACGAACACGCTCATGCCGGACTCCGAGCCGGCGAGGAACTTCAGCTTGCCGGAAGTGCGGCGGATGGTGAAAAGCTCGAGATGCAGGGCGAAGTCGGCGCGTTCGGGGTCGTGGAACGGCGCCTGGTGCCAGGCGGCGACGTACGGCGTGGGCGGTTCGCCGGGCCCGAAGATCCGGTCGAAACGGCGGAGCAACTCCAGGTAGACGGCCGGGAACCCGGCGCGTGCCGCGTCGTCCAGCGCCCGGAGGTCGGGCACCCGCCGGGTGGGGTAGAGGTGGACCTCGTACGGCCAGTGCGCCGCGTACGGGACGAAGGCGACCCATTCGCCGGTCCGGAGGACCACCCGTTCGGCGGCACGCTCGCGCTCCAGGACGTCGTCGAAGAGGTTGCGCCCGGTGGCGGCGCGGTGGGCGGCGACCGAGCGGCGCATCAGCGCGGTGCGGGGGGTGATGAACGGATAGGCGTAGATCTGGCCGTGCGGGTGGGCGAGGGTGACGCCGATCTCGGCGCCCCGGTTCTCGAAGCAGAAGACCTGCCGTATGCCGGGGAGTTCGGCCAGTTCGGCGGTGCGGTCGGTCCAGACGTCCAGGACGAGGCCGGCCCGCTCCTCGGAGAGGCCGGCGAAGGACGCGTCGTGGTCGGGGGTGAAGCAGACGACCTCGCAGCGGCCGGCGTCGCCGGCGAGGGAGGGGAAGCGGTTCTCGAAGACCACCACGTCGTAGTCGTCGCCGGGGATCTCGCTGTGGCGCCCGTCGCGCGAGGGGCACAGCGGGCAGGCGTCGGCCGGCGGGTGGTAGGTGCGGCCCTGGCGGTGCGAGGCGATGGCCACGTCGTCCCCGAGGAGCGGGTCGTGGCGGATCTCCGCGGTGGTGGCGACCGGGTCGAGGGGCCGCGGGTCGGCGGCGTCGCGCACCACGTCGTCGCGGGAGTCGTAGTAGACCAGCTCGCGGCCGTCGGCCAGCCGGGTCGACGTCTTCTTCACACGGGGCTCCTCGGCGCCTCACCCACACCCAACATAAACACACATAATCAATCACAGCACAACAAGGGCGTCAACGAAGTCGGCCCGAAGTCGGCCCGCACGATCACAAACAAACAAAGAAAACGAACAGAAGTGTTCAGTTCTGCGCGAGGGAGGCGTAGGTTCCGGCCAGGTTCCGTTCACGCGACGAAGCGAGTACGCATGTATCACCTGGCCGACGGGCTCCGGCTCCCCACCAACGGGCTCGACTACACGATCCTGGCGATCTACTTCGCCGTCGTCCTGGGCATCGGCTTCGCCGCCCGGGCGAGCGTGCGGACCAGCCTCGACTTCTTCCTCTCCGGCCGCTCCCTGCCCGCCTGGGTGACCGGCCTGGCCTTCGTCGCCGCCAACCTCGGCGCCACGGAGATCCTCGGCATGGCCGCCACCGGCGCCCAGTACGGCGTGGCCGTCGTGCACTGGTACTGGATCGGCGCCATCCCCGCCATGGTCTTCCTGGGCCTGGTGATGATGCCCTTCTACTACGGCTCCAAGGTCCGTTCCGTACCCGAGTTCCTGCTCCAGCGGTTCGACCGGCCGGCGCACCTGCTCAGCTCGGTGCTGTTCGCCCTCGCCGCCATCCTCATCGCGGGCGTCAACCTCTACGCGCTGTCGATCGTGGTCGAGGCGCTGCTCGGCTGGCCCCAGTGGGTGTCCATCGTGGTCGCCGGGCTCTTCGTCCTCGCGTACATCACCATCGGCGGCCTGTCCTCGGCGATCTACAACGAGGTGCTCCAGTTCTTCGTGATCCTCGCGGCGCTGATCCCGCTGACCGTGCTCGGCCTCAAGCGGGTCGGCGGCTGGGACGGCCTGACCGGATCGCTGGAGCGGAGCCACGGCCCGGGCTTCCTCTCCGCCTGGAGCGGCACCGGCATCGGCGACCCCAACCCGCTGGGCGCCAACTGGCTGACCATCGTCCTCGGGCTCGGCTTCGTGCTCTCCTTCGGCTACTGGACCACCAACTTCGCCGAGGTGCAGCGCGCGCTGTCCGCGAAGAACCTGTCGGCGGCCCGGCGCACCCCGCTGATCGCCGCCTTCCCGAAGATCTTCATCGTGTTCGTGGTGATGATCCCGGGCCTGGTCGCCGCCGTCCTCGTGCCCCGGATCGGCACCGCCGGGTCGGACCTCACCTACAACGACGCCATCCCGCTGCTGATGCGGGAGCTGCTGCCCAACGGCGTCCTCGGCATAGCCGTGACCGGCCTCCTGGCCGCCTTCATGGCGGGCATGGCGGCCAACGTCTCCTCGTTCAACACCGTCTTCACCGCCGACATCTGGGCGAAGTACGTCGTCAAGGACCGCGACGACGGCTACTACCTGCGCTTCGGCCGCCTCATCACCGCCCTCGGCGTCCTCGCCTCCATCGGCACCGCGTTCCTGGCGGCCGGCTTCTCCAACATCATGGGGTACCTCCAGACCCTGTTCTCCTTCTTCAACGTGCCGATGTTCGTCGTCTTCATCATCGGCATGTTCTGGAAGCGCGCCTCGGTCAAGTCCGGCTTCTGGGGCCTGATCGCGGGCACCACCGCCGCGATGGTCAACTACTTCGTCGTCTACCGGCAGGGCCTCGTCGACATCCCCACCGACCAGGGCGCCAACTTCGTCTCGGCGATCACCGGCTTCGTCGCCGGCGCGGTGGTCATGGTCGCCGTCACCCTCTTCACCGCGCCCAAGCCCGAGGCGGAGCTGGCCGGCCTGGTGTACGGCACGAGGGCGCCGGGCCTCGAGGAGCCGCCGTCCGAGGGCGACGACGCCTGGTACCGCCGGCCCGCCCTGCTGGGCTGGGGCGCCGTCGTCCTGGCCGCCGCCTGCTACCTGCCGTACTCCTTCTGACCGCCCCGGAGGCACCGACCATGACCGAGTCCGAACTGCACCGCGAAGTCACCGAGCTGGAGAGGAAGTCGGCCACCGCCGCCCGCCTCTTCGACATACGCCGCATCATCGGGGGCCTGTTCACGGTGTACGGGATCATCGTCACCGCCGCCGGGTTCACCGCGTCCGACGCGGACCTGCGGAAGGCCGCCGGCGTCAACATCAACCTCTGGACGGGCCTGGGCATGCTGGCCCTCGGGCTGTTCTTCCTGCTCTGGCTGCGGCTGCGGCCCACCGCGCCGCCGCCGCCCGCGCCGCCCGCCGGGTGAGCCGGCCGGCCGGACGTCACCCGGCGTCCGGCCCCGCCGCCCCCGGGGCCGGGCGCGACGACGCCGCCCGGTCCAGCAGCCCCGTCCGGGCGGCGAGCGCGGCGGCCTCCAGCCGCGACCCCACCCCGAGCTTCATCAGCACCCGCTGCACATGCGTCCGCGCGGTGCTGGGGGCGATCCGCATGCCCGCCGCGATCAGGCGGGTGTCCTCGCCGTCCGCCACCCGCAGCAGCACCTCCGCCTCACGGGGCGTCAGCAGCCGCAGCAGCCGCTGCCCCTCGTCGTCCGGCTGCGCGGCCGGGTTGAGCAGCTCGGCGAAGGCGCCCTGGAGCAGCTGGGGCGCCACCGCCGCCTCGCCCGCCCTGGCCTTGGTCATCGCCCGTTCGACGCCCTCGATCCGCTCGTCGTGCCGGACGTAGCCGGAGGCGCCCGCCGCGAACGCCGCCGCGATCCCGCGCGGGGACGGCACCGGCCCGAGCACCACCACGGCCACCTGGGGGCGCTCCCGCTTGATCGTCACGATCGGGTCGAAGACGCCCGGTTCCGCCGGGGCGGCCGTGCCCAGCAGGCAGACCTCCGGGGCGCGGCTCACGACCAGTTCGGCCGCGCCCGCCGCCGGCGCGGTGGCCGCGAGCACCCGGTGCCCGCGCAGCTTGAGCGCCGAGGCGAGCGCCTCGGCCAGCAGCCGGTGCTCGTCGACCACCATGACCCGCACGCCCATCGGTGCATCCCCCCATCCCCCGGGGCCGGCTCCCCCGCCGCCCCCGGCACTGTTGACCCGGCAAGCTACACGCTTGTTCGACGCCATGAGCGCCTTACGCGGGACAACCCCCCGGATTGTCGAATTCTCCGCCGCCGGGGCGTGCGCCCGCGTGAACGCCGACGGCCCGGCGCACCGGGGTCACCGGTGTGCCGGGCCGTCGGGCCGGGCGGCGGTCAGTTCGTGGTGAACGAGATCGCCAGGTACTCCCTGCGGTCCCCGGCCGAATCCCTCGGCGCGTCGAACAGGGTGTCCGAGATGAACAGCCGCCCGCCGGTGTACTGGATCTCGGCGGAGTCCAGGTTGAAGGACTGCTCGGCGTCGCGGACGGACTCGTCGGACGGGTTCTTCATCAGCACGGTCTGCTCGAAGGTGCCGCCGTCGATGCTGACGATCTGGCCGCCCTCGGAGTAGGGCGCCTTCTTGTACGCGACGATGTCGCCGCCGTCCATGCGCAGCGGGAAGAGCGAGTAGCGGTCGCCCGCCTCGGCCTTGTCGGTGGTCGGCTTGCCGGTGTTCAGGTCGAAGGACACGATCTCGTTGGTCCGGCCGGCCTCCCCGCCCGACTCGTGGTCCTCGGTGGGCACATAGAGCCGGTTGTTGCCCACGACCACCCTGCGGCACTGCTCCACCGCGAGTTCGCACTCCGCCGCGTACCGGTCGCCCTCGGCGGCGATCTTCGCCTTGAGCTTGCCGGTCTTCTCGTCGATGGAGAAGAAGTCGGAGATGCCGGAGCCGTCGCCCGCCGTGCGGCCCACGTCGGCCGCGACGACCAGCGGCTTGGTGGAGATGACGCCCGCGTCCTCGACGCCGGGCGGCATCTTGTACGTGGACAGCGGCGCGCCCGTCTTCGGGTCGAGGCTCTGGATGAGCAGCGTCTGGTTGTCGAGCGGGCCGCAGGCGCGGGCCGCGACGAGGGCCTCGCCGCCGGCGTAGCCCTTGTCCTCGCAGTCCTCGGCGTTGATCTGGGGCCGCCACAGCTCCTTGCCGGTGGCCAGGTCCCAGGCCGCTCCGCCGTCGAGGCCGCCGGCCGCGACGGTGGAGGCGCCGACGGTGACCTCGTCGAAGGCGGCCTTCTCGTCACCGGAGTCGGGGCTGGTGACCGACTTGCGCCACAGCAGCTTCCCGGTGTTCAGGTCGATGACGCCGACCTCGGTGCAGGGCTGGAAGTTCTTGGGCGCGACCCGCTTGGCGGCCTCGAAGGCGATGGCCGTCTTGTTGTCCTTGACGTGCCGGGAGGCGGCGCAGACCTGACCGGGGAGCGGCGTGGTCCACAGCGGGGTGCCCTTGGCGATGTCGTACCCGACGACCGACTCGACGCCCGGCTTGACGAAGGCGGTCGGGGTGACCCAGGAGCCGCCGACGTTGGTGAGGTCGGTGACCTTGGGCAGCGGCAGCTGGAAGGCCACCTTCGCCTGGGTGTCCGACGGCGCCTTCTCCTTGCCGGCGCCGTCCGGGGCGGTGCCGCCGCCCTTCTTGCCGCCGCCCTCACCGGTGCCGGTCGAGCCCTTGCCCTCGTCCCCGGACTCGCCCTGGGAGGCGGCGTACCAGAGACCTCCGGCGATGATGAGGACGACCGCGACGACCGCCGCGATGATGATCTTCGCCACGGTGGACAGCTTCCCGCGGCCCCCGCCCGGCACCGGCTGCTGCGCCGGCACGGTCGGGTAGCCGTAGCCCGGCTGCTGGTGTCCGTACCCGGCCGGCTGGGTGGGCGGCTGCTGCGGGTAGCCGTACCCGGGCGGCGCCGGGGGCTGCTGCGGGGCCTGGGGGTAGCCGTAGCCCGGGTTCTCCGGCGGCGGGGTCGGCGCCCCGAAGCCCCCCTGCGGCGGGGGCTGGTTCGGCGGGGGGCCGGCGGGCGGGCCGGGCGGCTGGTTCGGCGGGGGGCCGGGCGGCTGGTTCGGCGGCGGCGGTGGCTGCGTCATGGGGTGCGTACCTCTGGCTGGGGAAGGGGGCGGCGCGGCGTCACTTGCCGAAGGCCATCATCGTCTTGGTCTGCTTCTCCTCGGTGTCGTTGCGGGCGCTGACGCGGCCGCTGGCGATGAAGAAGCGTCCGCCGGAGTAGGCGTACTTCGGCGAGTAGAAGTCGCTCTCGATCTCGGCGGTCGACGCCGGGTGCTGGAGCAGCACCTTGGGGGCGCCGCCGGTGGGGGCGAGGGTGGCGACGCCGCCGCCCTTGTCCCACGAGCCGCTCATGTACATCAGGACGTTGCCGCCCTCCATGCGCAGCGGGGTCATCGTCCGCTCCGGTCCGGCGGCGGCGCGCCACTTGGGCTTGCCGGTGTTCAGGTCGAACGCCACGACGTCGTTGGTGCCGTTGCTGAGCTGGGCGGGCTCGGTGGACATGTAGAAGGTGTTGGCGTCGGCGGCGACGCCGGTGCAGCCCTGGAGGTTCTCGCCGAAGACGACGAACCCGCCGCCGCACTTGGGGTTGAACTTGTCCTTGCCGCCGTCGAGCGTGGAGCGGGGCTTGCCCGCGTCGGTGAGCGCGACGATGCTCCACTGCTTCTTGTCGGGCTCCTCGGTGGAGACGACCAGCGGGCTCACCGAGAAGACCTTGGTGACCTCCCAGTTCGCCGGGAACTTGTACGTCCACTTCGGCTTGCCGGTCGCCGGGTCGACCTCGCTGACCTCGTGCTGGATCTTGTCGTAACTGCCGGTGCGGCAGCTGGAGGCCGCGATCAGCTTGGGGCCGCCCGCGAAGGCGAAGGGCTTGCAGTCGCTGTCGGGTGTGCCGAAGAGGTGCTTGCCGTCGGCGAGGGAGAAGCCGTGCGCGTTGTTGCTGCCGGCGGCGGTGACGGTGTTGCCGCTGATGGCGAGCGTCATGTCGGACAGCGCGTTGAAGCCGGTGCCCTGCGGGACGGGCTTCTTCCAGCCCGCCTTGCCGGTCTTGAGGTCGATCTGCTGGAGGACGGTGCAGTCGGCCTTCTCGCCCGCCTTGTCGTTGACGCCGACGACGATGGTGCCGTTGTCGGCGGGGGCCACCGGGGCGGTGCACACCTCGGTGGTGAACGGCACTTCCCACTTCTTCTTGCCGTCGGCGACCGAGTAGCCGACGACGCTCTTGTACATCGCCTTGACGACGGTGTCGCCGACGACCCACGGGCCGTACACGTCCGCGCCGTTGCGGGGCAGGTCGACGTCGTTGGTCGTCAGCCACTCGACCTTGGCCTCGCCGGCCTTGCGCCCGGCGTTCAGGTCGTCGTTGGCCTCGCGGCCGTCGCCGCTGCCGTCGCCCTCGTCGACCGAGCCGCTGGGGGCGGGGGCGGCGCTGCTGCCCTTGGCGTCGGGCTGCTTGGGGTCGGTGTCGTCGCCGCTCAGCGCGAGGTACGTACCGCCGCCGACGACGAGCAGGGCGGCCACGGCCGCGCCGATGATGGCGGCCGGCCTGCCCTTGAAGGGGCCGCCGCCACCGGGCGGCGGGGTGGGCGCGCCGGGGTGGGGCGGCTGGGTGCCGTAGGGGTGGGGCCCGCCGCCGCCGTACGGGTTGGGCTGCCCGTACGGGCCGGGCTGGGCGCCGTACGGTCCGGGCCGGCCGGGCGCCTGCGGGTAGCCGTACCCGGGCGGGCCGGGCGGGGTCTGGGGGTAGCCGTAGCCGGGTGCGGCGGCCGGGGGCTGGGCGGGCGGCTGGGCCGGGGGCGCCGGCGGGTGGCCCGGCGGGGCGGCGGGCGGCGCGGGCGGGGCCTGGGGCGGCTGAGGCTGCTGGTGCGGGTCCTGCGGAGACCCGAAGCCCCCCTGCGGCGGTTGCTGGCTGGGCGGCTGAGACATCAGCGCTTCCCCCTTCGTGCGGCCCGCTGCCCGACCGGCCTCCCCCGCGATTCCGGCGTGCACGCACCGCCGGAAAGGAGCGAATCGGACATGGATTCCGCAGTGTCACAAGTGTCGAGCGGGGCTTCTTTCTATCACCCGGCCCGTGCGCGAAAGGGGCCGGTCCGCCCCTGTTCCCAAGGGAGGACCGGCCTGTGATGCCCTCGTTATCGGCTCTCCACGCCTTCCCCACGTCCCTCTGAGGTCAGGCGTCCTCGGCGAGTTCCAGCCATCGCAGCTCCAACTCCTCGCGCTGCGCGGCCAGCTCCCTCAGCTCGCCGTCGAGCTTCGCCACCTTCTCGAAGTCGGTCGCGTTGTCGGCGATCTGGGTGTGCAGTTTCGCCTCCTTCTCGGAGACCTTGTCGAGCTGCCGCTCGATCTTCTGCAGCTCCTTCTTCGCGGCCCGCGCGTCCCCCGCCGACTTCTCCCGGGCGGGCGCGGACGCGGCGGCCGGGGCGGGCGGCGCCGTCTCGGTCATCCGCTGCCGCCGCTCCAGGTACTCGTCGATGCCGCGCGGCAGCATCCGCAGGGTGGGGTCGCCGAGCAGCGCGTACGTCTTGTCCGTCGTCCGCTCGATGAAGAACCGGTCGTGCGAGATGACGACCATCGAGCCCGGCCAGCCGTCGAGGAGGTCCTCCAGCTGGGTCAGCGTCTCGATGTCGAGGTCGTTGGTCGGCTCGTCGAGGAAGAGGACGTTGGGCTCGTCCATCAGCAGCCGCAGCAGCTGGAGCCGGCGCCGCTCGCCGCCGGACAGGTCGCCGACGGGCGTCCACTGCTTCTCCTTGCCGAAGCCGAACTGCTCGCACAGCTGCCCGGCCGTCATCTCCCGGCCCTTGCCGAGGTCGACCCGGTCGCGCACCTGCTGGACCGCCTCCAGCACCCGCAGCGCGGGCGGCAGTTCGGCCACGTCCTGCGAGAGGTAGGCCAGCCGTACGGTCTTGCCGACGACGATCCGCCCGGCCGGCGGCTGCTTCTCGCCCTGGGTGGCGGCCGCCTCGGCGAGGGCGCGCAGCAGCGAGGTCTTCCCGGCGCCGTTGACGCCGACCAGGCCGATGCGGTCGCCCGGGCCGAGCTGCCAGGTGAGGTGCTTCAGCAGCAGCTTGGGGCCGGCGGTGACGGTCACGTCCTCCAGGTCGAAGACCGTCCTGCCGAGGCGGGCATTGGCGAACTTCATCAGCTCGGAGGTGTCGCGGGGCGGCGGCACGTCGGCGATCAGCGCGTTCGCCGCCTCGATGCGGAAGCGCGGCTTCGACGTCCGCGCGGGGGCGCCGCGCCGCAGCCAGGCCAGCTCCTTGCGCATCAGGTTCTGCCGCTTGACCTCCTCGGTGGCGGCGATGCGCTCCCGCTCGGCGCGGGCGAAGACGTAGTCGGAGTAGCCGCCCTCGTACTCGTGCACCGTGCCGCGCTGGACGTCCCACATCCGGGTGCAGACCTGGTCGAGGAACCAGCGGTCGTGCGTCACGCAGACGAGCGCGGAGCGCCGGGCCCGGAGGTGGCCGGCCAGCCAGGAGATGCCCTCCACGTCGAGGTGGTTCGTCGGCTCGTCGAGGACGATCAGGTCCTGCTCGGCGATCAGCAGCTTGGCCAGGGCGATCCGCCGCCGCTCGCCGCCGGACAGCGGCCCGATCACGGTGTCGAGCCCCTGCGGGAAGCCCGGCAGGTCGAGCCCGCCGAACAGCCCGGTGAGCACGTCCCGGATCTTGGCGTCGCCGGCCCACGCGTGGTCGGGGAGGTCGCCGATGACCTCGTGCCGGACGGTGGCGGCCGGGTCCAGCGAGTCGTGCTGGGTGAGCACCCCGAACCGCAGCCCCCCGCTGTGGGTGACGCGCCCGGAGTCGGCCTCCTCCAGCTTGGCGATCATGCGGATGAGGGTGGTCTTGCCGTCGCCGTTCCGCCCGACGACCCCGATCCGGTCCCCTTCGGAGACGCCGAGGGAGACCCCGTCCAGCAGGGCACGTGTGCCGTACACCTTGCTGACTGCCTCGACATTGACCAGGTTGACGGCCATTTCACTCCTGTGCAGGGGGACGGGTCGGCCTACCAGGGTAGTCGCCGCCGGGCGTGCGATAGCGTGCGGCGTTCGTTCGGACGGTCGGCTCAGGGGTGGGGTTGTTCATGGGGCGGTACGCGGTGGCGCGGGGCGCGGGCGCGGTGGCGGTGGCCGGGGCGGTGCTGACGGGGTGCTCCTCCGGGGCGGACGCGCCGGCGCCCGCGGTGACACCCGCGGCGGCGAAGCCGGCCGGCGGGGTGGGCAAGGGCGTCGTGCTCGGGACGAAGGGGACCCCGTGCGTGCTGCCGGTGACCTTCGAGACGGCGCCGAAGTGGACCGCGGAGGCGGTGTCGGCCGCCGCGGACCCGGACTTCGCGGCGCTGGCGAAGCAGGGCACGGTGACCCTGGTGTGCGAGGTGGACGCCAAGCCGGCCGGGCACGTCGGGTTCCTGCGCGTCTGGACGGGCGGCGACCCGAAGGAGACGCCGCGCGAGGCGCTGGAGGCGTACGCCGGCGAGGAGGAGAGCGCCTCGAAGACCACGTACCGGGAGACGAAGGCGGGGGCGCTCGCCGCCACCGAGGTGTCCCTCACCATCAGCAGCGAGTTCACGGACGGGCCCAAGCCGGAGCGGGCCTTCGCCGTCAGCACGCCGCGCGGCGTGGTCGTGGTGCACCTGGGCGGCCTGGACGCCGCCGAGCACACGGCGATGCTCCCGGCGTACGAGCTGGCGAAGCGGACCGTCGCGCTCGCGGGCTGAGCCCACGCGGGCCGGGCCGCCCGCCGGGCGCCGCTCAGGCGCGGCGGCCCGCCCGCTCCACCAGGAGCCAGCCCGCCAGCGCCATGCCCACAGCGGCCGGGGCGGTCACGGGGACGGCGATCAGGAGCGCCGAGCGCCCGGTGAGCAGCCCCCCGAAGCCGACCGCCGACAGGCCCAGCACCCCCAGCAGGCACAGGGTGATGCCCAGCGCGGCCACCGGTGACGAGCCCCCGGCGGCGGCCGGGCGGGCACCGGGCCGTTCGAACCGGCGGAACGCGGCGACCAGCAGGGCGGTGACCGCGGCGGCGGCGGCCAGCCGCAGCGGCACCTGGGCCCACCAGGCGGCGGACGCGGGCTCCGGGAGCGGGGCGCCGAGCGCGAGCATCGCGCCGTACACCCCGAGCATGGCCGTCAGGTGCCACAGGAACGCGGTCATGGCGACGCCGTTGGCGGCGACGACGGCCCGCCACACGGCGGGGCGGCGGGCGAGGCGGGCGCCCGGGCCGCGCAGCAGCTCCACGGCGCCGACCAGCCACAGGCCGTGGCAGAGCAGGGCGAGGGTGGGCGGCGCCATGTTGGAGACCTTCTCGCCCGGCATGCCGACCATGGACAGCGGGTACGGCCCGAGCGCGACCAGGGCGGCGGCGCCCGCGAGCCCGCCCGCGGCGAGCACCGCCGGCGCCCGGAGGCGGCCGTCGGCGCGGAGGAAGCCGAGCTGGTGCACGGCCAGCCACACGAAGGCGAAGTTGAGGAACTCGACGTACGGCACCCCGGCCGCGAACCGCAGCGCGTCCACCGCGACGGCGCCCGCCACCAGCGCGGCGAAGGCGCCCCAGCCGTACCGCTCGTGCAGCCGCAGCAGCGGCGGGGTGAGCGCGACCATCGCCAGGTAGATGCCGATGAACCACAGCGGCTGGGCGACCAGGCGCAGCGCCGTGCCGGTCAGGCCGCCGTCGCCGCCGGCGAGCTGGACGGCGAGCGCGGCGGCCGTCCAGACGCCGATGAAGACGGCGGTGGGGCGCAGCAGCCGCTGGAGCCGGGCCCGCAGGAACGCCGCGTAGCCGGGGCGGGAGCGGTGCGACAGGGCGTGCGAGAAGCCGCCGACGAAGAAGAACACCGGCATGATCTGGAGTCCCCAGGTGAGGACCTGCAGCTCGGGGACGACGGCCAGCAGGTTGCCGACGGTGCCGTCGGCGGTGACGGCGGCCATCAGCCAGTGGCCGAGCACCACGGTGGCGAGGGACGCGACCCGCAGGAGGTCGATGTACCGGTCGCGGGTGTCGGGGGTGCGGGCGGCGAGCTCGGAGACGCTGAGGGACATGCCGGTACGGTCCCGCGCGGGGCCGTACCGGGGTCAGCGTCCTCGTACTCAGGTACGGATCTGAGTAGCCCCGGGCGCGGGGGAGGTGGCCACGCGCGCGGTGCGGCAGGTGCCGGAGGCGAGCAGCGCGCCGGCGACCGCACGGGCGGCCTCCTCGTCCTTCACCAGGAACGCGGTGGTGGGCCCGGAGCCGGAGACGAGGCCGGCCAGGGCGCCGGCGTCGGTGCCGGCGGCGAGGGTCGCGGCGAGCGAGGGGCGCAGGGAGAGGGCGGCGGGCTGGAGGTCGTTGGCGAGGGCGCCGGCCAGCGCCGTGGCGTCGCCGGTGCGCAGCGCCTCCAGCAGGGCGGGCGAGGCGGCCGGGACGGGCACGTCGGTGCCGGCGGTGAGCCGGTCGAACTCGCCGTACACCGCCGGGGTGGACAGGCCGCCGTCGGCGACGGCGAAGACCCAGTGGAAGGTGCCGCCGGTCTCCAGGGGCTCCAGCCGTTCGCCCCGGCCGGTGCCGAGCGCGGCGCCGCCGACGAGGCTGAACGGCACGTCGCTGCCCAGCTCGGCGCAGAGGGCGAGGAGTTCGTCGCGGGAGGCGCCGGTGCCCCAGAGGGCGTCGCAGGCGAGGAGCGCGGCGGCGCCGTCGGCGCTGCCGCCCGCCATGCCGCCGGCGACGGGGATGTCCTTGGCGATGTGGAGGTGGACGTCCGGGCTGATGCCGTGCCGGGCGGCGAGGGCGGTCGCGGCGCGGGCGGCGAGGTTGGTGCCGTCCAGCGGCACCTGGTCCGCGTCGGGGCCGGAGCAGGTGACGCGCAGGCCGTCGGCGGGGGTGGCCGTGACCTCGTCGTACAGGGAGACGGCGAGGAAGACGTTGGCCAGGTCGTGGAAGCCGTCGGGGCGGGCGGCGCCCACGGCGAGCTGGACGTTGACCTTGGCGGGTACCCGTACGGTGATGCTCACGCTGCCTTGGCCTCCGCGATGCGTGCGAACTCTTCCACGGTGAGGGACTCGCCCCGGGCCTGGGGGGACACCCCGGCGGCGACGAGGGCCGCCTCGGCGGCGGCGGGGGAGCCGGCCCAGCCGGCCAGCGCTGCGCGCAGCGTCTTGCGGCGCTGGGCGAAGGCGGCGTCGACGACGGCGAAGACCTGCTCCTTGGTGGCGGTGGTCCGCACCGGCTCGGTGCGGCGGACCAGGGACACCAGGCCGGAGTCGACGTTGGGCGCGGGCCAGAAGACGTTGCGGCCGATGGCGCCGGCGCGCTTGACCTCGGCGTACCAGTTGGCCTTGACGGAGGGCACGCCGTAGACCTTGTTGCCGGGTCCGGCGGCGAGCCGGTCGGCGACCTCGGCCTGGACCATCACGAGGGTGCGCTCGATGGTGGGGAAGCGGTCGAGCATGTGCAGCAGGACGGGCACGGCGACGTTGTACGGGAGGTTCGCCACGAGCGCGGTGGGCGGCGGGCCGGGCAGCTCCTGGACGTGCATCGCGTCGGAGTGGACCAGCGCGAAGCGGTCCTTCCGCCCGGGCATGCGGGCGGCGACGGTGCCGGGCAGCGCGGCGGCGAGGACGTCGTCGATCTCCACGGCGACGACCCGGTCCGCGGCTTCCAGCAGGGCGAGGGTCAGCGAGCCGAGTCCGGGCCCGACCTCCACGACGACATCGTCGGGGCGGACCTCCGCGGTGCGGACGATGCGCCGGACGGTGTTGGCGTCGATGACGAAGTTCTGGCCGCGCTGCTTGGTGGGGCGTACGCCCAGCGCTGCGGCCAGTTCGCGGATGTCGGCGGGGCCGAGGAGGGCGTCGGGCTCAGTGGTGCTCACCGATACAGCCTACGGCCGCAGTGCGGCCAGGGACTCGCCCCCCGTTGCACGTAGAGCTTCTTCGCCCGGAATGTCTGCTCGGAGGCGGGCGCCTGCTGGGCGGTGCCGGTGCCGCCGAGGGAGCGCCAGGTGCCGGGGTCGAACTGGTAGAGCCCGCCGTAGGTGCCGGAGGGGTCGACCGCGTCGGGCCGGCCGCCGGACTCGCACTGGGCGAGGGCGTCCCAGTTCAGGTGGTCGGCGCCGGAGACCGCGGTGGGCATGGGGCGGGTGCCGACCAGCACCCTGCGGGAGACCGGCTCGCGGACGATCTCGTCGGCGATCCGGCGGGGTCTCTGCCGGACGCCGTTGACGGTGCGCAGGGAGTACGTGATGCGGCGCACGCCCTGCCGTCCCTGGCGCTCGACGACCTCGGTGCCCTGGTGGAGCGCCGGGTCCTCCACCCGCTCGACGTCGTACGGGATGGGCTCCTCGTGGATCTCGCGGGTGTCGGTGATCCGCATGATGGTGACGGTCTGCCCGTCGCGCGGGAAGCTGCCGGCCGGTACGGAGGTGGTGTCCCGCCGGCCGAGGGTGATGCCGGCCTGGTCGAGGGCCTCGCCGACGGTGGCGGCGTTGGTGCGGATGGTGCGCTCGCGGCCGTCGGCCATGAAGGTCACGGTGCGTTCGGTGCGGACGTCGAGGGCGAGGCCGCGCCGGGAGATGGCGGCGGAGCGGGACACCGAGAGGTAGGCGCCCTCGGCGCGGACGCCCAGCGCGCGCAGCGCCTCGTCGACGGTCCGGGCGGTGGTCCAGATGCGGCGGCGCTGCCCGTCGAGGGTGAGGGTGACGGGGCGGCCGTAGCGGAGGACGACCTCGTCCCCGGCGGCGAGGGCCTCGCCCGGGGCGGGGGCGACCAGGTCGTGCTCGCCGGGGGTGAGCCCCTCCTCGGCGAGGAGTTCGGAGACGTCGTCGGCGAAGGTGTGCAGGGTGCGCGGGGCGCCGTCGACGCTGAGCCGTACGGCCTTGTCGTCGGCGACGAACGCGGTGGTGCCGCCGGCCAGGAACGCCACGACGAGGGCCTGCGGGACCAGGCGGCGCAGCCCCTCGGAGGCGCCGGCCCGCTCCGGTGCGCGGCGGCGGGCGGCCCGGCGGGCGGCGGCCCGGCCACCGGCGGGAGCGGCGGCGGGGACGGCGGTGAGGGTGGGCGCCGCGGGGTCGGCGAACGGTGCGGGACCGGGCCGGGGGCCGGAGCCCGGAGCGGGGCCGGGGCCGGGGCCGGGTTCCAGGGCGACGACGAGGGTCTCGGCGTACGCGGGCTCGGCGTACGGGGCCCCGGTGTACGCGTTCTCGGCGTACGGGGCCCCGGTGTACGCGGGCTCGGCGTAGGGCGCGGCCTGGTGCGGCACGTCCGCCGCCAGGGGGGCGCCCGCCGCGGCCGGCAGGTCCCACGCGGTGTGCCCCGGCCCCGGGGCGGGGGCGGGCGCGGGCCCGGAGGCGCGGCGTCCGCCCCGGGGGGCGGCGCGGTGACTGCGCGGGGAGTTGCTCACGAGGCCGGGACCCTAGCGGAGGGTCGGTGACTCTCCAAAGCGACTCGGCCACAGAGGGTGGCGGCGCTGCCCTGGGCGGCTCAGGCCCGTTATCGCTCAGTAATCAAAGGCGCGCGCGGTGTTGACGGCGAGGGCGGTCGACATGGCCTCCTCGTCGATGCCCCGGACCGCCGCCATCGCGCGGACCGTGACCGGAACGAGATACGGGGCGTTGGGCCGTCCGCGGTACGGCACGGGCGTCAGGAACGGGGCGTCCGTCTCGACCAGCACGAGGTCCAGCGGGGCGACGGCCAGCGCGTCGCGCAGCGGCTGGGCGTTCTTGAAGGTCACGTTGCCGGCGAAGGACATGTAGTACCCGGCGTCGGCGCAGATCCGCGCCATCTCGGCGTCGCCGGAGTAGCAGTGGAACACGGTCCGCTCGGGGGCGCCCTCCTCGGCGAGGATGCGCAGCACGTCGGCGTGGGCCTCGCGGTCGTGGATGACGAGGGCCTTGCCGTGGCGCTTGGCGATCTCGATGTGGGCGCGGAAGGAGCGCTCCTGGGCGGCGATGCCCTCCGGTCCGGTGCGGAAGTGGTCGAGGCCGGTCTCGCCGACGGCCCGCACCTCGGGGAGGGCGGCGAGCCGGTCGATCTCGGCCAGCGCCTCGTCCAGTGCCCGGTCGCCGCCCGCCTCCCGGGCACCCTGCCGCGACCAGCCGTCCGGGTCCCCGAGCACGATCCTGGGGGCCTCGTTGGGGTGCAGGGCGACCGCCGCGTGGACGTTGTCGTGGGCGGCGGCCGTCTCGGCGGCCCAGCGGGAGCCCTTGAGGTCGCACCCCACCTGGACCACCGTGTCGACACCGGCGGCGGCGGCCTTGGCGAGGGCCTCCTCCACCGTGCCGGACTGCATGTCCAGGTGGGTGTGGGAATCGGCGACCGGGATCCCGAGGGGTTCGGGCAGCGGCGGCGGGGCGTCCTTGGAGCTCATGCCCCGATCGTACGGAAGGGGCCGGGCGCTACTTGCGGTGGAAGGCGTGCAGCAGGTCGGACAGGTGCCAGCGGTGCGGCTCCGTGGCGGCCGCCGGCCCGTCCGGCGGTGGGGCCTGCCGCTCCTGGGTGAGGGTCGGCCCGGCGGAGCCGACGGTGCCGGTGGTGGGCGCGGCCTGGTGCTGGGCCAGCAGTTCGAGCACCGAGGAGACCTGGCCGGCCCGCATGATGCGCACCAGGTGCCCGCCGCAGTTGGCGCACGTGGGGTTGGACAGCGGGGACGGGACGCGGCGTCCGCCCTCCGCCTTGTAGACGACGAACTCGTGACCGCTGATGTCGGTGTGGTGCTCTATCTCGTACGCCTGCTCCCAGCCGTGCCCGCACCGCATGCAGGCGAAGGCGTATGCCTCATGGCCGACCGGAGTGCTTGTGGTCTCGCTCATGCCAGCTCCTCTCCACTGCACCAGTGGACGCCTTCACGGGCGGGAGTGCGCGGGCACCTGCCGAATGTTGGGCCGGTCTTGGGACATCCCATGCCGAGAGGCCCGCCGGACGGCACGGTCTTTGCCTTTCACGATAGTCCTTTGCCCTCCGCCGGGCCCGGCCGAGAGGCGTTCTTTGCCGCCACGACGGCGTCGAAGACCTCCCGCTTGGGCAGGCCCGCCTCGGCGGCGACGGCGGCGATGGCCTCTTTGCGGCGCTCCCCCGCCTCCTCGCGGACCCGGACGCGGCGCACCAGCTCCCCGGCGTCCAGCTCCTCCGGTCCGGTCTCGGGGGCGCCCTCCACGACGACGGTGATCTCACCGCGTACGCCTTCGGCCGCCCAGGCGGCGAGCGCGCCCAGGCCGCCCCGCTTGACCTCCTCGTACGTCTTGGTCAGCTCCCGGCACACGGCGGCCCGCCGGTCCGCGCCGAACACCTCGGCCATCGCGGCGAGCGTGTCGTCCAGGCGGTGCGGGGCCTCGAAGTACACGAGGGTGCGGCGCTCGGCGGCGACCTCGCGGAGCCGGGACAGCCGCTCGCCGGCCTTGCGCGGCAGGAAGCCCTCGAAGCAGAAGCGGTCGACGGGCAGGCCGGACAGGGCGAGCGCGGTGAGCACGGCGGACGGGCCGGGGACGGCGGTGACCCTGACGTCCCGCTCGACGGCGGCGGCGACCAGCCGGTAGCCGGGGTCGGAGACGGACGGCATGCCCGCGTCGGTGACCAGCAGCACGCGCGCGCCGCCGGTGAGGGCGTCGACCAGCTCCGGGGTGCGGGCGGCCTCGTTGCCCTCGAAGTACGACACGACCCGGCCGGTGGTGTGCACCCCGAGCGCCTGGGTCAGCCGGCGCAGCCGCCGGGTGTCCTCGGCGGCGACGATGTCGGCCGTCTCCAGCTCGGCGGCGAGGCGGGGCGGGGCGTCCGCGACGTCTCCGATCGGGGTCCCTGCGAGTACGAGCGTTCCGGTCACCGTTCCTGTCACAGGGGTCATCCTCGCAGCCCGGACGGGCGACTCGCACAGGCGCGTTCCCTACGATGGCGCGGTGACCAGTACTGCCCATAGGGCCCTGCACGGGCAGGACGCCGGGAAAGAGCCGCCGCCGTGGCAGCGGCGCCTGCGCCGTTTCGGCCATGTGCCGAGGCCGGTGACGGGCCTGCGCGAGCGGTTGGTGCCCCCGTACGCCCGGCCCTCGGACCGGGTGTGGGCGGTGCTCGGTGTGCCGCCGGACGCGGTGGGGACGCTGGCGCGGCTTGCGGCGTGGGGCGGACCGCTGCTGGTGGCGCTGGTGGCGGGGCTGACGCGGTTCTGGAACCTGGGCTCGCCGCACGCGGTGATATTCGACGAGACGTACTACGCGAAGGACGCCTGGGCGCTGTTCAACCAGGGCTACGAGGGGGCGTGGCCCAAGGACGTGGACGCGTCCGTCCTCAAGGACCCCGGCGCGGTGGCGATCCCGGCGGACCCGGGGTACGTGGTGCACCCGCCGGTGGGCAAGTGGGTGATCGGCCTCGGTGAGCACCTGTTCGGCTTCACCCCGTTCGGCTGGCGCTTCATGGTGGCGGTGCTGGGGACGCTGTCGGTGCTGATGCTGTGCCGGATCGGGCGGCGGCTGTTCCGCTCGACGTTCCTGGGGTGCCTGGCGGGCGCGCTGATGGCGGTGGACGGGCTGCACTTCGTGATGAGCCGCACCGCGCTGCTCGACCAGGTGCTGATGTTCTTCGTGCTGGCGGCGTTCGGGTGCCTGCTGATCGACCGGGACCGGTCGCGGCGCCGGCTGGCGGACGCGCTGCCGGTGGACGAGGACGGGGTGCTGCGCCCCGACGCGGGCGTCGCGGAGCGGCTGAGCCTGGGGTGGCGGCCGTGGCGGATCGCGGCCGGGGTGATGCTGGGCCTGGCGGCGGCCACCAAGTGGAACGGCCTGTACATCCTGGCCGCGTTCGGGGTGATGACGGTGCTGTGGGACGTGGGCGCCCGCCGCACGGCCGGTGCCTTCCGGCCGTACGCGAGCGTGCTGCGGCGGGACCTGCTGCCGGCGTTCGTCTCGACGGTGCCGGTGGCGCTGGCGACGTACATCGCGTCGTGGACGGGCTGGATCGTCACCGGCAAGGGCTACTTCCGCGACTGGGCGGCCACCGAGGGCCGGGACAGCTCGTGGTCGTGGCTGTTCCCCGACTGGTGGCGCAGCCTGTGGCACTACGAGTCCGAGGTGTACGGCTTCCACGTCAACCTGACGTCGGGCCACACCTACGAGTCGAACCCGTGGAGCTGGATCGTCCTGGGCCGGCCGGTGTCGTACTTCTACGAGGACCCGCCGGCCGGGCGGGACGGCTGCCCGGCGGACGCCGCCGAGAAGTGCGCGCGCGAGGTGCTGGCGATCGGCACGCCGCTGCTCTGGTGGGCGGGGTGCTTCGCGCTGCTGTACGTGCTGTGGCGCTGGTTCTTCCGCCGCGACTGGCGGGCGGGCGCGATCGCCTGCGCGGTGGCGGCGGGCTGGGTGCCGTGGTTCCACTACCAGGAGCGCACCATCTTCCTGTTCTACGCGGTGGTGTTCGTCCCGTTCCTGTGCCTGGCGGTGACGATGATGATCGGCGCGATGCTGGGCCCCCCGGGCACCGACGCGGCAGCCGAACGGCGCCGCACGGCCGGCGCGGTCGGCGCGGGGGTGCTGGTGCTGCTCATCGTGTGGAACTTCATCTACTTCTGGCCGCTGTTCACCGGCGAGGCGATCCCGATGGAGGACTGGCGCGACCGGATGTGGCTGGACACCTGGGTCTAGCAGGGCACACACCATGAGGGCGCGGCTGCAGGGCTCAACGTGGCGATGCCAAGGACGCCGCGCTCGCTGTGCTGCCGGCTCGACACCTCGGTGGATGGCGAGTGCTCCATACGGCCAGCGCAGCCGAGCAGCGCCCCGCCGCGGCGGTGGATCGCGCGCAGCCGCATCGTTGGCCCACGTGCCCCGCGCCGAGCTCGGCGGCCGACGCCACGACCGGCACGAGCACTTCGCAGAGGAAGACCGTCTCCTCGCTCACGTCCTTGCTCCCTGAGCGCGACCCCGAGCCAGGCCGGACGTGACGGGGAGTGAGGGGCTTCGGCGACAGCCATTGGTGCGACCGGATGTGGCTGGACACCTGGGTGTGGGGCGGGCGTTCGGCCCGCTCCGGACTTCCCCCGGCGTTGTCAGTGGGTCTGTGTAGGCTGATCGACAGCCGGGGGGAACGGGCCGGGGGCGGGGTGCGCGACGTGTGCGGGAGCACAGGGCGCGGGCTGCCGTCCGTGGCGTGCGGGCTTGTGCGTGATCGCTGTTTCCCCCCGCGACACACGCATCTACGGGGATACGGGGAAACACATGAGACGGAGCACACGTGTGCTCTCGGCGCTGGGCGCCGCCGCCGGCGCGCTGATACTCGTCGCGCAGCCGGCCTCGGCCAACTCCTTCGGGCCGACGTTCGCCGACAACAAGGCGCACAGCTTCTTCTACGACGACGACCTGTCGTCCCAGCAGCGGTCCGGCATGGACTGGGCGCGGAAGAACTCGCTGGCGCCGACGGACATGACGACGAGCCTGAACTCGACGTACAACAACCAGGTCGACGTGTGGGCGTACGCCACGTGGAACCCCACGGGCGACCAGAAGAACTGGTACGCGTGGACGACCTGTGTGAAGAAGGTCAACTCCAGCAAGTGCGACCAGCACACCATCGTGTTCAACCACAGGATTCCGCACAGCAACTACAAGTCGCTGTCCTGCCACGAGATCGGGCACAGCGTCGGACTGGGCCACTCCAGCGGCAAGAACAGCAGCTACTCCTCGGCGAATCGTTCCTGCATGCGGAGCAACCCCGATCACAACTACTACGCCACCCATGACAAGGGCCACATCAATGGCCGTTACTGAACAGCGCACCGGGATCGCAGAGGAGAGTGGGCAACCGATGAGGACACGTAAGCGCCTCGGACCGGCCGCCGCCGGCGCCGCCGCCCTGGCCGTCCTGCTGAGCACCGCCGCGTGCTCCTCCGGCGCGCCGGAGGCCGGGCGGGCGCCGGAGGCCACGGCCGCGCCCGCCGGGTTCTGGGGGGCGCACGCCGGGGCCGCCGCCTCGGAGGCCAACCCCCCGGCGGACGTCGCCGATCTGGCCGGCCGGTCCGACCTGGTCGTCCTCGGCACCGTCACGGGCGCCGAGGAGGGCAAGGAGTACGCCGACCCGGGCAAGCCGGTCAGCCGCACGTCGAACATCCGCATCGCGGTCGACAAGGCCAGCAGGCCGGGGGTGAAGGAGGCGGTCGTCGAGTTCACCCGCGACCCGGCGCACGATCTGAAGGACGTCACCGGCAAGCTCCCCCAGGGGCAGTACGTCTTCTACCTGACGTCCTGGTACGAGGGCCCGGACGGCCCCGTCTACAGCTGTGCGGCTACGTCCGCGTGCGTGGTCGCGGCCAAGGACGGAGTCCTGGAGACACCCCGTGACCCCGAGGCGGCGAAGGAGCTGACCGAGGGCACCCGGGCGGCGGCCTCCGCCGGCGGGGCGGCGAAGGGCGCACGGTCGGCGGCGGCGCAGCCGCGGCTGAACAGTGCCGCGGACGTCTTCGCCCTCGGCGCGGCCGGCTGATCCACCTGGCCACCGACGGCGGACCGCCCCGGGCACCGGCGTGCCGGTGCCCGGGGCGGGGCGTGTTCCGGTCGGGTAACAGTCCGGCCGGGTGTCACAACTGTCCCGTAGGGTGACTCCCGTTACTCGCTTGAACGCGTTCAAGCGAGCTCCAGGGGAGGGGGCACTGCACGATGCGCAGTGGAGCGAGGACCGCCGTGGTCGGCGGGGTGTTCGTCGTCGTGGCGAGCGGCGTGGGGTACGGGGCGTACAACCTGTGGAACGGGATCACCGGCGGCAACGACGGCACGGGGGCCACCACCACCTCGGCCGCCGCGCCCCGGATCGCCGGCAGCGGGCCCGTGAGCGCCGAGGAGGCCGAGCGGACCGCCAAGGACTTCCTGGCCGCCTGGGCGAAGGGCGACGAGGCGGCGGCGGGCGACCTCACCGACGACCCCGCCACCGCGACCGCGGCCGTCGCGGGCTTCCGGGACCGGGCGCACGTCTCCCGGGCGGTCATCACCCCCGGCACACCGGCCGGTACGACGGTGCCGTTCACCGTCGACGCGACCGTCACCCACGAGGGGCGCTCCGCCCGGCTCGCGTACTCCTCGGAGCTGACCGTCGTCCGCGGGGCCGCCACCGGGCTGCCGCAGGTGGACTGGAAGCCCTCGGTGCTCCACCCGAAGCTGACCGACGGGGCCTCGCTGCGCACCGGCGAGGCGCCGGACCCGCCCGTGAAGGCGGTCGACCGCAAGGGCGCGGAGCTGACACCGGAGAAGTACCCCTCCCTCAAGCCCGTCCTGGAGCAGCTCCGCGAGCGGTACGGCGCGGAGGCGGGCGGCCGGCCGGGCGTCGAGACCTGGATCGAGTCCACCCGCGAGGGCGTGCCGAACCAGACCCTGCTCACCCTCGCCAAGGGTGTGCCGGGCGCGCTGCGGACCACGCTGGACGCGGACGTGCAGGCGGCGGCGGAGCGGGCGGTGAAGCGCTACCCCGAGTCCTCGGTGGTGGCCGTGAAGCCGTCGACCGGTGAGATACGGGCGGTGGCCAACAATCGTGCGGACGCCTTCAACGCGGCGTTCGAGGGGAAGCAGGCGCCCGGCTCGACGATGAAGATCGTCACGGCGGCGCTGCTGCTGGAGCGGGGCCTGGTGGCGGCGGACCGCCCGGCGGAGTGTCCCGAGGACGTGCTGTACCAGGGCCGTTCCTTCCACAACCTGGACCACTTCGCGCTGCCGCCGGGCAGCACTTTCGAGGACAGCTTCAAGCGGTCCTGCAACACCGCCTTCATCAAGCTGATCGACGACGTCGGCGACGACGCCGCGCTGGGCGCCGAGGCCCGGGACGTGTTCGGCATCGGCCTGGACTGGCAGACGGGCGTCGTCACCTCCGACGGCTCGGTCCCGGCGGAGAGCGGCGGGGTCGCGGCGGCCCAGTACATCGGGCAGGGCACCGTCCAGATGAACGTGCTCAACGTGGCGTCCATCGCGGCCACCGCCAAGCACGGCTCGTTCAAGCAGCCGGTCATCGTGGCGCCCGGGCTGGGCGACCGGACCGTCGCCACCGCCTCCCGCGCGCTGCCGGAGCCGGTGGCCCGGCAGCTGCGCGACATGATGCGCGCCACCGCGACCAGCGGCTCGGGCGCGGCGGCCATGGCCGGGGTGGGCGGCGACAAGGGCGCCAAGACCGGGTCGGCCGAGGTCGGCGGGCAGAACGACTCCAACAGCTGGTTCGCCGGCTTCTCCGACGACCTGGCGGCCGCGGCGGTCGTCCAGTCCGGTGGCCACGGCGGCGACGCGGCGG
Organism: Streptomyces sp. NPDC015131; assembly: GCF_043079975.1. Classification (NCBI taxonomy): domain Bacteria; kingdom Bacillati; phylum Actinomycetota; class Actinomycetes; order Kitasatosporales; family Streptomycetaceae; genus Streptomyces; species Streptomyces sp. NPDC015131. The sequence continues at coordinate 370,231 of NZ_JBIBVB010000006.1, read as the reverse complement.
GCCCGCTGGTGGCGTCGGTGCTCAAGGCCGGCTGACGGGCCCGGGGACCCGGCGCCCCGGGGCTCGCCGCGGCGGGGGTGAAGGTGGTCGGCATCGGGCTGATGCCGCACCCGGGACGAGCGCTGAATCCGGCGAGCCTGGGTAAGGACACCGGTGCCACCCCCTGACCGGCGGAGAGTGAACGACATGACGGATGACGCCTACTTCTTCCTCACGGACGACCCGGCCACGCCCCTCGGGGTCCCGCTGCCCGTCGTGGGCGGCCTGGAGTGCCTGGAGACGTCCGCCGTACGGGCCTGGCTGGACGCCCAGGGCGTCTCGGCGTCCTCGCCGGAGGTCCGGGTCCTGCCCCCGGAGGAGACCGGGTTCATCCCGGAGGGCGCCGAGCGGCTGCCCGTCCCGCTGAGCGCGGAGGAGCTGGAACGCGTCCGCCTCGCGGGCGCCCCGGGCGCGGTGGCCCGGATCGAGGCGGAGCTGCTGAACTACCGCGACAGCGCCGAGGGGCGGGACGAGCTGCTCCACAAGGCGCGTGCCGCCGGGGTCCCCGCGCACCGGATCGTGGAGCTGACCGGGGTGGACCCGGCGACGGTCGCGGCCCTCACCGACGAGGGCGCCCCGACCGCGGGCTGACCACCCCGGCGCCGACCGGGGCCCACCCCGGCCGGCCCCGGCCCCGCACGTCCGGCCCCGGCCCCAGCCGCCCCGCCCCCGCGCCGACCGGGCCCCGCGCCGGCACGCCGCGCCCCGCCCCGCCCCCGCACCGCCCGCGCCCCGCACCGCCCCCGCGCCGGCCGGGCCCGGCACCCCCGCGCCGACCCGTCAGCCCGTCCGGCGGCGCGGTGCCGGGGGCAGCAGGCCCAGCTCCTGGGCGCGCAGGACCGTGCCGAGCCGGTCGGCGGTGCCGAGCTTGCGGTACAGGTTCTGCAGGTGCTTGTGCACCGTCCGCACCGAGACCCCCAGCCGGCGGGCCATGGCCGTGGCGGGCAGCCCCTCGGCGAGGGTGAGCAGCACCGCGGTCTCACGGGGCGTCAGCCCGCCCGCCCCGTCCGGCTCCTGGGGCCGGGGCCCGCCGTGCCACCGCTCCGCCAGCAGCCGGTGGTGGGCCGCGGCGGCGGCCAGCAGGGGCTGCACCCGCGCCGCGTACCGCAGCTCCCGGGTGCCGAAGTCGGCGCCGGGGCGGAAGACCATCAGGCCCCGGACCGCGCCGGCGGGCGTCCCGTCCCCGGGGGCGTCCTCCCCGTCGGGGAACGGCAGCCCCAGCGCGTGCCGGGTGCCGAAGGACCGCCGCAGGGCGCCGGCCGTCTCGCTGTGCCGCCACGCCCGCTCCCCGGCGAGCCGTGCCGCCGTGCGCGGGAACCGGTCGCCGCCGGGGCCGTAGTGGCCGGCGAAGGGGTAGCCGGACCGGATCAGCCGGGCGGTGTCGCCGTCCGGTTCGACCGGGCCGGGCGCGTCCCGCAGCCAGGCCCCGACCGTGCCGCCGGACGGGGTCCACTCGCCGTCCTTGACGAGCAGGACCGCGCCGCCGAGCGCGCGCAGCAGCTCTTGGGCGACCGACCGCCACACCTCGTCGGGGTGCCGGCTCTCCAGCACGGCGACGGCGAGGTCCAGCATCCTCCGGTAGTCGTCCTCATCCGGGTACGGCACCGCCGCGCCCCTCACTCGGCTCCTGGTCCATACGCACTTCTCCCCATGGCCCTCGCCCCGGCCGGCTGCCATCGTAGGCGTACCGGGTCCTCCTCACGGACGGATCGGGGGACCGTCCGCCGGGCCTCCCCCACAGCGTGCCCCGTACGGCCAGAGCCGGCCCGTACGGGGCGCGCGCACGTCCGCGCCACCCGCCCGGCCGGGGGCTCAGCCGACGCACTCCCGGACCGCCCGTATCAGCGCCTGGGCGCGCGGGTCCGCCGTGACGCCCTTGCGCATGCCGTTGGTGACATAGCCGAGCGCGACGCCCGAGGCCGGGTCGGCGAAGCCCAGGGAGCCACCGCGTCCGGGGTGACCGAACGAGCCGGGCGACAGCAGCGGCGAGGCCGGGCCGTGCAGCATGTAACCGAGGCCGAACCGGGTGGAGACCACCAGGACCCGGTCGGGCCCGGCGGACTCCTCGGTGCGGGCGACGGCGAGGGTGGCGGGGGCGAAGAGGCGGTGGCCGTCCACCGGGCCGAGGGTCGCGGCGTAGAAGCGGGCCAGCGCGCGGGCGGTGGAGATGCCCGCCGACGCGGGCAGTTCGGCGGCGCGGTGGGCCGGGTCGTTCTCGTCGGGGGCGGGCGCGATCGCGCCGAACGCGCGGCGGGTGAGCGAGGCCGGGTCGGCGTAGGCGTCGGCGACGGACCGCTTGGCGCGCAGCTTCAGCGCCCCGCCGCCCGCCGGTTCCGCCACGGGGCCGATGCGGCCGACCCGGTGGGCCTCGTCGGCGGGGAGGCCGATCCACAGGTCGAGGCCGAGCGGGCGGGCGATCTCCTCGGCGACCCAGCGGCCGATGCTGCGCCCGGTGACCCGCTGGACGAGCGCGCTCAGCAGCCAGCCGTAGGTGTGCGCGTGGTAGCCGTGGTCGGTGCCCGGCTCCCACACCGGCGCCTGGGCGGCGACGGCGGCGGCCGCGGTCTCCGGGTCGGCCGCCTCGGCCGGGGTCAGCGGCCGGTCGACGGCGGGGACGCCCGCCTGGTGGGACAGCAGGTGGCGGACCAGCGCCCGCTCCTTGCCGGCCGCCTTGAACTCGGGCCAGTACGTGCCGACGGGCGCGTCCAGGTCGAGCTGCCCGCGCTGGTGGAGCAGCAGCGGTACGGCGGCGGCGACGCCCTTGGTGGCCGAGCGGACGATCTGCGCGGTGTCCACGGCCCAGGGGGCGGTGCCGTCCACGTCGCGGGTGCCCGCCCACAGGTCGGCGACCTTGCGCCCGTCCCGGTAGACGGCGACGGCCGCGCCGCGCTCGCCGCGCTGCTGGAAGTTGCGCAGGAACGCGTCCCTGACCGGCTCGAAACCCGCCTGCACCGTCCCCTGGATGTCCTGGACGTCCACGCTTCCCACGCTCCTCACCCGATCGTTCACCCCATGGTGCAACGTGTCAGCGGGGCGCCGGCTTCCGGGTCGGCCGTGCGGTGGGGTCGAAGCCGAACGGCAGCTCCAGCCGGTGGCGGCGCATCAGTTCCGCGTCGGCCAGGAGGTCCCCGGTCGGGCCGTCGGCGGCGATGACGCCCTCGCTCAGCACCACCGCGCGGGGGCACAGTTCGAGGGCGTACGGCAGGTCGTGGGTGACCATCAGGACGGTGACGTCCAGCGCCCGGAGGATGTCGGCGAGTTCGCGGCGCGAGGCCGGGTCGAGGTTGGACGACGGCTCGTCGAGGACGAGGATCTCGGGCTCCATGGCGAGGACGGTCGCCACCGCGACGCGCCGCCGCTGGCCGAAGGAGAGGTGGTGCGGGGGCCGGTCGGCGTACTCCGCCATGCCCACGCGGTCGAGCGCCGTGCGGACGACGGCCTCCAGTTCGGGGCCGCGCAGTCCGGCCGCCGCGGGGCCGAAGGCGACGTCCTCGCGGACGGTCGGCATGAAGAGCTGGTCGTCCGGGTCCTGGAAGACGATGCCGACCCGGCGGCGGATCTCCGCGAGGTGGGCCTTGGCCACGGGCAGCCCGGCGACGGTGACGGAGCCCGCCCCGGCGGTGAGGATGCCGTTGAGGTGCAGGACGAGGGTGGTCTTGCCGGCGCCGTTGGGGCCGAGCAGCGCGACGCGCTCACCGCGCCCGACGGTCAGGTCGACGCCGAACAGCGCCTGGTGCCCGTCGGGGTAGGCGTAGGCGAGGCCGCGGACGTCGAGCGAGGGCGGGGAAGCGGGAGTCATAGCGTCCATCCCAGCAGACAGACGAGCAGGGCCGCGGACGGCAGGGCGGCGGCGGCCGACCACTGGGCGCGGGAGGCGGTGACCTCGTCGAGGACCGGCATGGTGCCGGTGTACCCGCGGCTGACCATCGCCAGGTGGACGCGTTCGCCGCGCTCGTACGAGCGGATGAACAGCGCGCCCGCCGACTGGGCGAGGACCTTCCAGTGCCGGAGGCCGCTCGCCTCGAAGCCGCGTGAGCGGCGGGCGACGGACATGCGCCGCATCTCGTCGGTGATCACGTCGCCGTACCGGATCATGAAGGTGGCGATCTGGACGAGCAGGGGCGGCAGCCGCAGCCGCTGGAGGCCGAGCAGCAGGGCCCGCAGCTCGGTGGTGGCGGCGAGCAGGACGGACGCGGCGACGCCGAGGGTGCCCTTGGCCAGCACGTTCCAGGCGTCCCAGAGGCCGGGCACCGAGACGGAGAGGCCGAGCACCCGGGTCTGCTCGCCGGGCACCACGAACGGCATCAGCAGGGCGAACGCCACGAACGGCACCTCGATCACCAGGCGGCGCAGCACGAACCCGGGCGGGACGCGGGCCGCCGCCTCGACGGCGCCGAGCAGCGCGGCGTACGCGGCGAAGGCCCACATCGCCTCGCGCGGGGTGCAGACGACGACCACCACGAAGGCGAGGACGGCGGCGAGCTTGCAGTGCGGCGGGAGCCGGTGCACGGGCGAGTCCCCGTGCCGGTAGAGCTTGTGGACGTGCCCGGCACCCATGTCAGGCGTCGTGGTCCGGGCGTGACGCGGCGCGCCGGCGGCGCACCGTCCAGAAGACGCCGGTGCCGACCACGACGGTCGCGGCCACCCCGATGACGCCGGCGAGGCCGCCGGACAGGCGGGCGTCGTCGAGGCCGCTGACGCCGTAGTCGGCGAGCGGCGAGTCGGCGGCGGCGTGCTCCTCCACCTTCTTGTCGATGCCCTGGTCGGCGGCGACCCTCTCCAGGCCGTCGGGGCTGGCGGAGGCGTAGTAGGAGACGCCGCCGGCCAGGACGAGGGCGGCGGCCAGGCCGGCGAGCCAGACCTTCCGGGTGGGGCGGGCGGGGGCCGGCGCGGGCTCGGCGGGCGCCGCGTCGACCAGTTCGCCGCCGACGCGCAGCTTCAGCGGCGCGCTCAGGCCGCGCGCGCCGTACACCAGGTCGGGGCGGACGGCGAGGACGGCGCCGACGGTCGCGGTGGTGATCAGGGCCTCGCCGATGCCGATGAGGACGTGGACGCCGGTCATGGCGGCGAGGACCGTGGTGACGGGGACGTCGGTGGTGCCGCCGATGGCGTACAGGCCGGTGAAGGCGATCGCCGCGGCGGGGACGGAGACCAGCGAGGCGACGAAGGTGGCCGCGGTCACCGAGCGGCGGGTGCGCGGCAGGACCGTGACCAGGCCGCGGAAGATCCCGTACGCGACGAGGACGGTGACCGCGCCCATCACGGTGATGTTGACGCCCAGCGCGGTGAGGCCGCCGTCGGCGAAGAGGACGCCCTGGAGCAGCAGGACCACCGCTATGCACAGCACGCCCGTGTACGGCCCGACGAGAATCGCGGCCAGCGCTCCGCCGAGCAGGTGGCCGCTGGTGCCGGCGGCGACCGGGAAGTTCAGCATCTGCACGGCGAAGACGAACGCCGCGACCAGCCCGGCGAGCGGTGCCGTCCGGTCGTCCAGCTCCCGCCGGGCGCCCCGGAGGCTGACGGCGACGACGCCGGCGGCGACGAGACCCGCCCCCGCGGAGACCGGCGCGTTGATGAATCCGTCGGGAACATGCATGCGACGACCGCTTTCGGACAGGCGGAATGTGAACGGCTCTGATGATGGGTCCTTCTGCGAACCCTGTGCAAGAGCGTCCACATGCCAGAAGCGGGGGCGGGCGCGCACCACGGAATGGTGGGACATTAGAGACAAACGAGGCGAATGTGAGGAGTCGGCCCATGTATCCCGCTGAGGAAGGCGTCGTGGTCCACACCAAGGCCCTGATCGTGACCGACGGCCCCCTCTCCCGCCCCGTTCCCGTCGCGGTGCGCCTGGTGCCGTCCGATGCGGGGCCGCTCGTCCGGCTCTCCTTCCCCGGCGGCACCGAGTGGAGCTTCCCGCGCACCCTGCTGGAGACCGGTCTGCGCGCCCCCTGCCGGGACGGCGACTTCGGCGTCTGGCCGTGCGGCCGGGTGCAGACCATCGTCGAGTTCCACGCGCCCGAGGGCGTGGCGGTGGTGCAGTTCGACTCCTCCGCGCTGCTGCGCTTCCTGCGGCGTACGTACGCCGCCGCCACGTCGCCCGTCACCCACTGAGGGGCGGCGGCGCGACGCGGCGGCGGCGCGGAAGGGGTGCCGTCAGGCGCGGACGAGTTCCCGCTCGCCGCCCTCGGGCGCGTCGTCGCTCAGCTCCTTGCGCAGGCCCTCGCCCTCGACGTCCACGTTCGGCAGGGCGCGGTCCAGAGCGCGCGGCAGCCACCAGGCGGCGCGGCCGAGCAGGGCGAGCACGGCCGGGACGATCGCCATCCGGACGATGAACGCGTCGAAGAAGACGGCGACCGCGAGGCCGAAGCCGATCATCTTCACCATCTGCTCGCTGGAGCCGATGAAGCCGGCGAACACCGCGATCATGATGACGGCGGCGGCGGTGACCACCCGGGCGCCGTGCCGGAAGCCGGTCACGATCGCCTCACCGGGCCGCTCGCCGTGGACGTACGCCTCACGCATCCGGGTGACGAGGAAGACCTCGTAATCCATCGCCAGGCCGAAGACCACGCCCACCATGAAGATCGGCATCATGCTCATGATCGGGCCGGTCTGCTCGACCCCGAAGACCGAGCCGAGCCAGCCCCACTGGAAGACCGCCACCACGGCGCCGAGCGCGGCGACCACCGACAGCAGGAAGCCGAGCGCGGCCTTCAGCGGCACCAGCACCGACCGGAAGACGACCATCAGCAGCAGGAAGGCGAGGCCGACGACCAGCGCCAGGTAGGGCAGCAGCGCGTCGTTCATCTTCTGCGAGAAGTCGATGTTCATCGCGGTGGCGCCGGTGACGAGGACGTCGTCGCCGGTGGTGTCGCGGATCGAGTGGACCAGGTTCTCGGTCTCCACGGACGAGGGGCGGTCCTTCGGCACGACGGTGATGATCGAGGTGTCCCCGGCCTTGTTCGGCGAGGGCGGGGTGACTGCGGCGACGCCGTCCAGGCCCTTGATCTCGGTGACGGTACGGTTCGCGGCGGCCCCGTCCCCGTCGACGACCACCATCAGCGGGCCGTTGGAGCCGGGTCCGAAGCCCTCCGACAGCAGGTCGTAGGCGCGGCGCTGGGTGGTGGAGGTCGGCTGGGCGCCGTCGTCGGGCAGGCCCATCTCCAGCGACGCGGCCGGGACGGCCACGGCACCGAGCCCGATGACGCCGACGAGCAGCACCGCGACCGGGCGGCGCAGCACGAAGCGGGCCCAGCGGGTGCCCATGTTGGGCTTGTCGCCAGCCGCTGCCTGCGGGTTCTTGCGGGCCTTGCGCCCGACGACCCGCTTGCCCGCGTAGCCGAGCAGCGCCGGGATGAGGGTGAGGGCGATGAGGACGGCGATCAGGACCGTGCCGGCCGCCGCGAAGCCCATCTTGGTGAGCATCGGGATGTTGACGACCGCGAGGCCGGCCAGGGCGATGACGACGGTGAGCCCGGCGAAGACGACGGCGGAGCCGGCGGTGCCGACGGCCCGGCCGGCCGCCTCCTCACGCTCGCGGCCCTCGGCCAGTTCGGCGCGGTACCGGGAGACGATGAACAGGGCGTAGTCGATGCCGACCGCGAGGCCGATCATCATGGCCAGGGTGGAGGTGGTGGAGCCCAGGTCCAGGGCGGACGCCAGCGCGGTGATCGTCGAGACGCCGATGCCGACGCCGATGATCGCGGTGAGCAGCGGCAGCCCGGCGGCCACCAGGGAGCCGAAGGTGATGACCAGGACGATGCCGGCGACGATCACACCGATGATCTCGCCCGCCCCGGTCTCCGGGACGGTCTGGAGCGCGTCGCCGCCGATCTCCACGGTGAGGCCGCTCTGCCGCGCCTCCTCGCCGGTCTCCTTCAGCGCCTCGCGGGTCGCGTCGGTCAGCTCCATGCCGTTGACCTTGTAGGTCACCTGCACATAGGCGGTGGTGCCGTCCCGGGAGACCGCCTGGACGGTGTACGGGTCGGTGACGTTGGCGACCTGGTCCGAGCCGGACCGCAGCTCGCCGACGGCCTTGCCGACCGCCGCCTTCGCGGCCGGGTCGGTCATCTTCCGCCCGTCGGGGGCCTGGAAGACCATCCGGGCCGTGGCGCCGTCGGCGCCGGCGGCCGGGAAGCGGTCCTCCAGCAGGTCGAAGGCCCGCTGGGCCTCCGTACCGGGTATGGAGAAGGAGCTGGACGTCGCGACGGGCGCGGAGGCGGCGCCCACGCCGGCGAGCGCCAGCAGCGCGACCCATATCAGGGCCACGAGGTGGCGGCGCCGGAAGGCGGACCGGCCCAGTCGGTAGAGGAACGTTGCCACGGGGGCGTCTCCCGGTGAGGGTTGGGACAAGGACAGGGGGAGTCGGCCCGACAGCGTGAGCGGTACGTGTCAGGTGCTGCTGGTGGTGCGGTGGAGCGTCAGACGCCCAGGGCGGGGAGGACCACGGCGTCGATGTACTCGGTCAGGAACTCCTGGTCGACCGGCCGGTCCTCGATGAGGGGCCGGGCGACGAAGGCGCCGATGACCATGTGCGGGACGAGCTTCAGCGCGGGGTTGTCCCCGGCGATCTCGCCCCGCCGCACGGCGCGGCCCAGCACCTCGTCGAGCCCGGTCATCTCGGGTTCGACGAGAAGCTCGCGCAGCGCCTGCAACAGGTCGGGATTGTCGTGGACGGCGGTGGCGAGACCCCGCATCAGCGCGGAGTCCCGCTCCATCTGGCAGTCGTCGGAACGGGCCAGCATCTCGTGGAAGTCGCCGCGCAGCGAGCCGGTGTCGATCTGGGAGATGTCGACCGGCTTGCCGTGCCGCAGGGCGTGGGCGACCAGCTCCGGCTTGCTCCCCCACTGGCGGTAGAGGGTGGCCTTGCTGGAGTGCGTACGGGCGGCGACGGCGTCCATGGTCAGGGCGTCGTAGCCGACCTCGCGGAGCAGGTCGAGCACGGCGTCGTACAGCTCGGCCTCGCGCTCCGGGGTGAGCCTGCCGCGTGCCATGACCTCGGCTCCCATCGAGACGAAACGGTTTCGTACACCAGGACTGTACGCCCGCTGCGAGCGAAACGAAACCGTTTCGTACGTGGTGTGGGTCACGGCCCCGCGGAACGCTTCCGGGCGCCGGGTTGCCGCACCCCCCGAGCGCGGAAAGCATGACGGTGTGAGCAGCGACGGCGCGTACCTCCGCTACCCCCATCTCCACGACGACCTGGTGTGCTTCGTGGCCGAGGACGACCTGTGGGTCGCCCCGCTGGCCGCGGGGGACGACCCGCCGGGCCGGGCCTGGCGGGTGACCGCCGACCGGACCCGGATCGGGCACCCCCGCTTCTCGCCGGACGGCCGGCACATCGCGTACACGAACTGGCGCAGCCTCGACCCCGAGATCCACCTGACCCCGGTCGACGGCGGCCCCGCGCGCCGGCTCACCTACTGGGGGGCGCTGGACACGCGCGTGTGCGGGTGGACACCGGACGGCGAGATCCTGGCCGTCGCCTCGCACGGCCAGCCCTTCGCCCACTTCTCCTGGGCCTACAAGGTGCCGCTCGACGGCTCCCCCGGCGGGCGCCTGCCGTGGGGACCGGTCTCCGACATCGCGGTCGCGGACGTCGACGGGCAGCACCTCACCCTCCTGCTGACCGGCAAGCCGCCGCACGAGCCCGCCTCGTGGAAGCGCTACCGGGGCGGGGCGACCGGGCGGCTGTGGCTGCACGGGGAACACCTGCTGCCGGACATCGGCGGCCACCTGGACTGCGCGATGTTCGTGGACGGCCGGATCGCGTTCCTCTCCGACCACGAGGGCGTCGGCAACCTCTACTCCTGCCTCCCGGACGGCTCCGGCCTGCGGCGCCACACCGACCACGACGCCTTCTACGCCCGGCACGCCTCGTCCGACGGGCGCCGCGTCGTCTACCAGTGCGCGGGCGACCTGTGGATCGTGGACGCCCTGACCCCCGACTCGGTGCCGCGCCGGCTGGCGGTCCGGCTCGGCGGGCCGCGCACCGGGCGGCGCACCTACCAGGTGCCCGCCGCGAGCAACGTGGACGCCGTGTCCGTGGACGAGACCGGCCGGGCCAGCGCCGTCTCCGTACGCGGCAGCCTCTACTGGCTCACCCACCGCGACGGCCCCGCCCGCACCATCGCCGACACCCCGGGCGTACGGGTGCGGCTGCCGGAGATGCTCGGCAGCAGCGGCCGGATCGCGTACGTCACCGACGCCGAGGGCGAGGAGGCCGTCGAGGTGGCCCAGCTCCCCCGCGCCAGCGGCGACCGCCCGCCGGTGCGGCTCGCGGCCGGCGCCCTGGGCCACGTCACGGAGATGGCCGCCGACCCGGACGGCGGGCGGCTGGCCATCGCCTCCCACGACGGGCGGCTGCTGCTGCTGGACGTCCCGGAGGAGGAGGCGGAGGCCACCGCGCCCACCGAGCTGGCCCGCTCGATCAACGGCCCCGTACGGGACATGGCCTTCTCCCCCGACGGCGCCTGGCTGACCTGGTCCCACCCGGGCATCGGCCGCTCACTGCGCCAGATCAAGATCGCCCGCATCGCGGACCGCACCATCGTGGACGTCACCAACGGCCGCTTCGAGGACGAGAGCCCGGTCTTCACCCGCGACGGCCGCTACCTCGCCTTCCTCTCCTGGCGGGGCTTCGACCCGGTGTACGACGTCCACACCGGCGACCTGTCCTTCCCGCTCGGCTGCCGCCCCCACCTGGTCCCGCTCGCCTCCACCACGCCCTCCCCGTTCGCGCTGTCCCCCGAGGGGCGGCCCGCGGCGGGCGGGCTGGACCTCGCGGAGGAGGCCGCCGAGGGCGACGGCACGGTGGTCGTGGAGTTCGAGGGCCTGGAGAACCGGGTGACGCCCTTCCCGGTCGCGGCCTCCAAGTACTCGTCCCTCCACCCGGTGGCCGGCGGCGGCCTGGTGTGGCTGCGCTGGCCGATCTCGGGCGCGCTGGGCGAGACGTTCGTCAACCCGGCCGACACCTCCGGGCGGCCCACCCTGGAACACTTCAACCTCGCCAAGGCCCGCCGTTCCGAACTGGTCGACCACCTCGACTGGTTCGCCGTCAGCGGCGACGGCACCCGGCTGGTCGTCTTCGACGAGGGCGACCTGCGGGCGGTCCCGGCCACGGAGAGCGGCGACAGCGACACCACCGTGTACGTCGACACCCGCCGCATCCTGCACGACGTGGACCCGGGCGCGGAGTGGCGCCAGGCGTACGACGAGGCGGGCCGCATCATCCGCGCGTACTTCTGGGACCCGGGCATGAGCGGCATCGACTGGGACGGCGTCCTCGACCAGTACCGCCCACTGGTCGAACGGGTCGCCTCGCCCGACGAGTTCGCCGACCTGATGCGGGAGGTGCTCGGCGAGCTGGGCACCTCGCACGCGTACGTCACGCCCGCGCGCCGCAACGAGGGCCCGCCGCACTACCAGCGCGCCCAGGGCCTGCTGGGCGCCAACTTCGTGTGCCGCGACGGCCGCTGGACGGTGCGGCGGATCCTGCCCGGCGAGTCGTCCGACTCCAAGGCGCGCTCGCCCCTGGCCGGTACGGGCATCCGCGAGGGCGCGGTGCTCACCCATGTCGACGGCCGGCCCGTGGACCCGGTGGCGGGGCCCTACCCCCTGCTGGCGGGTGCGGGCGGTACGACGGTCGAGCTGACGTTCCGCCCCGGCGAGGGCGAGGGCCGCCCCCGGCGCGTCGCGGTCGTCCCGCTCGTCGACGAACGGCCGCTGCGCTACCAGGACTGGGTGGCCAAGCGCCGGGAGGTGGTCCGCGAGCTGAGCGGCGGCACCTGCGGCTACCTGCACATCCCGGACATGGGCGGCTCGGGCTGGGCCCAGTTCAACCGTGACCTGCGGCTGGAGGTCTCGCGGCCGGCCCTCATCGTGGACGTCCGGGGCAACGCGGGCGGGCACATCAGCGAGCTGGTCGTCGAGAAGCTGACCCGCCGCATCCTGGGCTGGGACCTCACCCGGGGCGCGCAGCCCGTCTCGTACGCCTCGAACGCCCCGCGCGGCCCGGTCGTCGCCCTCGCCGACGAGGCCACCGCGTCGGACGGCGACATGATCACCGCCGCGTTCAAGCTGCTGGGCCTCGGCCCGGTCATCGGCCGGCGCACCTGGGGCGGCGTGGTCGGCATGACGGGCCGCCACCGCCTCGGCGACGGCACGGTGATCACGGTGCCCATGAACGCCGCCTGGTTCGACGAGTACGGCTGGTCCGTCGAGAACCACGGCGTGGCCCCCGACATCGAGATCCTGCGCACCCCGCTGGACTGGGCGGAGGGCCGCCACCGCCAGCTCTCGGACGCGGTGGAGGTCGCGCTGGACCTGCTGGCCCGCCACCCGGCGTCCCGCCCCCCGGACTACTCCCAAGTCCCCTCGCTGGCCCGCCCCCCGCTCCCCCCGCGGCAGGCGTGACGACGTCCCGTTCCAGCGTTCCCTGTGGTCGGCTGACTTCCCGAGCACGGACACCCCAGGGGCCTCCCTGGCGGCTCCTCCCGGTGCGTGAGAGGCGAGTGAGCCGAAGGGGGGCCGCGGGTGTCGAAAGGGAGAACGCGCGGAGGCCCTGAGGAACGAAGGGCCGAGCACGATCGACCGTCGACGCACGCTCAGGGCCCCCCGGAGACGAACCGAGCCAAAAGACAGGCAGAGCGCACCCGGCGTCCCGGGTGCGCCCTGCCGTGTGGCGTCAGCGTCGGACGTCAGACCTCGTCGCGCTCGCGCCGGTCCTGCGCCATGCGGTTGTCGCCCTGGGGGCGGCGCTCGTCGCGCTCGGGGCGGCCGCCCTGCTGCCGGTCCTGCTGCCGGTCCTGCTGCGAGCGCTCCTGCGTGTCGCGCTTGGCGTCCTGGGCCCGGCGCTTGGCCTGGTCCTTCATGTCCTGGGCCTTGTCCTGGAACTGGTCTGCGATACCCATCGAGGTGTCTCCTGAAAGCGTGTGGGGACTTGCGGGAACCGTGTTCGGCTCCCGGCCTCGATCAGACTGACACGACCGGACATACCACGCATTTCGATCATTCCGTGACGACGCGCTCACCCTGGGTGCGCTCCGCCTCGTCCGCCGCGCCGCCGGCTCCGACCAGGCCCCGTCGCACCTGGCCCAGGCGCGGCTCGAAGCGCCGCATCTCGCGCCGGCCCACGGTGCCGATGAGCGCCGGGAGGTAGCCGCGTACGGACTGCATGCCCCGCAGCCACCACTGGGCGTACACGTGCGCCGAGCGCCGCTCGATCCCGGCGACGATCCGGTCCACGGCGGGGCCGAGCGGGTAGGTGCGGTTGGAGGGCCACGGCAGCCGCTGCCGCAGCTCGGCCATCACGTCGTCCTGGTCGGCGCCGCGCACCATGTCGGTGTCGGTCCAGGAGAGGTAGCCGACGCCGACCCGTACACCCTTGTGCCCGACCTCGGCGCGCAGGCTGTGCGCGAACGCCTCCACCCCGGACTTGGACGCGCAGTAGGCGCTCATCATCGGCGCCGGGGTGATCGCGGCGAGCGAGGCGATCTGGAGGAAGTACCCCCGGCTCTCCATGAGCACCGGCAGGAAGGCCCGTCCGGTGACCGCGCTGCCGATGAGGTTGACCTCGACGACCCGCCGCCAGGCGTCCGGGTCGGAGTCCACGAAGGGGCCGCCGGCCGCGACGCCCGCGTTGGCGACCACGATGTCCACCCTGCCGAAGCGCTCCTTGACCTCGGCGGCGGCGCGCGCCATGGCCCGGTGGTCGGTGACGTCGACGTGCCACCAGTCGCTCTCGGTGTGCAGCCGCCCGGAGACCTCCTTGAGCAGCTCCGGTTCGAGGCCCAGGAGCGCGACCTTCGCTCCCCGCGCGGACAGTTTGCGCGCGAGGAGCTCCCCGACGCCCCGCGCCCCGCCGGTGACGACGGCGACCTGTCCTTCCAGGCTCACCCTGCTCATACGGCTTCCTCCTGCTCGGTACGGACGTAGGTGGCCACCAGGGCCCGGATACGGGCCGTGACGGCCTCGGGCGCCTCGACGGGCGTCATGTGCCCGATGCCGGGCAGCTCCTCCAGCCCGGCGCAGTCGGGCAGCGCGGCGGCCAGCGCCCGCGCGTGGACGGGCGGGGTGAGCCGGTCGGCGCTGCCGACGAGCACCGCCGTCGGCACGGTCAGCTCCGCCAGGCCCGCCGCGAGGTCGAGCGTGGCGAGGACGCGCGACCACGCCACGCGTACGCCGCGGGGGCAGGCGTGCACGATCCGGGCGCACTCGGCGACCCGCTCGGCCGCCGAACCGGGGCCCATGGTGGCGTACTTGAGGATGGCCCGGGACACGGGGGTCACCGGCCCGAGGGGGGCGCGGGCGCCGAGGACGGCGCCGGTCAGCCGCTCCCGCAGCCGCCCCGCCCGCAGGGGCAGCACCAGGGACTCGGCGACCAGCCGGGAGGGGCCGGTGCTGCAGAGCAGGACCGCCGCCGCGTGCTCGTGCAGCCCGGGCCGTCCGGCGGCGGCCATGAGGGCCATGCCGCCCATGGAGTGCCCGGCGAGGACGGCCTTCTCCCCCGGGGCCAGGGTCGCGGCGAGCACGGCCTCCAGGTCGTCGGCGAGGGCGTCGGTGGTGCACCCGCCGGGGCGGGCCGCCGGCGAACGGCCGTGGCCGCGCTGGTCGTAGACGACGACCCGGTGGTCGGCGGACAGGTCCCGCACCTGGGCGGCCCAGAAGAGGGTGGAGCAGGTCCAGCCGTGGGCGAGCACGACCGTGGGGGCGCCCTCGGGCCCGTACACCTCGGCGTGCAGCTTCGAGCCGTCGGCGGAGACGACGGGGACGGTCCTCACGCGGCGGCCTCCTCGGACAGCGAGCGGGCGCGGACGATCTCGTACTCGCCGAGGTCCACCGCGCGCGTGGCGCGGCGGAACTCGGAGGTGGTGCCCGGCCAGATGGTGGTGTTGCGCCCGCTGGCGTCCAGGTACCAGCTGTCGCAGCCGCCGGCGTTCCACACGGTCCGCTCCATCCGGGCCTGGACGCGGCGGTTCCAGGCGGCGACGGCGGACGGGCGGGCGGCGAGGGCGGCCCGGCCGCCGAGGGCGCCCAACTGCCGCAGGTAGTCGGCCATGTAGTTCAGCTGGGACTCGATCATCAGGATCATGGAGGAGTTCCCGAGGCCGGTGTTGGGCCCGATGATCGTCATCCAGTTGGGGAAGCCGGCGGCGGTCGCGCCGCGCAGCGACTCCATGCCGTCCTTCCACGCCTCGGCGAGGGTGACCCCGTCCGCGCCCACGACCCGTTCGGCGATGGGCATGTCGGTGACGTGGAAGCCGGTGCCGAAGACGATCGCGTCGACCTCGGCGCGGGTGCCGTCGGCGGCGACGGCGGCCCGGCCGCTGATCTCGGCCAGCCCGGAGGCGACGACGTCCACATTGGGCTTGGCGAGGGCCGGGTAGTACTCGCTGGAGAGCAGGATGCGCTTGCAGCCGATGCGGTACGAGGGGGTCAGCCGGGCGCGCAGGGCGGGGTCCTTGATGGCCCGGGCCATGTTGGCCTTGGCGAGGGACTCGACCAGGCGCAGTTCGTTGGGGCGCTTGGTGAAGGCGCTGACCTGGAGTTCCCTGATGCCCCAGAGGAGGCCGCGCCGGGCGGTCGCGGTGAGGGGCACCTGCCGGTGCAGCCACCGCTCGGCGCCGGTGATGGCCCGGTCCATGCGGGGCATCACCCAGGGCGGGGTGCGCTGGAAGAGGGTGAGGCTCGCGACCCGCGGCTGGATGGCGGGCACGATCTGGATGGCCGAGGCGCCGGTGCCGATCATCGCCACCCGCTTGCCGGCCAGGTCGTAGTCGTGGTCCCAGCGGGCGGAGTGGAAGACCTTGCCGCCCGCCTCCTGGAAGGCGGCGAGCCCGGGGACGTCCGGCACCTTGGGGTCGGACAGCGGGCCGGTGGCGGAGACCACGGCGTCGGCGGTGAACCGGCCGCGGGAGGTCTCGATCTCCCACCACAGCTCGTCGGTGTTCCAGCGCATCATCAGCACCTCGTGCCCCAGGCGCAGGTGCGGGCGCAGCCGGAAGGTGTCGGTGACGTGCTCCAGGTAGGCGCGGATGTGCCGCTGCCCGGAGAAGGTGCGCGGCCAGTCGGGGTTGGGCGCGAACGAGAACGAGTAGAGGTGCGACGGGACGTCACAGGCGCAGCCGGGGTAGCTGTTGTCGCGCCAGGTGCCGCCGACGGACTCGGCCCGCTCCAGGACCACGAAGTCGGTGATCCCCTCGCGGCGCAGCCGGACGGCGGCGCCGAGGCCGCCGAATCCGGATCCGATCACCGCCACTCGTACGTGCTCGTGCTGGCTCATGCCGCCTCCGCATCGGACAGTCGGGACAGACAGTCCGGGATAGTCTGATGTCCACGACCGTGCCAGCAATCACTGGCACGGTTGTTGGGAGAGTAGAGCAGCTCCCTACCGAGCGGTAGGGGTTGGGACGAGGAAAGTTACCGGCGGTACGACATAGGGTTGCGGGCGTGACGAACCAGCGGGCGAACGGACGGGCGAGCCGGACGGCGACCGGCGTACGAGCGGGCGGCAGGCCCGGCGGAACGGCGCGGGAGCCGGCCGGACAGCCCGCCGGGGCCCGGGAGTTCCGCATGGAGGAGCTGGCCCGGGAGGCCGGCATCACCACCCGTACGCTGCGGTTCTACCGCGAGCGCGGCCTGATCCCGCCGCCCCGCCGGGAGGGGCGCATCGCCTGGTACGGGCACCAGCACCTGACCCGGCTGCGGACGATCGCCGCCCTGCTGGAGCGGGGCCACACCCTCAACGGCATCGCCGACCTGGCCTCCGCCTTCGAGAGCGGGCGGGACGTCGGCGAGGTGCTCGGGCTGGGCGAGCCGACGGAGGAGGAGCCGGTGCGGCTCACCCCGGAGGAGCTGGCCGACCACTTCGGCGATCAGGTCACGGCCGAGAACCTCGCCGCCGCGCTGGAGCTGGGCTACCTCGCCACCGACGGCGAGGAGATCGTCCACGTCAGCCGCCGCCTGCTGGACGTGTCGGCCGCCCTGGTCGACGAGGGCGTCCCGCTGGCCGCCGTGCTGGCGGCCGGGGCCCGCGTCCGGGAGCACGCCGACGCCCTGGCCGCCCTCTTCGCCGACCTGCTGCACACCCACGCGGCCGGTGACGCCGATGTCGTACGGCTGCGCCCGCTGGCCAAGAGCGTGGTGGAGGCCGAGCTGTCGATGGCCCTCGACCGCCGGCTCCGCGCGCCCGGCGACTGACCCCGGCGGCGCCCGGCTCCCGGTGCCCGTCGCCTCAGTGGCCGGTCGGGCCGAGCCGCCACCACCGGGCCTTGTAGATCCCGCCGCCGGCCAGCCGGTGGGTGCGGCCGGGCAGGTGCACGGCGACCGTCCGCGTCCACCAGGTCTCCGCGAGGCCCTTCTCCGGCACGGTGGAGATCGCCTGCCCAGTCAGCGGGTCGTCGCCCACCGCCTTGACCCTCGCCCGGCTGATCGCCGCCGCGCCCGGGTAGTCCCGCAAAAAGGCGCCGGTGCTCTTCACGTACTGGTAGACGGCCGTGCCGCTGCTCACCCACAGCCGGTCCGGGTCGCCCGCGACCTGCCCGAGGTCATGGCCGTGCGGGGTCGGCAGCCGCGCCTCCCCGGCCGCCACCAGGGCCGGCTCCGCCGCCGTGCCGGCTACCCGCAGCGCCACCAGCCGGTCGCCGCCGAGCGCCCACAGCACCCGCCGCCCGGCGTCCCACTGGAGCCCGTGCGCGTCCTTCAGCGGGAACGAGGCGAACGGCACCTCCGCGTCCGGCGGCTCCGCGCCCGGCACCTCCGCGTCCGGCGCCTCCGGCCCGCCGCGCGAGGCCGCGTAGAGGCGCACGACGCCCCCGGTGCTCGCCGCGACGGCGACATTGCCGTCCGGCAGCAGCTCGATGCTGTGCGGGTTGTGCCGGATGGTGCCCGGCGAGAGGGTCGCGCCCCAGTACCGCCGGCCCGACGGGTACGCGACCACCGCCGCGAAGCCGTGCGAGGCGACGGTCAGCACATAGGTCCGGCCGCGCCACCGGCGCACCTTGGCCTCGCTCGGGTACACCCAGCTGGTCGCGGGGTCCAGATCGGCGTACCGGGCGTCCCCGAGCGGCGAGAACGCCCATCGCACGGCCGCCGGATCGGCGCCCGGGTCCCAGTCGGGGCGGTGCCCGTCGAGGACCAGGACGCGCCGGCCGGCCTGGTCGGTGAGGAGGACGTCGGGCGTCCCGGCGGGGATCACGGCAGCGGGAACCGGGACGGTGGCCGACGTCGGCACGGTGGCGGCGATCAGCACGCCGCAGACGAGCGCCGCGACCGGGAACGATCCCGGCGGCGTCCGGCGTACGACGGTGATGCGCACACCGCCTCACCCTGTCAGAAGCATTCCCCCGGTGTGGGGTTCGCCACACAAGTGAGGACAGACCCTCACTTCCGGATCTCCCGGCCCCGCTTCCTCCCCGCCCGGGGCGGGAGCCCTCAGGGCGGCCTAGAGGTCGTAGGCGGCGGAGACCGGCGCGTGGTCGCTCCACCGCTCGCCGTGCGTCGCGGCCCGCTCCACCCACGCCTTCACCGCGCGCGTGGCGAGGCCCGGCGTGGCGACCTGGAGGTCGATGCGCCAGCCGGCGTCGTTGTCGAAGGCCCGGCCCCGGTAGGACCACCACGAGTAGGGCCCCTCCTGCTCGGGGTGCAGGGCCCGGACGACGTCCACGTACCCCGCCTCGCCGTAGACGCGGGACAGCCAGTCCCGCTCCTCGGGCAGGAAGCCGGAGTTCTTCCGGTTGGCCTTCCAGTTCTTGAGGTCGGCCTCCTGGTGGGCGATGTTCCAGTCGCCGCAGACGACGACCTCGCGGCCGTCGGCGGCGGCGCGCTCCCGCAGGCCCTCGAGGTACGGCAGGAACTCGCCCATGAAGCGGATCTTCTCGTCCTGCCGCTCGGTGCCCACCTCGCCCGAGGGCAGGTAGAGGCTGGCGACCGTGACGCCGGGCAGGTCGGCCTCCACGTACCGGCCGGTGGTGTCGAACTCCGCCGACCCGAAACCGACGCGCACCGCGTCGGGCTCGCGCCGGGTGTAGAGGGCGACGCCCGCGCGGCCCTTGGCGGTGGCCGGGGCGTGGACGGTGTGCCACCCCTCGGGCGCCCGGACCGCCTCGGGGAGCTGGGACTCCTCGGCGCGCACCTCCTGGAGGCAGACCACGTCGGCCTCGGTGGCGGCCAGCCACTCCACGAAGCCCTTCTTGGCGGCGGCACGCAGACCGTTCACATTCACGGACGTCACAATGAGCATCCGGGCACCCTACCGATGACGCCTCGAAGATCGCCCCGCGCGATCACTCCGCGGGCGATCACCCCGCCATCACCCCGAGCCCCCGAGACCACCCCGAGATCACTCCGCATGAAAGTACGATGTATCGCATGATTGTCCGGTCCACCGCGTTCGACCACCCCGACGCCCGCAAGCTCAACGACATGGTGCAGCTCGAATACGTCGAGCGGTACGGCGACGGCGGCGACCTCACCCCGCTGAGCCCGGACATGTTCCGCCCGCCGCTGGGCCTCTACCTGATGGCGTACGACCCGGACGGCCGCCCCGTGGCCACCGGCGGCTGGCGCTCCCAGGACGAGAACCCCGAGGGGTACGCGGACGGCGACGCCGAGCTGAAGCGGATGTACGTGGTCCCCGAGGCGCGCGGCCTGGGCCTGGCCCGGCGCATCCTCGCCGCCCTGGAGGACGACGCCCGCGCGGCGGGGCGCACCCGGATGGTGCTGGAGACGGGCGACATGCAGCCGGAGGCGATCGCGCTCTACACCTCCAGCGGGTACGCGCCGTGCGCCAAGTTCGGCTACTACCGCGCGTACGAGAGCAGCCGCTGCTTCGCCAAGCCGCTGGTCTGATCCGGCAACACCCGCACCGGCACCCCACCTGCTCCCCACCGGAGCACTCCCCGCCGGGGCGAAACTGTCATGACGCGCTCCTGACAAACGCTCCCGGCCGTGGCACTCTGCCTCACGCACGTCGATCCGCACCGCTCTTCGTTCCCCCACCCTGCCCGGCCGCGCCGAGCGCGCTCCGGGCACGGCAGAAGGAGACATGCGTGAGAGGCCACCGCACCGCCCTGGGCGTCCTGCTGACCGCCGGAGCCCTGCTGACCGGAGCCCTGTCGGCCACCGCCGCCACCGCGGCCCCGCCGGCGCCCGCCCCCGGCGCCCGGACCGTCACCGCCGCCGAACAGCGCGAGGCACGGTCCTTCTGGACCGCCGACCGGATGCGCTCCGCCACCCCGCTCGACCTGGTGCTCACCCCCGGGGCCGCGAGCAGGCTCCGCGCCCCGGCGCCGGACGGCGCCCCGACGACCGTGGCCCCGACCCCGGCGGCCCCCGCCGCGTTCCCCCAGCCGGGCGGGGCGTGGACCGGCGGCGGCGCGGTCGTGAAGACCTCGGGCCGGGTGTTCTTCACCATGCAGGGCCGTACGGCCTCCTGCTCCGGCAACGCCGTCACCAGCCAGAACGGCAGCACGGTGATGACCGCCGGGCACTGCGTCAAGTACCAGGGCGCCTGGCACACCAACTGGGTGTTCGTGCCCGGGTACGACAACGGCCAGGCCCCCTACGGCCAGTGGACGGCCTCGAAGACGCTGACCACCCCGCAGTGGGAGGCGAGCGAGGACATCAACCACGACATCGGTGCCGCCGTGGTCGCCCCGCTGAACGGCCAGAAGCTCACCGCCGTCACCGGCGCGCAGGGCATCCAGTTCAACGGCGGCTACAACAAGCGGATGTACGCCTTCGGCTTCCCGGCCGCGTCCCCGTACGACGGCTCCAAGCTGATCCACTGCAGCGGGAACTCCTCCAAGGACTTCCTCTTCTCGCAGGACCACAGCCTGGGCTGCAACATGACGGGCGGCTCCAGCGGCGGCCCCTGGTTCACCGGTTTCGACGAGACCGCGGGCACCGGGCTCCAGGTGTCGGTGAACAGCTTCGGCTACGTCTTCCTGCCGAACCGGATGTTCGGCCCGTACTTCGGCAACGAGGCCAAGGCCCTGTACGACAAGGCCCAGGCGTCCTGACCCGCGGGCGGCCCGGCGGGGCGGCTCCCGCCGGGCCGCCCGCGGCTCACCTCGCGTCGCCGACCGGGCTCACCGCAGGCGCGGTGCCGCCGGGCGCCCGTACGGCGGGCGGCGCGGCGTCCGGCGGCGCGGCGTTCGGCGACGGGACGGCGGGCGGGGGCGCGGCGGGCGGCGGCGCGGGCTCGGCGTTCGCCGTGTCGGTCAGCCAGCGGTGGGACACCGAGGTGTCGCGCAGCTTGACGACCACGGTGGCGCCCGGCCGCACGGTGGCCGGCATCAGCCCGAGCCCCGCGTGCCAGCGGGGCACCAGGTGTCCCTGCACGCTCAGGTCGTAGCGGACGGTGGTGGCGCCCTGGGTGGCGCACAGCCGCAGCAGGGCCGCGCCGGAGGGCTCCTGGGAGTGCGGGCACAGGTCGGGGGCCGCGGCGTTGCGCAGCAGCCCGTCCGGCTCGTACCGCCAGGTCTGCGCCGGGGCGCCGGAGCAGGCGGCGAGCGTCAGCTCCGCCCCGACGCGCGGAAGGCCGTCCCGGACGTCCAGGCACAGCCCGCCCTCGGCGTTGCGCAGCCGGGTGGTCAGGACGCCCGCGCCGGTTCCGCTCCCGGTGCCGGTCTGGGCGTGGGCGGGGGTGGACGGCGGCCGGGAGCCGGGGCCCGAGGGGGCCGCCCCGGCGCTGTGCCCGGCGGCCGGGACGGGCGGGTCCTCCTCCGTCACCAGGCCCACCAGTCCCACCACGCCCAGCAGGCACGTCACGGCGAGGGCCCCGGCCACCACGAGCCCGGCGCCCGCCCGTCCGCCCGGCACCAGCGCCCCCAGCCGGCGCGCCGCGCCCTCCGGGACGACCGCCGCCAGGCGCCGTACCGCACCGGCGGGCACCCCGCGCGAGTGGCGGCCCGCCCGGCGCGGCCCGGCCGCGGCCGCCCCGGCACGGCCGCGGCCGGGCCGGGACTCGACGTACTCCCGCGCCTTCTCGCCCAGCACGCCCTCGGCCAGCAGCAGCGCCAGCCGCCCGCCGGACTGGCGCAACTGGTCGGCGGCGAACCGGCAGTGCCGGCACGTCACCAAATGCCGCTGGATATCGGGGATCAGCGCTCCACCGCGGCGCAGGGAAATGTCGAGCAGCCGGTTGTAATGGCGGCATTCCTGGTCCTCGGCGAGATCCCAGTGGGCGCGCAGGCAGCCGTCCCGGAAGAGTTCACGGGCGTCGTCGAGTGCCGCCGTCGCGGTCCGGGGATCGACGGCCAGCAATGCGGCGGGAATGGATATGCCCTCCGCCTCGACCTCCCGGTGCCAGAGCAGGACCTGTGCCGCTTCGGGCAGTTCCGCGAAGGCCCGGGCGGCGAAGCGCCGTTCGGGCGGCGGTCCGGCGGGCCGGGGCAGCCCGGTGAGGAGCGCCGCGACGCGGGGGTCGCCGGCCCACTGCGCGGCGGTGCGGCGCGCGGCCACCAGCAGCCGGGGCCGGAGCGCCGCGGGCCCGGTGCCGTCCCCGCCGCCGTGCCGCAGCTCGTCCAGGACGCGGGCGAAGGCGGCCGCCACGACCATCGGGACGTGGTCGCGGGAGGCCGTCAGGAGCGCCGCGTAGTCGGTCACCGCCCCGCAGTGGCGGGCCATCAGCGCGGCGGCCGGGTAGCCGTCGGCCGCGCCGCCGCCCGGCCCCGCGCCGAGCAGGCCGGCCAGGGCCGCGTCCGAGGCGCCGGAGGCGGGCGCGTAGGAGGGCGGCGGCGGGACGGCGGAAGGCTCGGGACGGCTGTCGGGCATGGGGCTTTCCATTCAGGGCTGTGCGACGAGGGCGGAAAGGTCACGCGGAGAGGGAGAGAAAGCGCGCACGACGCGGATCACACGGAAAACGTGTGAACGCGAAATCACGGGACGCGCGGAGCACACAAAAAACGCAGCCTGATTGGTACATACCTTTTCGACGCCAGGGCCTTTGTGGGCCGCCACCGCCCGGGAATGCGAAGTGCCGCGCGATTACGCCCTGTTGGGCCCGCGGGGCTGCACAGCTTTCCATAACCCGCCGGTAGGGAACAAGACTTCCGGCATCCGCCCGGATTTCCCGGGCACCTTCCGCGCCACGGCCCCCGCACGGTCCGGCGCCACCACAACGAGAAGATCCCGCCCGATCGGAACGATCGGACGGGATCTTGTGTGCGTGGACCTGTGGGGATTTGAACCCCAGACCCCCTCGATGCGAACGAGGTGCGCTACCAGACTGCGCCACAGGCCCTTGCGACGTGTGAAACATTAGCACCCCGATCGGGGTGCTCGGAAATCCGCACCCCCCAGGGCCCCGTGGCGCCGGTCACACCGCCTCACTCGTTGGCCGCGCGCGGCCGGTCCTCGTCGGCGTACTGGTCGAAGAGGGGCGTGCGCCCGTGGTCGCGGGCGCGGCGCGGCGGGTACGGGCTCGGGTGGGGGTTCTGCCGGGTGGGCGGCGGCGGGGTGGGCTCGGCCGCGGAGGAGCGGGCCGCGCTCCAGGTCTCCGGGTCGGTGACGTCCACGCCGCCGGTCGCGCGCGGGGCCACCGGGGCGGTGACATAGGTGGGCAGCGGCACGGGCACCGGGTCCCAGCTGTCGCCCCGGTCCGGGCCGTGGTCGCGCTGCTGGTCCACCCACTCGGCGTGGTCGGTCTGCTCGACCAGCGCGCGGCGCCCGGCCTCCTGCGGGGACAGCGCGGGGGCGGGCTCGGGTTCGGGCCGCTCGTGGCGGGCCTCGGGCACCTCGCCCGGCTCGGGGGCGGGCCGGCCGCCGCGCGGGCGGCTCTCGCGCAGGCGCTGGGCCGCGGCCTCGGCGCGGCGCCGGTCCATCACGTACACGAAGCGGCGGCGCTCCTGGCGGCGCAGGTGCACGATGTACGCGCTCAGCAGCACCGCCGGCACGGCGGGCGCCCACAGGAACGCGAGGCCGCCGACGGCGGCGACGATCGCGCCGAGCGTGAAGGCGAGGAAGAGGACCACCGTGGTGCGCCGGCGCCTGGCGAGGACCTTGGAGCGCCGGGCGCGCTCGGCCGCCGCCTGCGGGCGGGGCCGTCGGGCGGGCGCGGGTCCGGCCCGGCGGGCCGCCGGGGGCGCCGCCGGGACCTCCAGGCGCGCCTCCGTGTGGTCCGGGGGCGCGGCGAAGGCCCGGACGTCGACCGAGCTGAGGTGCTCGGTCTCGGCGTCCGGGTCGACGTCGGGCGACGCCGCCTGTTCGGCGGTGCGTTCGCGCAGCTCCTTGGCGTACCGGCGCTCCATCCCCGCGCGTCCGGACAGAAGCCGGATGGCGGTGCTGAAACGTTCCGTGGGACGGGCTTCGTTCAGCTCGTCCTGCCTGCGGAGCCACATCGGCACCAGGTAGGCGGCCCAGGCCCCGACGATGACTGCGTAGATGAGGCCGCTGCTGCTCACGCCTCACACCGTAGAGGGGTTCGCATCCGGCCATCGGCCAATTGGGCCGGTGTGTCGCACGATCTGGCTGATATCACTGAATTTTTTTGTGATTGGTCGGACCGGTTGCGAAAGAACGGCGACCGAATTCGAACACTTATTTTATTTACGGGGTGCTCCCCGGCCCGTCCGGTGCCAGCGGCGCAGCAGGCCCTCCGGCACCTCCTCGGCGGTGAGCGCGAAGACGAGATGGTCGCGCCAGGCGCCGTCGATGTGGAGATAGCGGGGCCGCAGCCCCTCCTCCCGGAATCCCAGTTTCTCCACCACCCGGCGGCTGGGCGTGTTCTCGGGCCGGATGCACACCTCGATCCGGTGCAGGCCGACCGTACGGAAGCAGTGGTCCACCGCCAGCGCCACCGCGGTCGGCATGACGCCCCGGCCGGCCACGTCCCGGTCCACCCAGTACCCGACGTGGCCCGAGCACATCGAGCCCCAGGTGATGCCCGCCACGGTGAGCTGCCCGACCAGCCGGCCCTCGTACTCGACCACGAACGGCAGCATGCGCCCGGCGTTGGCCTCGGCGCGCAGGTGGCGGACCATCTGCCGGTAGGTGGGGCGCTGGGCGAGTGGGACGCCGGGCGCGGGCGGCGGGACGGTGGCCTCCCAGGGGCGCAGCCAGTCGCGGTTGCGCCGGTTGACCTCGCGCCACTCCCGCTGGTCGCGCAGCTTTATCGGCCGCAGGACGACGGCGCCGTCCGCCAGCGTCACCGGCCAGGCGGGTTTCATGACGGTCTGGGGTGGTCGCCGCCGCGGAGCTGGTCGACCGCGTGCGCGAGGAGCGGTTCCAGTACGGCGAGGCCGTCGCGGACCCCGCCGGTGGAGCCGGGCAGGTTGACGATCAGGGTGCGGCCGGCGACCCCGGCGAGCCCGCGGGAGAGCGCGGCGGTCGGCACCTTCTCGCGGCCGTACGCCCGGATCGCCTCCGGGATGCCGGGGACCTCGGCGTCCAGGACGCGGCGGGTGACGTCGGGGGTGCGGTCGGTGGGCGAGACGCCGGTGCCGCCGGTGGTGAGGATGACGTCGTACGCCGCCTCGACCCCGGCGCGCAGGGCGGCCTCGACCGGGTCGCCGTCCGGGACGACCTGGGGCCCGTCGACGGTGAAGCCGAGCCGGGCGAGGCCCTCGGCGAGGATCGGGCCGCCCTTGTCCTCGTACACCCCGGCGGACGCCCGGTTGGAGGCGGTGACGACCAGCGCGCGGTACGGGGCGCCGCCGGCCGGTCCGGTGGCAGGGGCCCGGGGGGCGTGCGCCGCGGGGGCGTGCGCCGGCGTGTGGGCGGGGGCGCCCGGGGGCTCGACGGGCTCCTGCCCGGGGGCGTGTGCGCCGTGGACCTGGCCGGCCCGGGGGCTCACGCCGATGTCCCTTCGGCCTCGCCGCGCCGGTAGGTGCCGGACTTGCCGCCCGTCTTCTCCTCCACCCGGACATCGGTGATGACGGCCGACTTGTCCACGGCCTTGATCATGTCGACGACGGTCAGCGCGGCCACCGACACGGCGGTGAGCGCCTCCATCTCCACGCCCGTGCGGTCGGTCGTCCTCACCGTCGCCGCGATCTCCACCGCGTCGTCCGCGACCGACAGGTCGAGCTTCACCCCCGAGACCGCCAGCGGGTGGCAGAGCGGGATGAGGTCGGGGGTGCGCTTGGCGCCCATGATGCCCGCGATCCGGGCGGTGGCGAGGGCGTCGCCCTTGGGCACGCCCTCGCCGCGCAGCAGCTCGACGACCCGCGGGGAGACGAGGACCCGGCCGGTGGCGCGGGCGGTGCGCGCGGTGACGTCCTTGCCGGAGACGTCGACCATGCGGGCCGCCCCCGACTCGTCGATGTGCGTCAGGCTGCCTTGCGTACTCACTGCTGAACTCCGCCTCGCGTGTTCCGGCGCCGATTGCCCCGCACGGCCATTGTCGCGCCGCCGGGGGCCGGGGGTGGTCCCCCGGGAAGGCACAGCGGCAGACACGGTACCGCCACGCCCCGCCGGTCAGCCGATGAGGATCACGTCCAGTTCGGCCCCGGGCTCCACGGCGGTGGCCTCCTCGGGGACCACCAGCAGGGCGTCCGCCTGGGCCAGGGCGGCGATCAAATGCGACCCGGTGCCGCCCACGGGGGTGACGGTGCCGGCCTCCGCGTCGTACCGCCCGCGCAGGAACTGGCGCTTGCCGGCCGGCGAGGACAGCGGCTCCTTGGCCTCCAGGGCGGCACGCACGCGTGGCCGCCGGCTGTCCGGCACGTCCCCGAGGCCCATCAGCGCCCGGATCGCGGGGCGCACGAACAGCTCGAAGGAGACGTAGCTGGAGACCGGGTTGCCCGGCAGGGCGAGCAGCGGGGTGTGGTCGGGGCCGATGGAGCCGAAGCCCTGCGGCTTGCCCGGCTGCATGTCCAGCTTCCGGAAGTCGATGCCGCCGCCCGGCTCGTCCTCGTCGGCCACCGAGGACAGGGCCTCCTTGACCACGTCGTACGCGCCGACGCTGACCCCGCCCGTGGTGACCAGCAGGTCCGCGCGGATCAGCTGGTCCTCGACGGCGGCGCGCAGGGTCGGGGCGTCGTCGGTCACGGCGCCGACCCGGTAGGCGATGGCGCCCGCGTCCCGGGCGGCGGCGGCCAGGGCGAAGCTGTTGGAGTCGTGGATCTGGCCGGGGCCCAGCTCCTCGCCGGGCTGGACCAGCTCGCTCCCGGTGGAGATCACCACCACGCGCGGGCGGGGGCGGACCCGGACGGTGCCGCGGCCGATCGCGGCGAGCAGCCCGATCTGCGGCGGGCCGAGGACCGTGCCGGCGCTCAGCGCCAGGTCCCCGGCGCGGACGTCGCTGCCGCGCGCCCGGACATGGGCGCCGGCCGCGGCCGGGCGGTGGACCCGGACCTCGCCGCTCGCGCCCTCCGGGGCGGCGCTCGCGGCGCGCATGCCGGTGGCGGGCGCCCCGCCGGTGCCGCCGTCGGTCCACTCCACCGGGACGACGGCCTCGGCGCCCGGGGGCAGCGGGGCGCCGGTCATGATGCGGGCGGCCTGGCCGGGGCCGACGGTGGGCAGCCCTCCGCTGCCCGCCGCCACGTCGCCGATCACGGTGAGCACCGCCGGGAACTCCTCGGTGGCACCGGTGACATCGGCGACCCGTACCGCGTATCCGTCCATGGAGCTGTTGTCGAAGGGCGGCAGGGCGGCGGGCACCATGACGTCCTCGACCAGGACACAGCCCTGGGCGTCGGGCAGCGGCAGCTCGATGGGGTCGAGCGGGTGGACCGCCTGGAGGATGTCCTCCAGGTGCTCGTCCACCGACCAGGTCGTACTCACAGTCCCTGCATCTCCTCGGTGACATACCTGCGCAGCCAGGTGCGGAAGTCCGGTCCCAGATCCTCACGTTCGCACGCGAGTCTGACAATGGCCCGCAGGTAGTCGCCCCGGTCACCGGTGTCGTAGCGGCGGCCCTTGAAGACCACGCCGTGCACCGGACCGCCCGCCGACTCGTCGGCGGCGAGCTTCTGGAGGGCGTCGGTGAGCTGGATCTCCCCGCCCCGGCCGGGCGCGGTCTCCCGCAGTATCCCGAAGACGGCGGGGTCGAGGACGTACCGGCCGATCACCGCGTAGTTGCTGGGCGCGTCGGCCGGGTCGGGCTTCTCGACCAGGTTCGTCACCCGCACCACGTCGGAGTCGGCGGTGGGCTCCACGGCGGCGCAGCCGTAGAGGTGGATCTGGGACGGCTCGACCTCCATCAGCGCCACGACGCTGCCGCCCTCGCGCTCCTGGACCTCGACCATCCGCGCGAGCAGCGGGTCGCGCGGGTCGATCAGGTCGTCGCCGAGGAGGACCGCGAAGGGCTCGTTGCCGACGTGCGGGGCGGCGCACAGGACGGCGTGGCCCAGCCCGCGCGGGTCGCCCTGGCGGACGTAGTGCATGGTGGCCAGGTCGCTGGACTCCTGGACCTTGGCGAGGCGCTCCTGGTCGCCCTTCTTGACGAGGGCCTCCTCGAGCTCGTAGTTGCGGTCGAAGTGGTCCTCCAGGGGACGCTTGTTGCGGCCCGTGATCATCAGCACGTCGGAGAGGCCGGCGCCGACGGCCTCCTCCACGACGTACTGGATGGCGGGCTTGTCGACCACAGGCAGCATCTCTTTGGGAGTGGCTTTCGTGGCCGGCAGGAACCTGGTGCCGAGGCCGGCGGCGGGGATGACAGCCTTGCTGATCCTGGGGTGCGACTGGTTCATGCGGAGCACCATATCTGGTCGTTATGGGCGGAAGATTACTTCCGTTTACGTTCGTCCTCTTTGTAGGGGGACGCGAGGTGTGTGAGGTGGCCATGGCCGATGACCTGTCCGAAAAGACCGTTCTGCGGCGCCAACTCCTCGCTACTCGCACCCTCCTGACCGGTGATGACGTCAGGAACGCCGGTTCGGTTCTCGCCGATCTCGCCCTGAACCTGCCCGAGCTGCGGCGGGCCCGGACAGTCGCCGCGTACGTCTCGACCGGGAGCGAACCGGGCACGCGCGCGGTGCTGGACGGACTGCGCGAGCGGGGCGTCCGGGTCCTGCTGCCGGTCCTGCTGGAGGACGACGACCTGGACTGGGCCGCCTACGAGGGCGCCGAGGGGCTCGTGCGGGCCCGCCGCGGCCTCCTGGAGCCCTCGGGGCCCCGGCTCGGCCGGGAGGCCGTCCTGGAGGCGCAGACGGTCCTGCTGCCGGGCCTCGCGGTGGACGTCCGGGGCATGCGGCTGGGGCGCGGCGGGGGCTCCTACGACCGGGTGCTGGCCCGGATCGCCCGCGGCGGGCACGACCCGGCCCTGGTGGTGCTCCTCTACGCGAACGAGGTGGTCGAGCGGGTCCCGGAGGAACCGCACGACCACCCCGTGCACACGGCGGTGACCCCGGAGGCCGTCCTCCGCTTCCGCGCCTGACAGGCCCGGACGGCGAGCGTCGACGCCCGCCGGGGCCCGCCGGGACCGGTCCCGGCGGGCCCCGGCGCGTCCTACGGCGTGAGGGCCAGGGTGTCCTCGGTCGCCGCGTCCACGGCCCGCTTGCCGTAGGGCCAGTCGAGCAGCTCGCCCTTGGCCCACTTGTCGGTCTGGTCGGTGTAGTGGGCGCTGTAGGCGTGCCCGGAGGCACCCGTCAGGTTGATCCACCGGGACTTGTCCCAGTCGCCGACGTTCACCACCATCCGCATGGACGGCACCCAGACCACCCCGTACCCGCCGGCCGCGTTCCAGCCGGTGGCGTTCACCGCCGCCTCCCCGCCGGACAGGTTCCACGGGCCCCGGTTGAGCAGCGACTGGACCAGCCCCGGGCCCTCGGTGCCGAGGGTCTGGTTCTTCAGGGTCAGCTGGTGCAGCCGGCCCCAGCTCCAGCTGTCGACGTCCTTGCCGAGCTTGGCCGTCAGCTCCCAGCGGGCGTCCACCATGGCGCGCTTCAGCAGCTCGTCACGGGTGGCGGTGCCGTTCCGGTCCGTACGGCTCGGGGCGGACTTCCACCACGCGTTGTCCTCGTCGGCCAGGATGCGCCGGACCACCTCGTACCAGCGGTCGCCGCCGTCCGGCTGGGCCGACTCGGCGTCGCGCTGACCGCACTCCCGCACCAGCCGGTTCTGCTCGTCGACGGGTCCGGTGGAGTCCGCCGGGCGGACGTTGAGGCACTCGCCCTTCACCCGCAGCTCCTTGGGGAGTTTGTTGCCGAACGCGAGCTTGAGGACATTGCGCCAGACGCCGTTGAAGTAGGCCGCCGCCCCGGAGTCCGCGTCCTGGGTGTAGTTCCAGCCCTCCAGGAGCTTCTGCGCCTCACGGACGTGCGGGTCGGAGATGTCGATCTTCAGCAGGTAGGGGGTCAGCAGCTTGGCGATCTCGCTGCTGTTGTCCATCTGCATGGTCCGCATGTCCTCGGTCGAGACCTTGGCCCCGTCCTTGGTCTTGGACTCGATCAGGTCGTTGATCCGCTGGCTGCGCGAGCCGTAGCCCCAGTCCTCGGTGAGCCGGTACGGGTACGCGTCCGGGTCGATGACGGCCTGGTTGGCGGTCACGATGTAGCCGCGCTCCGGGTTCTCCTCGTACGGCAGCTCGTCGAAGGGGACGAACTCCTTCTTCCAGGTGTACCGCTTGTCCCAGCCGGGCGCCGGGAGGGTGCCGTCGTGGCCCTTCTGGCGGACCGGGATCTTCCCGGGGGCCTGGTAGCCGATGTTGCCCTCGGCGCCCTTGGCGTCGGCGTAGATCAGGTTCTGGGAGGGCACCTCGAAGTCGCGGGCGGCCTCGCGGAACTGCTTGAAGTCGGTGGCGCGGTTCAGCTTGAAGACGGCGTCCATGGACTTGCCCGGGTCCAGGGCGGTCCAGCGCAGCGCCACCGCGTAGCCGTCGCCCCGGTCCGGCGCGGGGCCGGTGACCGGTGCCTCGTCGCCGACCTTCTCCAGCTCGTTGCTGCGGTCGGAGACCAGGGGGCCGTTGTTCGTCGTACGGACGGTGATGGTCCTGGCCTTCGCGCCGGCAATCCTGATGACCTCCTGGCGGGTGACGAAGGGCAGCTCCTTGCCGTCGTACTCGTAGCCGCTGTCGGTGACCTTCTCCAGGTACAGGTCGCTGACGTCCGCGCCGAGGTTGGTGAAGCCCCACGCGATGTCCTGATTGTGGCCGATGACCACGCCGGGCATCCCGGCGAAGGTGTACCCGGCCACGTCGTAACGGCACTTGTCCGAGACGGAACGGCAGTGCAGGCCCATCTGGTACCAGAGCGAGGGCAGCTGCGGCGCCAGGTGCGGGTCGTTGGCCAGCAGCGGCTTGCCGGTGGTCGTGTACTTGCCGGAGACGACCCAGGAGTTGGAGCCGATGCCGTTGCCGTTGGGGCCGAGGAGCGCGGGGATCTGCTCCAGGGAGGCGGACAGCGCGGACAGCTGCGACTGGAGGCCCTGACCGGCGCCCTGGGGCGTGCTCGCGCCGACGCCGTTCCCGGTGCCCGTACCCGTATCCGTACCAGTGCCCGCGCCGAAGCCGCCGCTGTTGCCGGTGCCGGTGCCGTCGGAGCCGTTACCGGTGCCATTGGAGCCGGTTCCGTCGGAGCCGTTACCGGTTCCGTCGGAACCGTCCGGACCGTTGCCGCCGGAGCCGGAGGCCGAGGGGTCGAACTTCCCGGTGGCCTCGTCGACGCCGCCCTTGTCCACGATCGGACGGTGCAGG
The DNA here is from genome assembly GCF_043079975.1 of Streptomyces sp. NPDC015131. Lineage (NCBI taxonomy): Bacteria > Bacillati > Actinomycetota > Actinomycetes > Kitasatosporales > Streptomycetaceae > Streptomyces > Streptomyces sp. NPDC015131. The sequence continues at coordinate 338,613 of NZ_JBIBVB010000006.1, read as the reverse complement.
TCGTACGGGTACGCCGGGTACAGCTCCTTGATCTGCTTGTCGCTGAGCCGCGTGGTCATCAGCGAACGGTCGATCTCCTCCTGCATGTTGCCGCGCAGGTCCCAGGCCATCGCCTTCAGCCAGGCCACGGAGTCGACCGGCGTCCAGGGCTCGATCGCGTAGTCGTTGGTGAAGGACAGGGCGGAGTACTCGACCGAGACGTCACGCCCCTCCTTGCCCTTGAGGTACGCGTTGACGCCGTCCGCGTACGCCTGGAGGTTCTTCTTGGTCTCCGGCGACAGGAGCTTGTCGTACTCCTCCTGCGCCACCCGGTGCCAGCCCAGCGTGCGCAGGAAGGCGTCCGTCTCGACCTGCCCCTTGCCGAACATCTCCGACAGGCGCCCGGACGTCATGTGCCGGCGCACGTCCATCTCCCAGAAGCGGTCCTGCGCCTGGACGTACCCCTGGGCGCGGAACAGGTCCTCGTCGGTGGAGGCGTAGATCTGCGGTACGCCGTAGCCGTCCCGCTTCACGTCGACGGGTGCGGACAGCCCTTCGAGCTTCAGGCTCCCCGTGGTCTGCGGGAACGGGGCGCGCACGGTGCTGACGCTCCAGTAGGCGCCGTAACCGACGCCCGCGACCAGCGCCAGCACCAGGGCGATCACGAGCAGACGGGCACGTCGCCCCTTCTTCTTGGTGGAAGCGGCGGTGGTGTTGGAGGGCATCGCTGTCCTTCGAGGCGCAGGCTGGTCCTGGAGTGCTGGGAGCAACCATAGGCGCAGCGCCCCGCCGGCCCGGACGCGGTGTCAGTAAGGGGCCCTTCCGGGACCCCGGAGGGATCCTGGTGGGACCCCTCCCGGGGACCCGGGACGGGCGCCGCGTCCGGACCCCGGCGTCAAGGACGCGTTAATGATTAGGTAAAGTAACGAATGACGCTGCGGGAACGATCCGGCGCGTATGTGAGGAAAGGGTCGGCCACTGACTGTCCACCAGCTCAACGAACTCCTGTTCATCTGCTCGCTCGTGCTGCTCATCGCCGTCGCGGCGGTGCGGATCTCGTCCCGGAGCGGGCTGCCCAGCCTGCTCCTGTACCTCGGGATCGGGATCGCCATCGGGCAGGACGGGATCGGCAACGTCCACTTCGACAACGCCGAATTGACCCAGGTGATCGGCTATGCCGCGCTTGTGGTGATCCTGGCCGAGGGCGGCCTGGGAACCAAGTGGAAGGAGATCAAACCCGCGTTGCCGATGGCGGCCGTCCTGTCGACCGCCGGCGTCGCGGTGAGCGTGGGTGTCACGGCCGCAGCGGCGCACTACTGGGTGGGCCTGGACTGGCGGCAGGCGCTGATCATCGGCGCGGTGGTCTCCTCGACGGACGCCGCCGCCGTCTTCTCCGTCCTCCGCAAGGTGCCGCTGCCCTCGCGGATAACGGGCACCCTGGAGGCCGAGTCCGGCTTCAACGACGCCCCCGTGGTGATCCTGGTCGTCGCCTTCTCCACGACCGGACCGGTCGACAGCTGGTACGTGCTGCTCGGCACGATCGCCATGGAGCTGGCCATCGGCGCCGCCGTCGGGCTCGCGGTGGGCTTCCTCGGCTCCTTCGGGCTGCGGCACGTGGCGCTGCCCGCGTCCGGCCTCTACCCGATCGCCGTGATGGCCATCGCCGTCGTCGCGTACGCGGCGGGCGCCATGGCGCACGGCAGCGGCTTCCTCGCGGTCTACCTGGCCTCGGTGATCCTGGGCAACGCCCGGCTGCCGCACGCGCCCGCGAACCGGGGCTTCGCCGAGGGGCTGGGCTGGATCGCCCAGATCGGGATGTTCGTCCTGCTCGGGCTGCTGGTGACCCCGCACGAGCTGGTGGACGACTTCTGGCCGGCGGTGATGGTCGGCCTGGTGCTGACCCTGGTGGCCCGGCCGCTGTCGGTCTTCCTGAGCCTGCTGCCCTTCCGGGTGCCCTGGCAGGAGCAGGCCCTGATGTCGTGGGCGGGCCTGCGCGGAGCGGTGCCCATCATCCTGGCGACCATCCCCATGGTGTCCGGGATCGAGGGCAGCGAGAAGATCTTCAACATCGTCTTCGTGCTCGTGGTCGTCTACACCCTGGTGCAGGGCCCCACCCTGCCCTGGCTGGCCCGTGCGCTGCGGCTGGGCGACGGCTCCGAGGCGGCCGACCTCGGGATCGAGTCCGCCCCACTGGAGCGGCTGCGCGGGCACCTGCTGTCGGTCGCCGTCCCCCAGAAGTCCCGGATGCACGGCGTGGAGGTCGCGGAGCTGCGGCTGCCGCCGGGCGCGGCGGTCACCCTCGTCGTACGGGAGGGCAAGAGCTTCGTACCGTCGCCCGCGACCGTGCTGCGGCGCGGCGACGAGCTGCTGGTGGTCGCCACCGACCCGGTCCGCGACGCCACCGAGCGGCGGCTGCGGGCGGTGGGCCAGGGCGGCAAGCTGGCCGGCTGGCTGGGGACGGCAGGAAGCGGAAAGTGAACATCCGGTTAATCGGAGGCGGCACCTGAGAGGTATCGGCCATTTCACAGGTGCCGCACCCGCCGCCCCCTGTATCATGAAGGCACACTGATCGACGCAACTCTGCCTGACGCAGAGCTGGCGCGACCGTATGGCGGCCGTGACGCTCCCCCGCAGTGGAGCCCGGTATCTACCGCAGTTCCGCGCAAGAGGACAGCTCTCGGCGGCTCCCGACACCCTGGGGAGCGCTACCAGGCGGCAGAAAGGCACAAGCCGTGCCCTCCGCTGTCAACACAGCCACGGACACGACGCTCACCTCGAAGGACCCCGCCCGGCGTCCCGGATACGGGCAGCTCCTGCGCACCCCCGGGGCCTGGTCGTTCCTGCTGCCCGGCTTCGCCGCCCGCCAGCCCTTCGCGATGCTGACGATCGGCATCGTCCTGCTGGTGCAGCACACCACCGGTTCGTACGGCAGCGCCGGCGCCGTCGCCGCGTTCACCGGCGTCTCCATGGCCCTGTTCGCCCCGCAGAGCGGCAAGCTCGCCGACCGCTTCGGCCAGCGCGCCGTCCTGGTGCCCGGCGTCCTGGTGCACACCGCGTCGGTGTCCGCCCTGACGGCCCTCGCCCTCGCGGACGCGCCCCTGTGGGCGCTGTTCGCCGCCGCGGTGCCCACCGGCGCCTCCGTGCCGCAGATCGGGCCCATGGTGCGGGCCCGCTGGGCCGCCCGGCTGGAGGGCTCGCCCCTGATGCCGACCGCGGCGGCCTTCGAGTCCGTCACCGACGAGTTCACCTTCGTCGTCGGCCCCGTCCTCGCCACCGCGCTGTGCACCGGCGTCCACCCGGCGGCCGGTCTGGTCGCCGAGGCGGCACTGACCCTGGTCGGCGGCCTGCTCTTCGCCGCCCAGCGCCGCACCCAGCCCGCCCACGGCCTGGCCGCCGCCCACGCGCGCGTGGACCGCGTCTCCGCCCTGTCGGTACCCGGCGTCCGGGTCCTGGCCATCGCCTTCCTGGGCATCGGCTCCGTCTTCGGCGGCATGCAGGTCTCGCTGACCGCGTTCACCGAGGAGATCGGGCAGCCCGGCATGAACGGCCTGCTGTACGGGCTCTTCGCCGCGGGCAACATGCTCGCCGGCGTCGCGGTCGGCGCCATCGCCTGGAAGTCCGGGCCGCGCCGCCGGCTGATCCTCGGCTACACGGGCCTGACGCTCGCCGCCTCGCTGCTGTGGTCCGCGCACTCCGCGGTGCTGCTGGGCGCGCTCGGCCTGGTCGTCGGCCTGTGCATCGCCCCGGCCCTGATCAGCGGGTACACCCTGGTCGAGTCGCTGGTCCCGGCGTCCGCCCGCACCGAGGCGTTCACCTGGCTGACGGGCGCCGTCGCCCTGGGCCAGGCCGCCGCCGTGACGGTGGCCGGACGGCTCGCCGACGCCCACGGCTCCGCCGCCGGTTTCCTGGTCCCGCTGGCCGGTACGGCCCTGGCCCTGGCCACCCTGCTGGCGCTCCGGTCGCGGCTGCTGCCCCGCCCGGCGACCCGGACCGTGGCACGTGGTGTCGGTCACCGCGTACCGGTGACGGTGGACTGATCCCGCGGAATACGTCAGTATGGACTGTCGTTAGCACTCATCGAGTGAGAGTGCCAGGAGGAAGACAAGTGCCGACCTACCAGTACCAGTGCACCGAGTGCGGCGAGGGCCTCGAGGCGGTGCAGAAGTTCACCGATGACGCTCTGACCGAGTGCCCGAGCTGCCAGGGACGCCTGAAGAAGGTGTTCTCGGCGGTCGGCATCGTCTTCAAGGGCTCCGGCTTCTACCGCAACGACAGCCGCGGCTCGTCGTCCAGCAGCTCGCCCGCCTCGAAGCCGAGCTCCTCGGGCTCCTCCCCGGCCTCGTCGACGGCGTCGGCGTCGTCGTCCTCCTCGGCGTCGGACTCCAAGCCCGCCGCGTCGAGCACGGCCGGCAGCGGCTCCAGCTCCGCCGCCTGACCCTCCGGACTCCCCGGGACCCTGCCGTCCAGTGACGGCGGGGTCCTCGGCGTATCCGGCGCCGGGCGGCTTGGCTAGGGTGACCGCCATGGCGAAGGCAGAGGCAGCAGGCAGCGGCGAGTTCGGCACGAGGCCCGGTTCCGGGCCGGGGTCCGTCTCCGGCACGGAGGCGGGGGCCGGGTCGGGTACGGAGGCGGGGGCCGTCTCGGGTACGGAGGTGGGGGCCGTCTCGGGTACGGAGGCGGGGCCCGGGTCCGGCGCGGTGTCCGGTACGGAGGCGGGGCCCGGCGCGGAGATCGGGGTCATCGGCGGGTCGGGGTTCTACTCCTTCCTGGAGGACGTCACCGAGGTCGCCATGACCACCCCGTACGGCAGCCCCAGCGACTCCCTGTTCCTCGGCGAAGTGGCCGGGCGCCGGGTCGCCTTCCTGCCCCGGCACGGCCGCGGCCACCACCTGCCCCCGCACCGCATCAACTACCGGGCCAACCTGTGGGCGCTGCGGGCCGCCGGGGTGCGGCAGGTCCTCGGCCCCTGCGCGGTGGGCGGGCTGCGGCCCGAGTACGGGCCGGGCACCCTGCTGGTGCCGGACCAGCTGGTGGACCGGACCAAGGCCCGCGTCCAGACCTTCTTCGACGGCGAGCCGCTCCCGGACGGCACCGTGCCGAACGTGGTGCACACGACGTTCGCCGACCCCTACTGCCCCGACGGCCGCAAGGTGGCCCTCGCCGCCGCGCAGGGGCGCGGCTGGGAGGCGGTGGACGGCGGCACGATGGTCGTCGTGGAGGGCCCCCGCTTCTCCACCCGGGCCGAGTCGCGGTGGCACGGCGCGATGGGCTGGTCGGTGGTCGGCATGACCGGGCACCCCGAGGCGTACCTGGCCCGCGAACTGGGGCTCTGCTACACCTCGATGGCCCTGGTGACGGACCTGGACGCGGGTGCCGAGACCGGGGAGGGCGTCTCGCACACGGAGGTGCTGCGGGTCTTCGGGGAGAACGTGGGCCGGCTGCGCGAGGTGCTCTTCGACGCGGTGGCCGGGCTGCCGGAGACGGACAGCCGCTCGTGCCTGTGCACGCACGCCCACGACGGCTGGGACCTGGGCATCGAACTGCCGTGACACCGGGGGCGGCTGCTGGTCGCTGAGGGCATGGTCGCGGGGGCTGCTGGTCGGTGAGGGCATGTCGCGGGGGCTGCTGGTCGGTGAGGGCATGGTCGCGGGGGCTGCTGTTCGGTGACGGCTGCGGGCTGCGGGGGTTGCTGGTCGGTGACGGCTGAGGGCTGCGGGGGCTGCTGGTCGGTGAGGGCTGAGGGCTGCGGGGGTTGCTGAGGACCGCGGGGCTGTTGAGGACTGCGGGGGCTGCTGAGGACTGCGGGGGCTGCTGAGGGCGGTCACTCCGGCGGGTGACGGAGTTTTCCCCATCCCCCGGGTCGTCCACAGGCCCGAGCGGGATCGGCGGGGACGCGGAATCGTGAGGGGCGTTGCCCGTTCACGGTTCCTCACGGCAGGCGGTGGTTGCCATGACGTTCCCTTCCCGCTCGCACCCGGTGCGTTCCCCGTTCCCCGGTGCTCCCCCGTTGCCGGTGGTGGCCACCGCCGTGCCCGAGGCGTGCGGGGTGCCGCCGTTCGCACCGCTGCGGGTCGGGCGCGGGCGGCACCGGCTGCGGCGGACGGTACGGCGGCGGCGCCACGCGGTGGCGGCCGGGCTGGCGATGACGGCCGCCGCGCTGGCAGCCTCGGCCGCGGGCTCGCGCGCCCCCGCCGGGGTGGACGAGCCCCGGGCCGGCACGGCTCCGCACCGGGAGCGCGAGCCGGTCGAGATGGTGTCCGCCCCGGTGCGGATCGCCGACGCGGCGACGGTCCGGCTGCTGCGGCCCGGGGACCGGGTGGACGTGATCGCGTCGCCGGTGGCCCCCGTGGACGGCAGGGCGGACGCCCGGGTCCTGGCCCGGGGGGCCCGGGTGGCGGAGGTGCCCCGCGCGACGGGCGGCGAGGGGCCGGACGGGGGCGGCGCGCTGGTGGTGCTGTCCGTCCCGCGCGCCACGGCCACCGTGCTGGCCGGCGCGGGGGCGGCTTCCCGGCTGGCGGTGACGCTGTGCTGACCCGTCACCTGTCCGTGTGTACGGATTTGGCCGGTGCGCGCGGTGCGCGGCGTAATGGCGGCTCCGACTGCACACGCGACGAAAGGCACCGTGGTGGGCCAGGAGAAGGACCAGAGCTTGCTGGAGGGCTTCAAGGCCTTCGTGATGCGGGGCAACGTCATCGATCTCGCGGTGGCGGTGGTGATCGGCGCGGCGTTCACCAACATTGTGAACGCCGTGGTGCGCGGGGTGATCAGCCCCGTCGTCGGCGCCTTCGGCACGAAGAACCTGGACGGTTATCGCGTCTGCCTGAAGGGGCCGTGCCGGGTGAGCGCGGGCGGCGAGGTCACCCAGGGCGTGGCGATCCTGTGGGGGTCGGTGCTCAGCGCCACGCTCAGCTTCCTGATCACGGCGGCCGTCGTCTACTTCCTGATGGTGCTGCCCATGGCGAAGTACCTGGCCCGGCGCGCCGCCCAGGACAGGGCGCGGGAGGGCGTGCGGGAGACGCTGGAGGTCACCGAGCTGGAGGTGCTCAAGGAGATCCGCGACGCCCTGGTCGCACGGCGCGGGCCGGGGGACGCCACTCCGTAGCCGGGCTCAGAGGTGGTGCGGCGGCTTCTCGTCGAGGAAGCGCGCGAGATCGGCCGCGCCGTCGCCGGCCGGAGGCCGCTCACCCCACCCGCGGTCCGTATCGTCCGCGGACTGCGCGTCCAGCGGATCGTCGAAGATCAGCGCCGGCTTCTTCCGGGGCGCGGCCGGCTGTGCCGGTCCGTCGCCTCCGGTGTCGTGGGGCACCGACTGGTTCTCCGCGTCTCGCGGGCCGGGGGCGGGGGCGGTCCTCATGTCTCCAGCGTACGCCGGGCGGCGGGTTCGGCCGTTCCGGGGACTTCGGCGGTGACCGCCTCCGTGATCGGCCCGCGGCGAGCGGGGCCTCTGGTGGGGTGGGCGGATGACCTCCCCTCCCTCCCCGCCTCCCTCCACGCCCCTGCGGCCCCTGGTGTCGCGCAGCCGCGACGAGGCGCACCGCGCCGCCACGCCCCTGGAGCTGTTCTTCGATCTGTGCTTCGTGGTCGCGGTCGCCCAGGCGGGCGTCCAGCTGGTGCACGCCGTGGCCGAGGGCCATGCCGGGGACGGCATCGCCCACTACGCGATGGTGTTCTTCGCCATCTGGTGGGCGTGGATGAACTTCACCTGGTTCGCCTCGGCCTACGACAACGACGACGCCCTGTACCGGGTGGTGACGTTCGTCCAGATCGCCGGTGTCCTGGTCCTCGCGGCGGGGGTGACCAGGGCCTTCGAGGACGACTTCTTCGTGATGTGGCTCGGCTATGTGGTGATGCGGCTGGCGCTGGCGTCGCAGTGGCTGCGGGCGGCGCGCGGCGCCTCGGGCGCCGAGCGGACCATGGCCCTGCGGTACGCGGGCGGGGTGGCGCTCTGCCAGGTGGGCTGGACGGCGCTGCTGCTGGTGCCGGACGGGGCGCGTGCGTGGGTGCTCCTGGTGATGGTGGTCGCCGAGATGGCCGTGCCCGTGCTCGCGGAGCGGGACTTCTCGTCGAGCTGGCACGCGCATCACATCGCCGAGCGGTACGGGCTGTTCACCATCATCGTGCTGGGCGAGACGATCGCCGCGGCGACGGTGGCCGTGAAGACGGGGGTCGAGGAGAACGACGCGCTGGACGACCTGCTGCCGATCGCGGCCGGCGGGCTGCTGCTGATCTTCGCCGCCTGGTGGGTCTACTTCGTCGTGCCCGCCCACCGGAGGCTGCTGTCCAACCGGCAGGCGTTCCTGTGGGGGTACGGCCACTACCTGATCCTGGCGTCGGCGGCGGCGATCGGGGCGGGCATCGAGGTGGCCGTCGAGCAGGTGACCGGCAAGGCGCATCTGTCGGCGACGGCCGCGGCGGCGGCGGTGACCCTGCCGTCGGCGCTGTTCCTGCTGCTGGTGTGGGCGCTGCACTCGCGCTACTTCAAGGCGGGCATCGCGCAGCAGCTGGTGCTGCCGTGTGCCGCGCTCGGGATCCTCCTCTGCACGTTCGCGGGCCGCTGGGGGATCTTCACGGCCGGGTGCGTCGCCGCGGCGGCGGTCGCCACGGGGGTCACCCTCACCGCGCGTGCGGAGCGTGGTACGCAAGGGGGATGACTGACGGACTGACGGATGTGCCCGGCCTGCGGGTCGGCCACGCGCGCGTCCCGGGGGACGGCGCGCTCAGCGGCACCACGGTGGTCTTGGCGCCGGAGGGCGGGGCGGTCGCGGCGGTGGACGTGCGGGGCGGTGGCCCCGGCACGCGGGAGACCGACGCGCTCGACCCGCGCAATCTGGTCCAGCGCGTCGAGGCGGTGGTCCTCACCGGCGGCAGCGCCTTCGGGCTGGAGGCCGCCGCGGGGGTGATGGCCTGGCTGGAGGAGCGCGGCCGGGGCGTGCGGGTGGGGCCCGACCCGTCGCAGGTGGTGCCGGTGGTCCCGGCGGCCTGCGTGTTCGATCTGGGCCGGGGCGGTGACTGGAAGGCGCGGCCCGACGCCTCGACGGGGCGCGCGGCGGTGGAGGCGGCGGCCGCGTCGGGCCTGCGCGCCCCCGTGGAGTGCGGGGCGGTCGGGGCCGGGACGGGGGCGGTGATCGGGGGGATGAAGGGCGGTGTCGGCACGGCGAGCACAGTGCTGGCGTCCGGGGTCACGGTCGGCGCGCTGGTGGTGGCCAACGCGGTGGGCTCGGCGGTCGATCCGCTGAACGGCATGGTGTACGGGGCGTACGGCGAGGGGCCCGTGCGCCCCCCGGACCCGGAGGTGCACGCGGCGGCGGCCCGGCGGCTGGCCGAGGCGCTGGAGCGGAACGACTGGCCGCCGCTGAACACCACGCTCGCGGTGGTGGGCACCGACGCGGAGCTGACCCGCGCGCAGGCGCAGAAGCTCGCGGGGACGGCGCACGACGGCATCGCGCGCGCCGTCCGGCCGGTGCATCTGCTCAACGACGGGGACACCGTGTTCACGCTCGCCACCGGGGAGCGCCCGCTGCCGGACACGCAGGGCCCGCTGGGGCTCAACGAGGTGCTGGCGGCCGGGGCGGCCGTGGTGACCAGGGCGATCGTCCGGGCGGTGCTGGCGGCGGAGTCGGTCACCGGGCCGGGCGGGGACTTCCCGGCGTACCGCGACCTCTACCGGCTCGACACGGCGGCGCCCGGCGGGAGTTGACGGGGCGCGCGGGAACTCGCCCCGCGCGCCCCTCGTTTTGCGGAAGCCGGACGCGTTGTCAGACCCAGGCACTACCGTAAGCAAGCATCGAGTGACACGCGGCGACGGCCTGGAGACCCCTCTTGAACGTTCCGAACGACGAGACGACCGAGATGCACGTCGAGCGCCTCCTGGGGCGGGCGCTCAACTCCTTCGACCTGCCCGACGCTCTGGTCGAGAGACTGGGTTCCGCGCTGGCGCACGACAGTTCGCTGCACTCGTCGCACCACAGCGCGGCGCTCCACCGGACGACCCACCGGCATGTGTACCTGCTCGCGGACGGCTCGTCGCTGACGCTGTGGGAGCTGGTGCACAACACCGGGAGGGACGGCCGCGAGCAGCACGAGCTGTACGCGGAGGAGGCCGACGCCCGGCTCGCCGCCTCGCGCGTCCCGCTGGGCCACCCCGACCCGGAGGACGACCTCGTGGTCGACCTGGAGGCGGACCTGGAGCTGCTGGGCGCCCTGCTGGCCCGGCCCGGGCCCCCGGCCCCTCCGGTGTACGTGCCGGACGACTCCGCCGACCACGCCCGCCGGGTGCTGCGCCGCGCGGAGAACGAGGACCGGCCGGGCGAGGCGGTGGCGGCGCGGCTGCGGGGCGCCTTCGCGCACCACATCAAGCAGGTGTTCGGCCGGCAGTACGGCCTGGCGGGGCGGGACGCCGGCTTCACGCTGTACGAGCACGGCTTCCTGCTGCTGGACGGCACCGAGATGAGCGTCTGGGAGGTGGAGCACACGGCCACTCCGGACGGCCGGCACATGTGCGAGGTGTACGAGGACGAGCACACCGCGCGCCGCGCCATGGAGCTCCGCGCCCGCGGCCAGGTGCGCTGACCCGGCCCGGGGCGGCGGGCACGACTCCCGCCGCCCCGCCGCCGCCCGGCGCCGCTCAGGGAGTGAGCGCCGGGTCGCCCGCCTGGGCCGGGTCGCCCGCCTTCGTCGGCTCGCCCGCCTGGGCCGGGACTCCGGCGCTCTGGGCCGGGGCTTCGGCACCCTCGGCCGCCGCGCCCTCCAGGTGCTGCCGGGGCCGCCGGGGCAGCGCGAACATCACCGCGAAGATCACCACCAGTACGGCCACGACCCACCACAGGGAGCTCTGGAAGGCGTCAGCGAACGCGGCGCCCACCTCGCGCGGGGCGAGCCGCTCCTCGTCGATCACCCCGAAGAAGACCACCGACACCAGCCCGAGGCCCAGCGCCGTACCCATCTGGCCCGTGGTGTTGATCAGACCGGACGCCGATCCTGCGTGCTCGCGCGGCACCTCCGAGAGCACCGCGTCCGTCAGCGGCGCCACGATCAGCCCCATGCCCACGCCCATCACGACCAGCGGCGCGGCCATCTGCCAGGGCTCGATGCCCGTGCCGTACCGCCCGGCCTCCCAGATGTAGAGGAGCACCCCGGCGGCCATGGTGAGGGCGCCGGCCTGGAGGACCTTCCGCCCGAAGCGCGGGACCAGCTTCTGCACGGACACCCCGGCGGCGGCCGACACGGCGATCGAGAACGGCACACCGGTCAGACCGGCCTTCAGCGGCGTCCAGCCCAGTCCGATCTGCATGTAGAGCGTCCACACGAGGAAGAAGACCCCCATCACCACACCGAAGGTGAGCTGCACCGCGATACCCGCCGCGAAGCTCTTCACCCGGAACAGGGACAGCTCGACCAGCGGCGATCCGTCCTTACGGGTCTTGTACCGCTCGTACGCCACGAAGACGGCGAACACCAGCGGGCTGGCGAGCATGCAGACATGGCCCCACAGCGGCCAGTCCAGCTCGCGGCCGCGCGTCAGCGGGTAGATCAGCATGAGCAGGCCGAGGGTCACCAGAGCGACGCCGACGAGGTCCAGCCGGACCTGGCGGTCCGCGCGCGACTCGATGATGTACTTGCGGCCCAGGATCAGCCCGGCGATGCCGACCGGCAGGTTGATCAGGAAGATGGGCCGCCACTCCAGCCCGAACAGGTTCCACTGGGTGAGCAGCGCGCCCAGCAGCGGACCCGACACCGCGCCCAGCCCCACGACCGCGCCGAACATCCCGAAGACCTTGCCCCGCTCGTGCGCCGGGAAGGTGACGTGGATGATCGCCAGCACCTGCGGCACCATCATCGCGGCCATGGCGCCCTGGAGCAGCCGGGAGGCGACCAGCATCTCGGGGCCCGCCGCGAAGCCGCACAGCGCCGAGGCCACGGTGAAGCCCGCGATGCCGACGAGGAACAGCCGCTTGCGGCCGTAGATGTCGCCCAGCCGCCCGCCGGTGATCAGCCCGGCCGCGAACGCCAGGGCGTAGCCGGCGGTGATCCACTGGATGGCGCCGAACGAGGCCGAGAGGTCCCGCTCGATGCTGGGGATGGCGATGTTGACGATGGTGACGTCGACGAGGTCCATGAAGGCGGCCGTCATGACGATGGCGAGCGCGAGCCATCGCCGCCGGTCGGCCGCCTCCGCTGTGGTGCGGGAGGTACGGGTGGTGAAGGAGGTCATGCCGGAAAACTAGTGGGCCTATAGGACAGTACGCGTCCTAATGGGCGCGCATCCTGGAGGTATGACGGACACCCCGGCACGGCTCCTGAATCTGCTGTCGCTCCTCCAGACCCCCCGCGAATGGCCGGGCAGCGAGCTGGCCGAGCGGCTGCGCGTCAGCCCCCGCACCATCCGGCGCGACGTCGACCGCTTGCGGGAGCTGGGCTACCCGGTCGAGGCGACCCGGGGTGCGGTCGGCGGGTACCGGCTGGTCGCGGGCGCCGCGCTGCCGCCCCTGGTGCTGGACGACGAGGAGGCGGTGGCGATCGCCGTCGGGCTGCGTGCCGGGGCGGGGCACGCCATCGAGGGCGTCGAGGAGGCCTCCGTACGGGCCCTGGCCAAGCTGGAGCAGGTGCTGCCGTCGCGGCTGCGGCACCGGGTGGCCACCCTCCAGAACGCCACCATCCCCCTCACCCGGGGCGACGGGGCCACGGTCGCCCCCGCCACCCTCACCACGCTGGCGGCGGGGGTCACCGCGCACGAACGGCTCCGCTTCGGCTACCGCGCGGGCGACGGGACCGAGACGAAACGGCAGGTGGAGCCCTACCGCCTGGTGTCGACCGGCCACCGCTGGTACCTGGTCGCCTACGACCTGGGGCGGGAGGACTGGCGGACCTTCCGGGTCGACCGGGTGTCCGAGCCCTTCGCCACCGGCTCCCGCTTCACCCCGCGCGAGCTGCCGAGCGGCGACGCGGCGGAGCTGCTGGCGCACTCCGCGTCCCGGGCGCAGACGGAACTCGCCGTGGACGTCACCTTCGAGGCCCCCGCCGACTTCGTCACCGCCCGGCTGCCCGCGCACCTCACGCCCACGCCGACAGGCCCCGGCACCTGCCGGCTGCGCGCCCGGTCGGCGGACACGGTGGAGTGGCTGGCGGTGCGGCTGGCGCTGGTGGACTGCGAGTTCACCGTGCACGGCCCGGACGCGCTGGCAGCGCACGTCGCCGCCCTGGCGGGCCGCCTGGCCCGCTCGACCGCCCCGGCGGGAGCACCCCGCCCCTGACCGGCCCGCTCGGCCGGTCCCGGCGGGAGCACCGCGTCCCCGACAATCGCGGGCGAGAATCGCGGACGTTACGCCGCCGCGTCGAAGCCCGTGTCGCGGGCCATGCGCTTCAGCTCCAGCAGCGCGTGCTTCTCGATCTGCCGGATGCGCTCACGCGTCAGGCCGTGCTCCTTGCCGACCTCGGTGAGGGTGCGCTCCCGGCCGTCCTCGATGCCGTACCGCATCCGGATGATCGAGGCCGTGCGGTTGTCGAGCTTGCCGATGAGGTCGTCCAGCTCCTCGCTGCGCAGCAGCGTCAGCACCGACTGCTCGGGCGAGACGGCCGAGGTGTCCTCCAGCAGGTCGCCGAACTGCGTCTCACCGGCGTCGTCCACCGACATGTTCAGCGAGACCGGGTCCCGCGCCCAGTCCAGGACGTCCACCACCCGCTCCGGGTTGGAGCCCAGCTCGGCGGCGACCTCCGCGGGCTCCGGGTCGCGCCCGTGCTCGCGGTTGAACTCGCGCTGCACCCGGCGGATGCGGCCCAGCTCCTCCACCAGGTGGACGGGGAGGCGGATGGTGCGCGACTGGTCGGCTATCGAGCGCGTGATGGCCTGGCGGATCCACCAGGTGGCGTACGTGGAGAACTTGAAGCCCTTGGTGTAGTCGAACTTCTCCACCGCGCGCACCAGGCCCGCGTTGCCCTCCTGGATGAGGTCGAGCAGGGGCAGACCGCTGCGGGGGTACCGGCGGGCGACCGCCACGACGAGACGCAGGTTGGACCGGATGAAGACGTCCTTGGCGCGCTCGCCCTCGGCGACCAGGCGCTCCAGCTCCTCGCGGGACGCGCCCGCGGCCTCGGAGTCCACCTCGCCGTCGAGGATCTGCCGGGCGTACACCCCGGCCTCGATGGTCTGGGACAGCTCGACCTCCTTGGCGGCGTCGAGCAGGGGCGTGCGCGCGATCTCGTCGAGGTACATGCCGACCAGGTCGCGGTCGGCGATCTCCCCGCCCACGGCGCGAACGCTGCTTGCCCTGTCCGTGGTCTCACCGCTGGCGGACTGACGACGGGCGACGGCACGGGTTGCCATGCGAGCTCCCTTGCTGAGTAGGTGTCGCGACACCCTCCCGGGTGCCCTGCATCCGACGGAAACAACGACTGGAAACCGGACAGAATTCCCATGACACCCGCCGGATCCGGTGATCTTGCAGTACCCTGTCCGGCCACCGAGGGAGGGCATATGCCGCGCGGGGCCACGGAGCCGCAGGTCAGACCGGGCACGGAGGGCGACCTCACGGCCCTCACGGACATCTACAACCACTACGTCCGTGAGACGGTCATCACATTCGACACCACCCCGTTCAGCCCCCAGGAGCGCCGCCCGTGGCTGCTCTCCCACCCTGAAGACGGCCCGCACCGCCTCCTGGTTGCTCAGGAGGCGGACGCCGGAGCGGACGACAGAGCGGATGACGGGCGGGCTGACGGCAGGCGGGTCGGTGGCGGGCGGGCCCTCGGGTACGCCACGTCCAGCGCCTTCCGGCCGAGGGCCGCGTACGCCACCTCGGTCGAGGTGAGCGTCTACCTCGCCCCGGACGCCGGCGGGCGGGGCATCGGCACCCTGCTGTACGCGCGGCTCTTCGAGGCGCTGGCCCGGGAGGACGTGCACCGGGCGTACGCCGGCATCGCCCTGCCGAACGAGCCCTCGGTGCGCCTGCACACCCGCTTCGGCTTCCGGCACACCGGGACCTTCACCCAGGTGGGCCGGAAGTTCGGGCGGTACTGGGACGTCGCCTGGTACGAGAAGGACCTCTGAGCCTCCCTGTCGCGCACGTGTGCGCACTTGTTCAACTTTCAAGAAGCCGTAGAGTGGATACATGGACACGGCAACCAAAGGCGGGGACGGGCAGCCGCGCTGGCTCAGCGACGACGAGCAGCGGGTGTGGCGGGCGTACCTCCACGCCACCACGCTCCTGGAGGACCACCTCGACCGCCAGCTCCAGCGGGACGCCGGGATGCCGCACGTCTACTACGGGCTCCTCGTCCAGCTCTCCCAGGCCCCGCGCCGCCGCATGCGGATGACCGAACTCGCCAGGAACGCCAAGATCACCCGCTCCCGGCTGTCGCACGCCGTGGCCCGGCTGGAGAGGAGCGGCTGGGTGCGCAGGGAGGACTGCCCCTCCGACAAGCGCGGCCAGAACGCCCACCTCACGGACGAGGGATACGAGGTGCTCCGGCGCAGCGCGCCCGGTCATGTCGCCGCCGTGCGCCAGGCGATGTTCGACCGGCTCAGCCCGGAACAGGTCGGCCAGCTCGGCGAGATCATGCGCGTCATGGCGGAGGGCCTCCAGCCCTCGGACCGGGACGCCGACCTGCCCTGGCTGCGCTGACCCGCCGGCTCCTCCAGGCCCTCACGCGGTCAGCAGCACGCCCCCGTACGACGCCGCCGCGACGATCACCCAGGCCGACAGGCCCAGCGCCGCGACCCGCACCCCGGTGCGGGACAGCGTCGGCAGGTGCACCGCGCTGCCGAGCCCGAACAGGGCCGCGGCCAGCAGCAGTTCCTGGGCGGACCCGGCGGCGTCCAGCGCTCCGGCGGGCAGCCACCCGGTGGTGCGCAGCGCCACCATGGCGAGGAAACCGGCCACGAACAGCGGCACCAGCGGCGGCCGCCGCCCCGCCGCCACACCCGCGCCCGTGCCCCCGCCCGCGCCGGCACCCGTACCCGTGCACCCGCCCGCGCCGGGACCCGTACCCGCACCCGCACCGACGCCCCCGCCCGCCGCCGCGTCCGCCCGCCGGGCCCGGGCGCTCCGGCGGGCCACCAGGACCATCGCCGCGACCAGCGGGGCCAGCAGCGCCACGCGCATCAGCTTGACCAGCACCGCCTCGTTCAGCGCGGCCGGCCCGGCGGTCCCCGCGGCGGCGACCACCTGGCCCACGTCGTGCACGCCCGCCCCGACCCAGCGCCCGAACTCGGCGTCGCTCAGCCCCAGCGGGCCGTGCAGCAGCGGCAGCACCACGATGGCCAGGGTGCCGCACAGGGTCACCAGGGCCACCGACGCGGCGGCGTCGTCCTCCTCGCTGTCCCGTACCGCGCTCACCGCGCCGATCGCGGACGCGCCGCAGATCGCGTACCCCGCCGCGATCAGCACCGGCTGGTCGCCCGGCAGCCCGAGCCGGCGCCCCAGCCACCAGGTGCCGGCCAGGGTGGCGGCCACGACGGCGAGGACCATGGCGACCGTCCGCCACCCCAGGCCCAGGACGTCCGACAGGCTCAGCTTCAGCCCCAGCAGCACGACACCCGCCCGCATCAGGCGCCGGGCGGCCAGCGTCAGCCCCGGCCGGCAGCGCGCGCCGGCCCCGGAGCGCAGCCAGGGCGTGTGTGCGCACGCCACGCCCAGCACGACCGCGGCGGTGAGCAGCGGGATCGCGGGCACGGCGAGGTGCGCCAGCCAGGCCGCGCCGACCCCGGCGGCGGCGAGCACCAGCCCGGGCACCGGCCCGCGCAGCGGTGCGCGCAGCAATCCGGTGCCGGCCGGGCCGCGTGCCGCGACGGGGCCGCGCGGGCGGACGCGGGATCCGGCGAGCGCCATCAGCGGTCCGCGGGCAGCCGGTAGACGCGCCGGACGCTGGTGCCGAGGCGGGTGATGTCGGCGCCGTAGACGTGCAGCGACAGGGCGGTGCGGTCACCGCCGTTGCGTACGGAGTGGATGTCGCCGGGCGGCGCGAAGGCCGCGACCGCGCCGGGGCCGTTCACCACGTCCTCGGTGGCCAGCAGCCGGGCGGTGGTGCCGTCCGGGACGAGCTGGTAGCGGCGTTCGTGCTCCTCGCCCCGGTGGACGCCGGTCGCGCACCAGGAGACGTGGTCGTGGATGGGCGTGCCCTGGCCCGGCAGCCAGACGAGGGCGACGACGGAGAAGCAGCCGTCCGGCTCGGCGTGCAGCACGTGCTGCCGGTAGTGGCCGGGGTCGGGCTCGCACTGCTCGGGGGTGAGCAGATCGGGCGCGCCGAGGTGCGGGGCGAGGTGGTCCGCCACGAGCCGGGAGGTCGGTTCGGGCGGGAGCCCCCGGTCCACGGTCTCGCGTATCCGGGCGACCAGGGTGCGCAGGCGTTCGGTGGTGGGGCCGACTGCGGCCACGGGGGTCGTCGTCATGACGGCAGCGTCCGCCGCGCCGACCCATCACGTCCAAGGAGGGCTTCTTGCGCACCACCCAACAGACGCTTATGGGTGGGGGTGTGCGGAGATCAGCAGCCGACCCGGGACGCCGCCACCGAGACGATCGCGTCGAGCATCAGCGAGGTGGCCGGGATGCGCAGGTGGTCGCTGAGGACGTACGCGTACACCTGGCGCCGGGTGTGCGGCTCGACGATCCGGCCGGTGACCTTGTCGTGGCAGAGGAACGACAGCACCAGCGCGGGCACCATGGCGATGCCGACCCCGGCCGCCACCAGGCTCTGCATCACCAGGTTGTCGTCGGTGGTGCAGGCGATGTCGGGGCTGAAGCCCGCCTCGGCGCAGGCGTGCAGGAAGTTGGCGTTGCAGCGGGCGCAGCCCGCGATCCACCGCTCGTGCGCCAGGTCCGCCAGGTGCACGCCCCGGCGGCGGGCCAGCGGGTGCCCGGTGGGAAGGAGCACCGTCAGCGGGTCCTCCAGCAGCCGGAACTCGTCCAGCCCGTCGGGGGTGCCGGCCCGCAGCCCCGGGTAGCTGAAGGCCAGCGTGATGTCGCACTCGCCCCGGGCGACCATCTTCAGCGACTCGGGCGGCTCGCTCTCCACCAGCTCCACCCTGATGCCCGGGTGCTCGGCGGCCATCAGGGCCATCGCCTCGGGCAGGATCGTCGCCCCGGCGCTGGGGAAGGCGCACACCCGCACCCGGCCGGAGCGCAACCGAGCTATGGCGTCTATCTGTTCCTGCGCGACGGCCAGGCTGTCGAGGATGGTCCCGGTGTGGCGGGTGAGGGCCTCCCCCGCCTCGGTGAGCCGCAGTCCGCGGCCGACGCGGGTGAACAGCGGGGTGCCGACGTCCCGTTCGAGCGCCTTCATCTGCTGGCTGACGGCCGGCTGGGTGTACCCGAGGGCCCGGGCCGCCGCCGTATAGGAACCGGTCCTGACCACTTCATGGAAGGTCTTGATGTACCGGGAGTCGAACACAGTCGAAGCATAAGCAGAATTTGGGGTACGGACAGGGGTGCTCCCCGGCCACTCCGGTGGCCGGGGAGCACCCCGCGGGCACCCGTCCAGTACCCCTGTGGGCACCCCTCGGGCACCCCGTACGGCGGTACGGCTCAGTGGGCGACGACCGGGATCCGCACCTCGTCCGCGTCGCCGGAACCGTCCCCGGAACCGGTCACGGAACCGGACCCGCTGACGCCCTCCGCCCCGTCGACGGGCCGCGAACCGGCGCCCGGACGGCCGGTGTTGACGAAGGTGAAGGCGATCGCGGCGGAGACCAGCAGGATGCCGACCGCCCACCAGATGGCCGCCGTGTAGCCCTCCACCATGCTCTGGAGCTGGAGCAGCTTCACCGCGCCCGGCGAGGTCGCGGTGGCGGCGTGGTCGGTGAGGTACGCGGTGGTCGCCGACGCGGCGATGGTGTTGAGCAGCGCGGTGCCGATGGCGCCGCCGACCTGCTGCGAGGTGTTCACCATCGCGGACGCCACACCGGCGTCGCGGGCCTCGACGCCGTGCGTCGCCAGCGACATGGCGGGCATGAACGCCGTACCCATGCCGAGGCCCAGCAGCAGCTGCGCGGGCAGGATCAGCCCGGCGTACGAGGAGCCCACCTCCAGCTGCGTCAGCAGCAGCATCCCGGCGCCGGCCGCCAGGAAGCCGGGGCCCATCAGCAGGCGGGGCGCGACGCGGGTCATCAGGCGGGCACCGATCTGGGTGGAGCCCGTGATCATGCCGACGATCATCGGCAGGAAGGCGAAGCCGGTCTCGACCGGCGAGAAGCCCTTGACGATCTGGAGGTAGTAGGTGAGGAAGAGGAACAGGCCGAACATGGCGATGACGGCCAGCCCGAGGGAGAGGTAGACCCCGCCCCGGTTGCGGTCGGTGAGGACGCGCAGCGGCAGCAGCGGCGACTTCACCCGCGCCTCGACGGCGAGGAACGCGGCGAGCAGCACGGCCGAGGCGAGGAACATGCCGATGGTGCCGGTGTCGGACCAGCCGTCGGACTCGGCGCGCGTGAAGCCGTACACCAGGGACACCAGGCCCAGCGTGGACAGGACGACACCGGGGATGTCGAGCGGCGACCGGTTGCGGCTGCCGGCGGGCTCGCGGATCACGAGGTACGCGCCGACGGCGGCGACGACGGCGAACGGGATGTTCACGAAGAACGTCCAGCGCCAGTCGAGGTACTCGGTCAGGACGCCGCCGAGGATCAGGCCCACGGCGCCGCCGCCTCCGGCGATCGCCCCGTAGATGCCGAACGCCTTGGCGCGCTCCTTGCCGTCGGTGAACATCACGGCGAGCAGCGACAGCGCGGCGGGCGCCAGCAGCGCGCCGAAGGCGCCCTGGAGGGCGCGGGAGCCGAGCAGCATCGCCTCACCGGTGGCCGCGCCGCCCAGCGCGGACGCGGCGGCGAAGCCCAGCAGGCCGACGACGAAGGTGCGCTTGCGGCCCCACAGGTCGGCGATCCGGCCGCCGAAGAGCAGCAGTCCGCCGAAGGCGAGGGCGTAGGCGGTGATGACCCACTGGCGGTTGCCGTCCGAGATGCCCAGGTCGACCTGGGCGGAGGGCAGCGCGATGTTCACGATCGTCGCGTCGAGCACGACCATGAGCTGGGCCAGGGCTATGAAGACCAGCGCTCTCCAGCGGCTGGGGTCGGGCGTGAGGGCGGACATCGGGGAGGGCGGAGACGTTTTTGACATGGGAGGGGCCACCTGGGGACTCGTAACGGAGAAAAAGGGAGAGGACGGGCGCGGTTCAGGGGGTCAGGGCGTGCGCCGCGGTTCAGGGGGTCAGGGCGTACGCCGCGGGTTCAGGGGTCAGGGCGTGCGCCGCAGGTCCTGGAGGGTCGCGGCGGTGCCGGGCAGTTCGGAGCGGGCGGGTGTCTGGAGGCCGTCCAGGAACAGCTGCAAATGGCGGTGGACGAACCGGTCGAAGTTGGGGCAGGCGGAGCCCGGCAGCGGCCGGGTGAGCTGGGAGAGGCCGACCAGCAGGTCGCCGACGGCCACGTCGTCGCGCAGCCGCCCGGCCGCCTGCGCCCGGTCGAAGAGGTCCTGGACGGCCTCCTCCAGCCGCCCGCGCTCGGCGTGCAGGTCGGGGTGGTCCTTGTCGAACGCCCCCGAGAGCAGCGGGCACAGGGCGCCGATCCGCTCGTCGGCGGCGGCGTGGGTGAAGCGGCGCAGGGCGTCGAAGGCGTCGGCCTCCTGCTCGGCCGCCTCCAGGGCCCGCTCGGTGGTGCGGGACAGTACCGACAGGACGACCTCGTGGACCAGGGCGCCCCGGTCGGGGAAGTGGCGGTAGAGCGTGGCGTTGCCGACGCCGGCGCGCCGGGCGACCTCGTCGAACGGGACGTCGGGCCCGGACTCCACGAACATCTCGCGGGCCGCCGCCACGATCCGCTCCCGGTTGCGCAGGGCGTCCGCGCGCGGCCGGCCGCCCCGCGCCTCGGAGGACGCGCCGCCGGGCGACGCACCGGCGGGGGCAGTCGCGGTCGTCCCGGTCGCGGGGGCGACCCCGACTGCGGGGGTGGTGGTCGTGGCACCGGTGCGCGTCACGGTCGGTCCTCTCTGCGTCGAAGGCTCTGCACGTCGAAAGCTCTGTACAGGACTGGCGGGCGGCGGAAACGGGGACGGCTTCCCCGGTTGTGCCCGGCACAGGGGTAAACGGGGAAGCCGTCCCCGCTTAGTCCCGGCTCTGGTGTGACCTGCGCCACCATGCGTGTTTCCCGTCGGTAACCCACGTTCGGCCCTGCCCGGCGGGCGCCCGCCCCCGTACCGGCTGAGGCTGATCGGACGGAGAGCAGCCAGGACCCGGCCGGCTGCCGCGACCGAAGGCGAGCAGCGCGGATGCAGCAGACCCGCCGGCGGATACGCAGACCGGTCGCCATCGGCGCGGCCGCCACGACGCTCGCGCTGGCCGGGCTGGCCACGGCGAGCTCGACCCTCCCGGACCCCACCCGCGCCTCGGCCGGGCCGATAGCCGCCCGCCCCGCCGCCGACGAGCCGGGACTCGCCCCCTGCCGCATCACGAGCGCGATGGGCGTCCAGCTCTCGGAGGGCATACCCACGGGCCCGGGTTACGCCCGCTCGACGGGCGAGGTCCGGGCCCTGACCCTGATGGTCGACTTCCCCGACGCCCCCGGCGAGGGCCCGGCGATGGAACGGTTCGCCGAGTTCTTCCCGCAGACCACCGACTGGTTCCGGGTCAGCTCCTACGGCCGGCTGCGCTACCGCCCCGAGGCCCCGCTGAAGGACTGGCTCCGGATGCCGATGCCGTTCGGCTCGTACGGGATCGAGCGCGGCTCACCGTACGACCCGGGCTACCGGCAGCTCGTCCAGGACATCGTGACCGCCGCCGACCCGACGGTCGACTTCGGCGACTACGACCTGGTGAACGTCCTGGTCACCCCGAACGCCGGCCCCTCCGCGCTGGACACCGTGCTGTCCGTCACCTTCTCCGGCAACGGCGAGGCCCCGCACGCGGACGGCACGCCGCTCGCCAACACCTCGTTCGTCTACAGCCGGCAGGACGACGGTTCGGGTACGTACCACCAGACCGGCTACCGCGTCCTGCCCCACGAGAACGGGCACGTCTTCGGGCTCCCCGACCTCTACACCGCCGAGGGCGGGGGCGCGGTGGGGCACTGGGACATCATGTCCGAGGACTGGGGAGCCAACAACGACCTGCTGGCCTGGCACAAGTGGAAGCTCGGCTGGCTGGACAACGGCCAGGTGCGCTGCGCCTCGGCGTCCGGCAGCCGCGACTACACGCTCACCCCGCTGGCCACCAAGGGCGGGCCGAAGCTGGCCTTCGTCCCGCTCACCCCGGAGTCCGGGTACGCCGTGGAGGTCCGCACACGCGAGGGCAACGACGAGGCGGTGTGCGAACCGGGCGTGCTGATCTACCACGTGCAGTCCGACGTGGACACCGGCCACGGGCCGGTCACCGTGGTGGACAGCGACCTCGACAGCGGCGGCTGCACCCGGCGCCCCAACGTGCACGCCGAGCTGTCGGACGCCCCGTACCGGCCGGGCGAGTCCTTCACGGACGAGGAGAACGGCGTACGCGTCACGGTGCTGTCCGAGGACCCGGAGACGGGCACGTACCGCGTCCGCGTCACCCGCCCGTAGGGAGTGCCTTTACGGCGTCCGCCGGTGCCGGTCCCGTGACGCGTGCTGCGCCGGGCGCCCGTTGGCGCCGGGCCCGTAGGCCACGTCCACGCCCCGGCGTCAGCCGGCGCCCGGGCCGTGACGGCTGCCGCCCGGTGTCAGCCGGTGCCCGGCCGGGCGGCCAGCTCCTCCCGCAGGTCCCGCTTGAGCACCTTGCCCGTGGCGTTGCGCGGCAGCGGGACGTCCCGTACGAGGACGTGCGCGGGCACCTTGAAGGGCGCCAGGCCGCGCGCCACGTGCGCCCGCAGGCCCTCGGCGTCCACGGCGGCGCCCGCCCGGAGGCGTACCACCGCGGCGACCTCCTCGCCCAGTACGGGGTGGGGGACGCCGAGCACCGCGGCGTCCAGCACCTCGGGGTGGCCGTACAGCGCCGCCTCCACCTCGACGCAGTACACGTTCTCGCCGCCCCGGATCACCATGTCCTTGAGCCGGTCGACCACGCTGACCCGCCCGTCGCGCACCGTGGCCAGGTCACCGGTGCGGAACCAGCCGTCCGGCGTGAACGCGGCGGCCGTCGCCGCCGGGTCCTCCCAGTAGCCGCGCACCAGTGACTGGCCGCGCAGCCACAGTTCGCCGACCTCCCCGTCGGGCAGCGCCCGCCCGTCGGGCGCGGCGATCCGCACCTCGGTGACCGGCGTGGGGCAGCCGACGCTGCCGGGGAAGCGGCGGTAACCGTCCCCGAAGGCGGCGAGCACCCCGCCGCTGGTCTCGGTCAGCCCGTAGCCGTTGCGCGCCTCGACGCCCCCGGGGCAGCGGCCCACGATGCCGGGCGGTGCGGCGGCTCCCCCGGTGTTCAGCTGGGTCAGCGGCCCGAGCCCCTCGCCCGGTGCCTCGCCCGGTGCCTCGCCCGATGCCTCGGCGGCGTCGAGGAGCTGGAGCGCGGTCGTGGGCACCCCGGCGTAGTGGGTCACGCCGTGCCAGTGGATGAGCCGCAGGGCCTTCTCCGCGTCCCATTTGCGCATCAGCACCAGCGTCCCGCCGGTGGCCATCACGGAGTAGAAGGACGTGAAGGCGGCGACATGGAAGAAGGGGAACGTCGTCAGCGACACGGGCGCCGGCCCCTGGCCGGGGATCTCGCCCCGTTCCAGCGCGGCGAGCGCGGCGTGGAAGCGGGGGTTCATCGCGGCGCCGGTCTGGGCGAGGTGGGTGGCGACCGCCCCCTTGGGCCGCCCGGTGGTGCCGGAGGTGTAGATGATGGTGGCGTCGTCCTCGGGCCGGACGTCCACGTCCGGAGGCCCGAGCGCCGGGTCGGGCGCGGGGAGGTCCTCGTACCGCTCGACACCCTCCTCGCACTCCTCGCGGCCACCGTGGAAGACGATGAGCCGGGCGCCGGTGCGGCGCGCCCAGGCCCGTACCCGCTCCACCCGCTCGCCGTCGACCAGCAGCACGCGCGGGCGGCAGTCGTCGAGGGCGTACGTGAACTCGTCGGGCGTCCACCAGGCGTTGAGGGGTACGGCGACGAGCCCGGCGAGCTGCGCCGCCCAGAACGCCACCTGCCACTCGGGGTGGTTGCGCATGGCGACGGCCGCCCGCTCGCCGGGGCGCAGCCCGTACACGTCGGTGAACCGGCGGGCGAGGGCGCAGGCTTCCGCGAAGAACTCGCCGTAGGTGTACGTCCGCTGCTCGGCGATCAGGAACGGCCGGTCGCCGTACGCCCAGGTGACCTCCACGAACTCCCGCAGGGTGCGCGGCCCTTCGGCGTAGACCAGCCGGCCGTCTCCGTCCCGTACGACGGCGAAGGGGGCGCCCGGCGCGGTGAGCAGGGACGCCCCGCCGGGGCCGGAGTCCCTGTCGTGTCCGGGGTCCTGGGGGTGGGTGGACGGCTCGGTGTGCGGCACGATCGCCTCTTCCTAAGCGGTTGCTCAGTCTCCGGGCGACGCTATGCGGCCGGACCGGACGCCGTCAAGGTCCGTGTACGCACCACGCACCCGACCACCCGGGCCGCCAGCGCAGCTCACCGCGTCCAGCCGGGGTCCCCCGCGCCGCGCGCCGTCCGGCCCGCGCCGGCACCGCCCGCGCGGGGCCGGCCGGGATCGGCGCCCTCCGCGTACCGCGTCCAGCCCGGGTCCGTGCCGTGTGCCCGCCGGGTCCAGCCCGGGTCCGTGCCGTGCCTCATGCCGCGGGCGCCAGAACGGGTCGTACGACGTGCCACATGCGGGCCAGCCACTCCTGCGCCGTCTGGTGCGGCGCGGGCAGTCCCTCGCCGAAGGCCGTCTCCGCCCGCGTACGGGCCATCGTCTCGGCGCCCATGATCACCGACATCACCAGGCCGGCAGAGGACCGCGCGTCGGCGCCGGGCAGCGCCGTCCCGTCCGCCTCGGCGCGCCGCAGCGCCCGGAACAGACTGCCGAGCCAGTTGACATGGCAGTGCAGCGCCGGGTCCTCCGGCGTCTCCAGCTCCCGCGCCAGCCGCAGCCCCGCCCGGGTGACGACGTCGCTCTCCAGCAGGTCCACGAGGGTGTACGTCATGTCGACGACGACCTGGAAGGCGGGGCCGGGCCGCTCGGCGCACTCCCGGAGCGCGGCGCCCGAGGTGGCGCACGCCTCGATCTGCACGGCGCGCGCCAGCTCCGACTTCGCCGCGAAGTGGAAGGACAACGCCCCCTTGGTCACCCGCGCCTGGTCACTGATGACCGCGAGGGTGGCGCGCTCGTACCCGACCTCGTCGAACACGGCGGCCGCCGACCGGATCAGATTCGCCCGGGTCCGCTCCGCCCTCTCCTGCTTCGCCACAGTCCCCACCCTTCTCGCCGGGCACGACAGTAGAAACCAACCTTTTGGTTTGTCAATGGCGCGGAAAAACAACGGGCTTTCGGCGCAAGCCGCGCCCACGAGGCCAGTTTGCCACTCGGAACCCCCGTCAAACAAACCATCTACGCGGTTCTGTTTGGCCTCAGGCAGGTGAACCGGCGGCGTACGGATTCGCCTCCGGGCCCTCGGTGTTGAGCAGAACGAGCCTCGGCGCGACCCGTGCGCCGGGGTGCACGCCCAGCGCGTCCCGGCGCTCCCGCGCACCCTCCCCGGTGAGGGCGGCCCGGGCCCCGGCGAGCGAGGCGGCCCCGCACGGTCCGGCCGCCACTCCGAGGGCGGCCAGGTCGCGGGCGGCGCGCAGGGCGGCGGCGTCGGTGACGGCGACCGCGGCGTCCAGGCCGTCCCGGAGGCGGGGCCAGGCGATGCTGGAGGGGGTGCCGCAGTTCAGCCCGGCCATGACGGTCTCGCCGGTGGCCACGGTGACCGCCCTTCCCCGCACCAGGCCGGCCAGCACACAGGCCGCGCTGCGCGGCTCCACGACCATCAGGGCCGCCGCCCGCCCGCCCGGGCCGGCGGGGCGGCTGCGGTAGTGGGTGACGGCGGCCTGCGCGAGCGAGCCGACGCCGGCGGGCACGACGACCACGACGGGCCCGCCTTCCTCGGGGGCATCCCGCACGGACCCGCCCCCGGCGCGAGCCCCGCCGGCGGCTTCCGGCACCCCGAGCTGCGCGTCGACCTCGGCGAAGAGGGTGGAGTACCCCTCGACGATCCAGCCGGGGATCTCCTCGTAGCCGGGCCAGGCGGTGTCCTGGACGAGCACCGCGCCGGGCCCGCGTGCCGCGTCGGCCGCGCGGCGCACCGCCTCGTCGTAGGGGCCGGCGACGGCGGTGACCTCCGCCCCCTCGGCGGCGATGGCGGCCACGGCCGAGGGGTGGACGCCCTGGGGCACGAAGACGCTCGCGCGCTGCCCCAGCAGCCGGGCCGAACGGGCCACCGCCCGGCCGTGGTTGCCGTCGGTGGCCGTGACGAGGGTGAGGGGGCCGCCGCCCGGGGCCCGGGTGGTGGCCAGGACGCGGTGCACCGCCCAGGTCACCCCGAGCGCCTTGAAGGCCGGCAGCCCCAGCCGGGACGACTCGTCCTTCACGTACACCCGGCCGACGCCCAGCTCGGGGGCGAGCGCGGGGAGTTCGGTGAGCGGCGTGGGGGCGTACCCGTCGAGCGAGGCGTGGAACTCCTGGACGGCCGCGGGCGGGGGCGGGCACCGCCAGCTCCGTGCGCCGGGGCGGGCGTACCACCAGGAGGACGTCACGCGGACGCCCCGGGCGCGGGGGTACCGGGCGCGAAGGCTCCGGCGTGCGCCCGCGCCCAGTCGGCGAAGTCGCGCGGGGCGCGCCCGGTGGCCTCCCGTACGCCGTCGGCGACCGCCGTCTTCGCGCCGTCCCGCTGGCGCCGGGCGCTCTCCAGGAGGGCGTGGACGAGCGGCTCCGGATAGCGGGCGCGCCACGCCTCGATTGCCTGAGCCTCCGTCAACTCCTCGTAGCGCAGCTCCCGTCCGAGCACCGCGCCCAGTGTGGCGATCTGCTCCTCGGCGGACAGCGGCTCGGGTCCGGTCAGGGCGTAGGCCCGCCCGGCGCACGCCGGATCGAGCAGGGCGCGTACGGCCGCGTCGGCGACGTCCCGCGGGTCGACGCAGGCGTTGCGGCCGGCGCCGTGGAGGGCGCGGACGACACCGTGGTCGCGTACGGAGGCGGCCCAGCCGAGCGCGTTCGACATGAACGCGCGGGGGCGCAGCAGGGTCCACTCCAGCCCGGAGGTCCGCAGCCGTTCCTCGTTGTCCCGCTGCCAGCGGGTGAGCACGTCCTGGGCGCCGGTGTCGAGCACCGCGAGGGCGGACAGCTTGACCGCGCGGCGCACCCCGGCGGCGCGGGCCGCGTCGAGGACGTTCTCGTCGTGCCGGGCGCGCAGCGGGTCGGCGGTGACGACGAGCAGCGCGTGGGCGCCCTCCAGTGCGCGGGTGAGCCCGCCGGGAGCGTCGAGGTCGGCCGGCACGACGTGGCCGGGCAGCCCGAGGCGGGCGGCCTTCTCCGGGTCGCGCACCAGCAGCCGTACCCCGGCCTCTCCGGTGGCGGCGAGCCCGTGGGCGACCAGCCGCCCGATGGTGCCGGTGGCGCCGGTGAGGGCCACCACGGGCCGGGTGCGTCCGTGGTCCGTCATGCCTGGTCCCCTCCCCGGGACAGCCGCTGTCCGCGCTCGGTGCCGGTGTCGTACGCCCGGCCGGCCCCGGGGGCGGTGATCCCGGGCAGCAGGCAGTCCCACATCTCCCGCATGCGGTGCGGCAGGTCCTCGCGGCCGGTCGTCTGGCGGGAGTACAGCTGTACGCCGGTGCAGGCGCCCACCACGAACCGCGCGATCACCTCGGGGTCGGCCCCCTCCCGCAGCTCGCCGCGCTCACGCGCCTCCCGCAGGTGCCCCGCCATGACCTCGCGCCACCCCTCGAACGCCGCCCCGCCGGCGAAGCTCTCCTGCCCCATCGACAACTGCACCCCGGCCCGCAGCAACGGGTCCTCCCGCAGCCGGTGCGCCCACACCAGCGTGATGTCGACCACCCGCTGCAACCCCTCGGACTCCAGCTCCGGCGCCACGGCCCGCTGCTGCGCCCCCATGATCGCCCGGGCCAGCTCCTCCTTGGACCCGAAGTGGAAGTACAGCGCCCCCGCGGTCAGCCCGGCGCGGGACAGAATCCTGTTGATCCCGGCCCCGGCGTACCCGTGCTCCTCGAACACCTCCGCCGCGGCCCGCATCAGCACCGCCCGCGTCCGCACGGCCCGCTCCTGCTTGAGCTCCCCCACGCGCCACCCTTCCCCCAGCCAAAAGAACGCCCCCACGCTACGCACCCCGCGGCCTCCCCCACCACCGCCGCGCGCGCCCCCTCACCCGCTACACTGACGCCGGTGCCGCCACGGCACCGCACGCCTCCGTAGCTCAGGGGATAGAGCACCGCTCTCCTAAAGCGGGTGTCGCAGGTTCGAATCCTGCCGGGGGCACGACGCGTTACCGCTCTGACCTGGGGTTTCTCCCCCAGGGAAGGCACTTCTACACGGCCTCGGACTTCTCGTCCGGGGCCGTTTGCGTGAGCCACGGGGACTGCTTGCCGCGCCCCCGACGATCAGCAGGGGGCCGGGCAGGGTCCGGAGCAGCGAGGTGAACGCCCGTACGGTCCCTCGACGAAGGCGCGGCTCCCGACCGGGACGTTCTGCAGCCGGGCGCCGCCTCCCTACTTGCCGTGGGCTCGCTGGTCGGATGCGAGCCGACGGGAGGGATGGGAGCGAGATCCGCAAGGCGGAGCGGACGGCAGACAGTACGCTGAACCCCGCGGGTTCGGGCCCACAGCACAGTGTCCGGGAGGTGCCGCATGGCGGCCGAGATGGTGGCCCCGGCGTGGATGCATGAGCAGATCACGGCGGAGGAGTACGAGTCCTGGTCCGATGAGCAGTGCGCCGGTATCGAGATCGTGGACGGGATGGTCGTCGTAAGGCCGAGTGCCTCCAAGCGGCACAACCGGCTGGCCCGGACTCTGGCGAACGCCCTGGATGCCGCCGCGGGCCCGGAGTGGAACGCCGACACGGACTTCGACGTCCGGCTTCACGACCTCCCTCTCACCAATCGGCGCCCGGACGTCGTCGTGTACCGCGCGGACACCATCGACATCTCCCCCACTCGCCCTGAACACGTGCTGCTGGTCGCGGAGGTGGTGTCGCCAGGTTCGGAGACCACCGACCGGATCGTGAAGGTCGACCAGTACGCCAAGGCAGGCATCGGCTTCTACTGGCGGATCGAGCAGGCCGCGACAGGCGTTCCTCTCGTGTACACCTACGTTCTCGACCCTGCGACGAAGACCTACCGGGACGGAGAGGTGTTCACCGGCGTCCTCAAGGCAGCGGCCCCCTTCCCGGTGGAGATCGACCTCGGGCAGGTCTGACACACGCGCGGCTCAGCAGCGGGTGCCCTGAGACATCAACGGCGCCGATCACTCACGGCAGGCCCGCCTCCTGAGCAGCCAATCCACTGCGGCCGTGTCCGATACCGCACCCCTACGCTTGGTCCCATGACGCGGTTGATCGTCGCAGCGGGAGGAGGCGGCGACGCGGTCGCCGCCGCAATGCTTGACGCCGCCCTCTACGGCGACGACGACGGCCGGGCGGTGATCCTCACGTACGCGTGGGACCGCCTGCTGATCGACCCGGTACCCGGCCCCCGTGGGCGTGAGGACTTCACCGGCCTTGAGCCCCTCGCCCCAGCCGTCTGGCAGGTGCCGGCGCGGGCCCGGCCGCTCGCCCCGGCAGGCTCCACTCTCCCCCGGCTCGCGGCAGAGCTCCCGCACACTTTCGCACTGATCGACCCGGAACACGGCGCCGCAGGCGTCACACGCCAACTCAAGGATCTGGTGCGCCACTTGAAGCCCGAATCGATTGACCTCCTGGACGTGGGCGGTGATGTCCTGGCGCACGGTGACGAGCCGACGCTGAAGAGCCCGCTCGCGGACGCCGTCACGCTGGCGGCATGTGCCCAGGCGAACGCGCCCATCCGGCTGCTGATCGCAGGCCCGGGACTGGACGGGGAACTCCCACACGACGACCTGCGCGGCCTGCTCGGCCCGGTTGTCCACACCCTCACAGCCGGGGACGTGGAGCCGGTCAGTTCGGTCCTGGAGTGGCACCCGTCCGAGGCGACCGGAATGCTCGCGGCAACGGCCCGAGGAGTGCGGGGCACATGCGAGGTCAGGGATGCGGGACTTCCCGTCCCCCTGACCGACGAAGGCCCGACGATCCATGAGGTCGACCTTAACGAGGCGCTGAGTCGTAACCAGTTGGCCCGCGCGATCATGACGACGGCCACTCTGGACGAGGTCGAGGCACTCAGCCGCGACGTGTGCGGCTTCTCGGAGATCGACTACGAGCGCAGCAAGGCCCTTCGGCTGAAGGATCAACGTCCGACGCAACTGGACGCGAATTCGGTGCTACCCCGACTCGACCAGTTCGAGGCCGATGTACGAACCCGCGGAATCACCCACACGACGTTCCGCCGACTCACAGAAGCACTGAACCTCGACGGCACTCAGCGCGAGGCCCTGCGCCAACTACTCATCACCACCCGGCCGGAGCAGTACGCCGCCCCACTGTGGCGCATCACAGCTGCCAGCACCGACCACATAATCCCGGTTGAGTAATCGCCGCTGGCGGTACGGTCTCGTGAACGGCGCGGGAGGGGATGGGATGACGGGGGATCTTCGGTTCAGCTGGGAGCTTGCCGGCTCTGGGTGGGCAAGATATCGGATTGCCGATGCCGCGTCGGAGAGGGTTGGCATCGCCAGCTACTGCACCGATGCTCTTTCCGACTTGTTGCGCGCGGTGGCGCGTCTCTACGAAGCAACCGATGCCGCGCGCTTCTCCTTCGACCTCGAACCCGACGAGGTGAGGTGGCGACTCCAGCCTCAGGGCGTGGACGTGAAGATCGACATCTTGAGATTCCCGGACATGACCCAGAGTTGGAATGTCCCCGATGACGAGGGCGCCCGCTGCTGGAGCAGCACCCAGTCCCGCGCCGCCCTCAGTCACGTGGTGCTGGAGGCCGCCGAGACGGTGCTGCGGCTGCACGGAGAGGCCGGCTACCGGGAGAAGTGGGTACAGCACGACTTCCCCGGTGCGGCTCTGGACGATCTGCGACAGCTCCATCGGCGTGACGACGGGTGCCGTCAAGAGAGTTGCCGGGTCAACGGCCATTCCTGACATGTGTGACTGACATCAACGGGCTGCACGCGGGCATACCACCGTGCGCGCGGGCTTGGCCCTTCGAACTGGCCCTGCTTGCGTGTCGGCTCTTCGCCGCCTGGGGGACGTCGCCCGCCGGGCACGCCTGCGGGTCATCAGACCTCGGGTGGTCCTCCTCGACCAGCACCGCGGCCGAGGTGATCACGGGCAGGTCCGCGTCGCGCGCCGCTGTGAGCCACTCGTGGATCTCCCGGTCGTGTTCAGGGCGCCGCTCACGCGACCGCGTCGGCACGCGGAGCGTCACCGGTAGCCACGGCTTCGGGGTCGACAGGGCCGTGCACCCGGTCGAAGTCGGCGATCAGCTCGTCCAGGTTGTCCCGTTCGATCTGCCGCTGGGCCGCCTTCTCCAGGTATGTGGAGAAGTCCACGGCGTCGCCGCTCATGAGCCGCTCCGGCCCGGAGGTCGCGTGGGCCGGGGGCCTGGGTGATCCTGAGAGGGCAGCGCCGGCCGTGACGTGGGGCTGAGGGACAGGGTGGTGAGCGCCGTGGCCATGACGTACGGGGATGCGGCCGGGCCCGCCGGGCCGGGGTTTCTGCGGAGCCGGCTGGCCGTGCCGGGGCGGCCCGGGACGTTTCTGCGGCGGGAGCGGCTCGTCGAGCGGCTCGACCGGGGGCTGCGGGCGCCGTTGACGCTGGTGGGCGGGCCGGCCGGGGCGGGCAAGACGCTGCTGGCCGCCGACTGGGCCGCCGGGGCGCGGGCGCCGGTCGCGTGGCTGACCGCCGAGGCGGGCGACCGGGACCCGGGGGCGTTCTGGGCGTACGCCGTCCAGGCGCTGCGCGGCGTCGACCATTTCCCGGTGGACGCGTCCCGGGTGGACGACGCGTTCCTGGGCGCGCTGGCGGCACGGCTGGGCGACCGGGAGCGGCCCGTGGTGCTGGTGGTGGACGAGTTCGACCGGGTGACCGCGCCCGAGGTGGCGGAGCAACTGGACTTCGTACTGCGCCACGCCGGGCGGGGACTGCGCCTCGTCCTCGTCTCCCGTACCGAACCGCTGCTCCCGCTGCACCGCTACCGGGCCGCCGGCGAGCTGACGGAGATCCGCGCCGCCGAGCTGGCCCTCACCCCCGCCGAGGCCGGCGCGCTGCTGGAGCTGCACGGGCTGCGGCTGTCCGCCCACGCCGTCCACGCCCTGGTCGACCGCACCCGGGGCTGGGCCGCCGGGGTACGGCTGGCCGCCCTGGCCGCCCGGGAGAGCGACGACCCGGAGCGGTACCTCAAGGAGTTCGAGGCCGGCCACGGGGTGATCGCGGACTTCCTGCTGGCCGAGGTGCTGAAGCGGCAACCGGACCGGACCCAGGACCTGCTGCTGCGGGTGAGCGTCCTGGACCGGTTCCGTCCCGGCCTCGCCGACGCGCTGACCGGCCGCGCCGACGCGGAGGCGCTGCTCGTGGGGCTCCACCGGGCCAACGCGTTCGTCGAGGACCTCGGGCACTCCTGGTACCGCCTCCACCCGCTGTTCCGCGAGATCCTCCGGGCCCACCTGCGGATGCGGCTGCCCGGGCTGGAACCGGAGCTCCACCGGCGGGCCGCCCGCTGGCTGCACGAGCAGGGTTTGCTGCCCGAGACCCTCGCCCACGGCGCCGCCGCCGGCGACTGGGACTACACCGCCCGCGCCCTGGTCGACGACCTCGCCATCGGCACCCTCCTCACCCGCCCGGGCCCCGGCGGACCGGTCGGGTCGTCCTCCCTGTTCGCCGGCATGGGGCCCGGGGCCAGAAGTCCCGCGGCGGATCTCGTACGGGCGGCGCGCGAGCTGTCCCGGTACGACGCCGCACGCGCCCGGGCCCCCCTCCGCCGCGCCCGGGAGCACCTGCCCGCCGAGGTGACCGGACCGGCGCCCGGCGCGGCGGCGGAGCGGCTGACCTGCGCCCTCCTGGACGTCCTGGCCGCCCGGCTGACCGGATCGCCCGCGCGCGCGGAGCGGGCCGCCCGGGCGGCGGACGCGCTGCGCCGGGAGGTCCCGGCGGAACTCCTCGACGCGCACCGCGAGTTCTTCGCCCTGCTGGGGACCCACCTGGGCTCGGTACGCCTGTGGGCGGGGCGGTACGAGGACGCCCGCGCCGCCCTGTCGGCGGTGGCGGGTCCCGGCGGCGGCACCGCCGCCCTGCTGCCCCGGGAGGAGGCGCTGGCGCACCTCGCCCTGCTCGACTACCTGGACGGCCGGCTCACCAGGGCGGAGCACAAGGCCCTGGCGTCGATGTCGGCGGGGGCCGACGTCAGAGGGGCCGGTGGGCCCGCGCATGATCGGGCGGGGACGCATGCCGGTTCCGCGCTCGGGCGGCTGGTCCTGGCCGCCGTGGCCGTCGACCGCGACGAGCTGGACCGGGCCGGCGACCTCCTCGGCGGGGCCGCCGCGCCCCCGCCGGACGGGCGCGACCCGGTGCCCGCGGCGGCGCGGGCCCTCGCCACCGCCCAGCTCCTCCTGGCCCGGGGCCGTACCCGGGCCGCCGTGGAGGCCGCGCGGCCGGGCGTCCCGACCGCCGTGGCCTCCCCGTGGGCGGCGGGCCACGAGGCGCTCGCGGTCTCCGCGGCCCACCTCGCCGCGGGGCGCCCCGATGAGGCCGCCGAGGCGCTCGGAGCCGTACCGGACGACGAACCGGCGTGCGCGGTACGGGCCGCCGCCCTCCAGCTCGCCGCCGGGCGCCCCGGCGCGGCCCTCGACCTGCTCGACGGCGTCCGCGCCGCCCGGGGGCGGGCCGGACCGGCGGTGACCGTACGAGCGGCGCTGGTCTGGGCGCGGCTCGCGCACGACGCCGGGGACACCGCCTCGGCCCGCACGCTGGTGGCCCGGGCGGTCGCGGACGCCCGGCGCGAACGGCTGCGGCGCCCGTTCGTGGACGCCGGCCCCTGGCTCCGCCCCCTCCTCCCCGCGGCCCCGGGCGCGCCCGGGCCGCGGCCCCCGGTCGTACCGCTCGTCGCGGTGGAGCTGAGCGGGCGCGAGCACGACGTCCTGGAGCGGCTGGCCGCGATGCTGACGACCGAGGAGATCGCCGCCGACCTCCATGTGTCGGTGAACACCGTCAAGACCCACCTCAAGAGCGCGTACCGGAAGCTGGCGGTGAACCGCCGGAGCGACGCGGTCCGCCGCGCCCGCGACCTCGGGCTCCTCTGAACGCCCCGGAGGGCCGCCTTCCCCCCTGGCGGGTGAGGCGGGAGAGACGTACGCCGGGTCCGATGGAAGGGGCGGACGACGCTGCGAGGTGGGTGAGGAGCGTGAAGCGCTGGCGGGCTCTGATGGTCCTCGGTACCGCCCAATTCCTGATGGTTTTGGACACCGCCGTGATGAACGTGTCCATCAGCCAACTGGTCGAGGACTTCGACACCGAGGTGACCGCCATCCAGGCCGTCATCACCCTGTACGCCCTGGTCATGGCCGCCTTCATGGTCATCGGCGGGAGGCTCGGGGACATCTTCGGGCGACGCCGGATGTTCGTGGTGGGGCTGGTGGTCTACGGGCTGGGGTCGGCCGTCACCGCCGTGGCCCCCACGCTGTGGGTGCTCACCCTGGGCTGGTCCGTCATCGAGGGGCTGGGAGCCGCCATGGTGCTCCCGGCCATGGCGGCGCTCGTCGCCGAGTCGTACCGCGGGCGGGACCGGGCGGTCGCGTACGCGGTCGTCGGCGGACTCGCCGGTGCGGGAATCGCCGTCGGGCCGCTGCTGGGCGGCTGGGTGACGACGTACCTCACCTGGCGGCTCGTCTTCGCCGGCGAGGTCGTGGTGGTGGCGGCGGTGCTGCTCTGCCGCCGTGTGATCGCGCGGTCGGCCCCGGCCGGGGACCGCCCGCGGCTGGACCGGGTCGGCGCGGTGCTCTCGGCGACCGGCCTGGGGCTGGGGGTGCTCGGGGTCCTGCAGAGCAGCAGCTGGGGATGGGTGGAACCCCGTAATCCGCCCTTCACCGTCCTCGGCTTCGCCCCGACGCTGTTCGTCGTCGCGGCGGGAGCCGCTTTCCTGGCCCTCTTCCGGTACTGGGAGCACCGGACGGACAGGCGGGGCGCCGACCCGCTCGTGCACCTGTCACTGCTCCGGCGCCCCGTCCTGCGGGCCGGCCTGCTGACGCTGCTGAGCCAGAACCTCATCCTGCTCGGGCTGTTCTTCACCATCCCCCTGTACCTCCAGGTGGTCCAGGGCTTCGACGCCTTCGAGACGGGCCTCCGCCTGCTCCCGGTCTCCGTGACCATGTTCGTGACCTCGCTGTCGGCGGCGGCGCTGGGCCGGGTCATGGGGGCGCGCCGGGTGGTCCGGCTGGCGCTGCTGACCCTGATGGCGGCCGTCGTGTGGCTGCTGGCGACCCTCGACCCGGTCATCGACGACGCGCAGTTCGCGGGAGCCATGGCGCTGCTGGGCGTGGGGGTGGGGCTGCTCGCCTCGCAGCTCGGCAACGTGGTCCAGTCCGGCGTCGGCGAGGAGGAGCGCAGCGAGGCCGGGGGGCTCCAGTTCACGGCCCAGAACCTCGGATCCGCGCTGGGTACGGCGCTGATCGGGTCAATCCTGGTCGGCGCGCTGGCGCAGGCCCTCACCACCCGGGTCGCCGACGATCCCCGGCTGTCCGAGCAGACCCGCGACCAGGTCGGAGTGGCCCTCCAGGCCGGGATCACCTTCGTCTCGACCGACCAGGTGCGCTCGGCGGCCGAACGTGCCGGACTGCCTCCGGCGGAGGCCGGGGCGGTCGCGGACTCCTACGCCTCCGCGCAGCTGGACGGCCTGAAGGCGGCGGTCCTCGCCACCGGCGGCGTCGCCCTCGCCAGTTTCCTGGTCACACCGCACCTGCCCGGCGTCCGCGAGCCCCGCCCCGGCCGGCCGGAGAAGGCCGGCGGGCAGGCCGGTCCGCCGGACAGGCGGAGCCGCTGACGACGGAGGGAGCCGACCGTGCCCCGGACCGGAGGCCCGCACGTCCCGCACGACCCGCCCGCGTCGCGGCGCGCACGCCGGGCCGAGCGGCGCGGCCGCGCGGACTACACGGGCGGCGTGTACGGCTCGATGCTCGCGGCCTCGGTGGTGATCGGCGCGGGTTCGCTGGGCTCGTTCCCCCGCGCCGAGCTGGTGGTCCTGCTGCTGCTCACCGGGGTGGCCTTCTGGGTCGCCCATGTGCACGCCCAGCTGTTCGGGGCGCGCCTGGCGCACCGGGCGCCCGACCGGCGGGTCGTACTGGCCGTGTGCCGCGACGAGTGGCCGATCGTCAAGGCCGCCGTGCCGCCGGCCGTCGCGGTGGCCGTCAGCCCCCTCCTCGGCCTCGACGTGCGCGGCGCCCTCTGGCTGGCGCTCTGTGTCGCCGTGGCCGGTCAGGTGGGCTGGTCCGTGGCGGCGGCACGCAGCGCCGGAGCCCCTCCCCGGCTGATGGCCACCACCGCGGCGGTCAACCTGCTGCTGGGGCTGCTGATCATCGCCTTCAAGATCGTGGTGAAGCACTGAGCCGGTGAGAGGTGACCCGTGCACTACGAGATCCGCGTCGAGGGACATCTGTCGGAAGCGCTGACCGGTGCGTTTCCGGAGCTGCGGCACGTCGTGATGTCCGGCCAGACCGTCCTGTACGGGCCCGTCGTGGACGAGGCGCAGTTGTACGGCCTCCTGGCGCGCTGTCAGTCACTGGGGCTGCGGGTACTGGAGATGCGCCAGGTGCCGGAGTGAGCCCGGGGCCCGTCTCGGGGCCGCACCTGCTCCCGGGCCTCAGAGCTTCTCGGCGGCGATCCGGCCGGAGCGGTGCGCGGACTCCAGGGCCGCGAAGTCCTGTTCGTTCTGGTCGGCGTACGCCTGGGCGAACTCGGCGAGCGCCCGGTCGAAGCGGTCCCCCGCGCCCAGGTACGCGGCGATCGCGACCGGGTCGCCGGACCGGGCGTGGGCCCGTGCCAGGGACGCCCCGCACAGCCGGCCGAACAGGGTCATCAGGTCCGGCCCCATGGTCTCCGGCCGGGCGATGCCCTTCCAGTCCCACAGCTGCCGCACGTAGAAGTCCCGGTCCCGGCCGTCGAGTCCGGTGACGCGCGTCCAGCCCAGGAAGATGTCGCTGGTCGTCTGGATCAGGCGCTGCCCGGTGACCACCCGGCAGCCCTGGTTGTCCCAGTTCTCGCCGTCCGTGTGCGCGGCCAGCACCGATTCCTGGGCCTCCTTGGCCTGGAGCAGCAGCGGGTCGTCGTCGTCCCGGCCCAGCAGGAGCAGGATCCAGCAGCGGGTGCCCACGCTGCCGACGCCGACCACCTTCCGGGCCATGTCCACCAGGTGGTAGTGGCGCAGCAACCGGCGGCGCTCGGGCGGCAGGGTCCGGGCGTAGCCCTCCACCAGGCCCCGCAGCTCCTTCTCGCGCCCCTCCTCGGAGGGGTCGTCCAGCAGCCGGCCGAGCGGGGTGATCAGGGGCGGGTCGGGGGTGATGCGGCGGCCGTCGGCCGTGACCTCGGTGAGCTTGGCGAAGGCCTTCAGATGGGTGCGGGTACGGGCCCGTTCGGTCGCCCGGGCGGTACGGCGGGCCGCGTCCTCGTCCATCGCCGAGGCCATCAGTTCCCGCAGCCGGTCGATGTCGTCCTGGGCGTACCAGATGTCCAGGGTCCGCATCCCGGCGAAGTCGCGCATCCGCTCCCGGTAGGCGCGTACGCAGGCCCGTACGAGCCCGTTCTGCTCCTTGAGCGGGAAACCGTTGGCGCGGGCCGCCGTGACGAAACCGGACGCCAGCCGTTTGACGTCCCACTCGAACGGGCCGGGCAGGGTCTCGTCGAAATCGTTGATGTCGAAGACCAGCCGGCGTTCCGGGGAGGCCAGCAGCCGGAAGTTCAGCGGGTGGGCGTCGCCGCAGAGCTGGACGCGCAGCCCGGTGGCCGGGAGCGGTGCCAGGTCGGACGCCATGATCGCGGCGGCGCCCCGGTAGAAGCGGAACGGCGACTCCAGCATCCGGCCGTACCGGATCGGCACCAGCTCCGGCACGCGGTCGGCCGACTGGCGTTCGACCAGGTCGACCGGGTCGGGGCGGCGCGGGGCGGGCTCGTACCGGGCGTGCGAGGAGCGCGGCGCCCGGCGGCGCGCGTTCCTGCCGTACGCGGCCCGCTCGGCGGCGGACAGGGACGCGGTGAAGGCGTCGGGCGTGCTGGTGCTGGTGCTGGTGCTGGTGGTCATGGTCCCGTCTCCTCGTCCGGTGGTCCGGCGCCCTCGCCGGAACGCGCTGGTCCGGTCTCCTCACCGGGACGCGCTGATCCGGCCCCCTCGCCGGAACGCGTACGCGCCGATGCCGCGCCCTCACCGGGGCGCGCCGGTCCGGTCTCCTCGCCGGGGCGCGCCGGTGGCGACGGCAGGCCGCGCTTCCGCCGCAGCCCCGCCTGGACCGCGCTCGCCAGCACCCGCGCGGCGACGCCGACGAGCAGCAGCCCTCCCGTCATCTGCGCCATCGCCAGCACCCGCCCGGTCTGCGACTGCGCGGTGATGTCGCCGTAGCCGACCGTGCTGAAGGTGCTCAGCGTGAAATACAGGGCGTCCGTCCTGGTCAGCGGCTCGCTGAAGGAGCCGGGGGCGGACTGGTCCAGCAGGTAGTACGCGCCGGCGAAGAGCACCAGGAACAGCACCAGGGTGGCGGCCAGGGCCTCGACGGCCTTCAGCCGCGGGTGGGGGGAGCGGGCGATGACCCGTACCTCCCACGCGAACACCAGCAGCACCGCCACCAGGCCGCACACCAGGATCGCCGAGGCGCCGGCGGTGTCCCGCTCGTCCAGGGGCAGCAGGTAGTACGCGGTGACGAGACCGACGGCGATGACCAGGGCGCGGGCGACGGCCACCACTCCGGACCGGCGACGGGGCCGGTGCCTCCTCGTGGCCTCCGGGCCGGATCCGGTGGGGTCCGGCCGGGCGGGGCGGGGATCGCTCATCGGGTGCGGATCTCCCCTCGTGGGCTCGTCCCCGGAGCGGGCTCGTCCGGGGCCGGGCTGGGGGCCCGGGGACTTCCAGCTCACCCCGTGGGCCGCGCGGGCGGCTCACCCGCCGGGGGTGAAGCCGCCCCTGTGGGGCGCGCGGGAGGCTGGCTGCCAGGGGCTCGTACGAGGAGGATCCATGACCGTGCCGCACGGTCCGGCGCCGGGCGCCGGGCGGGAGGACGCGCCGGGCCGAGCGCCCGGACCGGGGGCGCCGGGACCGGGGACGGGGCCCACCGACGTACTCGCGCGCCTCGGCCGCTCCTGGACCTGGGTGCTGGCCTCGGCCGTGGCGACGCTGGTGCCGGGTGTCGTCCTGCTGGTCTGGCCGAGGGCGACCCTGCACGTGGTGGCCGTCCTGATCGGCCTGTATCTGCTGGTGACCGGGGTGTTCCGGCTGGTGGGCGTCTTCGCCCGGGAGGGGCACGAGCGGCTGCCGGGTCTGCTCCTGGCGGTGCTGTACGTCCTGGCCGGGGTGCTGTGCCTGCGCAACCCCCTGCAGACCGTCGCCGCGCTGTCCCTGATCACGGGTGCCGTCTGGCTCGTGTCCGGCATCCTCGCCCTGTACACCGCCACCGCGGTACGGGACCTGCCGCACCGCGGGGTCGCCTCGGCCGTCGCCCTGCTCGCCGTCGTCGCGGGCGTCGTGGTGCTCGCGCTGCCCGCCGAGTCGGCGTACGTCCTGACCCGGCTGCTGGGCCTGTGGCTGGTCCTGCTGGGGCTGGCCGAGGCGGTGGCCGCCCTCGGGTGGCGGGCCGCGCTCCGCCGGACGCCGGCCCCGCGGCCCGGCGGCCCGGCCGGGTGAGCGCCGGCGGCCCGCGGTTCACCCGCGCCGGGTGAAGCCGCCCGATTGCCGCCGCGTCCAGCCTGAGGGCAGCACCCGGTGGCCGGGCGGCCGGCCGGGACGGACGGTGGTACGGAGGAGAGACATGACCGCGCAGACGTACCTGGCGTACGACTATCCCCTGCTGAGCGTCTTCTGGAGCATCCTGCTGTTCTTCCTGTGGATCATGTGGTTCGTCCTGCTCTTCCGGGTCGTCACCGACATCTTCCGCGACGACGACCTGAGCGGCTGGGCGAAGACCGGCTGGCTGGTGTTCGCCATCCTGCTGCCCTTCCTGGGCGTCTTCGTCTACGTGATCGCCCGCGGCAGGAACATGGGCCGCCGGGAGATCGCCCAGGCCCGCGCGCAGCAGGAGGACTTCAACGCCTACATCCGGCAGGCCGCGGGCGGCGGCCGGACCAGCAGCGTCGACGAGCTGGCCAAGCTCTCCGAGATCCGCTCGCGCGGCGACATCACGGACGAGGAGTTCCGCAGGGCCAAGGACCTGGTCCTGGCCGGCCACGGCCCGGCGGAGCGGCAGTCCGGGTCCGTGCCGCCCGGCTCGCGCGCCTGAGCGCCGGACGCACAGGGCCGTGCCGAGGGGCAGGGGCAGCGCCGCACGGGCCCGCCTCGCCGTGGCGGCCCTGCTCGCGAGCGTCCTGGTGCCACTGGTCGCCGCCGGTGTGCGCAGCGTGCTGTGGGTGTCGGCCGGTGTCGCCGGGCTGGCGCTCGCCGCCGCCGGCCTGTGGTGGGCCCTGGCCCACACCAGTGTCACGCGTGCCGCCGGGGTGGTCCTTGCGGTGGGCGCGCCGCTCGCCGTCCTCACCCTGTACGCCCTGAACGGTCTGCTGGGTCCGGCTCTGCTCTCCCTGGCCCTCTGGGCGGTGGCCATGACGGCGGCGCGTTCGGCGGTGAGCCCGGAGCCCTCGGTCGCCGGGCGGCCGGGGCGGGCCGCCGCCGAGCCGCCCCGGCATCCCTGGGTCCTGATGAACCCCCGCTCCGGCGGCGGCAAGGTGGGCCGATTCCACCTGGCCGAGAAGGCGCGGGCGGCCGGCTGCCGGGTCGCCCTGCTCCAGGGCGGCCAGGACGTCGCCGAACTGGCCCGGCGGGCCGTCGCCGAGGGGGCCGACCTGCTCGCGGTGGCGGGCGGCGACGGCACCCAGGCGCTGGTGGCCGAGGTCGCCGCAGGACACGACGTACCGTTCCTGGTGATCCCCGCGGGCACCCGCAACCACTTCGCCCTGGACCTCGGCCTCGACCGCGACGATCCGGCGGACGCGCTGGAGGCCCTCCGCGACGGCGTCGAGCTCCGGGTCGACCTCGCGTACGCCGCCGACCGGGTCTTCGTCAACAACGCCTCGTTCGGGACCTACGCGGAGGTCGTCACCGACCCGGCGTACCGCGACGCCAAGGCCCGTACGACCCTGCGCTCACTGCCCGGCCTCCTCACCGGTGCGGACGCGCCGAGGCTGCGGGCGCGGGCGGACGGGACCCGGCTCGACGGGCTCCAGGCGCTGCTCGTCGGCAACAACGCCTACGGGCGCGCCGTCGACGCGGCCCGTCCGGGGCGCAGGGCGCGGCTGGACGCCGGGGTGCTCGGCGTGATGGCCGTACGGGTGGACAGCACCGCCGACGCGGCGCGCGTCGTACGCGGCCCGCGCTCCGGCGGGCTGGTCCGGCTCACTGCCGGGGAAGTCGTCGTCGAGGGCGGTGCGGACACGCTGGCGGTCGGCATCGACGGGGAGCACGTGGTCCTGCCGTCCCCGGTGGTGTGCCGCAGCGCGCCCGGGGTGCTCCGGGTGCGGGTGCCCCGCCGCCGCTCCCGTGCCCCGCGCGCCGGGGGCGGCCCGGCCGACTGGCCCCGCGTGCTGCGCCTGGCCCTCGGTCGCCACGGCCCGGCGGAGCGGCAGTCCGGGTCCGTGCCGCCCGGCTCGCGCGCCTGAGCGTCATCCCGCCGCGCGGGCCCGGGGGTGGGGGCGGGGGGCCGGGCGCCAGGTGGTGATGAGCGCGGCGGCCAGGAGGAGTTCGGCGATGTCACCGCCGTAGTACATGAGCTCCGCGGCCCCCTGGACCTGGGCGGCGGGGGCGGGGACCCGTACCCAGAAGCCGCCGTACATCAGCTGGGAGATCACCGCGTGGGCCGCGATCGCGACGCCGAGGCAGACCAGGCGGGCCGGGACGGACGGGCGGTGGGGCGCGGGGTCGGGGCCCGCGATCACATGGGCGAACAGGCAGCCCGACAGCAGGAAGTGCGCGTGCAGCAGCCAGTGCGCGGCCGGGGCGTGAACGGTGGCGGCGTACAGCGGGGTGAAGTAGAGCACCGCGAGCCCGCCGGCGGACAGGGTGAGCGCCACCGCCGGGTGGCCGACGACGCGGGCCGGCGGACTGTGCAGGGCGGCGGACAGCCGGCGGGCCCGCGGCGCCGGGAGCGTCCGCAGCAGCAGGGTGACCGGGGCGGACAGGACGAGCGCGAGCGGCGCGTACATGCCGATCAGCAGGTGCTGGGCCATGTGGCCGCGGAAGTCCTGGTGCGCGGCCGGGGCGAGCGGCGGGAGCAGCGCCGCGCCGAGCAGCGCGAGGCCCGTCAGGAACCAGGCGGTGCGCCATCCGCTCCAGCCCAGCGCCGGGTTGCGGCGGCGGGCCCGGCGGGCGAGCAGCAGATAGCCGGTGGCGGCGGCCAGGAGCAGGAGCGCCGGCAGGACGACGGGGGCGGCCGGGGACGCGTGGTGATGGCTCATCGGACGAGCCGGTCCTCCGTCCGGCCGCCGCGCGCCAGCAGCAGGCCGCCCGCCACCAGCAGGGCGCCCAGGGCGAGGAAGCCGAGGTCCCACCAGAGCTGCTGCTCACCGGCGTACACGTGGTGGATGCCGAGCACATGGTGGTCCAGCACCCCCTCGACCAGGTTGAACAGGCCCCATCCGACGAGGATCCAGCCCCACAGCACGCGCGAGGTCCACACGCGGAGGCGGTGGTCGGTGACCCGGGCGTACAGGAGGGCCAGGCCGAGGAGGACCGACAGCCAGCACACGGTGTGGAAGATCCCGTCCCACACGGTGTTCATCTCCAGGCCGGGGACGGTGCGGGGGTCGTAGAACTTCACCCCGATGCGGTCGTGGTCGGTGCTGCTGAGCATGTGGTGCCACTGGAGCAGCTGGTGCAGCAGGATGCCGTCGGCGAACCCGCCGAGCCCGACGCCGAGCACGATGCCCGGCAGCCGGATGCTCCGTGGTGGCGCGTCGCCCGCCGTGGTGCCGCCCGCCGTGGTGGTGGTCATCGGCCGCCTCGCCTCCCGCGTCCCGGTGCCGGTCGGCGGCGCCCCGGTCCGGCCGCCGCCCCCGACGACGTTCCCCTTCCGGCCGCCGCCACGCGCGCGTGGGCGCCATCCGGCCCAATACCGCCGCCCGGGTCCCGGCGCCCGTCTCTCACGGCACGTCAGCGCCCGGCGCGGGAAGGCCCGCACGGCACGTCGGGCGCCCGGGGCGGGGTCACTCCCGGCACGTCAGGCGCCCGGCGCGGGGTCACTCCCGGCACGTCAGGCGGAGTTGCGCGGCGGCGTGGTGGGCGCCGGTGAGGGGGCGGGCGCCCCAGTCGCGGCCCCGGTCGGTGAGGCGCACCGTGAAGTCCGGCGACCTGACGTCGTACGAGCCGACCTGGACCAGGCTGCCGCGGTGGATCTTCTGGAGGACGCCGAAGACGGCGTACGCGGAGCCGGGGTCGTCCGGGTCGGCGAGCACCCGGAACACCGTCGGGTCGCCCGCGACATCGATGTCGCGCCGGCCCTCGGGGACGTACACCGCCAGCGCGCAGCGCGTGTAGCCGGGGCCTATCGGCCAGCTCCAGGTGACCGCGCCGGTGCCGTCCCGGTCGGGGCTGCCCGACATGGGGAGGGCGGTGAACCGGCCGTCGCAGCCACCGCCGCGGAAGCCGCCGGACGGCACCGTGAACCAGGCGGCGTCGCCGTTCTCGAAGCGGCCCTCCTCGCGGTACGTGGTCTCCGTCCGGCACCCGGGGCCCGCCCACACCGTGTAGACCGGGGGCCGCTCCGGTGCCAGCCGGGACGGCAGGCCCTGCCCGGGCAGCCGGCCGCCCGCACCGGAGCCGTCCCCGGAACCACCGGAACCGGAACCGGAGCCCGCGTCACCGCCCAGCAGGACCGCCGCGGCGACCAGGCAGCCCGCGGCCACGACGGCTCC
Organism: Streptomyces sp. NPDC015131; assembly: GCF_043079975.1. Taxonomy (NCBI): domain Bacteria; kingdom Bacillati; phylum Actinomycetota; class Actinomycetes; order Kitasatosporales; family Streptomycetaceae; genus Streptomyces; species Streptomyces sp. NPDC015131. The sequence continues at coordinate 294,587 of NZ_JBIBVB010000006.1, read as the reverse complement.
CGCCGCCAGCACAGTTCGTACGCTCGCCATGCCGGACCACTATGCAGCGCGACTCGCGGTAACCGTGAGAGCCGGGCAGCGGCTCAGCGCAGCTCCTCCGGGCACGGCGTACCGCGCGGGAAGATCTTGTACGGGGCGGCCAGCCGGTACACCCCGGCCCTCGGCGCGAGCAGCTCCGTCCACTCGTCGCCCTCGCGGTCCTCCTCCGCCTTCAGCAGGCACCCGTGGACATTGCGGAAGGACCTCGGGCCCTCCTCGCGCTCCTGCGAGGCCGCCGTCTCCCGCGGCGGCTCGATCTTCTTGCCCTCGGCGTCGAGGAGCGCCAGCCAGGGCGAGTACGGCACCCGGATCAGCACCCGTCCCGCCGTGCGCACCCGGATCGTCACCTCGCCGGCGCCCGCCCGGTCCACCGTGGCGGGCGGGTCGGCGAGCGGGGTGGGGTCCTCCACCGCGAACAGCCGCCAGTTGGCGTCGGACCACACCGGGCGCAGGTACGGCAGGCCGTCGCCGACCAGCTCCGCCTCCTCCTCGGCGCCGGTGTCCGGCTCGCCCTTGGGCAGCACCACGTAGTGCACGGCCCAGCGGTGCAGCCAGTCGCGGTAGGTGGCGGAGTTGAGCGTGTCGTCGTAGAAGACCGGGTTGCGCTCCATGTCCGCCTGGCGGTTCCAGCCGCGGGCGAGGTTGATGTACGGGGCCAGCGCCGACGCCTCCCGGTGGCTGCGCGCGGGCACCACCTCCACCCGCGCCTTCTCCGCGCCGAGCTGCTGGAGCTGGTTGATCAGCGGCGCGGCCTCCCGAGCCCAGGACGCGTCCGGCGCGGTGCGGACGATGTCGTCGACGCTCTTGAAGCCGATCCAGCCGTTCAGCACGGTGAACGCCAGGACGAGCGCGTACCACCTGCGGGTGCGGCGGGCGGTGTACGGCAGCGCCGCCAGCAGCACGACCCCGGCGAACAGCATCGGCAGCCGCGACACGTTCGACCCGATCTGCGAGTCGATCAGCCAGGTGAGCAGGGTCCCCAGCGCGTACACCGCCGCGGCCGTGCGGACCGTCCGCCAGTCCCGCGGTACGAGGACGAGGACGAGCACCCCGAACGCGAACGGCAGCATCGTCGACCCGAACGACATCGGCTGCGTACCGGAGAAGGGGAACAGCCACGACGACAGCGCCACGACCGCCACCGGCGCCAGCCCCAGGGCGTACGCGCCGGGGCGCCGCTTGTTGAGGAACAGCGCCGCCGCCGCCACGCCCAGGAACAGGCCCGCGACCGGGCTCGCGGCCGTGGCCAGCCCCGCCAGCGGGGCGGCGACCGCGGCCTTGGCCCACCGTTTCCTGCGCCAGCGGTACGGCCAGCAGAAGACGGCCGCCACCGCGCCCAGCGCGAACATCATGCCCAGGCCGAAGGTGACCCGGCCGGACAGCGCGTTGCACAGGAACGCGAACACCCCGGCGAGCGCGCACGCCAGCGGATTGCGCACCGCGCGCACCCGCACCAGGATCAGCGCGGTCAGCGCGGCCGACGCCGTGCCCGCGATCATCATGGTCGTCCGCACGCCGAGCAGCGACATCAGGTACGGGGACACGACGCTGTACGACACCGGGTGCATCCCGCCGTACCAGGCGAGGTTGTACGCGGAGTCGGGGTGCCGGCCCACGAACTCGGCCCACGCGTCCTGGGCGGCGAGGTCGCCGCCGCTGTTGGCGAAGACGAAGAACCAGACGACGTGGATGAGCGCCGCAGCGCCCGTCGCCACGCTCACCGGATGGCGCCACGCCGGGTGCCGCAGGAAGCCCGCGCGGGGCGCGGGAGCCGTCCGGGGAGCGGGCACCGCGGGTGCCGGCACCGCCTCCGCCGCCTCCTCCGCCGCCGCGCTGCCGGGAGTGCCGGGAGTGCCGGGAGTGCCGGGAGTGCCCGAGGCGGGATCGGGGGGAACGAGGGAGGAGGGCGTGACGGGAGCACGCCTTATTCGCGGTCGGGAAGTCGAGGCGTCTTCCGCGCGGGCCGGCTCAGCGCTGGTCGGCTCAGTGGTGGTCACTGCGGCTCTCTGCTCTCTGCGTCGTCCCCCACGTCCCTGCCCCGCACGTCCTGGTCACGTGCTGTCCGTGAAGACGTCTTCGCGGCGACATCCGTTGCCCGGACGCTAACACGGGGGCGCCCCGGAATTCCGGGGCGCCCAGGGTCATTTCAGCCGATGCGGGTGAGCTTGTCCCCGAGGCCCGGCTCGGCCAGCGCGGTCTTGAGCGCCACCGGCACCCGGACCTGGCTGGCGCCCTCGCCCACGGTCAGCTCACCGACCTTCGTGCCGGCGGGCGCGGAGTGCGGCAGCGCCTTGCCGGCGTCGCCCAGCTCCAGCTTGACCGTCAGGCCCGACCAGCCGACGACCGCGACGTCCTTGGTCGCCACCACCGGGGTCGTACCGCCGAGGCCGTCGTCGACGTGCCCGACGACATCGCCCTTCTTCACCACCGTGCGGCTCTGCAGCAGCTCCTGGGTGGCGAGCATCGCCTCCTTGCTGGCGGCGATCGCGCTGCCCAGGATGGGCGTCTTGTACTGCGCCAGGACCGCGCCGACGATCAGCTGGTCGGTGTCGCCGACCTTCTTGTGCGCGGCGAAGAGCAGGTTGCCGCCGGCCCTGGTGGTGCTGCCGGTCTTGATGCCGAGGGCGCCGTTGTACGGGACGAGGTCGTTGTAGTTGCGCCACTTCTTGCCGGACGGGTCGTACCAGTTCGGCATCGCGGTGATCTCCAGCAGCGCCGGGATCTCCACCAGCTTCTCGCCCAGCTTCACCTGGTCCTCGGCGGAGCTGACGGTGGTGTGGTTCAGGCCCGAGGGGTCGGTGTACGTGGTGTTCTTCATGCCCAGTTCCTTGGCGGTGGCGTTCATCTTCTCGACGAACGCCTTCTCGGAACCGGCGTCCCAGCGCGCCAGCAGCCGGGCGATGTTGTTGGCGGAGGGGATCATGATGGCGGCGAGCGCGTCGTACTCGGAGATCTTGTCGCCGGCCTTCACGGTGTTGAGCGTCGACTCGTTCTGCGCGTCGTAGCCGCCCTCCTTCTCCGCGAGGGCGTCGACCTCGATCATCGGGCCCTTGGAGCCCTTCTTGAGGGGGTGCTCCTTGAGGATCACGTACGCGGTCATCGCCTTGGCGACCGAGCCGATGGGCACGGCCTTCTGCTCGCCGAACGAGTCGATCGTGCCGAGGCCGGTCGCCGACATGTAGCCCTGGCCCTCGCCGGGCCACGGCAGCGACGGCTTGCCCCCCTCGAAGGTGTACGACGGCTTCGCCGTGAGCGCCAGGGTGGGCGCCGGGAGCGGCCGGACGAACTGCACGATCGCAAAGACGACCACCAGGAGCAGGACCAGCGGGGTCCAGATCTTGATACGCCGGACCACGGTACGGACCGGGGTCTCCGGCGGCGGCGGGGTGTTCGTCAGCTCAGCGAGCATGTCGAGCGGCGGGCGCGGCGGCAGCGGCTGCTGCTTGGTCCGCTCCGGCTCGGTGAGCGACGCGGGCGTCGCGGCGGCGGGCGTCCCCGTGGCGGGCGCGGCGGGTGCGGCGGCCTGGGGCGCCTTCGGCGCGGCGGCTCCGGACCGGGCGGCCGGCGGGGTCGGAGCCTGCGGCTCGGGCTTCCTCGCGGCGGGCCGCACGTCGTCGCCGCGCAGCGGCACGAACGTGCTCGTGCGCTCGGCGTCCGACTCGGGCGCGGGGGCAGGCTTGGAGCCGGGCTGAGGGCCGGGCTCGGCCTCGGGCTTCGGGGACTTCCCCGAGGACGCGGCCGTGACGGCCTTCAGGGTCGTCGTCGGCTGGTCCACCGGCTTCCGCTGCACGGCCCGGAACACGGCGGTGGGCTGGTCGACCGCCGGCGCGTCGGCGGCGGGGGCGGTGTCGGTGGTATCGGTAGTGCCGGTGTCGGTGGTCCCGGTGGCCGCCGCGTCGGTCTCGGCGGCGTCGGTGTCCGTCGCGTCGGTGTCCGTGTCGGGGGCGTCCGCGTCAGGGGCGTCCGCGTCGGGGGCCACGACCGGAGCGGGCGCCTCCTTGGTGGGCGCGTCCCCGGCGGGCGCCTTCACCACGGGCGCCTCCTTGGTGGGCGCATCCTCGGCGGGCGCCTTCACCACGGGCGCCTCCTTGGTCGGCGCGTCCTTCGCGGGCTCCCCGGCCCCGGCGGCGGGGGCGTCCTCGACGGGGGCCGCCTCCTCGGACGGACCCTCCGCCTCCGGGTCCTCCGGGGCCCCCTCGTGCGGGTCCTCGGTCTTCGTGACCCACGCCGCCACGGCGTCCCGGAGGCGGGCGTCACCGTCCCGGTCGCCGTCCCCGGCCGCGGCGGCCGGCCGCTGCTCCGCGTCCCCGTCCGGCGACGTGGTGTCACCGGTCACGGCAAGCCTCGGGTCGCGTACGTCCGATGCCGTCTCCCCCGGCGACTTCTGCTGCTCCGACTTGTCGGGGGACTCGCCCGCCACCATGCCTCCTTGGATCCACGCCTTGCCCGAACCATGTACCAGTGTCCTGTGTGAGCGCTTGGCTCCCGTGCAAGACGAGAACGACATACCTGCCGGTTCCCGTACGAAGCACCCAGGCGCTCTCGACAGACCAATGTGAGAGGGGTCACCCTGTCATTCATCCACGCGGGGAGGCATGGATGGGCAGGAGCCGCAGAACACTTCCGGAGGAGCTTCTGCTGCTCGCTCTGGACCCGGCCACGGGTACCACAGCGCAGCCGCAGTCGCTCGACCTCGGCCTGGCCGGAGCACAGCTAGTGGAGCTGGCTCTGGCAGGACGGATAGCCCCTGACGGGGATCGTATCGCCGTGGTGATGCCACGGCCGACCGGAGATCCGACACTGGACTCCGCTCTGGAGCTGCTGCGCAGGCGCGGCAGTCCGGTGCGGGCCGTCCACTGGATCGGCGGGCCCCGGCTGGGGCTGCGCCAGACGTATCTCTCGCATCTGGAACGGTGCGGCATGGTGCATGCCGTCGAGGGCCAGATGTGCGGGGTGCTGCCGACGACGCGCTACCAGGCGACGGAGACGGCGATCAGCCGGGAGATCAGGGCCCGGCTGGACAGTGCGATCCGCACCGGCGTACCGCCGGACCCGCGGACCGCGGCGCTCGCCGCGCTGGCCCACGCGGTCGGTCTCGGCAAGCACCTCTACCCGGGCAACGAGGGGCGCTCCTCGCGCTCCCGGCTCCGGGACCTGATCCGGCACGACCCGATGGGCGGTCTCGTGGCGCACGCCGTGATGGACGTCCAGAACGGCGTGGGCGCGCAGCCGCGCCGGGGCTCCGGCGCGGGAGGCGGCGGCCGCCCGGGCGCGGGCGTCCCGATGCAGCCGCAGAGCCGCAGCGGTTCGATGGCCCGCGCCGTCGCGCACTGAGCCGCACGTACCGCGGCGTCCGCGCACCGGACCGGCACAGGGTCCGGTGCCGGGCGCCGCGCGAGCGCGTGGGGCGGTCGTCCCGGCCGCACCGCGCGCTCGCGCATGTCCGGACGTGCGTGCGCTCCGGGGGCGCGTGTGGCCGTTTTCCAGCGCGCACCAGCGCATTGGTGGCAGTCTGCTGAGCAGTAGATACGCAGAGCTACGCCAGCAACGCAGCCGAGAGCCGGAGGTGCAGTTTCCCGTGGCGTCCAACGTCAACCCCACCGTCAGGCGACGCAGATTGGGCCAGGAGCTCCGCCGGCTGCGTGAGCTCAAGGGCATGACGGCGGAGGAGGTGGCGGAGCGCCTGCTGGTCTCGCAGTCGAAGATCAGCCGCCTCGAGAACGGCCGCCGCTCCATCAGCCAGCGCGACGTCCGCGATCTGTGCGGGGTGTACGAGGTCGAGGACCACCGCATCGTCGACTCGCTGATGCAGATGGCCAAGGACTCCCGCCAGCAGGGCTGGTGGCACGCGTTCGGGGACATCCCGTACAGCGTCTACATCGGTCTGGAGACCGACGCGGCCTCGCTGCGGGTGTACGAGTCGCTCATCGTGCCGGGGCTGCTGCAGACCCGGGAGTACGCGCAGGCGGTGATCGAGGGGATGTGGCCCGAGGCGACGGCCTCCGAGATCGAGAAGCGCATCCAGATCCGCCTCAAGCGCCAGGACCGCCTCGCGGACCCGTCCAACCCGCTGCGGTTCTGGGCGGTGATCGACGAGGCGCTGCTGCGCCGGGTGGTGGGGAACCGGTCCATCATGGCCGACCAGCTCCGCCATCTCGCGGAGCTGAGCGAGCGGCCCCATGTCACGCTCCAGGTGCTGACCTACGACGTCGGCGCCCATCCGGGGATGTACGGGAAGTTCGCCATCCTGGAGTTCCAGGAGGCCATGGACGCCAGCGTGGTCTATCTGGAGGGCGTGACGAGCGACCTCTATCTGGAGAAGGCCAACGACGTGCAGAGCTACGCGGTGATGTACGAGCACCTGCGGGCCAAGGCCCTGAGCCCCGAGCACTCCCGTGCGTTCATCCTCGACGTGGCAGGGGAGTACGCCCGGGAGTACAGCGCCTGAGCGTCTCCCCGACGGGGGCGGCGCACGATACACCGGGCGACGGACAACTGAACAGGTCGCGATGGAATATGCCATCCGGATGGGTGAACGGGCCCTGTGGCCGGTGATGTTGCGGCGTAGCGTCCGTAGGGCAGTCGCCGCGTCAGGCACTGCCCGGCAGGACCCACTCAACTGGCACAACCATCGGAGTCACCAATGCTGATCCGGCATGACATGCTGACGGACTGGACCAAGTCTTCCTACTCGGCCGTGAACGGCGACTGTGTGGAAGTGAAGGCGCGGGACCGCCGGACGATCGCGGTGCGCGATTCGAAGGACACCGGACGCCGTGGTCTGAGCTTCTCCGCGGAGAAGTGGGCCGCGTTCGTCGACGACGTCAGCGAGGGCTCGACCCCCGGCGCATGACCGGACCGGCAGGTTCTCCGCGCGCGGCCGGGGACCGAAGGGGCCGGCCCGACCGTGACCCGCCCGACCGCGAACCGCCCGACCGAAGCCCTCTCGACTGGCCCGCCGACCCGGCCGAGGGGGCTGGTTGCTGTCCGGCCCCGGTCCGGAACGGCCCCCCGGCCCAGGTCCCGGTCCGCCCCCGGCCCCCGCGCGCCCGGCGCGCCGCGCTCGGCGGGTTCAGCCCCTGGGGTAGCGGGCCAGCCAGGCCGGGGAGGAACTGGCCGGACCGTGCAGGGCGGGGCCCTGGGTCATCTCCATGGCGAAGTCGTCCGCGAGCTGGAGGATGGTGGGGCGGCCCTCCAGTTCGGCCAGCCAGGCCGGGGGCAGCGCGGTCTCGCCGTGCAGCGCGCCGAGCAGGGCGCCGGTGAGGGTGCCGGTGACCTCGGAGGGGCCGTCGTGGTTGACGGACAGGCGCAGGCCGTGGCGGACGTCCTCGCCGACGAGCGCGCAGTAGACCGCGATGGCCAGCGCGTCCTCGGCGTGCTCGCCGTCGGTGTCGCCGAGCGCGGCGATCCGCGCGGGGCTCGGGATCCCCTGGCGTACGGCGCCCAGCGCGTGCTTGAGCGCCTCGCTGACCGGCTCGTGCCCGGGGCGGGTCGCCAGTTGGGCCAGCGCCCGCTGCACCGACCCGTCGACGGACTCCCCCCGGGCCAGCCCGTGGACCACCACGGCGAACGCGCCGGCCGAGAGGTACGCGGTGGGATGGCCGTGGGTCTGGACGGCGCACTCGACGGCGAGCTGGCACACCAGGTGGGGCTCCCACCCGACGAGCAGCCCGAAGGGCGCGGAGCGCACCAGGGCGCCGGCGTCCCGGGCGGTGGGGTTCTTGGGCCGGTCGAGCGTGCCGAGGATCTCGTCGCCGAGGCCCAGCAGCGTCGTACGGGACGGGTCGCGGCGGACGTACAGCCACTCCTCCAGGGCCAGCCAGCCGTTGTCCTCGCGGCGTTCGTCGGGGCCCCAGTCGCGCTGGGTGGCGGCCCACCGCAGATGGGCGCGGTGCACGTCGGTGGGCGGGTGCCAGGCTCCGGTGTCGCGGCGCACCTGGGCGCGTATCAGGCCGTCCACGGTGAACAGGGACAGCTGGGTGGCGGAGGTGACGGCGCCCCGGCGGCCGTGGGCGGGGGCGAGGTCGGTGAGCCCGGCGTCGCCGTGGGCGGCGCGGATCGCCTCGACCGGCAGGCCGGACACGCCCGCCCCGAGGGCGTCGCCGATGGCGGCGCCGAGGAGGCAGCCGCGTACCCGGGCGCGGAAGTCCTGCTGCTCGGCCCGGCCCCAGACCGCCGCGGCTGCTGCGCTCACCTCGCGTCCGTCCCTCCGTCGCCCGTCCCGTACGGTCGCCGTGACCGCGGCCGTCGCCTCTCCGGCGCGCAGCACTGTATATCGAAGGCGACCGGCCGTCCGGGGGGCGGAGTGTTATGGGTGGGACGCCCGTCCGGTGGGGTTTTGCACGCGGTCACTCCGATACCGGCAGTACGGGCAGCAGCTCCGGGAGGTGCCCGTCCGAGGCGGCCGCCGCGCGGCGGCGCTCCTCGGGGACCTCGCCGTAGAGCGTGGTCCGGGGGCGGGCGGGCCGGCCGGCGCCGGTGGCGATGGCGACGAGGTCGCGTACCGCTTTGTACGAGCCGTAGGAGGAGCCCGCCATCCGGGAGATGGTCTCCTCCATGAGCGTGCCGCCGAGGTCGTTGGCGCCGGAGCGGAGCATCTCGGCGGCGCCGTCCGCGCCCAGTTTGACCCAGCTGGTCTGGATGTTGGGGATGTGCGGGTGGAGGAGGACGCGGGCCATGGCGGTGACGGCCCGGTTGTCGCGGGTGGTGGGGCCGGGGCGGGCGATGCCGGCGAGGTAGACGGGTGCGTTGGTGTGGATGAACGGCAGCGTGACGAACTCGGTGAAGCCGCCGGTCTCCCGCTGGATGCGGGCCAGCGTCCGGAAGTGGCCCAGCCAGTGGCGGGGCTGGTCGACGTGCCCGTACATCATGGTCGAGGACGAGCGGATGCCCAGCTCGTGCGCGGTGGTGACGACCTCGGTCCAGGTGGCGGCCGGCAGCTTGCCCTTGGTGAGGACCCAGCGCACCTCGTCGTCGAGGATCTCGGCGGCCGTGCCGGGGATCGAGTCGAGCCCGGCCTCCTTGGCGGCCGTCAGCCACTCGCGGACCGACAGGCCGGTGCGGGTCGCGCCGTTGACGATCTCCATCGGGGAGAAGGCGTGGACGTGCATGCCGGGGACGCGGGCCTTCACGGCGCGCGCGATGTCGAAGTACGCGGTGCCGGGCAGGTCCGGGTGGATGCCGCCCTGCATGCACACCTCGACCGCGCCGACGTCCCACGCCTGCTGGGCGCGGTCGGCGACCTGGTCCAGGGAGAGGGTGTAGGCGTCGGCGTCGGTGCGGCGCTGCGCGAAGGCGCAGAAACGGCAGCCGGTGTAGCAGACGTTGGTGAAGTTGATGTTGCGGGTGACGATGTACGTGACGTCGTCGCCGACCGCGTCGCGGCGGATGGAGTCGGCGATCCGGCACAGCGCGTCCAGGGCCGGGCCGTCCGCGTGGAGCAGGGCGAGCGCCTGGTCGTCGGTGAGGCGCGTCGGGTCGTCGGCGGCCACCGACAGGGCCGCGCGCACATCGGTGTCGAGCCGCTGCGGCACCATGCCGGGCGCGGCGGCCTCGCGGAGCGCGTCCCAGTCGCCGTACACCTCGTCGTAGTCGTCGCGCCGGTCGGCGGTGCGGCCCGTGGTGTCGATGGTGCGGTGCAGGTCGGTGCGGCCGGAGGCGGTGAAGCCCTCGTCGGGCTCCTGCCACGGCAGGCCCCGCACCTCGGCGTCCGGGTTCGCCAGGCCCGTCGCGGGGTCGGCGAGGGCGCGGACGTGCGGCAGCAGGCGCGGGTCGAGCCAGGGTTCGCCGCGGGTGACGAACTCGGGGTAGACGCACAGCCGTTCGCGCAGTTCGAAGCCGGCGGCGGCGGACCGTTCGGCCAGCGCGTCGATCCGGGGCCAGGGCCGCTCGGGGTTGACGTGGTCGATGGTGACCGGTGACACCCCGCCCCAGTCGTCGATGCCCGCGCCGATGAGCCGCGCGTACGCGCCGTCGACCAGGTTGGGCGGGGCCTGGAGGCAGGCGGAGGGGCCCATGAGGTGGCGGGCGACGGCGACGGTGGCGACGAGGTCGTCCAGTTCGGCGTCCGGCGTGCCGCGCATCGCCGTGCCCGGCTTGGCGCGGAAGTTCTGGATGATCAGCTCCTGGATGCCGTGGTACGCCCGCGCCACGCGGCGCAGCGCGAACAGCGACTCCGCCCGCTCCTCGTACGTCTCGCCGATTCCGATGAGCAGCCCGCTGGTGAACGGCACCGACGAGCGGCCGGCGTCCTCCAGCACCCGCAGCCGCACGGCCGGTTCCTTGTCGGGCGAGCCGTAGTGCGGGCCGCCCGGCTCGGACCACAGCCGGGTCGCGGTGGTCTCCAGCATCATCCCCATGGACGGTGCCACCGGCTTCAGCCGCTGGAAGTCCGTCCAGGACAGCACGCCGGGGTTGAGGTGCGGCAGCAGCCCGGTCTCCTCCAGCACCCGGATCGCCATGGCGCGCACGTACGCGACGGTGTCGTCGTACCCGTGCGCGTCCAGCCACTGGCGCGCCTCGGGCCACCGGTCCTCCGGCTTGTCCCCGAGGGTGATCAGGGCTTCCTTGCAGCCCAGTTCGGCGCCCCGGCGCGCGACGTCCAGCACCTCGTCCGGCGACATGTACATCCCGTGCCCGGCGCGCCGCAGCTTGCCGGGCACGGTCACGAAGGTGCAGTAGTGGCAGGTGTCGCGGCACAGCCGGGTGAGCGGCAGGAAGACGCTCTTTGAGTACGTGATGATCCCGGGCCGGCCCGCCGCGGCGAGGCCCGCGTCCCGGACCCGGGCCGCCGACGCGGTCAGGTCGTCCAGGTCGGCGCCCCGCGCGCGGAGCAGCACGGCGGCCTCCGTGACGTCCAGCGCCACCCCGTCTCTGGCCCGCTTCAGGGCACGTCGCATGGCGTTGGGGGTGGGGCGTCCGGCCGGGTCGTCGGTCATGGCCCCGAGCATACGAGTGCGGCTCCGCTACACGTACGCGGCGTAGTCGTCGAGCGTCCGCAGCACCTCCGCCTCACCGGCCGGGGGCAGCTGGACGACGGTCTCGGTGACGCCCAGGCCGGCGAGGCGGGCGAGCTTGCCGGGCGAGGGGTGCACGGCGTACGGGACGACCTGGAGCGCGCCGGGGTCGCGCCCCGCCCTCTCCCAGGTCTCGCGCAGTACGGGGAGCGACTCGTCCAGCCCCCGCCCGCCGATGGGCAGCCAGCCGTCGGCGTACTCGGCGATGTGGGCGAAGAGGGTGGGGCCCGCCGCGCCGCCGAGCAGGATCCGCGGGGCGCCGCCGGCGGGCTTGGGGAAGGCGTAGGAGGCGCGCACCGAGGCGGTCTTCCCCTCGTACGCCGTCGGCTCCGGCGCCCACAGGGCGCGCATCAGCGCCATCCGCTCACGCACGCTCTCCCGGCGGGTGCTCCAGGCGACGCCGTGGTCGTCGGCCTCCTCGCGGTTCCAGCCGTATCCGACACCGAGGGTGAACCGGCCGCCGGAGAGGTGGTCGAGGGTGGCGACCTGCTTGGCGAGGTCGATCGGGTCGTGCTGGGCGACGAGGGTGATCCCGGTGCCGAGGCCCAGCCGGTCGGTCACGGCGGCGGCCTGCGCGAGGGCGGTGAACGGCTCCAGGGTGCGCCCGTACTCGGGCGGCAGCTCCCCGCCCGCCGGGTAGGGCGTGGTGCGTTCGGCCGGGATGTGCGTGTGCTCGGGCAGGTAGAGGCCCGCGAAGCCGCGCTGCTCCAGCTCGGTGGCGAGCCGTACGGGGGTGATGGTCTCGTCCGTGAGGAAAATCGTCGTGGCGATCCGCATGACGTCTCAACATAGGCCCCGCGGGGGCGCATTCCGTGCGTTCCGTGAGTTTGGCCGGGTGTTGACGGTGGGTTCACCGGCGGCGGGGAAAGTGGAACGCATGCTGGGCAGACGAGGGTTCGTGACGGGCGCCGCGGGGGCCCTGCTGGCGGGCGGCGGCGTGTCCTTCGCCGCCGGGCAGACGGAGCGGGTCGTGCGCGGCACGCTGCCGCCGGGCTCGCCCGACTATGTGTACCTGCCGGTCGAGGTGCCGCGCGGGGTACGGGAGTTGCGGGTGTCGTACACGTACGAGCGGCCCGCCGTCCCGCCCGGGACGCAGGGCAACGCACTGGACATCGGCATCTTCGACGAACGGGGCACCGAGCCGGGCGGGCCCGGGTTCCGGGGCTGGTCGGGCGGCGCGCGCAGCGAGTTCTTCCTCCGCGCCGACGACGCCACGCCCGGGTACCTCGCGGGGCCGGTCCGCGCGGGCACCTGGCACCTGGTGCTCGGCCCGTACACGGTGGCCCCCGAGGGCCTGGCGTACACGGTGACGGTCCGCCTGGTGTACGGCCCTCCGGCGCGGGCCCGGCGCCCGGTGTACCCGCCGGAGCGGGCGCGCGGGCGGGGCAGGGCCTGGTACCGGGGGGACTGCCACCTCCACACGGTGTACTCCGACGGGCGGCGCACCCCCGCCGAGGTGGCGGCGGCGGCCCGGGCGGCCGGGCTGGACTTCATCAATACCTCGGAGCACAACACGCACGCCGCGCACGGGGCGTGGGAGGGCCTGTGGGGCGACGACCTGCTGATCCTGACCGGCGAGGAGGTCACCACACGCACCGGTCACGCCGTCGCGATCGGCACCGACCCGGGCACGTTCGTCGACTGGCGCTTCCGGGCCCGCGACGACCGCTTCGGGCGGTGCGCCCGGGAGATCCGGCGGGCCGGCGGGCTGGCCGTCCCGGCGCACCCGTTCTCCCCTTGCGTGGGCTGCGGCTGGCGGCACGGCTTCACGGAGGCGGACGCGGTGGAGGTGTGGAACGGCCCGTACACCCCGGACGACGAGCTCGCCCTCGCCGCCTGGGACGCCACGCTGGCCCGCGGGGGCGCCTGGATCCCCGCGATGGGCGCCAGTGACGCGCACCGCGAGCCGCAGCGGGTGGGCGAGCCGCAGACGGTCGTCCTCGCCGGCGACCTGACCCGGCGGGCGGTCCTCGCCGGGCTCCGCGCGGGCCGCAGCTACGTCGCCGAGTCGTCCGCCGTGTCGCTGTCCTTCGCGGCGACCGGCGGGCGGGGCGGCCGCGCGGGCATCGGCGAGCGGCTCCCGGTGCCGCCCGGCGCCCCGGTCACGGTGCGCCTGGACGTGACGGGCGCCCCGGGCTGCACCGCCCACTTCGTCACCGACCAGGGCACCCTGCACTCGGCCCCCCTGCCGGCGCCGGGCGCGGGCACGGTCACCTGGACGACGACGGCCGCGTACGCCACCTATGTCCGCGCCGAGGTCCGCCACCCTCCGGTGACCCCGGGCCTCCCGGGCCCGCTCGCGGCGTTCACCAACCCGGTGTTCCTGGGCGTGCCGGGGCACTGACCGGCAGCCCGTAGGGTCGGACGCATGAGCAGTGCGAGTTCCGGGCCCCAGTCCGTCGGCCGTGCGCTGGAGATCCTCGACCTGGTGGCCGACGCGGCCGGGCCGGTCGGGGCGAAGGTGCTGGCGCGGCGGCTGGGGTGCTCGTTGTCGACCGTCTACCACCTGCTGGGGCCGCTGGTGGAGCGGGGGCACCTGGTGCGGGCCGCCGGCGGCGGGTACGCGCCGGGGCCGCGGGTGGCCGCGCTGCACCGGGCGTTCCAGCGGCACGTGGGGGTGGCGGCGCCCGGGGTGGGCGAGGTGCTGGCGCGGCTGCGGCGGGAGAGCGGGGCGGAGGCGTACTTCACGGCGTACCGGGACGGCCGGATCACCGTCGTGAACAGCACGGCGCCCGTCACCGACACGGCGCACCCGTTCGTGCCGGGGCCGGAGGTGCGGGCGCACGCCACCGCGCACGGCAAGGCGCTGCTGGCGGGGCTGGGGCGCGGGGAGCGGCGCCGGTACCTGGCCGCGCACGGGATGGCGCGGTACACCGAGCGGACGATCACCGCGGCGGACCGTTTCGAGGCGGAGCTGGCCCGGGTGCGGGGGCAGGGGTACGCCGTGTCGGTGGGCGAGGCGGACCCGGCGTACACCTGTGTGGCGATGGTCGTGCCGGGTGGCGCCGGGGGCGCGGTGCACGCGCTGTCGGTGTCGCTGCCGACCGAGCGGTTCGCGCGCGGGCGGGGCAGGGTGCGGGCGGCGGTGGCGGACTCGGTGCGCGCCTTCTCCGGGTCCGCGTTTTACGGCGGTGCCGGAAACGCGGGCGCGTGAGCTGGACGGCGGGCCGGGCCGGGAGCACCGTAACGGCATGATCTTCATCGCCGTCAGGTTCACCGTCCGTCCCGAGTACGCCGACCAGTGGCTCACGCTGGTCGGGGACTTCACCCGGGCCACCCGCGCCGAGCCCGGGAACCTCTTCTTCGACTGGTCGCGCGACACCGAGGACCCGCACCGGTTCGTGCTGCTGGAGGCGTTCGCCGACGCGGACGCGGGCGCCGCGCACGTGGGGTCGGCGCACTTCGCCGCCGGGCTGGAGGCGATGGCCGGTGCCGTCGCCACCACGCCCGAGATCATCAACGTGGACCTGCCCGGCCGCACCGGCTGGGACGCCATGGCGGAGCTGACGCCCCGCGCCTGAGCCGGGGAGGCCCGGTCGTGACGGCCGTCGGTCGTGGACGGTCGCCCAGCCGGAGAGGGCCGTCAGTCGTTGCGGGCCGTCGGCCGGGGAGGGCCGTCAGTCGTTGACGGCCGTCAGCAGCACCGCCGCGTCCGTCACCGCCGTCACCCCGTGCCGCTCCGGCGGCAGCAGGTGCAGCGCGCCCATGGTCAGCTCGACGTCGCCGGACTGGGCCGTCACCCGCACCACGCCCCGCAGCACCTGGAGCGAGGCGGCGGGTGGCGTGTTGTGCTCGTCCAGCGAGGTGCCGGCGGTGAGCGCGATGACGCTCTGCCGCAGCGGCGGGTCCCGCAGGATGAGGTTGGCGCTGCGGCCGTGCTCGTCGGCGTGGGCGGCGACGAGGTGTTCCTCTGCGATCGCGTTGAGGTCGTACATACCGTCCACCTTGCCGCCCCGCCGATCGCCGCGCACATGGAAAGGGCGGGCGCCGTGCCGTCCCACGGTGCCCGCCCCTCCGGCTCAGGTGTACGCCGGTCGCGTCCGGGGTCGCCCCGGTGCCGCCTCAGTCCTCGATGACCAGGGCCGGGGTCTCCTTCCTGAGGACCTCGCCGCGGAAGAACGCGGGGCTGCGGCGCTGCATCACCAGCATGATCACGACGCCCAGGAGCAGCAGGCCGACGCCGATCACGAACACCGAGCCGACGCCGAGGACAGACGAGCCGGAGCCGTACGCCGGGTCCCACATGTCGTACAGCGTCTTGGCGAAGACGGCGGTCAGCATCAGCCCGCCGAGGGCCGGCAGGACGCCCTTGAACAGCAGGTCCTTCGCGGAGTTCGCCAGCTCCCTGCGGAAGAACCAGACGCAGGCGAAGGCCGTCAGCGCGTAGTAGAAGCAGATCATCAGGCCGAGCGCGTAGATGGTGTCGACCAGGACGTTCTCGCTGGCCAGCGTCATCACCGCGTAGAAGAGGCCGGTGGCGACACCGGCGACGACGGTCGCCAGGCCCGGCGTCTTGAACCGGGGGTGGACCTTGGTGAAGGACTTCGGCAGGGCCTCGTACGTCGACATGGCGAGGACCGTGCGGGCCACGGGGATGAACGTGGTCTGGAGGCTGGCCGTGGCGGAGGCGAGGACGGCGACGAACAGCGTGACGCCGAGGACGCTGCCCATGACCGGCCCGGCGAG
Organism: Streptomyces sp. NPDC015131; assembly: GCF_043079975.1. Lineage (NCBI taxonomy): Bacteria > Bacillati > Actinomycetota > Actinomycetes > Kitasatosporales > Streptomycetaceae > Streptomyces > Streptomyces sp. NPDC015131. Next base: position 278,847 of record NZ_JBIBVB010000006.1, on the reverse strand, counting down.
GGCGGCGAAGACGTTGTCCGAGGTGTCGGGGTTGGCCAGGCCGAGGCCGGTGTCCCCGGAGCCGACGACCATCTGCGCGGCGATGCCGGTGGCCAGGTAGGAGCCGATGAGCACGACCATGGTGATCATGGCGGCGCGGCCCGGCGTCTTCGCGCTGCCGGTGGTCTCCTCGTTGGTCGCCATGCAGGCGTCCCAGCCCCAGTAGATGAAGATCGCGAGGGAGAGGCCGGCGGTGAAGGCCGAGAAGGACTGGACGGCGAAGGGGTTCAGCCAGGACCAGGAGAACTCGGCGCCGGTGGGGAAGTCCGCGCTGCCGACCTTGGAGAACGCCATGGCCACGAAGACGGCCAGGACGACGAGCTGGAGCCCGACGAGGGTGTACTGGAGCCCCTTGGTGGCGGTCATGCCCCGGTAGCTGACGGCCGTGGCGATGGCGATCAGGGTGAGGCAGGTGAGGATGTGGACGCCCTTGTTGTCGTCCAGGGCGGCGATGTCCGGGTTGCCGCTGATCTCGCCGGCGAGGAGCCAGAAGTACGAGGTGGCGACGCCCGCCAGGTTGGACAGGACGATGATCGTCGCGATGACCAGGCCCCAGCCGCACATCCAGCCGATGCGGGGGCCGAACGCCTTGACCGTCCAGGTGAAGGAGGTGCCGCAGTCGGGCATGGCCCGGTTCAGCTCGCGGTACGCGAAGGCCACCAGGAGCATCGGCAGGAAGCCGGCCAGGAAGACGGCGGGCATCTGGAGGCCCACCTCGCCGGCGGTGGAGCCGAGCGTGGACGTCAGGCAGTAGACGGGGGCGACGGTGGAGAGGCCGATGACGGCACTGCCCACCAGTCCGACGGAGTTGCCGCCGAGCCCCTTGGACCGTACGTCGCCGGTGCCACCCGCTGGGGTGACGCCCCTTACCGTGTCTCCGGCCTGGGGCCGTGCTTCCACCTGAGTCATGGAAAGGACGTTAGGTGCTGCGGTTTCCATATCCGGAAGAAGGCGCTCCGCGATCTCTGCCTTTCATTGCATGGTGCAAACACCGCTGCGGGCAAGGAATGAAAGTTCGGCGCGGAGCCCGACAGACCGATTGGTAGGTGAAAACCGCACCGTCCGATATGCGGGAACCGCAGCGGTGTCCGATTTGCCGGTTTTCAAATTTTCCCGTGCCGTTTTCGGGGAGGTCACCGGCCGGTCCCCCGGCCCGGTCCCCCGGCTCCGTCCCCCGCCCGGCCCGCCGCCCTTCCGGGCGGGGCGCTCAGCCGAGCAGCGCGTACACCGTGGAGGCCCGGGCCGCCGGCTCCGCCTCCCCCTCGGCGGTGAGCGTGATCTCGGCGAACGCCATCCGCTTGCCGATCTTGGTGAGCCGCGCCTCCACCAGCACGTCCGCGCCCGTCACCGCCCGCAGGAAGCTGGTGGACTGCTGGACGGTGGTCATGGGGACGAACGCCCCGCGCGCCGAGGACACCGCGATGACCGTGGCCGTGTCGGCGGCGGCCATCAGCGCCTGCCCCGACAGCCCGCCGCCCTCCCTGGCCAGCCGGTCGTCCCAGGGCAGCCGCAGCACGGCGTGCGCCTCCCCCGTCTCGACGACGGACAGGCCGAGCTCCAGCACCCAGGGGGCGAAGTTGTCGGCGAGGATCTTGTCGGCTCCGGCGGCGGTGAGAGTCATGCCCGGATGCTGCCGCCCGGGCCCGCCGCCGAAACCCCCGGCGGCCCTCCGCCCTCAGCCCAGCGCGAAGCCCAGCGCCGTCGCGATCACCACCGCCTGCTCCGGGTCGATCCGGGCGCCCGCCACCTCCGCCGTCCGGGGGTCGAGCGACGACAGGTCGCTGCCCCGGAGGTCGGCGCCCCGCAGCCGCGCCCCGCGCAGCTCCGCGCCGGACAGGTCGCAGCGCACCAGCGTCGCGCCCTGCGCGTCGGCCCCGGTCAGCTCCGCCTCCCGCAGGCGTACGCCGTCGAAGGAGGCCCCGCGCAGATCCGCCCCGCCCAGCCCGGCGAAGGACCAGTCCCCGCCGTCGGCCTCCAGCAGCGTGAAGGGCGACCGCTCGAACCGGCTGCCGACCAGCTTGCACTGCGCGAAGCGCGTGTCGAAGAAGACGCACGACCGGAAGACGCAGTTGGTGAACGCCGTCCCGGTGTGACGGGAGGCGTTGAACCGCACGCCCGCGAACACGCACCCGTCGAAGACCGCGCCCTCGCTGGCCACCTCCGTCCAGTCGGTGTCGTAGAAGGCGCACCCCGAGTACGCCGTGCCGGGCCCCAGCTCCCGGCCGTACCAGTCCTCGTCCCGGACGACGGCGTCCTGTTCGCTCACCATGCGGTCCATTGAACCGGCCGCCACTGACAACGGACGCCACCGACGACCGTCGCCGGCCGGCCCGGCCGCCGACGACCCCGTACCCGTACCCGTACCCCGCGCCGACCGCCGCCTGACGTACCGTCAGGAGACCGAGGAGCGGATCGTGTCACGACCTTGTGCAGAGCGTCACCCGCTGCTGACGCGCCCGCCGTCGACAGGGCAGACTGTCGGGGGCGAAACCAGCGGCAGGGCAGGGGGAGCTATGGACCGTGAGGACGGGCCGCGCGTGCCGGAGCAGCGCGCTCCGCAGCCGGGTCCCGCCATGGACGGCGGCGGCCTGCGCTTCGGCGTGCTCGGCCCGGTGCGTGCCTGGCGCGGCGGCGAGGCCCTGCCCTCCGGTTCGCCGCAGCAGCGCGCCCTGCTGGCCGCGCTGCTGCTGCGCGACGGCCGCACCGCCACGGCCGCCGAGCTGATCGACGGCATCTGGGGCGACGAGCCGCCCTCGCAGGCCCTCGCCGCGCTGCGCACGTACGCCTCCCGGCTGCGCAAGGTCCTCCCGCCGAACGTCCTGGTCAGCGAGTCCGGCGGGTACGCGATCCGGGTCCCGGCCGACGCCCTGGACCTCAACCTGGCGCAGGAGCTGGCCGCCGGGGCGGAGAAGGCCCGGGCGGGCGGCGACCGCGACCGGGCGCGGACCCTGCTCGGCGAGTCGCTCGCCCTGTGGGACGGCGAGCCGCTGGCGTCGGTGCCCGGGCCGTACGCCGAGACGCAGCGCGCCCGCCTGGAGGAGTGGCGGCTGACGCTGCTGGAGGCCCGGCTGGACCTGGACCTGGAGTGCGGGCACCACGCGGAGGCGGTGTCCGAGCTGACGGCACTGACCGCCGCGTACCCGCTGCGTGAGCGGCTGCGGGAGCTGCTGATGCTGGCGCTCTACCGGGGCGGGCGGCAGGCGGAGGCGCTCGCGGTGTACGCGGACACGCGCCGGCTCCTCGCCGACGAGCTGGGCGTCGACCCGCGCCCGGAGCTGTCGCGGCTCCAGGAGCGCATCCTGCGGGCCGACACCGAGCTGGCCCGCGCCGCCGAGGCCCCCTCCCCCGCGCCGGCCGTCTCCCGCCCGGCGCAACTGCCCGCCACCGTGCCGGACTTCACCGGCCGGGACGCGTGCGTACGGGAGCTGAGCGACCGGCTGGCGACGGCGGAGGGCTCGGTGATGGCCGTGTCGGCGCTCGCGGGCATCGGCGGGGTCGGCAAGACGACGCTCGCGGTGCACGTCGCCCACACGGCGCGGCCCCGCTTCCCGGACGGGCAGCTCTATGTGGACCTCCAGGGCGCCGGGGCGCGGGCGGCCGAGCCGGAGACGGTGCTGGGCGCCTTCCTCCGGGCGCTCGGCACACCCGACTCGGCCGTCCCCGACACGCTCGACGAGCGGGCGGCGCTCTACCGGTCGACGCTCGCGGGGCGGCGGGTGCTGGTCCTGCTGGACAACGCCCGCGACGCCGCGCAGGTCCGCCCGCTGCTGCCGGGCACCGAGGGGTGCGCCGCCCTGGTGACCAGCCGGGTGCGGATGGTCGACCTGGCCGGGGCGCACCTGGTGGACCTGGACGTGATGTCGCCGGAGGAGGCGCTCCAGCTCTTCACCAAGATCGTGGGCGAGGAGCGGGTGCGGGCGGAGCGGGAGGCGGCGCTGGACGTGGTCGCCGCGTGCGGGTTCCTGCCGCTGGCCATCCGGATCGCGGCCTCGCGGCTGGCGGCGCGGCGCACCTGGACGGTGTCGGTGCTGGCGGCCAAGCTCGCGGACGAACGGCGCCGGCTGGACGAGCTCCAGGCGGGCGACCTGGCGGTGAAGGCCACCTTCGAGCTGGGCTACGGCCAGCTCGAACCGGCGCAGGCCCGCGCGTTCCGCCTGCTGGGCCTCGCTGACGGCCCGGACATCTCGCTGGCGGCGGCCTCGGCGGTGCTGGACCTGCCCCCGCACGACGCGGAGGACCTGCTGGAAGCCCTGGTCGACACCTCCTTGCTGGAGTCCGCCGCCCCCGGCCGCTACCGCTACCACGACCTGGTCCGGCTCTACGCGCGTGCCTGCGCCGACCGGGACGAACAGCCCCCGGCGGAGCGGGAGTCGGCGCTGTCCCGGCTCCTCGACTTCTACCTGTCGACCGCGTCCCGGGTCTTCGCCATGGAGCGCCCCGGCGACCGGCTGGTCGACCACCTGGAGCCCACCGCCTACGAGGGCCTGTCCTTCGCGGACCGCCAGGAGGCGCTGGACTGGCTCTACACGGAGGCGAACTGCCTGCTGGCGTGCGCCCGGCAGGCGGCGGCGGGGCCCCGGCTGCGCCGCGCGGTCGACCTGCTGTGGGCGGCGCAGGACCTGGCCGAGTCGGGCGCGAACTCCAAGCTGTACGAGGCGGCGGCGCTGGCCGCCCGCGAGGCCGCCCGCGCCTCGGGCGACGCCCGCGCCGAGGGACGGGCCCGGACCTCCATGACCAACGTCCACCTGGTCGCGGGGCGTTACGAGGAGGCGGACCGGGAGGCCCGGCAGGCCGCCCGGCTGGCGGAGTCCGCGCAGGACGCGGCCCCCGTCTACTGGGCCGACAACGACCGGGGCATCATCGCCTTCAACCAGGGCCGTTACGCGGACGCCGAGAAGCGGCTGCGCAGCGCCATGGAGGGCTCGCGCGCGGACGGCAACCTGCCGGGCGAGGCGAGCGCCCTGTGCAACCTCTCGCGGACGCAGCTGGCGGTGGGCCGGGTGCCCGAGGCGATCTCGCTGGCCCGGCAGGGTGTCGACCTCTACGTCCGCATCGGGCACCAACTGCGCCTGGCGAACGCCCAGTACGCGCTGGGGGTGGCGCTGACCCAGGCGCGTCACCACGCCGAGGCGCTGGAGCAGCTGGCGCAGGCGCTGCACCGGTTCGAGACCAACCGGCAGCGGCTGTGGGCCGGGACGACGCACTTCCGCATCGCGCAGACGCACCTGTCCGCGCAGCGCGCGGCGCGCGCCGCCCAGCACGCCGAGCAGGCGCTGGCCATCGGCTGCATCGGGGGCGACCGCATCCGGGGCAATGTCCTGATCACCCTGGGCAGGGCGCTGGAGCGGCTCGGCCAGACCGGCCGGGCCCGGGCGTGCTGGCGCGAGGCGCTGGCGCTGCACGAGCAGTCGGGGGCCGCCGAGGCCGAGGAGGCCCGGGAGCTGCTCTCGCCCCTGTCGGCGGCGTGACACCCGGTCAGTGACACGGAGTCGGTGACACGGGGCCGGTGACACAGAGCCGGTGACACGGAGCCGGTGTCACGGGGTCAGTGACACGATACGAGCAGGGCGTTCATCGAATGTTTATGCCCGTCCGGCAGGATCTCTTCCAGTCGGTCCGCCGCCACGGGGGGTACGCGGGCCGGTCAGCCTTCTGCCCGGCGGTCCTCGGGGGAGTCGCCGGACAGAAGGCGCGTACACACCGATCAGCACCTACGGGGGAACAGACATGAGCCAGACCGCGAAGAAGCCCGACGGCATCACCACGATGGGCGACCACCACACCCCGGCCCCGCCGGCCCAGGACGCCATCACCACGATGAAGGACCACCACACCCCGGCGCCGCCCGCCCAGGACGCCATCACCACCATGAAGGACCACCACACCCCGGCGCCGCCGAAGAAGGCCGCCCTGGGGGACCACCACACGCCCGCTCCGCCGGCGGGCTGACGGGAGCCTTCCCGTACGGGGCGGTCGCGGCGGCGCGGAGGGGGAGCCGCCGTCGCCGCGACACCGCCCATGAGGGTGCCGGACCGTGCCGCGTCCGGCACCCTTCCCGTATGTCCCGGGCGGCCGGGGCGGCTATTTCTCCACCGGGTGCGGTGGCCCCGTGGGCGGATGCCACTCGACGGTGCCGGTGTCGCCGGTGGGGTCGAGGGCGTCCGTGCCGTCCTCCCGCCCGCGCGGCCGGAGCGCGAACCGCTGCGAGCTGTTGCTCCGCAGGACCCGGATCAGCAGCAGGCGGCGGTGCAGCTCCCGCGCGTCGAGCCGGGACATCCCGGTCCGCGCGGACGAGGCGAGCAGCGAGGTCATCGAGCACGTCGACGCACACAGCAGGATCAGCCAGGTGATGCCGTTCATGGGTCGGCCCTTCCGGTCGGCGGGGGAGCGGGCTCTCAGCCGCGGCGGAGGGGAGGACGTGTCCCCGCCGCGAGTGCCGCTGTCATAACCCGGCTAACGGAAGGGCGAAGGGCCCGGATCTCTGCCGTTCGGGTGGCTGCGGGCTCCACCCCCGGCGTCTTCTCGCCATTCATGGGCTGTTCAATCACTCCCCGGGCGAGGCGCCTCCCGGCGGGGCGCTCCCTGGGCGAGGCGCTCCCCGGCAGGGCGCTCCCCGTGGCGGGGCGCTCTCCGGGCGGGGCGCTGACGGCTCTCCGGCGGGGGCGCCGCTCAGAGGGCGGTCTTGGAGGCGCGGGAGACCACGCACTCCGTGTACTCGCTGCCGTCGCCACCGCCGGTGTACGCGGCGGTCGCCTCGCCCTGCTCGGAGGCGCCGGCCGGGACGGTCATCCCGGTCACGTCGGCGTACTTCGAGATCGCCCCGGAGCCCCGGAACTTCACGGTGACGCTGTAGGTGTAGTCGACCGTGCCGCTGTTGGTGACGGTGATCCGGGCGGCGAGGTTCTTGCCCGCGCCGTCCATCCGGCACGCGTCGATCCGGACGTCACGGACGGCCTTGCCGCCGGAGCCGGAGCCGGCGGGCACGGACACCCCGCCGGAGCCGCTGCCGGAGTCGTCGTCGTGGCCGCTGGTGCCGCTGGTGGAACCGGTGGTGGAGCCGCCGGTGGAGACGTCTCCCGAGGTACCGGAGCCGGAGTCGGAGCTGTGGCTGCTGCCGCCGGAGCTGCTGCACCCGCCGCCGGAGCCCCGGGCGCCGGTGAGCGCGACCATGGCGACGCCGAACACGGCGATGGCGCGGACATGGCGAAGTTTCACGTTCAACCCCCGTTGAAAGTGTGCGTGCGAGAACCCGATCTTGACGGGCACACGTCACCCTAGCAGCGCGGGAAGGCCCTCCGTCCCGCCGTGTGGCGGGGCCCCTCGGGGCGGCGTAGCGTCGTGATCGAGAGCCGGAGAACGAGGGAGGCCGAGGATGATCCGCAACGTCGTCGGCGCGTTCCTCGCTCTCGTCGGAGCGGCGGCCGCCGTCTGGAGCCCCTTCCGTGCCTGGTACGACGGCCGTCACGGGCGGGACGTCCGCGTGGCCGACCTGTTCGAGGGCATCAGCGCCGCACGGGCGGACCTGTGGACGTCCCTGCTGCTGCCCTTCGTCTTCGCCGCGCTGGTGACGCTGGTCGGACTGGTGCTGCGCTCCCGTCTGCTGGTCGCCCTCGCGGGGGTGGTCGTACTGGGCTTCACCGTCCTGTGGATGGTGCGCCAGGGCCAGGCCGCCGGCGGGCTGAGCGTCGACTCGGACGGCTCGGGACTCGGTCTGGGCGTCGCCATGGCGGCGGGCGGCGGGGTGCTCCTGCTGCTGGCCGCCGCCGTGATGAGCGGGCGCCCCCGCCACGGCGTCCACCGGCGCCCGCACGAGGACGGCGCCTACGGCGAGCCCTACGACCGGCACCCCTACGCGGACGAGCCGCAGCCGGGGCCCGCCCACCCCGACCCCTACGGGCAGCGCCCCTACGCGGACGACGCGCCCACGGCCGAGTACCCGCCGGTCCAGGACCCCTACGGCCGCCCCGGCGACGAGGGCGGGGGCCACGGGTACGGCCCCGAGGCCCCCGGCCGCGGCCCGGACCCGGGACCCGGACCGGACGACCCCGGCGGCCCCACCGGCCCGCACCGCGGACGGTTCTAGCCCCGCGGACGGTTCCGGCCGCGGACGGTCCCCGCGGACAGCTCGCCGGCGTCGCTAGCCGCGTCCTCCGCCCCGGCCCGTGGCCGTGCCCTTCACCGCGTCCAGCGCGTACACGCAGCGGTCCTTGCTGCACGCGTAGACCACGCCCGCCCGGGCGACCAGCGAGCCGGTGATCTCGCCGCCCGTGGTGAGCTTCCAGCGCAGCTGGCCGCCGCTCGCGTCCAGGGTGTAGAGGACGTGGTCGGCGGAGCCGAAGTGGAGGCGGCCGTCCGCGACGACCGGGGCGCCGATGACCGGCCCGCCGGCCGGGAAGCGCCACTTCGGGGTGCCGGTCACCGCGTCCAGCGTGTACAGCGCGCTGCCGCTGCCCACATGGACGTTGCCGTCCGCGACGAGCACCGGCTCGGTCGACTGGCGCGACTCGGTGGCGATGCGCCAGCGGTCCTTGCCGGTCGTGGCGTCGAGCGCGTACACCGTGCCGAGGTGGTCGGCGAGGTACACCCCGCCGCCGGTGACCGCGGGCCCCGGGGCGAAGGCGGGCGGCGAGAGGAAGACCGCCGGGGCCTCGAAGTGCCAGCGGACGTGGCCGGACCGGATGTCGGCGGACAGCACCCGCGTCCCGGCCGACACATAGACGTGGCCGTCCTCGGCGGGCGTGACGCGCGGCGGGACGCCCCCGCAGGAGGCGGCGTCGCCGATCGGGTACGACCAGCGCTCGGTGCCCGTCCGGGCGTCCAGCGCCCGCAGCCGGGCGTCCTGCCACACGTACACGGTGTCGCCGTGGACCACCGGGCCGCCCTCGGGCGTCTCGAAGTCCGTCTGGGCGCCGGACAGCTCCCACAACCGGGCCCCGTTGGCCGCCTCCCACGCCTGTACGCCGCCGCCGCGCGTGCCGGTGACGACGGTGCCCCGGTCCACGGTGAGGCAGTACACCCAGGCGTCGGTGCGCGTCCGCCACCGCTCGCCGCCGTCGAGGGCGTCGAGCGCGTAGAGCGACGGGCCGTCGGAGGCGTGGATGCGCCCGTCGGCCACCGCCATGGACCAGGCCACGTCCCGGGTCTTGAACTGGCGCCGGCCGGTGCCGACGTCCAGGGCGTGCACCTCGAAGGAGGTCACGTACAGCAGGTCGCCCGCGACGACCGGGGTGCCCCACACGTCGTTGGACATCCGGAACCGCCAGGGCCGCCAGTGCCCGGGGCCCGCGCCCTCCTGGGCGGCGGCCGGTCCGGGGACGGGCGGGTTCGCCGGGGGCGCCGGCCGGGGCGGGTGCGCGGGGGCGGGGTCGGCGCCGTGCGGGCCGCCGGCCGGGCGGCGGATCCAGCCGGTGGCCGGCCCGGCGTCCACCGCGAACGCGGCGCGGGTGTCGGCCACCCGGGGCCCGGGGCCGATCGGCACGGCGGCGCCGGCCAGCCGCACCGGGGCGGCGGGCGCCGGGGCCTGCCCGGTACGCGGGTCGGGGGCGCCGTCCCGGTGCCGCGCGCCACCGGGGCCGGGCACCTGCGCGGACCGGCCGGGCGCCTGCGCGGGCGGGGGGCCCGGGGGCGGGGCGGGCGGGACCGGCGGGGGCGGGGGCGCGCTGGGGCGCCCGCCCCGGCGGGTCTCGATCATGGCCGTGGCGCGGGAGGGCAGCCATGCCGACGCCGTACCGCTGTCGTCGCTGCCGGAGAAGAGGTGCGGGGCCAGCTGCGCCTGGAGGTCGGCGGGCGAGGGGCGCAGACCCGCCTCCGTCTGCATGCACGACTCGATCAGGGGCCGCAGCTCGTCCGGGAGGCCCTCCAGGTCGGGGCCCTCGCGCAGCAGCATGAAGACGGTCTCCACCGGGTTCGCGCCGTGGTACGGGGCGTGGCCGGTGGCGGCGAACACCAGGGTGGAGCCCAGCGAGAACACGTCGCTGGCACCGGTGACGCTGCGCGAGTCCTTCGCCTGCTCGGGGGACATGTACGCGGGGGTGCCCACGGCGACGTTGGTCATGGTCAGCCGGGTGTTGGAGACGCCGGACGCGATGCCGAAGTCGATGACGCGCGGCCCGTCCTCCACGACCAGCACGTTGGAGGGCTTCAGGTCGCGGTGGACGAGACCGGCGCCGTGGATGGACTGAAGGGCCTCGGCGATCCCGGCGGCCAGCCAGCGCACGGCCTGGGCCGGGAGCGGCCCGCACTCGTTCACTATCTCCTCGAGCGAGGGCGCCGGGACGTAGGCGGTGGCCAGCCACGGCACCGCCGCGCGCGGGTCGGCGTCCACGACGGCGGCCGTGTAGAAGCCGGACACCGCGCGGGCTGCCTCCACCTCGCGCGTGAAGCGGACGCGGAACAGCTGGTCCTCGGCGAGCTCGGTCCGTACCGTCTTGATCGCCACGCGCCGCCCCGACGCGGATCGCGCGAGATAGACCAGGCCCATGCCGCCGGCACCGAGCCGGCCCAGCACCTCGAACGGGCCGATCCGTCTCGGGTCGTGCTGCGTCAGCTGCTCCACTTGCCTGCCCACCTCCCCGTCAGGTCCATGAGATTACGGCCCCATGGCCCTCTGATTCTTCCTGTCCGGGGCGGTGGTGGCGAACCCGGGGGCGGATCGGGGTGTCTCACCCCGATCCGGACACCCCCGGGCCGCTCGTCAGGCCGCCTTCGGCTCCGCCAGCACGGCGAAGACGGCGCCCTGGTTGTCGGCGATCAGGGCGATCCTGCCGTACGGGGTGTCGAAGGGCTCCTCGGTGACCCGGCCGCCCAGGCCGGTGGCGAGGGCGGCGGTGTCGTCGCAGTCCTCGACCGCGAAGTAGGTGAGGAAGTGGGCGGGCATCTCGGCGGGGAAGGCGTCCGTTATGACGCTGCGTCCGCCGACGGCCGTCTCGTCGCTGGGCTGGGTGCCGGGCGGCGACCAGACGCGGAAGTCGATGGAGGCGTCGTCGAGGTCGCGCACCTGGAAGCCGAAGACGGTCTCGTAGAAGGCGTCCACGGCGTCCTTCTCCCGGGTGTAGACCTCGGTCCAGCAGAAGGAGCCGGGCTCCCCCTGCTTCTCGAAGCCGGTGTGGTCGCCGGGCTCCCAGAGCCCGAAGACGGCGCCGCCCGGGTCGACCGCCTGGGCCATCGTGCCGGAGGAGCCGATCGGGGTGGGGTTCATGACGATCCGGCCGCCCGCCTCCTGGATGCGGCGGGTGGTGGCGGCGGCGTCCGGGGTGGCGAAGTACACGCCCCAGACGGTGGGCATCCGCCCGTCCCGTTTGGGCGCGAGCCCGGCGACGCGCTTTCCCTGGTGGAAGGCGTTGGTGTAGTTCCCGTACTCCTCGCCGCTCTCGTCGAAGGTCCAGCCGAAGAGCTCGCCGTAGAAACGCTTGCCGGCCTCGAGGTCGGGGAGCATCGCATCCGCCCAGCAGGGCGTGCCCTCTGTGAATGCGGCCATGGGCCTGTCCCTTTCCGTCCACGGGCGGGGAGTGTGCTGCCCGTCACGATCACGCTAATGGCGCGGGCCGTCCGGCGCAGGGAAAGAATTCGAACAATTGCCCGTAAATGGGGAGGGAAGCCCGGTGCGCGCCCGGTGATCCATGGGTTGTCCACCGATGTTTTCCACAGGCTGTTCATAAGCCTATCGGGTCGGCGCCGCCCCCTCCGGCGGTGCGAAAGTGGCCGAAAGGTGTCGTACGCGGGCGGGCGCGGGAACCCGGACGACCAGCGGTCCGGGGCGGTACTAAGGGGGGTCACCCCATTTGCAGTCGGCCGAATCGCGCCCCGATCACCCGTCGGTAAGCTGACGGCATGACAGGACAAGTACGCACCGTCGACGGCCGCGTGGCCGGTCGGCGCGGACAGGCGACGCGGCAGAAGCTGCTCGACTGCCTCAGCGAGATGCTCAGCTCCTCGCCGTACCGGGACGTCAAAGTGATCGACGTGGCCCGGAAGGCGGGTACTTCCCCGGCGACGTTCTACCAGTACTTCCCCGATGTCGAGGGCGCGGTTCTGGAGATCGCGGAGGAAATGGCCAAGGAGGGCGCCGGGTTGACGGAACTCGTCTCCGGCCGCACCTGGGTGGGCAAGGCGGCCTGGCAGGCCTCGGAGGAACTGGTCGAGGGATTCCTCGACTTCTGGCGCAAGAACGACGCCATTCTCCGGGTGATCGACCTGGGGGCCGCCGAGGGCGACAAACGCTTCTACAAGATCCGTATGAAGATCCTGAACTCGGTGACCAACTCCCTCACGGACGCCGTGAAGGAACTCCAGTCCCGGAACAAGGTCGACAAGGACGTCAATCCGGCGGCGATGGCGGGCTCCCTGGTCGCCATGCTGGCGGCGGTCGCCTCGCACCAGAAGGGCTTCCAGACCTGGGGCGTCAAGGCGGGCGAACTCCGGCCCAACCTGGCCCTGTTGGTCCACCTCGGCATCACGGGCAGGAAGCCGGCGAAGTAGCTCCCACCCGCACCCGATCCGCCCCGTACGTCCTGTCACGCCGGCGGCGGCCCCTCCCGGCGGCCGCCGCCGGCGTTCCGTTTGCCCGGCCCCTCCGCCCCGGTGTCCGCGCCCGGCGTCCGCCCCCGGTGTCCGCGCCCCGCTCCCTCCCCCCGGGCCGGATGATGGGCCCATGACGTCCACGAACCGCTTCGACGAGACCCTGCGGGCGCTGCGCGTGTGGGACACCGCGCTGCCCTCCTTCGACCCGGACACCGCGCCCGCCGACCCCCTGACGCTGTTCCACGAGTGGTTCCTGGCGGTGGCGGCGGCCGGGCAGGCCGAGCCGCACACCATGACCCTGGCGACGGTCGACGCCGACGGGCGGCCCGATGTGCGGACGGTGATGCTGCACGGCGCCGACGAGCGCGGCTGGCACTTCGCCTCGCACGCCACCAGCGCCAAGGGCCGCCAGCTCGCCGCCGTACCGGACGCTGCGCTCCACTTCTACTGGCCGGTCCAGGGCCGCCAGGTGCGGCTGCGGGGCCGGGTGTCGTCCGGCACGCCCGAGGAGGCGTACGCCGATCTGCACGCCCGCTCGACGGGCGCCCTGGCCGCCGCGCTGGTGGGCCGGCAGAGCGAGGTCCTCGGCTCGGTGGGCGAGCTGGCGGCGGCGAGCGAGGCGGCGTGGACGCGGGCGGGCGCGGAGCCGGACGCGGACGCGGAGACCTGGACGGCGTACGCCCTCGACGCCGACGAGGCGGAGTTCTTCCAGGGCGACGCGCGGCGGCGGCACGTGCGGCTGCGCTACCGGCGGGCGGCGGAGCCGGGGCGGGGCTGGGAACGGGAGCTGCTCTGGCCGTAGATTCGGCGGTCCACACGTCTGTACGGACACGAACGAGGGGGCCTCTCCATGAACGTCACGCTGGCCGAGGAGATCACGCTGCTGTCGCTGGACGACGAGTCCGGGGCGGCGAAGGACCGTGCGTCGGCCGGCTGGGCGGTGGCGGGCGGCATCCTGCTGGAGCTGGCGGTGGCCGGGCGGGTGAGCGTGACCGACGGGCGGCTGGCCGTGGCCGGCACGGAGCCCACCGGCGACCCGCTGCTGGACGGCCGGCTCGCGGCGCTGGAGGAGTGGACCCGGCGCAAGAGCCCCCGGAAGGTCACCGACTGGCTCACCAAGGACCAGTCGAAGGCGGTCGGCGCGACGGTGGAGCGCCTCTGCGAGCGGGGCCTGGTCGCCGAGGAGCGCGGCCGGGTCCTGGGGCTCTTCCCGGTCCGCCGCTACCCGGAGGCGGACGGTTCGGTGGAGCGCGAGCTGCGGGACCGGCTGGCGTCCGTGGTGCTGAAGGGTACGGAGCCGGATGCCCGCACCGGCGGGCTGGTCGCTCTGCTGCACGCGGCCAAGCTGCACCGGCTCGCCTTCCCGGACGTACCCCGCAAGCAGGTGGAGCCGCGCATGGCGGAGATCGCCGAGGGCCAGTGGGCGGGCCAGGGGGTGCGCGACGCCATCCGGAACATGCAGGCCGCGATGGTGGCGGTCACGGTGGTGACGACCACCACGGTGATTCTCTGAGCGCCCCGGTGGGATAGATTGAACGCGTTCAGTTGAACGCGTTCAATCTCATCGGGGGCGGCTCATGGAGACCACGGGAGCGAGAGCCCCGGCGGTGCACGGCTGGCAGCGCGCCCTCGCGTGGAGCGCCGCCGTTGCCACCGTGCCGCCGCTGGCCCTGCTCCTCGACAGTTACGTCTACCCGCTGCACGTGGTGCTCGCGGCGCTGGTGGCGATCCCGCTGTTCCTCACGCGCAGGCCGGCCGCCTTCACCCGGGCCACCCTGACGGTGGGGCTGCCGCTCCTGCCCGTCGGCCTGCTCGGCCTCTACGCCGGGCTGCTCGCCTTCTGGCCCGCCGCCGTGCTGCTCCTGCTGGCCGCGTTCGCCGACCCCCGCAGCCGCCCGAGGTCCGCCGCGGTGATGCTCGTCTCCGGCGCCCTGGTGCTGGCGGCCTTCCTCGCCTGCTCGGGCTCGTACGCCTGGGAGTTCCACGTCCGCCCGGCCCTCGCCGGACCCCGGGCCTTCCGGGCGGTCACCGAGCCCGACGCCTTCTACGCCGGTCTCGGCACCCACGAGACCCGCCTCCGGCGGCTCGGCGCGACCACTGTGTCGGAGGTGGCCTCGGGCGACGCCCACTACCTGGTGGTCGGCTTCCCCGAGGACTTCCCCGAGGAGCGCCGCGCCGCGCTGAGAGCGGAGATCGCGACGCTCCCCGGGGTCGGCCGCGTCGAGCTGTGCCCCGCGCGAGAATGCGGATGAAGGGGCGCCGGGGCCCCTGTTAGGGTGCGCCGATGCCCAAGGTCAAGGAATTCCAAGTCACCTTCGACTGCGCGGAACCCGAGCGCGTCGGCCGCTTCTGGTGCGAGGTCCTCGGATATGTCGCCCCGGTCCCGGACGAGTTCGCCACCTGGGAGGAGTACGACCGCTCCCAGCCGCCCGAGGAGCAGGGCTCGTGGTTCGCCTGCACGGACCCCGACGGCGTGGGCCCGCGCCTCTACTTCCAGCGCGTCCCCGAGGGCAAGACGGCCAAGAACCGGGTGCACCTCGACGTCCGGGTCGGCACCGGCCTGGTCGGCGAGGAGCGCCTGGCCGTCCTGGAGGCCGAGTGCGCCCGCCTCCTCCCGCTCGGCGCGGAACGCGTGGAGCTGCTGTACGACGGCCACAACTCGTGCATCGTCATGCGGGACGTCGAGGGCAACGAGTTCTGCGTCGACTGAGCGTCCCGGTTGTGCGCGGCGCCCGGGGAGTGAACCCTTTCCCGGGGGATCACCACCGACGCGTACGAGGGGGGACGCATGGCGTTCTGGGACCAGGCTCCGGCACTGATCGGTGTCGTCGTGGGAGCCGTCGGCTCCTACCTGGCGGCGAGCCTCACGGAGCGGAGCCGCTGGCAGCGGGCGAGGGCGGAGCGCTGGGACGCGCAGCGCTTCCAGACGTACGCGAGCTACGCCAACACGCTGAAGGCGCAGATACGGCTCGCCCAACGCATCAGCGCCGCGCGGGGGTTCGAGAACGTCACCGATCCGCTGCCGCCCGAGGAGGGGCTGACGCTCCTGGCGGAGGCCGAGTCGAGGCGGGCGGCCGAGTGGGAGTCGGTCCTTCTCGTGGGGGACGCCGCGACCATCGGCGCGGCACGTGCCTGGCACGAGGCGGTCTGGAACGTGGAGCTGTACGCGCGGGGGCTGAGGAGCGATCCGGCGGGCTGGGTCGACGCCGAGAAGGCGGTGAGCGCGGCGCGTGACGAGTTCTACGCGCGCGCCCGGCGGGATCTCGGTATCGCGGGCCCGCCGCCGCCACCGGCCAACTGGCCGCGCCCCTGGCAGCAGCAGGAACTGGAGTGACCGCGCCGGGCGGCCCTGCCCCCGGGGCCCGCACGGTGCGGGGCCGGGGGCAGGGCCCGTGGACGGACTGATCAGGCCGCGGGGGTCAGGACCAGGTTCGCCTGGTTGTTCGCGGTGTTCGGGTCGAACGGGAGCGGGCCCGCGCCGTACGGGGGCTTCAGGGTGATCGCTCCGGTGGCGCGCGGGCCGGCGGTGTCGATGCGCAGCTGGAAGGGGAACGTCACCGTCTGCTTCTCGGCGACCCAAATGGGGAGGTTGCAGACGTAACGCGGGGCGCCCGCCGGGCCGTTCTCGTACCAGCCGCCGGACAGGGTGCGGCCGGAGCAGTTCTCCGGGACGCCGGTGACGGTGGCGCCCTGGGGCACCACGAAGTCGACCAGGCCGACCGGGTCGCCGGAGCCGAGGTTGGCGATCCAGGCGGGGCCGCGGTTGCGGAAGGTCAGCGTGGCGGTGACGGTCTCCCCCGCCGCGCCGCTCACCCGGGTGCCGCGTACGGCGAAGTCGGCGGTGTTCACGGCGGCGACGGCCGCCACCGCGCCGTTGGTCTCGGGCGCCAGGTCGGTGGCGCCGTCACCGGGCTCGACGGTGATGTCCACCCGCTCGTTGAGCGCGTACCGGGCGACGGTGGCCCGCAGCGGCGCGGGCAGGGCGAACGAGCCGCCGGGCGCCACGACGTCGGGGAACGCGCAGTCCACCTTGGTGACGGGCGCGACCGGGCCCTCCCCGGCCGGTGCGGCGGTGCACTGCGGGGCGACCGTGCCGAGGTCGAGGCCCCGGGTGGCGTACAGGGTGACGCGGACGCCCTGGGCGGCCTCGTTGCCCCGGTTGACGACCGTGAAGGGCACCGGGACCGTGCTTCCGGGCCGCGCGCCCTCGACCGGCGCGGGGCCGGTCAGGACGAGGTCGGGGCCCGAGCCGATGGTGACCGCGGTCTCGGAGCCCCCGGGCGCGGTGAGCCCGCCGCCGTTGGAGGTGGCCTTGGCGCTGTACGTGACGCGGCCGGACGCCCCGGCCGCCGCGCCGTCCGCCGCGTGAAGGCCGAGCACGACCTGGTCGGTGGCGGACGTGGGGATCTCGGGGACGGTGCACACCGCGGTGGTGCCGGCCGGGGCGCAGTTCGCGGGCCAGGTCACGTCGGCCACCCCGGCGAGGCCGGAGACGTCCACGGTGAGACGGCCGTCGGTGACCCGGTAGCGCTCGTTGTCGTGGTACAGACCGAGGGCCAGCGTGGTCGCCGCGGGCTTCGGCCCGCCGGCCGGTGCCGCCAGGACGGTGAGCTCGGACGGCGCCTGGATCCAGAGGGTGTCGCTCGCGGCGGACGCGGGCGTGGCCAGGCCGGCCGTGACGAGCGCGGCGGTGGCCGCGCACGCGCCGAGCCGTACGGCGCGGCTGACGGACGTTCTCATCGGGTGGTTCTCCCGGTTCGTGGTGGAGGGTTCCGGTGGCGGTGTCGCACACCGCCGCAGGAACGACCGCCGGGCCCACCGGATGGTTGTACGGGCAATCATGACGGACCGTCAGGGGTGCTCAGCCGGCCCGCCCCAGCTCGTACAGGTCCCCCGAGTCCGGGTCGCCGACGAAGACGTAGAGCGTCACCCGGTCCGGTGTGCCGCCCACCTCCCACTTCTCGGAGCAGCCACCGGCCGAGACCGCCACAGTCTGGCTCCACTCGCTCTCGCCCGCGTCGTACGACCAGGTGCCGGAGCCGGTGCACTCCTCGACCACGTCGTCGAAGTCGTCGTCGAACGTGTGGTGGTCGAGGCCCGTCGCGGTCGCCGTCCCGTCCGCGGCGAGCCGCAGGGTGCCGCCGCGGCCGTCCGTCCAGGTGCCGGCGAGCCGCTCCTCGGAGACCCGGGGCGGGTGGTACTCGCGCAGCAGCCCCGTCTCGAACGCGGCCCAGCTCAGCAGGCACAGCCCGACGACCGCCCCGGTCCCGTACAGCGCCACCCGCGCGAACGCCCGCCCGCCATGGACCTGCACGGGGCGCAGGGCGACCGGGCGCACCGCGAGCGCCGGCACCGCGAGGACCGCCGTGAGCGCCAGCCATGTCCACGCCATGGACACGACGCCCGCCCCGGCGGGCAGCCCGACGGCCGCCACGGGGACGCACACCACCGCGCCCGCCGCCACCGGCGTCCACCACCAGCGGTCCCGGCCACCGCCGAAGCGCCGCCCCAGCCAGGAGCCGAGCACGACCAGCGGCATCACCGCCGCCACCGAGAGGACGAAGCCGAGGACCGCGCCGAGCGGCACCCCGACCACCACGATCACCGCCAGTCCCAGGGGATGGGGGCCCACGCTCGGCGACGCCTCCGTCTCGCTGACGATCATCAGCGTCAGCAGGCCGAGCACCGCCTCCACGAACAGCACGGACATCGACACCAGCAGCGTCGCGCCGAACCTGTTGAACACCCCCGGCGGGCGCCCCGGCAGGGCCCCTCGCCACGCCTTTCGCGGATACGTCGTGTGCGCATCACCCCTCCCCCGGGCATCCTCCTCCCGGCCGCCGGAGGGGCACCGGGCGGGGTCCCTCAGGCCACCGCCGGGCGCCGCCGGATGACCAGCGCCATCAGGGCCGCCGCCGCGCACAGGGCGCCCGAGGCGTACCAGACGACGTCGTACGAGCCGAAGACGTCCCGCGCCACGCCGCCCGCGAAGGCGACGGCCGCTGCGCCGACCTGGTGGGAGGCGAGGACCCAGCCGAAGACGATCGCCGAGTCCTCCCCGTAGTGCTCGCGGCACAGGGCGATGGTCGGCGGCACCGTGGCGACCCAGTCGAGGCCGTAGAAGACGATGAAGAAGACCATCGGCGGGTGCACGGACGGCGCCAGCAGCATCGGCAGGAAGAGCAGCGAGATCCCGCGCAGCGCGTAGTAGACGGCGAGCAGCCGCCGGGCCTCGAAGCGGTCGGTGAACCAGCCGGAGGCGATGGTGCCGACGACGTCGAAGACGCCGATCACCGCGAGGAGCGAGGCCGCGGCCGTCATCGGCATGCCGTGGTCGTGCGCGGCGGGCACGAAGTGGGTCTTGACCAGGCCGTTGGTGGACGCGCCGCAGATGGCGAAGGTGCCGGCGAGCAGCCAGAACGGGCCGGTGCGGGCGGCGGACAGCAGAACGGCGACCGCGCGGCGGGCCGCGCCGGGGACGGGGGCGGGCTTGGGTAGGAGGGTGTCGGCGCCGTACGGCGGCAGCCCCACGTCGGCGGGGTGGTCACGCAGGAGGAGCCAGACGAACGGGACGACGGCGAGGGCGGACAGGGCGACCGTGACGGCGGCCGGGCGCCAGCCGTGGTGCGTGACGAGCCACGACAGCAGCGGCAGGAAGACCAGTTGCCCGGACGCCCCGGCGGCGGTGAGGACGCCGGTGACCAGGCCGCGCCGGGCGGTGAACCACCGGTTGGTGACGGTGGCCGCGAAGGCGAGCGCCATGGAGCCGCTGCCGAGGCCGACGAGGACACCCCAGTAGAGGACGAGTTGCCAGGCCGCGGTCATCCACACGGTGAGCACGGACCCGGCGGAGATGACCGTCAGGGCCACCGCCACCACGCGGCGGATGCCGAACCGGTCCATGAGGGCGGCGGCGAACGGCGCCGTCAGGCCGTACAGCGCGAGGTTGACGGAGACGGCGAAGCCGATGGACCCGCGCGACCACCCGAACTCGGTGTGCAGCGGCTCGATGAGGAGCCCCGGCAGCGACGCGAAGGCCGCCGCCCCGATGATCGTCACAAAGGTGACGGCCGCCACCCACCAGGCGCGGTGGAGGCGCGGCGGACGGACGAGGGGCGCGCGGACGCGGGGCGGGCGGGGGGCCTCGGGGGCGGCGGAGGGGCTTGTCTGGGTCACGTCACACAGCTTCGTCACGGCCCGGGGCCGGAACCAGTGGCCCGGATGACACCCTTCGCTAGGATCGGGCCATGGCCGCCTCCGCACCGTCCGCCCCGCCCGCGCCGCACCGGGTCGTCGTGCTCGCGCTCGCCGGCTGCCTCCCCTTCGAGCTGGGCATCCCGCACCGCATCTTCGGCCGCGCCAAGGACCCCGGCGGGCGCCCGCTGTACGAGATCGTCACCTGCGGCGTGGCAGCGGGGACGGTCGCCACCGACGCCGACTTCGACATCGCGGTCGCCCACGGCCCCGAGGCGCTCGCCACCGCCGACACGGTCGTCGTCCCGGCCTCGTACGAACTGGGCCCGGTCTTCGAGGAGGGCCGGCTCACGCCCGGGCTGGCCGCCGCGCTCGCTCATGTCCGCCCCGGTACGCGGCTGGTGGCGATCTGCACCGGCGGGTACGTCCTGGCCGCCGCCGGCCTCCTCGACGGGCGGCCCGCCACCACCCACTGGGCGTCCGCCGAGCACTTCCAGCGGACGTTCCCCTCGGTACGGGTCGACGCCGGCGTGCTGTTCGTCGACGACGGCGACGTGCTGACCTCCGCCGGGGTCGCCGCCGGCATCGACCTGTGCCTGCACATCGTGCGCCGCGACCACGGGTCGGCCGTCGCCAACGAGGTGGCGCGCCGCACGGTCGTGCCGCCCCACCGGGACGGCGGTCAGGCGCAGTTCGTGCAGCGGCCGGTGCCGGACCCGCAGTTCGCCACCACCACCCGGGCCCGCGCCTGGGCGCTGGAGCGGCTCCACGAACCGATCCCGCTGCGGGAGCTGGCCGCCCGCGAGTCCATGAGCGTACGGACGTTCACCCGGCGGTTCCGCGAGGAGGTGGGCGTCAGCCCCGGACAGTGGCTGACGCGGCAGCGGGTGGAGCGCGCCCGGCACCTGCTGGAGTCCACGGACCTCCCGGTCGACCGGGTCGCCAGGGACGCCGGGTTCGGCACCGCCCAGTCGATGCGGCAGCACCTACAGGCCGCGCTCGGCGTCCCGCCCACCGTCTACCGCCGCACCTTCCGGGCGGGCGCCCCCGGCGACGACGGCGGTGCCGGACACCCGGGCGGCTGACATCCGCCGCTCCCCCGCCAGCCCCACGGCACTGAGCACCAGCGTGAGCGCGACCCCCGCCAGGATGGCCGTGGAGGGCGCCACCACCCGCAGCAGCCCGCCCGCGAGGGCGCCGCTCGCCGCGTAACCGGCGCCCACGGCCGCGTAGTTCACCGAGTACGCGGCGGCCAGCGCGCCCGCCGGGACAACCGCCCGCAGCTGGAGGTTGCGCGCCAGGCCGATCGCCGCCTGGAGCGCGCCCGCCACCACCAGCACCGCGCCGATCGCCCACGTCCAGGGCGCCACCGCGACCAGCACCCCGCAGCCGCACACGGCGGGCAGCATCACCAGGCACTGGCGGGCCGGCCTCCCCGGCCACGACCGCAGCCCGTACAGGAACGCCCCGGCCGCCGACCCCAGCGAGAACCCGGCCAGCAGGAGCCCGGCCCAGCCGATCCCGATGTGCCGCTGCTCCAGCAGCGCGGGCAGGATCAGCTCGGCGAGCGCCAGCATCGCGAGGCTCGCCGCGCCGAGCACGTACACCGGCCAGGCGCGCACCAGGACACTCAGCACGCCGCCGGAGGCTCCCCCGCCGCGCCCGGCCGGTTCGCGCTCGGCCGGCCACCCGGCGGGCAGCGCCCACAGCCCGGCGCAGCCGGCGGCCATGAGCGCCGCCGCGAGGAGCATCGGCGCGTACGGGGCGGCGCCCAGGGCCAGTCCGGTGGTCAGGGCGGGCGCGGCGGCCCACAGCCCGGACGTCAGCACCGACTCCAGGCTCATCGCCGGGGTGACCTGGCCGGGCGGGACCATGCCGGTGAGCACCGCGCGCAGCCCGCCGGGCGCGGCGGACGGCGCGGCGCCCGCGAGGAACGCCAGGGCGCCCAGCACCGCGGGCGGGGCGCTGTGGGCGAGCCAGAGGCCGGTGAACGACGCGGCGCCGACCGCGAGCCCGGCGGCCAGCTGCGGGCGGGCGCGGTCGGGGCGCAGCCGGGTGCCGAGGAGCGGGGCGCCGAGGATCTCGCCGACGACGTAGACGGCGGCGAGCAGGGCGCCGGTGGTGTAGCCGCCGGGCCGCTCCCGCACCAGGAAGACCAGGGCGAGGGGCGCCATCGCCACCGGCATACGGGCGGCGAGGGCGACGAGACACCAGCTCAGGACGGGCCTGGTCAGGAGCTTCCGGTAGGGCATCCCCCGACCGTAGCCGCGCCCCCTCCCCCTCGGTCCACCGGAATTCACGCCAGTGATCGCCGGGCGCCGGCGACTGGGCACCGGCGACTGGGCGGGAGCGACCGGGCGTGAGCGGGCGGTGGGGGCGTGAGCGACCGGGCAAGCTCGGCGGGGGGCTTCGGCGACCGGCGGGAGAACCGGAGCATCGGCGACCGCCGGGGCGGCGTTTCCTTGGGTGGCGGCGCACTCATGCGCGCGTACGCGGCCGGCATGCGGCCGCCACCCGGCTCCGGCGCGCTCACCCTCGCGGGAGGGCCCTGACAGAGCCGCCGTGAAGCCACGACCCGCGCTCGCCAAGGGCGTCAAGCCCTTGGCGTCCCCTCGCCACGAATCGCTGCTCCCAGGGTGATCAGCGGGGCATCCGCCGTCAACACCCCCTCGGGGCTACGCCGTTTATGCCCGATTGGTGACGGCGCACGACGGCGCGAACCCCTGGGCCTCACGCACCACCCCGTTCACCACGGGTGCGCCCCGGTCCACTTCGCACCAGATGCTCTTGCCCGAGCCCTCGTGGCGCCAGCCCCAGCGGTCGGCGAGCCCGTCGACCAGCTCCAGGCCGCGCCCGTTGGTGTCGTCGCCGTCGGCGTGCCGGGGGCGCGGCGGGCAGGCACTGGTGTCGGCGACCTCGACCCGTACCGTCCCGGCCTCCGCCGGCCCGGCGCCGGAGCCGGCGTCACCGCCGGACGCGGGGCCGAAAAGCATCCGCAGCACGGCCGGACAGCCGGTGTGCACCACGGCGTTGGTGACGAGCTCCGAGATGAGCAGCACCAGCGTCTCCGCCAGCGGCTCGTCCTCCCCTATCCCGGACCCGGCGAGACGTGAGCGCGCCCATCTCCGGGCCCGGCCCACCTCCGCCGGATCGGGACCGATCTCCAACTGCATCTGAAGCACCTGCACCGCTCACACCATCCGAACCGGCGGACACAACGCCTCGCGTTTCACAGCGACCACAGCCTTCACAGTCGTCACTGAACGTGATTTCCGTGTGGGACAGCATGGTTGACGTTCCGTCACCGCAACAAGCGCTTCGGGCATATTCCAGCGCGAAGGAGTACGGGTGGTGCATACTGTGCGACGCACTCCGCGGGCAGTCGAACAGGGGCCCGCACCACACCGCGCACCGGACCGCGCACCGGCCGCGATCAACGCTGCGTGACCGCCTCACTCGAAGGTGGGGCTCCGGGGACCACCGCCCCACGGAGCCGCACCCGTGAACCCTCCCGGATCAGGCCGTCCCGGATCAGGCCGTCCCGGATCAGGCCGTCCCGGCCGAGGGACCTCCCGGATCAGGCCGTCCCGGCTCCGGGCTCCTCGGTCATGAAGTAGCGGGCGAAGGCCGTGACCGCCTCCTCCTCGTCGACCAGCCCGCTGCGGTCGAGGTCCACCGACTCGGCCGCGAGCGCGGCGGTGTGCTCGTCCACGCCCAGCGCCCGCAGCGCCCGCTCCAGCTCGCCGATCCCGGCCTTGCCGTCGCCGTCCTGGTCCGCGACGGCGAGCAGCGCGCGCACGAACGGCCGGGCGATCTCGGCGAACCGGTCGGGGTTGTCGCGCAGCCGCTTCACGGCCCCGTTCACGAACTCGCCCCGGGTCACCCGCTGGTCGCCGTCCACGTCCGCGATGCCCGCCATGCCCTGCCAGAAGGCCTCCGCGCCGGCGGCCAGCGCCTGGCCCCGGTCCGAGCGGAACGGAACGCCGAACTCCTCCAGCAGCCGTCCGGCCGCCGTGGTGAAGTCCTCGCGCGAGATGTGGCCGTTGCCGTCCTGGTCGAAGGCGGCGAACCGTGAGGCGATCCGGCGCCGGTACAACTCCTCTGCGTCCATGCCGGGAGCGTACGTCGCCGGACGGGCGCCGTCACGCCGAGAGCTGCTGGTCCTCCTCGCCGGTGGCGGCGGCGACGTCCGCGTACACCGCGAACAACCGCCGTACGCCGAGGGCCGCGAGGACCTTGTTGACGTGCGAGCCCTCCACGGCGCCCTGGGCGGGCAGGATCAGCCGCAGCCTGCCCCGGCAGGAGTGCAGCAGCCGGCGGGACGCGATCAGCACACCCACGCCGCTGGAGTCGCAGAACAGCACCTGGGACAGGTCGAGGACGACGTCGCGCCGACCCTCGGCCACCGCGTCGTGCACCCGTCTGCGGACGACGGCCGAGGAGACCAGGTCCAGCTCGCCCTGGATGCTGAGCACCGTCCAGGCGCCGTGCTCGGCTTCGTCCACCGTGAGCGTCACGCGCCAACCCTTCGCCGATCCAACCGGGGCCCCCGAGAAACGGAAGCGGTGCTTCCTTTGCGCCGCTGCTGCCCCACCGTCCCCCCATGAAACACGATCCACTCCTTGTGATGACGCCCTTACCATCCGGGGTGGGTGCGAGGGGCACTTGGCACAAAGAGGGGCGCGTTGTCGGTGGGGCGCACTACATTCGAGAGGAGTCGGTTGGGGAGGACTCCGTATGGCGAAGGACACACCACCGCGCTGGGACCGCAAGATGCAGCAGCGGCTGGCGCGCGGCGAGGCGGCCGCCCTCGGTGAGCTGTACGACCGCTTCGCCTCCCTCGTGCACAACACCGCCCACCGCGTCCTCGACGACGAGGCCGCCGCCGACCAGGTCACCCGCGAGGTGTTCGGCTATGTCTGGGAGAACCCGGACGCGTACGACCCCAAGCGCGAGGGCGCGATGCGCTCCTGGATGGCGAAGCTCGCCCGCAGCCAGGCCGTGCACCGGCTGCGCCAGGCGGAGGCCAGGGCGTTCGCCGAGCGGGGCGGCGGCTGCGCCGAGGAGCTGGAGCAGAAGGTGCGGCGCGCGGCGGTGTCGGCCCGCGCCGACTTCATCGTCCAGTCCATGCCCGCGCCGCTGCGCGCCGCGCTGGAGCTGGCCTACTTCCAGCGCCGGGACTACCGCCAGACCGCCGCGGACCTGGGCGTGACCGAGGACGAGGCGCGGCGCCGGCTGCGGCTCGGCCTCCAGCTGCTGGCCACCGCGAACAGCCGGCCGCTGGACGGGCGGGCGCTGTGACGGGGCCGCTCGACGGCGGAGGCCACGACGAGGGCCAGGAGGAGGTGGGCGGTGTGCCGCGCATACCCGCGCCGCGCCGGGCCGCCGACAACCTGGAGGCGCTGCCCGCGTCCGAGGCCGCCCCAGCGGCCCCGCCGGCCCTGCCGCACAAGGTGCTCCAGTCGCTCCTCGGCGCCTGGGCGCTGTCCGCCTGCTCCGCCGAGGAGACGGCCGCCGTGGAGGAGCACCTGACCGAGTGCGCCCCCTGCGCCGAGGAGGCCCTGCGGCTGCGCGACGCGGTCGGGCTGCTCCACCACGAGCGGGATCTCGACCTGGACCCGCTGCTGCGCTCCCGGGTCCTGGAGAACTGCCTGGGCCGCCGCCCCGCCCGTATCCCCGTGCCGGACTGGGCCGGGCCCTACGACGCCGAGACCGCCCGGCTGGACGCGCTGCTGCGGGACATCGGCGACGCGGAGTGGCACGCGCCGGTGCGGCTGAAGTGGTTCGAGCGCGACCGGAGCGTCAGCCGCCGCACCACCGTGGCCGGGGTGATCAGCCATCTCCAGGCGGTGGACAGCCTGGTGGCCACGGCGATCGGGCTGGACGACTCCCCGTCGCCGGCGACCCCGGCGGACCGCACCGAGGCGTACTGGCAGGGCGCGCACCACCCGCCCACCCGGTCGGTCCGCGGACCGTGGCGGGACCAGGCGCACACCCTGATCCGCACGGTGTCCTTCGCCGGCCGGGGTGTGGCCGAGATGTCCGTGTCGTACGGCGACTTCTCGCTGCCCCTGCGGGACGCCCTGCTGGACCGGGCCTTCGAGTGCTGGGTGCACGCGGACGACATCGCGGCCGCCGTCGACTACCCGTACGAGCCGCCCAGCGGCGCCCATCTGCACGACATGATCGACCTGGCGGCCCGGCTGCTGCCGGCGGCGCTCGCCGCGCGCCGCCGGGAGGGGCTCGCCGCCCCGGCGCGGCGGCTGGTGACGGCCGGGGCGCCCGGCCGCACGCTGCACCTGGAGGTCGAGGGCGCGGGCGGCGGCGACTGGTACATCGCGCTGGACTCGCCCGCCGCGGTCGCCACCCCGGACCACAAGGTCGCGCAGGTGGCCCTGGACGGGGTGGAGTTCTGCCAGCTGGTGGCGGGCCATGTCGCCCCGGAGGAGGCGGCGGCCGGCCAGGACGGCGACCGCGAGGCCGTGCGGGACGTGCTGTTCGCCGCGGCCTCGCTGAGCCGCCTGTAGGGAGCCGGCCGTCGCTCAGGCGAAGACGACGGTACGGCGGCCGTTGAGCAGGATGCGGTGCTCGGCGTGCCACTTGACGGCCCGGGCCAGCGCCTGGCACTCGACGTCCCGGCCGACGGCGACGAGCTGTTCGGGGGTCACCTCGTGGCCCACCCGCTCGACCTCCTGCTCGATGATCGGGCCCTCGTCGAGGTCGGCGGTCACGTAGTGGGCCGTCGCGCCGATCAGCTTCACCCCGCGGGTGTGGGCCTGGTGGTAGGGCTTGGCGCCCTTGAAGCTCGGCAGGAACGAGTGGTGGATGTTGATGACCCGGCCGCTGAGCTGCTTGCACAGGTCGTCCGAGAGGACCTGCATGTACCGGGCGAGGACGACCAGCTCGACGTTCTCCTCGCGGACCAGCTCCAGCAGCTCGGCCTCCGCCCGGGGCTTGGTGTCCTTGGTGACCGGGATGTGCCGGAAGGGGATGTCGTACGAGGCGACCAGCTCGGCGAAGTCGGTGTGGTTGGAGACGACCGCGACGATCTCGACCGGCAGGGCGCCGATCCGCGACCGGAACAGCAGGTCGTTGAGGCAGTGGCCGAACTTCGACACCATCAGCACGATCCGCATGCGCTCGTCGGCGCGGTGGATCTGCCAGTCCATCGCGAAGGAGTCGCCGACCGCGGCGAAGCTGGCGCGGAGCTTGTCGACCGTGACCGGGGACTCGGCGGAGAAGTGGACCCGCATGAAGAACAGGCCGGTGTCCCGGTCCCCGAACTGCTGACTGTCCTCGATGTTGCAGCCGGTGATGAAGAGGTAACTCGAAACGGCGTGCACGATGCCCTGTTTGTCCGGGCAGGAGAGCGTGAGGACGTACTGGTCGGTCATCCCGGCAGGATGCCACATCCGGGCGGTCCGGCCGGACTCCGGTCCGCGCCGCGGGACCTCACGCGGCGCGCGTCATGATCCGCAGGACGTCCAGCGAGTGCGGCGGTACGTCGGGGTCCTCGCCGTCATTGACGGCCAGCCGGACATGGGCGTCCCGCGCCGCCCGGACCGCCTCCGGCCAGCCGTGGTGGCCCATGTAGGCGGAGACGGGGGCGTCCGGGCCCACCTGGTGCATGATCCGCAGCACCCGCAGCACCGCGACGTCGACCAGCGCGGCCTCGCCGGAGTCCCGGAATATGGTGCCCACGTACTTCTCGGCGGACCAGTTGTCCAGCCAGGTGTCCTCGACCAGCCGGTACACGGCGTCGGTGACGTCCCCGTACCCCTCCGCGCCCGTCAGCCAGCACTCCTGGTGGAAGGCGGGGTCGGAGAGCATGTGCAGCGCCGAGCGCACGTTCGCGCGCCAGCGCCACCACGGCATGTCGTTGAGCGGCATGCCGCCCATGGTGGAGGAGCGACGGCCGCGACGGGAAGAGTTCACGGAAGCTGACACGTTTCGATCGTACGTTCCCCCGGGCGGTCCGGGGACCGGCCCCCGCAATTCACCTCCGTGTCACCCGGCGTTGAACCCTCCTCACCGCCGCGTTACCGATGGGGCGGAAGTGTGCACGCACATGACCCGTAACGGAAGGCGACGACTGCCCGCCACCCGCCCCCTTCTCCTGGCCGCGGCGGCGGTCGGTTCGGCGGCCCTCCTGGCCGGGTGCGGGGTCATCCCTGGGGCCACGGGGGGCTCCAGGGAGCCCCTCACCGTGATGACCTGGGCGCCCGACAAGACACGCGCCACCAATATGCCCGGTATGCCCGCCATGGGCCAGGCGTACGCCCGCTGGGCCAACTCCCGGGGCGGCATCGGCGGGCGCGAGCTGCGGGTGCTCACCTGCAACGAGGGCAACGAGCCCGCGGGCGCCTCCGCGTGCGCCCGGCGCGCGGTGCGCGAGGGCGTGGTCGCGGTCGTCGGCTCGTACAGCCAGTTCGGCCGCGCGTTCATGCCGCAGCTGGAGGCCGCGGACATCCCGTACATCGGCGGCTACGGGCTCACGGACGAGGAGTTCAAGAGCCCCGTCTCCTACCCGGTCAACGGCGGCCAGGCCGCGCTGCTGGCGGGCAACGGGATCCAGCTGTCCCGCTCCTGCGACCGGGTCTCGCTGGTGCGGCCCGACACCATCACCGGCGCCCACCTGCCGTACCTCCTCAACACCGGCCTGGCGCAGGGCGGCCACCGCGGCGCCAGCGACATCCGGGCCGCCGACGACGCGGGCGAGTACGGCGACGCGGCACGGAAGGCCCGCGAACGGGCGGGCGCGGAGGGCGGCTGCGTCACCGCGGCGCTCGGCGAGCGCACCCGGAACTTCTTCGACTCCTTCCGCCGGCTCCCCGCCGACGACCGGGACATCCGGGTCTCCTCGGTGCTCGGCAGCGTCGACCAGCCGCTGATCGACCGCACCGGCGGCGCGAACGGCCCCTTCGA
This sequence comes from Streptomyces sp. NPDC015131, assembly GCF_043079975.1. Classification (NCBI taxonomy): domain Bacteria; kingdom Bacillati; phylum Actinomycetota; class Actinomycetes; order Kitasatosporales; family Streptomycetaceae; genus Streptomyces; species Streptomyces sp. NPDC015131. The sequence goes on along the minus strand of NZ_JBIBVB010000006.1, from coordinate 250,170 downwards.
GGGCGCCTACCTCACCGGCTGGTACCCGGACGCCGGAGACGCCCGCTGGGAGCCGATGAAGAGGATGCTGCGCGAGCACGCCTTCGCCGACAACCGAATCGACCCGGCCGACGCGGGCGTCCAGACGACCTGGATCGCCTACACCGTCCTGGAGCGGGCGGTGGAGTCCCTCGGCGACGGGAAGGTGACCGCCGGAGCGATCCGGCTCGCGCTCAACAGGGGCGTCCAGGTCGACACCGGCGGCCTCACCCCGCCGCTGCGCTGGCGCTACGAGGACATGCTCGGCACCACGGCCACCCCCCGGACCATCAACCGCCAGGTCACCTTCCAAGTGGTGCGCCAGGGACGGCTGGTGGCCCAGAAGGAGGGCTTCGTGGACGTCGGCCCGACACTCCGCGAGGCCGCGCTGTAGCGGAGTACGGCTCAGAGCTGGGCCGGCTGGCGCGGGGTCAGGCCGTGGCTGCCCGCGATGCCGTTCCAGAGGGCGGACGCCTCCCGCTTGGCGGCCGTCGCCTCACCGCTGGCCCGGTTGCCCTGGGCGAACTCGCCCGTGCTGCGGGCCTTGCCGCCCTTGCAGCCCTTCTTCTCCTTGACCTCCCCGGCCCAGGCCGCGTAGTGGTCGTCGGCGGAGGCGGACGCCTGCCACGCCTCGGTCAGCGCGGCGCTCAGCTCCGCGTGCCGGGGCAGCTGGTCGACGGACAGGCCCTTCAGCCGGGTCACCAGGTCCCGGCGCTGCCCGGCGGCGGCGCGCAGGTCGGTCGCGGCCTGGTCGAGGTTCTGGCACTTCTTGATGTTCTCGACGGAACGGATCACCGAGTCGCGGCTGTTGTTGCTGTCCGCGAGCAGCTTGTCGAGCGCCTCCGCCTGGATCTTCGCCGGGTTGGCGCCCTCCGTCGAGGCACCGGTGCCGGGCGTCGGTGAACTGGCGGCGGCGACACCGGCCTTGTCCGCCGGGGCCTTCTTGTCGTCCTCGCCGCCGCTCAGCAGGGCGCCCGCGCCCAGCCCGAGGACGGTGCAGCCGACCACGACGGCGGCGATCAGCGGCAGCTTCGAGGAACGGCGCCGCGGGGGCTCCTGGTACGGATCCTGGTACTGCGGGGCACCCGTCTGCGCCTGGGGCGCACGCGGTCCCTGGGGCCCCTGCGGCTGGACGACCGGGGGGAGGTGCTGGGTGGCGGGGGCCTCGTCGCGGAACAGGCTGTCGAACTCGGCGGGCGGCTGCCGGTCGCCGGGCGCCCCGGGCCGTATCCCGTAGGGCGCGCCGGTCGGCTGGGGCGGTACGGGCGGTATGTACTGCGTGGCGTCCGCGTCCTGGCCACCGGGGCGGGTGCCGAGGAACTGGGTGGACTCGGCCGGGCTCTCCGGGGGCACGGGCCGCGCGGGCGGCAGCGGCCCGGCGCCGTGGCCCGCGCCGGCACCGGCACCGGCCACCGGCGGGAGGTACTGGGTGGCGTCCGCGTCGGAGCCGCCAGGCGCGGCCTCGGGCGGCAGCGGCTGGGCACCGGTCCCGTACGCCGGGCCCTGCCCGTACGGCGACGCCTGCTGCTGCTGGTACGGGTCGTAGGCCCCGTGCTGGTTCTGCTGAGGCTGGTGCGGCTGCTGCGGCGAAAGGGGCTGCTGGTGCCCGCCGGGCGGGCCCCAGGGGCCGCCCCACGGCGCGCCCCCGGCGGGCGGCGCGCCGGGTGTCCCCCAGGCGTCGCCGCCGTCGGCGGGCAGCACGACACCCTCGTGCGCGGGCCGCGCCGCCGGGAGGTGCGGCTCTTGACCCTGTCCGCTCTGCGTCACCGGGACTCCTACGTCTCAACCTGTAAACCTACGGAAGCGTCGGCTCACGCTACCGGGTGACGCGGAGCCCGCGCACACGTGTGTGGCGGCAGTAACAAGAACCCCTCCGGCGACGCTGATGAGACGGCGGCTATGCCGCCTGGAGCTCCAGCCGGGCGCCGAACTCCCGTACCGCGGGCTCGTCCGCGTACGGCTCCAGGCGCTGCTGGAGATCGTCCAGGTACTCGGCGCCCCTCGACGACCGCAGGGTGCCGAGCAGTTCGGCCGCCCGCGTCCCGGTGTGGCACGCGGCCTCCACCTCGCGCTGCTGGAGCTGCGCCGTGGCCAGCAGCACCAGCCCGATCGCGCGCCGCCGCGCCCGGGTGGCGGGCAGCCCCTCCAGCGCCTCGCCGGCCGCGCGCGCCGCCTCCTCGGGACGGCCCAGGTCCCGGTAGCAGTGGGCCAGTTCGTCGGCGAGGTACGCCCGGTCGAAGTGGGCGATCCACTGCGGGTCGTCGCCCGCCTCCGGGTCGGCGCGGTCCATCGCGGCCACCGCCCGGGCCACCACCTCCTGGCAGGTGCGCAGATCGCCGAGCAGGGCGTGCCCGCGCGCCTCGGCCGCCAGGAACATCGCCTCCGCCCGCGGCGGCACGTGCCCGCGCGCCCCTTCCTGTGCCGCCCGCGCCAACTGGGCGATCTCGCGCGGGTTTCCGAGCTGGGCCGCCAGGTGGCTCATGGACGCGGCCAGGACGTACCCGCCGTAGCCGCGGTCCCCGGCCGCCTGCGCGAGCCGCAGCGCCTGGATGTAGTAGCGCTGCGCCAGCCCGGGCTGCCCGGTGTCCACGGCCATGTACCCGGCCAGTTCGGTGAGCCGGGCCACGGCGGCGAACAGCTGCCGGCCCACGGTGTCCCGGTACGAGCCGGACAGCAGCCCGGACACCACGCTGTTCAGGTAGTGCACCACCACGGGCCGCACGTGCCCGCTGCCGAAGCGGTGGTCGAGGTCGGTCAGCGCGGCGGTCATCGCCCGTACCGCCTCGACGTCCGCCATGCCCACCCGTGACCCGGCCTGCCGGGCCACCTGCGGGTCGGCGGCGGTGATCAGCCAGTCCCGGCTGGGCTCCACCAGCGCGGAGGCGGCGACCGTGGTGCCCGACAGGAAGTCCCGCCGGCCGACGTCGCTGCGCCACAGCTCGCAGACCTGCTCGATGGCGCCGAGCACGGTCGGCGAGAACGCCAGCCCCACCCCGGAGGCCAGGTTCTTGCCGTTGGCCATGCCGATCTCGTCGATGGTGACCGTGCGCCCCAGCTTGCGGCCGAGGGCCTCGGCGATGATCCCGGGGGCCCGCCCGCGCGGCTGCTGCCCGCGCAGCCAGCGGGCCACCGATGTCTTGTCGTACCGCAGGTCGAGCCCCCGCTCCTGCCCCACCATGTTGACGCGGCGGGCGAGCCCGGCGTTGGAGCACCCTGCTTCCTGGATGAGAGCCTGCAGCCGTTCGTTCGGCTGACGGGCGACGAGCGGCCTCGCTGCCATGACTACCCCCTGTTGCCGCGGTGATCAGTCCCGCTGATCACTGCCCGGCCGATATACGGAGAATGCAGAACTTGACCTGCGAATACCGAGAAAAGCACTGAAGCACCCATACGTGCACGCACAGTTACGGAGCTGACGGAAACCCTGATCCACGCCATGTGCCGACGACGTCCGAAACATCGTGTGATGGCGGGAGACCGCCATATTGCCACCTCCCCCGACAGTGGCTACCCGCCCACCGCTCCCGTCCCTCACGCGCGCCCCCGCCCATGCATCCATGCGCCCCGGATGCCGAATCGATGCTCCTCGGCCTCCCTTCCCGCGCCCCGTAACCCCGGATGGGGCCGGTAGTTGAGCTGTCCGTGGAAGAGACCATCGGAGTCACGGAAGCCGCACAGATCCCCAAGCAGCGAGGCGAGCAGCTGCTGGACAGCGCCGTGCGGTACGCGGAAGAGCGGCACTGGGACGTGTTCCCCGGCACCTGGCTGGAGGCGGTCGACGGCACGGAGCGGTGCTCGTGCGAGGACACCGCGTGCCCCGCGCCGGGGGCGCACCCGGCGCGGCCCGACTGGGCGAACCAGGCGACGGGCAGCGCCGTGGCGGCGCGCCGGATGTGGGGCAAGCACCCGCGGGCGTCGATCCTGCTGCCGACGGGCCGCACCTTCGACGCGCTGGTCGTCCCCGAGGCCGCGGGCTTCCTCGCGCTGGCGCGGATGGAGCGGATGGACCTGACCCTCGGGCCGGTGACCTGCACGCCCGACCGCCGGATGATGTTCTTCGTCCTGCCGGGCGCCGCCCCCAAGGTGCCCGACCTGGTGCGGAAGCTGGGCTGGTCGGCCCCCGCGATCGACCTGGTGGCGCGCGGCGAGGGGAGTTGGGTCGCGGCCCCGCCGACCCGGGTCGGCGGGCACGGGGCGGTGCAGTGGGCGCGCCGCCCCACCCCGGCCAACCGCTGGCTGCCGGACGTGGAGGAGCTGATCTGCCCGCTGGCGTACGCGTGCGCCCGCGAGGCCGCCGATGCCAGGTCCCGGCAGGGTTGAGCCGCCCTCACTGCCGGTTCCCGTCCCCTGCGTGCCCCCCGGGGCGTCCGTAGGCTGGTTCCCGTACGAACACGGGGACGACGGAAGGCAGTGACCGATGCCGGACCAGGTGAAGGAGGGCTCCGCGCCCGCCGTGCGGGTCGAGGGGTTGTGGAAGCGGTTCGGCGAGCAGGTCGCCGTCGCCGGGGTCGATCTGGTGCTCCCAGCGGGCAGGTTCATCGGGCTGGTGGGCCCGAACGGGGCGGGCAAGACGACGACGCTGTCGATGGTGACGGGGCTGCTCCGGCCCGACCAGGGGCGGGTCGAGGTGGCGGGGCACGACGTGTGGGGCGATCCGGCCGCGGTCAAGGCCAGGATCGGGGTCCTGCCGGAGGGGCTGCGGCTGTTCGAGCGGCTCTCCGGCGGTGAACTGCTCGCCTACACGGGGCGGCTGCGGGGGCTGCCCGGTGACGAGGTCGACAAGCGGGCGGCGCAGCTGCTCGACGTGCTGGACCTGGCGGGCGCGCGGAACAAACTGGTCGTCGACTACTCGACCGGTATGCGCAAGAAGATCGGTCTCGCGGCGGCCCTCCTCCACAATCCCGAAGTGCTTTTCCTGGACGAGCCGTTCGAGGGCGTCGACCCGGTGTCGGCGCAGACCATCCGGGGCGTCCTGGAGCGGTACACCGCGTCGGGCGCCACGGTCGTCTTCTCCAGCCATGTGATGGAGCTGGTGGAGTCGCTGTGCGACTGGGTGGCGGTGATGGCGGCCGGCCACATCAGGGCGCAGGGCACGCTGGCGGAGGTCCGGGGCGAAGCCCCGTCGCTCCAGGCCGCGTTCCTGGAGCTGGTGGGCGCGCGGGGCCGGGACGCGGGCGAGTCGCTCGACTGGCTGGGCGGTGCGCGGTGACGCTCACGGGGATCTTCGTCCGGCTGAAGCTGTCGCTGCTGCGCAACGGGCTGCGGCAGTCGGCGGGCCGTACGGCGGCGTATGTGACGTCCGCGGTACTGGCGCTGCTGTTCGCGGCGGGCCAGCTGCTGGGGCTGGTGCTGCTGCGGGGCAACGAGCACGCCGCCACCGTGACGGTGCTGCTGACGGCGCTGCTGGCGCTGGGGTGGGCGGTGATGCCGCTGTTCTTCCCGAGCGGCGACGAGACCCTGGACCCCACGCGGCTGGTGATGCTGCCGCTGCGCCCGGGGCCGCTGGTGCGGGCGCTGCTGGTGTCGTCGCTGGTGGGCATCGGGCCGCTGTTCACCGTGTGCCTGGCGGTCGGGGCGGCGGTCGCGCTGGCGCGCGGCGCGGCCGCCGTGTTGGTCGCCGTGGTGGCCGTACCGCTGGTGCTGCTGGTGTGCGTGGCGCTGGCGCGGGCGGTGGCGGCGGGGAACATCCGGCTGCTGACGTCGCGCAAGGGCCGGGACCTGGCGGTGCTGAGCGGTCTGGTGATCGCGGTGGGCATCCAGTTCGTCAACTTCGGTGCCCAGCGGCTCGGCCGGGCCGGTGGCCTGTCGGCGCTGGACCCGGCGGCGGAGGTGGTGCGGTGGATCCCGCCCGCCTCGGCGGTCGCCGCGGTCGGCTCGGCGGGCGAGGGGGCGTACGGGGAGGCCGCGGCGGGGCTGCTGCTGACGGCGCTGGCCCTGGCGGCGCTGCTCTACGCCTGGCGGCGCAGCCTGGTGAAGCTGATGACCGCGCCGGACGGTTCGACGCTGGCGGCGGCCTCGCGCCCGTCGCGGCGGGAGTCCGCGTCGTCCGCCGAGACCGGGCGGCTCTGGCCCGGGGGGCGTACGGGCACGGCGATGCGGCGCAGCCTGCGGTATGTGGCGCGGGACCCCAAGACCAAGGCGGCATGGGTCACCTCGCTGGTGATCGGCCTGATCGTGCCGCTGTTCAACGCCCTCCAGGGCACCGGTTCGCTGTACTTCGCGTGCTTCGCGGCCGGGATGCTCGGCATCCAGATGTACAACCAGTTCGGCCAGGACACCTCGGCCTTCTGGATGGTGGCCATGACGATCTCCTCCACGAGGGACGCCTACGAGGAGCTGCGGGCGCGGGCGTTCGCCCTGCTCCTGGTGACCCTGCCGTACACCCTGCTGGTCACCGGCCTGACGGCGGCGGTGCTGGGCGACTGGCGTTCGCTGCCGCAGGCGCTGGGGCTGTCCTTCGCGGTGCTGGGCGCGATGCTGGGCACGGGCGCGCTGGCGTCGGCCCGCTTCCCGTACTCCATCCCGCAGGACAGCGGCTACAAGAACGTGGCGCCCGGCCAGGCGGGGCTGGCGTGGATCTCCATCGTGGGCGGCATGCTCACCGCGGCGGTGCTGTGCGCGCCGCTGATCGTCCTGGCGATCGTGCTGGACCCCGGCACCTCGACCGGGCTGCTCCTCCTCGCGCTCGGCGCCGGCTGGGGCGCGCTGCTGGCCTGGGCGGGGCTGCGGCTCGCCGCGCCGAGCACGGCGAACCGGCTGCCCGAGATCCTGGCGGCGGTCAGCAGGGGTTGACCGGTACGGCGTCGAGGAAGGGCGCCACGGCCTGGCGCCAGCCCTCCGGCTGGTCGTAGTGGACGAGGTGCCCGGCGTCCGGGACCTCCGCGTACTGCCCGTGCGGGAGGACCCGGACCATCTCCTGGGCCTCCGCCCGGCCCAGCTCGCCGTCGAGGCCGCGGACGACGAGGGTGGGGCAGCGGACCTGCGCCAGCGAGTCCCAGTGGGCGTCGTGCACCCAGGTCTCGCGGGAGGTCAGCATCTGGCGGCGGGAGAACAGCGGGCGCCAGCCGTCCGGCCCCTCGGCCATCACCTCGGCGTAGAACGCGCCGCGCGCCGGGTTGGGCCGCTCCACCCACGGGTCGTCCTCGCCGAACCACTTCCGTACGTCGGCGAGGGTGGCGAACGGCAGCGGCCAGGAGCGGAACCAGTCCTCCCACTCCCGCTGGGAGGCGGCGCCCAGCGCGGAGGCCCGCATGTCGCAGATGACCAGGGCCCGGACGAGGTCGGGGCGCTCGGCGGCGAGCTGCCAGGCGGTCAGGGCGCCCATGGAGTGGCCGACGAGGGTGACGGGCGCGAGGCCCAGCTGCTCGACCGCGGCGGCGGCGTCCGCGACGTACGCCTCCCGGGTGAAGGGGCCGTCCGCGGGCTTGGCGCTGTGCCCGTGCCCCCGCTGGTCCAGCGCGACCGCCCGGTGCCGCTCGGAGAGCCAGCGCGCGGTGGAGGCCCAGTGCGAGGCGCGGCCCATCAGCCCGTGCAGCAGGAGCACCCCCGGCGCCGGATCGGCCTCGTGCCCCTTGGGCGGGTCGGCGAACTCCCAGGCGGCCAGGCGTAAACCGTCGGCCCCGGTCAGGTCGATGCGTCGCACCATGTGTCCTGGCACCCCCTTCTGTCCGTGCGCGGCCAGACTATCGAACCCGCATTCGAAAATACGGCTCTCGCGCGCAACACCGCTCGTTCGAGTGACCCGGCTCGGGGATTGACGGCCGCCGCCGAGGGGAGATCTTCATCAGGAGGCGGGCCGCTCGGGGAAAACGGTCCGAGGGGGATGACCCTGAGAGCTCGGGGCTCCGGGTCAGCACAGGGGAGGTCGGGCCCCGGCGTCGTGAGGCGTCGGGGCTCTTTCCCTGTCCGAGGCGCACGGGCTGTTCCCTCCCGGGGTCATATGCCTGCCCCCCAGACTGGCACGGGCACGCCGCGGGGCGCTGCCTTTCCGGCCACATCCGGGTGCCCTTACAGGGCGGTACGCCCCACCCACCGTCCCGCAGTCGGCGACGCGCCGGGGTGGGGCCGTGCCCTACCACCCACTGGACCGCAGTCGGCCGACGGCCGGGGTGGGGCCGTGCAGGGTCGCCCCCGCAGCGGATCGGCGGCGAGTGACGGTCACCCTTTCCGACTGGGTGCCCCGCCGACCGCGAGGAGGTGAGCCCGGAGGGGCCCCGCCCCCCACCCACCCGCAGGGTCCGAGGGCACCGCCCTAGGGGGCACCCTTCGCAGGGGGCGCCGCCCCGGTGGGCACCCGTTGTGCCCACCCGTCCCGCCCTGCGGGACGTTTGCCCACAACGGGGATGCGCCGCCCGCAACGGGGGACCCCCATCGCCCTGCGGGACGACTGCCCGCAACGGGGGACGCGCCGCACCGGGCGCGGCGCCCGGGGTCGGCGGGCGTCAGCGCTTGGCTACGAAGACGTGGGACGCGACCTCCGCGCCCAGTTCCGCCGCCTCACCGCTGCTGCCCACCAGCACCCCGCCCGCCGACTCCGTCACGCTGACCACCGAGCCGGGCTGGACGCCCGCGCGGCGCAGGGTGTACATGAGCTGGGCGTCCGTCTGGATGGGCTCACCGATCCGGCGCACCACGACCGTCTTGCCCTCGGGGCCCGCGTCCAGCTCGGCCAGCGAGACCATGCCCTCGTCGAGGAACGCCTCCGCCTCCGCCTTCTCGCCCAGCTCCTCCAGGCCCGGGATCGGGTTGCCGTACGGCGACTCGGTGGGGTGCCGCAGCAGCTCCAGCACCCGGCGCTCCACCGCCTCGCTCATCACGTGCTCCCAGCGGCACGCCTCGGCGTGGACCTGCTCCCACTCCAGGCCGATCACGTCGACCAGCAGGCACTCGGCGAGCCGGTGCTTGCGCATCACGCGGGTGGCCAGGCGGCGGCCCTCGTCGGTCAGCTCCAGGTGCCGGTCGCCCGCGACGGTCACCAGACCGTCCCGCTCCATCCGGGCGACCGTCTGGCTCACCGTCGGGCCGCTCTGGTCGAGCCGCTCGGCGATGCGGGCGCGCATGGGCACCACACCTTCCTCTTCCAGCTCGAGGATGGTGCGGAGATACATCTCCGTGGTGTCGATCAGTCCGGACATACGTGCCCCTCGAAAATTATCGTGCGCTGGCCCTGACTCAATTCTTGCGCATCGCGCCGACAACCGTCCCTCCCCGGGGCCGAGCCGGTATTGACAGAGCATTGGTCCAGACCGCAACGTGATCCGCGACACGTGAGGAAGGGGCCCCACCATGGCTGACGCGACGCCCGGCAGCGGCGGCGAGAGCACGCTGTCCGGCCGGTTCTTCGACGCGGCGATCGGGCTGCTGCGGCGGGTGCGGGACGAGGAGGCGGAGAGCGTGGCGGCGGCGGGCGCGGCCGTGGCCGACACGGTCGCGGCGGGCGGCCGGCTGTTCGCCTTCGGCGCGGGCCACTCCTCGCTGGCCGCCCAGGACGTGGTGTACCGGGCGGGGGGCCTCGCGCTGGTGAACCTGCTCGCCGTGCCGGGCGTCGTCGGGGTCGACGTGATGCCGGCGACGCTCGGCTCCGCCCTGGAGCGGGTGGACGGCCTCGCCGGGGCGGTGCTGGACTCCTCGCCGGCCCGCGCGGGGGACGTACTGATCATCGTGTCGCTGTCCGGGCGCAACGCGCTGCCCGTCGAGATGGCGATGAACGCCCGCGCGCTGGGGCTGAAGGTCATCGGGGTGACGTCCGTGGCGTACGCGGAGGAGACGAAGTCCCGCCACGCGTCGGGCACCTTCCTCCGGGACCACTGCGACGTCGTCCTCGACTCGAAGATCGCCGTGGGTGACGCGGAGCTGACCCACGAGGGCGTCGAGGCCCCGTTCGCCCCGGCGTCCACGGTCGTCACCAGCGCCCTGATGCAGGCGATGATGGCCGCCGCCACCGAGGCCCTGGTGGCGCGGGGCGTCGAGCCGCCGCTGCTGCGCTCGGGCAACGTCGACGGCGGCCACGAGTGGAACGGCCGGGTGATGGACGCGTACGCGGACCGGATCTTCTTCCGCCATTAGGTGCCCTGGGAGCCGGTCCCCCGTCCGAAGGCCACCCGGACGGTCAGCCCGCCGCCCGGCGGCGGGTTCGCCGTGGCGGTGGCCGAGGCGCCGTGCGCGCGGGCGACCGAGGCCACGATCGACAGGCCGAGCCCCGCGCCCTCGCCCGGGGCGTGCCGCCGCTCCGCCAGCCGCCGGAAGGGCTCGAACAGCAGCGGTACCGTCTCCGCCGGGACGACCGGCCCGGTGTTGGACACCTCGACGCCCTCCGGCCCGGTGCGCACCTCCACCCGGCCGCCCCGCACGTTGTGCCGGACCGCGTTGGCCACCAGGTTGTGCACCAGCCGGTCCAGCAGGACCGCGTCGCCGGAGACCGTCAGCGGCGCGGCCCGCACGGTCACGGTGACGTCCCGGGTGCCGGCCTCGGCCGCCAGGGCGTCCACCGCCGAGCGGGCCACCTCGTGCAGGGCCACCGGCTCCCGGGTGCGCAGGCCCTGGTCGGAGGCGGCCAGCAGCAGCAGGCCCTCGATGATCCGCTCGCTCTCGTCGGCGACGCCGATCAGCTTGGCCCGCATCCGGGCCACCCGCTCCGCGTCCGGCCGCCCGGCGAGGCCGATCTCGGCAGCCGCCCGCTGCACCGCCAGCGGGGTGCGCAGCTCGTGCGCCGCGTTGGCCGCGAACCGCTGCTGCGCCCCGACGAGCTGCTCCATCCGGTCGAGCATCCCGTCGAAGGTGTCGGCGAGGCGCTTCAGCTCGCCGGGCGGGCCGGCCAGGGCGAGCCGTTCGTGCAGGTTCTCGCCGGACAGCCGCCGGGCCTTGTCGGTGATCACCGCGACGGGCCGCAGCACCCGGCCGGCCATCCACCACGCCAGGGCCACCGAGACCACCGCGTACAGGACGAGGACCAGCAGCGAGACGGTGAGCAGCCGGCTCAGCGCGGCCTGCTCGGCGGCGTCGCTGAGCTGCCGGGTGACGGCGTAGCCGCGGGTGGCCGCCCCGGAGGGGAGGGGCAGCGGGCTGGCGGGTACGGCCGAGCGGGTGGGCAGCGGGCCGGAGGGCCGGAGGCCGGAGGGGTCGAGCGAGGACGCCGGGACGGCCGTCGTGACCGCCGTGGTGATGGAGGTGGCGAGCCCGTCGCGGACGAGCAGGTAGACGACGCCGGTCAGCAGGGCGCCCGCGCCGACGAGCAGGACGCCGTACAGGGCGGTGAGCCGGGCGCGCTCGCCGCTCACGAGACGATCCGCCAGCCGGCGCCGGGCGCGTTCGCCGCGCACGAGGCGATCCGGCAACCGGCGCCGGGTACCGTCTCCGCTCACGGGACGATCCGGCAGCCGGCGCCGGGCACGGTCTCCGCTCACGAGACGATCCGGTAGCCGGCGCCGGGTACGGTCTCGACCACGGGGGGCTCGCCGAGCTTGGCGCGGAGCTTGCTCAGGGCGACCCGCACGGCGCTGGTGCGGTAGCTGGTGTGCTCCTCCCACACCTGCTCGATCAGGTCCTCGCCGCTGACCACGGCGCCGTCCGCGCGCAGCAGTGCCTCCAGGACGGCGAACTCCTTGCGGGACAGGTGCAGGTGCCGGCCGTCCCGGGCGGCCTGGCGGCGGGCCGTGTCCAGGACGATGCCGGCCCGCTCCAGGACGGGCGGCAGGGCGGGCCGCGCCCGGCGCCCGAGCGCCAGCACGCGCGCGAGGAGCTCGTCGTACGCGAAGGGCTTGGTCAGGTAGTCGTCGGCGCCGAGGCCGAGGCCGGCCACCCGGTCCCGTACCGTGCCGGACGCCGTGAGCATCAGGATGCGGGTCAGCAGCCCCTGCCCCACGACCCGGCGGCAGACCTCGTCGCCGTGCAGGCCGGGCAGGTCCCGGTCGAGGACCATCACGTCGTACGCCCCGAAGCGCAGCTTCCGCAGCGCCTCCGGGCCGTCGGACGCCACGTCCACGGCGAGCGCGTCCCGGCGCAGGCCCTCCGCGATCATCTCCGCGAGGAAGTCCTCGTCCTCCACCACCAGTACGCGCATGCGTCCTGTGTAACCCACGGGAACCTTTCGGCGGTGTTAACGGATCCCTTGGCAGCGCCGAAACGTCCCTCCCGGGCACCCTCCACTGCCATGAGAATCCGACACTGCACAGCGCTCGCCGCCCTCGCCCTGCTCGCCGCCGCCTGCTCGGGCACGGACAGCGGGAAGCAGACCGAGGACGTCAGCGGTGAGGGGAAGAAGGCCGACCAGGCCCTGGAGTACCGCACCTGTCTGCGCGAGAACGGGCTGGACGTGCCCGAACCGAAGCCGGGCCAGGACGAGCGGGGCATCACCGTCGGCGGCGACCTCACCAAGGAGCAGATGGAGAAGGCGTTCAAGGCGTGCCGCGGGAAGGGCGGCGCGGCGGGCTCGGGCGAGATCACCCAGGCCGACAAGGACAAGGCGCTGAAGTACGCGCGCTGCATGCGGGAGAACGGCGTCGACATGCCCGACCCGAAGTTCGACGGGTCGATGGCGCAGGCCCTGCCGATGCCGACGGCGGGCCCGGAGAAGGAGAAGTTCGACAAGGCCATGAAGGTCTGCGGGGGCGAGACCCGGTGACCCGGCGCCGACTCGTGGTGGCCGTCGCGGTGATCGTGCTGGCGGCGGGGGGCGGCACGGCCGCCGTCACCGCCTTCGGCGCGCCGGAGCGGGACTCCGCCCCGGACCGGCCGGCGGCGGCGAGCGCCACCGTCCAGCGCGGCGACCTGCGGGACAGCAGCCGGCAGACCGGCACGCTCGGCTACGCCAAGGAGCGCCGGATCAACGCCGGCGCCCAGGGCACCGTCACCTGGATCGCGGGCGCCGGCGCGTCGGTCGGGCGGGACGGGCGGCTGTACGAGCTGGACGGCCGGCCGGTGCGGCTGATGTACGGCACCGGGCCGATGTACCGGACGCTGAAGCCGGGCGACGAGGGCCGGGACGTGCGGCAGCTGGAGGAGAACCTGCGGGACCTGGGGTTCGGCGCCGGGCTCTCCGTCGACGAGGAGTACACGGAGGCCACCGCCGGGGCGGTGAAGCGCTGGCAGGAGTCGCACGGCCTGAAGGAGACCGGCCGCGCCGGACCGGACCAGATCGCCTTCGCGTCCGGCCCGGTGCGGGTGAAGGAGGCGACCGCGACGGCCGGTGACGTGGCCGGTCCGGGCAGGCCCGTGCTGACGGTGACGGGCGCCGAGCGGGTCGTACGGTTCACGCTGCCCGTCGCGGACGGGTCGCTGGCGCGGACCGGCACCCGGGTCACGGTGGACCTGCCGGACGGCACCAGCGCGCCGGGCCGGGTGTCGGGCGTGGGGAAGACGGCCAAGGAGGGCGACGATCCGCAGGACAAGTCCCCGAAGATCGACATCACGGTGTCGTTCGACGACCCGGGGAAGGTCAGGGCGTTCGACCAGTCGCCGGTCACGGTGAACCTCACCGGCGAGACGCGCGAGGGCGTGCTGTCCGTGCCGGTGAACGCGCTGCTGGCGCTGCCGGGCGGCGGGTTCGGCGTCGAGGTGGTCGAGGGCGGCCGCAGCCGGGACGTGAAGGTGGAGCTGGGCCTGTTCGCCGACGGCCGGGTGGAGGTCAGCGGCGGGGGGCTGCGCGAGGGCATGAAGGTCGGGGTGCCGTCGCTGTGACCACGAACGCACGAAATACGGTGACGAAGAGCAGTGACGGTTCGGGTACGGACGCCGCCCGCACGGTCGTCCGCCTCGACGGTGTCACCAAGCGGTACGCGGGCGGCGTCACCGCGCTCGACGGCGTCGGCCTCCGGGTCGGCGCGGGCGAACTGCTCGGCATCGTCGGCCCGTCCGGGTCCGGCAAGTCGACGCTACTGCATGTCGTCGGCACGCTCGACCGGCCGACGGCGGGCCGGGTGGAGATCGCCGGGCACGACGTGGCCGCGCTCTCCGACCGGCGGCTCTCCGCGCTGCGCGCCCGGCACATCGGCTTCGTCTTCCAGGCGTTCCACCTGGTGCCGGGGGTCAGCGCGCGGGACAACGTCGCGGAGGGGCTGCTGTACTCGGGCCTGCCCCGGGCGCGGCGCCGGGAGCTGGCCGCCGAGGCACTGGCCCGGGTGGGGCTCGCCGACCGGATGCGGCACCGGCCGCACGAGCTGTCCGGCGGGCAGAGGCAGCGGGTGGCCATCGCCCGCGCGGTCGTGGGCCGCCCGGACCTGCTGCTGGCCGACGAGCCGACCGGGGCGCTGGACTCGGCGTCCGGGGAGGCGGTGATGGAGCTGCTGCACACCCTGAACGCGGAGGGCGCCACCATCGCCGTCATCACGCACGACACGGAGATCGCGGCCCGGCTGCCGCGCCAGGTGCGGTTGCGGGACGGACGGATCGTCAGCGACGAGCGGGCGGTGGCGGCCTGATGTCCCGTACGAGACTGAGGGCGGCCCGCCTCGGGCCCCGGGACGTGCTGCACGTCGGGGCGGCCGGGCTGCGCAGCCGTCCGGTGCGGATCGTGCTGTCCGCGCTGGGCATCGCGATCGGCATCGCCACCATGATCGCGGTGGTGGGCATCTCCGCCTCCAGCAAGGAGCAGTTGATGCGGCAGCTCGACGCGCTCGGCACCAACCTGCTGGTGGCGACGCCCGGGGAGTCCATGTTCGCCGGGCAGGACGTCAAGCTGCCGAAGGAGGCGCCCGGCATGGTCGGCCGCATCGACGGCGTACGGCAGGTCGGCGCGACCGGCGACCTGGCGGAGTCGGTGCGGCGCTCGGAGAAGATCCCGGAGGAGGAGACGAGCGGCATCGCGGTGAAGGCCGCCACCGAGGACCTGCTGAAGGTGCTGCGCGGCGGTGTGGGCCGCGGGACGTGGCTGAACGGCGCCAGCGGCCGCTATCCGTCGGTGGTGCTGGGGCATGTCGCCGCCGGGCGGCTGGGGGTGACGGAGCCGGGGCGCCAGGTGTGGATCGGCGACCGGTACTTCACGGTCGTCGGCATCCTGGACCCGCTGCCGCTGGCCCCGGAGGTGGAGCGGTCCGCCCTGGTGGGGTGGGCGGCGGCGCAGCGGCTGCTGGGCTTCGACGGCCACCCCACATCGGTGTACGAGCGGTCGGCGGACGCGTCGGTACGGGAGGTGCGCGCGCTGCTGGCGGCCACGGTCGACCCGCGCAACCCGCAGAACGTGCGGGTGACCGACCCGTCGTCGGCGCTGCGGGCCAGGGCGGCGACGGAGGGCGCCTTCTCGACGCTGCTGCTCGGGCTGGGCGGGATCGCGCTGCTGGTGGGCGGGGTCGGCGTCGCCAACACCATGATCATCTCGGTGCTGGAGCGGCGCCATGAGATCGGGCTGCGCCGCTCGCTGGGTGCGACCCGGGGGCAGATCCGGATCCAGTTCGTCACCGAGTCGCTGATGCTGTCGGGGCTGGGCGGTCTGGTGGGTGTGGCGCTCGGCGCGGCGGCCACCGGAGCGTACGCCGTGTCCGGCGGCCTGCCGTGGGTGGTGCCGCCCTGGGCGGTGGGCGGCGGCTTCGGCGCGACGCTCCTGATCGGCACGGTGGCGGGGCTGTACCCCGCGGTGCGGGCCTCCCGGCTGTCGCCGACGCTGGCGCTGCACGCGGCGTGACCGCCCCGCCCGGGTGACGCCCCGCCCGGGTGGCCGCCCCGCCTGGGCGGCCGGCCCGCCTGGGTGAACGCCCGGGTGGCCACCCCGCCGTCGGTCCCGCCCCGCGGTCGGCCCCGCCCCGCGGTCAGTCCCGGTCCGCCCGGGCCAGGTCCACCGCCGCGGCCACCCGGACCGCGACGCTCTCCGCGTACACCGCGTCCGGCCGCTCGAAGGCCGGGCGTGAGCCCGACCGGAGGAACGTCACCACCCCGAGCGTCCGGCCCCGGCTGCGGAGCACCGCGCACAGCGCGTGCGCCGCGTCCCGGGGCCACTGGCGCTCGGCGGCCCACGCCTCCGACGCGGCGCTCGCCCGGACCGACCCCGCCCGCTCCACCGCCTGCCGGGCCGGGTGCCCCGCCGCGTACCGCACGGGGAATCCGCCACCGGCCGACCGGGCGACCGGGCCGGGCGCGCCGGCCGGGGAGGCGGCGGCCCGGACGAGGTGGTCGCCCTCGGCGAGGTCCACCAGCGCGTGGTCGGCGAACCCGGCGAGCGCGAAGTCCAGGTAGGTGACGGCCGCCTCCATGGGGTCCTCGCACTCGGCCGCCGCGGCGCCCGCGCGGTGCAGCTGGCTGGTGCGGAACCGCATCCGGTCGGCCTCCTGCTCCGCCAGCCGGGCGTCCGTGACGTCCTGGAACAGCCAGCCCACGCCCAGCGGCACGGGCTCCTCCGCGAGCGGTGACGCCAGCCGCAGGAAGCCGCTGCGCCAGCAGCGCCGCCGCTCCCCCTCCGGCGTCCGCACCGTCACCCACAGCTCGACCACGGCCCTCGGGGCGCCCTCCGCCAGGACGTGCTGGAGGGCGCCCTCCAGCTCCTCGACGCCCTGCACCACGATCTCGCCGAGCGGGCGGCCCAGCAGCGACCGGCGCCCGGCGCCCATGGCCCGCGCGGCATGGGAGTTGACGACGGTGGGGCGCAGGTCCACGTCGACCAGGACGACGCCCCAGGAGGCGTCGTCGAACAGCGCCTCGCTCAGCGCGATGGACCGCTCCAGGTCGATCTGCGCGTGCACCTCGCTGAAGGCGCAGTACACCCCGGCCGGCCTGCCGTCGGTGCCCCGCACCCCCGCGGACTGGGTCCGCACCAGCACCCGCCCGCCGTCCTTGCGCAGCAGCGCGAACTCGTGGACCTGGCGGCCGGGCGCGTCCATCACCGACATCAGCCGCCCGTGCACGTCCCCGGCGTCCGCGCTGCGCACCGCCCATCCGGTGAACCCGCTGCGCCCGACGGCCTCCTCCGCGCTCCAGCCGAGGATCCGCTCGGCCTCCTTGTTCCAGTGCGTGACCACCCCGTCGGCGTCGAACGCGCACAACGCGGCATCCATCCCGTCGAGCAGCGCGGCGAGCAGATCCGCCCCGACGCTCAGAGCCTTCGCGGTCTCGCTCCCGGACGCACTCATCCCGGCACCCCCTGCAAGGACGTGTACTACGTGCCCGTGCACGTCACCGTCATTCAACTGGAACGTGACGCAGGGCACACCCGGTTCCCGGAAATCACCGGTCGAAAAACCGGTTGTGGGGCGCGCGGCCGGTTCCTAGGGTGTGGAGCACACGAAGAAAGGAGGTGATCCGGAAGTGGTTTCTTTTCGGATGCGTGAGGTGACCGCGGGCTAGGGCCTGCCGTCGCACCCTGTGCAACGCCGGCAGGTCACCTGCCGAAATCTCCAGCAGTCACCGACCCGCGGGCTCGCCGGTACATCCGGCCGGCCTCTCCTCCCGGAGAGCCCGAGCCCGCGGGTTTCTGCGTGCCGGGACGCTCCCCCGGCGACGGCCGTCGCGCCCGTGTCAGGGCGCCAGCCGCTCCACCCGCCAGGCCGCGCCCTCGCGGACGTACCGCAGCCGGTCGTGGAGGCGGTTCTCGTGGCCCTGCCAGAACTCGACCGTGCCGGGCGTGACCCGGAAGCCGCCCCAGTGCGGCGGGACCGGCACCTGCGTGCCCTCCGGGTAGCGGGCGGCCAGTTCGTCGTAGCGGGCCAGCAGCTCGGTGCGGGAGGCGATCACCGAGGACTGCTCACTGGCCCAGGCGCCCAGCCGCGAGCCGTGCGGGCGGGTACGGAAGTAGGCGGCCGTCTCGTCCCGGCCGACCCGCTCCGCGGTGCCCGTGACCAGGACCTGGCGGGCGACCGGGTGCCAGGGGAAGAGCAGCGCGACGTACGGGTTGCTGTCCAGCTCGACGCCCTTGCGGGAGCCGTGGTTGGTGTAGAAGACGAACCCTCGCTCGTCGACGTGCTTGAGCAGCACGGTCCGTGAGGAGGGGCGGCCGTCCGGGGTGGCCGTGGACAGGACCATCGCGTTGGGCTCGGCGATCGCGGGGCGGGCGGCGGCCTCCTTGAACCAGCGCGCGAACTGCTCCATCGGCTCGGCCGCGAGGTCCGCCTCCCGCAGTTCGGCGGTGCGGTACTGCTCACGCATGTCGGCGGGATCGAGAGCTGCTGGATCAAGAGCGTCTGTCACAGCACCATCCTGCCGTAGAGGCGCAGTCTGCCCGGCACCGCGTGCCGCCAACCCTCCGGGACCGGTTCGGCGCAGTGTGCCGGATGTCACGCTTCCCCGCATCGGAGGAACCCGACAGACTCATGCGCTGGGTCACTGTTCCCTCCCGACGACGGGTGCCGGACGACCACCGGCCGTACGGGGCACCACCACTGGAAGACTCACCTCACGAGGAGCCGCCTGATGTCCGACTTCGTACCCGGACTCGAAGGAGTCGTCGCGTTCGAGACGGAGATCGCCGAACCGGACAAGGAGGGCGGCGCGCTCCGCTACCGGGGCGTCGACATCGAGGACCTGGTGGGCCACGTCTCCTTCGGGAACGTGTGGGGCCTGCTGGTCGACGGGGCGTTCAACCCCGGTCTCCCGCCCGCCGAGCCGTTCCCGATCCCGGTGCACTCCGGCGACATCCGGGTCGACGTGCAGTCCGCGCTCGCCATGCTCGCGCCCGTGTGGGGCCTGAAGCCGCTGCTCGACATCGACGAGGAGCAGGCCCGGGACGACCTCGCGCGGGCGGCCGTGATGGCGCTGTCGTACGTCGCCCAGTCGGCTCGCGGGCAGGGCCTGCCGATGGTCCCGCAGAGCGAGATCGACAAGGCGGAGTCCGTGGTCGAGCGGTTCATGATCCGCTGGCGCGGCGAACCGGACCCCCGGCACGTCAAGGCCGTCGACGCCTACTGGACGTCGGCCGCCGAGCACGGCATGAACGCCTCCACCTTCACCGCCCGGGTGATCGCCTCCACCGGCGCCGACGTGGCCGCCGCCCTGTCGGGTGCCGTGGGCGCCATGTCGGGCCCGCTGCACGGCGGGGCGCCCAGCCGCGTCCTCGGCATGATCGAGGAGATCGAGCGGACCGGTGACGCCACCGCGTACGTCAAGCGGGCCCTCGACAAGGGCGAGCGCCTGATGGGCTTCGGCCACCGCGTCTACCGCGCCGAGGACCCGCGCGCCCGCGTCCTGCGCCGTACCGCCAAGGAGCTGGGCGCGCCGCGCTTCGAGGTGGCGGAGGCGCTGGAGAAGGCCGCGCTGGAGGAGCTGCACGCCCGGCGGCCGGACCGCGTCCTGGCGACGAACGTGGAGTTCTGGGCGGCGATCATGCTGGACTTCGCGGAGGTCCCGGCGCACATGTTCACGTCCATGTTCACCTGCGCCCGTACGGCCGGCTGGTCGGCGCACATCCTGGAGCAGAAGCGCACCGGCCGCCTGGTCCGCCCCTCGGCCCGCTACGTCGGCCCGGGCGCCCGCAGCCCACGCGAGATCGCGGGCTACGAAGACGGGATGTGATCCAGGGCGGCCTCCAGCAGCGCCGTCCACTGGGCGACCACCCGCTCGCGGCGGGCGGAGTCGTCGGTGAGGAGGTTCGCGAGGCCCAGGCCCCGTGCCATGTCCAGGAGGCCCTGGACGGTCTCGCGGACCCCCGGCCGGGACTCGTCCGCGCCCAGCAGGGCGACCGCCATGCGGTGCGTCTCGCGGCCGACGCGGGCCTCCAGCTCCGTCACCCTCGGCCGCAGCTGCTCCTCGTCGGACGCGGCGACCCACAGGTGCAGGGCCGCCCGGAACAGCGGGCCGGTGTAGAGCCCGACCAGGGCGGCCACCACGGTGGCGCGGTCCTGGCCGGGCAGGGCGCGCAGCGCCTGGGAGCGCTCCTCGGCGACGTACTCGACGGCCGCCGTGAACAGGTCCTCCCGGGTCGGGAAGTGGTGCTGTGCCGCGCCCCGGGAGACTCCGGCCCGCTCGGCGACGACGGTCACGGTCGAGCCCGCCCAGCCGCGTTCGGCGAGGCAGGCCACCGCCGCCTCCAGGAGCCGCTGCCGGGTGGCCCGGCTGCGGTCCTGCTTCGGCTCCTTGGCGGCCGTGGTCACACCACCCATACGGGGTCCCGTCGTTCGAGGAAGGCGGTCATGCCCTCGCGGGCCTCCGCCGAGGCGAAGAGCGAGGCCGAGCGCTGGACGAGGTCCTCCGCGTCGCGCTCGAAGGTCTCCAGCACCCTAGCCGTGACCAGCCTCTTGGTCTCCGCCAGCCCCTGGGGCGACGCCTTGCGCAGGCCGTCGAGGACGGGGGCGAGGGCCTCGTCCACGTCGTCGCCGACCATGGTGACCAGGCCGACGCGGGCCGCCTCGGCGGCGTCGAACCGCTCGCCGGTGAGGAAGTAGCGGGCGGCGGCCCGGGGGTCGAGGCGCGGCAGCAGGGACAGCGAGATCACCGCGGGGGCGACCCCGATCCGCACCTCGGTCAGGGCGAAGTCGGAGCCGGTGCGGGCGGCCACGATGTCGCAGGCGCCGAGGAGGCCGAGCCCGCCGGCCCGGACGTGGCCGTCCACCCGGGCCACCACCGGCTTGGGCAGCTCCACGATGGCGCGCAGCAGCGCCACGAAGGTGTACGGGCTGGGCGGCGCCTTCAGGTCGGCGCCGGCGCTGAAGGTGGACCCGGTGTGGGTGAGCACCACGGCCCGTACCGCCGGGTCCTTGCCGCAGTCGTCCAGCGCCCCGGCCAGCTCGCCGACGAGCCGCGCCGACAGGGCGTTGCGGCTCGCCGGTGAGTCCAGGGTCAGGGTGGTGATGCCCCGCTCGTGCGCGGTGGTGACGAGGCTCGTCATGCGCGTTCCCGCTCCCTCAGTTCGCGCCGGAGTATCTTCCCCGACGCCGCCCGGGGCACGCCGTCGGTGAACTCGACGCGCCGGATCTTCTTGTACGGGGCGACCTTCCCTGCGACGAAGGCGATGATGTCCCCCTCGGTGAGGTCGGTGGCGTGCGGCTGCCGCACGACGTACGCCTTGGGGATCTCGTTGCCGTCCTCGTCGGGCACTCCGATCACCGCCGCGTCGGCGATTCCCTCGTGGGTGAGGAGCAGGGCCTCCAGTTCGGCGGGGGCGACTTGGAAGCCCTTGTACTTGATGAGTTCCTTGACGCGGTCCACGACGAACAGCCAGCCGTCGGCGTCGACGCGCCCGACGTCGCCGGTGTGCACCCAGCCGTCGGCGTCGATCATCGCGGCGGTGGCGTCGGGGCGGCCGAGGTAGCCCTTCATGACCTGCGGGCCCCGGATGGCGATCTCGCCCTCCTCGCCGGGGGCGGCGTCCCGCTCCGGGTCGTCCAGGGAGAGGATCCGCATCTCGGTGTTGGGCAGCAGCCTGCCGACGGTGCCGGGCGGCGGGCCGGCGGCGTCCAGCGGGACGACGTGGGTGCCGGGCGACAGCTCCGTCATGCCGTACGCCTGCCGGACGGGGGGCAGTCCGAGCCGGGCGGAGCAGGCTTCGGCGAGGCCGGCGTCGAGCGGGGCGGCGGCGCTGACGACGTACTCCAGGGAGGACAGGTCGTGGCGTTCGACCGCCGGGTGCTTGGCGAGGGCGAGGACGATCGGCGGGGCGACGTAGAGGGCGTTGACGCGGTGCTTCTCGATGGCCCCGAGGAACTGGTCGAGGTCGAAGCGGGGCAGGACGACGACGGTGGCGCCCATCCGCAGCGGGGCGTTCATCAGGGCGGTGAGCCCGTAGATGTGGAAAAAGGGCAGCACCGCCAGAATGCGGTCACCGGGGCCCATGGGGATGAACGGTTCCAGCTGCGCCAGGTTGGTGGCGATGGACCGGTGGGTGAGCATCACGCCCTTGGGGACGCCGGTGGTGCCCGACGAGTAGGGCAGGGCGGCGACGTCCTCGCCGGGGTCGATGGCGACGGCCGGTTCGGGCGCGTCGCCGCCGAGCATGTCGAGGACGGAGCGGTGCCCCTCGGCCTCGTCGCAGACGAAGATCTCGGTCACCCCGCCCGCCAGTTGTGCGGCGCGGCGGGCGGTGGCGAGCAGCGGGGAGACGGTGACGATCCAGCGGGCGGCTGAGTCGCGCAGCTGTGTGGCGAACTCCTCCGGGGTGGCCAGCGGGTGGACGGTGGTGACGGCCGCGCCGGCGCGGGTCGCGCCGTAGAAGACCACCGGGTAGGCGACGGTGTTGGGGCTGTGCAGGGCGAGGACGTCGCCCTTGCGCAGCCCCGCCGCGGCGAGCGCGGCGGCGACCCGCCGGTGGTAGGTGTCGAGGCGGCCGTAGCTGAGGGTCAGTTCGCCCGTGCCGTCGACGAGGGCGGGCAGGTCGGGGTGGGCGGCGGCCGAACGGGCCAGGACCGCTTCGTGGATGGGGAGGGAGACGGGCGGAACGTCCGCGTACGCGCTGTGGAACACCATGCGACGGCTCCTGTCGGTACGGGGTGCTCGTCTTCGCCGCGTGCGTCGCGGGTCAGTACGACTTGGGCAGGCCGAGGGTCTGGTGGGACACGTAGTTCAGAATCATTTCCCGGCTGACCGGGGCGATGCGTGCCACGCGGGACGCGGTGACGAGGGAGGCCAGGCCGAACTCCCGGGTGAGGCCGTTGCCGCCGAGGGTGTGCACGGCGGTGTCCACGGCCCGTACGCACGCCTCGGCGGCGGCGTACTTGGCCATGTTGGCGGCCTCGCCGGCGCCGGTGTCGTCGCCCGCGTCGTACAGGTGGGCGGCCTTCCGCATCATCAGGCGGGCCAGTTCCAGCTCGATGTGGGCTTGGGCGAGGGGGTGGGCGATCGCCTGGTGGGCGCCGATGGGGGCCTTCCACACCTGGCGTTCGCGGGCGTACGCGACGGCCTTCCCGACCGCGTACCGGCCCATGCCGAGGGCGAACGCGGCGGTCATGATCCGCTCGGGGTTGAGCCCGGCGAACAGCTGGAGCAGCCCCGCGTCCTCGTCGCCGACCAGGGCGTCGGCGGGCAGCCGCACCTCGTCGAGGGTCAGCTCGAACTGCTTCTCGTGGGCGTGCAGTTCCATGTCGATCCGCCGCCGCCCGAAGCCGGGGGTGTCGCGCGGGACGACGAACAGGCAGGGCTTGAGGCTGCCGGTGCGGGCGTCCTCGGTGCGGCCGACGATCAGGGTCGCGTCGGCGATGTCGACCCCGGAGACGAAGACCTTCCGTCCGGTCAGCACCCAGTCGTCGCCGTCGCGGCGGGCGGTGGTGGTGATGCGGTGGGAGTTGGAGCCCGCGTCGGGCTCGGTGATGCCGAACGCCATGGTGCGGCTGCCGTCGGCGAGCCCCGGCAGCCAGCGCTCCTTCTGCGCGGCGGTGCCGAAGCGGGCGACGACGGTGCCGCAGATGGCGGGCGAGACCACCATCATCAGCAGCGGGCAGCCGGCCGCGCCCAGCTCTTCGAGGACGAGGGACAGCTCGGCCATGCCGCCGCCCCCGCCTCCGTACTCCTCGGGCAGGTTGACGCCCAGGTAGCCGAGCTTCCCGGCCTCCGCCCACAGGGCGTCGCGGTCCTCCGGGTCGTGGGCGCGGCCGTGCCGGCGGCCCAGGGCGGCGACGGCGGCGCGCAGGGCGGACTGTTCCTCGGTCTCGACGACGGTGCTCATTGCTCTGTCTCCTCTTCGGGCGACTCTTCTACGACGGCGAGCAGGGCACCGACCTCGACCTGGCGGCCGGGGACGGCGTGGAGCGCGGTGAGCGTGCCGGAGGCGGGAGCGGTGACGCGGTGCTCCATCTTCATGGCCTCCAGCCAGACGAGGGGCTGCCCGGCCTCGACCCGGTCGCCGGCCGCGACGCCGGCGACCCGGACGACCGTGCCGGGCATGGGGGCGAGCAGCGAGCCGGGCGCGGTCCGATCGGCGGGGTCGGTGAACCGGGGGTGGGCGGTCAGCCGGTGGCCGTTCACATGGACGACGCCGTCGCCGTACGCGGCCACCTCGTAGCGCCGGACGACGCCGTCCACGTCGAGGCGGACGCACCCGGGCGAGACGTCCACCACGCGCGCGTGCGGGTGGGACTCGACGGTGAAGGAGCCGTCCCGGGTGGGGCGGTAGCGCACCTCGTGGTCGCCGTAGCGGGCGCTCCGCGGCTGCGACGGGACGTTGCGGAAGGCGCCGAACCGGCCGGAGCGGGCGGACGCGGCGGCCAGGGCGGCGGCGACGGCCGCGTACTCCTCGCCGGGCGGGGGCGCGGTGAGGGCGGCGAGGTTCCGTTCGTAGAAGCCGGTGTCGAGGCGGCCCGCGACGACGTCGGGGTGGCGCAGGGTGCGGACGAGCAGGTCCCGGTTGGTGACCGGGCCGTGCACCCGGGCGCGGTCGAGGGCGTGGGCGAGGAGGCGGACGGCCCCGGCGCGGGTGGGGGCGTGGGCGACGACCTTGGCGAGCATGGCGTCGTAGTGGACGCCGACCTCGTCGCCGGCCGCGTATCCGGCGTCGGTGCGCAGCCCGTCGCCCCCGGGGACGTCCAGGGCGTGCAGGACGCCGGTCTGGGGCGCCCAGTCGCGGGCCGGGTCCTCCGCGTAGAGGCGGGCCTCGACGGCGTGGCCGCGCGGGGCGGGCGGCGCGGGCGGCAGGGGGGCGCCCTCGGCGACCCGGATCTGGTGGGCGACCAGGTCGAGCCCGTACACGGCCTCGGTGACGGGGTGTTCGACCTGGAGGCGGGTGTTCATCTCCAGGAAGTACGCGCGGTCGCCGGCGACGAGGAACTCGACGGTGCCCGCGCCGGTGTAGCCGACGGCCTTCGCGGCCGCGACCGCCGAGGTGTGCAGCGCCTCGCGCAGGGCGGCGTCCAGCGCGGGGGCCGGGGCCTCCTCGACGACCTTCTGGTGGCGCCGCTGGAGCGAGCAGTCCCGGGTGCCGAGCGCCCACACCGTGCCGTGCGCGTCGGCGAGGACCTGCACCTCGACGTGGCGGCCGCGTTCGACGTACGGCTCGGCGAACACCTCGCCGTCGCCGAACGCGGACCGGGCCTCGGCGGTGGCCGCCGCCAGTTCGCCGGGCAGCGCCGCCAGGTCCCGGACGATCCGCATGCCCCGCCCGCCGCCGCCGGCCGCCGCCTTCAGCAGCAGCGGCAGGTCCCCGGGCGTGGCCCTCGCCGGGTCCACGGGCGCGAGGAGCGGGACGCCGGCCGCCGCCATCAGCTCCTTGGCGCGGGTCTTGGACGCCATGGCCTCGACGGCCTCCGGCGGGGGGCCGATCCATGTCAGGCCCGCGTCGGTCACGGCCCGCGCGAAGGCGGCGTTCTCCGAGAGGAAGCCGTAGCCGGGGTGGACGGCGTCCGCGCCCGCCGCCAGCGCGGCCTTCACGATCAGATCGCCGCGCAGGTACGTCTCCGAGGGCGCCGCCCCCGGCAGGCGTACCGCCGCGTCGGCCTCGCGCACATGGCGGGCGCCCGCGTCGGGGTCGGCGTACACGGCGACCGTGCCGATGCCGAGGGAGCGGCAGGTGCGGAAGACGCGGCAGGCGATCTCGGCGCGGTTGGCGACGAGGACGGTGGAGATCATGGTGTGGCCCTCACATCCGGAAGACGCCGAAGCCGCCGCGCGCGCCTTCGACGGGGGCGGTGTGGATCGCGGACAGGCACAGCCCGAGGACGGTGCGGGTGTCGCGCGGGTCGATGACGCCGTCGTCGTACAGCCGCCCCGACAGGAACATGGGCAGCGACTCGGACTCGATCTGCTGCTCCACCATGGCGCGCAGCGCGGCGTCGGCCTCGTCGTCGTAGGGCCGGCCCTTGGCGGCGGCGGAGGCGCGGGCGACGATCGACAGGACGCCGGCGAGCTGCTGGGGGCCCATCACGGCGGACTTGGCGCTGGGCCAGGCGAACAGGAAGCGGGGGTCGTAGGCCCGGCCGCACATGCCGTAGTGCCCGGCGCCGTAGGAGGCGCCCATGAGCACCGACAGGTGCGGGACCCGGGAGTTGCTCACCGCGTTGATCATCATGGCGCCGTGCTTGATGATGCCGCCCTGCTCGTACTCCTTGCCGACCATGTAGCCGGTGGTGTTGTGCAGGAACAGCAGCGGGACGTCCCGCTGGTTGGCGAGCTGGATGAACTGGGCGGCCTTCTGCGACTCGGGCGAGAACAACACCCCCTGGGCGTTGGCGAGGACGCCCACCGGATAGCCGTGCAGCCGCGCCCAGCCGGTCACGAGGCTGGGCCCGTACAGCGGCTTGAACTCGTCGAAGCGGGAGCCGTCCACGATCCGGGCGATCACCTCGCGCGGGTCGAAGGGGACCTTGAGGTCGGCGGGGACGATGCCCAGCAGTTCCTCCGGGTCGTACTTCGGGGGCTCGGCGGGGTCCGGGTCGGGGTGCGCCTTGCGGTGGTTGAGGCGGGCGACGATCCGGCGGGCCTGCCGGATCGCGTCGGCCTCGTCCACGGCGTAGTGGTCGGCGAGCCCCGACACGCGCGCGTGCATCTCCGCGCCGCCGAGCGACTCGTCGTCGCTCTCCTCGCCGGTGGCCATCTTGACCAGGGGCGGCCCGCCGAGGAAGACCTTCGACCGCTCCTTGATCATCACGGTGTGGTCGGACATGCCCGGCACATAGGCGCCGCCCGCCGTGGAGTTGCCGAACACCACGGCGACGGTGGGGATGCCGGCGGCGGACAGGCGGGTGAGGTCGCGGAACAGCGCCCCGCCGGGGATGAAGATCTCCTTCTGGGACGGCAGATCGGCGCCGCCGGACTCCACGAGGGAGACGCAGGGCAGGCGGTTGGCGTACGCGATCTCGTTGGCGCGCAGCGCCTTGCGCATCGTCCAGGGGTTGGACGCGCCGCCGCGCACGGTGGGGTCGTTGGCGGTGATGAGGCACTCGACGCCCTCGACGACCCCGATGCCGGTGACGAGCGAGGCGCCCACCGGGTAGTCGCTGCCCCAGGCGGCGAGCGGGGAGAGTTCGAGGAACGGCGCGTCCTCGTCGAGGAGCAGCTCGATGCGCTCCCGGGCCAGGAGCTTGCCGCGCCCCCGGTGGCGGGCGGTGTACTTCTCGCCGCCGCCCGCCAGCGCCTTGGCGTGCTCGGCGGACAGCTCGTCGAGCTTGGCGAGCATGGCCGCGCGGTGGGCGGCGTGGTCGGGCGCGGCGGGGTCGACGGCGGTGGGGAGGACGGTCACAGCGGGGCCTCCGGGGTGCCGGGCCCGCCGGTGCCGGGCGCGGTCGGGGGAACGGTCACAGCAGGGCCTCCGGGGTGCCGGGCCCGCCGGTGCCGGGCGCGGTCGGGGGAACGGTCACAGCAGGGCCTCCGGGATGTCGAGGTGGCGGGCGCGCAGCCATTCGCCCAGCGCCTTGGCCTGCGGGTCGAAGCGGGCCTGCGCGGCGACGCCCTCGCCGAGCAGCCCGGCGACGGTGAAGTTCAGCGCGCGGAGGTTCGGCAGGACGTGCCGGCCGACGTCCAGCGCGGCGGTCTCCGGCAGCAGCCGCCGGAAGCGGTCGGTGGTGAGGGTGTGGGCGAGCCACCGCCACGCCTCCCCGGTGGGCGCCCAGACACCCACGTTGGCGTCGCCGCCCTTGTCGCCGCTGCGCGCCCCGGCGACCAGCCCGAGCGGGGCGCACCGGACCGGTCCCGGCGGGAGCGGCTCGGGCAGGGGCGGCTCGGGGACGGGCTCCAGGGGGCGGGTGGCGGCGGCCGGGTCGATCACCACCCGTTCGCCGTCCGGGAGTACGGCGGTGTGCGTGACGGCGCCGGGGTCGACGTACAGCGCCTCGAACACCCCGTAGGGCGCGCCCTTCCCGGGCGGGGCCGTGACGTGGAAGCCGGGGTAGCTGCCGAGGGCCAGCTCCACGGCCGCGCCGGTGACGGCCCGGCCCACCGCGTCGGGGTCGGCGTCCCTGACGACCAGGCGCAGCAGGGCGCTGGCGGTCTCCTCGCTGGGGGCGTCGGGCCGGTCGGTGCGGGCCAGCTCCCAGCGGACGTCGGAGGTCTTCGCGAGGGCGCCCTCCAGCTGCTCACGCACCAGCCGCGCCTTGGCCTCGACGTCCAGTCCGGTGAGGACGAACACCATCTCGTTGCGCCAGCCGCCGAGCCGGTTCAGCCCGGCCTTCAGCGCGGGGGGCGGCGCCTCGCCGCGCACGCCGGAGATCCGCACCCGGTCGGGGCCGTCGGGGTCGAGGCGCACGGTGTCGAGCCGGGCGGTGACGTCGGGGCCCGGGTAGCGGGCGCCCGCCGTCTCGTAGAGGAGCTGGGCGGTGACCGTGCCGGTGTCGACGACCCCGCCGGTGCCGGGGTGCTTGGTGATGACGGCCGAGCCGTCGGCGTGGAGTTCGGCGAGCGGGAAGCCGGGCCGGCGGACGTCGTGGCGGGTGAAGAAGGCGTAGTTGCCGCCGGTGGCCTGGGTGCCGCACTCCAGGACGTGCCCGGCGGCCACGGCGCCCGCGAGCCGGTCGTACTCCTCGGGCCCCCACCCGAACCACCAGGCCGCCGGCCCGCTGACGAGCGCCGCGTCGGTGACCCGCCCGGTCACCACGACGTCGGCCCCGGCGCGCAGGCAGGCCGTGATGCCGAAGCCGCCCAGGTAGGCGTTGGCGGTCAGGGCGCCCTCGGGCACCGGGAGCTGGTCGCCCTCGACATGGGCGACGCGCACGTCCGGCAGCCCGAGGCGGCCGGCGAGGGCGCGCAGCGCCTTGGCGAGCCCGGCGGGGTTGAGCCCGCCCGCGTTGGTGACGATCCGCACGCCCCGCTCGCGGGCGAGCCCGAGGCCGTCCTCCATCTGCCGGAGGAAGGTCTTGGCGTAGCCGAGGGAGGGGTCCTTCAGGCGGTCGCGGCCGAGGATGAGCATGGTCAGCTCGGCGAGGTAGTCGCCGGTGAGGACGTCGAGTGCGCCGCCGGTGAGCATCTCGCGCACGGCGGCGGAGCGGTCGCCGTAGAAGCCGGAGGCGTTGCCGATCCGCAGCGGGCGCCTCACGCGTCGCCCCGGGGGGCGCGGCCGGGTCCGGCCGGTCCGGCGAACGCCTGGGCGATGTCGAGCCAGCGGTCGGCGTCGGGGCCGTGGGCCAGGACGGCCAGGTCGGCGCGGTGGGCGCGCTGGGTGACCAGGAGGCAGAAGTCGTGGGCGGGGCCGGTGATCCGCTGGGCGGCGTCCTCGGGCCCGTACGTCCAGGGCGGGCCGCCGCCGGGCGGGGTCAGCTCCACGCGGAAGGGCGCGGCGGGCGGGGTGAGGCCGCGTACCGCGTAGGCGTAGTCACGGGCGCGTACGCCGATGTGGGCGACGTGCCGGAGGCGGGCGGAGGGGGCGCGGGTGACGCCGAGGGCGTCGGCGACGTCCTGGCCGTGGGCCCAGGTCTCCATCAGGCGGGCGGTCGCCATGGAGGCGACGCTCATGGGCGGCCCGTACCAGGGCAGGCGGGTGCCGGCCGGGACGGCGGCCAGGGCGCCGGCGAGCCGGGCGCGGCCGGTGCGCCAGCGGTCGAGGAGGGCGGCGGGCGGCCGGGCGGCGCCCTCCTCGGCGCCCTCGTCGACGAAACCGTCGGGGTCCTTCAGCGCCTGGGCGACGTGCGCGGCGAAGCCGGCGGGGTCGGTGGCGGCGAGCAGGGCCGCGTCGTCGGTCCACGCCAGGTGGGCGATCTGGTGGGCGACGGTCCAGCCGGGGGCGGGGGTGAAGGTGGCCCAGGCGTCCGGGTCCAGGCCGGCGACCAGCCGGTCGAGCTCCTCGCTCTCGTCGCGCAGATCGGTGAGCAGGGCGTCGGACACGGTGCGCTCCCTCCGGGACACGGCAGTGCGTGCCCCGGAGCATGGCAGCGCCCCGAGAAACAAGCAAGCGTGCTTGCTTTACTTTCTGGCCGCCCGCTTCGGCACCTGCGACCGCACCGCGCCCATGCTCGCCGCGATGACCAGCGCGATCGCCAACGCGTCGACGGCGGACAGGGCTTGACGCAGGACGAGGAAACCGGCCGTGGCCGCGATCGCGGGCTCCAGGCTCATCAGGATGGCGAAGGTCGGCGCGGGCAGCCGCCGCAGCGCCAGCAGCTCCAGGGTGTACGGGAGCACCGAGGACATCAGCGCCACCGCGAGGCCCAGCCCGATCGTCGACGGCACCAGCAGCGCCGACCCGGCCTCGGCGACGCCCAGCGGGAGGGTCAGCACCGCACCCACCGCCATGGCCAGCGCGAGGCCGTCCGCCTGCGGGAAGCGCCGCCCGGTGCGGGCGCTGAAGACGATGTACGCCGCCCACATCGCGCCCGCCGCCAGCGCGAACGCCGCGCCCGCCGGGTCCAGCCGGTCGAAGCCGCCGCCGCTGAGCAGCACCACGCCGCCCAGCGCGAGGCCCGCCCACACCAGGTTGACCAGCCGCCGCGAGGCGATCACCGACAGCGCCAGCGGCCCGAGCACCTCCAGGGTGACGGCGGCGCCCAGCGGGATGCGGTCGACAGCCTGGTAGAAGAGCACGTTCATCCCGGCCATGGCGGTGCCGAAGGCCACCACCGTGCCCCAGTCGGCCCGGCTGTACCCGCGCACCCGGGGGCGGCAGACCACCAGCAGCACCACGGCCGCGAGGATCAGCCGGAGGGTGACCACGCCGAGCGCCCCGGCGCGCGGCATGAGCAGGACGGCGACGGCGGACCCGAACTGCACGGACAGCCCGCCCGCCACCACCAGCGCGACCGGGCCGAGACCGCCCCGGCGCCCCCGCGCGGCCCCCTCGGGGTGCGCGGCGGACGCCTCGGGCAGCGCGACGGCGGCGGCGTCGGCGGTACGGGCGGCCGCTGCGGCCTCCGTACGGGCGGTGTCGTTCACCGGGGGAACCTCGACTTCTCTCTCTTCGGCTGGTTCATTCGAATGGACTTTCAGTCCATCGTAATGTACCGAAGCGTGGGGGTCCCGGGTCCCGTGGGTCCCCTCCACCGTAGACGCCGCTCCCCCGGCGGCGCCGGGCGGTCAGGCGCGGCAGCGCAGCATCACCAGCGGGGGGTTCGCCCGGAAGTCCGCCCAGTGCTCCTCGCCGAACTCCTTCAGGCCCGCCTCGGACACCTCCATCGGCACCCACTCCAGGTCGCGGAAGCCGGCCGCGGCGAGGCAGTCCTCGTACACCTCGCGGCGCGGGCGGCTGGCGACGAAGGAGACCGGCGGGTCGAGCAGTGCCGTGGTCCGCACCCGCGGCCCGGTCCCGGACTCCTCGCCGGTCAGCTCGGTGCGGAAGCCGTACTTCTCCGGGGTCGGCCCGTCGAAGCGGTAGCCGGGCGACTGGTTGAGCACGAACAGCTCGCCGCCGGGCACCATGCTCCGGTGCACATGGCGGCACATCCGCTCCACGGTGGCGACGTCCTCCGCGTAGTTGAAGAGCTGGACCGCGAGCGCGATGTCGAAGGGCGCCTCGAAGGTCCGCAGCTCCGCCGCGTCGCCCACCTCGTAGCGCACGCCCAGCGGCTCGCCCTCCTCGATCCCCCGCGCCACGGCGACCATCTCACCGGAGATGTCGATGCCGAGCACGTCCGCCGCGCCGCGCCGCCTCAGCTCCCGGCTGTAGAAGCCGGTGCCGCAGGCCAGGTCCAGGACCGACCGGCCCCGCACGTCCCCGACCAGCGCCAGGAAGCTGGGCACCACCACGTACTGCTCCAGCGGCAGGGCCTTGAAGCCCTCGTACGCCTCGCCGATCTCGTCGTACTGCTGCTGAGCGCTCATCGCGCGTCCTCCCCGTGGATCGTCCTGCCGCCGTACCGCCCGTCGGGCGTGCACGGCCGTCGGCCCGGCCCGTCGCCGGCGCCGTGGTTCGGCAGTCTGTCCGAACGCGAGCGGACGCCCGTATGGGCGGAACCTACGAAGATCCGGCGCCGCTCTCGGCCCTCTTGGCGCGGGCGCCGGTCATGGCGCGGGCGCCGGTCAGGGGCCGTCCGGCAGCGCGTCGGCCAGCACCTCCGCCAGGTGCCGCGCCCGTACGCCCGCCAGGTCTGCCAGCTGCGTACGGCAGGAGAACCCGTCCGCGAGCAGCACCGCCTCCGGGCCGGCCGCGCGGACGGCGGGCAGCAGCCGGTCCTCGGCGCAGGCCACCGACACGTCGTAGTGGCCGCGCGCGAAGCCGAAGTCGCCGGCCAGGCCGCAGCAGCCGCCGCTCAGCCCGCCGGTCAGGCCCGCCCGCTCGCGCAGCCGGCGCTCGGCGGCGTCGCCCAGCACGGCGTGCTGGTGGCAGTGGGTCTGGCCGGCGACCGGGCGGTCGAGGCGCGGGGGCCGCCAGCCGGGCGCGTACTCCTCCAGCGCCTGGGCGAAGGTGCGCACCGACCCGGCCAGCCGGCGGGCGCGCGGGTCGTCGGGGAGGAGGCCGGGCAGGTCGGTGCGCAGGGTGGCGGCGCAGCCGGGTTCGAGGACCACGACGGGCGCCCCCAGGACGGGCTCCATGGTGTCGAGGGTGCGGCGCAGCACGGCGCGGGCGTGGTCCAGCTGGCCGGTGGAGATGTACGTCAGGCCGCAGCACACCCGGCCGGGCGGGAGCGCCGGGGGCAGGCCGGCCGCGTCCAGGACGGCGACGGCGGCACGGCCCACGGAGGGGGTGAGGTGGTCGGTGAAGGTGTCGGGCCACAGCAGTGGGCGGTCGTGGCCGTCCTGCCGGTCCTCCCGGCCTTGGCGGCCCTGGCGGTCCTGGCGGTCCTGGCGGGCGAACCAGGCGCGGAAGGTCTCCGGGGCCAGCGCGGGGAGGTCCCGCTGCGGGGCGACGCCCGCCGCCCGCTTGGCCAGCGCCGCGAGCGCGGGCACCCGGGCGGCGGCGTTCAGCGGGCGGGCCAGGGGCGCGGCGAGGCGCAGCCAGCGGGGCAGCCGGCCCATCGCGTAGTGGGCGGCCGGGCGGCGCCGCCCGGCGTAGTGGTGGTGCAGGAACTCCGCCTTGTACGTGGCCATGTCGACCCCGACCGGGCAGTCGCTGAGGCAGCCCTTGCACCCCAGGCACAGGCCGAGCGCGTCGAGCACCTCCGGGGACCGCCAGCCGCCGGTCACCACCTCGCCGGCCAGCATCTCGTGCAGCAGCCGGGCCCGGCCCCGGGTGGAGTGCCGCTCCTCGCCGGTCGCCCGGTAGGACGGGCACATCACCCCGGGCCCCTCGTCCGGGCCGTCCGCCCGGCACGCGGCGACGCCCACGCAGCGGCGCACGGCGGTGGCGAAGTCGCCCCCGTCACCGGCGTACGCGAAGGCGGTGGCCGCCCGCTCGCGCGGCAGGACCGCGAAGCGGAGGTCGCCGTCCAGCGGGGCGGGGCGGGCGAGGACGCCCGGGTTCATGCCGCCGAGCGGGTCCCACAGGTCCTTGAACCGGCCGAAAAGGGCGACCAGTTCGTCCCCGTACATCCTCGGCAGCAGCTCGGCGCGCGCCTGCCCGTCGCCGTGCTCGCCGGACAGCGAGCCGCCGTGCGCGACGACCAGGTCGGCGGCCTCCTCCGAGAAGCGGCGGAAGCGCCGTACGCCCTCGTCCGTGACCAGGTCGAAGTCGATCCGCACATGGACGCAGCCGTCGCCGAAGTGCCCGTAGGGCGTGCCGTGCAGCCCGTGCGCGGCCAGCAGGGCGCGGAAGTCGCGCAGGTACGCGCCGAGGCGGGCGGGCGGCACCGCGCAGTCCTCCCAGCCGGGCCACGCCTCGGCGCCCTCCGCGCTGCGGGTCGCGGTCCCGGCGGCGGCCTCGCGCACCCGCCACAGGGCGGCCCGGGCGGCGGGGTCGGTGACGACCGTGCCGTCCAGGGCACCGGCGGCGCGCAGCAGGGCGCGCCCGGCGGCCTCCGCGGCGGCGGGGGTCGCGCCGCCGGTCTCGGCGAAGAGCCAGGCGCCGCCCCGGGGCAGGAGGGTGCGGGCGGCCGGGTCGCGGACCAGGTCCTCGGCCATGCCCTCGACGGTGAGCGGGCCGTACGGCAGGAGGCCGGGCGCCGCGTCGGCCGCCGCGCTCTCGTCGGCGTACCCCAGGACGGCGAGGGCGCGGGCGGGCGGCGCCTCGACGAGCCGCAGGGTCGCCTCGGTGACGACCCCGAGGGTGCCCTCGCTGCCGCAGAAGGCGCGGGCGAGGTCGGTGCCCCGCTCGGGCAGCAGGGCGTCGAGGGCGTAGCCGGAGATACGGCGGGGAAGGCCGGGCGGGAAGCCGGTGCGGATGGCCGCCAGGTGGCCCGCCACCAGGTCCGCGAGGCCCTCGGGCCCGCCCTCCCAGCCGCGCCCGAGGCGCAGTTCGTCGCCGCCGTACGTGGTGACCGCCAGCCCGTGGACGTTGTCGGCGGTGGTGCCCCACGCCACCGAGTGCGACCCGCAGGCGTTGTTGCCGATCATCCCGCCGAGGGTGCAGCGGCTGTGCGTGGAGGGGTCGGGCCCGAAGGTCAGCCCGTACGGGCGGACGGCGTCGCGCAGCCGGTCGAGCACCAGCCCGGGCTGGACGACGGCGGTGCGGGCCCCGGGGTCGACGGCCAGGATGCCGCGCATGTGCCGGGTGAGGTCCAGCACCACCCCGGTCCCGGTCGCCTGCCCGGCGATGGACGTCCCCCCGCCGCGCGGCACGACGGGCACCCCGTGCTCCCGGCACACGGCCAGCGCGGCGGCCACGTCGTCCGCGTCCCGGGGGGCCACCACCCCGACGGGCACGCGCCGGTAGTTGGAGGCGTCCATGGTGTGCAACGCCCGGGCGGCGGTCCCGAAGTCCACGCCCCCGCGCACGGCCCCCCGCAGGTCCGCCGCCACCCGCCCCACGTCACTCACCCGCTCACCCATGCGCCCAGGATGCCCCGCCGGACCGCCCTCCGGTGACGGGACGGGCCGGGCCCGGTGGTTCTGCTGGAGGTTGGCCCGGGTGCCTTCAGCTGCGGCCGAGTACGCGGACCATCCACCCGGCGTCACGCCACTGGTCAGCGTCCAGAGTGCCCCGGGCGTCAACGGCCTTGGGACTCCGGCTCCGGGCGGCGAGTCGTGTGGGATCGATGCGGGAGAACTGCGACCACTCGGTCAGGTGCAGCAGGAGGTCCGCGTCCTCGGCGGCGGCGATGGGGTCGTCCACGTAATTGAGTTCGGGGTGCGTCTTCCGGGCATTGTCGAGAGCCATGGGGTCGGTGACGGTGACGGTGGCACCAACGTCGTGGAGTGCCTGGGCGACGGCGAGGGCGGGTGAGTCGCGGATGTCGTCGGTCTCGGGCTTGAATGCCGCGCCCCAGACAGTGATCCGCTTGCCCCGCAGGTCGATGCCGAGCTCCTCGCGGGTCAGGTCGATGATCCGTCGGCGGCGGCGGACGTTGACTTCGCCGGCTTCCCGGAGAATGCCAACGGCCTCGTCGGCGCCAAGCTCGTCGGCTCGGGTGATGAAACCGCGGAGATCCTTGGGCAGGCAGCCGCCGCCGAAGCCGAGGCCGGGCCGCATGCCACGTCGTCCGATGCGGACGTCGTGGCCCAGGATGTCCGCGAGTTCGGCGACATCTGCGCCAGACCTCTCGCACACTTCGGCCATCGCGTTGATGAAAGAGATCTTGGTGGCAAGGAAGGAGTTCGCAGCGCCCTTGGCGAGCTCGGCAGTCGCCCAGTCGGTGACGATCGTCGGCACCCCTGACTCAATGATTTTGCCGTACGCCTGCCGTAGCACGGATTCGCCCCAGGAGCGCTCGGTGCGGAAACCGAGGACGAGCCGGTCCGGACGCAGGGTGTCCTCGATGGCGAAGGACTCGCGCAGAAACTCCGGATTCCAGGCGACCTCGATGCGGTCCCCGGCGGGTGCGTGTTCGAGCAGAAGCTTGGCGAGACGGGGTGCCGTCCCGACGGGGACGGTCGACTTGACCGCGACGACGGCAGGGCGGACCAGGCCATGAGCCAGCTTGGTGACAGCGCCGAAGAGGTGGGTGAGGTCGTACCCGTCGCCGTCGATCCGCTCCGGCGTACCGACTCCCACGAAATGCAGTTCGGCGTATGCGGCTGCTTCGGCGTAGGACGCCGTGAACCTCAGCCGGCCCGATCGGATGTGCTTGGCGAGGAGTTCGTCCAAGTCCCGCTCGTAGAACGGAGCTTTGCCTGAGTTGAGGAGGTGAACCTTGTGGATGTCGGAGTCCATACCCAGGACCTCATGGCCGAGTTCAGCCATGCACGCTGCATGGGTGGCGCCCAGATAGCCGCAGCCGATGATGGTCATCTTCATGAGCAGGTGTCCTTTTGGCTGGGGCCGCCGGCCGTGCCCCATCTTCGCCCGTCTCAGGGAGAGCGCGGAGATCAGGAGGGCCGAGCGGCCAGATGACGGTTGATCCCGCCCCGGATGAACGGCGGGATGGTGAGGGTGTCGAGATGCTCAGGGGCCAAGAACTGGAGCTTGACGCCCTCGGTGAGCGGGAGGGCGGTCTCGTCGCCGTCCCACGTCCCGGCGAAGAAGGTGATGATCTGCCCGGATCCGCGATGATCGGTGATCTCGAACAGCTCGGTCAGGGGACCAGCAGCAAGGCCCGCTTCCTCGTCCAACTCGCGGACGATCGCGGTGGCCGGATCCTCGCCGGGGTCGCACCCGCCGCCCAGAAGGCTCCAGTGGGCGGGCCAGGCGATGTCCGGGAGGTCGTCACGGAGGTGGAGGAGGACGTCACCGCGACGGTTGGTGATGATCGCCACGGCTCCGCGGGCGGTGCTCGGCCCCGGACTCGCGGTGGTGTCGGAGTGCATCCCGACACGCTAGTGGGGTTGTTTCTGATCACGCGGCGGACCGGGGTAACTGATCCGACACCCAAGCGGCTGCCATCAGGGCCTGCATACGGGTGCGGTCAAAGAGTCCACCGCGCGCCAACCCTCTCTCGAAGAGGCCGCGGAAAGCCGTAGGGGCGTCGGTGAGGGCGGCGGTGATCTGTGCATCGGCCCACCGGGCGAGGTCGCCGTTGAGCCATGCGGGTACGGGAGAGGCAAAGCCCAGTTTGTCCCGGCCGGCCCACACCTCACGAGGCAGGCCGAGCGCCTTGGCTGCGTCCCGCAGGATCCGTTTGCCCTGTGCCGGTTCGACGATCTTGTGAGCGATCGGGAGACGGTAGGACAGCTCGATCAAGTCACGGGCGAGATAGGGGGAGCGGCGCTCGAGCGCAAAGGAGGAGGCGAGCTTGTCACTGGTCATGACCAGCGGTCGCCATGCCGTCGCCAGGTCGGCCAGGGTGAGTCCGCGGGCCAGATCTCCGCCTGCTCGGGACATCGCGTCGGCGATTAGATCGGTGACCCGTCCGTCAGGGTCCGGCCCGCGCAGAATCAGGCGAGCTGCTGCCTCCGCCGGTTTCCAGGGTTCATCGGCCGGGTGCAGAAGTTTGGCCGCGAGCGGTCGATATGCCTCCAAGCCGGCTTTGAGGACGGCATCAGGGCCGAAGAGCACCATGGCCTGGCGGACGTAGCCCATCAGGAACTCGTCCGGCCCGAGCCCGCCGATCACGACACGAAGACCCAGGTCGGAGATCCTGCGGTAGGCCATGTGCTCGGAGAACGTGGACGCGTTACCCATTGGGTAGTCCAGGGCTCGCGTCATGTGGGACAGGGCCTGGGTGAAGTCGCCGCAGCTCGGCTCGACCACCACGAGCTCGGCCCTGATGTCCCGAGCGATTGCGGCCGCCGTGGACGACTCGTCCAGACGGTCCTGCCCCGCGTATCGCACCGTGACGCAGACCGGGGGCCGCATCAAGTAGGCCAGCACCGCCGAGTCCAGCCCACCGGAGAGGAGGAGAGCGTAGTCGCAGGTGGGAACCCTGAGCGGGATCTGCTCTGCCAGGATGGTGGAAAACCTTGCCAGCGCCTTGCCGTAGGAACCGGTGTACGGAACCCTGTCCTCCAGGTGCCACCAGGTCCTCTGGTCGATGGATCTGCTGGTGACGTCGAAGGACAGCAGAGTGGCCGGGGCCAGCAGTTGGATGCCTTGGAACGGGGTGTCGGTCCCGGTCGGAGTCTCGATCGCAGTGACTTCGGGCCGCAAGACCAGCGGCGCAGGGCCATACTCCGTCAGGGTGGTGACCTCGGAGGCGAAAGCGAGCCGCCCGCCGTCCAGACGCCAGTAGAGGGGCTTCTCCCCGAGTCGGTCGCGGGCCAGGAACAACTTCGCGACTCGGGGGTCATAGATGGCGAGGGCGAACATGCCGTCCAGCCCATCCAGACAGGAAGGGCCGATCTTGACCCAGGCCTGCAGCAGAAAGTCGGCGTCAGTCTTCCGCCCACGGATCTCGATGCCCCAGGCGGCAGCCTGCTGCCGCCAGTTGTAGATCTCTCCGTTGAAGGCCAGGAGGACGCCGGTAGTGCGGTCCAGGTAGGGGCCAGGGATGGCCAGCGGGTCGACGATCAGCAGCGTGTTCATGGCCAGCACCGCCCGCCCGTCCCGGGCAGCGGCGTGCTTGGTGCCGTCCGGGCCGCGATAGCGCTGCGCTTGACCCATCGCGGCTACGGTCTTCTTGAGGCGGAGAGCGTCGTCTCCAGCCAGTCCTGCGATTCCGCACATCTGGTCAGCTCCCGAGCGGTGGAGTCGTGGTGCCTGGTCGGGCTGCCCCGGAAGGCCTTCTTCGTGCCCCGGTGACTGCCTGTTCCCTCATCACACAGGCCGGGCCTCCGTACCGGGGAGGGCTCATACAGGGGCTCACAACTCGCAAGCGCGGTGCACTCAGGGTCGATATGGCAATACGCTCAGTGTTCAGGGCAGGGAGATGCCGGACCAGCTCCATGCACTGCGGGAGGGGCGCGCGATGCGCCCTGCACAGCGAACCAGCCACGGCTCCTTCTCGTCAGTGACGCCGTGACCGACCGGGGCAAGAGAGGGCTGAAGGTGACGTCGACCAGCAGTCGCAAGCGTCCGCCGAACGCGGACTTGGCCCGGCTCATCGAGACCAGCGGCGCAAGCCACAAGTCCCTGGCGCACCGGATCAACCAGCTTGCCCGGCAGGCTGGGCATACAACCGACTACTCACACACTTCCGTCGCCAACTGGTGCCGCCGCGGCATGATCCCCAAGTGGCCCGTGCCCAACCTGCTCGCCCAAGCGATTGCCGAACGGCTCGGCCGGCCTGTGTCACTGGGCGACATCGGAATGGGCGATGCCCGGACGCCGGCCGCGGATGTGGGGTTGGATTTCCCCCGGGACCGTGGCGATGCGGTCCGCGTGGCCACGTCGTTCTGGAGTTTCGTGAACCGCCGCGACTTCCTGACCGGATCCGGCTTCGCCGTGTCCGCTTTCACCACGCCCGTGACCCGCTGGCTGGTCGCCCCCGCCGACGAGGCCGCCGACCACCGGGGCGGACGGAAGGTGGGGCGGGCCGACCTGGCGGAGTTGCGTGACGCGGCCGACGAGGCCCGCCGCTGGGACTCGAAGTACGGCGGCGGGAGCTGGAAGGCCAACTCCGTCACCGTCTGCCTGCAGGAACGGGCGGCCCCTCTGTTGCGCGGCTCCTTCACCGACGCGGTGGGCCGGGACCTGTTCTCCGTCACCGCGGAACTGTCGCGGCTCGCCGGGTGGACGGCGTTCGACGTCGGTCGGCACGACGTCGCCCAGCGGCACTTCATCCAGGCCCTCCGCCTGGCCCGTGCCGGCGGGGACGTCGAGCTCGGCTGCTACGTACTGACCACGATGGCGATGCAGGCGCTGCTGCGGGGCTTCGCCTCCGAGGCCGTGGACATGACCCAGGGCGCCTTCGAGCGGGCCAAGGGCCATGCCGCCCCCAGGGTGCTCGCGTTCACCAGGCTGATCGAGGCCCGGGCACATGCCCGCGAGAGGGACGCCCGGGCCGCCTGCCGGGCCCTGAAGGCTTCCGAGGACCTCCTGGGCCGGGCGGACGCCTCCAGTGGTCCCGAGCCCGCCTGGATCGACTTCTACCACCATGCCCGGCTCTCCGCGGACGCCGCCGAGGTGTTCCGCGACCTCAGCAACCCGAAGGCCGCGCTGGCCTGGAACCAGCAGGCCGCCGCCATGCCCTCCGGAGTGTTCACCCGCTCGGTCGGGATGCGCCTGGCGATCGTGGGGACCGCTCACCTCCAGGCCCGTGACCTCGACCGGGGGCTGGAGCTCGGCAACCGGTCCGTGGACGTCCTGGCCCGTGTCCAGTCCTCCCGGGCCAAGGACTACGTCCGCGAGTTCACCACCGCCCTCGCTCCCTGGCGGCGCGAGGCAGCCGTCCTCGCGTTCCTGCACCGCACACGCACCGAACTCGCCATGTGAGGCGGTACCCCGGCCCCGCACTGGCTCAGCCGCGTACCGCTCGCTGTGCTGCGTCCAGTACGGCGCTGATCTCGGCGAGCGCCTGGTCCACGGCCTCCTCGTCGTCGTGTACGCCGTTCTCGTAGCCGTCCAGTACGTCCTGCGCGTGCTGGTGGCGCAGGCGGAGGTCGGGGCGCCGGGCGATCTCGATGTCGCGGGCCCAGCGCAGCAGCCACGCCTGGACCGGGGTGGGCGACTTCGTGTCGACGGACAGGGCGAGAGCCTCGTCCATCGTGCGCCGCATCTCGTCCAGCCGGGCCGGCGCGACCTCGGCCAGGGCCGCGCGCAGGGCGCCGGCGGACCGCTCCGGGCGCGGGAGCGGTTCATCTGCGGGTCCCACGGAGTGCTCCTTCCGTCCGGGTCCCGAAAATACCGGTCCGCCGGGTGAGAACCACCACTTCGAGCCGTCCTCCGGCGTGGGCTCCGGACCGGAACGGGCGCCGGGTCGGGGCGACTTCGCGGGGGTTCCGTTGTGATCCCCGTCCGAGATCGCACAAGAACTTCCCAAAGTGATCGTCAGTTCTCTTATAGTGACCCGGAATTGTTTGGGAATTGACGGCTCCAGATACCCACACGCCCTGAGGACTGACGACTTGCGCCCCTCTCTCCGGCCCGTCGCGCCGGCCCTGCTGATCTCGGCCGCCGTCACCGGCATCCTCTGCGCGGCGGCGGTGGCCGCCGCTCCCGGGTCCGTGCGGGCGCCGGTGGCGTGGGGCGCCGGCCTGGCGGCCGTGCTGCTGACCGCCGCGGTCACCACCGCCGCGTACGCCCTCGACTCGGCCCGCCGACTGCGCGCACGCACCGCCGCGCTCAGCGAGGAGGCCGCCCGCCGCGCCGCCGACACCGCCCGTACCGTCGCCGAGGCGCGGGCGGAGGCGGCCCGCAGCCGCGCCGACGCGGACCGGGCGGTCGCACGCGCGCGTGCGGAGGCCGACCGCGCCGTCACCGACGCCCGTACCGAAGCGGACCGCGCCGTCACCGAGGCCCGCACCGAAGCGGACCGCGCCGTCACCGAGGCCCGTACCGAGGCCGACCGGGCCCTCGCCGAGCTGCGGGTGGCGGCCGAGCGCGAGGTCACCGAGGCACGCGCACGGGCCGAGCGCGCCCGCGCCGCCGCCGCCCGCAGCGAGACCGCCCGCGCCGCCGCCGTGGCCGCCTGCGCCAACGCCGCCGGCCGCATGCAGGCCCTGGCCACGAGCATGCTCGCCGACCTCCGCGAGATGGAGCACCGGCACGCCGACGAGGACGTCCTCACCGACCTCCTCCACCTCGACCACCGCACCGCCCAGGCCGGCCGCCTGGCCGACTCCGTCGCCGTGCTCACCGGCGCCCGCTCCGGCCGCCGCTGGGCCCGGCCCATCGTGGTGGAGTCCGTCCTGCGCGGCGCGATGAGCCGTATCGCCGGCTACCGGCGTGTACGCCTGCACACCACCAGCGACGCCGCCATCGCCGGGCACGCGGCCGAGGGCGTCATGCACGCCCTCGCCGAACTCCTCGACAACGCGGCCAACTTCTCGCCGCCCACCGCCGAAGTCCATGTGTACGTCGAGGAGGTGCCCGCCGGACTGGTGGTCACCGTCGAGGACAGCGGTCTGGTCATGAGCGAGGTCCAGCTCCGCCGGGCCGAACGCGCCGTGAGCGACGGCGGCACCGACCTGACCGGCCTGTCCGGCACCCGGCTCGGCCTCGCCGTCGTCGGCCGGCTCGCCCGCAAGCACGGCCTGACCGTGTCCTTCCGCCCCTCGGCGCGCGGCGGCACGGGCGCGCTGATGATGATTCCGCACGAACTGGTCACCCGGGCCCGCCCGTCCACACCCGCCGTCTCCGGAACGACCACCACCGCGACCCCCGCCGCGGAAACGCCCCCCGCGTCCCCCGCCGCGGAAACGCCCCCCGCGCCCCCGGCCACGGCCACGGAAACGCCCGCCGGCACCACCGGCACCCCCGGCACTACCGGCACCGGCACCGGCGCACCCGACAGCACCACCCCCGGCGGGCTGCCCCGGCGCCGCCGGGGCCGTACCCTCGCCGCCGCCCACCCCGACGGCACCCCCACCGTCCCCGCCCCGCCCGCCGACGCCGCCGCGCGCACCCGCTCGGCGGGCAGGTTCAGCAGCTTCCGCCAAGCGGTCCGCACCACCACGGAAGGCACCCCCGAATGACCACCGGCCCCACCACCGACGAGAAGCTCAACTGGCTCCTGGAGAACCTCCTCGGGCGCACGCCCGGAGCCCGGCACGCGCTCGTGCTGTCCCGCGACGGGCTCAAGCTGTGCCGGACGCCCGAGCTGTCCGTCGACCAGGCCGACCAGCTCGCCGCCATCGCCGCCGGCATCCAGAGCCTCTCGCAGGGCGCGTCCATGGAGTTCGGCGACGGCACCGGCGGCGTACGGTCCGCGATGGCCGAGTTCTACGGCGGTGTCCTGCTGATCGTGGAGGCCGGCGAGGGCGCCCACCTCGCGGTCGTCGCCACCGAGGACGCGGACGTCGGCCTCGTCGGGCACAACATGAGCGAGCTCGTCGAGCAGCTCGGCGAGCACCTGCACGCCGAGCCCCGCACCCCGTGAGCCCCGCGAGCCACCGGGACGAGTCCCCGGACCGGCTCTACACCCTGACCGGCGGGCGCACCCGGTCCGCCCCGGACACGCCCTTCGACCTCGTCACCCTGGTGGTGGCCGAGTCGGAGCCGGCGCCCGGCATGCAGTCCGAGCACGCGGCGATCCTGCGCCTGTGCCGGCGGCCCACCGCGGTCGTCGAGGTGGCGGCCGGGCTCGGCCTGCCGGTCGGCATCGTGCGGGTGCTGCTGTCCGACCTGCTCGCCACCGGCCGGATCAGCGCCCGCCACCCGCGCAACGCCGCGGTGCCCGGCACGTACCGCCTTCCCGACCCCGACATCCTGGAGCAGGTGCTCGTTGGACTCCGCAATCTCTGAACGGACACCGCTGACCAGCACCGCCGACAACGGTCTGAAGATCGTCGTCGTCGGCGGTTTCGGGGTCGGCAAGACCACCCTCGTGCGCTCGGTCAGCGAGATACGCCCCCTCAACACCGAGGAGACGATGACCCGCGCCGGCGAGGACGTCGACGACGTCGCCCAGGTGCGCGGCAAGACGTCCACCACCGTCGCCTTCGACTTCGGCCGCATCACCCTCGACGCGCACAACGTCCTGTACCTGTTCGGCGCACCCGGCCAGGAGCGCTTCTGGTTCCTGTGGGACCGCCTCTTCTCCGGCACCCTGGGCGCGGTGGTGCTGGTCGACACCCGCCGCCTGGCCGACTC
This sequence comes from Streptomyces sp. NPDC015131, assembly GCF_043079975.1. Classification (NCBI taxonomy): domain Bacteria; kingdom Bacillati; phylum Actinomycetota; class Actinomycetes; order Kitasatosporales; family Streptomycetaceae; genus Streptomyces; species Streptomyces sp. NPDC015131. The sequence goes on along the minus strand of NZ_JBIBVB010000006.1, from coordinate 206,864 downwards.
CTGGTACGCGATCGACCGGCTGGAGCACCACGGCATGCCGTTCATCGTGGCGTGCAACGACTTCGGCGGCCCGGCCCACACCGAGCAGGAGATCCGGGACGCGCTCGACCTCCCCGGCGACGTACCGCTGGTGGAGTGCGACGCCCGCGACCGCTCCTCCAGCAAGTACGTGCTGATCACGCTCGTCACCCACCTCCAGCGCCTCCACGCCCAGGACCGAGCCCTCCGGGAGACCCGCGCATGACCGCCCCCGTACCCCTGTCCGGGCCCCGGTTCCAGACCGAACCCGCCCGGCTGTACCGGGAGATGCGGCGCGAGCACGGCGCCGTGGCCCCGGTGCTCCTCGACGGGGACGTCCCCGCCTGGCTGGTGCTCGACTACCGCGAGCTGCACCAGGTCACCGGCGACCCGGTCCTGTTCAGCCGGGACTCGGAGCTGTGGAACCAGTGGGACCGCATCCCCGACGACTGGCCGCTGCTGCCGATGATCGGCCGCAAGCAGCCGTCGATCCTCTACACCGTGGGCGAACGGCACCGCCAGCGCGCCGGGATGATCGAGACGGCCCTGGAGTCCGTGGACCCCTTCGCCCTGCGCCGGTACGCCGAGGAGTACGCGGACGGCCTGGTCGACGCGTTCTGCGGCACCGGCCGGGCGGACCTGGTCTCCGAGTACGCGATGCTGCTGCCGGTCCGGGTGCTGGTGAAGATCTACGGCGTGCCCGACGCGCAGGGGCCCGGCCTGGTCACCGCGCTCAACGACATGATCGACGGCCGGGAGCGGGCCCTCGACGGGCAGCAGCACCTCGCCGGGTCGATCGTCGCCCTGCTCGCCGCCAAGCGGGCCGAACCGGGCGACGACGTCGCCTCCCGGATGCTGGCCGACCCGTCCGGCTTCTCGGTGGAGGAGATGGCCCAGGACCTGATGGTCATGATGGCGGCCGGGCACCAGCCGACGGCCGACTGGATCGGCAACTCGGTGCGCCTGATGCTGACCGACGACCGGTTCGCCGCGTCCCTCTCCGGTGGCCGCCACTCGGTCGCCGAGGCGATGAACGAGGTGCTGTGGGCGGACACCCCCACCCAGAACGTCGCCGGCCGGTGGGCCTCGCGTGACACGCACCTGGGCGGGCGGCACATCAAGGCCGGGGACCTGGTCCTGCTGGGGCTGGCCGCCGCGAACGCCGATCCGCAGGTGCACATCGACAATTCGGCCCTCACCGGCGGCAACAGCGCCCACTTCTCCTTCGGGCACGGCGAGCACCGCTGCCCGTTCCCCGCGCAGGAGATCGCCGAGGTGATCGCCCGGACCGGGATCGAGGTGCTCCTGGACCGGCTGCCCGACCTGGAACTGGCCGTCCCCGCCCAGGCGCTGACCCGCCGCCCCTCGCCGTGGCTGCGCGGCCTGACCGACCTGCCCGTGACCTTCACCCCGACCCCCGCCCTCGGAGGCACCGCGTGAACCCCGTGGAGAGACCGACCGTGGAAGACCCGGCCGCCGCAGACCCCGCCGGGCCCGGACCGGCCGCCGAAGACCCCGCCGTGCCCGGACCGGCCGTCGAAGAGCCCATCGTGCTCGACCCCTTCGTCACCGACCTCGACGGCGAGAGCGCGGCGCTGCGCGCGGCCGGGCCGCTCGCCCGGGTCGTCCTGCCGGGCGGGGTGCCGGTGTGGGCGGTCACCCACCACGCGGAGGCGCGCGCGCTGCTCACCGACCGGCGGCTGGTCAAGGACATCGAGGTGTGGGGCGCCTGGCGGCGGGGCGAGATACCGGCGGACTGGCCGCTGATCGGCCTGGCCAACCCCGGGCGGTCCATGCTGACCGTGGACGGCGAGGACCACCGCCGGATGCGGGCGCTGGTGGCGCAGGCGCTGACCCCGCGGCGGGTGGAGCTGATGCGGGCGCGGATCGCCGAGCTGACCGCGGGGCTGCTGGACGACGTGGCGGCGCTGGCGGCGCAGTCCGCGGACGGCACGGTGGACCTGAAGGCCGCGTTCGCGTACCCGCTGCCGATGTACGTGATCAGCGATCTCATGGGCATCGACCCGGCCGACCACCCGCGGCTGAAGGTGCTGTTCGACAAGTTTTTCTCGACCCAGACGCCGCCCGAGGAGGTCGTGGCCACCCTCGGCGAGCTGGCGGCGATGATGGGCAACGTGGTGGCCGCGCGCCGCGCCGCCCCCGGGGACGACCTGACCAGCGCGCTGATCGCCGCGTCCGAGGACGGCGACCACCTCACCGACGCGGAGATCGTCTCCACCCTCCAGCTGATGGTGGCGGCGGGCCACGAGACGACGATCTCGCTGATCGTCAACGCCGTCGTCAACCTGGCGGCCCATCCGGACCAGCTCGATCTGGTCCGCTCCGGGACGGTGGGCTGGGACGCGGTGGTCGAGGAGACCCTGCGTTTCTCGACGCCCACCTCGCACGTCCTGATCCGGTTCGCCACCGAGGACGTACGGGTCGGGGACCGGACGCTGCCCGCGGGCGAGGCGCTGATCGTGTCGTACGGGGCCATCGGCCGCGACGAGGCGCAGCACGGCCCCACGGCCGGGGTGTTCGACATCACCCGCTCCCCCAACCGGCACATCTCCTTCGGCCACGGGCCGCACGTCTGCCCGGGTGCCGCGCTGTCCCGGCTGGAGGCGGGGGTGGCGCTGCCGGCCCTGTACGAGCGGTTCCCCGGGCTCGCGCTGGCGGTGCCCGCGTCCGAGCTGCGCAACAAGCCGGTGGTCACGCAGAACGATCTTTTCGAGCTGCCCGTACGGCTCGGCTGACGCCCGGCCCGGCACGAGATCCCCGTCTCACCCGACGGACACGGCCCTCCGCCGTGTCCGTCAGGGGCTAGGCTCCGACTCGTGGCTGAGATCCAGATTCCCACCGACATCAAGCCCGCCGACGGCCGTTTCGGCGCGGGCCCCTCCAAGGTGCGCACGGAGGCGCTGGACGCCCTGGCCGCCACCGGAACCTCCCTGCTCGGCACCTCCCACCGCCAGGCACCGGTCAAGAACCTGGTCGGTGAGGTCCGCGCGGGCGTGCGCGAGCTGTTCTCCCTGCCCGAGGGCTACGAGGTGATCCTCGGCAACGGCGGGTCTACCGCCTTCTGGGACGTCGCGACCCACGGACTGATCGAGACCAAGTCGCAGCACCTGTCCTTCGGCGAGTTCTCGTCCAAGTTCGCCAAGGCGTCGAAGCTGGCGCCGTGGCTCGCCGAGCCGACCGTGATCTCCTCCGAGCCGGGTACGCACCCGGAGCCGGCGGCCGAGGCGGGCGTGGACGTGTACGCGTTCACCCACAACGAGACCTCCACGGGTGTCGCGGCGCCGATCCGGCGCGTCGAGGGCGCCGACGAGGGCGCGCTGGTCCTGGTCGACGCGACCTCCGGCGCGGGCGGCCTGCCGGTCGACATCGCCGAGACGGACGTCTACTACTTCGCCCCGCAGAAGTCGTTCGCCTCCGAGGGCGGCCTGTGGATCGGCGTGTTCTCCCCGGCGGCGCTGGAGCGGGCGGCGAAGGTCCACGGCTCGGGCCGGCACGTCCCGGAGTTCTTCTCGCTGCCGACCGCGATCGACAACTCGCTGAAGAACCAGACGTACAACACCCCGGCGCTGTCCACGCTGTTCCTGCTGAACGAGCAGCTGAAGTGGATCAACGGCCAGGGCGGTCTGGACTGGTCGGTGCGGCGCACGGCGACCTCCGCGCGGACGCTGTACGGCTGGGCCGAGGAGTCCAAGTACGCCTCCCCGTTCGTCGCCGACCCGGCGAAGCGCTCGCAGGTCATCGGCACGATCGACTTCGCGGACGAGATCGACGCGGCGGCGGTCGCCAAGGTGCTGCGCGCCAACGGCATCGTGGACACCGAGCCGTACCGCAAGCTGGGCCGCAACCAGCTGCGGGTCGCGATGTTCCCGGCGATCGACCCGGCGGACGTCGAGGCCCTGACGGCCTGCGTCGACTACGTGATCGAGAAGCTGTAACGGCGGTACGCCCCAGGGGCCCCGACCCACCCGGGTCGGGGCCCTTCGCGTGCTGCGACCCCGTCTGCACCGGGCGGCGGCCCGGGGGTGCGGCTTCCGGCCAGGGGGAGCGGTTGCGGAGGTTCCGTATCCGGCCGATTACCGCTCTACCCAGCCGTCTCAGGGGTCCCTACGATCCGTAGCACTCCGGGAGCACCACCACCGGGGATTGACATGTACGCACCATCCACGGTTGGACCCCCCACTTCGACCGGCAACCGATCGGAGACCCATGTCCAGAAGACCCCGGGCCCTGATGGCCGGTACGGCCGTCGCCACGGCACTCGCGGCGACCGTCCTCACCCCGGCACCGGCCTCGGCCGGCATCGTCGCCCCGCCCGACAAGATCGTGATCGAGATCGCGACCGTCAACGGGTCGGGCTGCCGCCAGGGCACGGCCGCCATCGCGGTGGCCCCGGACAACACCGCCTTCACGGTGACGTACAGCGACTACCTCGCCCAGGTGGGCGTGGGCGCGGAGCCCACCGACTTCCGCAAGAACTGCCAGCTCAACCTGATCGTCCACGTCCCCGGCGGCTTCACCTACGCCGTCGCCGGCGCCGACTACCGCGGCTACGCCAAGCTGGAGCGCGGCGCCACCGCCGTCCAGAAGGCGTCCTACTACTTCCAGGGCTCGCCCGACACGGCCCAGCGCAGCCACCCGTACCAGGGCCCGTACGACGACAACTGGCAGGCCACCGACGAGACCGACTGGGGCCAGCTGGTCTGGGCGCCCTGCGGGACGAAGCGGAACTTCAACATCAACACCGAACTGCGGGTCAACGTGGGCACGTCCGACCCGAAGAAGACCAACAGCTTCATGACGATGGACTCGACGGACGGCGAGATCAACACCGTCTACCGCCTGGCCTGGAAGGAGTGCCCGGCGTAACCGGACCGGGCGGGCCCGCGCCCCCTCCGCGGGCCCGCCCTCTCGCCGTACGACCGCTTCCCCGTCGTACGCCGCTACCGGCTCAGCCGCTGGAAGCGCCGTACCGCCAGCGGCAGGAACACCGCCGTCAGCACCACCGGCCACACCACCGCCATCAGCACCGCGTGCTGCTCGACCCAGCTGCCGCCCCCGGCACCGGGGTTGCCGAACAGCTCACGGGTCGCCGCCGCGGTGGAGGAGATCGGGTTCCACGCGGCGAGCGTGCCGAGCCATCCCGGCATCGTCCCGGGCTGGACGAACACGCTGGAGATCATCGTCAGCGGGAAGGCGACCGCGAACAGCCCGCCGGCCGCCTCCGGGTCGGGCACCAGCAGCCCGAGCCAGATGCCCACCCAGGTGAGGCAGTAGCGCAGCAGGAGCAGCAGTCCGAACGCCCCGACCGTGGCGACGAACCCGCCGTCGGAGCGCCAGCCCATGATGAACGCCGTGCCCGCCAGGATGGCCAGTTCGGCGCAGGCGATGACCGCGTCGGTGACCCCGCGCCCGGTGACCACGGCGGAAGGCGCCATGGGCATCGAGCGGAAGCGGTCGATGACGCCCTTGTTGGCGTCGGTGACGACGGCGGTCGCGGTGTTGATGAAGCCGAACGCCATCGTCATCACGAACATGCCCGGCATCAGGAAGTCCCGGTAGTCCGCGGCCCCGCCGCCGCCCGGCGGCTTCATCGCGCCGCCGAAGACGTACCCGTACAGCAGGACCGACAGGATCGGGAAGCCGAGCTGCCAGGCAATGTAGACGGGCTTGCGCCGGTAGTGGGTCAGCTGCCGGCGGACGATGTTGCCGCAGTCGGCGACGGCCCAGTAGAGCCGCCCGCGTCCGGCGAGCGGTGCGAGCGCGGCGCCCGCACCGGCGGCCGGGCCCGGCCCCGTCCCCGTACTCGTACTCGTACTCGCAGTCGTACGTGTCGTCGTGCTCATGCCGCCACCACCTTCTTCTCGTGCTCCTCCTCCCGGCCGGTGTCCTCCCCGGCCCGCTCCTCGGTCGCGTGGCCGGTCAGGCGCAGGAACACGTCGTCGAGGCTGGGCCTGCGCAGTCCGATGTCCTCCACCGCCACGCCCTCGTCCTGGAGGGTGCGGGCGACCTCGGTGAGCGCCACGACCCGGTCGGCGACGGGCGCGTGCACCCGGCGCTCGGCCTCGTCGACGCGCGGTTCGCCCAGGCACACCCGGGCGACGGTCGCGGCGACGCGCGGCAGGTCGACCGCGTGCGCGGCCACCACCTCGACCCGGTCGCCGCCCACGCGGTCCTTCAGCGCCTCGGGGGTGTCGTCGGCGATGGCCCGGCCCCGGTCGATGACCGTGATCCGGGAGGCCAGCTTGTCGGCCTCCTCCAGATACTGGGTCGTCAGCAGCACGGTGGTGCCGCCCGCGACCAGGTGCCGCACCGCGTCCCACACCTCGCCGCGCCCGCGCGGGTCGAGACCGGTCGTCGGCTCGTCCAGGAAGAGCACGCGCGGCGCGAGGATCATGGACGCGGCGAGGTCCAGCCGGCGGCGCATCCCGCCGCTGTAGCCGTCGACGCCCTTGTCGGCCGCCTCGGCCAGGCCGAACCGCTCCAGCAGCTCGGCCGCCCGGGACCGGGCCCGGCGCCCGCCGAGGTGGAACAGCCGGCCGAACATCTCCAGGTTCTGGCGGCCGGTCAGGATCTCGTCGACGGCCGCGTACTGGCCGGTGAGCCCGATCAGGCCGCGTACGCGGCGCGGCTCGCGGGCCACGTCGACCCCGGCGACCTCGGCCCGGCCGCCGTCGAGGCGCCGCAGTGTGGCCAGCACCCGCACCGCCGTGGTCTTGCCCGCCCCGTTGGGGCCCAGCAGTCCGTGGACGGTGCCGGGGCGCACCGCGAGGTCGAACCCGTCCAGCGCCCGCTTCTCCCCGTACCGCTTCTCCAGGCCCTCGGCCCGTACCGCCCAGTCCTCCATGCACGCCTCCCGTTCACGGTTCTCCCGCCGAAACTGAGTACACCGTACCCCATTGCGCGTACGGCGTACCCAGTTTTTCGGCGGGGAGCGGTGGCGGTGATTTACGCTGACGCCATGACCAGCGACAAGGCGCCCGGCAAGACGACCGCGACGAGCGGCAGCGGCGACATCGCGCGCAGCCTCGAACTGCTGTGGGGCACGGGCGAGCCGCCCTCGCGCGGCCCCAAGCGCGGCCTCACGCTGGACCGGATCGTCGGCGCCGCCATCGAGGTCGCCGACGCCGAGGGGCTGGACGCGGTGTCGATGCGGCGGCTCTCCGCAGAGCTGGGCACCGGCACCATGTCGCTCTACCGGTACGTCCCCGGCAAGGCGGAGCTGCTCGACCTGATGCTCGACCGCGTCCAGGGAAACCTCATCGACACCGCCGGCGACCCGGCCGCCGACTGGCGCGTGACCGTCGACGGCATGGCCCGCGTCCAGCTGGAGCTCTACCGCCGCCACCCCTGGCTGCTGAAGGTCAACCAGACCCGCACCGTCCTCGGCCCGAGCGCCCTGCGCAGCCTGGAGTTCGCGCTGGCCGGCCTCAAGGGGATGGGCCTGACCGACCCCGAGACCATTTCGGTGATCATCACTGTCCAGAGCTTCGTCACGGGCATCGCCCGGATGGAGGCCGAGACGGTCGAGGCGGTCAGGGAGACCGGCGTCACCGACGAGGAGTTCTGGGGCCGCCAGGTCCCCTTCCTGGACCGCGCCATGGCCAGCGGCGGCTTCCCCCTCCTGGCCGCCCTGGCCGACGACACGTTCTCGGCCGACTTCGACCACTTCGCCTTCGGCCTGCGCGCCCTGATGGACGGCTTCGAGTCGATGGTGACCCGAGCCGCCGCCCGCACGGCCGAGTCGTAGGGACCGGCGCGGCCGGGCGGGTCGCGGGAGCCGGCCGGCGCCCGTTCGGACTCCCCCGGGTGCGGGTGAAGACGTGCCCGGAGAGGGTGGGCGTCATGGGTATCGAAGATTTCGGCGGTGGCCCCGGTGCCGAGCGGAGCGGCGTTCTCGTCGTGACGACCAACGACGTGCCCGGCTTCCGGGTCGAGAAGGTCGTCGGTGAGGTCTTCGGCCTCACCGTGCGCTCCCGCCACCTGGGCAGTCAGATCGGCGCGGGCCTCAAGTCCCTGGTGGGGGGCGAGCTCCGGGGTCTGACCAAGACCCTCGTCGAGACGCGCAACCAGGCGATGGAGCGGCTCATGGAGCAGGCATCGGCACGGGGCGCCAACGCCGTGCTGATGATGCGCTTCGACGTCTCCGAGGCGGCGGACGTCGGGACCGAGGTGTGCGCGTACGGTACGGCCGTCGTCCTGACCCCGGCGTCCGCCTGACCGACCTCTCCGCCCGACCGACCTCTTCCCGCCTGACCGACCTCTTCCCGCTTCCCGCGTGCCGTGCCGCCGCCGCGGCCGTGTCGGGCGCGTGGGCGCGGGGAAGCATGGGGGCACCGGCCCGGGAGCGGGCCACCGTGGAGGGGGAGGCGGGCTCTGGTGGACGGCTGGCTGGTGTACGCGGGACTCGCGCTGGTCCTCGCCCTGTGGGCGGGCCGCCAGTTAATGATGCGCCATCAGGCGCGCCGGGCGACCGGCGACGAGCAGCCGCCCTTCCCCATACCGGACCGGCCGGAACCGGTCCTGCGGGAGGCCGCGTCCCAGGGCGACGTCGGGGCCATGGTCGAACTGGGCGAACTGGCCGTCCTCCGGCGGGACGCGGCCGAGGCCCTGGAGTGGTGGACCAGGGCGCTCGCGGCCGGGAGCGACCTGGCGGCCTACCGGCTCGGCTGCCTGCACCACGCCCGGGGCGAGGCCGACAAGGCCGCACCCCACTACCTCCGGGCCGCCCGCGCCGGGGTGCCCGAGGCCGCCAACGACTACGCCATGTTCCTCTTCGCCCAGGGCGACGGGTCCGGCCACGAGTGGCTGCGCCGGGCCGCCGAGTCCGGCGACGCGACCGCCATGTACAACCTGGCCGTCCGCGCCGAGGGGCGGGGCGACCTGGTGGAGGCCGAGCGCTGGAGCCGGCGGAGCGCCGACGCGGGCAACCCCAAGGGCGCCTACGCCCTGGGGCTCCTCCTCCACCGGCGCGGCGACACCGAGCAGGCGGAGCGCTGGTACCTGCGGGCGGCCGAGGCCCAGGACCGGGACGCCATGTACAACCTGGGCAACCTGTTGCGCGAGCGCGGCGAACTCGACGGCGCGGACCACTGGTACAGCCGGGCGGCCCGCGCGGGCGACGCCGACGCCGCCCACAACCTCACCCTGCTGCGCCGCCGCCGCTACGGCCGCTGAGCCCGCGCCCGGGGCCCCGGGCTCACGGCCGCTGAGCCCGTACGCCGGGGCCCGACCTCCGCCCGTACGCCCGGGACCGACCCCGCTCAAAGCAGCACAGCACCCGCACCCGCCAAGCGGCCCCCGCCCGGGACCGACCCGGCCCCCGCCCGGGACCGCGGCCCCCGCCCGGGGCCCCGCGCGAAGCGGCACAGCACCCGGCCGTGAGCACCGCCCAGAGCCGACCCGGGCCCCGGCCCGCCCCTCACCCCCGCCCCCGGCGCCGCCCCTTCAGGAGCAGGAACAGCGCGGCGGCGCCCACCAGCACCAAAGCACCCACCGTCGCGTTCCCGCCGCCACCGCCACCGCCCGCGTCCGTACCGCCCGGCGGCGGGGACGACGCGCCCGGCGACGGCGAGGCGCCCCCGCCCGGAGCGGTCGGCCCGCCCTCGACCGGGACCCGCTCCACCCCGCTGCCCGCGCCCTCCGAGCCGTACATCAGCGCCGACCCGTCGGCCGTGTACGTCACCGACTCCGACTGCCGCTGGATCGGGGCGCTCAGCCGCCGCTCCGCGCCGAGGCGCCCGTCCTTCCACGCGTACGCCCGCGCGCTGAAGTAGCTCCGCAGCACCAGCTCCCGGCCGTCCGGCGAGAACGCCCCGTCCGTCACCCACGGCACCTCGCCCACCCGCCGGAAGACGTTCCGCCCGCCGTCGCTCAGCCGCGCGGGCCCCTCGTACAGCCCGCCGCCGTCCTCGTTCTTCGACGCGATGTAGACGCGCCCGGTCACCGGGTGCACCATCAGCGCCTCGGCGTTCCGGGGCCCGTCGGCGTACACGGCGGTGAACTGCGTGGCGTCCACCGTCTGGTCGCGCAGCTCCGCGGGCTCCCGGAAGCGGTAGATCCACACATGGGACCAGGACCCGTCGAGGTTGTCCCCGATGTCCCCCACGTACACCGAGCCGTCCGGCCCGACCGAGATCGCCTCCATGTCGCGGGGCGTGCCGACCCCCCGCAGGGTGACCGTCGCGACGGTCCGGCCGGTCCGCGCGTCGACGGCGAACACCCGTGGCCCGTCCTGGTCGTTGTGCGTCCAGTAGACCCCCGGGTGCGCCCGGCTCGCGGCGAGCCCGCTGGACTCGGTGATCCGGGGGTCCCGCAGCGTGAACGACCCGTCGTCGGCCGGAGCGGGGGCGGCGGACAGCACCACCGCCGGCACGGCGAGGGACGCCACCAGAGTCGTACGCAACGAACGCATGATCCCAGTGTCCATGGTCACATCGCCCCGGCGGCCCGGGGTCGGCGATGATGGCCCCCATGCGTTTCATGTTCGTCGGCGACAGCCAAACCATCGGACGCGCCGGCGACTACACCTGGCGCTACCGGATGTGGCAGCACCTCGACACGGCCTTCCCGGGCCCGTACGAGATCGTCGGCCCCCGCACCGGCCTGTACGAGACGGCCGCCGACGCCCCCGTCTCGCACCGGTACGCCGACCCGGCCTTCCCCGCGCCCGCCCGCAGGCACCTGTCCGGCTGGGGCGAGGGCTGGCTGCACATGGCCCCGCTGATACGCGAGGCCGTGACGGCGCAGCGGGCGGACGTCCTGCTGGTCGCCCTCGGCCTGATAGACCTCGGCTTCTACACCAACAGCGACCAGACGTCCGAGAACGTCCACGCCTTCGTCGCCGGGGCCCGCGCCGCGAACCCGCACGTCCGGGCGGTCCTGCTCCCCGTGATCCCGAACATACGGGCCCGTGACGACGCGCCCTTCGCCGCCGAGTGCGCCCGCTTCAACGAGTTGCTGGCCAAGGCGGTCGCCGACCTCGACGAGCCGGGCTCCCCGCTGCTCCTGGCCTCGGTGCCGGAGTCGTACGACATCGACACCGACACCTACGACGGCACCCACCCGGGCCCCACGGGCGAGCACAAGCTCGCGGCGGCCTTCGCCACGGCGATGCACCAGGCATGGGGCCTGGGCGGACCGTACGTCCCCCGCGCCTAGGCCCACCCGTCAGCCGGGCCCGGCGGCGTCCTGGAGGCGGGTCCGCCAGGAGGCGGGCTGCCGCTCGGCGGCCGGGCGTGGGGCGTAGCGGGCGTACGCGGCGGCCTGGCGGCACGGGCCGCAGTGGGTCTCGTCGCCGACCGGGCGGAAGACGTGCTCGTCCCCCGGTCCGGCGCAGGGCACCAGTTCCCGTACGGCGGGCGGGGGCGCCTCCACCACCGGCAGCGGCAGCTTCTCAGCCAGCCGGTGCCGCAGGAAGCCCACGGCAGAGCGGACACCACCGGGCGGCAGCCCGGCCGTCAGGGCGTGGTGCAGCTCGGCCGTCGAGAACCCGCGCCGCAGCCACTCGGCCGCCGCGTCCACCAGCCCCCGTACCTCCCGGGCGCCCAGCCACAGCGAGCGGTCGCTGTGCCGCAGCGACAGCAACACGCTTTCGGCCGCGGCCACTTCGGGTGGAGGGTGGGGAGTGTTCTTCCCCAAGTCTTCTTCTACCGGAGAAGGACCGACCACCGGGGGCTCCGGTTCACCGACCGCCCGTTCCGGGACAGTCGGAGGCGCCGGGCGCTCCGGAGGAACGGGCGGGGCGGGCGGCTCCTGTCCGTCCCACAGCCGGGTCGCCTGCTCCCCCGTGAGGGGGAGGTTGGACAGCAACTGGTCGGTGACCCAGCGCCCCCGCTCGCGCTGCGACCGCCACTGGTGGAAGAACCCGCACATCACCAGCTCTTCCTTCGCCCGCTGGAACGCCCGGGGCCTCATGCCCAGCGCCTCGGCGTGGTCGCCGAGCGGCTTGGCCGCCTCGGCTTCGGGGAGCCCGTGCACGTAGATGACCAGCAACTTCGCGTCGCTGCCCAGACGCCGGTGGCGTACGAGATCGTGCGAGACCTTGGTGAAGCGCCGCTCGGGCGCGATAGCATGCCGAAGCATTTCTGGTGGACCTGCTTTCCACTGGTGATGAAGGTCCTCGGACGGTGTTGGCGCACCGCCGGGGACCGCCCCATGTCTGGCACGGAGCGTGTTGGCGCGATTACCGTACAGCATGTTCGACCATTTCGCGCAACAAGTCCGGTTCGACGAACGGCACTTCGTCCGTGGGCCGCGACCGCCAGTCCAGCGGCCAGGTCAGCCCGTCCAGCGCGGGGACCCCGACGAAGGCCAGACTTCGCCCGCTCCGGCTGAGCGCCCGCGTCCCGGCCGGCCACTGATGCGCGGCGGCGGTCTGCGGCGGCAGCAGGAAGTAGAGGTTCCGCTCCCCGGCCAGCTCCCGGACGATCGGACCGGCCTGGAAGTCCGTGAACTCCATGAGCCGGTAGGCCACTTCCTCGCCGAGCATCCCCCTGATCCGTACGGCGTCGAAGTGGATGCCCGCGTGGCGCAGGGCGTGACCGGAGGCGGGAATCCAGGACGGAACCCTGTCAAGTGAAAAGCGCGGATTCATGCGGCCAGCCTTCCGGTCCGGCTCTACTGTGACCAGCGCCACAAGGCGTTTGTGCGGGGCTGTGCACCTGGGGAGGACGGGCGTGAACAACGACACCATGGGCAGTCCCGGCGCCGCGAAGGCGTTCGGCCGGCTGCTGCGCTTCTACCGGGAGCGGGCCAAGGTCTCCCAGGAGCGGCTGGGCCGGGAGACGGGCTACTCCAAGTCGCAGGTGGCGATGATCGAGCGGGGGAAGCGCCGACCGAGGGGCAACTTCGCTGAACTGGCGGATGAGTTGCTCTGTGCACAAGGTGCACTGCTGGAGGTGGCCCAGGAGGTCACTGCCAGTGGAGTGCCCGCCTGGTTCGAGGACTATCTGGAAGAGGAGTCCACGGCAGCGGGCATCCATTCGTACGAGAACCATCTGATCCCCGGCCTGCTCCAGACCGAGGCGTACGCACGGGCCGTCTTCGCGTGTGCCAGTCCCCCGTACGAGGACGATGAGCTGGAAGCAATGGTCGCGGCCAGGCTGGCCAGGCACCGGCTGTTCCACCGGAAGCCTGCACCGCTCATCCGCTTCGTCCTGGAGATGGTGGCACTGCGTCGCCCCATCGGCGGGCGCAAGGTGCTGCGCGAGAACCTTCTGCACATCCTCGACATCGGACGGCTGCGGAACGTCGAGATTCAGGTCATGCCGGAGGACCGGCACACTCATGCCGGGCTGAGCGGCCCGTTCGTCCTGCTGGAGACGGCCAAGCGCCAGAGCCAGCTGGTCTACGTCGAGGGGCTGAGCGGCCGCTACTTTCTGAGCGAACAACCCGAGCTGGGAGACGCGTTCGCCCGGTATGGCACCCTGCGGGCACAGGCTCTCAACCCGGAAGACTCCGCGACACTCATCGAACAGGTGGCAACCGAGCTATGAGCACCGACCTGAACTGGTTCAAGAGCAGCTACAGCAGCGAGCAGGGCGGCAACTGCGTCGAGGTCGCCTTCGCCTGGACCAAGTCCACGTACAGCAGTGAGCAGGGCGGCGACTGCGTCGAGGTGGCCCTCTGCCCCCACGCCGTGCACGTCCGGGACTCCAAGGACACCGCCCGCCCCGCGCTCACCCTCTCCCCCGCCGCGTGGGCGGCCTTCGTGGCGGAGGAGAGGGGGAGGGCCATCAGCCCTTCTTGGTGAAGACGACCTCCGGGTGCGCGGCGACGGGGCCGTCCAGGAGCTTGCGGTCCAGGCCCTTGAGGTGCAGGTCGAAGAAGGCCGTGACGTACGCGCGCGTGATCTCCTGCGAGCGCTTGCCGGACAGGGGCTCGTCCGGGGGCAGCAGGCCGAGCTGGTCGCCGAGGACGGGGACGTCGGTGGCGGTGAAGTGGCCCGAGCCGGTGACGCTCAGCCAGCGCTTCCAGCCGTCGAGGAGGGGCCAGTCGCGGTTCCAGGAGGTGTCGTCGTCGCCGGTGCCGAGGAGCATGAAGGGCCGGCCGCCGAGGCCGTTCGCGGGGACGGGTTCCATGAACGAGCCGTCGAGGTTGGCCCCGGCGAGGACGCGCTGGTCGCGGGCCATGGTGGACATGGCGGAGGCGCCGCCGATGGAGTGGCCGGCCATGCCGATCCGCGTACGGTCGATGGTGCGGGCGTGGCGCCAGGCGGGGTGGCGGTCGGCGAGCAGCCGGTCGAGCAGGAAGGACACGTCCTGGGCGCGGACCGGGGGCACGACGCCGTAGCCGCCGGGCTTGATCTGCGCGCAGGAGACGCAGTCGAGGAGCCGGCCGCCGGGGAAGGCGGTGCCGACGGACTCGTAGGCGTGGTCGACGGTGGCGACGACGTACCCCTGGCTGGCCAGTTCCTCGGCGAGCAGGGTGAGGGTGGCGCGGTTCACGGTGAAGCCGGGCGAGAGGACGACCAGCGGGTGCTTGCCGTGCACGGGCGCGGCGCCGGGGCGGGAGTGGGTGCGGGTCCCGGCGAGGGTGGTGGCGGACACCAGGCCGGTCAGCTCCCGGTCGTCGATGAACGCCTGGGCCTCGCCCTTGGTCATGTACGGCGCGGTCCGGCCGCCCCCGGGCCGGGCCGGGTAGTACATGGTCACCATCAGCTCGCGCGCCCCGGACGCGGGCACCCACGGGTCGGGCCGGCCCCGGTCGACCAAGTGCAGGGTGTCGCGCCCTACGGCGTACTTCCCGGTGGGCGCCGGGAGTTGGAGCCGTACGCGGGAGTCCTCGGCGGCCGGGGCGGCGGGCGCGGCGGGCGCGGCATGGGACACGCCCGTACCGAGCAGGGCGAGGGACAGACCGAGCAGTGCGGCGGCAGCGCCGCGAGGCAGTCGATTCATACCGCCGAGGCTAGGCAGCGCCCCCTCCCCGGGTCGTCCGCCTACAGCCCGAACACCATGGCACTCCAGGGCGACGGCGGTCTCCGCCCTGGGGCCGATGCTTCCGAACTCAACTCCGCGCATGGCGGCGGGATTTCACGCCCGCCCTACGCGCGCGTGAGGCGGTTCGCGAACGTCGACATCGTGTACGTACCGATGCCCATGACCACCTCCAGGGCGTTGCGTTCCGTGTAGTCGTGGGCCAGGAAGTTGGCCAGGTCCTCGTCGGCGACCTCGCCCGTGGTCGCGTACGCCGCCTCGACGAAGCGGCGTACGGCGGCGAGCCGTTCGTCGGGGAGGGGGGTGCCGTCGCGGAGGGCGGTGACGACGGCCGGGTCGGCGCCGAGGGCGCGGAGCTTGCGGGTGTGGAGGTCCACGCACACCTGGCAGCCGTTGCGGGCCGCGACGGTCATGATCACCGTTTCGCGGGAGAGGGGGTCGAGCGTCGTCCGGTCGAACAGGGCCGTGAGGCTCATGAAGCCCTCCAGCAGCTCGGGCGAGGCCGCCATGCGGGCGACGGCCGGCGGGAGGTGGCCGCCGGAGCGGGCGGCGACAGCCTCCATGACGGGGCGGGAGGCGGGCGGCGCGGACGCGAGGGTGTGGTCGGTGAACATGGCCGCTCCTAGAATGGACAACATGGTTGACGACAATAAGGTAAACCAGGTTGTCGAAGAGGGCAACGGGTCTCCCGGGTACGAACTCCCGCTCCTGCTCTTCGCGGGCTTCCGCACCCTCATCGACCGCCTCCACGCCGAACTCGCGGCCCAGGGCCACCCGGACGTGCGGCCCGCGCACGGGTTCGCCATGCAGGCGATCGGCCCCGGCGGGGCCACCGCCAGCGAGGTGGGGCGGCGGCTCGGGGTGACCAAGCAGGCGGCGGGCAAGACCGTCGACCGGCTCGTCGCCCTCGGGTACGCCGAGCGCGCCGACGACCCCGCCGACGCCCGCCGCAAACTCGTCCGGCTCACCCCGCGCGGCCTGGACGCCCTGGCCCGCTCGGCCGCGATCTTCGACGAGCTGCGGGCGGACTGGGCACGGACGCTCGGCGCGCGGCGCGTGGGCGACCTGGAGGACGCCCTGCGCAGCGTCGTACCCGCCGGTGCCTTCCGGCTCGACGCGGCGGGGTGGCTGGGCGGGGCGTGACAACGCCGCCGGTCGGCGAGTTGTCGCCACCGGCGTGTCGGGCCGGGGGCGCCTATCGTTGAGCCGCGCGGCTGCATGCGATCACGCGGCAGCGGGGAGGAGCGCCACGATGACCGTCGTAGACGACAGGACTGAGATGGCCGAGAGCGACCCCGAGTGGACCCTTGACGAGATGTTCGAGGCCATCGAGCGGATGCCCCTCTTCGAGGGATACAAGGCCGAGATCGTCGAGGGGGCCATCGTCATGTCGCCGCACCGGCACGTGCACGCGCGGATCATGCGTCTGATCATGCGGGCCCTGGAGGACAGACTCGGCATGGACGCGCTGGTCTCGTTCGACGAGCGCATCGACTTCCCCGGGCACTTGAACGGCCTCTGCCCGGACGTGGTGAAGCTGCGCGACGGTGCCGAGCAGAACCCCAAGGGGCTGTGGCGCTACGAGGACGTCGAGTTCGTCGCGGAGGTCGTCTCCCGCAGCACCGGCATGAACGACTACGGGCCCAAGAAGGCCGCGTACGCCACGGCCGGAGTGCCCGCCTATCTCATCGCCGACCCCTACCAGGGCAGGTGCCACCTCTACACCCGCCCCAAGGGGGACGACTACCTGACGCAGACCACCGTCGCCTTCGGTGTGGGCGTCGACCTCACCGACACCCCCGTCGGCCTCGTCCTCGACACCGCCGACTTCCCCCGGGACTGACCGGCCACCTGATCGGCGCCCCGGAGGGGGCGTCGAATAATGCGTTGACGCACTGGGAAGGGCCTCCTTAACCTCAAGAGGTCGTTCTGCTTCGTTCTGGGCCCGTGTGCCCGCGAAAGGGTGTATTGATGACCCGGCCCGCGCCGAGTGCGCCTCGCCGTACCGCGTAACCGTCCCCGACCTTCCGCCGCCCGTCTCTCCGGGCGGCTGCCGGACGGGCCCTCTGACGAGGCCACTCGGCCTGCTCTTGCTGTCTCGACCCACTTCCAGCAAGGAGCACCCGGGTGTCCAGCCACACCACGAACCACAGCAACAACACTCTCAGCCTCGACACCTTCGCCTGCGCCTGGTGCGGGCTGACCGTGTCCGCGTACGCCGCCGACGGCGCGCCGCGCAACCACTGCCCGTCCTGCCTGCACTCCCGGCACGTCCTCGATCACGTCGAGGGCGGTCCGAGCGACTGCGAGGGCCGGATGTCCCCGATCGCCATCGCCGTGCTCCGCACCGGCGACTGGAGGGTGATCCACCGCTGCGTACGCTGCGACGAGCTGACCTCCAACGCGGTGTGCGCGGACGACAACCAGCTCATCCTGATGCGCATGGCGGTCCGGCCGCTGGCCCAACCGCCTTTCCCGCTCGAAGCGTTCGGAACCCTCTGACCGCCCGGGAAGGAAAGGAGCACCGCCGTGTCACGCACCAACCGCAGCACCCGTGGGCAGCGCCGCCCGCAGCGGCACAAGGACGTCCTGCACACCCGGGGCGGGCACCGGGCGAGCACCTTCCGGTGCGCGTCCTGCCGGCTCGACGTGTCCGTGGACGCCCCCGGCACCGCCCACCGCAACCACTGCCCCGCCTGTCTGGCCAGCCTGCACGTCGACCGGAAGATCCCCGGCGACCGGGACGCCGACTGCCGGGGCCGGATGGAGGCGCTGGGCACGTCCGTCCGCCCGGACGGCGAATGGATGATCATTCACCAGTGCGCCTCCTGCGGTGAGCTCAGCGCCAACCGGATCGCCGGTGACGACAACCCGCTCGCCCTGGTCCGCCTCGCCCTCCGGCCCCTGGCCGACCCCGGGACACCCGGCCGCGCCCTGCTGGCCCTGTGAACCGGCCGCGGCAGCCCGCCCCGACGACGGGCGGGCTGCCGCCACCGGCGTACCGGCTCCGGGGTCACCCCTTCTGCCGCCGGACCCGTTTCACCTCGCCGGCGATGGCGTAGGCGTCGGCGACCGGCCCCAGGTGGCCGAGCTTCTCGGGGTTGATCACCGAGCGGATGGTCTGGATCCGCCCGTCCGCCACGTCGAGGGCGAGCGCGTAGAGGACCCTGCCGTCCCGGTCGCGGACGATCGCGCCGGGCTGGCCGTTGACCTCCCGCGCCTCCAGCGTCACATCGATCCGGGTCAGCACCGGGAAGAGGGCCGCCAGCAGCCGGGCCACGTTGTCCGCGCCGGCCACGGCCCGGGCCAGCTGCGGGGCCTTGCCGCCACCGTCGCCGACCAACTGCACGTCGGCGGCCAGGAGATCCCGCAGTCCGGCGACGTCGCCCTCGTGGAGCGCGTCGAAGAACCGCGCCGCCAGCTCCTGCCGCTGCCGGCGGTCCGCCTCGAACCGCGGGCGCCCGGCCTCCATGTGCCGCCGCGCCCGCACCAGCAGCTGGCGGCACGCCGCCTCCGAACGCCCCACCGCCGAGGCGATGTCGTCGAAGCCGAAGCCGAACACCTCCCGCAGCACGAACACCGACCGCTCCAGCGGACTGAGCCGCTCCAGCAGCAGCAGCGCCGCCATCGACACCGAGTCGGCCAGCTCGGCCGAACGCGACGGATCCTGGTACGGGTCGCTGAGCAGGGGCTCGGGGAACCACGGGCCCACGTACGCCTCCCGCCGCACCCGCGCGGAGCGCAGCACGTCGATCGAGATGCGCGTCACCGTGGTGGACAGGAACGCCTTGACCGAGGTGGGGACGGTCGTCGAGGCGTCGAAGCGCAGCCATGTCTCCTGCACCGCGTCCTCGGCCTCGCTCACGCTGCCCAGGATCCGGTAGGCGATCGAGAAGAGCAGCGGCCGCAACTCCTCGAACTCCCCGACCTTGGTCACTTCGCGCCCTCCAGGCGGAACTGCCCGGCCACGTAGTCGCCGGCCGGCTGCTGGGTGAGGATGTTCATCCGGTTCGCCGCGTTCATGAAGGAGATCAGCAGGACGAGGGCGGTGAGCTGCTCCTCGTCGTAGTGCTCCGCGGCCCGCGCCCACACGGCGTCGCTCACGCCCTCGGCCGCGTCCGCGACCCGGGTACCCTGCTCCGCCAGCTCCAGCGCGGCACGCTCGGCCTCGGTGAAGACGGTGGCCTCCCGCCACACCGCGACCAGATGCAACCGTACCGGCGTCTCGCCCGCCTCGGTGGCCTCCTTGGTGTGCATGTCGACGCAGAAGGCGCAGCCGTTGATCTGGCTGACGCGCAGGGCCACGAGCTCCTGCGTGGCGGCCGGCAGCGGCGCCGACTTGATCGCCATACCCGCCGCCATGAAGTGCTTCAGGGCCTTGGCGGCGGTCGGGTCGGCGAAGTAGTTCAGTCGCGCGTCCATGGTGTTCCCCTCCATGTTCGTCAGTGGCTACGTCCCCTGAGACGAGACGGCCCCCGCCCCCTGTGACACGCCACCACGTGATCCACGTCTCGCCCGGGCGCCCCCTTGCTTCGAGCGCGCTCCAGGGCGTTGGCTTGCATCCATGAAGTACACGCAGCTCGGACGCACCGGACTCAAGGTCAGCCGACTCGTCCTCGGCACGATGAACTTCGGCCCCCAGACCGACGAAGCCGGCAGCCACGCCATCATGAACGCCGCGATCGACGCGGGCATCAACTTCTTCGACACCGCCAACGTCTACGGCTGGGGCGAGAACAAGGGCCGCACCGAGGAGATCATCGGCTCCTGGTTCGCCCGGGGCGGCGACCGGGACAAGGTCGTGCTCGCCACCAAGGTGTACGGCAACATGGGCACCGACGGGCAGGTCTGGCCCAACCACGACAAGCTCTCCGCCGTGAACATCCGCCGCGCCGTCGAGGCCAGCCTCAAGCGGCTCAACACCGACCACATCGACCTCTACCAGTTCCACCACATCGACCGGCGCACCCCGTTCGAGGAGATCTGGCAGGCCGTCGACGTCCTGATCCAGCAGGGCAAGATCCTGTACGCCGGATCGTCCAACTTCCCCGGCTACAAGATCGCCCAGGCCAACGAGGCCGCCGCCCGGCGCGGCATGGTCGGGCTGGTCAGCGAGCAGTGCCTGTACAACCTCGCCGAACGCCGCGCCGAGATGGAGGTCGTCCCGGCCGCGCAGGAGTACGGGCTCGGGGTCATCCCCTGGTCGCCGCTGCACGGCGGGCTGCTCGGCGGGGTGATCAAGAAGGAGGCCACCGGCGGGCGGCGCGGCAGCGGGCGCTCGGCGGACGCGCTCGCCAACACCGACGTACGCCTCCAGATCCAGGCGTACGAGGACCTCCTCGACAAGCACGGGCTCGCGCCGGGCGAGGTGGCCCTGGCCTGGCTGCTCACCCGGCCGGGGGTGACGGGGCCGATCGTCGGGCCCCGGACCGCCGAGCAGCTCGAATCGGCGGTACGAGCCGTGGAGCTGGAGCTGCCGGACGAGGTGCTCACCGAGCTGGACGCGATCTTCCCCGGCCCGGGGCCGTCCCCGGAGGCGTTCGCCTGGTGACGTCCGCGCCGTGGCGGCCCCGCGCAGGTCAGCCGAGCGCGGCCGCCACGGCGATGATCACGAACATCAGCACGAGCACACCGGCCATGATGCGGTTACGGGTCTTGGGGTCCACCCCTCGAGGTTAACCGGCCCGCCCCAGTGGCCAGGAACCGACCGTCTCGTAACGGGGGTGCTCGCCCGCCGCACCGCCGCCCGGCAGGTTGCTGCGGACGAGCGCCAGCTCGGCGACGTCCCAGCGGCTGCCCTCGAACTCCCGCAGCCGCGCCACGAACGGCCGCAGGTCCACCGCGTCGGTACGGCCCCGGGCCACGGTCAGGTGGGCCTGGTAGCGGCGGTGCTCGTCCATCGGCACCCCCGCCCGCCGGGCCGCCGCGTCCGCCCGCTCGGCCAGCAGCCGCATCTCGTCCAGCCCGCCGGCCGCGCCCGCCCACAGCACCCGCCGCCCGAACCGCCCGCCGCCGTGCAGCCGCAGCGGGAACGGCTCCGTGCGGTGCGCGGCGCGGGCCAGCCGCTCACGCAGGCCGGGCACCAGCCGCTCGTCCACCTCGCCCATGAACGCCAGCGTGAAGTGCCAGCCCTCGCGCCGGGTCCAGCGCAGCTCCCCCGCGCCCGGCAGCTCCCGCAACCGGCCTGTCTCGGCGGCGAGTTCGCCCACGGCCTCGGGGCTCGGCAGCACGGCAGCGAAAAGCCTCATACCGCGAGTCTGGCACGGCGCCGTGCGGCGTATCCTCGCCCGATGGCCGACATGCACCTCAGGCAGGGCGGGGCGGACGACGTCCCCGCGATACTCGGCGTACTGGACAGCGCGGTCGCCTGGCTGAACGAGCGCGGGATCACCGGCCAGTGGGGCACCGAGCCGTGGTCGGCCAGGCCCCGGGCGGTGCGGGGCGTCCGGGAGGCCGCCGAGCGCGGCGGCGCGTGGCTCGCGGAGGCCGGCGGGGTGGCGGCCGGGGCGCTGACGCTGGCCGCGCACCCCGGGTCGGCCGAGGTCCCGCCCGCCGGGGAGCCGGAGCTGTACGTGCGCTTCCTGGCCACCGACAGCCGCTTCCACGGGCGCGGCGTCGGCGGGGCGCTGCTGGCCCACGCGGTGGACGAGGCCCGGCGGGCGGGCGTCCGGCTGCTGCGGACGGACTGCTTCGCGGGCGGCGGCGGGCGGCTCGTGGACTACTACGTACGCCACGGCTTCACGCCCACGGTGGCCTACACGTCCGGCGGGGCGTGGCCGGGGCAGGTGCTGGAGCGGCGGGTGTGACACCCGGGACCGGCCCGCCCCGCCTCGGACTCGGACCTGAGCCCCGGACAGGGGGCGGCGCCCGGGGCGGCCCCGGGGCGGCGCCCGGGGCTCAGGCCGCCGTGGCCAGCTGCTCGCGCGGGACGAAGCGGACGTGCGGGTGGCGGCCCCGCAGCTCGACCTTCAGCCGCAGGCCGCCCACCCGGGCCAGCACCAGGCCGATCACCACGGCGGCGGCCAGCGAGACGGCGCCGCCCGTGGCGAAGCCGGCGCGGGCGCCGTAGGTGTCGGTGACCCAGCCCAGCAGGGGCGCGCCGACCGGCGTACCGCCGACGAAGACCATCATGTAGAGGCTCATCACCCGGCCCCGCATCACGGGGTCGGTGGCGAGCTGGACCGACGAGTTGGCGGTGACGTTGACCGTCAGGCCGAACATCCCGATCGGCACCAGCAGCAGCGCGAACAGCCAGAACGACGGCGACAGCGCGGCGGCGATCTCCAGCACGCCGAACGCGACCGCGCCGCCCACCAGCAGCCGCAGCCGGGAGGTGCCGCGCCGGGCGGCGAGCAGGGCGCCGGCGAGGGAGCCGACGGCCATCAGGGTGTTGAGGAAGCCGTAGGTCCCGGCGCCCGCGTGGAAGACGTCGTCGGAGAAGGCGGTCAGCCAGATGGGGAAGTTGAAGCCGAAGGTGCCGACGAAGCCCACGAGGGCGATCGGCCAGATCAGCTCGGGGCGCCCGGCGACGTACCGCAGGCCCTCGCGGAGCTGCCCCTTGCCGCGCGGCGCCCGCTCCACCCGGTGCAGCTCACCGGTGCGCATCATCAGCAGCGAGGCGAGCGGGGCCAGGAAGGACAGGCCGTTGACCAGGAACGCGTACCCGCTGCCGACCGACGCGATCAGCGCGCCCGCGACGGCGGGGCCGACGAGCCGGGCGGACTGGAAGTTGGCCGAGTTGAGGCTGACGGCGTTGCGGACCTGGGCGGGACCGACCAGCTCGGAGTAGAAGGACTGCCGGGCCGGGTTGTCGACGACCGTCACCAGGCCGAGCAGCAGCGCGATCAGGTAGACGTGCCAGACCTGGACGTGTCCGGACAGGGTCAGCACGGCGAGCGCGAGCCCGCACAGGCCGAGGGCGCCCTGGCTGATCATCAGCAGGGTCCGCTTGGGGTAGCGGTCGGCGATGACGCCGCCGTACAGGCCGAGCAGCAGCATCGGCAGGAACTGGAGCGCCGTGGTGATACCGACGGCGGCGGCGGAGCCGGTGAGGCTGAGGACCAGCCAGTCCTGGGTGATCCGGGCCATCCAGGTGCCGGTGTTCGACACGATGGCGCCGGTGAAGAAGAGGCGGTAGTTGCGGACCTTGAGCGAGGAGAAGGTCCCGCCGCGGGCGCCGGTGGCGGTCGCGGTGGCGGTGGCACCGGTGGCGGCCGCGGTGGCGCGTTCGTCGCCGGTGTCGCCGGGGTGCTCGGTGCTGCCGGTGTTCTCGGTGTTGCCGGTGTTCTTGTCGGGGTTCTTGTGTGCGGGTGCGGAGTCTGCTCCGGGTCCCGTACTCAAAAGAGTTCGCCTCCTCGGCGTACGTCGGTGTCAGAGATGTGCGAGCTTCTCCAGCACGGGTGCGGCAGCGCGCAGCTTCGCCCACTCGTCCTCGTCCAGACCCTCGGCGAGGGCGGCCAGCCAGGCGTTCCGCTTGCGGCGGGACTCCTCGAGCATGGCCTCGGCCGTCTCGGTCTGGCTGACGACCTTCTGCCGGCGGTCGTCGGGGTGCGGCTCCAGCCGGACCAGCCCCTTCGCCTCCAGCAGCGCCACGATGCGGGTCATCGACGGCGGCTGGACGTGCTCCTTGCGCGCCAGCTCGCCGGGGGTGGCCGAGCCGCAGCGGGCGAGGGTGCCGAGGACCGACATCTCGGTCGGGCTCAGCGACTCGTCGACGCGCTGGTGCTTCAGGCGTCGGCCCAGCCGCATGACGGCGGAGCGCAAGGCGTTCACAGCGGCTGCGTCGTCGCGGTCGCCGTGGGAGAGGTCAGGCATGTATTTAGCGTAACTCATTACCCAGGCTAAAGACAGCGGAAGAGCGGACCGTGGTACGTGTCACCCGTACGAGTGAGAGCAGGCCGAAAAGCGACGCGCGGGCGGGCGCGGGGCGGCGACGCTGAGCGGCATGGGATCGACAGTGCTCAGCCTGCGGATAGACGGAGAGCTGCTCGACCGGGTGCGACTGCATGCCGCGCGCAGCGGAATGAGCGTCCAGGACTACGTGGTCCGGACGCTGGTGCGGGAGGACTTCGACGCACGCTTCGAGGCGGCGGTGGACGAGACGGCCCGCTTCTACGGCCCGCGCGGGGCGTAGACCCACGCCCGGGCGGACCCAGACCCGGACGGCTCCGGACCCGGGCCGGGCCCGCAGCCCCGCCCGCCGGACCCGGGCCCGCAGCCGCGACCACCCGGGGCGGGACGGCCGGAAAGCGGCCCGGGCGGTCGCTCCGCGCGGCGGAACGACCGCCCGGGGACGGGGCGGGGCGTGGCGGCGGGGCCTACGTGAGGCCCAGCGCCGGCATGGCGTAGTAGAACGCGAACACCGCCGAGACGACGTACATCGCTACCGGCACGTCCCGGCCCCGGCCCGTCGCCAGGCGCAGCACGGCGAAGGAGATGAAGCCGATCCCGATGCCGTTGGTGATCGAGTACGTGAACGGCATCATCACCATCGCCAGGAACGCGGGCACCGCGATCGTGAAGTCGCTCCAGTCGATGTCCCGCACCGAGCCCGCGAGGATCAGGAAGCCCACCGCCAGCAGCGCGGGTGTGGCCGCCTGGGACGGGACCATCGTGGCGAGCGGGGTGAGGAAGAGGGCCACCGAGAACAGCGCGCCGGTGACGACCGAGGCCAGGCCGGTGCGCGCGCCCTCGCCGACGCCCGCCGTGGACTCCACGAAGCAGGTGGTGGCCGACGAGGAGGTGGCGCCGCCGGAGGCGACCGCGAGGCCGTCCACCAGGAGGACCTTGTTGATGCCGGGGAAGTTGCCGTCCTTGTCCATCAGCTCGGCCTCGTCGCCGACGCCGAGGATCGTGCCCATCGCGTCGAAGAAGCAGGACAGCAGCACGGTGAAGACGAAGAGGCAGCCGGTCAGCAGGCCGACCTTGCCGAAGCCGCCGAACAGGCTCACCTGCCCGACCAGCCCGAAGTCGGGGGTGGCCACCGGGTTGCCGGGCCACTCGGGGGTGGTCAGGCCCCAGGACGGGACGTCGGCGACCGCGTGGACGACCATGGCGACGAACGTCATCACCACGATCGAGATCAGGATCGCGCCCGGCACCTTGCGGATGATCAGCGCCAAGGTGAGCAGGGCGCCCAGCACGAAGATCAGGACGGGCCAGCCGCCCAGGTGGCCGTCGGCGCCGAGCTGCAGCGGGACGGTGGTGTGGGCGGCGTCCGGGATGCGCGAGACGAAGCCGGAGTCGACCAGCCCGATGAGCATGATGAACAGGCCGATGCCGATGGCGATGCCCTTGCGCAGGCCGAGCGGCACCGCGTTCATCACCCGCTCCCGCAGGCCCGTCGCCACCAGCAGCATCACCACCACACCGGCGAGGACGACCATGCCCATGGCGTCGGGCCAGGACATCCGGGGGGCGAGCTGGAGGGCGACGACCGTGTTGACGCCCAGGCCGGCGGCCAGCGCGATCGGCACATTGCCGATGACGCCCATCAGCAGCGTCGAGAAGGCGGCGGTGAGCACGGTCGCGGTGACGAGCTGGCCGCTGTCGAGCTGGTGCCCGTACATGTCCTTGGCACTGCCGAGGATGATCGGGTTGAGCACGATGATGTACGCCATCGCGAAGAAGGTCGCGAAGCCGCCGCGCACCTCGCGGGCGACCGTGGAGCCACGCTCCGAGATCTTGAAGTAGCGGTCCAGGCGGCCGCTGGTCGACGGCTGGGGGGACGGCGGCCGGGGGGCGGCGTCCGCCGGCGCGGGGGCCGAGGAAGGCATGCGGAACCTCAGGGTGCGGGGGCGGGGTAGCGGTCGTCACCGGTCGCTATTTGGTCATTCAGACGAAAGAAACCGGTCAGACACAAGACGTTTCAGTATGAACGCATCAGACGAAGATCGGTATCTCCGCGCGTAGAACGCTTGTTCCCCAAGGCTCGGCACGGCCCGCGGGGCGCCCAGGCACCCCCGCCTACACTGGGCGCATGGCGAAGTGGACACCCAGGCACGAGGCACCCGAGCCCCTGGAGGGGCCCGTCGTCGCCACCATCACCGGCGGCACGATCATCTGGTTCGTCCTCTTCCTGGTGCAGGTCCCCTTCTACGGCTGGTTCGCCGACCGCGACCTCACCTGGTGGGTGTGGACCTGCCTGGCCGGCGCCGGACTCGGCCTCATCGGCATCTGGTACGTCCGCAGGCGCGACGCCGCCCTCAAGCGCGCCGCCGCCGGGACCGACACCGCCTGACCCCGCGCACCGACACCGCCTGACCGCGCGGACCGACCGCGCGGGCGCCCTACGGGACCGCCCGGGCGTCCCGTAGGGCCTCGGGGCCATCCGTCTCGTACCCCCGGCGGATCTTCCCCCGACTCGCCGTGTGCGGGCGCGGCGACGGTCGTACCGTCGGAGACATGACGCAGCGGGCGAAGATCGAGAACCACCAACCCCACCCCGGCGACCGGCCCGGCGACAAGCCCGGCATCGACGCCGGAGCGGAACTCGACCCCGTCCACCCGGTCCGGCCACCCGTCCGGCACCGGCCCGCCGGGCTGACCGCCGCCGAGGTGGCCGAACGGGTCGCGCGCGGCGAGGTCAACGACGTACCCGTCCGCAGCTCCCGCTCCACCGCCGACATCGTCCGCGGCAACGTCTTCACCCGCTTCAACGCGATCATCGGCGTGCTGTGGGTGATCATGCTGGTGGTCGCGCCCATCCAGGACAGCCTGTTCGGCTTCGTGATCATCGCCAACACCGGCATCGGGATCATCCAGGAGCTGCGCGCCAAGAAGACCCTCGACTCGCTCGCCGTCATCGGCGAGACCAAACCCACCGTCCGGCGCGACGGGACGGCGGCCGAGGTCCACACCTCGGAGATCGTCCTCGGCGACTGCATCGAACTCGGGCCCGGCGACAAGGTCGTCGTCGACGGCGAGATCGCCGAGGCCGACAGCCTGGAGGTCGACGAGTCGCTCCTCACCGGCGAGGCCGACCCGGTCGTCAAGAAGCCCGGCGACCAGGTCATGTCCGGCAGCTTCGTCGTCGCGGGCGGCGGCGCCTTCACCGCCACCAAGGTGGGCCGCGAGGCGTACGCGGCGCAGCTCGCCGAGGAGGCGTCCCGCTTCACCCTCGTCCGCTCGGAGCTGCGCAGCGGCATCTCCACCATCCTCAAGTACGTGACGTGGATGATGGTGCCGACCGCGATCGGGCTCATCATCAGCCAGCTCGTCGTCAAGGACGTGGCCTTCAAGGACTCCATCGCCCGCACCGTCGGCGGCATCGTCCCGATGATCCCCGAGGGGCTGGTCCTGCTCACCTCCGTCGCCTTCGCCATCGGCGTCATCCGGCTCGGCCGCAAGCAGTGCCTCGTCCAGGAGCTCCCCGCCATCGAGGGCCTCGCCCGCGTCGACGTGGTGTGCCTCGACAAGACCGGCACCCTCACCGAGGGCGGCATGGACGTCACCGAGCTGCGCACCCTGAACGGCTCCGACGAGGCGTACGTACGGGCCGTCCTGGGCGCCCTCGGCGAGTCCGACCCCCGCCCCAACGCCTCCCTCCAGGCGATCATCGACGCCTACCCCGACCACGAGGAGTGGCGGTGCACCCGGGCGCTGCCGTTCTCCTCCGCCCGCAAGTACAGCGGCGCGGCCTTCAGCGAGAGCGACGGGCAGTCCAGCACCTGGCTGCTCGGCGCCCCCGACGTCCTGCTCCCCGACGGCGACCCGGTGCTCGGCGAGATCGAGGACCTCAACCAGCAGGGCCTGCGCGTCCTCCTCCTCGCCCGCGCCGCCGACGGCGCCGCCGAGCTGGACGACCCGGCCGTCGCCGACGGCGCCCGCGCCGCCGCCCTGGTCGTCCTGGAGCAGCGGCTGCGGCCCGACGCCGCCGACACCCTCGCCTACTTCGCCGACCAGAACGTCGCCGCCAAGGTCATCTCCGGCGACAACGCCGTCTCGGTCGGCGCCGTGGCCGGAAAGCTCGGACTGCCGGGCGCCGAGCACACCGTCGACGCCCGCAAGCTGCCCGCCGAACGCGACCGGATGGCCGAGGCGCTCGACGAGGGCGCCGTCTTCGGGCGCGTCACCCCGCAGCAGAAGCGGAACATGGTCGGCGCGCTCCAGTCCGGCGGGCACACCGTCGCCATGACCGGCGACGGTGTCAACGACGTCCTCGCCCTCAAGGACGCCGACATCGGCGTCAGCATGGGCTCCGGCTCCGAGGCCACCAAGGCCGTCGCGCAGATCGTGCTGCTCAACAACAGCTTCTCCACCCTGCCCGCCGTCGTCGCCGAGGGCCGCCGCGTCATCGGCAACATCACCCGGGTCGCCACCCTCTTCCTCACCAAGACGGTCTACTCCGTCCTGCTGGCGATCCTGGTGGTGTGCAGCGGCATCGAGTACCCCTTCCTGCCCCGCCACCTCACCCTGCTGTCCACCCTCACCATCGGCGCGCCCGCCTTCTTCCTCGCCCTCGCGCCCAACAAGGAGCGGGCGAAGCCGAACTTCGTCCGCCGCGTCATGCGGTACGCGATCCCCGGCGGCATCGTCGCCGCCGCGGCCACCTTCACCACGTACCTGCTGGCCCGCTCCCACTACAGCGGGACGGACGCCCTGGGCGCCGAGACCAGCGCGGCGACGCTCACCCTGTTCCTGGTGTCCATGTGGGTGCTGGCGATCGTCGCCCGCCCCTACACCTGGTGGCGGATCGCGCTGGTCGCCACCATGGCGGGCGCCTTCGTGCTCGTCCTCGCGGTGCCGTGGCTCCAGGACTTCTTCGCGCTGCGGCTGGTCGGCACCACGATCCCGTGGGTGGCGGTCGGCATCGCGGCGGCCGGCGCGGCGCTGGTGGAGCTGGCCTGGCGCTACGTCGACCGCCGCTACCCCGCCTGAGCCGCGGTCCGGCCGCCGCCCGGGACCCGCGTCAGTCGAACCAGCGGTCCCGGGCCAGCTCCGCCGTCCGCGACGGGTCCTCCAGCAGCGCCGCCACCTCGAAGCGGCGCGGCCACTGGCCCGCCGCCCAGGCCAGGCCCGCCGCGACGCCCTCCAGGGTGGCGGCGTGGACGACCCCGTCCGGGGTGCGGCGCCAGTCCAGCTCGGCGCCGCCGGCGCGCAGCTCCTCGTGCTCGACGTACACCGCGGGCGTGCCCGGCCCCAGCAGCGCGTGCACCGCGTCCGGCACCTCGTGCTCCTCGCCGGGCGCCTCCACCTCCGCGTCGACCTCCTCGCTCAGCCGCCGCACCTGGAACAGCTCCGCCAGGTCCGCCGCCAGCGCCGGAGCCACCGGGAGCAGCGCCCGGCCCCCGGCCAGCGGCAGCAGGTCCGGCGCGTCCGCGATCAGCGCCTCGCCCGCGTCCACCACCCGCACCTCGCCGTCCACCACCGCGCGCAGCTCGTCCGGCAGCGTCACCTGCTCCGGGTCGAGGCCGGCCAGCGCGGTGTACAGCCCGTGCAGCTGCGCCGGGCCGACCTCCCGCTCCGGGTCGGCGAGCCGCGCCAGCAGCTCGGCCGCCCCGCCCGGCTCGTCCAGCAGGGCCGCGACCGTGGTCCGCACCCCGAGGGCGCGCAGCACCTGCGGGTCGCGGAAACCGGTGGCGATGTCCACCGCGTCGTACAGGCCCTCCAGCAGCGGGTCCGCCCCGGCGGCGCGCAGCCCGGCGGGGCGCCGGCCGTCCAGCACCGGATGGTCGCGCAGCCACCACGCGGTGTAGGGGCGGACCGTCTCCGTCGTGCCGTCCGGCAGCAGCACCCGCACCGGCTGCACCAGCGCGTCCCGCAGCGGCGGCCGGGCCAGCATGGCCAGCGCCTCGGGCCAGGCGTCGTCGTCCACCAGGTCCAGGTCCCGTACGGCGACGATCTCCGTCGCCACCGGCGGCACCGGCGTGTCCGGCAGCCGGTCCAGCACGTCCTCGCACCACACGTCGACGGCGTCCAGCAGGCCCGCGTCGTCCGGCTCGGCGAAGTCCCCGTCGCGGGGCTCCAGTTCGTCCGGGTCCAGCACCACGTCGGTGGCCCGTACGAGGGCGAAGCCGGCCAGCACCCCGCACGCGGCGAGCGGCTGCTCGCCCCACCGCCCGGCCAGCGCGGCGTCCACCGACGCCAGCTCGTCCTCGCGCATCACGGCCGCGAACGGGCTGCCCGGCAGCACCAGTTCACCCGCCGGTGCGAGCTCCCCGTCCTCGTCGGGCAGCGCCAGCGCGCCCAGCCACGGCTCGTCGCCCGGCTCCAGACCGGCGTCCCGCACCAGCGCCAGCACGGTGTCCGCCAGCTCGTCGGCGTCCAGGCCCTCCTCGTCCCACACCTCCGCCGCGTCCAGCGACCCGGCGACCGCCGCCCGCACCTGCGGCGTGGTCAGCACCGCGCGCGGGGTGGCGGGCAGGGCGCCCAGCTTCTCCAGCAGCGGGTGCGCGGCGTCCGGGTGGGCGACCTTGAGGCCGAGGCGGCCCAGGTCGGCGGGCGTGTCCGGCAGCGGCAGCAGCACATGGCGCGGACCGGTCGCGGTACGGCCGCCGGCCAGCGGCACCGGCAGGCCGGTCAGCCGGTCCGGGTCGACGCCCGCCAGCGACTCGTACAGCCGGTGCCACCAGCCGGGGCTGCGCTCGGTGCCCGCCAGCCGGTCGATCGCGTCGCCGAGGGACAGCCGCGCCACGCCCAGGGCGCGCAGCTCGGTGCGGCGCTCCAGCCCGGCGGGCAGCAGCGTCGGCAGCACCTCCGCGAGGACCCGTACGGTGTCGGCGCCCGCGCCCTCGACGACCTCCGCCTCGAAGGGCCGCAGCGCGTGCGGCACCTCGTCGCCGGGCGGCGCGGCCGGCGCCAGGAACGCCACGCGCGGCAGCAGTTCCAGCACGGCCGCGCGGATCGCCCCGTCCAGGACGCCCTGGCCGAGCGGGCCGGGCACCAGGTCGATCGTCCCGGTGGTCACGGGGCGCCAGGCGGCGAGGAGTTCGGCGTACGCCTCGGCGGCGCGGTCCACCAGGAAGTCGGTGAGCGGACCGGGCGCCGGGTGGCGCCGGGTGGTGTCCAGCGGGAACGACGCGATGAGCAGCGCGGGGACGCCCAGCGGTTCGTCGGTCGGCGTCGGGGCGTGCACCACCGGCGCGGTGCGCGGCCGGGCGGGCGCGCCCGCCTCGTCCACGGGCACCGCCCAGGTGACGGACCAGTGCGGGCGGAGCCGCTCCTCGACGGGCCGGTCCTTCAGCAGCGCGGCGTCGACGGCGCCCCGGTGGGTGACGGTGCGCCAGCGCCGGGTGCCGTGCTCGGTGTCGTCGACCTGGACGTGGCCGTCCCGCTCGTGCCGGGTGAGCGTCCGTGTCCCCTGCGCGGTCTCCACGACCACCTCGGCCAGCCCGGGGAGGGTCAGCAGCAGGGCGTCGTCGACCCCGGCGAGGAGCCGTTCGGCGAGGTCCACGGCGGCGGTGTCCCGCAGCGGCAGGATCACCACCGTGTCGTAGCCCTCGGGGGCGGTGCCCTCGGCGGGCAGCGGCAGCCTCAGCAGCGGTACGTGCCCGTCGCGGCGGCGCAGTTCGTCGCCCAGGCCGGGGCTGCCCTGCGCGGCGTCCGCCGCCAGCGCCCGGGCCTCCCGCAGCGACCAGCGCACACCGCCGTGCCGGCCCACCACCGCCGGCTCGTCGCTCACCGCCAGCACCGCCGCGAACCCGACGCCGAAGCGGCCGACCGCGCCCTCGTGGCCCTCCCGCTTGGCGGACGCCCGCAGGGTGCTCAGCGACTCGACGCCGGCCGCGTCCAGCGGCGCGCCCGTGTTGGCGGCGGCCAGTACGGCGGGGCCGTCCGCGCCGGCCGGGTGCAGGGTGAGCCGCAGCCGGCCGGGCACACCGGCGCGGGCGGCGGCGTCGGCGGCGTTCTGCGCCAGCTCGACCACCAGCCGGTCGCGGTACCCGCCGAGCGCGAGGTCCTCCTCGGCGTTGGCGTCCTCCCGGAACCGCGCGGGCCCGGCGCCCCACGCGTCGAGCACTCCGCGTCGCAGCCGGGCCGTCCCGAACGGGTCGGCCCCCTCGGTCGCCGTCGCCCTCACGCTCACGTCGTGCTCCGCTCTCTCGCCCTGCGCGTCGTTACGGAGCCCGAAGGTACCGCCTGCGCGGACGCCCACGTCGCGGCCGGGGGCGGCGGCCCGGGAAGGCTAGGGCGTGTCCCCGGACGCCTCGTCCGGCTCCGGCGGGACCGGGCCGCCGTCGCGGGCCGGGCCCAGCGGGAACGCGTCGGCGCCCATCGAGTCCAGCACCGGCGGCGCGGGGCGCGGCGGCTTGGGCATCACGGCCGCCTCGGAGTGGCCGCCGCAGCCGTACGTCAGCGACACCACGTGCCCGTCCGCCGGCGAGAACTCGTTGGCGCACACGCCGAACGCCTGCCGCAGGGAGCCGCCCAGTGGCAGCAGGAACCCGCAGGAGACGCACGGCGCCGGGGCGGCCTGCGCCATCGGGGTCTTCGCGCCGAAGCCCTCCTCCCACCGGTCGGCCGCGACATGGAGCCCGTACCGCGAGAGCACCCGCGCCCGGCGCATGCCCAGCTCCTCCGCGACCGCCGCGATGGTGCCGCGCGACGGGGTGCGGGTGACGAGGTCGGCGTCCTCGGAGTCGACCAGCTCGGCCATCTCCTCCGAGACGGGCGAGTTCGGCGGGGGCACGTCCTCGCCGGTGTAGCCGGGCTCCAGCCGGAGGTCGTCCTGCTCGGTCGGCAGCAGGTCCCCGGGGCCGAGGTCGCCGGGGCGCAGCCGCTCGCTCCACGGCACCCACTCGGGCGCGAGGAGGGCGTCGGGGCCGGGCAGGAGCACCGCCTCGTCGAGCGTGACGACCTTCGCGCGGGACGCGCGGGCGACGGTCACCGCCCAGCGCCACCCCCGGTAGCCGGGCTCACGGCACTCGAAGAAGTGCGTGACGACCCGGTCGCCGTCGGCGACGACACCCGTGTGCTCGCCCACCTCCCCGGGCGCGGCCACCTCCGCGGCCGCTTCCCGGGCCAGGTCCACCGCCTCGGCGCACAGGCGGTCGGGGGCGGGGGTACGCGGGGTACGGCTTCGCGTCGTCGCAGCACTCACAGGTCTCGCTCATCTCCTACGCCGTCTCACAGATGCGCCGGCCGATTCGCGATGTACGGGCGGCGGGCGGAGCGGACCAGCGGGCCGCATCGACGTCCGCGCCCGACGTGTCTCGGGCACACCTCACGTCATCCATTCTGCGGGATGCCGAAGAGGCGCGCGGCCGGGAACTTCCGCCGGTGGCGCGCTACGCACGCTACCCCCTCCGCAGCCCGCCGCCCACCTGCCCGCCCCAAGTAGCCCTCATCACGGTTCGCCGGAGCGGGTGCCGGGGCACTATGACGAGGTGGCAGCCGTGAGGTCGCACGACACCGCCGGGCCGCTCCAGAGGGCGGGCCGGCGGGTGGGCCGTGCCCTGCACCTGCCGTTCACCGGCACGGCGCGCGGCATCCGGCGGGCGACCCACGCCCACGGCGCCGGTGAGTCGGGCCTGGGCAAGCTGATCGAGCTGCACGCGGTGAACGGCGCGGGCGATGTGATGATCACGGTCGCGCTGGCCTCCACGGTGTTCTTCTCCGTACCGACCGACGAGGCCCGCGGCCGGGTCGCGCTCTACCTGGCCATCACCATGGCCCCCTTCACGCTCCTCGCGCCGGTGATCGGGCCGCTGCTGGACCGGCTGCCGCACGGCCGGCGGGCCGCGATGGCGGGCGCGATGCTCGCCCGGGTGCTGCTGGCCGTCACCCTGTCGGGGGCGGTCGCCACCGGCGGCCTGGAGCTGTACCCGGCGGCGCTGGGCGTGCTGGTGGCGTCGAAGGCGTACGGGGTGGTCCGCAGCGCCGTGGTGCCCCGGCTGCTGCCACCGGGTTTCTCGCTGGTGAAGGCGAACTCGCGGGTGACGCTCGCGGGGCTGGTGGCGACGGGGATCGCCGCGCCGGTCGGCGTGGGGCTCCAGCGGATCGGGCCGGAGTGGCCGCTGTACGGGGCGTGCGTGCTGTTCGCCGGGGGGACGCTGCTGGCGCTGTCGATGCCGCACAAGGTGGACTCGGCGAAGGGTGAGCGCAAGGCGCACATGCTGACGCACGGCGAGCGCCGGCCGAGCCTGCGCACGGTCGGCCCGTCGGTGCTGCACGGCCTCCAGGCGAACGCGGCGCACCGCGTGCTGTCCGGCTTCCTGATCTTCTTCCTGGCGTTCCTGCTGCGGGAGCATCCGCTGCCCGGCCAGAGCGCGGCGGTGTCGCTGGGCATCGTCGGTGTGGCGGCGGGCGTCGGCAACGCTTGCGGTACGGCGCTGGGGGCGCTGCTCCGCTCCCGGGCGCCGGAGCTGATCGTCGCCGCGATGGTGACGCTGGCGATGACGGCGGCGATCGTGGCGGCGGTGTTCTTCGGCGGGGTGGCCGTGGCGGTGCTGGGCGCCGTGGCGGGGCTGTCGCAGGCCCTTTCGAAGCTGTCGCTGGACGCCATGATCCAGCGGGACGTGCCGGAGGCGGTGCGCACCTCGGCGTTCGCCCGGTCCGAGACGCTGCTGCAGATGTCGTGGGTGGTGGGGGGCGCCATCGGCATCGTCCTGCCGCTCAACGGCACGCTGGGGATGTCGGTGGCGGCGGGCATCCTGGCCCTGGGGGTCGCGGTGACGGTGCGGGGGCTGCTGACGGCCGCGCGGCGCGGCACGCCGCACCCCCGCGTGGCGTGATGCGGGGCGGCGTATAGCCTTCGGCACATGACCGTTGCGTTCTTTCCCGGTAAGGCCCGCCGGGCCGGCGTCGCTCTGGGTGCCGTCTCCGCCGGACTCCTCGTACTCTCCGCATGCGGCTCCAAGCCGACCCCGCTCGCGACCGTGACGGTCGGGTCCGACTCGGTCAACGCCGAAGCCGCCTGCTACAACGGCGGAAAGGCGATCAAGGAGTCGCAGATCAAGACGTGCCTCGAAAAGAAGCCGGAGAAGACCATCAAGGTCGCTCCGGACGACCGGATCCGGTTCGGTGTCGAGCCCGAGATCGCCGAGAACGGCTGGACGCTGTTCATCGGCGGGCAGCAGGCCGAGCAGGAGCCGTACAAGAAGACGTACCGCTCGATCCCGGCCAGCGCGTTCCTCTCCAGCCAGACCGGTGAGTCCTCCGACTCCGCGCGCATCAGCATCGTGGAGACCAGCGGCAAGAAGCTGACGGGCGTCTGGCACTTCGAGCTGGAGAAGGAGTCCTGACCCTGCGGGTCCTCGTCGTGACGGCGGTGGCGGCCGAGGCGGACGCCGTCGCCGCGGGCCTCGGCGGTCCCCCGGCGTCCGCGCCGCGCGCCCTGCCGTCCGGCCACCCGCTGATCCGCCCGGCCGCCCCGGGCACCGTGGACGTCGTCACCGGCGGGGTGGGCCCCGCCGCGGCGGCCGTGGCTGCGGCCGTGGCGCTGGCCTCCGCCCCCGGCGCGTACGACCTGGTGGTCTCCGCCGGTATCGGGGGCGGCTTCGCCCCGCACGCGCCCCTCGGGTCGGTCGTCGTCTCCGACGCGATCACCGCCGCCGACCTGGGCGCCGACACACCCGGCGGGTACGTCCCCGTCGAGGAGCTGGGCTTCGGCCGCTCCGTCGTCCTGCCGCCGCCCGCCCTGCCCGGCCGGATCGCCGCCGCGCTGGACGCGGCCGGGCTGCCGCACCTGGTGGCGCCCGTGCTGACCGTGTCGACGGTCACCGGCACCGCCGCCCGTACCGCCGAGCTGACCGCCCGTCACCCGCGGGCCGGCGCGGAGGCGATGGAGGGCTTCGGCGTCGCCGAGGCCGCCGCCGCGCACGGGGTGCCCGTGGTGGAGATCCGGGCGGTGTCCAACACGGTCGGCCCCCGTGACCGGGCCGCCTGGCGGCTCGGCGAGGCGCTGGACGCGTTGCGGTCCGCCTTCCGGGCGCTCGGCGCCACCGTCTTCCTGGAGGACCTGTGAGGATCGCGTACTCCCCCTGCCCCAACGACACCTTCGTCTTCCACGCCTGGGCGCACGGCCTGGTGCCGGGCGCACCGCCGCTGGACGTGACGTTCGCCGACATCGACGTCACCAACGGGATGGCGGAGCGCGGCGAGCTGGACATGCTGAAGGTGTCGTACGCGGTGCTGCCGTGGGTGCTGGAGGAGTACGCCCTGCTGCCCTGCGGCGGCGCGCTGGGGCACGGCGTCGGCCCGCTGGTCCTCACCCGCGAACCGGGCCAGGACCTCACCGGCCGGACAGTCGCGGTGCCCGGTGAGCGCTCGACCGCCTACCTGCTGTTCCGGCTGTGGGCGGCGGAGGTCGTCCCCGGCGGGGTGGGCCGGGTCGTGGTGATGCCCTTCCACGAGATCATGCCGGCCGTGCGGGACGGCCGGGTCGACGCGGGGCTCGTCATCCACGAGGCCCGCTTCACCTACCAGCGCTATGGGCTGCACCGGCTCGCCGACATGGGCGAGCACTGGGAGACCACCACGGGCCTGCCCATCCCGCTGGGCGCGATCATCGCGAAGCGCTCGCTGGGCGCGGACACGCTGCGGCTGCTCGCCGCCTCGGCCCGCGCCTCGGTCCGGATGGCGTGGGACGACCCGGAGGCGTCGCGCGGCTATGTCGCCGAGCACGCCCAGGAGATGGACCGGGCCGTCGCCGAGCAGCACATCGGGCTGTACGTCAACGAGTTCACCGCCGACCTCGGCGACACCGGCCACGCGGCGGTACGGGGCCTGCTGACCCGCGCGTCCGCCGAGGGCCTGGTGCCGCCGCTGAAGCCGGACGCGCTGGCCTTCCCGTAGGACCTGCCGTCCGGATCAGACGTCGAGCTGGTCCGCGACCGCGCGCAGCAGGCCGGCGATCTTCTTGCCGTGGACCTTGTCGGGGTAGCGCCCGCGCTCCAGCATCGGCGTGATGTTCTCCAGCAGCGTCGTCAGGTCCTGCACGATCGACGCCAGTTCGTCCGGCTTGCGGCGCTGCGCCGCCGCCACCGACGGGGTCGGGTCGAGCACCGTCACCGAGAGCGCCTGGTCGCCGCGCTGGCCGGCGACCACGCCGAACTCCACGCGCTGGCCCGGCTTGAGGGCGTCGACCCCGGCAGGGAGTACCGACGAGTGCACGAAGACGTCGCCGCCGTCGTCGCGGGAGAGAAAGCCGAAGCCCTTCTCGCTGTTGAACCACTTGACCTTGCCGGTAGGCACGTCTGTCCTCGTCCTCGTACTCGATGTCTGGCGCCACGAACATGGCAGTGCGGGGGGACCCCCAGCGTCCCAAGGCTAATGGTCCCCGAGCCGGTGACAAGACGTCTCCGGTTTGTTCCTCCGGCCGGGGAACTACCCTGGCCGAATGCGTAGTGAAACCCCTTCGACCAGCGCCGCCCCCGGTGACGGTCTCGTGCGCGCCGGCGGCATCGTCTTCCTCGTCGGCGCCGTGGCCACCCTGGTCACCGTGGCACCGCTGTTCCTCGGCACCGATCCGTTCCCGCCGGTCGCCTACGCGGTCTGCATGCTGATGGGCGTCGGCTTCATGATCGCGGCGGCCGGTGTGCTGCGCTCGATCGCGGCGCAGCGCCGTCAGGCCAAGTCGGCCCTGTAGGCGTCCCACCAGGCGGGGAAGGCCGTGAGGCCGGGCAGGACCACGTCCGCCCCGGCCGCCCGCAGCTCCTCGGCGGAGCACGGCCCGGTGGGCGTCACCACGGCGAGGGCGCCGGCCGCGCGGGCGCCGCGCACGTCGCCGACGTGGTCGCCCACG
This sequence comes from Streptomyces sp. NPDC015131, assembly GCF_043079975.1. Classification (NCBI taxonomy): domain Bacteria; kingdom Bacillati; phylum Actinomycetota; class Actinomycetes; order Kitasatosporales; family Streptomycetaceae; genus Streptomyces; species Streptomyces sp. NPDC015131. The sequence goes on along the minus strand of NZ_JBIBVB010000006.1, from coordinate 169,211 downwards.
TACACGCTCGCGCCGTACTCGCGCAGCGCCTCCGCCTTCGCCTCGGCCCACAGCCAGCCGACCACGGCGTCCGGTTCGATGCCCAGGTGCGCGAGGTGCAGCTTGGCGTTCGGCTCGTGCTTGGCGGTGACGACGACGGCCCGGCCGCCCGCCGCGCGAACGGCTTGAATCGCATCTCTCGCACCGGGCATCGCCAGGGTCGGCGCGATGGCGTGGGCGGGGTAGATCTCGCGGTAGCGGTCGGCCGCCGCCGCTATCCGGTCCGCCGGGAACCAGTGCGCCAGCTCCTGCTCCAGCGGCGGTCCCAGCCGGGTGACCGCCAGGTCGGCGTCGATCGGGACGCCCGTCTCGGCGGTCAGCGCCCGGTACGCGGCGTGGATGCCGGGCCGCGAGTCGATCAGGGTCATGTCGAGGTCGAAGCCGACCGTCAGGAGGGAGGCCATGCCCGCCATTGTGCCCGGCGGCCCGATCCGGCCACGGCCCGCGTGCCCCGGGGCCGCGTGGCCCGCCGGGCGCGCCCCCGTGGCCGCGTGCCCTCCTGGCCGCCCGCCCCGGCCCGTCCCCGGGGGCCGTCAGATCCGACGGGCCCGCCACAGCAGGTACAGCGCCGAGGCGAGTGCCGCCAGGCGCAGCGTCCAGGGCCAGGCGGCGCCCAGCGCGGCGCCCATGGCGTCGCCGCCCGGCGCGATCGCCTCGCCCCAGCGCCCCTCGACCCGGCCCCACAGCCACACCGCCGTGCCCGCCGCCACCGCGCCCGGCAGCCCGAACACGGCCAGCTTCGCCTCCGTACGGCTGAGGCGGCCCGAGGCGTACGCGAGGAGCCACCCGCCCAGCAGGGCGAGCCACGAACCGAGCACCACACCGGCCAGCAGCAGCACCGCGGCCACCACCAGCAGCGGATGCCCCAGCCGCACCGGCGGGAACAGCCGGCGCGCCCCGGCCGGGGCGGCGGCCACCGGGGCCGCCGGAGGCCCGGCCTCCGCCCCCTCGGCGCCCTCCGCCGCCTCCTCCTCGCCCTCGGGGCGCGGCTTCGGCGGGGGCCTGAGCATGTCGGGGATCTCCACCCCGCCGCGGAACCCGGGCGGTACGAGCCCGAGGTCCCCGAGCGGCCCCTCCTCGACCCGCCACCAGTCCGGTCCGTCCGGCCCGTCCGGCCCCGCACCGGCCGTGTCCGGTCCGGTCAGGTGCGGGCTCCACGCCTCCGGCCCCGTCTCCGGGCCCGCCTCCGGGCCGGGCTTGCCCGGCGGGGCGGCGGCGCGCCGGCGGAACCGGGAGCGCGGGGTGCGCTGCTCCGGCACGGCCGGCCGGTCCCGTGACGCGCCCGGCGGCGGGCCGGCCGCCACGCCTCCCGACGGCGGCGGCGCGCCCGAGGCGGCCGCCGTGACGACCTCGTCCGGGGTGCCCAGGGCACCGAGGATGCCGCGCACCGCGCCCGGGCTGTCGTCCCTGGCCCGCCTGCTGTCGATCTCGCCCCGCAGCGACGCCACGAGCCGCATCCGCGCCTGGGAGGACAACTGCCGCTGCTGCGCCAGGTCACCCACCCGGCTCAGGTAGTCGAAGACCAGCTGGTCGCTCTCGATCCCCACCGTCACGACGGTAGCGCCTGCGCAGGGGCTAACGTGGTCCGGATGGGGACCGGTGAGCTCGATCGGGAGGCGCACATGGCGGCGGGGACCGAAGACACGGGCGGTACGACGGCACCGCGCACCCTCGCGGAGGCCCTGCGGGCCCGCGGCGACCAGGGCCTCGCCGCGCTGCTGCGCGCCCGCCCCGACCTGCTGGTCCCGGTGCCGGCCGACCTCACCCAGCTCGCCACCCGGGCCGGGACCCGCGCCTCGGTCGTCCGAGCGCTGGAGCGGCTCGACCGGTTCACGCTCCAGACCGCCGAGGCGCTCGCGGTCGCGCCGGACCCGGCCCCCTACCCCGTACTGCTGCGGCTGATGGCCGGCGACGAGGGCGACCCGGAGGTGACCGCCGCGCTGCCGGGCGCCGTCGCGGTGCTGCGCGACCAGGCCCTGGTGTGGGGCGACGACCGGCGGCTGCGGCTGGTGCGGACCGCCCGCGAGCTGCTGGCCCCCTCCCCGCAGCACCCCTCCCCCACCGGGCTCGGCCCGACGGTCGCGGAGGCGACGGCGGGCATGTCCCCGACCAGGCTCCAGGAGATCATCGCCACGGCGGGGCTCCCCACCACACACGATCCGGTGTCGGCGGTCGCCGCGTTGACGGACCTGTTCACCGACCGGGACCGGATGGGCGCGCTGCTGGACACCGCCCCCATGGACGCGCTCGGCGTCCTGGACCGGCTGGTGTGGGGGCCGCCCTACGGCGAGGTGACGCCCGACCCGGCGCCGCCGGTCCGCTGGCTGCGCGACCGGGGCCTGCTGCTGCCCGCGACGGCCCGCACGGTGGTGCTGCCCCGCGAGGCGGCGCTGCACCTGCGCGCCGGGCGGGCGCACCGGGTGCCGGAACCGGTGGCGCCGGTGGTGGCCGCCGCGCGCGAACACCGTCCACAGGTTGTGGACAGTACGGCGGCGGGCCAGGCCCACACCGCGCTCGCGGTCGTCGAGGAGCTGGCCCGGGAGTGGAACGAGGGCGGACCGGCCGTGCTGCGCGCCGGGGGACTGTCCGTCCGGGACCTGAAGCGGACCGCCGTCGCCCTCGACGTGACCGAGCAGACGGCCGCGTTCTGGCTGGAAGTGGCGTACGGGGCGGGGCTGATCGCCTCCGACGGTGAGGCCGGCGAGCGGTACGCGCCGACGCCCGCGTTCGACGAGTGGCTGGACCTCCCCGCCGCCGAACGCTGGGCGCGGCTGGCCGGCGCGTGGCTGGCCGGCACCCGCACCCCCGGCCTGGTCGGCTCCCAGGACGCCAAGGGCCGTACGCTCGCGGCGCTCGGCCCCGACCTCGACCGGGGCGCCGCGCCCGAGGTGCGCCGCCGGGTCCTGACGCTCCTCGCGGGCCTCCCCGCCGGGGCGTCGCCCGACCCCGACACGCTGCTCGCCCGGCTGCGCTGGGAACGCCCGCTGCGCGGCGCCGCCCGGGAGACCGGCGCCGACCTGCGCGCCCGGCTCGCCGGCTGGACGCTCACGGAGGCGGAACTGCTCGGCGTCACCGGGCGCGGCGCGCTGTCCGCGCACGGCCGCGCCCTGCTCCCCGGCGCGCCCGCCCCCGGCACGGACCACCCGGTGGACGGGCACGCCCCCGCCCCCGGCGGCACGGACCGCCCGGTGGACGGACACGCCCCGCAGCCGCACGGGGCCGCCCTCGCGGGCCCGCCGCACGGCGCCCACGCCCACCCGCTGCCCGGCCAGGTCCCGCCCGGGGCGCCCGCCGCCGGGCCGGCCGACGGGCGGCGCCCCGCCCACACCGCCACCGGCGCCCACGCGGGCGCCGCCGCGCTGCTCGCCCCGCTGCTGCCCGAGCCCGTCGACCACGTCCTGCTCCAGGCGGACCTCACGGCCGTCGCCCCCGGCCCGCTGCGCCGGCCGCTCGCCGAGATCCTGGCCGTGCTCGCCGACGTCGAGTCCAAGGGCGGTGCCACCGTCTACCGCTTCACGCCCGCCTCCGTACGCCGCGCGCTCGACGCCGGGCAGGCGGCGGCCGACCTCCACGCCTTCCTGGCCGCCCACTCCCGCACGCCCGTCCCGCAGCCGCTCGCCTATCTGATCGACGACGTCGCCCGGAAGCACGGCCACCTCCGGGTGGGCGCCGCCTCCGCCTACGTACGCTGCGACGACGACACCGTGCTGGGCGAGATCCTCGCCGACAAGCGGTCGGCCGGGCTGCGGCTGCGGCGCCTGGCACCGACCGTGCTGGCCGCCCAGGCGGACCCCGCCACCCTGCTGGAGGGGCTGCGCGCCATGGGCTTCGCCCCGGCCGCCGAGTCGGCGGAGGGCGATGTGCTGATCGCCCGGGCGCACACCTACCGCACCCCGGCGCGCACGGCGCCCGCGCCGGTGCCCGACGGCCCGGCCGCGCCGGACGCGACCCTGCTGGGCGCGGCGGTGCGGGCGATCCGCGCCGGTGACCTGGCGTCGACGGTGGTCCACAAGGACGAGAGCGGCACCGGCCGTGCCGCCGGTGCGGGCGAACCGCCCCGTACGTCCGCCGCCGAGACCCTGGCCACCGTGCAGGCCGCCGCCATGACCGGCTCCGCCGTCTGGATCGGCTACGTCAACGCCGAGGGCGCCGCCAGCCAGCGGGTCATCGCGCCGGTCCGGGTGGAGGGCGGCTTCGTCACCGCGTACGACCACACGGCCGACGAGGTCCGCACCTACCCGCTGCACCGCATCACGGGCGTCGCGGAGCTGGCCGACGACCCGGCCTGACCCGGCCGGGGCCCGGTCATGCGCGCGGGCCGCCGATTTCCCGCCCCCGGGTGACCACAACCGCACGTGAGGGGGACCTGCCGCATTCCCCCGGCGCGCCGGGGGCAGCCACGGGGCGTCCCGGCAGCACCGGGGACCCGCACAGGAAAGGTCGTCCCATGCGTCGTCGCGTCACCACCGTCCTGGTCACCACCGCCGCGTTCCTCTCCGCCTTCACCGCGCAGGCCGCCGCCATCGGCATCGATCTCGGGGGCGGGCTGACGCTCTGACGCGCCCGCCCCCGTGGCCGCCGGGCCCGCACCACCACGGAAGGTGCGGGCCCGGCCCGCTGCCCCCGTACACACGACCGGAAAGGAACCGCCATGAGCCGACGTGTCGCCCTCCTCCTCACGGGCGCCGCCCTGCTGTTCGCCGCCCTCGCCACCCCGGCGGCGGCAGGCACCCTGCCCCCGATCAGCGGCCCGCTGGCCGACCTCCAGATCGAGGGCCCGCTCTTCACCAGCCCGCTGATCTGACCCGTAGCCCCGCAACCCCACCGGCCGGACCGTCGCCCGGCCGGTGCCCCCGTCCCGGGCCCGCCCCGCGCCTCCCGTTCCGCCCGCACACCGTCCTCGTCCGCCGCGACCCGGCCGATCACTCCGCCGATGCGCGACACTGGATGTTTGGCCACGGTCCCCAGGCCATCAGGAAAGGGTGAGGCGTGAACGGACCCCTGATCGTCCAGAGCGACAAGACGCTCCTGCTCGAGGTCGACCACGAGCAGGCCGACGCGTGCCGGCGCGCCATCGCTCCCTTCGCGGAGCTGGAGCGCGCGCCTGAACACATTCACACCTACCGGGTCACCCCGCTGGGCCTGTGGAACGCCCGCGCGGCCGGGCACGACGCCGAGCAGGTCGTCGACGCGCTCGTCGAGTACTCCCGCTATCCCGTACCGCACGCGCTGCTGGTCGACGTCGCCGAGACCATGGCCCGCTACGGGCGGCTCACCCTGTCCAAGCACCCCGCGCACGGGCTGGTCCTCACCACCACCGACCGGCCGGTCCTGGAGGAGGTGCTGCGCTCCAGGAAGGTGCAGCCGCTGGTCGGCGAGCGGGTCGACCCGGACACCGTCGTCGTCCACCCCTCCGAGCGCGGGCAGATCAAGCAGACCCTGCTCAAGCTGGGCTGGCCCGCCGAGGACCTGGCCGGTTACGTGGACGGCGAGGCGCACCGCATCGACCTGGCCGAGGACGGCTGGGCGCTGCGCCCGTACCAGCAGCAGGCCGTCGAGGGCTTCTGGCACGGCGGCTCGGGCGTCGTGGTGCTGCCCTGCGGCGCGGGCAAGACGCTCGTCGGCGCGGGCGCCATGGCGAAGGCCAAGGCGACGACCCTGATCCTGGTGACCAACACCGTCTCCGCCCGGCAGTGGAAGCACGAGCTGGTGAAGCGGACCTCGCTGACCGAGGACGAGATCGGCGAGTACAGCGGGACGCGCAAGGAGATCCGGCCCGTCACCATCGCCACGTACCAGGTGCTGACGACCAAGCGGAAGGGCGTCTACCCGCACCTGGAGCTGTTCGACTCCCGGGACTGGGGCCTGATCGTCTACGACGAGGTGCACCTGCTGCCGGCGCCGGTCTTCAAGTTCACCGCCGACCTCCAGGCCCGGCGGCGGCTGGGGCTGACGGCGACGCTGGTGCGGGAGGACGGCCGGGAGTCGGACGTGTTCTCGCTGATCGGCCCGAAGCGGTTCGACGCCCCGTGGAAGGAGATCGAGGCGCAGGGCTACATCGCGCCCGCCGACTGCGTCGAGGTCCGCGTCAACCTCACCGACGGCGAGCGGCTCGCCTACGCCACCGCCGAGACGGAGGAGAAGTACCGCTTCTGCGCGACGACCGCGACCAAGCAGAAGGTCGCCGAGGCGCTGGTACGGAAGTTCGCCGGCCAGCAGATCCTGGTGATCGGCCAGTACATCGACCAGCTCGACGAGCTGGGCGAGCACCTGGACGCGCCGGTGATCAAGGGCGAGACGCCCAACGCGCAGCGCGAGAAGCTCTTCGACGCCTTCCGCAACGGCGAGATCAGCGTGCTGGTGGTGTCGAAGGTGGCGAACTTCTCGATCGACCTCCCCGAGGCGACCGTCGCCATCCAGGTGTCCGGCACCTTCGGCTCGCGCCAGGAGGAGGCGCAGCGGCTGGGCCGGGTGCTGCGGCCCAAGGCGGACGGGCACCAGGCGCACTTCTACTCGGTGGTCGCGCGGGACACGATCGACCAGGACTTCGCGGCGCACCGCCAGCGGTTCCTGGCGGAGCAGGGGTACGCCTACCGGATCGTCGACGCCGACGAGCTGCTGGCGTCCCCGGATCCGGACACGGATCTCAGCGGCGCCTGACGCCGGCTTCCTGCCCGTACTCGCCGAGCACCAGCACACCGAACGCCGCCTCGGCGAAGACCTTGATCGCGCGCAGGGCGTTGCCGAGGCGGTGGGCGGGGTGCGGGACGGCGCCGAGGGCGGTGGCGCCGGGGCTGGGGTGAAGGGTGGCTGGGGTCATGTCTCCATGATGGTTTCCGTACGTGGGCGGTACATCGGTCGCTGGACCGAACCCGGACGCCGTCCGCGTACGACTCCCGGCATACGGCGCCCCCCGCATCCCCTACGGGACGGATATCCGGTGGCCGCCCGTCCGGCGGCTGGCTAGAATCTCCGCCCTTGCCCGCCTCCCTCTCGTGGAGCGCCGCCCTCCGGTCGGAAACCGGTCGGCCCCGCCGTCACCCGCGTACGACCTCCGGAGGCTCCGCCGTGCCCATCGACGACCCGCTCGCGCGCGAACGCGCCCACCTCGCCGCCTCGCGGGCGGCCCTGCGCGCCATGCGGGAGGACGCCCAGGCGCTCGACATCCGCGACGTCACCGCGAACTGGGTCAACGCGGCCGTGCTGTCGGCGCAGATCGAGGAGCGGATCAAGGCGCTGGCGGACCTCGCCCACACGCCGCTGTTCTTCGGGCGGCTGGACCACCTCCCCGGTGTCCAGGAGGGCCAGTCGTTTCACATCGGCCGCCGCCACGTCCACGACGCGCACGGCGACCCGCTGGTGGTGGACTGGCGCGCGCCGGTGTCGCAGCCGTTCTACCGGGCGTCGCGGAAAGACCCGCAGGGCGTGGAGCTGCGGCGGCGCTTCGGCTACACCGGCGGGGAGCTGACGGCGTACGAGGACGAGCACCTGTCCGACCCGGCGGAGGAGGAGCGGGCGTCCCGGCTGCTCCGGGCGGAGATCGAGCGCCCGCGCGTCGGCCCGATGCGGGACATCGTCGCCACCATCCAGCCCGAGCAGGACGAGATCGTCCGCGGCGGGCTGTCCGGCTCGGTGTGCGTGCAGGGCGGGCCCGGCACCGGAAAAACGGCCGTGGGCCTGCACCGGGTCGCCTACCTGCTGTACGCGCACCGGGAGCGGCTCGCCCGCACCGGGACGCTGGTGATCGGCCCGAACCGGTCCTTCCTCCACTACATCGAGCAGGTGCTGCCCGCGCTGGGCGAGCTGGAGGTGCGGCAGGCGACGGTGGACGACCTGGTCGCGCACGTGGAGGTGCGGGGCACCGACGAGCCGGCCGCCGCCGTGGTCAAGGGCGACGCCCGGATGGCGCAGGTGCTGCGGCGGGCCCTGCGGTCGCACGTGACCCCGCCGGCCGAGCCGCTGGTGGTGGTGCGCGGCTCGCGGCGCTGGCGGATCCCGGCGTACGAACTGGAGGAGATCGTCGCCGAGTTGCTGGACCGGGACATCCGGTACGGCGCCGCCCGGGAGGCGCTGCCGCGGCGGATCGCCCACGCGGTGCTGGTGCGGATGGAGCAGGCGGGCGAGGCGCCCGACGACCGGGTGCAGGACGCGGTGGCCCGGAACGCCGCGGTGAAGGCCCTGGTCAAGGCGGTGTGGCCGGCCGTCGACCCGGCGCGGCTGGTGCTGCGGCTGCTGTCCGATCCGGCGTTCCTCGCCGAGCACGCGGAGGGGCTCCTCGACGCCGATGAGCAGAAGGCGGTCCTGTGGGCGAAGCCGCCGCGCTCGGTGAAGTCGGCGCGCTGGTCGGCGGCCGACGCGGTGCTGATCGACGAGGCGGCCGACCTGGTGGAGCGCACCGCGTCGCTCGGGCACGTCGTCCTGGACGAGGCGCAGGACCTGTCGCCCATGCAGTACCGGGCGGTCGGGCGGCGCTGCTCCACCGGCTCGGCGACGGTGCTGGGCGACCTGGCGCAGGGGACGACCCCGTGGGCGACGGCGGGCTGGGCGGAGGCGCTGGCGCACCTGGGCAAGCCCGAGGCGGTGGTGGAGGAGCTGACGGCCGGCTTCCGGGTGCCGCGCGAGGTGATCGCGTACGCCTCGCGGCTGCTGCCGCACATGTCGCCGGGGCTGGCGGAGGTGCGGTCGGTGCGGGAGTCGCCCGGCTCGCTGGAGATCGTGGAGTGCGGGGCGGACGCGCTGCCCGCGTCGGTGGTGGCGGCGTGCCGCGCGGCGCTGGAGCACGAGGGCTCGGTGGGCCTGATCGCGGCGGACGCCCGGGTGCCGGTGGTGGCGGAGGCGCTGCGGGAGGCGGGCCTGCCGTGCCTGTCGCCCGGCGAGGAGACGACCGCCGCGTCCCGCCTCACCCTGGTGCCGGCCTCACTGGCGAAGGGCCTGGAGTACGACTACGTCGTGCTGGACGAGCCGGCCGCCGTGGTGGACGGCGAGCCCGACGAACGCACCGGCCTGCGGCGGCTGTACGTGGCGCTGACGAGGGCGGTGTCGGGCCTGACGGTCGTTCACGCGGCGCCACTGCCCCCGCAGTTGGGCTGACGCCCCTCCCCGGGGCGGACGGCTCGCCCCGTCGCCCAGCTCCCTCGCGCCCCCGCACCCCGCCCCGCGGGCGGGCCCGCGCCCCCGCCTCCCCGCCCCGGGAGCGGCCCGTGCGCGGGCGGGCCGAGGCAGGTCGCCCCGGGAACGGCCCGTGCGCGGGCGGGCCGAGGCGCCGCCCGTCGGGCCGCCCAAGGCCCCGGCTCCCCCGCGGGCGGCTCGCCCCGCGGGTGGGGCCGCGCCCCCGCCTCCCCGCCCCCGCGGGCGGCTCGCCCCGGGAACGGCCCGTGCGCGGCATGTTGCCGTGGCGCCGCCCGTCGGGCCGCCCAAGGCCCCGGCTCCCCCGCAGGCGGGTCCGCGCCGGGGCGTCCGTCCGCGCCGGGGCATTCGTCCGCGCACCGGGGCACTCGGCGCCCCGTGACCCGGCCCGCGGGGAAACCGGGGCGGCGGGACCTCGCCAGGGGTGCCCGGGCAACCGGCATGTGCCGTGGTCTCTTTCGGCCGTTGTTTCGCGCCAGGCCCCTCACCGGCTCCGGCCGAAACCGCCCTGTCCGGGCCGGGCCCCCGGGGTGGGCCCGCCGCCCCCGCCGCGCGGGCGGGAGCGGGGCGGGCGGCGGGTTCCCGGGGCGGTCCGCACCGGGCCGACAGGTGTCCTGTTGCAACTGGTTCGCTGCTGCGCGGAGTTGACCGGAAGGCGACCGGGGGGACCTTGCGCCGCCCCCGGCGAGGGCTGATCGTGTGAGGACCGGAGCGCCCGCCCCCGCCTTTGGGAGCGCTCTCGGCACGGAGCGGCACGGACCGCCGGGTCCCGGACCGTACGACCTCGGCGCCCCGCCGCGCACACCCCCCACACACCCGACAGGGGCCGTATCACCGGCCTCGATGAGGGAGTTGGTCCCCACCATGCATGGTGTCCGCCCCCCGGACGATCTCCGGGTCCGACCCTCCGCACCAGGCACCTCCCCCGCCGGCACCGCCCCGGCCACCGTGGCCGTCGCGGGCGCCGAGTTCGGCTGGGGCAGTTCGGGCAAGCTGAGCGCCGTACTGGCCGCGCTGCGCGCACGGAGCGACCGTCCGCTGCGGTTCGTCGGGCTGGCGTCCGGACTCGGAAGGCCCCTGCTGGACGGCGTCGTGGAGCGCTGGTACGACCTGCCGGCGGGCGCCCCGCCGGGGGCGGCCGCGACCGCCGGGGCCGTGGCGAAGGTCGTGGACGCCGAGCGGGTCGACGCCGCCCTGGTCGTCCTCGACGGCCCGGCCGCCATGGCCCTGGAGGCCGCGCGCGTGCCGACCGTGTTCGTGGACAGCCTGCCGTTCCTGTGGACCGAGGGCGACCGGGCCGGGCTGCCGCTGGACGTCTCCGTCTACTGCGCGCAGCAGTGCGTGGAGTTGCCGGCCGAGTGCCGGGACGTGCTCGGCTCCGTACGCGAACTGCGCTGGGTCGAGGCGGTGATCGGTGCTCCCCCGGAGCCCCCGCGCCCGCGTCCCGCCCGGGCGGCGCCGTTCCGGCGGGCCCTGGTGAACCTGGGCGGGCTGCGCGCCCCCGACCTGGCCGACTGGACGTGCTACCCGAGGGTCGTGGTGCCCGCCGTGCTGGAGGCACTGGCCGCCCGCGGGGTGCGCGAGGTGCACGTGGCGGGCAACCTGCCGCCCGACGTGGCCGCCCGGCTCTGCCCGCCGGGCGGCAGCGGGCCGGAGGTGACGGCCGGGCCGCTGCCGCACGCGGAGTTCCTCGACCGCCTCGCCGGCTGCGACGTGCTGCTCACCTCGCCGGGGCTGACCACCCTGCTGGAGGCCGGCAGCCTCGCCGTACCCACCGTCTGCCTGCCCCCGCAGAACCTGAGCCAGATCTTCAACGGCCGCTTCCACAGCCGGGCCGTCGGCGCCGGCGTACGGGTCGTGTGGCCGCCGGCGGTGTTCACCGAGGACGAGGCGCTGGCGCACCGGCCGCTCGGCGAGGACGCGGCGCTGCGCGTGATCTACGGGGGCATCGCCCGGGCCGCCGGGGTGCACCGCGTGCGGCGCTCGGTGGCGGCCGTGCGCGACGGCGTGCTGGACGCGCTGGAGCGTGCGGCGGCCGGCCCCGACTGGGGCGGGCTCACCGGCCGGGTCGGCACCGGGGGCGCCGCCCAGGTGGCCGGAGCCCTGCTGGATCTGCTGGAAACCGCCCGGGAAGGCATCGACGTCCATGGCTGACCGTCAGCGCTACCTCTTCATCAGGATCCTGGAAGCCTGCAACGCGGACTGCTTCATGTGCGAGTTCGCGCTCTCCCGCGACTCCTTCCGCTTCTCCGTCGAGGACTTCGCCGAGCTGCTGCCGAAGGCACGGGCGGCGGGGGTGGCCTATGTGCGCTTCACCGGCGGCGAGCCGCTGATGCACCGGGACGTGGTCGAGCTGGTGCGGGCGGGCACGGACGCGGGGATGCGGATGTCCCTGATCACCAACGGGATGATGCTGCCGAAGGCCGCCCCGCGGCTGGCCGAGGCGGGGCTCGCGCAGGTGATCGTGAGCCTCGACGGGGCGTCGGGGGCCACCCACGACGTGTACCGGCGCTCGCCCGGCATGTTCGACAACGGGCTGCGCGGGCTGCGCGACGCGGCGGCGCTGGGCGTCCTGCCCCGGGTCAACACCGTCGTCGGCCCGCACAACTACACCGAGATGCCGGAGCTGCAGAAGGTGCTGACGGAGGCCGGTGTCCGGCAGTGGGAGCTGTCCGCGCTGAAGCTGGAGCGCTCCATCACCTACCCGGACCCCGACCACGTCCGCGCGGTCTGCGACCCGATCTACGACGCCGACCCGGACCACTGCCTCGTCCCACTGGGCAAGCGCTTCTACGGCGACACCCCCGAGGAGCAGGAGCGGTACTTCACCCGGTCGCAGACGCCGCGCGCCTCCGCACCGCTGTGCCACGTCACCGACGACGTGATCTACATCGACGGCAAGTACGGGCGCATGTACGCGTGCAGCTGCCTGCCGCACCGGGAGGGCGAGGAGCTGGGCGGTGCCCCGCTGCGCGAGGGCGGCGCCATCGAGCTGGACACCCCGGTGTTCCGCGCCCACGCCGACTTCTTCCGCGAGCGGGGGCCCGGCCTGTGCGGCGGCTGCTCCACCACGGCCGCCGGGTACAGCGACGACGTGGCCCGGCTGGGGACGGCGGCACCGTGGCAGTACTGAACCCGGGCCGGGCCGCCCCTCCCGCGCCCGCCCCGCGCCGGGTGCTCCTGGTGGCGCGGGACGAGGAGCTGGACTCGCTGCTGGCCCTGCGGCGCGTCGCCGCCCACCTGACCGAGCTGGAGGTGACCGGACCGGAGGGCGCCCCGCCGGACGTGGCCCTGGTCTGCGACGACGAGGCCGCGGCCGGGCGGCTCCTGGACCGGGGCGTGCCGGTGGTGCACCTGCGCTCCGGGCACAGCACCGACCCGGGCGCGGTGCCCGGGGGCGCCCTGCACCGGGTGCACCGCCCCGGGTGGCTCCCCGGCCCCTGGCCCGCGCCCCCGGACGGGGTGCGCACCACGGGGGCGCTCGCCCCGGCCCGTACCGCCCGGTCCCGCGACCGGCACGGGACGCTCCTGCTGCTCTCCGCCCACGGCACGGACACCGCCGAGTGGGAGGGGTTCACGTCCGGGCCGCTGCGGGAGCTGGCGGCCGAGGCGGTGCGCCGCACCGGGCGCTGCGCGGTGGTGTGCGACCGCCGTACGGGCGCGGTGCGCGACGCGCTGGAGGGCCTGCCCGGCGTCCGGGTGGGGCGCGCCGCGGACACCGACGTCGACGCCCTGCACGCCGGGACCGCGCTGCTGCTGGCCGCCCCGGTGCTGGGGGCGCTGGCGCTCGCCCAGGCGCGGCGCGCGCCGCTGGTCCTCCTGCCGCCGCTGGGCGGCGCGCAGCGGGACCTGGCCGGCCGGGTGTCCCGCGCGGTCCCGCTGGCCGTGGCCGAGGATCCGCGCGACCCGTCCCTGTGGGCCGCCCCGCCGCCGGGCGCCCCGGACCCGTGGTCGGCGCTGGATCCGGCCGCGGACGACCTGCGCGGCGCCCAGCGCGTCGCCCGCACTCTGCGCCAGCTCTCGCTCGCACCCCTGTGAGAGGTCATCCACCCGCCGAACTGGAGACACCATGTCCCGCACCCCCGGACACACCCCAGCGGACGGCCGTCCCGCGCCGGCCCGGCCGGAGATCCCCGACACCGAGTGGAACGACTGGCGCTGGCACATGCGCAAGCGCATCACCAACGCCGAGAAGGCGCGGCAGTGGATCAACCTCACGCCCGACGAGGAGCGCGCCATCGACAAGACGGCGGGCAAGTACCGCTGGAGCGTCACCCCGTACTACGCGTCCCTGATGGACCCGGACGACCCGGCCTGCCCGATCCGCCGGCAGGCCGTGCCCGCGCTGGGCGAGCTGGTGGAGTTCACCGGCGCCGAGGTGGACCCGGTGGGCGACATGTTCTACCGGAAGACCAACCGGGTGGTGCACAAGTACCCGGACCGGGTGATCATGCTGATCACCGAGGCGTGCCCGGTGTACTGCCGGCACTGCACCCGGAAGTTCCACACCACCGACGTCGAGGGCAGCTACTTCCGGGACGACGAGGGCGAGCCGTTCGAGGAGGACCTGCGCTACATCGCGGAGCACCCCGAGATCCGGGACGTGCTGCTGACCGGCGGCGACCCGCTCTCGTACCGCGACGGCAAGCTGGAGGAGATCATCTCCGGTCTGCGGGCGATCCCCAGCGTGGAGATCATCCGCATCGGGAGCCGCTTCCCGGTGCTGCTGCCGCAGCGGGTCACCGACGAGTTCTGCGAGATGCTCGCCCGCCACCACCCGGTGTGGCTGAACACCCACTTCAACCACCCCAAGGAGATCACCCCGGAGGCCGCCGCGGCGGTGGACCGGCTGCTGCGGCACGGCGTCCCGGTGGGCAACCAGACGGTGCTGCTGCGCGGGGTCAACGACGACGTGGACACCATGCGCACGCTGATGACGGAGCTGCTGCGCATCCGGGTCCGGCCCTACTACCTCTACCACTGCGACAACGTCACCGGCGTGTCCCACTTCATGACCTCCATCGAGAAGGGCTGGGAGATCATGGAGGGCCTCCAGGGGCACATCACCGGCTTCGGCGTGCCGCAGTACGTCCTGACGACGAAGATCGGCAAGATCCCGATCGCCCAGCCGTACTTCTCCCGCGTCCCCGAGGGACTGCTGCTCCGCAACTACCGGGGCCAGGAGATGGTCGTGGACGCCGCGGTGCACCCGATCACGGAGGCCGACGCGTCATGACCCTCGACAAACGGCTCGGCCTGCGCTTCCTCCCGTACGGCGCCAACTACCTGGACTGGGCGGACATGCACGAGCTGCGTGCGGCCGTCGAGCACGGGGTGCTGTTCCGCTACCAGACGGAGACCGAGAGCGTCGCCTCCCGGCTCGAACGCCGGGTCGGCGAACGGCTGGGCGCGGACCACGTCCTCGCGGTGCACAACTGCACCGAGGCGCTGCGGCTCGCCCTGGTGTCCACCCGCCCCCGCACCGGTGACCTGGTGTACGTCCCGGCGGTGACGTTCGTCGCCGTGGCGGGCGCGGTCCTGTCCAGCGGGCTGATCCCGGTGCTGGTGGACGTCGACGACTCGCTGTCGCTGGACGCCTCCCTGCTGCCGGCCGGCGCCCAGCGGGTGATCGTCGCCCACATGGAGGGCACCGTCGCACCGCTGCCCGAGGGCGTTCCGTACGTCGTCGAGGACAGCGCCCAGGCGCTCGGCGCCCGCTTCCCCGACGGGCGGCACACCGGGACGCGCGGGTACGCGGGCACCTTCAGCTTCCACCACAACAAGGTGCTCACGTCCGGCGAGGGCGGCCTGCTGGTCACCAACGACCCGGACGCGTACGCGACGATGCGCTGCTACCACGACCACGGGTCGGCGCGGGTCCCCGGCCGCTACCCCACCTGGAACGAGGACGCCTACTACGGCGAGAACATGGTGACCAGCGAGGAGGTGGCGGCGATCCAGTTCCAGCAGTTCCGCCACCTCGACGAGGTCCTCGCCGGGCTGGAGCGCCACCACGCCATCGCCATGGACGCGCTGCCCGACCGGGCCGGCCTGCGGCTGCTGCCCCGGGCCCCCGGCGACGTCAAGATCAGCCTCCGGTTCCGCTGGGAGAGCCGTGAGCTGCGGGACGCCGCCGTGGCCGCGCTGACCGAGCGGGGCATCGCCAACTGGACGCTGAACAAGTACCTGCTGCCCGACCACCCGGTGATCGCCGGCCGCCGCTCCCTGTACGCCGACGGCTTCCCGTGGAACCTGGCCCCCGCCGGGCCGCTCGCCCTCAGCCGGGACGGCTTCGCCCGGACCCGGGACCTGCTGGACCGCACCCTGTGCGTCCCGCTGTCGCCGGAACTGCCCGAGGCGGAGCAGATCGTGGCCGTCAAGGCGGTCCGCCAGGCCCTGGAGACCGCGTGAGCGCCCCGCCGCCGGTGCTGCTGATGGCGGACGACCGCGCCTCCACCTTCACCCGGTACGCGGTGGAGGCCCTGCCCGGCCGGCTGGTGCTGCTGCGGTTCGCCGCCGCCCGCAGGGACCTCTCCGACGCGTACCTGCGGGACACCGCGCACGTCCCGGCGTTCTGGGTGGAGGACGGCGTGCCCCTGGAGCGGGAGGCGGCCCGCTACCGCGCCTGGGCGGCCGCGCACCTGCCCGAGGCGCCCACCCGGTTCTGCAACCCGTCCGAGCCGCGCCAGCACGTCGCCCAGCGGTTCGCCGCCCTCGCCGGGCTGCCCCACCTGACGGAACGCCAGGTCGCCTGGGTGCGCGACAAGGCGGCGATGAAGGACAGGTTCCGGGAGCTGGGCCTGGACACCGCGCGGTACGCCCGGGTCTCCACGGCCCGGGAGACCGAGCGGTTCGCCGCCCGGTGCGGCTGGCCCGTGGTCCTCAAGCCGGTGGACTCCTTCGCCTGCGTGGACACCTTCCGGCTGGACGGGCCGGAACAGCTCGCCGGCGTGGCCTGGGAGCGCCGGGACTGGCTGGTGGAGGAGCACCTGCCGGGCACCGAGTGGGAGGTGTGCGCGCTGATCCACGACGGCGAGGTCCTCGACGCGTGGCCCAGCGCCATGCCGTGCCGCCCGCTGGACATCGTCGACGGCGCGATGAACGCCAACATCTCCGTCGCCACCGCCGACGCCCCGCCCTTCGACCTGCGGGACGTGCTCCAGCGGATCGTCACCGGCATGGGCATCGACCACGGCTACGCGCACATGGAGTTCTTCGTCGTGGACGGCCGGCTGTACGCGGGCGAGATCGGCGTGCGGCTGGCGGGCTGCGAGATCACCGCCAACCACGGGTACGCGTACGGCTTCGACGTGTTCGGCGCCACCCTGGACGTCTACCTCGGGCGCCGCCCCGCGCTCACGTACACCGAACGCCGCTGCGCGGGCGACCTGTTGCTGCCGCTGCCCGGCTCGGGGACGGTACGCCGGGTCACTCCTGAGGAGGAACTGCTGCGGCTGCCGGGCGTGGTGGCGGGCGCCCTGCGGGTCCGGCCCGGGGACGCGGTGGAGGCCCGCCGCGCCTCCCACAACGCCTCCGGCCACGTCCATGTCGTCGGCGGCTCCGTCAAGGAGGTGGAAATGCGCATGCGTGCCGTCCTCGACGCGTTCACGATAGAAGTGGCCGGCCGGTCACCGGTGGCCGGAGCCCCGGCGACCCGCTGAACCGCCCGCCCTCCCGCCGCGCCGCCCCGCACGGGCGCACCGCGCCGGCACCCCCCACCCCCGCCCGCAACGGGCCCGCACGGAACGGGAACCATGGAAGTGAAGCCGAACGGGCTCGCCCGTCGCCTCGCCGCCCTGCTCACACGGCGCCAGGTCGCCGGGCCCGCCTGGTGGAGCGTGGTCTCCAGGCTGCCCGTCTACCTGATGTCGCTCGCCATGGTGCTCGTCGTACGGGAGCAGGGCGGCAGTTACGCCCAGGCCGGCCTGGTCTCCGCCCTCTACACCGCCGGCATGGCCCTGGGCAGCCCGCTCGTCGCCCGCCGGATCGACCGGCGCGGCCGGCGGACGGTGCTGGTGGCGACCGGGCTCGTCTACCCGTCCGCCCTCGCGGCCCTGGTGTGGACGACCACCCCCGGCACCTGGGCGCAGCCGGCCCTCGCGGTGCTCGCCGGGATCGCGCTGCCCCCGGCGAACGCCTGCATGCGGTCGCTGTGGGCCCGCCTGCCGCTCGCCGACGACGAACGGGAGACCGCCTACCTGTGGGAGGCGCTGCTCACCGAGATCCTGGTGATCGGCGCGCCGCTGATGCTCGCCGCCCTGATGCTGACCGGCTCGGCGGGGACGGCGCTCACCGCCGTGTCGGTGATCGGGGGCGCCGGGGCGATCGGGCTCGCCCTCACCCCGGTCCCCGACGGCACCGACGGGCCGGCGAAAGCGCGGGAGGCCGGCCGGAAGGACGCGGGCGGGGCGCCCGGGCCGCTGCGGTCGGCACCGATGCTCGCGCTGACCGCCGTGATGGCGTTCAGCGCCGTACCGATCGGCCTGATGACCCTGGCCATCCCCGCGTTCGTCGACGCGCACGGCTCCCCCGGCAGCACCGGGGTGGTGTACGCCTGCTGGGGCGTCGGCAGCGCCCTGGGCGCGCTGTGGCTGGGCCGCTCCCAGTCGGAGGTCGCCGTCCATGTGCGCTTCCCCCGCCTGGTGCTCGCCTTCGCGCTCGGTACGGGCCTGCCGCTGCTCGCCGCGTCCCCGCTCACCCTGGGCCTGGCGCTCGCCGTCGGCAGCGTGCCCATCGCGCTGGTGTCCGCCAGCGAGATGTCGCTGGTCAGCCTGGTGGCGGACGAACGCTCCCTGACCGAGGCGTTCACCTGGGCGTCCCTGGCCACGGTGCTGGGCGACGCCGTGGGCCAGCAGGCGGGCGGGCTCCTGATGGAACCGGCGGGCCCCCGGGGCGTCTTCGCGGCGGCCTTCGGCATGGCGCTCGCCGCCGCTCTGATCGCCTTCGCCTGCCGCGGCCTGCTGGGCCGGGCGGCCGCCGGCCGCCCCGTACCCGCCGGGACGGAGGGCCGGTGACCGGTCGCGGCACGGCACGGCCCCCACCGGGCCGGCGCCCCGCCCCCCTCCGCCCCGAACCCCCCGTACGACATGCCACCCCCGCGCGGTCCGCGCACGAAACCCGAGGTCATCCAGCATGAAGTCTGCCGTCACCCCGCAGCGCCACGAGCCGTCGCGCCCGGACCCGGACAGGGCGCTGTTCCGTCCGGTGACGCGCGAGGAATTAGCGCCCGCGGTACGGGAGTTCCTCGACGCGCCCGGCACCGCGCCGATCCCGGTGCTCACCGACGGGCGGGACGACCTGCTCCGCAGCGTGTCCCTCGCCTCGGGCCTCTACCGCGCCGTCCAGCACCCGGCGCCCCTCGACCTCGGTGTCGTCCTGCACCCGGAGGACCTCCCCGACGGGGTCGGGGACCTCGCCCGCCCGCTGGCCCGCGCCTGGCTCACCGAGAAGGACCTCGCCGCCCTCGACGAGCCGCCCCGCGGGACCCTCCTGCTGGTCGGCACCTACGACCGGCTCACCCTCGACCCGGTGCGGGCGCTGCTCCTGGCCGGCTACCGGGACGCCCGGCGCGGCCTGTCGCTGCTGAGCGGCCGGGACGCCGCGTCGGTGGCGTGGAACGTGGCCAAGCAGTACGCCCGGCGGGCCGACGACCTCGACGCCCTCGGCCTGTTCACCGACACCGACCGCCCCCCGCACCTGCCCGGCGTCAGGGTCTTCGACGACCGCGACTTCGAACGCGCCGACATCCAGGCCGAGATCCTCGGCACCCGGTGGCGCCGCGTCGTCTTCCAGGGCCACGGCAAGGACGACAGCATCAACCTCGGCGAGTTCACCATCTGCGGCCTCAACGAGACCGCGCCCGCCCGGCCCGGCGTCCTCGCCCCCCGCTGCGCCTACGGGCTGCCCTGCTACAAGCCGGAGGACAAGCTCGTCCCGCTCAACCGCGTCGAGGCCGCCGAACTGGTCCTCAGCGCCTGCAACAGCGGCCCGCTCGCCGACCTCGCGCTCTACGACCCCAAGTACCAGCTCCTGCTGAACGCCCTCGACAGCCCCGCCCGCACCGTGGTGTCGGCCGTGTCCGTGCACGACTCCGACCGGCCCGAGAACGTCGCCTGGATGCTCGGCGCCGCGTCCGGCGCGGACTCCGTCGACACCCTCAACGCGAGCCTCGCCGGCTCGCACCCGTACCCCGCCTTCATGCGCTTCGGGCTGCCCGACCCGGCGGACGAGACCCCCGCCGCGCCCCCGCCCTCCGACCACCGGCCCGACCCGCTGGTCCTCACCACCGGGCACCGGCTCTCCGCGCTGCTCACCTCCGAGCTGCTGCCGCACAACCACCCGCTGCGGCCGCGCCTCGGCAAGCTGGCCCGCAAGGTCGACCTGTGGGTGGCCCGCCCCACCCACCTCGCCGACCAGGCGCCCGACGAGATCCGTACCTCCCTCACCGCCGACCTCCAGTCCCTCGACCATGTGATCGCGGAACAGGTCTCGGCGAACCCCGAGGACGAGATCATGAACTACCCCGCCCACTTCGGCGACCGCAGCTCGCTGGACCCCGCGGTCCACGAGGTCACCTGCCACTGCGGGCGGCCCGCCCAGGAGTTCACCCGGCGGGGCCTGCTGCCGCACGTCCTCGACACCCTCTGCGTCGTCTGCATGCGCTGCGGCGACGTCACCTTCCGCGTCCCCGGCGCGCCCCGACTGTGGGCGTACGCCCCCGACGAGGTGCCCCAGGGCGGCGTCCTGGAGGTGCGCGCCTCCCTCACCGCCGCCCGCCCCGGACCCGTACGCCTCGGCCTGTTCGTCCCGACCTACCTGCGGGACGACACCGAGGTCGAACCGGCGAAGACCAGGGTCCGCGCCCCCGGCGACCGCGCCAGGGACGTCACCTTCCGGGTGCGGTTCGCGCCCGGCACGGCCCCGCAGGCGTACTACTTCACGGTCTTCGCCGTACAGGACCTGGCCGTCTCGACCGCCCGCCGGCACTTCGGCGTCGTCCCCGGCCACGGCTGAGCCCGGCCACGGCCGAGCCCGGCCACCCTCCCACCCGACCCCCACCACCGGCCGGACCACCGGCCGGACGAAGGACGGTTGTCATGGAGAAAAGCCCCGCACCCGAGATCGAGCTGATCGAGCAGAACGGCGAGGTCACCCTGAGCATCGGCGGCGAACAGGCCATGCAGGCCTGGGAGCGCGACCTGATGTGGGCCAGCGCCGACCTGCTGTGCCGCCACGGCCAGGACTTCTACGAGGTGGGCCTCGGCCTCGGCCTGTCCGCGCTGCGCATCGCCGGGAACCCCGCCACCCGCAGCCACACCGTGCTGGAACTCTTCGGCGAGGTCGAGGACCTGTTCCGCGCCCAGCACCCCGACCTGCCCGCCACCCTGTCCATCGAGCGCGGCGACTTCTTCCGGCGGATCTTCGAGCTGCCGTCGTCGAGCATCGACGGCATGTTCTTCGACCCCGCGCTCGACATGGACGTCTGGAAGGACGAGGAGCTGTGGCGCAGGACCATGCCGGAGGTCGTCCGGGTGCTGCGGCCCGGCGGGGTGTTCATCCCCTTCTTCTCCACCCGGCCCGAGCTGCGGTGGCAGTACGTCGAGCACTTCCGCACCGTCCGCGTGGAACGCCACCCGTACACCGCGTACGACACCACCGAGTACACCTACGGGACCTCCGGCAACGCCTACATCCAGTGCTTCTACAAGGACTGACGGGGGGCCGCGGTGCACAGCACCTACGACACCGTCGAGGACGCCTACCTCACGGAACTGCGCAGCACCTACCACCACGCGGCGTTCCGCAACGCCCCGCGCGGCCGGCCCAGCCGTGAGCGGCTCGGCGCCGGATTCCAGGTCCGGCGCCCCGTGCAGCGCCATGTCGCCCTGCCGGGGCGCCGGTCCAACCTGGTCTTCAACTTCGCCGAGGCGCTCTGGTACCTGTCCGGCTCGGCCGATCTGGCGCTCGTCGCCCACTACGCGCCGAGCATCCGCTCGTACTCCTCCGACGGCGCGACCCTCACCGGCACCGCCTACGGGCCGCGGATCTTCGACTATCCGGGGACGGGCCTCGACCAGTGGCGGACCGTCATCGACGTCCTGACCGAGGACCCCGACAGCAAACGGGCGGTCGTGCAGATCTTCCACCCGCGGGAGCTGCGCGAACCCGGCAACATCGACGTCGCCTGCACCCTGGCCCTGCAGTTCCTGCTGCGCGAGGGGCGGCTGCACGGGGTGGGCTACATGCGGGCCAACGACGCCTACCGCGGCATGGTGAGCGACGTCTTCTCCTTCACCTTCCTGCTGGAGCTGCTCGCCGCGCAGCTCGGTGTCGGCGTCGGCGGTTACGTCCACCAGGTGGGCTCGCTGCACGTGTACGACAGCGACGCCCCGCTGGTGCGGCGTGTGCTGCGGGAGGGCCGGGGCGACGGCCGCCCCGCGGCCTTCCCCGCGATGCCCGCGGGGGACAACTGGCCGCACGTGCGGGAGGTGCTGCGGCTGGAGGAGGGCCTGCGCACCGGCCGGCTGCGGCTCGGCCCCCACGCGCTGCGCGCCCTCGACCTGCCCCGCTACTGGCAGGACGTGACGGGCCTGTTCGAGCTGCACCGCCAGCTGACCCGCGAGGGCCGGATGGACGAGGAGAGCCTGGCCCGGCTCCCGCCGCTGTACCGCCGGATGATGCTGCACCGCTGGCCCCGCCCCGTCACCGACCAGGAGGTCCCCGTATGACCACGACTCCCGCCCCCGCCCGCGGCCTCGCCGGTGAACTGGGCGTCAGCTCCATGTTCCTGGCGGGCCCGTTCCTCCAGCTGCTCGACCCGGTCACCGGGGAGATGCCGCCGGGGACCCGGGCGCCCTTCGCCTTCCTGATCGACCACTTCGAGGGCCACGGCTTCGGGGTCCACAACGCGCACCGCCGCGAGGCGTGGGGCGCCGAGCTGATGTCGCCCGAGACGTGCACCCCGCTGGACCAGGAGGAGATCCGCAAGGCCGATGTGTTCGTGGCCCTGCCGGGCGTCCCCGCCTCGCCCGGCACCCACATCGAGATGGGCTGGGCCAGCGCCTTCGACAAGCCGATCGTGCTGCTGCTGGAGCGGGGCCGGGAGTACGCGTTCCTGGTCCGGGGCCTGCACACGGTGGCGACCGTCGAGTACGTGCTGTACGACGACCTGGCCGCCGCGCTGCCGGAGATCGACGCGGCGGTGCGGCGGGCGGTCGTCCGGCGGCGGGCGGCGGAGGCGGCCTGACGCGTACGCCGAGGCGCCCGGCCGGTGGCCGGCACACCGGCGTGGGCCGCCCCCGCCCGGGCGCCTACGCCGGTGTGAAGCCGCGCAGCCGCAGGCTGTTGCCCACCACGAACACCGAGGAGAACGCCATCGCCGCGCCCGCGATCATCGGGTTGAGCAGTCCCGCCGCGGCGAGCGGCAGGGCCGCCACGTTGTAGGCGAAGGCCCAGAACAGGTTGCCCTTGATGGTGGCGAGGGTGCGGCGCGCGAGGCGGATGGCGTCCACGGCGGCACGCAGGTCGCCGCGTACGAGGGTGAGGTCGCCCGCCTCGATCGCGGCGTCCGTGCCGGTGCCCATGGCCAGGCCCAGGTCGGCCTGGGCGAGGGCCGCCGCGTCGTTGACGCCGTCGCCGACCATGGCGACCGAGCGGCCCTCCGCCTGGAGGCGGCGCACCACCTCGACCTTGTCCTCCGGCATGACCTCCGCGTACACCTCGTCGATGCCGACCTCGGCGGCGACGCTCTCGGCGACGGCCCGGTTGTCGCCGGTGAGCAGGATGGGCGTGAGGCCCAGCCGCCGCAGCCCCCGGACCGCCTCGGCGCTGGTGTCCTTGACGGCGTCGGCGACCTCCAGGACCGCGCGGGCCTCGCCGTCCCAGGCGACGGCGACGGCGGTCCGGCCGGCGGTCTCGGCCGCGTCCCGGGCGGCCTCGAGGGCCGGGGGCAGGTCCACGGACCGCTCGGCGAGCAGCCGGGGCCGGCCGACGAGGACGTCGTGCCCGTCGACGGTGCCCCGGACGCCGAGGCCGGGCACGTTGGCGAAGTGCGCGGGCGCCGGGAGCGCCCCGGCGCGTTCGGCGGCGGCGGTGGCCACCGCGCGGGCGACGGGGTGCTCGGAGGAGTTCTCCAGCGCGCCCGCGATCCGCAGGACGTCCTTCTCTCCGGTGCCCTCGGCGGTGTGGACCGCGAGGAGCGTCATCCGGCCGGTGGTGACGGTGCCGGTCTTGTCGAGGACGACGGTGTCGACCCGGCGGGTGGTCTCCAGGACCTCCGGCCCCTTGATCAGGATGCCGAGCTGGGCGCCGCGCCCGGTGCCGACCATGAGGGCGGTCGGGGTGGCGAGGCCGAGGGCGCAGGGGCAGGCGATGATCAGTACGGCCACGGCGGCGGTGAACGCGGCGGTGAGCCCGGCGCCCTGCGCCAGCCAGAAGGCGAGCGTGGCGAGCGCGAGCCCGATGACGACGGGCACGAAGACCGCGGAGATCCGGTCCGCGAGCCGCTGCGCGGCGGCCTTGCCGTTCTGGGCGTCCTCCACCAGCTTCGCCATCCGGGCGAGCTGGGTGTCGGCGCCGACGCGGGTGGCCTCCACGACGAGCCGGCCGCCGGCGTTCAGGGTCGCCCCGGTGACCGGGTCGCCGGGCGCGACCTCCACGGGCACGGACTCACCGGTGAGCATGGAGGCGTCGACGGCCGACGTGCCGTCCACGACCGTGCCGTCGGTGGCGATCTTCTCGCCGGGGCGGACGACGAACCGGTCCCCCACGCGCAGCTCCCCGGTCGGTACGCGCACCTCCCGGCCCTCGCGCAGGACGGTGACGTCCTTGGCGCCCAGCTCCAGCAGGGCGCGCAGCGCCGCGCCCGCCCGGCGCTTGGAGCGGGCCTCGAAGTAGCGGCCGGCCAGGATGAAGGCGGTGACCCCGGCGGCGGTCTCCAGGTAGATGTTCCCGGCGCCGTCGCCGCGCGAGACGGTCAGCTCGAAGGGGTGGGTCATGCCGGGCATCCCGGCCATGCCGAAGAACAGCGCCCACAGCGACCAGAGGAACGCGGCCGAGGTGCCCACCGAGATCAGGGTGTCCATGGTCGCGGCGCCGTGCCGCGCGTTGGTCCAGGCGGCGCGGTGGAACGGCCAGGCGGCGTAGGTGACGACCGGCGCGGCGAGGGTGAGGGAGAGCCACTGCCAGTACGTGAACTGGAGGGGCGGGACCATGGCCAGGACGATCACGGGCACGGAGAGGACCACGGAGGTGATCAGCCGCTGCCGCAGGGACACCAGCTCGTCGGGGCGGTGGCCGTCGGGGCGGTGCTGGTCGCCGGCCCCGGTCGCGTCGGGCCCGGCGGGGGTGGCGGGCGCGGGTGGGGCGGGTGGTTCGGCGGTGTAGCCGGTCGCCTCGACGGTGGCGACCAGGTCGGCGATCTCGACGCCCGGGGCGTAGCTGACCTTCGCCTTCTCGGTGGCGTAGTTGACGGTCGCGGTCACCCCCTCCATGCGGTTGAGCTTCTTCTCCACACGGGCCGCGCAGGAGGCGCAGGTCATGCCGCCGATGGCCAGCTCCACCTCGGCCGTGGGCCCGGGGGTCGTCGTGGTGGGGGTGCTCATGAGTGCCGCTCCTCGCCGTTGATACCCCGACAGGGTATGCCCTGCCGCTGGCTCCATGTATACCCCCTAGGGGTATCCGGTGCAAGCGGTGGACACGGCGGAGGAGCCCATGCGGCCACGCCGGCGGCAGGCGCGCACTAGGCTGGGCATTGGACTAGACCTGTAGCGGACCTATAGCGAGACCTGTAGCGAATGGAGCCCCTGTGCCTGTGAGCAACCGCGCACTCCTGGAGGTGATCGCCCTCGACGCGGAGGACGCGATCGCCGCCCAGGCCGGAGGAGCGGACCGCCTCGAACTGGTCACCGACATCGCGGCGGACGGGCTCAGCCCGTCGCGCGAGACCTACGGCCGCGTCCGCGCCGCCGTCGACATCCCGCTGCGCGTGATGCTGCGGCTGGCCGACGGCTTCGCCGCGGGCGACATCGACGCCCTGGTACGGGTGGCGCGGGAGCTGCGCGAGGAGGGCGCCGACGAGTTCGTCCTCGGCTTCCTCGACCCGGCGGGCCACGTCGACCTGGTGGCGGTGGAGCGGCTGGTCGCCGAGCTGGAGGGCTGCCGCTGGACGTTCCACCGGGCGCTGGACCGGACGACCGACCGGGACGCCGCCCGCAAGCAGCTCGCCGACCTGCCGGGGCTGGACACCTGCCTGACGGCCGGCTCGGCGGCCGGGGTCGACGAGGGCCTGCACGTCCTGCTGGAGGAGGCCGCGGCCGCGAGGCGCGGCGAGCCCGGCTACGAGCCCCGGCTGCTGGTCGGCGGCGGACTGCGGCTGGAGCACGTGCCGCGGCTGCGGGCGGCGGGCGTGGACGCCTTCCACATCGGCGGCGCGGCCCGCCCCACCGGCTGGACGGCCCCGGTCTCCCCCACAGCGGTCCGCACCTGGCGCACGGCCCTGGACACGCAAGCCTGACGGACCGGTCACCCCGGCCCCCCTGTTGGGGCGGTGCCCCCGCCAGCCCCCCGTTGTGGGCGGTACCCCCTGCCAGTCCCCCAACCCGTTGTGGGCAATCGTCCCGCTGGGGCGGGACGGGTGGGCACAACGGGGTGCCCACCGGGACGGTGCCTGTTCCTGGGCTGCGCCCCGGAGCGGTGCCGGTGGGGGTGGGGCGGGGCCCCTCCGGGCTCACCTCCTCGCGGTCGGCGGGGTGCCCTACCGGCTAGGTGACCGTGCGACGCCGCCAACCGCTGCGGGGGCGACCCTGCACGGCCCCACCCCGGTAGTACGCCGACTGCCGGTCGTGGGTGGAGGGCCACCCGGGTGCGGGCCGACCGCGAGTCGCCGCACCGCCCGGGGCCGACCGGCACAATGGGCCGCATGGCCCTCCCCGCACACCCCGCCCACGACGACCTCCGCCGGCGCTGGGCCTCGGCCACCGGGCACGCCCCGCACGCCGACCGGTACGCCGACGACCTCCTCGCCCGCTGGGCCGAGCCGCAGCGCCGGTACCACACCACCGACCACCTGCTCGCCGTCCTCGACCGCGTCGACGAGCTGGCCGACCACGCCGACGACCCCGACGCCGTACGCCTCGCCGCCTGGTTCCACGACGCCGTGTACCTCCCGGAGCGGTCCACCAACGAGGAGCGCAGCGCCCGCCTCGCCGAGCGCGCGCTCCCCGAGCTGGGCGTCGGCCCCGCGCGTACGGCCGAGGTCGCCCGGCTGGTCCGGCTCACGGTCACCCACGACCCGGCCGAGGGCGACCGGGACGGCGAGGTGCTGTGCGACGCGGACCTCGCGGTGCTGGCCGCCGCGCCCGACGCGTACGCCGCCTACGCCGCGGCCGTACGGGAGGAGTACGGCTTCGTACCGGACGACGCGTTCCGCGAGGGCCGCGCCGCGGTGCTGCGGCAGCTGCTCGGCCTGCCGTGCCTCTTCCGCACCCCGCACGGCGCCCGCGCCTGGGAGGAGCGGGCCCGGCAGAACCTCACCACCGAGCTGCGGCTGCTGGAGTCCGGCATGTGAGACCTCCGGGCCGCCAGGAATGTAAGGGATCATGCGGGCGTTGGCTCCTGGCATGCCGTCTGTCGCCGAACGCACCCGTATGCCCCTGGCCGTCTACATCCTCGGCCTGTCCGTCTTCGCGCTCGGCACGAGCGAATTCATGCTGTCGGGGCTGCTGCCACCGATCGCCGACGACATGGGCGTCTCCATCCCCCGCGCCGGGCTCCTCATATCCGCCTTCGCCATCGGCATGGTGATCGGCGCGCCGCTCCTCGCGGTCGCCACGCTCCGGCTGCCGCGCAAGACCACGCTCATCGCCCTGATCAGCACGTTCGGCGTGGGCCAGCTGGTGGGCGCGCTGGCACCCTCGTACGGGATCCTCTTCGCGTCGCGCGTGGTCAGCGCGCTGGCCTGCGCCGGCTTCTGGGCGGTGGGGGCCGCTGTCGCCATCGCGATGGTGCCGGTCGGCGCCCGCGCCCGCGCGATGGCCGTGATGATCGGCGGCCTGTCGATCGCCAATGTGCTGGGCGTCCCGGCCGGCGCGTTCCTGGGCGAGCACCTGGGCTGGCGGTCCGCGTTCTGGGCCGTGGGCGCCGCGTCGGTGATCGCCCTGGTGGGCGTGGTGACCCTCATCCCGCGCATCCCGCTGCCCGCGGAGCGGCCCCGGCTGCGGCGCGAGCTGACGATCTACCGCGACCGGCAGGTCTGGCTCGCGGTGGTGGTGACGGCGCTCGCGGCGGGCGGGGTGTTCTGCGCCTTCTCCTACCTCGCGCCGTTGCTCACCGACGTCTCGGGGCTCGCCCCGGGCTGGGTGCCGACCGTGCTGGGCCTGTTCGGCATCGGCGCGCTGGTGGGCACCACGATCGGCGGCCGGGTCGCCGACGCCCACCTGTTCGGGGTGCTGCTGAGCGGCATCACCGCGTCGACGGTCTTCCTGGTCGCGCTGGCCCTCCTCGCGTCCAGCCCGGTCGCGGCGGTGATCCTCTCGTTCCTGCTGGGCGTCTCCGCGTTCTACACCGCCCCGGCGCTCAACGCCCGGATGTTCAACGTCGCGGGCGCCGCCCCCACGCTGGCGGGCGCCACCACGACCGCCGCGTTCAACCTGGGCAACACCGGCGGCCCGTGGCTGGGCGGCACGGTCATCGACGCCGGCCTGGGCTTCCCGTCCACCGCCTGGGCGGGCGCCGCCATGACCGTCGTGGGGCTCGCCGCCGCGGCCGTGGCGCTCCGGCTCCACCGTTCGACGTCCCGGGTGGTCGCCGGTTCGGGCGCCGCGCTGGACGCCGAGACCGCCCGTCTCTGACCGGCCGTCAGGGGGAGGCGCGCCGCTTCGGGCGGCGCAGCCCCGCCTCCGTGAGCCGGCGGACCAGTTCCTTGGAGCCGACCTCCACCGCGCCGGCCGCCACCGCGTCCGCGTACCGCTCGGACGGCACGTCGTAGTGGTCGCCGTCGAAGGCGCGGGGCGGGGCGCCGATCCCGGCGGCGAAGGCGTGCAGTTCCTCGTAGGAGGCGTCGCTCACCAGGTGGGACCACATGCGGCCGTGCCCCGGCCAGTTCGGCGGGTCGATGTACACCGTCACGTGAGGCCGCCGACCGGTGCCACCACCACGCCCGCCTTGCCGCACACCCAGTGCGGGTCGGGCCCCAGCTCCGGTTCCACGTCCAGGGCGTGCGGGTCGCCCGCGCTGCACACCGGGCACAGCGGCCAGCGGCCGTGCCGCTCCAGCAGCGCGTCCTGCACGTCCTGGGCGACGAGCCCGGCCACGTACGCCGCGCCCTCCGGCCACTGCTCGACCCACCAGCGGCGGTGCGTCACCGCGTCCTCCACGAGCGAGACCACCTCCGCCCGGGCGACGTCCCGCGCCATCAGGTCGGCGAGGACCAGCGACCGGGCGGCGTGCAGGGCCTGCTCCAGGGGGTTCACGGCGTCCATGGGCCCATTGTCTCCCCAGGTCCGGAGGGGTTGACGGCCCCCGGGGCTGAAAATACCTTTCAGAGGTGACCCGCCATGTGAAGGAAAGTTTCAGCAACGGCGGCGGCCCCGCCCCGATACCGGGCCCCGCCGCACCCGCCCCCGCCCCAGCGCCCGCCGCGCTGGCCGCGAAGGTCCGCACCCTCGCACCCTCCATGACCCGCTCCATGCAGCGGGTCGCCGAGGCCGTGGCCGGCGACCCGGCCGGCTGCGCCGCCCTCACCGTCACCGGCCTTGCCGAGCTGACCGGCACCAGCGAGGCCACCGTGGTGCGCACCGCCCGCCTGCTGGGCTACCCCGGCTACCGCGACCTGCGCCTCGCCCTCGCCGGGCTCGCCGCCCAGCAGCAGTCCGGCCGGGCGCCCTCCGTCACCGCCGACATCACGGTCGACGACCCGATCGCGGACGTGGTCGCCAAGCTCGCCCACGACGAGCAGCAGACCCTCGCCGACACCGCCGCCGGGCTCGACACCATCCAGCTCGGCGCCGCCGTCACCGCCCTGGCCGCCGCCCGCCGCACCGACATCTACGGCGTCGGCGCCTCCGGGCTGGTCGCCCAGGACCTCGCGCAGAAGCTGCTGCGCATCGGGCTGATCGCCCACGCCCACAGCGACCCGCACCTCGCCGTCACCAACGCCGTCCAGCTCCGCCCCGGCGACGTGGCCATCGCCATCACCCACTCGGGCTCCACCGGCGACGTCATCGAACCGCTCCGGGTCGCCTTCGACCGGGGCGCCACCACCGTCGCCATCACCGGCCGCCCGGACGGCCCCGTCGCCGGGTACGCCGACCACGTCCTCACCACCTCCACCGCCCGCGAGAGCGAACTGCGCCCCGCCGCCATGTCGTCCCGCACCAGCCAGCTCCTCGTCGTCGACTGCCTGTTCACCGGCGTCACCCAGCGCACGTACGAGAAGGCGGCGCCCGCGCTCTCCGCCTCGTACGAGGCCCTCGCCCACCGCCACTCGCCCCGCACCCGCTGACCGGCCGAAAGAGCACGCCCGCATGAAGCCCTCCGAGCTGTCCTCCCTGACCACGGAAGCCTTCCGCCCCGAGCTGGCGGACATCGACCGCCTGCCCACCGCCGAGATCGCCCGCCTGATGAACGCCGAGGACCAGTCCGTGCCCGGCGCGGTCGCCGGCCAACTGCCCCGGATCGCCGCCGCCATCGACGCCACCGCCGACCGCATGGCGCGCGGCGGGCGGCTCGTCTACGCGGGCGCGGGCACCGCCGGGCGGCTCGGCGTGCTGGACGCCAGCGAGTGCCCGCCCACCTTCAACACCGCGCCCACGCAGGTCACCGGCCTCATCGCGGGCGGCCCCCGGGCCCTGCTGGAGGCCGTCGAGGGCGCCGAGGACTCCCCGGAGCTGGCCGCCGCCGACCTGGACGGCCTCGGGCTGACCGCCGAGGACACCGTCGTCGGGATCTCCGCATCCGGCCGCACCCCCTACGCCGTCGGCGCCGTCCGGCACGCCCGGGCGCGCGGGGCCCTGACGATCGGGCTGTCCTGCAACCCGGGCAGCGCCCTCGCCGCCGAGGCCGAGCACGGCATCGAGGTCGTGGTCGGCCCGGAGCTGCTCACCGGCTCCACCCGGCTCAAGGCCGGCACCGCGCAGAAGCTGGTGCTCAACATGATCTCGACCATCACGATGATCCGGCTCGGCAAGACGTACGGGAACCTGATGGTCGACGTCCGTGCGTCCAACGACAAACTGCGCGCCCGCTCGCGCCGGATCGTCGCCCTGGCGACCGGCGCGCCGGAGCCGGACGTGGAGGCGGCCCTCACCGCCACCGACGGCGAGGTCAAGCCGGCGATCCTCACCCTGCTCGCCGGGGTCGACGCCGGGACGGCGGCCGAACTGCTCGCCAAGACGGACGGCCACCTGCGCGCGGCGCTGGACCAATAGGCGGGGCACGGGCCGCCCACCGGCGCGCGACCGCCCCCGGCGGCACCCGCCGCTGGCAGCATCCGCTCATGACCGCAGCCGCACCCGCACCGGACCCCCGCACCACCGCAGGCGCCATCCTCCCCCTCGTCGGCGGCGCCGCGAACGTCACCTCCGTCGCCCACTGCATGACCCGCCTCCGCCTCGGCCTGCTCGACCGCGCCCTGGTCCGGGAGGAGGAGCTGCGGGCGCACCCCGCCGTCCTCGGCGTCGTCGAGGACGGCACGACGTACCAGATCGTCCTGGGCCCGGGCACCGTCGCCCGGGTCACGCCCGCCTTCGAGGAGCTGGTGTCCGCGTCGCGGGGCGAGGAGCTGAAGGCAGCCCAGAAGGCCAGGAACGCCACCCCCGGCAAGCTCCTGCTGCGCCGGGTGGCGGACATCTTCGTCCCGCTGATCCCCGCCCTGATCGGCTGCGGCATCATCGCCGGCGTCAACGGCCTGCTGCTCAACCTGCACTGGCTGCCCTGGCTGACGCCCGCGCTCGCCGCCGTCGCCTCCGGCTTCATGGCGCTGATCGCGGTGTTCGTCGGCATCAACACCGCGAAGGAGTTCGGCGGCACACCGGTGCTCGGCGGCGCGGTGGCCGCGATCATCGTGTACGCGGGCGTCGCCCGGATCGAGGCGTTCGGCCAGCAGCTCTCCCCCGGGCAGGGCGGCGTCCTCGGCGCGCTGGCCGCCGCCGCGCTCGCCGTCCAGGTGGAGAAGTGGTGCCGCCGCCGCGTCCCCGAGGCGCTGGACGTGCTGGTCACGCCGACGCTCACCGTGCTGGTGGCGGGCCTGGTCACGGTGTACGGGCTGATGTTCGTGGCCGGCGGAGTGTCGGCCGCCATCGGCACGGCCGCCGACTGGCTGCTCAGCCACGCGGGCGCGGTCGCCGGATTCGTGCTGGGCGGGCTGTTCCTGCCGCTGGTGATGCTGGGGCTGCACCAGGCGCTGATCCCCATCCACACCACGCTCATCGAACAGCAGGGCCACACCGTCCTGCTGCCGATCCTCGCCATGGCGGGCGCGGGCCAGGTCGGCGCGGCGGCGGCCGTGTACGTACGCCTGCGGCACCGCACCGACCTGCGCCGCACCATCAGGTCCGCGATGCCCGCCGGGCTGCTCGGCGTGGGCGAGCCGCTGATCTACGGGGTGTCGCTGCCGCTGGGGCGGCCGTTCGTCACGGCCTGCGTGGGCGGCGCGTTCGGCGGCGGGTTCGTCGGGCTGTTCACCATGCTCGGGCACACCGTGGGCTCCACGGCGATCGGCCCGTCCGGCTGGGCGCTGTTCCCCCTGCTCGCCGGCGACCGGGGGCTGTCCCCGGCCACGTTCGCGGTGTACGGGGGCGGGCTGCTGACCGGGTACGCGGCCGGGTTCGCCGCGACGTACCTCTTCGGCATCGGCAGGCCGCTGCTCAGCCCACCACCTGCTCCCTGACGCTCATCCGCCCCTCCCGCAGGGTGGCGACCCGGGGAGCGCGCCGCGCCAGGGCGGTGTCCCGGGTGACCATGACGAACGTCAGGCCGTGCCGCTCCCACAGCCCGTCCAGCACCTCCATGATCGCGTCGCGGCCGGCGGCGTCCAGGCCCCCGGCCGGCTCGTCCGCCAGCAGCACCGCCGGGCGCCCGACCCACGCCCGGGCGATCGCCGCCCGTTGCCGCTGCCCGTCCGGCAGCCCGGCGAGCGGGTGCCCGCCCCGCCCGCCGAGGCCCACCGACACCAGGGCCTCGGCGGCCCGTTCGCGCCGCTCGTCCCCCCGGAGCCCGAGCGGTACGAGGCCGGTCTCGACGTACTCCTGGACGGTGAGCCCCGGGACCGGCCCGCGCACCCGGGACACGAAGCCGATCTTCTCCGCCCGCAGCCGCGCGAGCCGCGCCTCCGGCAGGGTGGCCAGGTCCGTCCCGTCCAGCAGCACCCGCCCCCAGCAGGGCCGGTCCAGACCGCCGAGCATCCGCAGGAACGTCGACTTCCCACCCCCGGCGGGCCCGTGCACGACGAGCCGCCCCCCGTCCTCGATGATCAGGTCCACCCCGTCGAGAGCCCGGACGGTGTCCTCACCGCGCCGGTATCGCTTGGTGACGCAACTGAGCTGGTACATGCCCCGAAAGCTAGGGACACGAGGTGATGGCGGGTTGAGGAGCCGGTGAAAGCCGCATGAGAACGGGGTACGCCGCGCCCGCGCCGTACCCCGTCGGTCTCCGCCCTGCCCTGTGCGGGCTACAGCAGGCGGTAGATGTTGTAGCCCCAGCCGATCTTCACCGGCTTGCCGAGCGGGGCGACCGCGTCGCCGGTGCCCGAGTACCGGTACAGGTCGCCCGTCGTGGTGCGGGCCACGAGGTCGGTCCTGCCGTCGGCGTCCAGGTCGCCCACGGACAGCACCCGGTTGTGGGTGTTCCAGCCGGCGCCCACCTTGGCACGGACCTCGAAGGGGGCCCGGTAGTCGCCGGTGCCCTTGTACAGCCACAGGTCGCCCGCCTTGTCGCGGGCCACGATGTCGGCCTCGCCGTCGCCGGAGAGGTCGCCCTGACCGGCGATCTCGGTGTACTGGTTCCAGCCGCCACCGATCCGTACGCGCGGCGACACGCGGCCGTCCGGGTAGCCGGTGTACGTCCACAGGACGCCGGACTTGTCCACGGCGACGAGGTCGGCCTCGGGGGAGGCACCGAGGTGCCCCGGGGACAGCACCTTGGTGTAGGTGTTCCAGCCGGTGCCGATGTCCTTGGTGTGCACATCGAGGTCCTGGGACCAGGTGTAGGTCATCCGGCCGTCCTCGAGGATGCTCCAGGTGCCGTCGCCGTAGCCGTCCTTGTCGTTGTCCACCTCGATGGAGGCCGTGAAGGACTCGAAGCTCACGCCGACGTCGTACCGCTCCTTGAAGCCGCCCATACGGTCCGGGAAGTACAGGTACAGGTTCCCGGTCTTCTTGTCGACGGCGTTCATCGAGAAGGTCGGCGTCAGGACCGTGCCGGGCTCACCGGCGCGCGGGGCGGCGGCGCGGGGCGCCTTGGCGCGGTACTGCGCCTCGGCCTCGGCACGCGCCCGCTCGGCGCCCGCCGGGTCCTCGGCGGCGGTGGCGGTACCGGCCGTGGCGGCCAGGGCGGCGGCGATCAGGGCGGTGGCGACGAGGCGCTTGAACGTACGGCCGGGCGTGATGACGGTCAAAGGGAAGTCCCCCTGCGGTGTGCGAAGTTCGGTAAGGGCCCGCGTCACAGGCCCCCCGCACTCTCTCACGAGTCCTTCACACACGCTTGCGAATTTCACAAGGGTCGGTACCGAAGAGTCTGGTGCAACCCACCCGCCCACCCGGCGAGTTGAAACGCCCGAGGGCGGTACCCCCCTGGGAGTGGGGGTACCGCCCTCGGCGAAGGACGTGTCCGATCCGGGTGGATCAGAAGTCCATGTCACCGCCCGGCATGCCGCCCGGGGCGGCCGCGGCGGCCTTCTCCGGCTTGTCGGCGATGACGGCCTCGGTGGTGAGGAACAGCGCCGCGATGGAGGCCGCGTTCTGCAGAGCGGAACGGGTCACCTTGGCGGGGTCGATGATGCCCTCGGCGATCATGTCGACGTACTCACCGGTCGCGGCGTTCAGGCCGTGGCCGACGGGCAGGTTGCGCACCTTCTCGACGATGACGCCACCCTCGAGACCACCGTTGACGGCGATCTGCTTGAGCGGGGCCTCCAGCGCGAGGCGGACGGCGTTGGCGCCGGTGGCCTCGTCGCCGTCGAGCTCCAGCTTCTCGAAGACGCTGGACGCCTGGAGCAGGGCCACGCCACCGCCGGCGACGATGCCCTCCTCGACGGCGGCCTTGGCGTTGCGCACCGCGTCCTCGATGCGGTGCTTGCGCTCCTTGAGCTCGACCTCGGTGGCGGCACCGGCCTTGATGACGGCCACGCCGCCGGCCAGCTTCGCCAGACGCTCCTGGAGCTTCTCGCGGTCGTAGTCCGAGTCGGAGTTCTCGATCTCGGCGCGGATCTGGTTGACGCGACCGGCGACCTGGTCGCTGTCACCGGCACCGTCGACGATGGTGGTCTCGTCCTTGGTGATGACGACCTTGCGGGCGCGGCCCAGCAGGTCCAGGCCGGCGTTCTCGAGCTTGAGGCCGACCTCCTCGGAGATGACCTGGCCACCGGTGAGGATGGCGATGTCGTTCAGCATGGCCTTGCGGCGGTCGCCGAAGCCCGGGGCCTTGACGGCGACGGACTTGAAGGTGCCGCGGATCTTGTTGACGACCAGGGTCGACAGGGCCTCGCCCTCGACGTCCTCGGCGATGATCAGCAGCGGCTTGCCCGACTGCATGACCTTCTCCAGCAGCGGGAGCAGGTCCTTCACCGAGGAGATCTTCGAGTTGACGATCAGGATGTACGGGTCGTCGAGCGACGCCTCCATACGCTCCATGTCGGTGGCGAAGTACGCCGAGATGTAGCCCTTGTCGAAGCGCATACCCTCGGTGAGCTCCAGCTCCAGACCGAAGGTCTGGGACTCCTCGACGGTGATGACGCCTTCCTTGCCGACCTTGTCCATGGCCTCGGCGATGAGCTCGCCGATCTGGGTGTCGGCGGCGGAGATGGAGGCCGTGGAGGCGATCTGCTCCTTGGTCTCGACATCCTTCGCCTGCTCGAGCAGCGCGCCGGAGACGGCCTCGACGGCGGTCTCGATGCCGCGCTTCAGGGCCATCGGGTTGGCGCCGGCGGCGACGTTGCGCAGGCCCTCGCGGACGAGCGCCTGGGCGAGGACGGTCGCGGTGGTCGTACCGTCACCGGCGACGTCGTCCGTCTTCTTGGCGACTTCCTTGACCAGCTCGGCGCCGATCTTCTCGTACGGGTCCTCGAGCTCGATCTCCTTGGCGATGGACACACCATCGTTGGTGATCGTGGGGGCGCCCCACTTCTTCTCGAGGACGACGTTGCGACCCTTGGGGCCCAGGGTCACCTTGACGGCGTCGGCGAGCTGGTTCATGCCGCGCTCGAGGCCGCGCCGTGCCTCCTCGTCGAACGCGATGATCTTGGCCATGTGAAGTGGTCCTCCCGGACTGGGGTGGATGCTCCGGACCGCGCTGGCGCCCGCGACGGACGGCCTGCCTGCCTGAGGTGGTTCCTTGCCCCACCGGCCTGCGGGCCTCACCGACCCGGTCCTTCGTTGTCACTCTCACCTTCAGAGTGCTAACGCCAATGATTAGCACTCGACCCCTGCGAGTGCAAGCGCCTCTCGCGGAGAGACCCCCGGGGGTGTGCCCGCACACGCGCGAGGGGTCCGCGTCCCCCTGGACGCGGACCCCTCGGCGTTCGTGAAGCCGGCCGGCCGGTCTCCCGGCGGCCGATGGTCGGTGGCCGATCGTCCGGCGGGCCGGCCGATCGCGACGCGACGCTCAGCCGGCGGCGAGCTTGACCATGTCCGCCTGCGGACCCTTCTGGCCCTGCGAGATCTCGAACTCGACTCGCTGACCTTCTTCAAGGGTGCGGTAGCCGTCCATCTGGATCGCGCTGTAGTGGACGAAAACATCCGCACCACCGTCGACCGCGATGAAGCCGTACCCCTTCTCCGCGTTGAACCACTTGACGGTGCCCTGAGCCATGCCTAACTCCCCTATTACTGGCCCTTGCACAGGACCGCACTTCGCGGACCCGGGTCAGACCTCGCCCCCTGACAGGTGGAGGCGTGCGCCGGAACGCGTCGACCGCCGCTGAATGTATCTGCCCAACTGCCGTCTGCAACAGGTCAATCGGACGAGAAATCCGAGCACGGGTGAACGGAAATTGCGCCCCAAGGCGCCGGAATCCCGGGCAAGTCGGGCCGGGCAAAGCGCACTATTGGCGCAATTCGCTGGCACACATTGACTGCATCTTGTCGCGGCCGCGCGGCTTCTCATATGCGGGCGGCACTCGCGACGGCGGGCACTTCCCCAACTCTACCGTGCTGAACCATGCAGAATTGCCCCCTCCGCTTCTCTCGCGGAGGGGGCAACGCCGGTCACGCTGTGTGGGTCAGCAGCCGCCCGCGACGGCCGGGATGATCGACACGCCCGCCCCGTCGGGCGTGGCCGTCTCCAGACCGCCCTCGAAGCGCACGTCGTCGTCGTTGACGTACACGTTCACGAAGCGGCGCAGCTTGCCCTGGTCGTCCAGGACACGGGCCGCGATGCCCGGGTGGTTCGTCTCCAGCGACGCGATGACCTCGGCGAGGGTCGCGCCCTCCGCCGGGACCTCGGCCCGGCCGCCGGTGTAGGTGCGGAGGATGGTGGGGATGCGGACGTTGACGCTCATGTCGTGGTGCTGCCTCTCGGTCGGTCAGGCCAGGCCGGCGTCGCGGAACGCGTCCAGGCTCGGGCGGATGGTGGCGGTCGGGCCCGTCGTCGGGGCGACCGCGTCCAGGGTCTTCAGGCCGTCACCCGTGTTGAGCACGACCGTCGTCAGGGACGGGTCCAGCAGGCCCGCCTCGATCAGCTTCTTCGTCACGCCCACGGTCACCCCGCCCGCCGTCTCGGCGAAGATGCCCTCCGTACGCGCCAGCAGCTTGATCGCCTCGACGATCCGCTCGTCGTCCACGTCCTCCACCGCGCCGCCGGTGCGGCGCGCGATGTCCAGGACGTACGGGCCGTCCGCCGGGTTGCCGATGGCCAGCGACTTGGCGATGGTGTCCGGCTTCTGCGGGCGCACCACGTCGTGGCCGGCCTTGAACGCCGCCGACACCGGCGAGCAGCCCTCCGCCTGGGCACCGAAGATCTTGTACGGCCGGTCCTCGACCAGCCCCAGCCTGATCAGCTCCTGAAGCCCCTTGTCGATCTTCGTCAGCTGCGAGCCGGACGCGATCGGGACGACCAGCTGGTCCGGCAGCCGCCAGCCGAGCTGCTCGCAGATCTCGTACGCGAGGGTCTTCGAGCCCTCCGCGTAGTACGGCCGCAGGTTCACGTTGACGAAGCCCCAGCCCTCGCCCAGCGGGTCGCCGATGAGCTCCGAGCAGAAGCGGTTGACGTCGTCGTAGGTGCCCTCGATGCCGACCAGGTCACCGCCGTACACCGCCGCCATCACGACCTTGCCCTGCTCCAGGTCGTGCGGGATGAACACGCACGAACGGAAACCGGCCCGCGCGGCGGCGGCCCCGACGGCACCCGCCAGGTTGCCCGTGGAGGAGCACGACAGGGTGGTGAAGCCGAAGGCGCGGGCCGCCTCGATCGCCTGGGCGACGACCCGGTCCTTGAAGGAGTGCGTCGGGTTGCCCGAGTCGTCCTTGACGAACAGCCTGCCCGGCTCGACCCCCAGCTCGCGCGCCAGGTTGTCCGCCTGGACGAGCTTGGTCCAGCCCGGGTTCAGGTTCGGCTTGCCGGCCACGTCCGCCGGGACCGGCAGCAGCGGGGCGTACCGCCAGATGTTGGCGGGACCGGCCTCGATCTGCTTGCGCAGCGCCTCCGGGTCACCGGACGGCAGGTCGTAGGAGATCTCCAGGGGCCCGAAACACAGCTCACAGGCGAAGATCGGCCCCAGTGCGAAACGCTCGCCGCACTCACGACAGGAGAGGGCGGAAGCAGGCCCGAGGTCGACGTTCTTGGCGGTGGCGACAGTCTGTACAGCCATGGAGGCGAGGCCCTTTCTCCTCATCTTCCTCATGGCGCACTTCGCCATGAGACGGATTTGGCACCTTCCCTAGCCGGGGCCTCGCGCATGGTGGTTGCGAGTGCCGGCTGGAGGGTTGCCGGGGCTTCAACGGGCCGTGTCCCTCTGCCCCTCTGGATGAGCGGTATTCGATTGTGTGCGCGGGGGGACCCGACATGCGACGGTCATCCGCGTTGTTCAAGACTGTAACCGAACCCCTGGACAGCTGAGACGGCCGTCCGATACGCGAGATGGAGATCACGTGCTGGAAGAGGTGGAGCGCTGGCTGGACCGGCGGTCCTGGTCCGTGGCGGACAGACCGCTCGGCCGGCTGCTCGCGGCCAAGCATGGCACGACGGTCAGCGTCGTCCTCCCGGCGCTGAACGAGGAGGCCACCGTCGGCGACATCGTCACCGTGATCCGCCGCGAGCTGATGAGCGCCGCCACCCCCCTCGTCGACGAGCTCGTGGTGATCGACTCCGGCTCCACCGACCGCACCGCCGAGGTCGCCGCCGCCGCCGGCGCGCGCGTGGTCCACCGGGACGCCATACTCCCCCGCGTCCCCGCCCTCCCCGGCAAGGGCGAGGTCCTGTGGCGCTCCCTCCTCGTCACCGGCGGTGACATCGTCTGCTTCGTCGACGCCGACCTGCGCGACTTCTCGGCCGACTTCGTCACCGGGATCGTCGGCCCCCTCCTCACCGACCCGTCCGTCCACTTCGTCAAGGCCATGTACGACCGCCCCCTCGCGGGCACCCCCTCCGGCCAGGGCGGCCGGGTCACCGAACTGGTCGCCCGCCCGCTGCTCAACCTGCACTGGCCGCAGCTCGCCGGCTTCGTCCAGCCCCTCGGCGGCGAGTACGCCGCCCGGCGCTCCCTGCTGGAACGGCTCCCCTTCCCCGTCGGGTACGGCGTCGAACTCGGGCTCCTCGTGGACGCCCTGCACACCGTGGGCCTCGACGCCCTCGCCCAGGTCGACGTGGGCGTGCGCAAACACCGGCACCAGGACGAGCGGGCGCTCGGCCGGATGGCGGCGGCGATCTACCGGACGGCCCAGCTGCGGCTGTCGCGCGGACACCTGGTGCGGCCCCGGCTGACCCAGTTCGACCGCGGCGACGGCGGCTTCGTCCCCCGTACGCACGAGGTCGACACCGAGGAACGCCCGCCGATGACCGAGGTGGCCGAGTACGCGCGGCGCCGCCGCGTGGCGTGATCGCCGCACGTTTGAGCGTTTCCGCTACGGGCTAGGTTCGTCTCCATGGCAGCCGAGATTCTTGTCGCCTCGAACCGCGGACCCGTCAGCTACGTCCCCCGGGACGACGGGACGTTCGACACCCGGCGCGGCGGGGGCGGCCTGGTGTCCGGCCTCTCCGCGATCGGCCCCGACGCGGGCGCGCTGTGGGTGTGCGCCGCGCTCAGCGAGGGCGACCGGCAGGCGGTACGGCAGGGCGTCGCCGCGGAGCCCGGCGTCAAGATGCTCGACATCGACGCGGCCGTGCACGCCGACGCGTACAACGGCATCGCCAACTCGGTGCTGTGGTTCGTCCACCACATGCTGTACCAGACCCCGCTGGAACCGGCCTTCGACGCCGAGTTCCGCCGCCAGTGGGCCTCCTACCGCCTCTACAACCGCGCCTTCGCCGAGGCCCTCGCCGAGGAGGCGGCCGACGGGGCCGTCGTCGTCGTGCAGGACTACCACCTCGCGCTCGTCCCCGGCATGCTCCGCGCGCTCCGCCCCGACCTGCGCATCGGGCACTTCTCGCACACCCCGTGGGCCCCGCCCGCCTACTTCGCCATGCTCCCCGACGACATCGCCGAGGAGCTGCTGCTCGGCATGCTCGGCGCGGACCGGCTCGGCTTCCTCACCTGGCGGTGGCTGAAGGCCTTCCAGGACTGCTGCGCCGCGACCCTCACGGACATGGACGTCACCACCCACTGGCCCAAGGACCAGTCGCCGAGCGTCCAGTACTGGTCGAAGGGCACCCCCCACCAGACGTACCTGGGCGTGCACGGCCTCGGCGCCGACGCCGACTTCCTGCGCGAGCGCTCGCGCCGCGCCGACGTCGCCGACCGCATGGCGCTGCTGCGCGAGCAGATCGGCCCCGACCGGCGGACGATCGTCCGCGTCGACCGCACCGAGCTGTCCAAGAACATCGTCCGCGGCCTCCTCGCCTACCGGCACCTGCTCGCCGAGCGCCCCGAGTGGCGCGAGCGCGTCGTGCACGTCGCCTTCGCCTACCCCTCCCGGCAGGACCTCGCCGTCTACCGCGACTACACCGCGCAGGTCTCGCGGC
Organism: Streptomyces sp. NPDC015131; assembly: GCF_043079975.1. Taxonomy (NCBI): domain Bacteria; kingdom Bacillati; phylum Actinomycetota; class Actinomycetes; order Kitasatosporales; family Streptomycetaceae; genus Streptomyces; species Streptomyces sp. NPDC015131. The sequence goes on along the minus strand of NZ_JBIBVB010000006.1, from coordinate 128,720 downwards.
TCGCCGACGAGATCAACGCCGAGTACGGCCGCGACGGGTGGACGCCGGTGATCCTCCACGTCGAGGACGACTTCGCCCGCTCCCTCGCCGCGTACCGCCTCGCCGACGTGGCGCTGGTCAACCCCATCCGGGACGGCATGAACCTGGTGGCCAAGGAGGTCCCCGTCGTCTCGGACGCGGGCTGCGCCCTGGTGCTCTCCCGCGAGGCGGGCGCCCACGAGGAGCTGCGGGACGACGCGATCACGGTGAACCCGTACGACGTGACGGGCACGGCGGACGCGCTGCACGAGGCGCTGTCGATGCCCCCCGCGGAACGGGCGGACCGCACGAAGCGCCTCGCCGCGGCGGCGACGTCCCTGCCCCCGGCACGGTGGTTCCTGGACCAGCTGAACGCCCTGCGAGCGCTGTAGCAACGCCCCCCGTCGCGGGCGGTCGCCCTCCCGGCCCCCGCCGTGGGCGGTCGTCCTCCCGGGCCCCCCGTTGTGGGCGGTCGCGCGCCCCCGTCCCCGCCCCCCGTGGTGGGCAATCGTCCCGCAGGGCGATGGGGGTCCCCCCTGCTCGAGCGAAGCCGAGAGCTTGGGGGAGGGTGGGCACAACGGGTGCCCCCGAGGGCGGCGCCTCGGCGGAGCGGTGCCTCCCGGTGGGTGGTGGGGCGGGGCCCCTCCGGGCTCACCTCCTCGCGGTCGGCGGGGCACCCGACCGGTCCGGTCACCGTGCGACGCCGCCAACCGCTGCGGGGGCGACCCTGCACGGCCCCACCCCGGCGCGTCGCCGACTGCCGGTCGTGGGTGGGAGGGGCACTGCCCCACCGGCGGACGCCCCGCCCCGGGTCAGGCGGCCGCCGCGGCCAGCGCGGACAGCAGCGCCACCACCCCCGCCGGGCCCGGGACCGCGAGGTCCGCGCGCGCGGCGACCTCCGCGACCTCGTCGCTGCCGCTGCACACCAGCAGGCCCCGCACCCCGTCCTGGCGCAGCTTCTCCACCGCCGCGAACGCGGGCAGGTCGCCCAGGTCGTCCCCGGCGTACAGCACGGTCTCCGCGCCGGTCTCGCGTACGTACTCGGTGAGCGCCACGCCCTTGTCGACGCCCGGCGGCCGGAGCTCCAGGACCAGGCGGCCGGGCTCCAGGACCAGGCCGTGGCGGGCCGCCAGGTCCGCGAGCGGCTCCCGCAGCGCGTCGAAGGCCGCCTGCGGGTCGGCCGCCCGCCGGGTGTGGACCGCCACCGCGCGGCCCTTCTCCTCGATCCACGTGCCGGGCCACGCGCCCGCCCGGTCCAGCAGGCCGGGCAGCTCGGCGCGGACGGCCGCGACGCCCGGGTGCTCGGGGGCGGCCCGGACGGTGCCGGTCACGGCGTCCCACCGCTCGGCGCCGTAGTGCCCGAGCACCACCAGCCGTTCCAGTCCGGGCACTCCGGCGAAGCCGCCGTACCGTACCGCCACTCCGGCCGGGCGGCCGGTGACGACCGCGACGGACGCGACGTGCGGGGCGAGCGCGGCGATGGCGGGGACGGCGCCGGGGTGGGCCCGGGCCTGCTCGGGGTCGTCGACGATGTCGGCGAGGGTGCCGTCGAAGTCGAGCGCGACGACCGCCCTCCCGGGGTCGGCCAGGAACGCCGCGAGGCCCTCGCGGCCGGCGGCCGTGGCGGGACGGGGCAGGGAGTCGGGTTGGGTGGCCATGCCCGGAACCTATCCAGGGCCCCGCCCGCGCACACCTACCGGCGTGCCTCCCGCGACGCCCGCAGCCGCCGCAGCCGGTTGACGGTGACGGGGTCGTGGGCGAGGGCGCGCGGGTCGTCGAGGAGGGCGTTGAGCAGCTGGTAGTAGCGGGTGGGCGACAGGCCCAGCTGCTCGCGTATCGCGCGTTCCTTGGCGCCGGGGCCCGGCCAGGAGCGCCGTTCCAGGGCGAGGACGGCGCGGTCCCGGTCGGACGGTTCCGGCGGGGGGTGCTCGGCGGTCATATGAGCAACATAGTTACTCGGCCGCCTCGGCGTCAGTGGCCGCCCGCTCTATCTCGGTGAGCACGGCCTCGGGGTCGGCGCCGGGCGCGACGGCCCTGCCGATGTTCTTCTTGACGCTCTCGCTGGCCTTGGCCCAGGAGGTGCGGCCCACCGGGTACAGCTCGGAGGTGGGCAGCTCCTCCAGGAACGGCCACAGGTCCTTCTGCTCGGGGTCCTGGCGCATGGCGCTGGTGGCGGTGCTGGTGACGGGGAGGATGTCGTACTGCTCCGAGAAGGCCAGCACGTTCTTGTCCTCGTACACGTACTCCAGGAACGCGCCCACCTCCTTGCGGTGGCCGTTCTGCTTGAAGGCCATCATCCAGTCGGCGACGCCCATGGCGGGGCGGGACTCCCCGCCGGGGCTGGGCAGGGGCACCTTGCCGACGTCCACGCCGGCCTTCTCGGCGGCCTCCATCAGGGTGGGGTGGCCGTTGAGCATCCCGACGTCGCCCTTGACGAAGGCGTCGAACGCCGCCTGCCGGTCGAGCTTCCCGGGGGCGACGGGGCCGGTGAGGCCCTTGGCGACGAGGTTGTCCCGCAGCCAGGTGAAGGTGGCGATGTTCTCGTTGGAGGCGATGTCGTAGGAGACGTTGCCCGGGTCGCGGTATCCGCCGCCGCCGGCCAGCATCCACATCATCGTCTCGGCCTGGGACTCCTCGGCGCCGAGCGGCAGCGCGAAGGGGTACGGCACGCCCTCGCCCTTGAGCTTCTCGGCGGCGGCGCGGATCTCGTCCCAGGTCTTCGGCGGCTGGGCGCCGGCCTTGGCGAACAGGCCCTTGTTGTAGAAGAGCAGCCGGGTGCTGGCGGCGAAGGGCATGCCGTACTGGTTGCGGTCGACCTCGCCCGCGCGGTCGAGGAGGGGCAGGAAGTTGGCCTGGGTGCGTACGGGGAGGAGTTCGTCGACCGTGTAGAGCCGGCCGGCGGCGGCGTGGTCGGCGTACGCGCCGATCTGGGCGAGGTCGGGCGCCTCGCCCCGGTCGACCATCTCGGCGACCTCGCGGTCGACGTCCTTCCAGGACAGGACGTCGACGTCGATCGTGACGCCGGGGTGGTCCTTCTCGTAGGCGCGGGCGACGCCGTCCCAGTACTTCTGGGTGGTGTTGGCCGCGCCGCTGCCGTAGTCGGCGGCGACCAGTCTGAGGGTGACGCCCTCCTCGCCGCCGGCTCCGCAGCCGGCCAGCGCCGTCAGCGTGCTCAGTGCGGCCACCGCCGCGATCAGTCCTGTGTTGCGGCGCCGCACGAGTCGTTCCCCACCTTTGTCGCTTGCCTGGGTGAGTGATTTTCCCATAGCGCGGATGAGGTCTACACCACCTGGGTATCGCTTGCCCAGCAATCAGTCCGCGGCCGCGAGGAGCACCCCCATGTCACGTACCGCAGCAGAGATCGCCACCCAGCCCGACTGCTGGCGGCGGGCCGCCGATGCGGCGGCGTCGTTCGGGGAGGGGCTCCCGCGGCCCGGGGAGCGGGTCGCGGTGACCGGCTGCGGGACGTCCTGGTTCATGGCCATCGCCTACGCGGCGCTGCGGGAGGCGGCCGGGCAGGGCGAGACGGACGCGTTCGCCGCGTCGGAGTTCCCGTCCTCGCGGCCGTACGACCGGGTCGTGGCGATCACCCGGTCGGGCACCACGACGGAGGTGCTGGACCTGCTGGGGTCGCTGCGGGGGCGGGGGGTGCCGACGCTGGCGCTGACGGCCGACCCGAAGACGCCGGTGAGGGAGGCGGCGGACGCGGTCGCGGTGCTGGACTGGGCGGACGAGGAGTCGGTGGTGCAGACCCGGTTCGCGACGACAGCCTTGGCGTTCCTGCGGGCGGCCCTGGGGGACGTGCCGGGGGTGAAGCCGGTCGCCGGGGCGGCGGTGGACGCGGAGGCGGCGGTGGCGGACCCGCTGCCGGAGGCGGTGACGGGCGCGGAGCAGTGGACGTTCCTGGGCCGGGGGTGGACGTACGGGCTGGCGCTGGAGGCGGGGCTGAAGATGCGGGAGGCGGCCGGGGCGTGGACGGAGGCGTACCCGGCGATGGAGTACCGGCACGGCCCGATCGCGATCACGGGTCCGGGGCGGGTGGCGTGGGTGTTCGGCGCGGTGCCGGAGGGGCTGGCGGGCGAGGTGGCGCGGGTGGGCGGCACGCTGCACGCGGACGGGTCGGCGGACCCGATGGCGGACCTGGTGCGGGCGCAGCGGCTCGCGGTGGCGCTGGCGGAGGCGAAGGGGTACGACCCGGACCGGCCGCGCCATCTGTCCCGGAGCGTGATCCTCTCGTCGTAGCGTTCCGGGCATTTGTATGCACGGACAACAATCCACGAAAGTGGACTAGACCTTTCACGGGGTCACGAGCGACACTGTCCCCGTGAGACACGTCATCGCCCTCGATGTGGGCGGCACCGGGATGAAGGCCGCCCTGGTCGGCACCGACGGGGCCCTGCTGTACGAGGCGCGCCGGGCGACGGGCCGGGAGCGCGGCCCCGACGCGGTCGTGGAGACGATCCTCGGCTTCGCCGCCGAGCTGTACGCCCACGGCCGCGAGCGGTACGGCTCCGGGGCCGTCGCCGCCGGCATCGCCGTGCCCGGCATCGTCGACCCCGACCGGGGCGTCGCCGTCTACGCGGCCAACCTGGGCTGGCGGGACGTCCCGCTGCGGACCCTGCTCGCCCGGCGGCTCGGCGGCCTGCCCGTGGCCCTCGGGCACGACGTCCGCGCCGGCGGGCTGGCCGAGGGACGGGTGGGCGCCGGCCGGGGCGCGGACCGGTTCCTCTTCGTGCCGCTGGGCACCGGCATCGCCGGCGCCATCGGCATCGGCGGCGCCATCGAGGCGGGCGCCCACGGGTACGCGGGCGAGATCGGGCACATCGTGGTCCGCCCCGGCGGGCCCGCGTGCGGCTGCGGCCAGCGCGGCTGCCTGGAGACGCTCGCCTCCGCGGCGGCGGTGTCCCGCGCCTGGGCGGCGGCGAGCGGCGACCCCGAGGCGGACGCGGCGGACTGCGCCAAGGCCGTCGAGTCGGGCGACGAGCGGGCCGTACGGGTGTGGCGGGACGCCGTGGACGCGCTCGCCGACGGGCTGGTCACCGCGCTCACCCTGCTGGACCCCCGGACGCTCATCATCGGTGGCGGTCTCGCCGAGGCGGGGGAAACGTTGTTCACACCCCTCCGGGCGGCCGTCGGGGAACGCGTCACGTTCCAGAAGCTGCCCGCCATCGTGCCGGCGGCCCTCGGGGACACCGCCGGATGCCTGGGCGCGGGCCTGCTCGCCTGGGACCTACTCGCCAGTTCGGAGGTATCCGCCTGATGGCCGATTCGACGGCCGGCCCCACGGCCGGTCCCACGGTTCTCTCCGGCGCCCGCGTGGTGCTGCCCACCGGGATCGTGGACAACGGGCGGGTGATCGTCGACCACGGCCGCATCGCGGGCCACGCCCCGGCGGACGCCCCGGTCGTCGACCTCACCGGGCACTGGGTGGTGCCCGGCTTCGTCGACATGCACAACCACGGCGGCGGCGGCGCCTCGTTCACCTCCGGCACCGTCGAAGAGGTCCTCCAGGGCGTCCGCACCCACCGGCTGCACGGCACCACCACGGTCGTCGCCTCCACCGTCACCGGCGAGATGGACTTCCTCGCCCACCGGGCCGGCGAGCTGTCCGAGCTGGCCGAGCAGGGCGACATCGCCGGCATCCACTTCGAGGGGCCGTTCATCTCGCCGTGCCGCAAGGGCGCCCACAGCGAGACCCTGCTGCGCCACCCCGACCCGGCCGAGGTGCGCAAGCTGGTCGACGCCGCGCGCGGCCACGCCCGCATGGTGACCCTCGCCGCCGAACTGCCCGGCGGCATCGACTCCGTACGCCTGCTGGCCGAGCACGGGGTGATCGCCGCGATCGGGCACACGGACGCCACGTACGAGCAGACGGTCGAGGCCATCGACGCCGGCGCCACCGTCGCCACCCACCTGTTCAACGCGATGCCCGCGCTCGGGCACCGCGCCCCCGGCCCGATCGCCGCCCTGCTGGAGGACGAGCGGGTGACCGTCGAGCTGATCAACGACGGCACCCATCTGCACCCCGCCGCTCTGGAACTGGCGTTCCGTCACGCGGGCCCCGACCGGGTCGCGTTCATCACCGACGCGATGGACGCGGCCGGCTTCGGCGACGGCGTCTACCACCTGGGCCCGCTGGAGGTGGAGGTGCGCGAGGGCGTGGCCCGCCTGGTGGAGGGCGGCTCCATCGCGGGCTCCACCCTCACCCTCGACACCGCCTTCAAGCGGGCGGCCACCGTCGACGGGCTGCCCGTCGAGGCGATCGTCCGCGCGGTGTCCGCCAACCCGGCCAGGCTGCTCGGCCTGTACGACCGGGTCGGCTCGCTCGAACCGGGCAAGGACGCCGACCTGGTCGTCCTGGACGAGGATTTCACCCTGACGGGTGTCATGCGCCGGGGCGTCTGGGTGACGGAGCCGCCGGCCGCACGATGAGCGGATGAAAGTACGGCGGTTGGCCCACAGGTCTGGGACAACCGCCGCCGGTTTGGCATGATCAGATCCCGGAAGCCGAAGCAGTCGCCAACCTTCGCGGGGGTGTTACGGGTGATCCTCACGGTCACGCTCAACACCGCGCTCGACATCACCTACCGGGTCGGCGCCCTCACCCCGCACGCCTCGCACCGCGTCGACGACGTCACCGAGCGCCCCGGCGGCAAGGGCGTCAACGTCGCCCGGGTCCTCGCCGCCCTCGGCCACGAGACCGTCGTCACCGGCTTCGCCGGCGGGCCGGCCGGCGAGGTCCTGCGCGGACTGCTCGCCCCGCTGCCCGTGCGCGACGCCCTGGTGCCCGCCGCCGGCCCCACCCGCCGCACGGTCGCCGTCGTGGACGCCTCCACCGGCGACACCACCCAGCTCAACGAACCCGGCCCCACCCTCACCCCCGCCGAGTGGACGGCCTTCCTCGCCACCTACGAGGAGCTGGTACGGGACGCCGACGCCGTCGCCCTCTGCGGCAGCCTGCCGCCCGGCATCCACGTCGGCGCCTACGCCGACCTGGTGCGCCGCGCCCGCGCCGCCTCCGTCCCGGTCCTCCTCGACACCAGCGGCGAACCGCTGCGCCGGGGCATCGCCGCCCGCCCCGACCTGGTCAAACCCAACACCGACGAGCTGGCCCGGCTCACCGGCTCCCGCGAGCCGCTGCGCGCCACCCGCGACGCCCGCCGCCGGGGCGCCCACGCCGTGGTCGCCTCCCTCGGACCGGACGGCCTGCTGGCGGTCACCCCCGACGGCACCTGGCGGGCGGCCCCGCCCGGGCCGGAGCGCGGCAACCCGACCGGCGCCGGCGACTCCGCCGTGGCGGGCCTGCTCGCCGGGCTGGTCGAGGGCCTGCCGTGGCCGGAGCGGCTGGCCCGCGCCACCGCCCTGTCGGCGGCGACGGTACGGGCCCCGGCGGCGGGCGAGTTCGACATGACGACGTACCGGGAACTGCTGTCCCGCGTCACGGTGACGGAGCACGCCACGGCCGCTTGATGGAGGTACGCACATGCCCCTGGTCCCCACCGGCGAACTGATCGCCCGCGCCCGGTCCGGCGGCGGCGCCGTCGCCGCCTTCAACGTCATCACCCTGGAGCACGCCGAGGCGATCGCCCAGGGGGCCGAACGGGTGGGACGGCCCGCGATCCTCCAGATCTCCGAGAACGCCGTGAAGTTCCACGGCGGGGAGCTGTCCGCCGTCGCCGCCGCCTCGGCGGCCGTCGCCCGCGCCTCCGCCGCGCCGCTCGGCCTCCACCTCGACCACGTCGTCTCGCCGGAGCTGCTGCGCTGCGCCCACACCGAGGGCTTCAGCTCCGTGATGTTCGACGCGTCGAAGCTGAGCTACGGCGACAACGTCAAGGCGACCGCCGAGGCCGTGCGCTGGGGTCACGAGCGGGGCATCTGGGTCGAGGCCGAGCTGGGGAAGGTCGGGGGCAAGGACGGCGAGCCGCCGCTGGACGCCCACACCCCCGGCGTCCGCACCGACCCGGCGGAGGCCGCCGCCTACATCGCCGACACCGGGGTGGACGCGCTCGCCGTCGCGGTCGGCTCCAGCCACGCGATGACCCGCCGCACGGCGTCCCTCGACCACGCCCTGATCGCCGCCCTGCGCGACGCCGTCCCGGTCCCGCTGGTCCTGCACGGCTCCTCGGGCGTCCCGGACGACGAGCTGCGCGCCGCGATCGCCGCCGGGATGACCAAGATCAATATCGGTACGGCGCTGAACACGGCCTTCACCGGCGCGGTACGCGACCACCTGGCCGCCCACCCGGACGCGGTCGACCCCCGGAAATACCTCGTCCCCGCTCGCGAGGCGATGGCGGGGACGGTGGCGCACTTCCTGACGGTGGTCGGTTCCTGAGCCCGGCGGGCGTCAGTTCTTGACCTGGCCCTCCTTGAGCCAGACCTGGTCGAGGTACGCCTCGCACTGATCGCCGGGCTCGCACGACATCTTCATCGTGTTTGTGCCCTTCTTCAGCTCGGCGTAGGAGTAGGTGTAGGTCCACCCCTTCTCCCAGTCGCCCTCGGCGGCGTGCGCGAAGTTCTTCATGTTGATGCCGCGCGGCTGCCCGTCGTTGATCGTCAGGGACGCCTTCGCGTCCTTGCCGGGCACGCTGTAGCTGAGGAACAGCGTGTACTGGCCGTCCTTCGGCACGTCGACCGTCCAGCTCGCGGAGCCGCCGGTGCCGTTGAACATCACGTACGCGCCGTCGGCGCCCTTGGCGCCCTTGATGTCCGTGCCCAGCGCCGCCGGGCCGCCGAGCTGGAGCGTCGCCGCGTCCTGCCGGGGCAGCTCGACCGGCTTCTGGTCCTCGCCCTGGGACGCGCCCGGGCTCGGGGTCTGCTGGACCTGGGAGGCCGGCGCCGTGGGGTTCGCCTGGTCGCCCTTGCCGCCGCCCTTGCCGTTGGTCAGCACGGCCACGGTGATGCCGATCACCACCACCAGGACGACCGCGATCGCGCCGATCAGCAGCCCCCGGGTGTTGGGGCCGCCGCCGCGCTGCGGGGGCTGGGCCTGCGGCACCGGGCGGGTCCGGTCACCGCCGCCGCCCGGGTAGGTCTCGGGAGCGGCGTACTGGGCGCTGGGCTGGGCGTACTGCTGCTGGTACTGCGCCTGCGGCGGCACCTGGCCGACGCCGCCGCCGTACTGCCGCTCGCCGACCGCACGGACCTGGTTGTACGACCTTCTCGGCACCCCCGGCTGAGCGGCCGGACCCGGGTAGCCGTAGCCGCCGCCCTGGCGCGGTGCCTGCGCGCCCGCCGCCTGCCCGTCCGCGTAGAGGTAGCCGAACGGGTCGTCGTCCTCGGGCGTGCTCGCGCCGTTGTTACCGGCAGCCATCCCTGGTCACTCCATTTCCGTGCTCGCCAGCGGTCACCGACCCGGGCGAGCCTACCCCGAACGGCTCACCCGGCCCGGCGGTGAACCTTCGAGCGGGAGCGCTTCTCGATGTACATGCGCTGGTCAGCGGAGTTCAGGACCTCTTCGACGGACATTCCGCACTCCGCCCAGCCGATCCCGAAACTCGCCCCCACCCGCACCGCCCGGCCGTCCACCCGGATCGGCGGGATGATCGCGTTCCGGAGGCGTACGGCCAGGTCGGCCGCGTCGGCCGCGCCCAGCCCGTCGGCGAGGACCACGAACTCGTCACCGCCGAGCCGGGCCACCGTGTCCCCGTCCCGCACCCCGGCCGTCAGCCGCCGGGCCACCTCGATGAGGACCGCGTCACCCGTGTGGTGCCCGAACCGGTCGTTGATCGACTTGAATCCGTCCAGGTCGCAGAAGAGCACGGCGAGGCCCTTCGTCCCGTCGTCAGCCTCGGCGTCCGGCGCCACCGCGTGCACATGGTGGTCGTAGGCCGCCCCGCCCTCCGCGCGGGCGGCGAAGTCGAAGCCGTCGCCCCGGTAGGCCGGCTCCCCGTACTCGTACGCGCCCTCGTAGCCGTAACCGCTCTCATAGCCGCTGTCGTAGCTGTCCACCTCGTGCGTCCCGGACGACGAGCGGACCGCGTGGGGCCGGGAGCACAGCCGGGCGCTGAGGCGGGCGCGCAGCTCGGCGCTGTTCGGCAGGCCGGTCAGCGCGTCGTGCGAGGCGCGGTGGGCCAGCTGCAGCTCGTGGCGCTTGCGCTCCTCGATGTCCTCGACATGGGTGAGCAGGAAGCGCGGCCCGTCGGCGGTGTCGGCGACCACGGAGTTGCGCAGGGAGACCCAGACGTACGTGCCGTCGCGGCGGGCCAGGCGCAGCTCGGCGCGGCCGCCCTCGGCGGAGGTGCGCAGCAGGGTGCCGATGTCCTCCGGGTGGACGAGGTCGGCGAAGGAGTACCGCCGCATCACGGAGGCCGGGCGGCCCAGCAGCCGGCACAGGGCGTCGTTGGCGCGCAGCAGCCTGCCGTGCTGGTCGCCGCCCATCTCGGCGATCGCCATGCCCGAGGGCGCGTACTCGAACGCCTGGCGGAACGACTCCTCGCTGGCGCGCAGGGCCTGCTGCTCGCGCTCCAGCCGGACCAGGGCCCGCTGCATGTTCGCCCGGAGCCGGGCGTTGCTGATGGCGATGGCGGCCTGGGAGGCGTACATCTGGAGCGCCTCCTGGCCCCAGGGGCCGGGGCGGCGGCCGTTGCGCGGCCGGTCGACGGAGATCACGCCGAGCAGCTCGCGGCCGCTGCCGGAGGCGTACATCGGGGCGTAGAGCCGGTCCCGGGGGTGCCACTCGTCCTCGAAGCGCGGCTCGGGGCCGTCGGTGTGCCACTGGGGCACGTCGTCCTCTATCAGGACCCAGCCCTCGGTGTGCGGGATGAAGCGCAGCTCGCCCCAGGACTCGCCCATGCTCAGGCGGCGCTCCCAGGAGGCGCGGGAGCCGACCCGGCCGGTGATCAGCGCCTCGGCGGCGGGGCTGCCGGCGAAGGCGGCGACGACGAGGTCACCGTCGGGGCGTACGAGGTTCACACAGGCCAGCTCGTAGCCGAGCCCGGCGATCACTCCGTCGGCGACGGTCTGGAGCGTGTCGGCCAGGCTCCGGGCCGTGTTGAGGTTGGCGACGACCTGATGCAGCTGCCGCAGGGTCGCAAGACGGACGTACGGCTCCGACTCGGTCTCCATTGCTCGCTCTCCCCGAGACCTCGACAGCAACTCCAGGGTTCTCATCGGCGCTCGTGTTGCACTGTCACCGCCACTGAATCACAGCGAGCTGTGCCCCAGGTACAGAGGGTCAACAAAACCTTCTCTCTGTGACTCAGATCACAAAAGATGATGTTGCGTCGGCTTCGGGCTCGAACCGCCGGTAACCGGTCGCTTAACACGTTGTGAACGCCCAGTATGAGCACACGATCCGCTCCGGTCCTAGGACCCGTGGCTGGTCCCCTGGTCCGATGCGGCGGGCGCGGGCGCCGGGCTAGCGTTCCCGGTGTGTTGCCGACGACCCGTTCCCCCGCCCCCGCCGTCCCCCATGCTGAGGGGGTGAGCAACGACGAGTTCCGGGCCGCGATGGCCCGGCTGGCCGCCGGAGTGGTGCTGGTCACCGCGCACGACCCGGACGAGGGCCCGCGCGGGGAGGACGTCGGCATGACCGCGACGGGCTTCCTGTCGGTCTCGCTGGACCCGCCCCTGGTGCTGGTCAGTCTGCGGGACGGCTCCCGGATGGACGACCTGCTCGCCGAGCAGCCGCTGTGGGGCGTCTCGATCCTCGCGGAGGGCCAGCGTCAGATCGCCGGCCGCTTCGCGATGAAGGGCCGGGTCAGCGACCGGCTCCTCTTCGCGGACCTCCCCACCCGGCGGGGCGCGACAAGCGGCGCGCTGCTGGTGGACGGTGCGCTGGCGACCCTGGAGTGCCGCACGGAACAGCGCGTCCCGGCGGGCGACCACACCCTGGTGGTGGCGCGAGTCCTGGAGGTCGGCTTCCCGACGACGGAGGGTTCACCCCTGACGTACTTCCGCGGCACCTACCGCCACCTGTCCTGAAAGGGGGGCGGCGGGCCGGGCCTGTTCCGTTGTGGGCATACGTTCCGCTGGGGCGGAACGGGTGGGCACAACGGACCGGGGCGGTGCCCTTTGCGGACGGTGCCCACCAGGGCGGTGCCCTCGGGACCCTGCGGGTGCGTGGGGGGCGGGGCCCCTCCGGGCTCACCTCCTCGCGGTCGGCGGGGTACCCGACCGGTCCGGTCACCGTGCGACGCCGCCCACCGCTGCGGGGGCGACCCTGCACGGCCCCACCCCGGCGCGTCGCCGACTGCGGGTCGCGTCGGACCGCCGGTCAGGACCAGTCCCGGGACGACCGGCCCCTCTTCGTCTCCGCCCGCTGCTTCTTCTCCCGCAGCCGCCGCTCATTGATCCCCCGCGGCACCTTCGTCGCACGCCGCGGCTTCGGCGGCGGCGCCGTCGCCTCGGCCAGCAGCGACGCCAGCCGCACCGCCGCCGTCTCCCGGTTCCGCCACTGCGAGCGGTGCTCCGAGGCGCGGACCACCAGCACCCCGCCCACCAGCCGCGACGCCAGGCGCTCCAGCGCCCGCGCCTTCCAGACCGGCGGCAACGCCTCCGTACGCGCCAGGTCGAAGCGCAGCTCCACCTGCGAGTCACTGGTGTTGACGTGCTGCCCGCCCGGCCCGGACGACCTGGAGAAACGCCACATCAGCTCGGCCTCGGGCAGGGAGACCGAACCGCGGATGACATAGGGACCGGACATGTCTCCATGGTCCCTGTCGGAACACGGTCACGTCACCCCGTTTTCCGGACGTGGAACCAGTCGGACCCGCCGTGCGTTATGGCGGGTGACGCTGGGTTCGAGAAAGGGACTTTCCATGGCTGTAAGCCTGTCCAAGGGCGGCAACGTCTCGCTGACCAAGGAGGCGCCGGGTCTGACCGCCGTCACTGTGGGCCTCGGCTGGGACGTCCGTACGACCACCGGCACCGACTTCGACCTCGACGCGTCCGCGATCGGCGTGGACGCGGCCGGCAAGGTCGCCTCCGACGCGCACTTCGTGTTCTTCAACAACAAGTCCACCCCGGACCAGACCATCGTCCACACCGGTGACAACCGCACCGGCGAGGGCGGCGGCGACGACGAGCAGATCAACGTCAACCTGGCCGGCCTGCCGGCCGACGTGGACAAGATCGTCTTCCCGGTCTCCATCTACGACGCGGTCAGCCGCTCGCAGAACTTCGGCCAGGTGCGCAACGCGTACATCCGCATCGTCAACCAGGCCGGCGGCGCCGAGATCGCCCGCTACGACCTGAGCGAGGACGCCGCCACCGAGACCGCCATGGTCTTCGGCGAGCTGTACCGCAACGGCGCCGAGTGGAAGTTCCGCGCCGTCGGCCAGGGGTACGCCTCCGGCCTGGAGGGCATCGCCCGCGACTTCGGCGTCAACATCTGACGTACGGCACGCTCAGTGGCCCCGGCGGCGGACTCCGCGCCGGGGCCCTAGTGTTTTCCGCATGATCGTCGAACCGCTGGAGACCGCCCGCGGCGGTGACCTGCCCGGGCCGCTGCTCACCGAGCTGACCGGGCTGTACGCGTCGAACCGCGAGTTCGCGCAGCTCAGCGGGGACTTCCCGGACCCGGACGACATCCGGCCCGAGCAGGTGGCCGCCTCGCTCGCGGAGGAGCTGTCCCACCCGGACACCGAGGTGCTGCTGGCCCGTTCGGCCGGTCATGTCATCGGGATCTCGGTGACCCGGGCGCACCACCCCGAGCCGGACGACCCGGACCCGTGGATCGGGCTGCTGATGGTCCACGCCCGTGAGCACCGCACCGGCTTCGGGCGCGAGCTGGCCGAGATCGTCGAGAAGCGGTTCCGCGCGGAGGGCCGCCGGGGCGTGCGGCTCGCGGTGCTGGAGAACAACACCAAGGCCATCGGCTTCTGGGAGGCCCTGGGCTACGAGGAGATCGACCGCCGTCCGGACCGGCGGCGCGGCCGGGACTGCGTGGTCATGCGGAAGGGTCTGTAGGGCGGCCCTCGCCGTAGAGCCAGACGTCCCAGAGGCCGGACAGGTCCCTGCCCGCCGCCTTCTCGACGTACGCGGTGAAGTCCCGTGTCGAGGCGTTGCCGTGCCGGTGCTCCGCCGCCCAGCCGCGCAGGACGCGGAAGAAGGCGTCGTCGCCGAGGGCCTGGCGCACCTGGTGGAGGACCATCGCGCCCCGGCCGTACACGGGCGGCCCCGAGAGGTCGTCCGGGGTGGGCGGCGCGGCGGGCGGGAAGGCCCAGTTCTCCTCGTCGGCGAACGCCTCCGCGAAGCTCCCCGCTGCGGGTGTGCCGTCGGCGTCCTCGGCGTGGAGCCACTCCGCGTACGTGGCGAAGCCCTCGTTCAGCCACATGTCCCGCCAGGACTCGGGCGAGACGGAGTTCCCGTACCACTGGTGGGCCAGCTCGTGGACCAGCGTGGGCTCGGTGAGGGTGTTCTTGTCGAAGAACGGCCTGGTCTGCGTCTCCAGCGCGTACTGGACGTCCACGAGGGGGTCGGAGATCGCGCCCGCGGAGGAGAAGGGGTACGGGCCGAAGACGCCCTCGGACCACTCCAGCAGCCCCGGGACGCGGTCGAGGAGCGGGGGCCTGCCCCGGGCGGCGGTGTGGACGGGGATGCCGTCCGGGGTGCGGGTGCTCCTCGTCTCGTACCGGCCGATGGCGAGGGTGGCGAGGTAGCCGGCCATCGGTTCGGCCGAGCGCCAGGTGTAGGTGGTGCGCCCGCCGCTGGTGCGGGGCGGGGACGGCTCGCCGTTGGAGACGGCCTTCAAGCCCGCGGGGACGGTGACGGTCAGGGTGTACGTGGCCTTGTCGGACGGGTGGTGGTTGCCGGGGAACCAGGCCGTGGAGCCGGTCGGCTGGCCGAGGGCGACCGCCCCGTCGGTGGTCCGCAGCCACCCCTCGCGGGCGCCCTCGGAGTCGGTGAGGGTGGCGGGGACGCCCGAGTAGCGGACGACGGCGCGGAAGCCGGCGCCGTCGGCGAGGGGTTCGGCGGGGCGCAGGGTCAGCTCGGCGCCGGAGCGGTGGACGGCGGCGGGCCGGCCGTCGACGGTGGCGGAGTGGACGGTGAGGCCGGTGAGGTCGAGGTTGAAGCTGCCGAGGTCCTGGGTGGCGCGGGCGGTGATGTCGGCGGTGCCGGTGAGGCGGCCGGTGTCCGGCGCGTAGGCGAGGGTCAGGGCGTAGTGGCGTACGTCGTAGCCGCCGTTGCCGAGGCCCGGGAAGTACGGGTCGCCCAGCCCGGCCGCGCCCGCCGGGCCGCGCGCGTCCTCGCCGGTGCAGCCGCCGAGAGCGGCGGTGAGCAGCGTGGCGAGGAGCGCGGCGGCGACGGCGCGCGGGCGGGGGTCCACCCCGTGATCGTAGGGCGGGATCAGCGGCCGAGCGCGGCCACGCCCGCCCGGGCGAACTTCTCGTCCAGGGCGCCGCTGGGGGCGCCGGCCACGCCGATGCCCGCGACCGGGGCGCCCTTGGCGGTGACGGGCGCGCCGCCGGCGAGGAACAGGGTGCCGGGGATGTCCTTGAGGTTGGGCGCCGACTCCAGGCGCCCGGCCAGCTCGGAGGTGGGGGCGTTCCAGGACACGGCGGTGAACGCCTTGCGGACGGCCGACTCGTAGGACTGCGGTCCGGCGCCGTCGCCGCGGAGGGTGACGACGGTGTTGCCGTTGCGGTCCACGACGGCGACGGTGACCCGCTGGTTCTCCTTCTCGGCCGCGTCCAGGGCGGCCCGGGCCGCGCGGGTGGCGGCGTCGATGCTCAGGTGGGTGGACTGGGTGAGGTCGCGGGCCTGGGCGGTGGCGGCGGGTGCCTGGGCGGTGCGGGGGGCCGGTTCGGCGGCGGTCGCGGACACGGCTCCGGCGGTGCCCGCGGCGAGCGCGGCGACGGCGACGGCTCCGGTGAGGAGGCGGGTGCGCAGGGACGTCTTGTGCTTCGGGTGCTTCGTCATGCCCTCGATCGTGGGCCCGGGTACGGGGGGCCGGGGTCAGCCGATCGGTTGATGCCGCGGGGCCGGGGGCGGGCGAGGATGGGACGCGTGGTCCCGTACGTGGACGGTGGACGGTGGACGAGGAGGGTGGACGTGGAGCAGGACCCCGACGCCCGCCGGCCGGCCCGGGTGATGCACGTCGCGTTCTTCGCGCTGCTGGGGGCCTCGCTGGCGCGGTTCCTGCTGCGCCATCCGTGGCTGGAGCTGGGCCCGTGGGTGGTGGCGCTGTCGGTGGCGCTGGCGGTGCTGTACGTGCTGCCGGTGCCCCGGCGGCGGGTGTGGCTGTGCGCGGTCGTCGCGGTGTGGATGGTGCTGGTGGTGCTGGCGCCGAGCTTCGCGTGGTGCGCGGTGCCGCTGTTCTACACCGGGCTGCGTACGCTGCGCCCGCGCGCGGCGCTGGTGCTGGTCGCGCTGCTGACGGTGTTCGTGGTGGCCGCCCAGCTGCGGCTGGCGGACGGCGCCCTGGACCCGAACGTGCTGGTCGCGCCGCCCGCCGTCGCGGCCATCGCGACCGCCGTGTTCCTGCACACCGGGCGGCAGGCGGAGCGGCTGGCGGCCACCGAGCGCCGGGAGGGCGCCCTCGCGGAGCGGCAGCGGCTGTCCATGGAGATCCACGACAGCCTCACGCAGGGCCTGTCCAGCCAGCGGATGCTGCTCCAGGCCGTCGACCGCACCTGGGACAGCGATCCGGGCGCGGCCCGCGACCATGTCCGTACCGCCGCCTCGATCGCCGAGCACAGCCTGGACGAGGCCCGCCGTTTCGTGCACGACCTGGCGCCGGCCGGGCTCGCCGGGGGCGGCGGCCTGGAGGAGGCGCTGCGCGCGCTGGCGGCCGGGGGCTCCGGTGCGACACCGCCCGGTGTGCCGGTCGCCTTCCGGGTGGACGGCCGGCCCGTGCCGCTGCCCGACCGGGTGGGCGCGGCGCTGCTGCGGATCGCGCAGGGCGCCCTGGCGAACGTACGGGAGCACGCGGGCGCGACGTCCGCCGCGCTGACCCTCACCTACCTGGACGACCAGGTCGTGCTGGACGTCGCCGACGACGGGCGCGGCTTCGACCCGGCGGCCGTGGCGCCGTCGGGCCCGCGCGGCCACGGGCTGCCCGCGATCGGGGCCCGCGCCGAGCAGCTGGGCGGCACGCTGACCGTCGAGTCGGCGCCCGGCGAGGGCACGGTGCTGTCCGTGTCGGTCCCCCTGGAGGAGCCCCGGTGACCGTCCGCATCCTGCTGTGCGACGACCACGCCGTCGTACGCGCCGGGCTCCGCGCGCTCCTCGGCAGCGCGCCCGGCATCGAGGTGGCGGGCGAGGCGGGCAGCGGGGAGGAGGCCGTCGCGATGGCGGCGAAGCTGGCGCCGGACGTGGTGCTGATGGACCTTCAGCTCGGGGACGGCATCGACGGCGTGGAGGCCACCCGCCGGATCGCGCCGACCGGGGTGCGGGTGCTGGTGCTCACCACGTACGACACGGACGCCGACGTCACCCGGGCGATCGGGGCCGGCGCGACCGGCTATCTGCTGAAGGCCGAGCGCCCCGAGGAGCTGTTCGCCGCGATCCACGCCGCCGCCGAGGGCCGTACGGCGCTGTCCGCGCCGGTCGCCGCCCGCCGTACGGCCGCCGCCGCGTCGCCCGCGCTCACGGCCCGCGAGCTGGACATCCTGGGCCAGCTGGCGCGGGGGCTGGGCAACCGCGAGATCGCCCGGGCGCTGTTCATCAGCGAGGCGACGGTCAAGACCCACCTGGGCCGGATCTACGCGAAGCTGGGCGTCGACACCCGCGCGGGCGCCGTGGCGGTGGCGAAGGAGCGGCGCCTGCTGGGCTGAGCCTCAGAACGCCCCGGTGTCCAGGGCGAAGCCCAGCGGCGCGGGCAGGGGCACCACCTCGCCGAGCTTGTACGCCGCCTTGGTGCCGTAGTCCTCGCCGGACGGCTCGGTGCACACGACCGCCTGCTCGGTGGCGCGGTCGATGAGCAGGTACACGGGGATGCCCGCGCGGGCGTACCCGCGGATCTTCTTCACCCGGTCGTTGCCGGCGGTGGAGCGGGAGGTGACCTCGGCGACCAGCAGGACGGGCGAGGGGTCGTGGTACTCGGCCTGGTCGGCGAAGCTGCCCTTGGGCGCGAGGACGAGGTCGGGCTGGACCCGGCCGCTGACAGCCCGCTCCGGCAGGAGCAGCCCGAGGCGGGTGTAGCACCTGAGGCTTCTGTCGTGGTCCCACATCTGGCCGGTGAGCCCGGCGACGATCTCCGCGTGCTCGCCGTCGGAGGGCGGCGACACATGGATGTCCCCCTCGACCAGTTCCACCCGCCATCCCTCCGGGGCCACCGCGCCGAACATCTCGAAGGCTCCCTCGACCGTCATGCCGGGGATGCGGTCCTTCGCGGACAGGACCAGCGCCGGATAGTCGAGCGACTCGTCGGGGACGGGCAGTGCCACGGCGGACCTCCTTCGACACGGAGCGACGCTCTCAGAGCAGGACGCGCCCCGTACGGGCCACCGGGCATCGTTCACTCGCACGTGTGAGCGCCCCTCCCGGCCGTGGGACCATCGACCACGTGCTCGACATCGGCTACTCCCTCTCCCGCCGCTTCCCGGACCCGCCGCAGACGGACTACCGCCTCGCGGACGTCCACGCGCTGCGGCACGACCTGTTCTGCGGAGACGTGTACGTCGCCGACACCAAGGCCGACCGGGAGATCTCGACCGCCTGGGGCTGGGTGCCGGTGCTGGACTTCGCGTGGGCGCTGTGCGACATCGCCGAGCGGCTGGACCGCGACCCGGCCGGCAGCCGGGCGGCCCGGCCGCAGTACGCGGAGCTGGACTTCACCGAGTCGGCCGACCGGATGCTGTTCGAGCGCCGCTTCGGCTGGGTGGACGTGGAGGCGGACTGGATGCCGGCCGAGGAGCCCCCGCTCACCTTCGGCCACGCGGCCCTGCGCCGGGAGGCCCGGGACTTCCTGCACGACCTGATCGCCGACCTCACCGACATGCACGAGGGCTTGGCGGACAACCCGGCGATCTGGACGCTCCAGTCGCGATTCCCGCGCGTGCCGTGAAGGTCCGCGACCGCTCCGCTTGACCTCGATCGCGCTTGAGGTCGAAGGCTGTTCCCGACCGGTTCCACCGCCCCGATCGAGGGAGAGCCCGCCATGCGCGCAATCCGCCTGCACGCCTTCGGCCCCGCCGAGAACCTCGTGTACGAGGAGGTCCCCGACCCCGCGCCCGGCCCCGGCCAGGTCCGCGTGGCCGTCGCCGCCGCCGGGGTCCACGTCCTCGACACCGCGCTGCGCGAGGGCGGGACCGGCCTGTACCCGGCGCCCGTCGCCCTGCCCACCGTCCCGGGCCGCGAGGTCGCCGGCACGGTGGACGCGCTCGGCGAGGGCACCGACCCGGGCTGGCTGGGCAAGCGGGTCGTCGCCCACCTCGGCATGGCGCCGGGCGGCTACGCCGAGCGCGCCGTCACCGACGCCGACCGGCTCCACGAGACGCCCGGCGCCCTCGGGGACGCCGAGGCGGTCGCCATGATCGGCACCGGGCGCACCGCCCTCGGCATCCTCCGGTTCACCGAGCTCGGACCGGAGAGCGTCGCCGTGGTCACCGCCGCGGCCGGCGGCATCGGCACCCTCCTCGTCCAGTACGCCAAGAACGCCGGAGCCACCGTCGTCGGCCTCGCGGGCGGGCCGGAGAAGACCGCGCGCGTCCGGGAGAACGGCGCCGACATCGCCGTCGACTACACCCGCCCCGGCTGGCCCGCGGAGGTCCGCGCCCGGCTCGGCGGCGCCCGGGCCACGGTGCTGCTGGACGCCGTCGGGGGCACCACCGCCCGCGCCGCCGTGGACCTCCTCGGGAAGGGCGGACAGCACCTGGTGTACGGCTGGGCGGGCGCCGGGCTGCTCGACGGCGCGCCCCTCACCCTCACCGACGGCGAGCTGGACGCCCTCGGCATCACGTCCGAGCCGGTGCTCGGGCCGCGGATGCTCGCCCGGGCCGGCGGCACCGTCCGCACCCTGGAGCTGGAGGCCCTCGCCGAGGCCGCGGCCGGCCGCCTCCGCCCCGCCGTCCAGCGCTTCCCGCTCGCCGAGGCCGCCGCGGCCCACCGCGCCCTGGAGAACCGCGCCACCGTGGGCAAGGTGGTCCTGGTGCCATGACCCCGCCGGGTGAACCGGCGTAGCGGAACCGGCGCAGTACCCGCGTGGGGCGGGCCCCGCCACCACGCGGCTCGCGCACCATCCAAGCCGACCGAAGAGGAGGCACGGATGACCACGAGACCGCGCACCACCCTGTACGCCGCGCTGGGCACCCTGTCCGCGCTGCTGGCGGCGACCGTCACCACCGCCCACGCCACCCCGCCCGCGGCCCCGGCCCCGGCCGCACCGGCTCCGTCGGGGCCCGTCACCCAGTGCGCGCCCGGCGGCACCCTGCGCGGGCCGCACGGCCAGTACGCCGACATCGCCCTGTGCGTGACCGGCACGGGCGCCACCATGACCGTGACGGCCGCCGCGACCTGCCGCCGGGGCCACACCGGGCTGCGCCCCCAGTGCCGCACCTCGGGCACCTGGACCGCGCACCGCGCCGGCGGTCCGGCCGACGCGCCCGCCGCGACCGGCACCCTCGCCGGCCGCGCCGACTACCCGGGCCCCGGGACGTACACCGTGGACGCCGAGGTCACCGTCGCCTCCGAGGCCGCGGAGACCGAGCTGACCGGCCGGGCGCGCGCCACGGTCACGCTCACCGCCGCCCGGCCCGAGCCGACGCACCGGATCACCGTCACCCCGGGCGGCGGGGCGCTCCGGGCGGGCGCGACCACCACGCTCACGTACACCGTGGCGCGTGTCGGCGACGGCGACGGCAGCGCCCGCCTCGGCCTGATCGGCGAGGAGGCGAGCGGCATCCGCCTCACCTCCGCCGACCGGCGCTGCGTCAACCCGCTCCCCGGCCGGGCCCCCTCCACCACCCGGAGCATGTACGCGCTGGACTGCGCCCTGACCGACCTCCAGCCGGGCCGCCCCACCACCGTCACGGTCCGCGCCACGCTGAAGAAGGGCGCGTGCTCGACGGTCGTGTCCAAGCTGGGCTACTGGACGCCGAGGGGGCAGGAGAGCACCGGTGGGATGCTCACCGGCCCCACGCTCACCTGCGCGGCCTCCTAGTCGCTGCCCAGCTCCGCCAGCGCCCCGTCGGTCAGCCGGTACACCGTCCACTCGTCCTGCGGCCGCGCGCCCAGCGACTCGTAGAAGGCGATCGACGGGGCGTTCCAGTTCAGTACGGACCACTCCAGGCGCTGGTAGCCGCGGGCCACGCAGATCCGCGCCAGCTCCCGCAGCAGCGCCTTGCCGTGGCCGCCGCCGCGCAGGTGGGGGCGGACGTACAGGTCCTCCAGGTAGATGCCGTGGACCCCGCGCCAGGTGGAGAAGTTCAGGAACCACAGCGCGAAGCCCGCGACCTGCCCGTCCTCGGTCTCGGCGATGTGCGCGAAGGCCGCCGGCCGCTCGCCGAACAGCGCCTCGCGCAGGTCCTCCTCGCCGGCCTGGACCTCGTCGAGGGCCTTCTCGTACTCGGCGAGTTCGCGGACCATGGCGTGGAGGGCGGGTACGTCGTCGATGACAGCGCTACGAATCATGACCGCAGCCTGCCTCGCCCACCCCCGGCCGCGCCAGCAGCGTCCAGGGACTGAACCCCTTACCGCGCGAGCAGCAGCCGCGCCACGGCCACCCGCTCCCCCTCCAGCGCCGTCGCCCCGTCCTCGACGTCCCACAGGCAGTCCTGGAGCACCCGCCCCAGCGTCCAGGCCACGGTCCGCGCCCGGTCCAGCCCGAGCGCCTCGGTCATCAGGTCGAACCGCCACAGCACCTCGGCCGGGTCGAACCGGTTGGCCAGCGCCGGCAGCAGTTCGAAGCCCGGGTCGCCGGCCAGCGGCTTGGGGTCGATCGCCAGCCAGGGCTCGCGGTCCGCGGCGAGGACGTTGCCGAAGTGCAGGTCCCAGTGCAGCAGCCGGTCCCCCGGCTCGCCCGCCACCTCCCGTACCGCCGCGGCGCAGTCCCGCAGCAGCAGCCGGTCCTCCTCGGCAGCCACCGCCCGCACGGCGTCCGGCACCTCGTCGAGCATGTCCGCGGCGATGGCGTCCAGCCCCCGCAGCCCGGCCGGCGCGGGCACGGCCACCAGCCGCGCCAGCAGCCCGGCGAGCAGGCGCGTGGCCTCCCGGGCGTCCGCCACCGCCGACAGGTGCCGGGTCTCGTCCAGCCGCTCCAGCAGCAGCGTGCCGGTGGCGGGGTCGTCCCGGAGCAGCCGTACCGCCCCGTCCCCGTCCCAGGCCCGCAGCGCGGCGGCCTCGCCCTCGTTCTCCTCGTCCAGCGGCTGCAGCTTCAGCGCCGCGGGCGTACCGTCGTGTGCCACGACCGGAAGCACCAGCGCCGACCAGCCGCGCATCGCCGGCCCCGTCCTCCGCAGCCCCCACTCCTCCAGGAACCGCCCCGCGTCCGGAGCCTTCTCCGCCGGGACCTCGATCACCGCACACCCCATCCGCTAACGTCCACACCCACCCACTGACGATGGACCCAAGGAACCACATGAGCACCGTCAACGGCGGCATATCGTTCTGGTACGCCCAGGAGGGCGCCCCCGCTCCCCGGGAGCCCCTCCCCGGCGACACCACGGCCGACGTCTGCATCGTCGGCGGCGGCTACACCGGCCTGTGGACCGCGTACTACCTGAAGAAGGCGGTCCCCTTCCTCAACATCGTGGTCCTGGAGGGGAAGTTCTGCGGGTACGGCGCCTCCGGCCGCAACGGCGGCTGGCTCTACAACGGCATCGCCGGGCGCGACCGCTACGCCAGGGCGCACGGCCACGAGGCCGCCGTACGGCTCCAGCAGGCGATGAACGACACGGTGACCGAGGTCGTCGAGACCGCCGCGGCCGAGGGCATCGACGCCGACATCCACCAGGGCGGTGTCCTCGAAGTCGCGTACACCCCGGCGCAGTTGGCGCGGCTGAAGGCGTTCCACGCGGTGGAGCTGGCCTTCGGCCAGACCGACCGGGAGCTGTACGGCGCCCGCGGGACCGCCGAGCGCGTCCGCGTCGCCGGTGCCGTCGGCTCCTCCTGGACCCCGCACGGCGCCCGGATCCACCCGGCCAAGCTGGTCCAGGGCCTCGCCGCGACCGTCGAGGCGCTGGGCGTCACCGTCCACGAGTCGACGCCGGTCACGGAGATCAGGCCCAAGCACGCCGTCACTCCGTACGGTACGGTCCGGGCGCCCTATGTCCTGCGCTGCACCGAGGGGTTCACCGCGAACATCAAGGGCCTCAAGCGCACCTGGCTCCCCATGAACTCCTCGATGATCGTGACCGACCCGATCCCCGGGGACGTCTGGGACGCCATCGGCTGGACCGGCCGCGAGACCCTCGGCGACATGGCCCACGCCTACATGTACGCCCAGCGCACCGCCGACGACCGCATCGCCCTCGGCGGCCGGGGCGTCCCGTACCGCTTCGGCTCCCGCACCGACAACGACGGCCGCACCCAGCCCGCCACCGTCGAGGCGCTCCGCGAGATCCTCGTCCGCTTCTTCCCCCGGCTCGCCGGCACCGGCATCGCCCACGCCTGGTCGGGCGTCCTGGGCGTCCCCCGCGACTGGTGCGCCACCGTCACCCTCGACCGCTCGACCGGCCTGGGCTGGGCGGGCGGCTACGTCGGCTCGGGCGTCGCCACCGCCAACCTCGCCGCCCGCACGCTGCGCGACCTGATCCAGCAGGACTCGGGCCAGTCCGGCCCCACGGACCTCACGACCCTCCCCTGGGTCAACCACAAGGTCCGCCGCTGGGAACCGGAACCCCTCCGCTGGCTCGGCGTCCACACCCTGTACGCCGCCTACCGCGCCGCCGACCGCCGCGAGGCCACCGCGCACACCCCCGCCACCGACCGCATCGCCACCCTGGCCGACCGCGTCTCGGGCCGCCACTGACCGGCGCGCACACGGACCCCGGACCGCCGTCGGTCCGGGGTCTTCCCGCCGGCCGCCAGGCTATGGGCGCCTCAACCAAGCGCCCCCGTAAGCGAACTGACGTACGGTAAAAATGCTGGGGTGTACTCCTTTCGGGCTAGTACCCTGTGCCCGAACGTCGCATCCCCTTCATTGGCAACAGCCACCCTCCTGAGCGCGACGTGAGGAAGGCAGAGGCATGCCCAAGAAGTACCCGTACCAACTGCCGCAGCACAGAGTCGTCCACGGCGTCTCCATTCCCGTCGAAGAGCTCAAGATCGACGACAAGGCCCAGAGGACTCTCAACGAATCCCGCGCCTTGGGAATCGCCAAGAACATGGTTCCGGAAGCGCTCGGGACCATCGTCGTCTCACAGCGGGCCAATGGCGACCGGTTCATCGTCGACGGAATGCACCGCTGGCATGCGGCCAAGGTCTCGGGGCTCGACACACTGGTGGCCGAGGTGCATCACGACCTCGATCAGCAGGAAGAGGCGGTCCTGTTCCTGATCAAGAACCGTGAATCGAGCAAGCCCCGACCCATCGACGAGTACAGGATCGGTCTGACCGCCGGGCTCCCTCTCTTCGTCGACACGGAGTCCGCGCTGGTGGCCCGCAACCTGTCCATGGGCTCGTCCGGGACGAACACCGTGGGCGCGGTCTCGGGCGTGCTCCGCATCACCGACCAGTACGGCCCGACGATCCTGGAACGCACGCTCAAGGTCGCCGAAGAGGCGTGGGGGCGCACGAAGGACACCTGGGACGGGATGCTGCTCGGGGGCATCGGCATGTTCCTGGGGCGGCATGGCGACCACGTGGACGACAAGGCGCTGGCCGAGAAGATCGGCAAGAAGGACCCGGCGTTTCGGTGGCGAGCCAACATCACCGCCCTGGCGTCCGCGGGCGGCACGCAGCACAGCGGAACGGGCTCCAGGGTCAGCACCTGCTATCAGCTGATCCTGACCGAGTGGAACAAGGGCCGGCGGGTCGAGAATCGGATCCCCGCCGGATGACCTGCCACCGAGGCGCTCAAGGGTTCGTGACGCCGAAACCGACGGCCGCGTCGGCACGCTGATCACACCGAAGGGCCGGCACACGGGGAACGCCCCCGTGTGCCGGCCCTTCGCCTGGAGCCCCCTGTCGGGTTCGAACCGACGACCCCTGCTTTACAAGTTCGATCTACGCCCTTCCCCGGGGGCCGCTGTCGGCTGGTCCTCGGCCACCCAGGGATGCCGCTGTACGGCGCCGTCCGGGCCCGTTGATGTCAGCGTTGGATGTCAGCCCGAGCTGGCGGACGACGCTGGGGCTCGCGACGGTTGGAGGGCACTACAGCTCCGGCCAGATGTGCGGCTCCATGTAAGCGTGCTCCCCTCGGAAGAACCAGTCCGCTAGATCCCCTAGCCGCTCGATGCACGCGGTGTAGTAGTCCGCCGGCTCCGGGCGAGGGAAGTTGGGGTGTGCCGTCCACGAGGGAACGTCCGTGGCAACGTGGTAGTACCCCTCGGCCAGCCATCGAGGAAGATCTTCGGCCTCCTGCATGCGTTCGCACACAGCACGCATGGCCTTCTCCAGCCTGGAGAAGGCCGCTCGGTCCCAGACCAGATCACTTCGCAGACCGAGCAGGAAGCTTCCGGGCTCAGAACGGAACTCGCGTTCCAGGGTCTTCAAGGCTTGGTCCATGGCATGCATGCTGCCAGGTTGCCCAGTCGGCGACGTGCGCGTACGGCCGGGGAGCACCCTCTGAAGTGCCCTCAGCGGTTGATGGGAATCTCGTAGACGATCTCGCAGAGAGCGGCGGGGACGATGATGTCGGCAGTCTCCACGGGGTGGCCCTGGTCGCTGTAGTAGGTCCGCCGGATGTGAGTGACAAGTGCGGCCTTCTGAATCCCGAGAAGTGAAGCCTCCTCAGCGGTCGCCTGCCGCGGCTCCGGCCGCTCGACCGCGTGGCTGACGGTGACGCCGATCTTGGCCATCCGGTTCACGACGCCGGCCCCCGCATGCGGCCCGCCCTCGGGAAGGACGATGAGGGTCCCGCCGGTGAGGTCGTACGGCTCCCAACTCGTCGACAGCTGTACGGGTCGCCCATCGGCAAGGAACTCGTACACGGTCCGGACGCACAGCTCGCCCTCACCGATCCCGAGCCGCGCAGCGATCTCGGCCGGCGCAGGAACCTTCGCATCGGTCCGGCTCTCCCAACCGCCGTTCCGCCCGACGGCCTTCATGTCCGCCCGAAACGGCGACCCATCCGGCTGCTCGCGCGCTGCGGACCGAACCATCCGCACCCGCTGGCGGGGCTCGGCCACGTAGGTCCCAGACCCGGCCCGCCCCTCCAGCACGCCCTGGGAGATCAGCAACTCCTGGGCTCGGCGAACGACGTTCTCGCCCACCCCGCACTCCTGGCCGATCTGGGCTCGCGAGGGCAGCCGGTCCCCAGGACTCCACTCGTGCTCCGCGATCCGCCGCCGCAGTTCGTCGGCGATACGGAGGTAGGGCGGCTGCTCAGACATATGGAAAATCTAGTCCACTAGGTCTAATTTAGTTAACTAGCTTCACTGAAAGTGATCGCCGGTGACGGAGGCTGCCTTGTGCCTGCTCCAGAAGTAAGCGCGGAGGCCCTCGCCGCCCGGCTGTCAGCCGTCGGCCTCACCACGCGCACGCAGGAGCATGCACGACACACAACGATCGAAGTGGAGGTGCCGGAAGCCCTCCCCGCCAAACATGGCGGGAGGTCCTGGAAGTCGTGGCGACGGCAGACCGGTTCGGGCTCCTCGCCACCAGCCTGGGCGGCCGCACCCTGTGGGCCGTCGTACGCAAAGCGGTCCCCGCGACGGGCGATGTCCGGGGACCTGGCCATCAGCGATAGGAGCTGATCAGCGTGCTCAACCGTATCCGCCGCGCCATCGCGCGCACCAGGGAGCGTTACTCCCGAACGCCCCGCCGCCACGCGCCCTTACCGCCCTCCGCCGCGAGTCGCGCGGACATCATTCGAGGAGAGGCGACAGTCCTGGTCCGCCCGTACGTGCCCGCCATCGAGCATCTCCTCATGCCGGCGGAGGTCTTCTGATGCCGTCGACTCAGGCCGCGCCGTACCGCTCGACCCCCTGCCGGATCGGCACGCATCACGAGTGCGCCCACCCCTCCCCGGCGAAGTCCCCGGTCGATATCCCCGTCATCTACGAGTCGTGCACCTGCCCCTGCCACGAGCCGGCCACACATCCCGTCCCCGCAGAGGTGACGGCATGAAGACCTGGATCCCGAACGGCGCCGTGGCCGGACCCGTCGAGATCACCTCGGCCAACGTGCAGCGCGGCGACGTCATCCAGATTGGCGGCCAACCCTGCCGAGTCGCCGACCTCCGCCAACTGCCCCTCGGCGCCAAACGCCTCCTCTTCGAGTCGGGCGAACAGTTGACCTTGCACCCCCGCACCCGACTCGTCGCACTCCGAGTCCTCAGAAGGTGGTGATCCAGCCCGTGCCGTCCCTCCGCGACACCATCGCCGCAGACCTCCGGACCCAGATCACCACGGGCCACCTCAAGCCCGGCGAACGTCTCCCGTCGGAATCCCAACTCGCCTCCCACTACAAGGTCAGCACCCCGACCATGCGCAACGCCCTGGCGCTCCTCCAGACGGAGGGGCTGATCGACAAACTCCACGGCAAGGGCAACTACGTCCGCCGCCCCGTCAGGCGGCTCACGTACGAGGGCGGCCTCCTCACGCCCACCCTCCACCTGACCGTCCGCACGACCCAACTCCGCGCCCAAGGCCCGCTGGCCGCCCTGCTCAAAGTCCGCTCACGCACCCCGCTGACTGAATTCCTCTGCATCGGTCACGAGGGGGAGTCCCCACACAGCCTGGCCCGCATCTACATCCCCCGCGACCTCGTCGCCGCCGAGCCGCCGTGGTGCCGCCAGCGGCCGGCGGAAGTCCGAGACAAGGTCACTGCCCGCCTCCCAACCTCCGAGGAAGCCGCAACTCTCCGCATCACCCCGACCCTGGCCATCCTCGCCATCACCCGCATCTCGACCGACCCCACCGGCCGCGTCATCGAGGCGGCCCACCTGGTCCTCCCCGGCGACCGCGCCGAAGCACTCTTCACCACCCACCAAACGACCGGGGAAGGAGGTGCAGAGGGATGACACCCCGCAACGGCCTCCGCCTCCTCCGTGGACACCCCCCGACGGCAACCCCTGCTACCTGAGCACCGACGACCCCAACAGCCACCTGTCCCGCCTATCTGACCACCTGGAAGCCGAACAGCTCGCCCTGGCGTCCGACCTCGTGGATGTAGCGGCTGGCGTGCTCGGCGATGAGAAGACGGATCTGGGCGCCCTTCGAGCACTGTCCGCGGACCTAGGCGAAGCCCTGCGGGACACTCTTCGCGTCGCGACAAGCCGCTGTCGCAGACTGACGTTTCCGGTGCTTACGGCTCACGAGGGCCAGGACAGCCCCCGGCTACCAGGTGTCCAGCATCAATAGTGACGACGCAACCCAACGGAGGCCCCGGGACACCCGGGGCCTCTGCGTGCAGCAGCCAAGTTCAAGCATCGGGCATCTTCTGATCCACCCACGCATCCTCACAGGGCTGCTGCCTGTCAGCGACTACATATCGTTCGTTCTGACACGGCCGTCGACGTCGCCAGTGATTGTAAATTTGAAGCGCCAGGACGGAAGACCTGAGTGGCCCTGGGGCTACAGAGGGGCGCCGCAGCCGGTCGGTTCGGCCGTGGGCTCTTGCATGGCAAGACGCCTGTGACATCATCAACTTGCGCCAACATGTTGGCCAATCAGTGAGAGCAGACGGCACCGGGGAGGCACCGAGCGATGTCGAGCGAAGCCATCATGATCACGCCCGACGAACGCGATGCTGCCGAGAAACAGATCGCCGATCAGACGAAGCGCATCGATTTCTACATCACCGAATATTCGGTTGAAATCCTTGCGAACAAGATGAACAGTGGCGAGTATGTCGTGCCCGACTATCAGCGCGAGTTCACGTGGGAGCACGAGCGGAAGTCAAAGTTCATCGAATCTCTGATCATGGGCCTGCCGATTCCATTCATCTTTTTCTGGGAGATGGAAGATGGCAAGCTGGAGATCGTTGACGGTTCCCAGCGGCTCAGGACTCTCGAAGAGTTCCTGCTAAAGGGGTACCGCCTTGGTGAGCTTGACCAGCTCACCAACGTGTCTTACTTCACCTTCGAAGATCTCCCTGAATCGCGACAGCGAAAGATCCGTAACCGTTCCATCCGCGGCATTGTGCTTAACGAACACGCTGACGAGGCCGCACGATTGGACATGTTCGAGCGGATCAACACGGGCAGCAAGAATGCCAATACTGCGGAGATTCGTCGCGGCGCATTGGCTGGCCCGTTCATGAGGCTTGTAATAGAACTCGCAACAGATACTCGGTTCGCTGAACTCGCTCCGATGAGCGCCAAGAGTAAGAGTGAACGGGGCTACGAAGAACTGGTGACCCGTTTCTTCGCGTACGGAGATGGACTCGAAAAGTATAGAGACCGTCCCGCTGACTTCATCTTCGACTATGTGAAGAAGAAAAACGTCGTTTTTGGTGAGCGACCGACGCTCTTGGACGAGTATAGGCGGCGTTTCCAGGAGATGCTGGATTTCGTGGAACGAGCGTTCCCGTACGGATTCCGCAAGGCGCCCACTGGAAAGGCTACGCCGCGGGCTCGTTTCGAGGCCATCGCAATTGGGTCTCACCTTGCGCTGCAGGAAAAGCCCGAGCTTCGCGAAATCGGTGCCGATCAACTGAACGTGCGCTCGTGGCTGGAAGGCGCCGATTTTACACGGGTCACAGGGTCTGACGGCGCTAACGCGCGCTCTCGTCTTGAAAGGCGCATCAACTTCGTGCGCGACAAGCTGGTGCGGGAATGAACGCCGGCGACCTTCTCTCATTCTTCGAAGAAAGGTTCGAAGAGGTTGACGCCTATGTGGGTTTACTCGAAGAGCTAGAGAAAGCCGCACAGGATGGCGCCCCCCGCCTCCACGGAACTGCTTACAAGATCTCTGCTACGCAGCAGAAGATCTTGTACTCCAGCCTGTACCTCCAGCTATACAATCTCGTCGAAGCAACGGTTTCGCGATGCGTAGAGGCAATAACCCAGGCTGCGGCTCACGATGGCCGGTGGCAGCCTCACCAGCTTAATACCGAGCTTCAACGCGAATGGATTCGCTCCATCGCGCGAACTCATACAGATATGAGCCCCGAGAATCGCTTGAAGCACGCTGTGCAGCTCAGCGAACACATCATCCAGCAGCTACCCGTTAGGGAATTCAGCGTTGAAGCCGGCGGCGGCGGTAACTGGGACGATGAAGCAATCTTCGTGATGGGCAAGCGCCTGGGGTGCGTGATCTCCATCACGCCTGAGACCCGACGAGACGTCAAGGCCAACATGCGAGACGACCTCGGACCCCTGAAGCTCGTCAAGGATCGTCGGAACAGTCTGGCTCACGGCTCCGTCTCGTTTGCCGATTGCGCGGACGGGGTGGCCGTCGAGGAGCTGCGACGGATGGCCTCCAGTGTCGAAGGCTACTTGCGTGAAGTGATAGACTGCTTCATTCGGCATATCGAATCCCACAATTTTCTCCGGCCGGATTGCAGGCCAAGCGGCGGTGCACCATGACGAGTACGTACCCGACTATTTCTGCAGTCGATCTCTTCTGTGGGGTCGGCGGACTCACTCATGGTTTGGTCCGGAGTGGCATCAACGTTACGGCTGGTGTTGATCTCGACGCCTCATGCCGCTACCCGTACGAAGCTAACAACGATGCCAAGTTCATTGAGCGGGATGTCAATGAGTTGACGCCTGAGGAGATTCTCCCCCACTTGAGTGGGGGTGAGTTTTCGCTTCTCGCCGGTTGTGCGCCGTGCCAGCCATTCTCGTCTTATAGCCAAAGTGGACGTGGTAAGAAGAGTGGCAAGGATTGGCAGCTGGTCTCCAGTTTTGGGGATCTGGTGGCAGATCTCCAGCC
This sequence comes from Streptomyces sp. NPDC015131, assembly GCF_043079975.1. Lineage (NCBI taxonomy): Bacteria > Bacillati > Actinomycetota > Actinomycetes > Kitasatosporales > Streptomycetaceae > Streptomyces > Streptomyces sp. NPDC015131. The sequence continues at coordinate 97,836 of NZ_JBIBVB010000006.1, read as the reverse complement.
AGATCTGGTAACTATGGAGAACGTTTCTCAGCTCGCGTCACATAGCGTGTTCAAACGCTTTCTGAAAAGCCTCACGGGCTACTACGTTCATTGGTCGATCGTTGAGTGCACCAAGATTGGGGTTCCTCAATCAAGGAAGCGGCTGGTCCTTCTCGCGTCAAAGCTGGGTGATCTTGGCCTGGATCGCATCGATCAGATGAATTCACCCGTTCGTACAGTCCGGGATGAAATTTCTGATCTTCCTAAGATTCGTGCGGGCGAGCAACATCCTCGGGATCCACTCCACGCAGCCTGCTCTCTCAGCGAAATGAACATGAGGCGAATCAAGGCTTCGAAACCTGGTGGCACTTGGCGCGACTGGGATCCGGAGCTACTTTCCGCATGTCATCGGAAGAGCACTGGTGCTACTTATCCCAGCGTATATGGTCGCATGGAGTGGGATATGCCGGCCCCCACAATGACGACTCAGTGCTTCGGGTACGGGAATGGTCGCTTCGGCCATCCGTCGCAAGATCGAGCCATTTCCTTGCGGGAAGCGGCTATGATTCAGACCTTTCCTCGCTCCTATAAGTTTCTGGAGGAAGGGGAAGCTGTGCGCTTCAATCGCCTGGGGAGGCTGATCGGTAATGCTGTCCCCGTGCGGTTGGGCGAAGTAATCGGAGAGACCCTGAAGCAGCATGTCGCGGATGCAACGAGGGCGGATGGTTCGGAAACAATGCGTTCCGGGCGACTCTTCTAGTCAATTGGGCGCCGGAGTTGATGCGGGCGATGCTCACGAGGTCGGCGGAGCGGCTTTGGGGCGAGTGATCATGTCCCCGTAAGCTTCCGGCGCGTCGGGCAGTCTGTGGACCTGCCCGGTAAAGCACGACGTTGGGGCCATGATCTTAGAGGCTCGCCCCAAAGTGGCTGCCTTAGAGCCGTGGAGCCGGCCGCCCCAGCCACAGAGGGGTTCACCACCCATCAACCCGAGCCGTTAGCCGTGCGGCTGGCGGTCGGGCTGGAGCGGGGCGGAGGCAGGAGCGCAGGCCCGGGCGTCGGGCCGCGCGCGCCGCGCTGGGCGCGGCGGGAAGGACCGCCGTGCCGGCGCGCGCCATGGACGCCGAGACCGGTGCCGCACTGTCGACCGTGGACGTCATGTTCGCGGCCAACGGTGAGGTCGAGATCCTGACCGTGACGGTCCCGGAGACCGGCGTCTCCGCCGACCTCGTCATGGGAACCCCGGTCGCCGTCACCGGCCTGATCGCCCGGCCCTGGGAGAACGAGTTCAACGGCCAGCGTCGGCACGGCATCGCCTTCCGCGCCGTCGCGGTCACCTCGCTCGTCGGCAGCGCGGCGAACCCGAAGGCCGCCTGATCACGGAGTGGCCGAGTCTCTCCGCCGTGGTGGTCGTCGTCGCCCTCGCCGGTCTCCTGCGGTGGCGGCGGCCCGCCTGGTACTGGTTGGCCTTCGGGGCCGCGCTCGCCATCCTGCGGGTCCTGGTTCGGTACTCCTCGGTCATGGACGCCTGCGGGCTGACCGTTCCCTCCGCCCCGGTGGCGTCTCGCCATCGCCCGGATGGCCAACCGGCCCGTGCCGGAGCCCCGCGCCCCGCGCATCCTGCGGCTTCGGCCCACCCGTACCGGCCTCGTCTTACGGCTGGGGCTCCGCCCCGGACAGGACGCCTTCGACGTGGCCACCTCGTGCGACCGGCTGCGACACTCGTTCGGCATGCACGGTGTCGCTTCGCGGGAGATCCGCTCCGGCGTCGTCGAACTGCGGATGACCGGTTACGACGTGCTCAAGCGGGTGCAGATGCCCGCGGGCGTCGAGCGCTCGACCATGCGCTTGCCGGTCGCCCTGCGGGAGGACGGCGCAGTCCACTACCGCGACTATCGCACCACCCCTCACGCCCTCACGATCGGAGCCACCAAGTCCGGCAAGTCCGTCTACCAGCGGAACCTGGTCGCCGAACTCGCCGCTCAGGAAGTGGCCTTGATAGGAATCGACTGCAAGCAAGGGGTCGAGCTGTTCCCCCTGGCCCGTCGCTTCTCCGCCCTCGCCGACAACCCCGACACCGCCGCCGACCTCCTCGACGCCCTCATCGCACACATGGAAGGCGTCTACCAACTCATCCGTGCCGAACAGCGCATCACAGCCGACACCCCGGACGCCGACATCGCCGCCGACATCTGGGACCTGCCCGACCACCTCCGTCCCGTTCCCGTGGTCGTCCTCGTCGACGAGGTCGCCGAACTCGCCCTCTTCGCCACGAAGGAGGAGGAGAAGCGGCGGGACCGGATCATCACCGCACTCGCCCGACTCGCCCAGCTCGGCCGTGCCGCCGGCATCTACCTGGAGATCTGCGGGCAGCGCTTCGGCTCCGAACTCGGCAAGGGCATCACCATGCTCCGCGCCCAGCTCAGCGTCCGTACCGCCCACCGCGTCAACGACGAGACCAGCGCCAACATGGCCTTCGGCGACATCGCACCGGACGCCGTGCTCGCCACCGTCCAGATCCCCGTCGAGTCGCCCGGCCTCGCGATCACCGGCGACGCCTCCGGCGGCTGGGCCCGTATCCGTACGCCCCACACCTCGCTCCGTACGGCCGTCAACGCCTGCAACACGTACGCGCACCTCACCCCGGACCTACCCGGCCTCGCCGCCTTCCGGCCCGCCGTCGAGCCGCTCACGCACCCGGCCAAGGTTCCGGCCCCGGCATCCGCCGAGTCCCCGGCCACCGCCTGACCTTCACCCCACCCGGTCGGCGCGACCGCATCGCGCCACGTCCCTACCCCGCCATGCCCGGAATGCCCGCAAAGGAGGTGCCGACATGACCAGCAAGCTCCGCGTAGACGCCGTGCTGGTCCAAGCCCTGATCGCCGGTGCGCTGTCCTTCGCCCATCTGCACGACCTGGCCGCCGCGGCCGGTCAGACCGGATGGAAGGCTTGGGCCTACCCCGTCTCCGTCGACCTGCTCCTGGTCGCCGCCTGGCGTCGGCTCCGCTCGGACGGCTCGTCCCGGCTCGCCTGGTGCTGGTTCCTGGTCTCCCTGTTCGCCTCGCTCGGTGCGAACGTCGCCACCGCCGGGTTCCTCGACCTCGCCCATCCACCCGGCTGGCTGCGCTTCGGCGTCGCCGGATGGCCTGCGGTCGCCTTCCTCGGCGGCACGCTGCTCGCGCACTCAGCACCGCCGAAGGCCTTGGAGACCTGCCCGGTGGTCGAGCCGAAGCCGATCGAAAGCGTGTCGACCGAGGCGGAGCACGTCCCCGAGCCCGATCCCGAAGCCGCCGCCGAGGTGGAGCCCACCCGGCCCGCGCCGGCAACCGCACCCCCCGTGCCCGTCCCTGCCGCTCTGGTCGAACACGCCCGCAAGCTCGCCGACGACCACCACGCCCGTACGGGCCACCCCATCGACCCCGGCACCCTGCGCGCCCGTCTCGGGGTCCCCGCGCCCATGGCGGACGCCATCGCCGCCCAACTCGCCTAATCCGAACGGAGAACGCCATGTCCCCTCGCGACCACTTCCACTCCGTCATGCGCATCGGCCCCGTGCAGATCGGCACCCACCGCGACCGCCACGGCCGCACCAAGTACGCCGCCGTCTGCACCGCCGACCGCTGCGGCTGGTCCTCCGACTACTCCAGCTCCTCCGCCGCCCAGCTCGCGGCCCGTACCCACCGCTGCCGCATCTCCGACTGAACGGATACCCCTCGTGGATGTCCCGCTCTGGCTCGCCCTGATCGTCGTCGGCGCCCTCGGCATCAAGCTCATCCGCCCGCCCTGGTGGCTGGTCGCCGTGATCCTGCTCGGCGGCTTCCTCCTCGCCGACAGCCTGCTCGCCCCCGTCATTGGCACGGCGATCTCCAAGTAATCCGACCCGAAGGGAGAACCCCCATGCTCCGACCCAAGATCCCGACCATGCCGACGCCGGCCGGTCTCGTCACCCCGCCCGCCGTCGTCTGGCCGACCGCCGTCGAGCCGATCGCCGTCGAGCCTGTGCAGACGTCCCCGGCTCCGGGCGCCCAGCGCCCCACCGTCCAGATCACCCCCGGCACCGCACTCGCCGTCATCGGCGCCGGCACCGCCGTCGTCCTGGTCGTCGGAACGGTCCTGGTCTCGATGCTCCTCGCGACCGCCGTCACGGCCGCATCGGTCGCCGTCTGCGCCGTCGTCGTCCGTTCGCTGATCGCGTCCTCGGCCAAGCGCCGCTGACCGGCCCCGGGCGGCCTCGATACCGCCAAGCATCCGCCGCCCGGGAGCCGTACCCCTCGCCGATCTCTCGACCGGAAGGAACACCCATCATGGATCAGCGCACCGCCGCCACCGCGGCGGGCCTGGACCCGGCCACCCTCCACGACATCCTCCGAGTCGCCGCCGCCCCCGACTTCGACCGCTGGCGGGACCAGGTGCACCGCACCGGCGGCTGCTCCGATCCGGTGCACCTGACCGGCTGGGCCCTCGCCAAGGACCGCACGTCCGGCGAGACCCTCCGCCGCTACTCCACGGAGGTCGAGCCCGGCGGCCGCCTCCGCATCGCCTGCGGCAACCGCCGCGCCTCCCGCTGCCCCTCCTGCGCCCACACGTACGCCGGGGACAACTATCACCTGATCCACGCGGGCCTGGCCGGCGACAACTCCAAGGCCGTCCCCACCACAGTCCGCGACCACCCGCGGGTCTTCGCCACGCTGACCGCTCCGTCCTTCGGGCCCGTACACAACCGACCCGACCGCGGCGCCTGCCGCTGCGGCGCCCGCCACCCGGAGAACGACCCCGTCCTGGGCACGGCGCTCGACCCCGAGTCGTACGACTACGCCGGAGCCGTCCTCTTCAACAACCACGCCGGTCAGCTCTGGCAGCGCTTCACCAACCGGCTGCGGCGCGAACTCGCCGCCCGTGCCGGGCTCACCCAGCGCGAGCTGAAGGACGTCTTACGGGTCTCGTACGGGAAGGTCGCCGAGTTCCAGAAGCGCGGCGCCATCCACTTCCACGCCGTGATCCAGCTCGACGGACCGGACGGCCCCGGCACCGTCCCGCCCTCGTGGGCCACTGTGCGGCTCCTCGACGACGCGATCCGCGCCGCCGCCGTCCACGCGTACACGACCATCACCGTCCCGGCCGCCGGAGACCAACCGCTCCGACGGTTCCAATGGGGCCGCCAGCTCGACATCCGTCCGGTCAAGGCGTTCGGCGACGGCTCCGACATCACCGAACAGGCCGTGGCCGCGTACGTCGCGAAGTACGCCACGAAAGCCGCCGAGACCACCGGCAGCCTCGACCGGCGGATCGGCAACCGGGAGGTGCTCGACCTCCTGGACGTGGCCGACCACCCCCGCCGCCTCATCGAGGCCTGCCTCGACCTGGCCCCGCTCTACCCGGACCACAAGCTCACCGCCTGGGCCCACATGCTCGGCTTCCGCGGCAACTTCTCCACCAAGTCCCGCCGCTACTCGACCACCCTCGGCGCCCTCCGCCAGATCCGCGCCGACTACCGCGCCGCTCAGGAACGCGTGGACGCCGACCCGGACACCGTGCTCGTCCTCGCCTCCTGGCAGTACGCCGGACACGGCCACAGCCTCGGCGAGGCCGCCCTCGCCGCGACCATCTCGCGCGGAATCCGGCTCAACCGCCAGACCGCCCGCGCAGCCCTGCGCGACCAAATCGCCTTGGAGACACCGGAAGGAGCCGCAGCATGACCACCGCCACCACCGACGAACTGCTGACCGTGCCCGAGGTCATGGCGCGGCTCAAGCTCGGACGCTCCACCATCTACGACCTCATCCGCTCGCGCCGCCTCACCTCGATCACCGTCGGCCGTGCGCGCCGCATCCCGGTCGGTGCCGTCCGGGACTTCATCTCGTACGAGATCGGGGAGGCCGCCTGATGGCCGCCCAGCGCAAGCGCAACCCGAACGGCGCCGGCACCATCACCCAGCGGAAGGACGGACGCTTCCAGGCCGCCGTCTACGTCCTCCAGCCAGACGGCACCCGCGCCCGGAAGTTCGCGTACGGCAAGACCTGGGCCGAGTGCGATGCCAAGCGCCGCGCGCTGCTCGACAAGGTCGCGAGCGGTACCCCCGTACCCACCCGCTCGGCGAAGCTCTCCGAGTGGCTGACGTACTGGCTGGACAGCGTTGTCCGGCCGCGCCGCAAGCTCAGCACGTACGACAAGTACGAGGCGCACGTCCGCCTCTACCTCTCCCCCCTGCTCGGCACGAAGCGGCTGGAGTCGCTGAGCGTCCCCGACGTCCGGCGCTTCCTCCTCCAGCTGGAGAAGAAGACCACCGCGGCCACCGCCAAGGAGTCCCACCGCGTGCTGCGTACGGCGCTCTCCGCCGCCTGCCGGGAGGAGCTGATCGTCCGGAACGTCGCCAAGCTCGTGGAACCGCCCAGGGCCGCCGTACGCGACCTCAGCCCATGGTCTCTCGACGAGACCGCTCGACTTCCTCGCCGCCGCCCGCCGGGACTCGCTGTACGCCGCCTTCGTGCTCGCCATCGCGATGGGGCTCCGCCGGGGCGAGATCGTCGGACTGCGCTGGAACGACATCGACCTGGAGAACCGCGTCCTCCTGGTCCGCCAGCAGGTCCAGCGCCGCCGCGGGGTCCTCTACAACGACGAGACCAAGGGACGTCGCTCCCGGGCGATCCCCCTTCCCGCCATGTGCCTGGCTCCCCTGCGGTGGCATCGGATGCGCCAGAAGGCGACGTACGAAGCGGTCGGCACCAATTGGACGACTACGGGTTACGTCTTCGCCACCCGCACCGGCCGTCCCGTCGAGCCCCGCAACGTCCACCGCTCCTTCGTCCGCGTCAGCGAGGCGGCCGGCCTCCGCCCCATCCGCCTCCACGACGCCCGGCACGGCTGCGCCACGCTCCTCACGGCGGCCGGGGTCGCGCCCCGCGTCGTGATGGAGATCCTGGGCCACAGCCAGATCAGCCTGACCATGGATGTCTACACCCACGTCGTCCAGGACACCCAGCGCGAGGCCATCAGCCACATGGACCGGCTCCTCAAGCGAAAGCAGCCCAGGCCCGACCGCCCCTGAACGTCGCCGTTGATGTCAGCCGTAGATGTCAAAGACCCCCAACCATGATCGGTTGGGGGTCTTCGACGTTCCTGCCTGGAGCCCCCTGTCGGGTTCGAACCGACGACCCCCGCTTTACAAGAGCGGGAGGGGGCTCATAGCCGCGACCTGCAAGCTCGTCGTCCAGTGAATGCCCTGGACGGGCACCGCCCTTGCTCGGGGTTCCCCGTGGCTCCCCGCCACTTCTGGCACGGAAGTGGCACGGCCACCTTCTGGTCCGCAGCTCTAGCGGGATGGGACAGCGACGGCCATTCTGGCCGCTACAGGGCCCCGGACGGATACTGACAGACACAGAGCCGATTGCTCGGGTGCGGTGCAAGGCTGCTGTACTGCTGCTCCCAACCCGCCGCACCGCCAGTGCGATTCCGGAGAATGGGTGGTGGCCCTCGCCGACAAGATCTATGCTGCCCCTCATCGCCTGGGGGTCATAGTGGATCTTAATGGGATGGACTCTGTCGGGTCGCTTCTAGCACAGGCTGAGCGCCCCTCATTCGAGTGGGCCTACGTTGACGAGACCGGGGATTCCGGCATGTCTGGAGGCTCAGCCACGTACACACTGGCTTGCGTGCTGGTGCCTGCCGACGGATGGACTCAACGCCTCGACGTCTTGACGGCAATGCGCCGCCTAATCGGCAAACGGTATGGCGTACGTTTGCGCGACGAAATCAAGGCGAACTATCTCCTCCGAAGCCGAGGAGACCTTAAACGGTACGGACTCGGAGACGGACAGCGCCGGGACATATACCAGACTCACATGAGAAACCTGATCCTGGTTTCCTCAGGCGTCTTCGCCGTTGTGATCGACAAGCGCAGAATGACCAAACCGCGCGACCCTTCCGAAATAGCGTGGACCTATCTGATGCAACGCATGCGCGAACGGTCGAACCAGTCGGGCACGCCCATCGCTCTCGTGCACGACGAGGGCGACGACAAGAAGATCAAAGCGCTTCACAGGGCCTTTCGAAGGATCAGCTGGGACGCCCGGGGCAATCCTGTTCAGGCGCCCTTCTTCGTTGAGGACCCAATATCACGCCGATCAGACGACTCTTATTTCATCCAGCTAGCCGATCTTTGCGCCTACGCCGCGTATCGGCGCATTGTCCCTCCCATGGGGAAAGCTGGAGCAGTCTGCAATGAGCGAATGTGGGATGAACTCGGAACGCGCGCCTTGGCGGAGGTTTCCACAAACCGCCCCGACGGCATCGTCCATTGGCCTCGATAAAAAGAGGCCCCCCGTAAAGGAGGGCCTTGATCGCAGACCTACACCTGTCAAGGAGGACAGGTTCAGCCCGCACCTCGATACAACTCGAAATGAGAGATCAAGTCAAGCTGGCGGTCCACATGCCGCACGCTCAGCACCCACCTCAAGCACCCCAACTCCCATCCCGTCTGCCGTCGACCCACACTCCGTGGAGCGGGCGCGGTGCCGGGCGTCCAGGTGGAGCGCGCCACTGTACGAACGACCTGGACGCCCGGTGCCGTGTCTGCTCGGCTTGTCCTGGGTCGATGGCAGACGGGATGGGAGTTTCCCGCCTCAGCCCTCCACGGCCGGCACCCGCGTACGGCGCCCCCGCCATCCCGGAGTCGGAGCGCCCCCGCCGGAGGCATGTCGGTGACGGGGAGGGAACCGCGGGCCGTTGGGGCTCGGCTCATGCCCTTGGGCCTATCCCAGCCGTAGGGGCGGGCGTCGGCGCAGCGCGCGCGGAGCGGGCCGAAGGCAGGAGCGTCGCGCGGAGCGGAGCCGGGAAGCCCGCCCGGCGGAGCGGAGCGCAGCCGGGTGCTTGATGAGGTAGAGAAACCTGTAACAGCTCGCTCCGCCCCAGGCGGTCTTGTCGGCCTGGCCGCCAGGTGGTGGCATATGTGTGGGGACGGCACGCATTGGGGGGCGACCGATGAGCGATCTCACGGTGAAGTGGTGGAAGCGGCATGGCAAGCATCGGCTCTACGTAAACCTCCCGAACGGAACGGCCGTCGCATGGGCGGATCGAGCTACGAAGGCCGTGACGATCAAGGAACAGATGTACCAGGACGAAGCGTTAGCCCTGCTTCGACGGCACCTTGGTGAGGGGGTCACCGTTGCGTCAGCGCCATCCGCTCCGAGCATGCCCCGCTCTGTGCCGACCGCTCAGAAGCCCTCAACTCCAAGGCACCATGAGAATCGGGCGGCACCCCTCCCGCCCCCCTCTCCCAGCGATGACCTGGCGAGGAATCCGCCCGGCGCCGGCCTCATCGGGATGATCGCAACGCGCGGCCCCTCCACGGCTCAGCGCTTGTTGGCGAAGTTGTTGCGGCAGCCCTCCGAATGGGACAGCTGGTACACCGGGCTTGCGGGTGAACGGAAGGTCGGTCGGGAACTGGAACGCCTGACCTCACACGGCTGGCGGGTCCTCCACGGCATCGAGAAGGGCAACGGCGGCGACATCGATCACTTGCTCATCGGCCCCGGCGGTGTGTTCAGCATCAATACGAAGACCCACCGCGGAGCCTCGGTCTGGGTCGGCGACACGATGACCAAAGTCAATGGCGGGGACCCGAAGCCGTATGCCGCCGCGAGCAAGGCGGAAGCCGACTACGTGCGACGGGTTCTGGGGCGGCACTGCGACTTCGCTGTACCGGTGGACCCGGTCTTGGTGTTCGTCGGGGTCGCGTCCCTGCATCGCGCGGCCACGTCGCAGTACACCGTGCGCCTCTACCAGGAACGTGAGGTCGCGGCTCTCGGCCCTCTCACGGGCAGGCTCACACCGGAACAAGTGGAGAGCGTGTACGCCGTGGCTCGTCACCGGCGCGTCTGGCTGAGAGCTTGACCTTCCTCGTCCCGGAGGAGGCGGCTTGTGAAGCCCCGACCGCACAGGCGCTCATAGGCGTCGATCACATCGTGGGGCACCTGCTGCTCGATCATGAACCCCTGCTCCGGGTAGATGAGCAGTCTTTGCAGCGCGCCTACCAGCATGTCGATGACCAAACGGGCATCACCGATGGAGTCGACATACTCGTCCAATGTCAGCGGCGCGGAAGCGCTGACGATCTCGACTTCGGGCCAGAGCTTGCGCGCTGTGGCGTAGGCCCGCCTCTCCTCGTACGGCTTGCTGATCAGCAGGACGGAGGACACGTCGACTCCGGCTTCTTGCAGCAGCGCGCGGGAGAAGCGGATGTTCTCGCCGGTGTTCCGCGCACACGGCTCGACCAGTACGGCCGCCCTGGGCACGCCCAGCTGAAGTGCCCGCTCCTGGTAGTGGACCGCTTCGCCCCGGGGCATGCGATCTCGCGTTGTCGGGCTGGTGGCCCCGGTGAAGACGAGTAGTGGAGCCAAGCCGCGCCGGTACAGCTCGACTGCGGTGTCGGCCACCCCCAGGTCGTGGCTACCGAGTCCGATTGCGACCGAGCACGGCCGGAGAGCGTGTCCCATCTGGTGGTAGTCCCACAACCGCCGCGTGTCCGCCCAGTCCTGCGCCGAGATCACTGTTCGTTCCCGTTCTTGGCGGCTGAGTCCGGGACTTTGAAGTCGTACTCCCAGGCGAAGCGGGAAGCCGCGTGGACACCGATGGCGACCTCCACGACCGTCCCGGAAGCCGTATAGGTGGTCCGGCGCAGTTCGACAACCGGTTCTCCGGGGGGAAGCTGCAACAGCTTCACCTCGTCCGGAGTCGGAGCACGGGCGAAGAGCTCTTCCTTCATGTGATCGATCTCGTAGCCCGCGTCGTACAGGACGCGAAATCCGCCGCCTCGGCCGGCCGGACCGGGCGTCGGATCCACCAAGCGCGTGCCTTCAACGTGTTCAGGCCGGTAATAGCTGGTCAGGGTGTGTGTCGGCTGGTCGCCCTCCTTCACCAACCGCGCGCGGGCGTAGACCGGGGCACCCGTCGGCAGACCATGCGCGGCGGCTACCTCGGCCGGCGCCTCGACAAGGCTCACCGTCTGGGTCTGCTCGTTGCGGCGGTACGCGCGCCCGGAAGCCACGCGGTCGGCGATGAACGCCACCTCGTCCCCGTCACGCCACTTGGCCTTGTCGTATCGGGCGATGCCAAGCCGCTTGAGCGGTACTTGCTGGCGCACCACAGTGCCATGGCCACGGGACGAGGTGACCAGGCCTTCTGCTTCCAGTGCCTTGTACGCGGCATGGACGGTGGCCTTGGAGCCCTCGCCCGCCTCAACCAGCTCCCTGATGTGCGGCAACTGCTGGCCTGGCGCGTAGTCACCTCTCCGGATCTGCTCAGCCAGCTTGTCTGCCAGCTCTCGCCACTTGGGCGCCATCTCGAACCCCTTCCAACAAGGACAAGTCAAACACAGTCCTAGGACTGTTGACAGTCCTAGGACTGCGGGGTCACTATCTCTCTAAGCGCTCGCAGTCCTAGGACAGCGAACGGAGAGGCCCTTCTTTGGGCTGCCCGACAACGCAGGGAGAACCAATGCCGTCGTTCAAGGTAGACACGTCGACCGCTGTGGTGTTCGTCGCCACGGCTCCCGTGCCGAAGCTCGTGAGTAAGCAGACCGGTGAGCGTGCGATGGACCGGGAGACCGGTGCCGGGCTGTCCACGGTGGGCCTGCTGATCTCGGACGAGGGTGAGGGCAACCTCTACCAGGTGACCGTTCCGGAGACCGGCCTTCCGGAGGGGCTGGCGCCGGGGATGCCGGTGTCGGTGATCGGGCTGAAGGCCCGGGACTGGGAGAACACGTTCAACGGCCAGACCCGGCACGGCATCTCGTTCCGCGCCGTCGCCGTCACCCCGGTCGGGGCCTGACCATGACCGACCTGTCGACGTTATTCGAGGTCGGGATCCCGCTGGCTGGTGCCGGTGGTCTCGGCTACGCCAAGGTCCGTGCCCCGCGCGTGTTCTGGTCGCTGGCCGGGCTGCACGTGACAAAGGTGCGGTTCGCGGTCACCTACCGCTCCACGATGGACGTGTGCGGGCTGACGGTTCAGCCGTCCCGCCTGCGGGCGTTCATGGTCCGCACCGTCGCCCGCCGCAGCGACGTCCCACCTGTGCCGCCGAAGATCCGCCGGGTACGGGGCTCGGCGACCGGCCTGCGGGTCACGCTCCGTCTGCCTGCCGGTCTTGAGCCCGCCGACGTCATGGCGGCCTCTGAGCGGCTGCGGCACGCCTGGGGCGTCCACTCAGTGAACGTGGTGGAGACCAAGCCCGGGTTCGTGGAGCTGCGGATGACCGGCTACGACGTGCTGCGGCGGGTGAAGATGCCGCGCCGCCGCCCGTCCGGGCCGATGACAGTGCCGGTGGCTCTGCGGGAGGACGGCACCGCATACGTCCGGGACTACCTGAAGGTCCCGCACGCGCTGACGCTGGGGGCCAACCAGTCGGGCAAGTCGATGTACCTGCGCAACCTGATCGCCGGGCTTGCTCGGCTCGACGTCGCCCTGGTCGGCATCGACTGCAAGCGAGGTGTCGAACAGCGCGGGTATGCGCCTCGGCTGTCGGCGCTGGCTGTCACGCCCGGAGAAGCGTCCGACGTCCTGGACGCGCTGGTGGGCGAGATGGAAGACCGTTTCGACCAGCTCAGCGAGCACGGGGCCGCCGACATCTGGGCGCTTCCCGAGAAGGTCCGGCCGGTGCCGGTCGTGGTCCTGGTGGACGAGGTCGCGGAGCTGTTCCTGGTGGCGGGGAAGAAGGACGAGGAACGCCGGGACCGGATGGTCATGCAAATGATCCGGCTCGGGCAGATGGCCCGCGCGGCCGGCATCTTCTTGGAGGTCTGCGGGCAGCGGTTCGGCTCCGAGCTGGGCAAGGGTGCCACCACGCTGCGCGCCCAGCTCACCGGCCGGGTCGTGCACCGGGTCAACGACAAGCAGACCGCCGACATGGGCCTGGGCGACATCGCCCCGGACGCCGTGGTGGCCGTGATCACGATCCCGCCCGACCGGCCCGGCGTTGCCGTCGCCGGTGACTCCTCCGGCGGCTGGTCCCGCATCCGCACCCCCGAACTCAGCGCGGCCGAAGCCGCTGCCATCTGCGCCCAGTTCGCCCGCCGCACACCGCACCTCCCGCGCCTGGCCGCGTACCGGCCGGTGGTTTCCACCGCTGCCGAGTCCGGCGAGCCGGTGTCGCTGGTGAAGCCGATCCCGGCTACGGACTGACGGCCCCCTCTCCCTCCTCGGTCGGCGTGACCGTCTCGCGCCAGGTCCCTACCCGACCCATGCCTGAAAGGAGGTGACCTCGTGTTCCGCACCCTCCGCCTCGACGCCGTACTCATCCAGGCCGTGATCGCCGGTGCCCTGTCCTTCTCCCACCTGCATGACCTGGCGCAAGCCGCCGGGCAGGACGGCTGGAAGGCGTGGGCCTACCCGGTGAGCGTCGACCTGCTGCTGGTCGCCGCCTGGCGCCGCATGCGCGCCGACGCGGGCAACCGCGATGCCTGGCTGTGGTTCGCCATCGCCCTCATCGCGTCCCTCGGCGCCAACGTCGCCACCGCCGGAATGCTCGACATGCAGAACGTCCCGCCGTGGCTACGGATTCTCGTCGCCGGATGGCCCGCCCTCGCGTTCCTCGGCGGCACGCTCCTGGCCCACGCACCCACACCAGCGCCGGCGCCCGAACCGGACCAGGACCTGGTGGAAGGCCCCGGCCCCGAACCCGTTCCGGACATGACCGTAGAGCGGGCCCCGGATCCGGCGCCCGAGCTGCCGCCCGTCGACCCGGCCCCGCCGGTAGTACCTCGTGCGGCTCCAGTTCCGCCCGCGCTGCTCGACCACGCACGCAAGGTCGCTGACGCCCACCGCGCCCAGACCGGCACCCCGATCGACGCAGCGACCCTGCGCAGTCGCCTCGGTGTCCCGGCCGCACTGGCGGACTCCATCGCCCACCAACTCGCCTGACACGAAAGGAGAACGACCCGTGCGACCGAACCGCTTCTACAACGTCATCCGCATTGGCCCCGTCCAGGTCGGCACCCACCACGACGGCCGGGGCCGAACCAAGCACACCGCCGTGTGCTCCGCCCCCGGCTGCGACTTCTCCGCCGACTACTTCACCCGCGCCGCCGCCGAACTCGCCGCCCGCACCCACCGCTGCAAAGTCTGAAAGGAGACCGGCCCGTGTTCACTCCGAAGTACCCGCCCCCCGACACCTACACCCCGGCCCACCACACCGTGCCCGAGCACACGGCCGCCCCCGTGCCGGCACCCCCGGCCTCGGTCGCCCCTGCCGCCCGTACGGCGGTCCAGCTCACCCCCGGCAGCGCGCTCGCCCTCGTGGCCGGTGGCGGGGCCGTGGTCCTGGTCGTCGGCGCCGTCCTCGTCTCCATGCTCCTCGCCGTCGCCATCACCGCCACCTCCGTCGCCGTGTGCGCCGTCGTCCTCAAGTCCCTGATCAACCAGGAAAGGAAGCACTGACATGGGCCTCTTCCGCCGCAAGAGCGAAAGCACGCCGTCCAACCCGCAGATGGCCGAGCTGGGGCGCGAGTACGCCATCGCCAAGCGCCACGGCGACCGCAAGGCCATCGGCCGCATCCACCGCCAGCTCGGCACCACCGGCATGAACGACAACGACCGGGCCTCCTTCGAGCAGGGCCGCGACGCCTACGACGCCATCCCGCCCATCAAGCCCGCCCGCAACCGGCGCAAGGGACGGTGACCGGCATGGACGCGGTCACGATCGCCGCCGCTGGCTTACCGGCCCTCGGCTGGGCCCTGCACGGCGGGCTGCTCATCCGCCGCCTGGCCACCGCCCGCCGCGACCCCCTGACCGGCCTGCACACCCGCGCCGGATGGACCGCCCGCGCCGACCACCTCATGACCCGGCACGCCAACGCGCTCGTGGTCCTGGTCGACCTCGACGACTTCAAGGCCATCAACGACACCCACGGCCACGCTGCCGGGGACACCGTCCTCGCCGCGACGGCCGACCGCCTCAGCACCTGGTGCGGCCGTCACGGCATCGCCGCCCGCCTCGGCGGGGACGAGTTCGCCGCCATCGTCACCGACCCCGGCCACACCGCCGGCCTTCCCGCCCTCCGGGCCGCGCTCGACGAGCCGGTCACCCACCACGGCCACACCCTGCGGGTCTCGGCCTCGGTCGGCCACTGCCACCGCGCCCACCTGCCCCTCCCCGCCCTCACCGACGCCCTCTCGGCCGCCGACAAGTCGATGTACGCGGCCAAGGGCCACGGCAGGCGCAACACACACTAAGCGGCCCCCGGAGCGGCCTCGGTCGCCAAACTTCCGCCGCCCCGGGCGCCTGAACCCTTCCCAGATCCACCGGACCCGAAAGGGACAACCCATGATGCCCCAGCACCCGACCCCGCGCGTCTGCTCCCACTGCGACGGCTTCCCCGTCGTCCACATCACCACCGGCACCACCGCGCCGGACGGGCAGCGCCGCACCCTTCCCGCCACCTGCCCGGCCTGCAAGGGCACCGGCACCCGCACCGTCCCCGCCGCCCTCGCCCGCGCCGGGAAGTGACCGCCTTGACCGACACCGCCACCGCGGCGGGCCTGGACCCGGCCACCCTGAGCGATCTGCTCCGGGTGGCCGGGTCACCCGGCTTCGACCGCCTCACCGAACAGATCCGCCGCACCGGAGGATGCGCCGCACCCATCCGCCTGTCCGGCGGCACCAAGCTCATCGACCCCGCCACCAAGACCGTCCTCCACGCCTACACCACCGACAACGAACCCGGCGGCGTCCTACGCGTCGCCTGCGGCAACCGCCGCGCCTCCCGCTGCCCCGCCTGCGCCTGGACCTACGCCGGGGACACCTACCACCTGATCCGCGCCGGACTCGTCGGTGCACCCGACAAAGGCACCCCCGACACGATCCGCGACCACCCCCGCGTCTTCGCCACTCTCACCGCCCCCTCCTTCGGACCCGTCCACAACCGCCCCGGCAACCGGCCCTGCCGCTGCGGCACCCGACACCCCGAAGACGCACCCCAACTCGGCACCCCGCTCGACCCGGACACCTACGACTACGCAGGCGCGGTGCTGTGGAACAACCACGCCTCCGAACTGTGGCGCTACTTCACGATCTACCTCCGCCGGGAAGTCGCCCGCCGCGCCGGCCTCACTCAGAAAGCCGCCCGCGAGCAGTCCCGGGTCTCGTTCGGCAAGGTCGCCGAGTACCAGAAGCGCGGCGCTGTGCACTTCCACGCTGTCATCCGCTTCGACGGCCCCGATGGACCCGACACCCCGCCCCCGGCTTGGGCCACCCTCGACCTGCTCACCGACGCCATCCGGTCCGCCGCCGCCCGCGTTGAGGTCAGCGTTCCCGCCGCCCCAGAGCACGGCGTCGACCAAGAACTGGTGCTGCGGTGGGGCGACCAGCTCGACGTCCAGCCCATCGGAGCCTTCGGCCAGGGCGAGGAACTGACGGAACAGGCGGTCGCCGCCTACGTCGCCAAGTACGCCACCAAAGCCGCCGAGACCACCGGCACCGTCGACCACCCGGTCGGCAACAAGGAAGCCCTCATCCTCCTCGGCATCCCGGACCACCCCCGGCGGCTCATGGAAGCCTGCATGGACCTCGATGCGGCCTACCCGGACCGGCGCCTGCGGGCCTGGGCCCACATGCTCGGCTTCCGCGGCCACTTCTCCACCAAATCCCGCCGCTACTCCACCACCCTCGGCGCCTTACGCCAGGTCCGCGCCGACTACCGCGCCGCCCAGCAACACGCCGCACTCGGCCTGCCCGACCCCGACGAACACCCGGAAGCCACCGTCCTCGTCGTCGCCCACTGGGCCTACGCCGGACACGGCTCCACCCCCGGCGAATCCTGGCTCGCCGCCAACATCCAACGCGACATCCAGCACAACCGCGAACACGCCCGCGAAGTCCGCGCCCAGCTCGAAGCGTCCACCGAAGAGGAGTGGTGACCATGTCCGTACGTCTGCTCACCGTCGACCAGGTCGCCGAACTCCTCGGTACCTCGGTACGGTTCCCCAGGCGATTGATCGAGGAACGGCGCATCACCTTCGTGAAGGTCGGCCGCCACGTCCGCATCCCGGAGCCCGCCGTCGAGGCGTTCATCGAGAAGCACACCGTCCGGCCCGTCGAGCGTCGTTTCCGGGTGGTGGCCTGATGGCGAACCGCACCGGCCGCCGGCGCCGTTTCGGCAGTGTGCGCCAGCTCTCCTCGGGCCGCTGGCAGGCGCGCTACCGCGATCCGTTGTCGGGTGAGACGCAGTCCGCGCCACACACCTTCGACACGAAGACGGACGCCGGTGTCTGGCTGACCACCATCGAGGCGGAGATCATCCGGGGCACCTATCAGGCGCCCGACGCCGGAAAGGTCGCCTTCGGGCCGTACGCGGACGACTGGCTGAAGCACCGCAAGCTGGAGGACCGCACCCGGGAGCGGAACGAGAGCGTGATCCGGCTGCACATCAAGCCGACGTTCGGTGCCGGGACCGTGGCCGCGATCACCACGCCCCGCGTCCGGGCCTGGCGTACCAAGCTGCTGGAGGACGGCGTGGGTGAGCCGACCGTGGTCAAGGCGTACCAGCTGCTCCGGGCGATCCTGAACACGGCGGTGGACGACGAGCTGATCCGTCGCAACCCGTGCCGCATCAAGGGGGCCGACCGCTACGACGTGCCGGAGCGTCCGGTCCTCACCGTGCCCGAGGTGTACGCGGTGGCCGACGCCATCCGGCCGCACTACCGGGTGCTCGTGCTCCTCGCCGCCTTCACCACGCTCCGGTTCGGTGAGCTGGCCTCTCTGCGTCGCCGGGACCTCGACCTGGCCCGCTGCGTGGTCTTGGTCCGCCGTGCCCAGTCCGAGCTACAGAACGGCAGCCTGGCCGATAAGGCGCCGAAGTCCGCCGCCGGGGTCCGGCCGGTCGCCTTCCCGGCCGAACTCGTCCCTGAGCTGGCTCACCACCTGGAGCACTTCGCCGGGGCCGGGCAGGACGGCCACCTCTTCCGGGGCCCCCGCGGCGGCCTGCTTCGGCGGAGCAACTTCCGGGACGACTGGACCGCCGCCCGTGCGAAGGCCGGCGTCTCCGGGGACGTGCACTTCCACGACCTTCGGCACACGGGGAACACCCTGGCTTCCAGCGCCGGGGCCAGTACGCGCGAGCTGATGACGCGGATGGGGCACAGCACGACGCGGGCCGCGCTGATCTATCAGCACATGACGAGCGACCGTGATCGGCACATCGCTGGGAAGCTCGGCGAGATGATCCGCCAAGCCCGTCAGGGCGGGCCTTCTGGCACGTAGGTGGCACGGCCGTGATCATGCGAAAGGGCCAGAGCCGGGGAAACACACCCCTGCGCTGGCCCTTCGTCTTGAGCCCCCTGTCGGGTTCGAACCGACGACCCCCGCTTTACAAGAGCGGTGCTCTGGCCAGCTGAGCTAAGGAGGCACTGCGCACGAGTGTAACCGGACACCCGGCGCCTCCGGTCGGAAATCTCACCGCCCGGCGACTGCTGACAGGAGCCCCGGCGGGAGGTAGCGTCACCCCAGGTCCACCGCGTGGACCAGACCACCTCCATTCCTTTACTCGGATCGTCCGGCACGTTCCTGCCGGTGAAGGGAACGCATCACCATGGCTTCTGTCACGTTCGACAAGGCGACCCGGATCTACCCGGGTGGCACCAAGCCCGCCGTCGACCAGCTCGAGATCGAGATCGCCGACGGCGAGTTCCTCGTCCTCGTCGGGCCCTCCGGCTGCGGCAAGTCGACCTCCCTGCGCATGCTCGCCGGTCTGGAGGACGTCAACGGCGGCGCCATCCGGATCGGGGACCGCGACGTCACGCACCTGCCGCCGAAGGACCGGGACATCGCCATGGTGTTCCAGAACTACGCGCTGTACCCGCACATGACCGTCGCCGACAACATGGGCTTCGCGCTCAAGATCGCCGGCGTCAACAAGGCGGAGATCCGCAAGAAGGTCGAGGAGGCCGCGAAGATCCTCGACCTCTCCGAGTACCTGGACCGCAAGCCCAAGGCGCTCTCCGGCGGTCAGCGCCAGCGGGTGGCGATGGGCCGCGCCATCGTGCGCGAGCCGCAGGTGTTCCTGATGGACGAGCCGCTGTCGAACCTCGACGCCAAGCTCCGCGTATCGACCCGTACGCAGATCGCGAGCCTCCAGCGCCGGCTCGGCATCACCACCGTGTACGTCACGCACGACCAGGTCGAGGCGCTCACCATGGGCGACCGGGTGGCGGTGCTCAAGGACGGGCTGCTCCAGCAGGTCGACACCCCGCGCAACATGTACGACCGCCCGGCCAACCTGTTCGTCGCCGGCTTCATCGGCTCCCCCGCCATGAACCTGGTCGAGGTCCCGATCACCGACGGCGGCGTGAAGTTCGGCAACAGCGTGGTGCCGGTGTCCCGCGAGGCGCTGTCCGCCGCGTCCGGCAAGGGCGACACCACCGTGACGGTGGGCGTCCGCCCGGAGCACTTCGACGTGGCGGGCTCCGAGAGCGACCAGGGCCTGGCCGTGTCGGTCAACGTCGTCGAGGAGCTGGGCGCCGACGGGTACGTCTACGGCTCGACCCGGGTCGGCGGCGAGGACAAGGACCTGGTGGTCCGCGTCGGCGGCCGGTCCATCCCGGAGAAGGGCTCCGTGCTGCACGTCGTGCCGCGCCCGGACGAGATCCATGTGTTCTCGACGTCCACGGGTGAGCGCCTCACCGGCTGACGCCCGCGGAAACTCGTACACGGCCCCGCACTTCGGTGCGGGGCCGTCGTGCGCGGCGGGACCGGAGGGCGGGCGGAGAGCACCAGGATGTCGACAAATACCCCGGCACACCGGTCAATTCGGACTTCGTTCGTCAACACCCAATTCGAAAAGGAGCATCGAACCATCCCTCGTGGGGGTGACTAAATGTCTCCAAATCATCACTGGCCGCTACGCTCACGTCCGTGACCCACACCGCACGCCGAATCGGCCGCTCCCTCGCCCTCGTCCTGCCCGTCGTCCTGGTGCTCTCCGGAACTCTCGCGGTCACCAGTGTCCCGTGGGCGGGCGGTGGCTCGCAGACCCAGATGCTCACCGCGTCCTCGGAGAACGTCTCGGTACGGGCGAAGCCCCGTGCCCCCCAGGATATTCTCCGCGACAAGCTCCTGGCGGAACTTCAGGAGAAGGACCCGGGTGTCGCCCTGACCCACCTCCAGCGCACCGTCGAGGAGCGCCCCTCCCTCGCCAAGCACTGCATGTCGATCGCCCGCGCGCTCGGCAAGGCCGCCGTCCAGCACTACGGCCCCGTCCGCGCCCAGACGTTCTCCCGCCCCGTGTGCGACACGTCCTACGCCGCCGGCGTCGCCCACGAGAGCTGAGCGCATCACCGGCACCGGGGTGCGCCTATCGTGCGCGGTATGCACACCTCTCCGACGCAGGCCGTGGTCCTGGCGGGCGGCCAGGGTTCCCGACTGCGCCCCTACACCGACGACCGCCCCAAGCCGATGGTCGAGATCCCGGGAACCGGGACCCCGATCATCGGCCATCAGCTTTCCTGGCTGGCCGCCGAGGGCGTGACCGACGCCGTCGTCTCCTGCGGACACCTCGCCGAGGTGCTCCAGCAGTGGCTGGCGACGGCCCAACTGCCCCTGCGGGTCACCACCGTCGTGGAGACCGAGCCCCTGGGCCGCGGCGGCGGCCTCAAGTACGCCGCGGCACGTCTGCCGCACCCCGGCGAGCCGTGGTACGCCACGAACGGTGACATCTGGACCCGTTTCTCGCTGCGCGAGATGGCCGCGTTCCACGCCGAGCGCGACGCCACCGCGACACTCGCCCTGGCCCGTCCCCGTATCCCCTGGGGGGCCGTCGAGACGGACGCCTTCGGGCACATCACCGACTTCATCGAGTCGCCGCCGTCGCCCTACCTCATCAACGCGGGCGTGTACGTCTTCTCCCCGGCCTTCACGGACCTTCTGCCGGACGTCGGGGACCACGAGCGCACCACCTTCCCCCGGCTGGCCCGTGAGCGGCGGCTGGCGGGCTTCCCGCTGCCGCAGGGCGCGTACTGGAGGGCCATCGACACCGCCAAGGACCTCCAGGAGGCGGCGAAGGAGCTGGGCGCCCGGGCGTCGTAGGAGAACGCCGGCGCAGAGAAGAGGGGCGGTCACCGTGGACACGGTGACCGCCCCTCTCCGTCGTACGTCAGCCGAGCAGACCGCCGATCGGGTTGCGGTTGCCGCCGGTGGACGAGCCGCCGCCGGAGCCGCTGGAACCGCCGCCGCCGGAGCCGCCCGAACCGGAGCCTCCGGAGCCGCTGTCGTCGCCGCCTCCGCCGCCACCGCTGCCGCCGCCGTCACCGCCGTCACCACCGCCCGTGGAGGTGGGGCCGGCGCTGGAGGTCGGCGGGGGCAGGGGCTCGGACTGCTCCGGGGCCTCCTGGCCGGTGCCCTGGGAGGCGGTCGGCTGCTCCTCCTCCACGCGCTCCTCCTCGCTGTCCGTCGCGGCCGGCGAGGACGCCTCCTCCTCGGCCGTGGGGCCGGCGGAGGCCGACGCCGAGGGCTCGGGGCGGCGGGAGGACTCACGGGCCGCCGGGGAGCGCTCGCCGGGCTCCTCGGGCAGCGGCCGGCCGGGCAGGTGGTTGGTCGGGTCGTCGTTGGGCCCGGGGACGGTGACCATCTCCGTGGACCGTACGGCGCCGCCGAGCACCGAGCCGATGAGCAGCGTCAGCCCGATCACCACGGCGGCGACCAGGGCGCCGCGCCGCAGGACCCGGCGGCGCAGGTCGGCCAGCGCCGAGCGGGGCCCGAGGGTGCGCCACGCCTCGCCCGCGAGGCGCCCGTCGACGGAGTACACCGGCGCGCCGGCGATGATCAGCGGCGACCAGGCGGCGAGGTAGATGATGTCGGGCGCGTCGTAGACGGGGACCGTCTTCCAGCTCACGGTGAGGATCAGCGCGGCCGACAGCAGGGCGCCGAAGACCGCGGCGACCCGCTGCCAGAGCCCCAGCACGGTGAGGACGCCCACGACGACCTGGGCGAAGGCCACGGTGAGGCCGGCGCCCACGGGGTGGGCGAGGGCGAAGTCGCGCAGCGGCTCGGCGAGCGCCCAGGGGTGGAGGGAGTTCAGCCAGGTGACCATGGAGCCGCGCTCGCCGCCGTCGAAGTAGACGGGGTCGCACAGCTTGCCCATGCCGGCGTAGATCGAGATGAAGCCGAGGAACACCCGCAGCGGCAGCAGCACCACGCCCAGGTTCATCCGGCGGCCGGGGTAGTACGCGTGCCGGTGGGCCGGGCCGGTGTACGCCCCGGAGGCGCCGCGCGCGTCGGCGCGGTCGTCGCGGGGCGCGGGGTCGTCGGGGTGGCCGTCCCCGGGGCCGTACCCGCCGGGACGGCGGTCGTCGGGGTGGAACTCGTCGGGCTGCTCGTCGTAGGCGCCGACCGCGC
Source organism: Streptomyces sp. NPDC015131 (assembly GCF_043079975.1). Lineage (NCBI taxonomy): Bacteria > Bacillati > Actinomycetota > Actinomycetes > Kitasatosporales > Streptomycetaceae > Streptomyces > Streptomyces sp. NPDC015131. The sequence goes on along the minus strand of NZ_JBIBVB010000006.1, from coordinate 75,486 downwards.
GGCGCATGGGGGGCAGCAGCGGCGGCGCGTCGGGGCCGCGCTGGGTGCCGACGACGGGGGTGGGCATGGTGTCGTCGAGGCGCGGGATGACCTGGGTGGCGCCGGCGTCGAGCGTGCCGACGGCGGTCGACTCCCGCACGGCCTGGAGGAGCCCGGTCGCGCCGGGGTCGCCGGGCGAGGACTTCCCGCTCCACACGACGGGGGCGCGCCGCCGGGCGGCCCCCGCGCCGGCGCCGCTCATCGCGGGCACGCGGGCGGGGTCGGCCGGGCGGGGCCGCTTCACCGGGGCGAGCTGCACACGGAAACTGGCGTGGTTCACGATGACCTGCGCGGGATCGCAATCCACCTTGACCATGCTCAGCGCAGGCTGATCGTCGAATCCGGGCCGGGGCGTTCTGGTGTCCACACTCATCTAACCGAGTGACGTGGGTTTAGGACACTGCCTTGACGGCCGGGAAATGTCCGAGACCCGTCAAGATCATGACGGGTCCCGGGGTGACGCGTGATCAGGCGCGGCGGCGGGCCGCCTCGTACAGCACGACACCGGCCGCGACACCGGCGTTGAGCGACTCGGCGCCGCCCGGCATGGGGATGCGGACGAGGAAGTCGCAGGTCTCGCCGACCAGGCGGGACAGGCCCTTGCCCTCGCTGCCGACGACGACGACCACCGGGCCGCCGAGCGCGTCCAGCTCGTGCACCTCGGTGTCGCCGTCCGCGGCGAGGCCGACGACGGTGATGCCGGCCTTCTGGTACGCCTCCAGGGCGCGGGTCAGGTTGGTGGCCCGGGCGACCGGGGTGCGGGCGGCGGTGCCCGCGGCGGTCTTCCACGCACCGGCGGTCATCCCGGCCGCGCGCCGCTCCGGCACGACCACGCCGTGGCCGCCGAAGGCGGAGACGGACCGCACGACGGCGCCCAGGTTCCGCGGGTCGGTCACCCCGTCGAGCGCCACGATCAGCGGGTCCTCGCCGTCGTCGAAGGCGGCGGCGGCGAGGTCCTCCGGGTGGGCGTACTCGTACGGCGGGACCTGGAGGACGAGGCCCTGGTGGTTGAGGCCGTTCGTCATCCGGTCGAGCTCGGCGCGCGGGGCCTCCATGAGGTGGATGCCGCCGCGGTCGGCCGCGAGCTTGAGCGCGTCGCGGACCCGCTCGTCGTTGTCGATGAACTGCTGGACGTACAGCGTGGTGGCCGGGACGCCGTCGCGCAGCGCCTCGAAGACCGGGTTGCGGCCGACGACCATCTCGGAGGAGCCCTTGCCGCCGCGGCGGGCGATCTGGCGGCGCTGGGCCTGCTTGGCCTTGGCGTTGGCGACGCGGTTCTTCACATGGCCCTTGCGCGCGGACGCGGGCGGCGTGGGGCCCTTGCCCTCCAGGCCCCGGCGCCGCTGGCCACCGCTGCCCACCGTCGCGCCCTTCTTGTTGGACGTGCGGCGGTTCCTGCGCTGGCTGTTCCCGGCCATGACTTACCTGCTCTGTCGATGCGTGTCGTACATATGTGTGTCTATGAAGTGTGCCAGCGGAAGTGGGCCGGCGGGCGGCTCAGCGGGCGCCGAGCGTCCAGCGCGGCCCGTCGGGGCCGTCCTCGATGGCCAGCCCGGACTGGCCGAGCTGGTCGCGGATGGCGTCCGCGGTGCTCCAGTCCTTGCGGGCGCGGGCGGCCTCCCGCTGGTCCAGGACCATACGGACGAGGGTGTCCACGACGCCGTGGAGGTCCTCGCCCCGGTCGGCCTCGCCGGCCCAGTGCGGGTCGAGCGGGTCCAGCCCGAGGACCCCGAGCATGGCGCGGACCTCGGCCACGCGCGCGACGGCGGCCTCCTTGTCGTCGGCGGCCAGCGCGCTGTTGCCCTGCCGGACGGCGGTGTGGACGATCGCCAGCGCCTGCGGCACGCCCATGTCGTCGTCCATCGCCTCGGCGAACGCGAGCGGCACCTCGGCGGCCGGCTCGACCGGCCCGGCCTTCTCCACCACCCGCTGCACGAAGCCCTCGATACGGGCGAACGCCGACTCGGCCTCGCGCAGCGCCTCCGGGCTGTACTCGATCATCGACCGGTAGTGCGGGGTGCCCAGGTAGTAGCGCAGCACGATCGGCCGCCACTGCCTGACCATCTCGGAGACCAGCACCGAGTTGCCCAGCGACTTGGACATCTTCTCGCCGCTCATGGTGACCCAGGCGTTGTGCACCCAGTAGCGGGCGAACTCGTCCCCGTACGCCCTGGCCTGGGCGATCTCGTTCTCGTGGTGCGGGAAGACCAGGTCGAGGCCGCCGCCGTGGATGTCGAAGGCGCTGCCCAGGTACTTGTGGGCCATCGCCGAGCACTCCAGGTGCCAGCCGGGCCGGCCGCGGCCCCACGGGGTCTCCCAGTCGGGCTCGCCCGGCCTGGAGGCCTTCCACATGGCGAAGTCGCGCGGGTCGCGCTTGCCCGCGACACCCTCGTCGGGCTGGCGCAGGTCCTCGATGTCCTGGTTGGACAGCGCCAGGTAGCCGGGGAAGGACCGCACGTCGAAGTAGACGCTGCCGTCGGCCTCGTAGGCGTGGCCGCGCTCGATCAGGCCCCGCATCATCTCGATCATCTCCGGGACGTGCCCGGTGGCGCGCGGCTCGTAGGTGGGCGCCAGGCAGCCCAGCGCCTCGTACCCGCTGTTGAAGGCGCGCTCGTTCTCGTACCCGATCGCCCACCAGGGGCGGCCCTGCTCGGCGGACTTCTTGATGATCTTGTCGTCGATGTCCGTGACATTGCGCACGAACGTCACGTCGTAGCCGCGGTACGCGAACCAGCGGCGCATGATGTCGAAGTTGAGCCCCGAGCGGATGTGACCGATGTGCGGGGCGGCCTGCACGGTGGCACCGCACAGGTAGATCGAGACACAGCCCGGCGTGATCGGGGTGAAGTCACGGATCTGCCGGGCGCTGGTGTCGTACAGACGAATAGTCACCACTCCAGGGTAGTGGGCCTCCGCCAGTGCCCGGTGCCCGTACGGCACGACCGCCGTCTCAGCCCCGGCGGACGAGCAGCGCCGTGGCGATCGCGGCCAGCCCCTCGGCCCGGCCGGTCAGCCCGAGGCCGTCCGTGGTGGTGCCGGACACCGACACCGGGGCGCCGGCCGCCGCGCTCAGCGCCTTCTGCGCCTCGTCGCGCCGCTTGCCGATCTTCGGGCGTACGCCGATGACCTGGACGGCGATGTTGCCGATCTCGAAGCCCTCGGCGCGGACGATACGGGCCGCCTCGGCGAGCAGGGTGACCCCGGAGGCGCCGGACCACTCGGGGCGCGAGGTGCCGAAGTGGGCGCCGAGGTCGCCGACGCCGGCGGCGGAGAACAGCGCGTCGCAGGCGGCGTGGGCGGCCACGTCACCGTCGGAGTGCCCGGCGAGCCCGTACCCGCCGCTGTCCGGACCGTCCCACAGCAGGCCCGCGCACCACAGCTCGCGGCCCTCCTCGAAGGCGTGGACGTCGGTGCCGATGCCGATGCTGGGCAGCTCAGAAGCCATCGTTGGCCCTCCTCCGGGCGAGGACCGCCTCGGCGAGGACGAGGTCGAGCGGACGGGTCACCTTGAACGCTTCCTCGTGGCCGGGGACGACCACGACCGGCTCGCCGAGCCGCTCCACCATGCTCGCGTCGTCGGTGACGTCCTCGGTGACGGTGGCGTGGGCGCGCAGCAGCGTCTCACGGGCGAAGCCCTGCGGGGTCTGCACCGCGCGCAGCGAGGCGCGGTCCGGGGTGCCGAGGACCGGCTCGGCCTCGCCCTTCTCGCGGGGCTCGACCTGCTTGACGGTGTCGGCGAGCGGTACGGCGGGGACGACGGCGACGGCTCCGTCGCGGACGGCCTCGACGACCGCGTCCACGGTGTCGACCGGCACCAGCGGGCGGGCCGCGTCGTGGACGAGGACGGTGGCGACGTCCTCGGGCAGCGCCTCCAGGCCGAGGCGGACGGACTCCTGGCGGGTCTCGCCGCCGGGCACGACCCGGTAGTCGGTGCGCTCGGGCAGGGCGTGCGCGTCGAGGAGGTTCTTCACCTCGGACGCGCCGTCGGGCGGCGCGACCACGACGACCAGGGAGACCGCGCGGGAGGCCGCCATGGCGCGGACCGCGTGGATGAGCATGGGGGTCCCGCTCAGGGCGCGGAGCGCCTTGGGGGCTCCCGGGCCGAGCCGTACGCCCCGGCCGGCCGCGGGGATCACCGCGGCGGTGCGGGCGGGGGGTGCTGCGTCAGACATCGGTGGCACTCCGGCAGGTCGGTCGACGGCGGGCCGGCCGACGGGTCGGTCGGCGGCGGGCCGGTCGGGGGCGGTGTGCCGACAGCGGGTTTGTCGGCGGCAGGTTTGTCGGCTCGGCCGACATGGGTATGGCATCGGCGGGCGGGCGTGACGCCTGGACCGGGACCCTTCCGTGACCTCGGTCGAGCGACGCGCCGGCCGCCGCGCGGCGGGATGCCGCGTGGGGTGCGGAGCTGCGGAGCCGGACATGCCGCAGCGCCCGGCGACAGAGCTGTGGATCACAGCAGGGTCGGCGGGCACCGCGGCATCGCTTCATTCCGGCGCGCCGGTCACATGACCGGACGTCAGGACGCGAGGACCTCGTCCAGCAGGGCCTCGGCCTTGTCCTCGTTGGTGTTCTCCGCGAGGGCCAGCTCGCTCACCAGGATCTGCCGCGCCTTGGCGAGCATGCGCTTCTCGCCGGCCGACAGTCCGCGCTCGCGCTCGCGGCGCCACAGGTCGCGCACCACTTCGGCGACCTTGATGACGTCGCCGGAGGCGAGCTTCTCCAGATTCGCCTTGTAACGACGCGACCAGTTCGTCGGCTCCTCGGCGTACGGCGCGCGCAGCACCTCGAAGACCCGGTCCAGCCCGTCCTGACCGACCACGTCGCGTACGCCCACGAACTCCGCGTTGTCCGCCGGCACACGAACCGTCAGGTCGCCCTGGGCGACCTTGAGCACCAAGTAGGTCTTGTCCACGCCTTTGATCTGGCGAGTTTCGATGGCCTCGATCAGCGCGGCCCCGTGATGGGGATAGACCACGGTGTCGCCAACCTTGAACGTCATGTGACAGGTACCCCTTCCGTGGCTATCCAGGGTAACACGGATTCGGCTTCTTCTGAATGGCGTTTTCGCAGGTCAGGGCATATCTCGGGGCTTGACAACGGCAACCGGAACGTGCTGCGGAGGGCTTGCGGAACGAGGTATTCGCAGGTCGGAGCGGCTGCGCGGGCGCTGGGAAACGGGCTCGTCGCACCCCTCGACGGAGGGTCCGAAGGGGTGGATCATCCCGGTTTGCCGGGTTCCCGGAGGTGAACTTCCCGTACTCCGTTCGGCCGCCGCTCACCCGTACGGACGCCCTCGCGGGCCTTTGTCGAAAAAGCGGGGAGGCCGGGCGCCGAGATGCCCGGCGAGATGCGCCGCGAGTTGCGTCCCGAGTTGCCCGGCGGACGGTCCGTGGTGTCGCCACGCGCGTGATCGGCGACACCTTTTCCCGGCGAATGCGCGACCGCCCGGGAATTGATCAAGAGCGGTTTTGTGAACGGGCGGCGAACCACCGGTGCGGGCCGGCCCGGCGGGGGCACCGCCGAGCGGCACGCGCGCGTGGGGCGGGTCGGGTGCGGGGCGGGGCGGAGGGGTCGGTAACCTGAGCGCGCCGGATGATCGGCGGCCCCGCCCGGGCCCGCCCGACCGGCACCCGCAAAGACCGTGCCCGTCCCGTCCGTCCGTACGTCCTAGGAGTTGCCGCCGCCGTGAGCCGCAGCCTTCGACGCGGTGCCCTCGCCGCCACCGCCCTCGCGTTCTCGATCGCCTCGCTCTCCGCCTGCGGCGCGGGCAACAACGCGCAGTCCCTCGAGATCAAGCCGGACAACGCCGCCACCTCGGTCGGCACCGTCAAGATCCAGAACGCCCTGGTGATCACGCAGCCGAAGCTCGACGCCGAGGGCCCCGCCGTCGTGTCGGCGATGCTCTTCAACAACGGCGCCAAGGCGGAGACGCTGGAGGCCGTCGAGCTGCCCGGCTCCGACGCCCCGGTGAAGCTCACCGCCGCGAGCGGCTCTGGCCCGATCACCGTCCCCGCGGGCGGCTCGGTCCTCCTCGGCGGCAAGGGCAACGCCTCCGCCGTGATCGAGAAGGGCCGCGAGGCCGCCAAGGACGGCAACGCGCAGGAGGTCGTCTTCAAGCTCAGCGAGACCGGCGACGTCCGGCTGGAGGCCTTCGTGGTCCCGGCGACGAACTACTTCGCCGGCTTCGGCCCGAGCCAGGTGCCGCAGCAGCCGGCCGACCAGGCCCCCACGTCCGTCCCGCCCGCCCCGCCGTCCGGCCGGCCCACCGGCAGCCCGTCCGGCTCGCCGGCCGCGCCGGACGCCCCGGCCGAGGACAACGACGGCGGCGCGGAGGGCCCGGCCCCGTCCGACTCCGCCTCGGCCTCGCACGGCACGGAGCACTGACCCGTCCGCCGCCGGACACGTACGTACGCGAGGGGCGCCCCACCGGACCGGTGGGGCGCCCCTCGCGTACGTACCGCCGCGGACCGGCCTACGGCTCGAACTTGTAGCCCAGGCCCCGGACGGTGACCAGGTAGCGCGGCGCGCCCGGGTCGGGCTCGATCTTGGCGCGCAGCCGCTTCACATGGACGTCGAGGGTCTTGGTGTCGCCGACGTAGTCCGCGCCCCACACCCGGTCGATGAGCTGCATCCGGGTGAGCACCCGGCCCGCGTTGCGCAGCAGCATCTCCAGCAGGTCGAACTCCTTCAGCGGCAGGTCGACCTTGCCGCCCGCGACCGTGACGACATGGCGGTCCACGTCCATCCGGACGGGCCCGGCCTCCAGGGCCGCCGGGGTGACCTCCTCGGGCTCGCCGCGGCGCCGCAGCACCGCGCGGATGCGGGCGACCAGCTCGCGGGAGGAGAAGGGCTTGGTGACGTAGTCGTCGGCTCCTATCTCCAGTCCGACGACCTTGTCGATCTCGCTGTCCTTGGCGGTCACCATGATGACCGGGACGTTGGACCGGCCGCGGAGCTGGCGGCAGACCTCGGTGCCGGGCAGGCCGGGGAGCATGAGGTCGAGGAGGACGAGGTCGGCGCCGTTGCGCTCGAACTCGTCGAGCCCCTCGGGCCCGGTGGTCGCCACGGCGACCTCGAAGCCCTCCTTGCGGAGCATGTAGGACAGGGCGTCGCTGAAGGATTCCTCATCCTCGACGACAAGCACTCGGGTCACGGAAGGACCTCCGGGGCGGTGAGCGGTTCGTGGTGGGTGTGGTCGTGGTCGGACCGCGTGGAGCGGTCCCTTCCGGCGCCGGCCTCGGGGAGGCGGAGGGTGAAGGTGGAGCCCTGACCCTCGGTGCTCCACACCGTGACCTCCCCGCCGTGCGAGGCGGCCACGTGCTTGACGATGGCGAGGCCCAGTCCCGTGCCGCCGGTGGCACGGGAGCGGGCGGGGTCGACGCGGTAGAAGCGCTCGAAGATGCGCTCCTTGTCCTTGTCGGGGATGCCGATGCCCTGGTCGGTGACGGCGATCTCGATGAGGTCGCCGCCGGGCGCGGTGACACGGCGCGCGGCGATGCCGACCCGGGTGTGGGCGGGCGAGTAGTTGACGGCGTTCTCGACGAGGTTGCCGAGGGCAGCGGCGAGCTGGCCGCGGTGGCCCCAGACGTGCAGGTCGGCGGTGCCGCCGGAGGCCATGGTGATCTGCTTGGTGGTGGCGGTGTGCCGGGAGCGGTCGACGGCCTCGGCGACGAGTTCGTCGACGCGTACGGGCTCGGCGTCCTCCAGCGGGTCGTCGTTCTGGACCCGGGAGAGGTCGATCAGCTCCTGCACCAGGTTGGTGAGCCGGGTCGCCTCGATCTGCATGCGCCCGGCGAAGCGCGTGACGGCCTCGGGGTCGTCGGAGGCGTCCATGACGGCCTCGGACAGCAGGGAGAGGGCGCCGACGGGGGTCTTCAGCTCATGGCTGACGTTGGCGACGAAGTCGCGGCGTACGGCTTCGATGCGGCGGGCCTCGGTGAGGTCCTCGACCAGCAGCAGGACCAGGCGGGAGCCCAGGGGGGCGACGCGGGCGGAGACGGCGAGCGCCTCGCCGCGCCCGGTGCCGCGCCGCGGCAGGTCCAGTTCCACCTGCCGTATCTCGCCGTCGCGGCGGGTGTCGCGGGCCATGTGGAGCATCGGCTCCACGGCGAGCTTCCCGCCGCGGACGAGCCCGAGCGCGTACGCCGCGGAGCTGGCCTTGACGACCGAGTCGCTCTCGTCGAGGACGACGGCGGAGGACCGCAGCACGGAGAGGACCGTGTCCACACCGGGCGGCAGCACCGCGTCCGTGTGGAGGGAGCTGCGGGTGGGTCGTGCCTGGTCGCGCTCGCTCCAGCGGAACGCCAGCATGGCGATCACGCCGGTGCACGCCCCGGCGATCGCGGCCAATGCGGCGACCGCCGCGTTCACGTCCATGACTCCAGGTTATGCGGGGCCGCGGGCACTCTCCCAGCCGTCGGGGGCCGTGCTCGAACACTCGTCGCCCAGAGTTCACCGAGGGGCAAGTGACGGTTCACTTGAGAGGGAGGCCCCGGCCTTTTTGCCCTCGGACGGTGGCACTGTGGGGGCCCGAGCCCCACCCCGGACCCCTGTACGACGTAGTGAGAGAGGGACATCGATGCGGGACGCGTACCACGAGGAACTGGACTCGATAGGCGAGGGCCTGGTCGAGATGGCCCGGCTGGTCGGGTCGGCCATCGGGCGCGCCACCACGGCGATGCTCGACGCCGACCTGAAGCTGGCGGAGGCCGTGATCGCCGCCGACCAGAAGGTCGACGACCTCCAGCACGACCTGGAGGCCCGGGCCATCGCCCTGCTGGCGCGGCAGCAGCCCGTCGCCACGGACCTGCGGATCGTGGTGACCTCGCTGCGGATGAGCGCGGACCTGGAGCGCTCCGGCGACCTGGCCCAGCACGTCGCCAAGCTGGCGCGGCTGCGCTTCCCGGACGCGGCGGTGCCCAGGGACCTGCACGCCACGATCCTGGAGATGGGCCAGCTGGCGCAGCGCCTGATGGCGAAGGCGGCGGAGGTGATCATCACCAAGGACGTCGACCTGGCGCTGCAGCTGGAGCACGACGACGACGAGATGGACCGGCTGCACCGCACGCTGTTCCAGCACCTGATGGACGACCGCTGGAAGCACGGCATCGAGACGGCGGTCGACGTGACGCTGCTGGGCCGCTACTACGAGCGGTTCGCCGACCACGCGGTGTCGGTCGCCAAGCGGGTGGTGTACCTGGTGACGGGCGAGCACGCCGACGAGCTCCAGCAGGCGGAGGCCCCGGTCGAGGGCGCCTGAACCGCGCGGGCCGGCCTCCGTGCGCCGTTGATGCGCCCTGCCGGGCGGGCGTGCAATGGGGAGCAGGCGACGTACGCCTGGGAACGGACGCCTTCGAGGAGGATCCATGGCCGAGACGCCCATGACCGAGCCCGAGCAGGAAGTACCCGTCGAAGTGCGCCGCCTGCCCCTGCTGGGCGCCTGCGGCTGCGGCTCGGGCTGCGGCTGCGGCTGCCAGTCGGGCGCGCCCTGCCAGTGCGGCTGACCCGCCCCGCCGGGCGGGACGGCGAAGGCCCCCCACCCGCCGGTTCTCCGGTGGTGGGGGGCCTTCGCCGTGCACGCGTGCGGGGGCCGGGGCCTACTTCTTGCCCTGGTTCTTGACCGCCTCGATGGCCGCCTTGGCCGCCTCGGGGTCCAGGTACTTCCCGCCCTTGGTGAGCGGGGTGAAGTCGGCGTCCAGCTCGTAGACCAGCGGGATGCCGGTGGGGATGTTCAGGCCCGCGATGTCGGCGTCGGAGATGCCGTCGAGGTGCTTGACCAGCGCGCGCAGGCTGTTGCCGTGGGCGGCGACGAGCACCGTGCGGCCGGCCAGCAGGTCGGGGACGATGCCGTCGTACCAGTACGGCAGCATGCGGACGACGACGTCCTTGAGGCACTCGGTGCGCGGGCGCAGCTCCGGCGGGATCGTGGCGTAGCGCGCGTCGTTCGCCTGGGAGTACTCGTTGTCGTCGGCGAGGACCGGCGGCGGGGTGTCGTAGGAGCGGCGCCACAGCATGAACTGCTCCTCGCCGAACTCGGCGAGCGTCTGCGCCTTGTCCTTGCCCTGGAGCGCGCCGTAGTGCCGCTCGTTGAGGCGCCAGGAGCGGTGGACGGGGATCCAGTGCCGGTCGGCGGCCTCCAGCGCGAGCTGCGCGGTGCGGATGGCGCGCTTCTGGAGGGAGGTGTGCAGCACGTCGGGGAGCAGACCGGCGTCCTTCAGCAGCTCACCGCCGCGGACTGCCTCCTTCTCGCCCTTCTCGGTGAGGTTGACGTCCACCCAGCCGGTGAACAGGTTCTTCGCGTTCCATTCGCTCTCGCCGTGGCGGAGGAGGATCAGCTTGTACGGTGCGTCGGCCATGCGTACGAGATTAATGGACGCCACTGACGCTTGACGGTCCCCGTCAATTCACTGGCTCGGGGCAGCGGCGCGCTTGTAACGTCCGGTCACCGGGTCGGGCGCTTACAGGGGGAACCGTATGTCCATCAGCACGCTCAAACGCGCGGCGACGGAGACCGTCTCGGGTCTGCCGCGCGCCTTCTGGTGGCTGTGGGCCAGCACGCTGATCAACCGGCTCGGTGCCTTCGTCGCCACGTTCATGGCGCTGTACCTGACCCTGGAGCGGGGCTACTCGGCCTCGTACGCCGGTCTCGTCGCCGCCCTGCACGGGCTCGGCGGCGTCGTGTCGTCGCTGGGCGCCGGGGTGCTGACCGACCGGCTGGGCCGCCGCCCCACGATGCTGGTCGCGCAGGTGGCGACGGCCCTGTCGGTCGCCGTGCTCGGCTTCATGCAGCACCCGGTGGCGATCGCGGCCGTCGCGTTCCTGGTGGGCGCCGCGTCGAGCGCCTCACGGCCGGCCGTGCAGGCGATGATGGCCGACATCGTCCGCCCCGAGGACCGGGTGCGGGCCTTCTCCCTGAACTATTGGGCGATCAACCTGGGCTTCGCGGTCTCGACGGCGGGCGCCGGCTTCATCGCCGAGTACAGCTATCTCGCCGGTTTCCTCGGGGAGGCCGTGCTGACCCTGGTCTGCGCGGTCCTCGTCTACGTCAAGCTCCCCGAGTCCCGCCCGGCGCAGGACCCGCCCGCCGCCGGGAAGGACGCGCGCGTGGAGGCGGGTCTGGGGGCGGTGCTGCGCGACGGGCGGTTCATGGGCGTGGTCGGCCTGTCGTTCCTGATCTCGCTGATCTTCCAGCAGGGGTACGTGGGCCTGCCGGTCGCCATGGGCGCGGACGGGTTCGGCGCGGCCGACTTCGGTGCGGCGCTGGCGGTGAACGGCGTCCTCATCGTGGCGCTCCAGATCCCGGTCACCCGGTACATCGAGCACCGCGACCCGCGCCGGCTGCTGATCCTGTCGTCGCTGCTGGCCGGGTACGGCTTCGGGCTCACCGCGTTCGCCGGCTCGGTCGGCGTCTACGCGCTGACGGTGTGCGTGTGGACGCTCGCCGAGATCGTCAACGCCCCGACCCAGACCAGCCTGGTGGTGCGGCTCTCGCCGGTGCACGGCCGCGGCCGGTACCAGGGCATGTACGCCATGTCGTGGTCGGTGGCCGCGCTGGTCGCCCCGCTGATGTCCGGCTGGGTCATCGACCGCTTCGGGGCCACCTGGCTGTGGGGCGCGTGCGCGGTGCTGGGCACGGTCACCGGGCTCGGCTACTGGCTGCTCATGCGGAACCTGCCGGCGGAGGACGCGGAGAGCGGCGTGGTGGCCGTGCGGGCGCCCGCCGCACCGGAGCGGGTCACCGCCTGAACCCGGCGCGGCGGCCGGATCTCCGGGGGCGTACGGACACGGGGGTGCCGTACGCCCCCGGTCACTCCTGCGGGGTGCCGGGGCGGGTGAGGTGGGCGAACGCGTCCAGGTTGCGCGTGGACTCGCCGCGCGCGACCCGCCACGCGTACTCCTTGCGGATCGCGGACGCGAAGCCCAGCTCCAGCAGCGTGTTGAACGCCCCGTCCGCAGCCTCCAGGACCGAGCCGAGGACCCGGTCCAGCTCCTCGGGGGTGATCGCGGACAGCGGCAGCTTGCCGGTCAGGTAGATGTCCCCGAGGCCGTCGATCGCGTACGCCACCCCATAGAGCCGCAGGTTCCGCTCCAGCAGCCACCGGTGGACGCCCGCCTCGTTCTCGTCGGGGTGCCGGATCACGAAGGCGTTCAGGGAGAGGGAGTGCCTGCCCAGGCGCAGGGACAGCGTGGTGGACAGCTTGCGCGTACCGGGAAGGGTGACGACGTACGAGCCGGGCTCGGGGGACTCCCAGGTCAGCTCGGCGTCGGTCAGCGCGGACTCGATGATCTTCCGGGCGTCAGCCATGACGCGAGCGTACGCCACGGCGGTGTTCGTGCATGGCCGCGGTGTAGACGTCCGCCGTGCCCGAGGCGGCGGTGTCCCAGCCGAAGGATTCGGCGTGCCGCGCGGCGGCCCCGCCCAGCCGGGCGGACAGCGACGGGTCGTCCACGAAGCGGCGCAGCGCGGTGGCGTAGTCCGCCGGGTCGTGGCCCTGGACCAGGAAACCGGTCGCACCGTCCCGGACCGCCACCGGCAGGCCGCCCACGGACGCGGCGACGACCGGGGTGCCGGCGGCCTGCGCCTCGATGGCGACCAGCCCGAAGGACTCGCTGTACGAGGGCATGACCAGCACCGACGCCGCCCGGAACCAGTCGGCGAGCCGCTCCTGGTCCACCGGCGGGTGGAAGCGGACCACATCGGCGATGCCGAGGCGCGCCGCCAGCTTCTGCAGGCCCTCGGGCTTGGCGAGGCCGCTGCCGCTGGGCCCGCCGACGACGGGGACCAGCATCCGGGACCGCAGGGACGGGTCCTCGTCCAGCAGCCGGGCGGCGGCCCGCAGCAGGATGTCGGGGGCCTTCAGGGGCTGGATGCGCCCGGCGAAGACGGGGATGAACGCGTCGGCGGGCAGGCCCAGCCGGGCGCGGGCCGCGGCCCGGCCGTCGGCGGGCCGGAAGTGGTCGAGGTTCACCCCGGGGTGCACGACGGCGACCTTTGCCGGCTCGGCCTCGTAGAAGCGGACCAGCTCGTCCGCCTCGCCCGTGGTGTTGGCGATCAGCCGGTCGGCCGCCCGGACGATCTGGGTCTCGCCGATGACCCGCGCCGCCGGTTCGGGGGTGTCGCCCTGGGCGAGCGCCGCGTTCTTCACCTTGGCCATGGTGTGCATGGCGTGCACCAGCGGCACGCCCCACCGCTCGGCGGCGAGCCAGCCGACGTGCCCGGAGAGCCAGTAGTGCGAGTGGACCAGGTCGTAGTGGCCGGGCCGGTGGCCCGCCCAGGCGCGCATGACGCCGTGGGTGAAGGCGCAGAGCTGGGCGGGCAGCTCCTCCTTGGCGAGCCCCTCGTACGGTCCGGCGTCCACGTGCCGGACGAGGACGCCCGGCGCCAGCTCGACGGCGGGGGGCAGCCCTCCGGCGGTGGCCCGGGTGAAGATCTCGACCTCGATGTTGATCGCGGCCAGCCGCTTGGCCAGCTCCACGATGTAGACGTTCATGCCGCCCGCGTCGCCCGTGCCGGGCTGGTGCAGCGGGGAGGTGTGGACGCTGAGCATGGCGACCCGCCGCGGCGTGCGCGGGCGCCCGGGCAGCCGCAGCCGGTGCGCGCCGCCGCTCCGGTGCGGTCCGGCGGTCCGGTGCGTACCGGCCAGGGTGCCGGCGAACCGGGACACGTACTGGCTCACGTCGGCGTCCTTCCGCAGTGCGGGCAAATGGCGGGGCGGGGCTGTGCGGGGCGGGTCTGTACCAGGGGCAGTGCTGGGCGGTGCGGGCACGGCATGGCGGGCATGCCGAACGGAGGACACGCGCGCGACGGTGCGCACGGCCCTCCTCACAGCCACAACAGCCGGCCGGCCCGTCGCATTTCCGCTTTGCCAATTCATTACGCGGGGCGGGGCGCGTGCCGTGGCGTCGCTGTTCTGCGCGCTGGGGGCGGAGGCGGTCCCAGCGCGCGTGGGCGGCCCGGCGGGCGAGGCGGGGTGGTCGTACGCGGCCGGGGCCCGCCGCCCGGGACCGCTTACCCTCGTCCCCATGGCCCCGCGCACCACCCGCCCTGTCGGCACCCCGACCCGCGGGACCACCAACCCCAACCGCCTGCGCCGCATGGACCGCTGGATCGCCGCCGTCCACGGCCCGGCGCTGCGCCGCTGCGACGCCCCGCCCATCGCGGTCGACCTCGGGTACGGCGCCGCGCCCTGGACCGCCGTGGAGCTGCTCCAGCGGCTGCGCGCCGGGGCCGACCCCCGCACCCGGGTCGTCGGCGTGGAGATCGACCCCGCCCGGGTGGCCGCCGCCCAGCGCCACGCGCGCGAGGGGCTGGATTTCGTGCACGGCGGCTTCGAGGTGCCGGTGGACGGCACCCCGGCGCTGATCCGGGCGGCGAACGTGCTGCGCCAGTACGACGAGGAGCGGGTCGCGGAGGTGTGGGGGCGGCTCTGCGCGCGGCTGGCGCCGGGCGGGCTGCTGGTCGAGGGGACGTGCGACGAGGTGGGGCGGCGCCATGTGTGGGTGGCGCTGGGGCCGGAGGGGCCGCGCACGGTGACCTTCGCGGCCAGGCTCGGGTCGCTGGAGCGCCCCTCCGACCTGGCGGAGCGGCTGCCGAAGGCGCTGATCCACCGGAACGTGCCGGGCGAGCCGGTGCACGCGTTCCTGCGGGACTTCGACCGGGCGTGGGCGGCGGCGGCCCCGTACGCCTCGCTGGGCGCGCGCCAGCGGTGGATCAGGACGGCCCGGGACCTGGCGGCCGACTGGCCGGTGGTGGACGGCCGGCGGCGGTGGCGCCAGGGGGAGTTGACGGTGCGGTGGCCGGCGCTCGCCCCGGGGGGCTGAGCGGGGCGGGACGACCCGGCGGCACGCCGGGGGGAACGGATCGGGTGGTCAACGGAACGCGTGGGGGCGGTGCTTCGTCCACAGGGGTGGGTGCGCCCCTGTCGTTTTGGCCACGGCCGTGGCACCATCTCGATCGGTAGCCCGAAGTTACTGACGGTAAATCAGATGGGGATTTGGGGGAGTCCGTGAACCGACGCCGCTGTGCCGCCGCCGCGATCACCGTGGTGTGCGCTCTGACCGTACTGGCGGGACCGGCCACGGCGGCCCACGCGGCGCCCACCGCGCCGGACCCCGGCTCCTCGGCCCCGGCGTCCGTGACCACCGGCCCCTTCCCCACCCCGCCGCCCCTGTCCGCCCCCTCCTCCACGCACCCGTCCGGCAAGAGCCTGGAACAGGTACGGCGGGAGATCGACGATCTCTACCGCAAGGCCGCGTCCGCCACCGACGCCTACAACCTCGCCGAGGAGCGGGCGAAGAAGCAGTCGGCGGAGATCGTGCGGCTGTCGCGGGCCATCGTGGAGGGCCGGGCGCGCATCGCGGACCTCAAGGACCGGGCCGGCGCGGCCGCCCGGGCCCAGTACCGCAACGGCGGGGTGCCCGACGAGGCGAGGCTCGTGCTCGCCGACGACCCGCAGCTCTTCCTCAGCGGCGTCGGCCGGCTCCAGCAGGGCCAGAAGGCCACCAGGGACCTGCTGGCCGAACTGAACAAGAGCCAGGCCGAGTTGGAGACGTACACCAAGCAGGCGGGCGCCCACTGGACCACGCTGGAGGCCAACCGGGCACGGCAGGCGAAGGCGAAGAAGGACATCGAGGCGAAGATCGCCGCCGCCGAGAAGCTGGAGTCCGAGCTGGAGGCCGAGCAGCGGGAGCGGCTGCGGCGCCTGGAGGCGGAGGAGCAGCGGCGCGCCCAGACGGCCTGGCTCGGGTCGGGCGTGCTGAAGGAGGCCGCGGGCAGCGCCGGCCCGCAGGGCGCCAAGGCGATCGCCTTCGCCACGGCCCAGCTCGGCAAGCCGTACGTGTGGGGCGCCGAGGGCCCCGGCTCGTACGACTGCTCGGGGCTGACGTCCCAGGCGTGGGCGGCGGCGGGGACGGCCATACCGCGCACCTCGCAGGAGCAGTGGCGGCTGCTCCCCCGGGTCGACGTCAAGGACATGCGCCCCGGCGACCTGATCATCTACCACGCGGACGCCAGCCATGTCGGGCTCTACATCGGTGACGGGTCGATCATCCACGCGCCCCGGCCCGGCCGGAACGTGACGGTCGCGGGCGCGGGCTCGATGGCGATCCTGGGGGTCGTACGCCCGGACCGGTGAGCCCCGCCGCGCCCGCCCCCTCCCGTCCCGGCTCCCCCGACTCCCTTGTCGGCGCCCTTCCCGGCACCCGGCGAACCCCCGGCCGCGACCCGCGCGTGACCCGTCGTGTGACCCGTCCGACACCGGGCGCGTGACGTTCGTCATGGGGCGGTGCCCAACTACCTCCCGCTGCGCGGCATATGCCATCGGCTCTTCGTGGAACGCCATTCCGCTGGGCCGCCGCGGCCCGCTATGGTCCCCGTCGGTGGTGTGTCGACCGGCGCCCCACCGTGCCCTCGGGGGGAGGGAAGGAAACCAACCGATGCCCGTACCCGTACCGCGACAGAGGGTGAACGCTCCGGACGGAGCCATGGTCGCGGAGGCCGCCGCCGCGGCCGGCGCGGACCTCACCCTCCTGGTGATCGAGGACGACCCGGCGGGCATGTTCACCGTTCCGGAGCTGCTCGACGCGTCGGGCGGCCGGGTCCGTATCCGTACCGCCCGCAACCTCACCGAGGCCGCGCGGCTGCTCACCGACGACGTGCACTGCGTGCTCGTCGACCTCGCCCTGCCCGGCGCCCGCCCCGGCGACGACCCCATGGAGCCGCTGCACCATGTGCTGCGGATCGCGCCGCGCCACCCCGTCCTGGCGCTGACCCCCTCGGGGGACGCCGCGCTGTCGGCCGCGGCGGTACGCGCCGGGGCGCAGGACCACCTGTGCCGCGAGGAGCTGGACGGACCGCTGCTGAGCCGGGCCATCCGCTACGCCGTGGAGCGCAAGCGGGCCGACTCGGTGCAGGTGAAGCTGGCCGAGTCGCGGCTGCGGGCCCAGGAGAACGCCCGGCTGGAGCGGGGCCTGCTGCCCACGCCGCTGCTCCAGGGCTCCGACCTGCGCTTCGCCGCCCGCTACCGGCCGGGGCGCTCCCGCGCGCTGCTGGGCGGCGACTTCTACGACACCGTCCGGACGCCGGACGGGACCGTGCACGCCATGATCGGCGACGTCTGCGGGCACGGGCCGGACGAGGCCGCGCTCGGGGTGGAGCTGCGCATCGCCTGGCGGGCGCTGACGCTGGCGGGCCTGTGCGGGGACGAGCTGCTGTCCACGCTCCAGCAGGTGCTGGAGCACGAGCGGGACAACGAGGAGATCTTCGCGACGCTGTGCACGGTGGACATCGCGCCGGACGGCCGACGCGCCGGGCTGTGCCTGGCGGGCCACCCCTCGCCGCTGATCGCGCGCAGCGGGCGGGCGGCGCAGCTGCTGCCGTACGAGGACGGCGGCCCGGCCCTGGGTCTGCTGCCGCGCGCCCGCTGGCCGCGCCGGCAGGTGGAGCTGGGCGGCGCCTGGAGCCTGATGATGTACACCGACGGGCTGATCGAGGGCCGCTCGGCGGGCCCGGGCTCCCCGCGGCTGGGCCAGGACGGCATGGTCGAGATGGTCAACCGCCAGCTGTCGGCGGGCCTGGGCGGCGAGGAGCTGCTGGAGGCCGCGGTGGCGGAGGTGCGGGAGCTGAACGGCGGCGAGCTGACGGACGACGTGGCCGTGCTGCTGCTGGCCCGGGAGCGGTCGGCGGCGTCCGGCCGCCGCGGGCGCCCCGGCGGCCACCGCAGGCCGCCGAGCGCCGGCTCCGTGCCGCCCGGCCTCTAGCGGCCGCCGTTGTACGGGCCGTACGGCCCGTCGCTGCTGGACCCGCCGCGCCGGCCGCCCGACACTCCCCGGAGGGCGGGGCGGACGTCCACCATGAAGACGATCGAGGCGATGAGCCCGGCGATCTGCAGGAACAGCATGGGCACCAGCAGGTTCACCGCGACCGTGACGCCCAGGATGATCAGCCAGAACATCTTGCTCTGCTTGTCGGCGGCGCGGTAGGCGTCCTCGCGGGCCGTGACCGCGAAGAAGAGGGCGACCACGGCGATGACGAGCATGGCGAGGTTGAGCAGAAAGAGAAACGTGCCGAATCCTGCGAGCAACATGCTGAGCACCGCCTAGTCAGTGAGTGAAGCGCCTCGCGGCCAAGGTACCCGTACAACGCCCCGGCCACCCCGAACGTGCCCGGCCGGAGCCGGGTCACGCCCGGGAGAGCCCGGAGCCGCCCGCCGGAGCAGCGGGCGTCAGGCGTCGGGGGACGTCTTCTTGGCGGCCGGCTTGCGCGGCGCCGGGGCCTTCTTCGCGGTGGGCTTGGCGGCCTTGGCGCCGGTGTCGCCGGACTCGTCCGCCGCGCCTTCCCGGGCGGCGGGCCTGGGCTCCGGGTCGGGCTCGACGGCGATGGCGATCTCGGTGATCTCCTCGGCGGCCTCGCCGCGCCACTGCTTGACGGCCTGCTCGCCGTGCTCGGCGACCTTCTCGTACGCCTCGCGCGCCCGTACGGCGTACTCGGCGGCCACGCCGACGCCGCGCAGCGCCAGGTGCTGGGCGTTCTCGCCGATCTTCTTGAGGTCCGTGTCCAGGGAGCCGAACACCTCGGTCGCCCTGGCCTGCACGGTGGCCTGGGCCTCCTTGGCCTGGGCGGTCACCTTCTCCTGCACGGCCTTGGGGTCGGTGTTGCGCACCGCGTCGATCCGCGCGGGCGCCTCCGCGGCGATCTGCTCGATCAGACCGGGCACCTTCTTCGCCTGGCGCACGGCGAGGTCGGCCGTACCGGCGGCGAAGTAGAGCGGGGTGCGGAGTTCTTCGATGATGGCCACGACTGTGGTCCTCCCGGATCGCAGGTCAGAGTTCGAGGGGGGTGCCGTCCCCACTGATGTGATCGGCACCCTTCGGCTCCGTATCGAGCCCGTTCTCCTTGCGGAACGAGTCGTAGATCTGGAGCAGCACCTGCTTCTGCCGCTCGTTGATCGACGGGTCGGCGAGGATGACGGCGCGCGTCTCCAGCTCCTCGCGCTCCCGCTCGTCCAGGATCCCGGCCCGCACGTACAGCGTCTCGGCGGAGATCCGCAGTGCCTTGGCGACCTGCTGGAGGACCTCCGCGCTCGGCTTGCGCAGCCCGCGCTCGATCTGGCTCAGATACGGATTGGACACCCCCGCCGCCTCGGCGAGCTGCCGCAGCGACAGCTGCGCACTGCGCCGCTGCTCGCGCAGATACTCACCGAGGTTGCCGACGTTGAGTGATGCCATGTCTCCGATGGTGCACCGCTCTGCTAACTATTGCAAGCGACTGCTTGCAATAGTGTTCCAGCTCTCCCCCGCCGCCGGGCGCCCCAGCGCTTCCGGGAGCGGGCGGGTGTGGAGGATGTCCAGGCGGGAGACCGCGCGGGTGAGCACGACGTACAGGCGGTGCAGGCCGCGGGGTTCGGCGGCGGCGATGTCGGCCGGCTCGGGGACCACGACGTGGTCGTACTCCAGGCCCTTGGCGAGCGTGGCCGGCAGCACCGTGACGCGCGGTCCGATGAGGCCCGCCTCCTCCAGCGCGGCGTGCAGGGCGCCGGTCGCGTCCCGCGCCGCGATCACGCCGATGGAGCCCTCCCGCCGCAGCGCGGCCCGGACGGCGGCGACCACCGCCTCCCGCACGTCCCGCACCTCCCGGACGGTCACCTCGCCGTCCCGGCGCAGGGAGCGCGCGGGCGGGACGTCCACCCCCAGCGCGCCCAGCAGGCGGTTGGCGAGCGCGAGGGCGCCCGCCGGGACGCGGTAGCCGGTCGTGAGGGCGGTCACCGGCACCGACGTCCGGCCCAGGTGGGCCAGCTGGGACGGCCAGTCGCGGGCCGCCCACGGGGTGGTGCCCTGCGCGAGGTCGCCCAGCACGGTCAGGGTGCCGAACTCGGCGCGGCGGGCGATGGCCCGGCACTCCATGGGCGACAGGTCCTGCGCCTCGTCCACCACGATGTGCCCGTAGCCGGCCGGACGTTCCAGCAGCCCGGCCAGTTCGTCGAGGAGGACCAGGTCGGGGGCGCTCCACCGCGCGGAGCGGTACGAGCGCGGGGGCCGCGGCCACCGGATCGCCGCCCGTTCCCCGGGGTCGAGCGCCGGGTCGCGCGGGTCGGCGAGCACGCCCGCGAGGACCTCCTCCGGGGTCACCCGGGGCCAGCAGGCGTCCACGAACGCCGACACCGCGCGCGACCGCCCGATCCGCTGCTCCCACGCCCCGCCCCGGGGGCCCGCGCGCCGCTCCGCCCGGTCGCGGACGGCCCGGACCGCCCGGTCCCGCACCCGCTCGCGGCCCACGGCGTAGGGCGGCGCCCCGGCGCGCACGTCCTCGACGATCCCGGCCAGCTCGTCCACCGGGACCCGCCAGCGGTAGGAGCCGTCCGGCACGGTCAGCGGTTCGGCGGGCGCGGCGGTCCGGGCGTACAGGGCGCGCCGCAGGACGCCGGCCATGCGGGCGTCGTGCTTGACCGCCTCGGCGCCCGGCGGGTCGGTGGCCCGCACCGCGCGGCCCCGGCCGATCTCGCCCTGGAGCGTCGACTGCCGTACGTCCGCCTCGCCGAGGGCGGGCAGGACCTGGGAGACGTACGCCAGGAACGTGGGGTTCGGCCCGAGGACGAGCATGCCGTCGCGCCGGACGCGCCGGGGGTGGGTGTAGAGCAGGTACGCGGCGCGGTGCAGCCCGACGGCGGTCTTGCCGGTGCCTGGGGCGCCCTGGACGCAGACGGTCTCGGTGAGCCCGGCGCGTACGAGGTCGTCCTGCTCGGGCTGGATGGTGGCGGCGATGTCCCGCATCGGCCCGACCCGGGGGCGTTCGATCTCGCCGGTGAGCAGCGCGCTCGGGGCCGCGGGGCCGCCGGTGGCCAGGTGCTCGTCCTCCAGCCCGGTCAGGTCGGCCGCGTCGCCGCCGTCCGCGCCCTCGCGGGGTGCCCAGCCGAACCGCCGCCGCACCCGGACGCCCTGCGGGTCGCGGGCGCTCGCCTGGTAGAACGCGCGGGCGACGGGCGCGCGCCAGTCGACGACGAGCGGCGGATCGGCCGGGTGCTCGGCGATCCGGCGGCGGCCGATGTGGTGGCTGCGGCCGTCCTCGTGGTCGAGCCGGCCGAAGAACAGCGGGCCGCGCGGCTCCTCGCGCAGCTCCTTGGCGTGGCTGCGCAGGTGGTACCCGAGGGCCTCGGCGTCGGCGCCCGACGCCGCGACGTCCTCTCCGGTGACCACCCGCTGCGCGGCGCCGCCCACCATGCGGTCGAGGGCCGCGCGGCAGGCGTCGTGGTGGGCGCGTTCCTTGCTCAGCTCGCGGTCGAGCGGTGTCGTCGTTCCGTCCATCCGGACGAGGATAATGCAACTTGGTTAATTCTCTTACTCAGTTTCTTGATGAACGGGAAATGACACGGAGCGTACATTTGCATGTACACACGGGTAACGAAAGGAGACTCGTTGACACTCTCCGTGGCCGGAAGCTAACTTCACGGCGTCGTCGCCACACCAGGAGCACGAGGCTCCCCCGGGACTAGCGGCGCGAAGGACTTCCCAGTTGACGACTGAGACCGTCTTCGAGATCCGGCCCTTCACCGCTCCTGACACCGCTGCCGGACTCTTCACCGTGCAGCCCTACACCGCCCACTGCCAGGTGATCCGCGCCGAAGGCGCCCACGCCGTCATCGGCGTCTCCCCCGGCAACAGCTACTTCTCCGCCCGGCGCGTCACCGACCTGGCCCGCTGGGGCACCGCCCACTTCGCGCGCGTGGACTTCGTCTACACCGACCTCCACGTCGCCGAGATGTACGAGGCGTCCGGCTACACCGCCGAGGACGCCCGCCGCAAGGCCGTCAAGAACCTGCGCGGCGTACGCGCCAAGGTCAACGCCGCCGTCACCGAGGTCGACCCCGGGGGCCGCCGGCTGCGCGCCCACCCCATGTCGACCTTCCTCGACAACCCCGCCTACCGCGAGATCCACCGGCACCTGCGCGCCCGGCTGGCCACCGACCCGGACTTCCGCGCCACCTGCGACGCGCTCATCGACACCTTCCTGTCCTCCAAGGTCCTGGACGGGCAGGCCCCGACCGAGCGCCAGCGGGAGGTGTGCGTCGAGTACGTCTGCGCCGAGGCACCGCTCTTCCTCGACACCCCCGCCATCCTCGGCGTGCCGTCGTCCCTGAACTGCTACCACCAGCTCCTGCCGCTGGCCGAGATGCTGTACGCACGCGGCTCCGGCCTGCGCGCCTCCCGCAACCAGGGCCACGCCATCGTCACGCCCGCCCCCGCCCCCGCGCCGGCCGCCGAGGCCGGTTCCGTACGCGTACAGCACGAGCGGCGCGCCGCCGGTGCCGCCGAAGGAGAGTCCCCCGATGTCCGTTGAGACGCCGCCCGACGAGCTGATCGACTTCCCGTTCTCCTGGCGGGGCGACCGCATCCCGGCCGAGGTGGAGCCGCTGCGCGAGAAGCGCCCGGTCGCCCGGGTGCGGACCATCGCCGGCGACGAGGCGTGGCTGGTCTCCTCGCACGCCCTGTGCAAGCAGGTGCTGGAGGACCCGCGCTTCAGCCTCAAGGACACCTCGGCTCCCGGCGCGCCCCGCCAGTACGCGCTGACGATCCCGCCCGAGGTCGTCAACAACATGGGCAACATCACGGGCGCCGGTCTGCGCAAGGCCGTGCTCAAGGCGCTGAACCCCAAGGCCCCCGGGCTGGTGGAGTGGATGCGGTCGGCCGCCGCCGACCTGGCCGACCGCATCCTCGCCGACGGCGCGCCCGGTGACCTGAAGAGCGGCTTCGCCGACCCGTACTCCGCCGCCATGCACTGCCACATCCTCGGCATCCCGCAGGCGGACGCGCCCCGGCTGATGCGCAGCCTGGACATCGCCTTCATGAACTCGGCCTGCCCGGTCGCGGGCGCCCGGCTCAACTGGGACCGCGACCTCGCCTACATGGTGGAGCGGCTGGACGACCCGGCCACCACCGGGCT
The DNA here is from genome assembly GCF_043079975.1 of Streptomyces sp. NPDC015131. NCBI lineage: Bacteria > Bacillati > Actinomycetota > Actinomycetes > Kitasatosporales > Streptomycetaceae > Streptomyces > Streptomyces sp. NPDC015131. Next base: position 52,514 of record NZ_JBIBVB010000006.1, on the reverse strand, counting down.
GATGGCCGAACTGGCGGCGCTGCGCGAGGACCCGGACTACGGCCACCTCACCGACGAGATGCTGGCGACGGTGGGCGTGACCATGTTCGGCGCCGGGGTGATCTCCACGGCCGGGTTCCTGACCATGGCGCTGGTCTCCCTCATCCAGCACCCCGAGCTGAGGGACCGGCTGCTCGCCGACCGGACCCTGGTCCCGGCGGCCGTCGAGGAGTTGCTGCGGATCAACCTCTCCATCGGGGACGGCCTGCCGCGGCTCGCCCTGGAGGACGTGCGCCTCGGCGACGTCCTGGTGCGCGCCGGCGAGCTGGTGCTGGTGCTGGTGGAGGGCGCCAACTTCGACCCGGACGTCTTCCCCGACCCGTACGCCGTGGACCTCGCGCGGGACAACAGCACGGCCCACCTCTCCTTCGGCGGCGGGCGGCACTACTGCCCGGCCACCGCGCTCGGCAGGAAGCACGCGGAGATCGCGCTGGAGACCGTGCTGGACCGGATGCCGGGCCTGCGGCTCGCCGTGCCGATCGAGCAACTGGTGTGGCGTACGGGGTTCATGAAGCGCCTCCCGGAGCGGCTGCCCATCATGTGGTGATCGCCCGCGCGCCCGTACGGTCCGGCCGCGCACCCGTGCGGTCCCGGCCTCGCGCCCGTACGGTCCGGCCGCGCCCGTGCGGTCCCGGCCCGCCGCCCCGAGGAGGGGGCGGCGGGCCGGACCCGTCACAGCTCCAGGCCCTCCGCGAGCTGCCGGAACGCCAGGGCGGCGGCGGCCACCGCGTCGGGCTCCACCGCGCCGGCGGGCTCCCCGGCCGCGATCCGCCGCCAGTTCTCCTCGGCCAGGATCCGCTGTACGGCGACGATCTGACCCGCCGCCAGCCGCTCCCGCACCCCGGCCGGCCCGGCGGCCCCCGGCGCGCCCGCGCCCGGCGCGCTCCCGGCCAGCGCCTCCGCCAGCGCCGCCTCGGACGCGCCCTGGTACGCGTACAGCCGCGCGACCAGGCTCGGCGTGCCGTACAGCAGCCGGTGGAAGGCGAGCACGTCCGGGTCGTCGCACAGCCCGGTGACCGGGTCCCGCCGGGCGAGCCCGTCGGTGAAGCGGCGGTGCAGCGCCTCCAGCGGCCCGACGCCCTCGGGGCGCCCGGCCACGACCCGCGCGGCCTCCTCCCGGTGGTCGGCGAACCGGTGCAGCACCAGGTCCTCCTTGGCCGGGAAGTAGCGGAACAGCGTCGGCTTGGACACCTCGGCGGCCTCGGCGATCGCGGCGACCGGCACCCGGTCGAAGCCCTTCTCCAGGAACAGGGCGATCGCCGTGTCGGAGATCGTCTCGTACGTCCGCCGCTTCTTGCGCTCCCGCAGCCCCATCTCACCGCTCATGCAGCCGACCCTACGCGTCCCCGGGCGCGCCCCGGTGCCCGTCGATCAGCACCTGGACCCCGTCGAGGACCCGGTCCAGCCCGAAGCCGAAGTCCGCGTCGGGGTCGTCCGGCTCGTCCAGCGCCCCGGCCGCCAGCATCCGGGCGACGGCCGGGTAGCGGTCCGGGTCGGCCAGGCGGCGGAGGGTGCGGCCGTAGCGGGCCATCACCTCACGGGGGGTGTCGCCGGTGGCGCGGATGGCCGCGTCGATGTCGGCCATCAGCCCGGCGGTGCTGCGCACATAGCCGCTGACCAGCATGATCACGGCGATTTTGGTGCTCTCGTCCAGCCCGGTGTCCTCCAGGGCGACCATGCCCCACTCCCACCAGGCCACCGAGCCGGGGGTGAGCGGCGGCCCGGTGACCGGGACCCGCAGCATCCAGAGGTTCCGCCCGAAGACCGCGCGCTGGGCCCCGGCCCACTCGGTGAGGGCCGCCCGCCAGCCGGTGCCGGGCGCCGGGGGCGGCGGCGGGGGGCCGACGGCCCGGTCCAGCATCAGCAGGTACAGCTCGTCCTTGGCGCCGACGTACCGGTACAGGGACATGGTCGAGACGCCCAGCTCCTTGGCGACGCGCCCCATGGAGACGGCGCCGAGGCCCTCGGCCGCCGCGAGGTCCACCGCCGTGGAGACGATCCGGTCCAGGCTCAGCCCCGGCTTCGGCCCCTTGGCGGGCCGCTCCCGCAGCCCCCACGCCGCCTCGATGGCGGCCGGCAGGCCGGTCTCCGTACCGGCCCCGTCCCGGGTGCCGTCCCTGTCGCCCACCGCCGGTCTCCCTCCGCGCCCACCCAGGCCCCGTTCCCGGTCGCCCTTGACGCCCATCCTAGTAATGCGTAACCCTTACACAGTAATGCGTAAGGCATACGCAGTAGTGAGCCGAGGAGGCGCCATGAACGGCGGCGACAGCACGCCCGAGGACCCGGCCGTCGAGGCCACCGGCCTGCGCAAGTCCTACGGCGGCGTCACGGTGCTGGACGGCATCGACCTGCGGGTGGAGCGCGGCACCGTGCACGCCCTGCTCGGCCCCAACGGCGCGGGCAAGACCACCACCGTCAGCATCCTCGCCACGCTCACCCGCGCCGACGCGGGCCGCGCCCGGGTCGCCGGGCACGACGTGGTCGCCGACCGGGCGCGGGTCCGCCGCGCGATCAGCCTCACCGGCCAGTTCGCGGCGGTGGACGCCATGCAGACCGGCGAGGAGAACCTGCGCATGATGGCCCGCCTCTCCGGCCTCACCCGCGCCGCCGCCGGGCGCCGCGCCACCGAGCTGCTGGAGCGCTTCGGCCTCACCGGCGCCCGCCACCGCCTGGCCGGCACCTACTCCGGCGGGATGCGGCGGCGCCTCGACCTGGCGGCCGGGCTGGTGGGCGACCCGGAGGTCGTCTTCCTGGACGAGCCGACCACGGGCCTCGACCCGCGCAGCCGCCGCGAGCTGTGGCAGGTGGTCTCCGAGGTGGCGGCCCGGGGCGCCACGATCCTGCTCACCACCCAGTACCTGGAGGAGGCCGACCTGCTCGCCGACCGCATCGGCGTCCTGGACGCCGGGCGGCTGGTCGCCGAGGGCACCGCCGCACAGCTGAAGTCCCTGGTCGCCGGCCACCGCCTCGACCTGGTCGCCACGGACGCAGACGCCTACCGGCGCCTCGCCCCCCGCGCCGCCCACCACCACCCGGACACCCTGACCCTCGGCTTCCCCACCGACGGCACCGCCGCCCACGTCCGCGCCCTGCTCGACGCGCTCGACCCCGGCCGCACCGACATCGCCCGCTTCGGCCTGCACAGCGCCACCCTCGACGACGTCTTCCTCGCCCTCACGGCCAAGGAGCCGGCCCATGCCTGACACGCTCACCCACGCGCTCACCCTCACCGGCCGGGGCATCCGCCTCAGCCGGCGCAACGTCGACGCCGTGATCACCGCGCTGGCCCTGCCGGTGATGCTGATGCTGATCTTCGTGTACTTCTTCGGCGGCGCGATCGACACCGGGACGCAGTACGTGACCTACGTCGTCCCCGGGGTGCTGCTGCTCTGCGCCGGCTTCGGCTCCTCCACCACCGCCGTACGCGTCAGCGAGGACATGAAGGAGGGCATCGTCGACCGCTTCCGCTCCCTCGACGTGGGCGCCACCCCCATCCTCGCCTCGCACGTCGCCGCCAGCACCGCCCGGAACATGCTGTCGACGGCGCTCGTCCTCGGCGTCGCCTTCCTGATCGGCTTCCGGCCCTCCGCCTCCGCCACCGGATGGCTCGCCGCCCTCGGCGTCCTGCTCGCCTTCGTCCTCGCCGTCTCCTGGCTCTCGGCGGCCGTCGGGCTGCTCGCCCGCACCCCGGAGGCGGCGAGCGGCTTCACCTTCTTCATGATGTTCCTGCCCTATCCGAGCAGCGCCTTCGTCCCCATCGACACCATGCCGTCCTGGCTCCACGGCTTCTCCGAGCACCAGCCGGTCACCCCGGTGATCGAAGCGCTGCGGGGGCTGCTGCTGGACCGGCCGACCGGCACCGCGCCCCTCCTGGCGCTCGCCTGGAGCGCCGGTCTCCTCGCGGTGGCGGTGGCCCTGTCAGGCGCGTTCTTCCGCGTACGGACCCGCTGAGGGGCCCGCCGGCGGGCCCGCGTACGGGCTCCCGCCCCGGGCGCGGTGGCGCGCGGCGGCGCGGACGGCGGCCAGCACCGGTTCCAGGGACGGCACCACCCGGCGCGCCCCGGCCGCGCGCAGCAGCTCCGCCCGCGCCTCGTCGGGGCCGTGGCCCAGGAAGGGCACCCCCGCCTCCCGGGCGGCCGCCAGCTCCGCGGGGCGGGCGCCGATCAGCAGGACCGTCTCCGGGGCCGCGCCCAGCGACGCCAGCGCCTCGTCCACCCCGGCGTACACGTGCGGGCCGAAGCACCCGGCCAGTCCCCGCCCGGCCAGATAGCGGGCGGCCCAGGGCGGGGAGGTGTCCCCGACGACCGCGAGCCGGACCCCGACCGCGTACAGGGTGCGGATCAGCGGATCGGCGTACGGGGTGGGCCACAGCTCCCCGGCGGGCGCGCCCGCCCGGCCCGAGGGGCGGCACACCGGGCCGTCGAAGCCCAGCAGGACGCACCGGGCGGCGCCGATCAGGTCGCCGGGACGGGAGGAGCCGTCGGTGGGGCCGAGGTCCGTGTGAAGCCTGTCGTCGTACACGTCCGCCGCCAGAGGTCGGGGTCAGCTGTACGACGAGGGTGACAGATCACGGACCGTCCGGACACCCGCGGGACCCCCGCCCGTCAGAACGCCGCGCGGATCTCGCCCACCCGCTGCCCGCCGCCCAGCAGCGGAACGTCCGCGAGCCGGGCCACCACCGGCGCGTCCACGCCCATCATCCCGAGCGCACGCGCCAGGACCGGGCCGATCGCCCGCATCGAACCGTCGTCGATCTTGAAGGCGAGCGCCCGCCCGTCCGCCAGCGCGACCGCCTGCACCGCCTCGGCGCCCATCTTCGACAGCGCGCCCGGCACTTCCCGCATCAGCCAGGTGTCCGGCCGCCGCTCCCCCGCCACGTACTCCGGGTGCGCCCGCATCGCGTCCGCGACCCGCCGCCGCGGGGTGCCCGGCTCCGCCAGGACGTACGCCCGGAAGGCCCGCGCGAGGCCCACCAGGCTGATGGCCATCAGCGGCGCGCCGCACCCGTCGGTGCCGACCACCGGCACGCTCTCCCCGGACGCCGCCTGGACCTCGTCGAGGATCAGCCGCTGGAGGGGGTGCGCCGGGTCCAGGTAGCCGGCCGGGTCCCAGCCGTTGGCGGCGCAGGCGGCCAGCATCGCCGCGTGCTTGCCCGAGCAGTTCATGGTGATCCGCTCCCGGACGCGGCCGGCGGCGAGGTACGCCTCCGCCTCCACCGGGTCCAGCGGCAGGTCGGGCGGGGTCTGGAGGTCCGCCTCGGAGAAACCGTGCTCGGCGAGCATCTTGCGCGCCAGGTCCAGGTGGGCGGGCTCGCCCGAGTGGCTGGCGGCGGCCAGCGCCAGCCGCTCCCCGGACAGCTCCAGGCCGGCCCGCAGCAGCGCCGCCGCCTGCATCGGCTTGTTGGACGAGCGGGGGAAGACCGGCGCCGCCGGGTCGCCGGCCGACATCTCGACGGTGCCGTCCGCGGCCAGCACGACGAGCGACCCCCGGTGGTGGCCCTCGACGAAGCCGGAGCGGACGACCTCGGCGAGGACCGGGGGTATGACGGTGGTGGCGGAGGAGGTCATGACGGCCGGCCTTCCGGGACGGTGACCCGCCCCGCCGGATCTCAGCGGAGGAGGTCGTCTACTTGCGCTTCGCCTTCACGGTACCTGCGGGCGATCTCCGCGCTGCAATCGTCGGCGGTCCGCTGGAGCTGCTGCCGGCGCCGCGACACCTGCTGTTCGTAGCGCGCCAGCCGCCCCATCGCGGCGTGCAGCTCCTCGTCCGTTCGGGCGGTGAGGTCCGACAGCCCGACCTCCTCCAGCATGTCGGCGGCCAGCTTGCGGTACTCCTCGCCGCGCGGGGTGGTCATCGTCACGTGCCGCGCCGACGAGCGGTGGCGCGAGGGGGTGTCCGTGAGGATCTCGGGCAGCCGCTCCACCACCGGGACCGCCGCCCCGCCGCGCCGCGCCAGCTCGGCGCGGAGGATGTCGATGCGCCCCTGGAGCAGTCTCCGTACGTAGCTGAGGTCGGCCTCGTCGCCGTGCGAGTCCCGGCGCAGCGCGCGCAGCTCCGGGAGCCGCAGCGCCTTGAGGTCGTGGTCCCGCGTCTCCGGGAGGACGGCGTCACCGCCCCGCTGGGCCGGAGGCCGCAGCGCTCCTCTGCCGGTGGCACATGTCATCGGTACGGGATGCGGCGTCTGCCCGGCGCCAGGTGTGCTCATAGGAATCCGTCCCCTCGACCGGTGCTCCGGGTCGCCCGGGCCCCAAGGGCCGGGGGAAGCACCGCCTGAGAGGCATGGTGCCATCTGGGCACCGGCCGGTGCAGGCGCCTGCACCCGTTCGGACGCGGATAGGTTGGTCCGTATGCGTGCAGTGGTACAGAGGGTCGACGGGGCGAAGGTCGTCGTCGCCGGTGAGACCGTGGGTGAGATCACCGGCGAGGGTCTGTGCGTGCTCGTGGGGGTCACCCACGAGGACACGCCCGAGAAGGCGGCACAGCTCGCCCGGAAGCTGTGGTCGGTGCGGATCCTGGAGGGCGAGAAGTCCTGCTCGGACGTGGACGCGCCACTGCTGGTGATCTCGCAGTTCACTCTCTACGGGGACGCCCGCAAGGGGCGGCGCCCCACCTGGAACGCGGCAGCGCCCGGCGAGGTCGCCGAACCGCTGGTCGACGAGGTGGTGGCGCGGCTGCGCGGGCTGGGCGCCACGGTGGCGACGGGCCGGTTCGGCGCGGACATGCGGGTCTCGCTCACCAATCACGGCCCGTTCACCGTCGTCGTGGACGTGTAGGGGCTACGGCTCCACGACCGTCTCCTGGGCGGCGGCGGTGGTGCCCGCCAGCAGCTCGGCGTCCACCGGGACGTTGCGCTTCACCAGCGCGAGCGCGATGGGCCCCAGCTCGTGGTGGCGTACGGCGGTGGTGACGAAGCCGAGCTGCCGGCCCTCCTCGCCGTCCGCCTTCAGCCGCACGGGCGTGCCGTGCGGGGGCAGGTGCACCTCGCTGCCGTCGAGGTGGAGGAAGACCAGCCGGCGCGGCGGCTTCCCCAGGTTGTGGACGCGCGCCACCGTCTCCTGGCCCCGGTAGCAGCCCTTCTGGAGGTGGACGGCGCTGCCGATCAGCCCGATCTCGTGCGGGATCGTGCGGTGGTCGGTCTCGAAACCGAGCCGCGGCCGGTGCGCCTCGACGCGCAGCGCCTCGTACGCCCAGATCCCGGCGAGCGGCCCGTGGTCCCGCGCGTACGCCTCCAGATCCGCGCGCGGCAGGAACAGGTCCCGGCCGTGCGGGGTCTCCCGTACGGCGACGCCGTCCGGCACCTCGGCGATGGAACCGGCCGGCAGGTGCACCACGGCGATGTCGCCGGTGCGGTCGGCGACCTCGACCCGGTAGAAGAACTTCATCGACTCCAGGTAGGCGATCAGCGCCTCCTCGGTGCCCGGCTCCACGTGCGCCCAGACCGTCTCGCCGTCGTCCACCAGGTACAGCGCGTGCTCGATGTGCCCGTTGGCGGAGAGGACCAGCGCGTCGGTGGCGTGGCCGGCCGGGAGGTCGCTGACGTGCTGGGTGAGCAGCAGGTGCAGCCAGCCGAGCCGGTCGGCGCCGGTCACGGTGACGACACCGCGGTGGCTGAGGTCGACCAGACCGGTGCCGGCCGCGAGGGCGCGCTGCTCACGGAACAGGTCGCCGTAGTGCGCGGCGACGCCTTCGTCGCGTCCCTCGGCGGGGACGGCGCCGGGCAGGGACAGCAGGGGGCTGGTCGATGATTGTCGCAGCATGCGATCAGCCTACGACTCGCCGCCGGGCGGGGTGCCGTCGTCGTCCGGCCCGGCACCGGCCGCCGCGTCCGCCGTGCCGGTGCAGGACGCGCAGCGGCCGAAGATCGCGAAGTGCTTGAGGTCGGTGTCGAAGCCGAAGGTCTCGCGGAGCTTCGCGGTGAACTCCGTCGCCACCTCCACGTCCGCCTCGATCACCTCGGAGCAGTCCCGGCACACCAGGTGCAGGTGGTGGTGGCGTTCGGCGAGGTGGTAGGTCGGCGCGCCGTGCCCGAGGTGGGCGTGGCTGACCAGGCCCAGTTCCTCCAGCAGCTCCAGCGTGCGGTAGACGGTGGAGATGTTGACGCCCGAGGCCGTCTTGCGCACCTGGCCCAGGATGTCGTCGGGCGTCGCGTGCCCCAGGACGTCCACGGCCTCCAGGACGAGCTGGCGCTGTGGGGTCAGCCGGTAGCCGCGCTGGCGCAGGTCGCTCTTCCAGTCGGTGCTCACCACGCGCTCCAGTGTAGGAGCACCGACCGCGCGAGCAGGAGGGCTGCGTCAGGAGGGCTGCTTCAGGAGGGCTACTTGAAGAAGGCGATGCCGTCGTCCGGCAGGTCGCCCAGGTCCTTGGCCCACGCCTCGACCTGCTCGGGCGTGACGACCTTCTTCAGGTGGGCCGACATGTAGGGCCGCAGCGGGACGTCCGGGGTCGACTTCTCGCCCACCCACATCAGGTCGCCCTTGACGTAGCCGTACAGCCGCTTCCCGCCGCTGTACGGGCCGGAGGCCGCGGTGCGGGCCACGGCGTCGGTGGCCAGGTCGATCTGCGGCTTCTGGTCGGCCAGCTCGCCGTACCAGACCTCGACGATGCCCTGGTCGCGGACCATCACGATCTCGACCTTGCGCCCCTTGTCGATGCGCCAGTAGCCGCTCTCCGACTCCAGGGGCCTGACCTTCTTGCCCTCGGCGTCCAGCACCCAGGTGTGGGACGTGTACTCCAGGAAGTCACGGCCGTCGTGGCTGAAGGTCACGGACTGGCCGAAGTTGCACTTCTCGGCGCCCGGGAAGTCGGAGACGCCCGCGCCTTCCCACGTGCCGAGCAGGAACGCGAGGGGGACGAGGTCGGGGTTCAGGTCGGACGGGATCTCGATCATGAGGGGCTCTGTCGATCTGTAGGAGTGGTCAGCGCTGGCCCTGGTACAGCTTCTTCACGGTCAGGACGGCGAAGCCGAGCACGCCGACGCAGACCAGGACCAGCAGGGCGGAGAAGAAAGCCTCAAGCACGGGGTGCTCCTCGGTGAGCGGTGTGGGCGACGATGGGGCCGGGTCCCAGCGTAATGGGTGGCGCCCCGGCCCTCCGTGCGAGGTTCGGCGAACGGGCGGCACTACAGTTCCGCCCATGGCGAAGAAGCTCGTGATCAAGGTGACCGCCGGGGCCGACGCCCCCGAGCGCTGCTCGCAGGCCTTCACGGTGGCGGCGGTCGCCGTGGCCAGTGGGGTGGAGGTCTCGCTCTGGCTGACCGGGGAGTCCTCGTGGTTCGCGCTGCCGGGGCGGGCGGCGGAGTTCGCGCTGCCGCACGCGGCGCCGCTGCCGGACCTGCTGGACGCGATCCTCGCGGGCGGCCGGATCACGCTGTGCACCCAGTGCGCGGCGCGGCGGGAGATCACCGAGAAGGACGTCCTGGAGGGCGTGCGGATCGCGGGCGCACAGGTCTTCGTGAGCGAGGCGATGACGGACGGGACGCAGGCGCTGGTCTACTGACGCCGGTCCACTGGCGCCTTCTCCCGGCGCCCTGTGCCGGCGCCCGCTACTGGCGCCTCTTCCTGCCGTCCAGCTCGTCCCACCACTCGTCCGACTTCGGGTCGCCGGAGGGGTCGTCCCACCAGCGGTCCTCCGGCCCCCGCCGGTTGGCGACCATCGCGGCGACCGGCGGGATGACCATGGCCACCACGCACATCGCCACGGCGGCGGGCACCGACCACAGCCGTACGACGGCCCAGGCGCCCACGAAGAGCACCAGGCAGGCCGTCATCATCCCGAAGTAGAGGTGCCGGCGCCGGGCGTACATGCCTCCAGCGTACGTCGCGTACACGACGAGCCGCCCGGCACGACGGAAGGGCCGCACCCGGTCCCGGTAGCGTCCAAACCCCCAGGGAAACCGCGGTGCGGCCCTTCGGCCGGCAGGTGTGCCGTCAGACGGCGATGGCGACCTCGGCCAGGCCGCCCTGCTGGGCGACGACCGTGCGGTCGGCCGTGCCGCCCGGGACGAGGGCGCGGACGGTCCAGGTGCCCTCGGCCGCGTAGAAGCGGAACTGGCCGGTCGCGGAGGTCGGGACCTCGGCGGTGAACTCGCCGGTCGAGTCCAGCAGGCGCACGTAACCGGTGACGGGCTCGCCGTCCTTGGTCACCTGGCCCTGGATGGTGGTCTCACCGGGCTTGATCGTCGAAGCGTCCGGGCCGCCGGCCTGTGCTCCACACATGGGTACTCCTGAGGGGTCGGGGGACGGGAGGTCCGGGAGGGTTACTTGGCCGCGCCGAGCTCGATCGGCACGCCGACGAGGGAGCCGTACTCGGTCCACGAGCCGTCGTAGTTCTTGACGTTCTCCTGGCCGAGCAGCTCGTGCAGCACGAACCAGGTCAGGGCCGAGCGCTCACCGATGCGGCAGTAGGCGATCGTGTCCTTCGCCAGGTCGACCCGCTCCTCGGCGTAGAGGGCCTTCAGCTCCTCGTCCGACTTGAAGGTGCCGTCGTCGTTGGCGTTCTTGGACCACGGGATGTTGCGGGCGCTGGGCACGTGGCCGGGGCGCTGCGACTGCTCCTGCGGGAGGTGCGCCGGGGCGAGCAGCTTGCCGCTGAACTCGTCGGGCGAGCGGACGTCGACCAGGTTCAGGGTGCCGATCGCGGCCACCACGTCGTCGCGGAAGGCGCGGATCGAGGTGTCCTGGGCCTTGGCCTTGTACTGGGTGGCCGGGCGGCTGGGGACCTCGGAGCCGTCCACCAGGTCGCGGGAGTCCAGCTCCCACTTCTTGCGGCCGCCGTCGAGGAGCTTGACGCTCTCGTGGCCGTACAGCTTGAAGTACCAGTAGGCGTAGGAGGCGAACCAGTTGTTGTTGCCGCCGTAGAGGACGACCGTGTCGTCGTTGGCGATGCCCTTCGCGGACAGGAGCTTCTCGAAGCCCTCCTGGTCGACGAAGTCACGGCGGACCGGGTCCTGGAGGTCCTGCTTCCAGTCGATCCGTACGGCGTTCTTGATGTGGTTCTTGTCGTACGCCGAGGTGTCCTCGTCGACCTCGACGATGACGACCTTCGGGTCGTCGATGTGGGCCTCGACCCAGTCGGCGTCGACCAGGACGTCGCTGCGGCTCATGCTGTTTCTCCTCCGGGGCAGATGCGGCGGGGTGTCACGGGTGTGGCGGGGTGTGGCGGTGGTGCCGGGTGCTCCCGCGGGTCTCGCGCGGTCCGTGACGCGGGTACGGGTGTGCCTGCGTACGGCGCGGTGCGGCGCGGGGCGGGGCCTCGGTGACGGGCCCTGGATACGGGAGGCCGGGCTCCCGCTCAGACGGAGCGACAGAGCATGGCGGCGACGCGGCACAGGTCTACTGCCCGCCGCTTCGTGAGGTCCGCGTGTCGCTTCATGACGCCGATCGTAGGGACGGTCGGGCGGCCGTGTCACCGGCGTGTCGCATGATGAGACACGATCGTCCGCGATGTGGGACGAGGAGGGGGCCGGGCGGGGTGCCGGGGCGCTCGCCGCACGGGCCGTGGCGCCCGTCATCTGCGGAGCGGACGGCCCCGTCTCACGATGTGGCCGAAACGCGTTCCGGCCGCCGGATCAGCCCGCCAGGGCCACATTCGTCCCGGAGACGCTGATCACCACGCCGTCGGACGTGGCCTCGACCTTGCGGAGCTTCAGCCCGGTGGGCAGCCCGCCGATCTGCCGGTCGAAGTCGGTGCGCTCGCGGATGCGGTCCTCGACGCCCGGCAGCCCCTCGCCGGGCACCTTGTCGGCGCGCACGCGGATGGTGTCGCCGCCGGTGATGCTCACCGACGACAGGACGCTGCGGGTGATGCTGCCCAGGACCGGGACGTCGACCGTGCCGGTCACCTTGACCTTGCCGTTCCCGCCGTACCCGACGGTGACGTCCTCCTCGGACGCGGCGCCCAGGTCGGCGTACGAGATGCGCGCGGTGCCCGTCGCGGAGGCGGCGACGGCCCGCGAGAAGTTGTCCTCCAGCCGGACCCGCTCCAGGGCGGCCTTCATCTCGGTGACCCGCACCTTGCGGCCGCCCGCCGACGCCTCCACGCCGGTGAGCGTGACGTCGACCCGGTCCAGCTCCTTGCCCATCACCTGGGTCAGGAAGGGGAAGCCGTCGATCGAGACCTCCGCCGGGCCCGTCAGGCCCTGACTGGCCCGTATTCGCTCGGCGGCCTCGTCCTCGGCGTAGTTCACCGCGAGCCGGTCGGCGAGGACGAAGAGCCCACCGAGGACCACAGCGGTGATCAGCAGTATTCGCAGTGCTCGCATGCCCGGTGTCCCCCACCCTGTTTCGCGGCCGGCCCCGGCCCCCGTCACGTCATGATCGACGCTGGAGGCCACTCATTGGTTCCCCCTTCCCGCACAGACGCCTCTCAGGCCAGCGCGCGCCCCAGGACGTAGACGGCGGGGGCGGCGACGGCGAGCGGCAGCGCCACCCCGGCCGTCATGTGGACGAACCGCGACGGGTAGTCGTAACTGGCCACCCGGTGGCCGATCAGGGCGCACACCCCGGCGCCCAGGCCCAGCAGCGCGCCCCGGGCCCCGATGCCGGTCAGCCCGCCGGCGGCCACCCCGGCCCCGGCCGCCGCGAGGAGCCCCACCACGACCGACCCGGCCACCGGGCGCGGCACGGCGGCCCGACCCACGACCGCGGCGGCGACCGCGAGGCCGCCCACGACCACCGCGTCGGAGTCGGCGGCCAGGTGTCCGGCGGCGATCACGGCGAGGGCGGACGAGACGACGGTGGCCATCAGGCCGTACTGCCGCTCGTCGGAGCCGGCGTGGCTGCGCAGCTGGAGGACCAGCACCAGCAGCACCCACACGCCGAGGGTGCCGAGGAGGGCCGCCGGGGCGTGCTCGGCGCCCGTCGCCAGCAGCGCCACGTCGGCGGTCAGGCCGCCCGCGAAGGCGAGCGCGATGCCCTGGCGGGCGGGCCACATGCCGTTGAGCCGGAACCAGCCGGCGGCGGTGACGGCCTGGAGCAGGACCAGCGGGACCAGCAGCCCGTACGGACCGAGGGCGGCGCCCACGGCCAGCAGGACGCCGAGCGCGGCGGTCAGGGCGGCCGGCTGGACGCCCGGCTCGATGATCGGCGAGCGGCCCTCGGCACGGGCGCGCTGGGCGTCGGTCAGCCGCACGTGCCCGGAGGTGGTGGGCGTGCTGTATCCCGGTCCGGCACCGGCGGGCGCCGGCGCTCCGGGTGCCGCCTCGGCCGCTCCGGGCGCTCCGGGCGCCGCCGCGGGATGCGGCGCGGGGGCCGGTTCCGGGGCGGGGTGCGGGACGGGGTCCGGGGCGATGGGCCGCAGGTGCGTCGTCGGGGGGTCGTACGGCGTCCCGTGCGTCTCGTACGGCGTCTCGTACGGCACCTCGGGAGGCAGCGGCTGCGCGGCGGCCGGGGCGTGCTGGCCCTGGTGCGCCGCCGGGCCCTGGTGCGCCGCCGGGCCCTGGTACGCGCCCGGGGCCGCCGGGTCCTGCACCGGCAGGTACGCGGTCTCCGCGGCGTACGGCTGGGGCGGCTGCTGCTGGGCGGGCGGGTAGGGGCCGACGGCCGGCTGGTACTGGGTGTCCCAGGTCTGGCCCTCCCACGTCTGCGCGACGTCCGGGTCCTGGTACCCGTACCCGTCCCCCTGCCCGTACGGGTACTGCTGATCGCTGCTCATGCTGTGGGGTTCACCCTCCTGCGAACGGCGGGAGCACCTCGACCGTGCCGCCCTCGGCCAGCCGTACGGTCTCATGGCTCCGGGTCCCGACCGGGTCGCCGTCGACCAGGAAGGAACACCGCTGGAGCACCCGCACCAGCTCACCGGGGTGGCGCTCGCGCGCGGCGGTCAGCGCCTCGGCCAGGTTCTCCGCGGTGTAGGGCTCCTCGGCGGTCCCGGCCGCGGCCTTGGCCGCCGCCCAGTAGCGGATGGTCCCCGCTGCCATGGCGCACTCCTCTCGTCGGCCTCCACGGCCTCGTCGGCATCCATGATGGGCTATGGCACGGACAGCCAGTCCGCGATGCGGGCGAGGAGGGCGTCGTCCGCCGCGTTCTCGGCGTGCCCCATGCCCCGTTCCAGCCACAGCTCGGCCGGTCCGGCGGCGGCCAGCGACCGCGGGTGGTCCACCGGGAAGTACGGGTCGCTGTCCCCGTGCACGATCAGCAGCGGCACCGGCGCGATCAGCGGGACCGCCTCCACCGGGGACATCGGCACCGGGTCCCAGTCCCGGTCGTGGATGCGGGTCCGCAGGCCGTAGCGCCCCACCAGCCGCCCGGCGGGCCGGGTGATCATCCAGTGCACCCGCCGCATCGCGGGCGTGCCCCGGTAGTACCAGCGGGCCGGGGCGCTGACCGCGACCACCGCGTCGGTGCGCGCCCCGGGGTCGTCCTTGGCGAGCGCGGCGTGCCGCAGCACCACCGAGCCGCCCATGGAGAAGCCGACCGTCGCCACGCGCGCGTACCCCAGCTCACGCGCCCAGCGCACCGCCGCCGCCAGGTCCAGCACCTCGCGGTCGCCGACCGTGGACCGGCCGCCCGAGCCGCCGTGGCCCCGGAAGGAGAAGGTGACCACTCCGGCGCGCCGGGCGAAGGCCCGCGCCGCGCGCCGCACGGCGGGCCGGTCGACCGACCCGGTGAAGCCATGGGCGACAACGACCGCCGTGTCCGGGACACTGGCGGTATGCACCCCCTGTGCCGTACGCACCGTTCCGCGGGTTTCGCACGGCGAGTGGACCGCCTCGATCCGGACACCGTCGGATGTACGCAGGGTGGCGCGCGAGGGGCCCGGAGTGATCGAGGGAACATCCGCGGTGTGACGTACGCCCTCTTTCTCGGAACTCATGTGGGCTATTGTGCTGCGCGGAGGATCCGGGCGACGCAGCCCCCGGATCCTTTTGTGTTTTCCACCCGTTGTTACGGGCGGGTGAACAAGGGCTCTCAGGGCGTGGGGAGCCGCGTACGAAGCAGAGCCGCAGCGTCCTCGCAGGGACCGAGGAGGAACCGACGTATGGGCCGGCGAACCGTGCACGACCGATGGACGACGCTCGACGCACAGGGGGCGCGATGAGCTCCCTGCTGCTGCTGACCAACGCCCTCCAGCCGTCGACGGAGGTGCTCCCCGCCCTCGGGCTGCTGCTGCACAACGTGCGCGTGGCGCCCGCCGAGGGCCCTGCCCTGGTGGACACCCCCGGGGCCGACGTGATCCTGGTCGACGGCCGCCGGGACCTGCCGCAGGTGCGCTCGCTGTGCCAGCTGCTGCGCTCCACCGGGCCCGGCTGCCCGCTGCTGCTGGTCGTCACCGAGGGCGGGCTGGCGGCCGTCACCGCCGACTGGGGCGTGGACGACGTCCTGCTCGACACGGCCGGCCCGGCCGAGGTCGAGGCGCGGCTGCGGCTGGCCACCGGCCGCCGGCAGCTCACCTCCGACGACTCCCCCATGGAGATCCGCAACGGCGACCTGTCGGTGGACGAGGCGACGTACAGCGCCCGTCTGAAGGGACGGGTCCTGGACCTGACCTTCAAGGAGTTCGAGCTGCTGAAGTACCTGGCCCAGCACCCGGGGCGGGTCTTCACGCGCGCGCAGCTCCTCCAGGAGGTGTGGGGGTACGACTACTTCGGCGGCACCCGCACGGTCGACGTCCATGTGCGGCGGCTGCGGGCCAAGCTGGGCCCCGAGCACGAGTCGCTGATCGGCACCGTACGGAACGTCGGCTACCGCTTCGTCACCCCGGAGAAGGCGGAGCGTCCGGACGGCGATTCCCGTACCAAGGACAAGAAGCCGGCACGGCCCGCGGCCGTCACCCGGTCGGCGGACACCGGGGCCGCGGAGGAAGCAGCCGCACGACCTGCCCAGAGGTAGGTCACCCCGCGTAGACTGCCGCGCGTGGCCAAGGTGACGCGGGACGATGTGGCACGACTGGCGGGGACATCCACCGCGGTCGTGAGCTATGTCATCAACAACGGACCCCGGCCGGTCGCCCCGGCCACGCGCGAGCGGGTGCTCGCCGCGATCAAGCAGCTGGGGTACCGGCCCGACCGGGTCGCCCAGGCCATGGCATCGCGCCGCACCGACCTCATAGGCATGATCGTCCCCGACGCCCGGCAGCCGTTCTTCGCCGAGATGGCACACGCGGTCGAACGGGCCGCCGCCGACCGCGGGAAGATGGTCCTCGTCGGCAACTCCGACTACCGCGACGAACGCGAGATCCACTATCTGCGGGCCTTCCTCGGCATGCGGGTCGCCGGGCTGATCCTGGTCAGCCAGGGCATGAGCGAGCGCGCCGCCCAGGAGATCGAGGCGTGGGACGCGCGCGTGGTGCTGCTGCACGAGCGGCCGGAGGCCCTCGACGACGTCGCGGTGGTCACCGACGACATCGGCGGCGCCCAGCTCGCCACCCGGCACCTCCTGGAGCACGGCCACGCGTACGTGGCCTGCCTCGGCGGCGTGGAGAACACCCCCGCCGTGGGCGACCCGGTCGCCGACCACGAGGAGGGCTGGCGCCGCGCGATGCTGGAGTCCGGCCGCTCGGTGGAGGGCCGGCTGTTCCAGGCCCCGTACAACCGCTACGACGCCTACCAGGTGGCGCTGAAGATCCTGGCCGGCCCCGACCGGCCCCCGGCGATCTTCTGCTCCACCGACGACCAGGCGATCGGCGTGCTCCGCGCGGCCCGCGAGCTGCGCCTCGACGTGCCGGGCGACCTGGCGGTGGCGGGCTTCGACGACGTCAAGGAGGCGGCGCTCACCGATCCGCCGCTGACCACCATCTCCTCCGACCGCCCGGCGATGGCCCGGGCGGCGGTCGATCTGGTGCTGGACGACGGGCTGCGGGTGGCCGGATCGCGCCGCGAGCGGGTCAAGCAGTTCCCGTCGGCGCTGATAGTGCGCCGGTCCTGCGGCTGCGACGGCCAGTAACCCCCGGCGGGCGGCCCCGGCGGCTCCCGGCACAAGGGCGGCCCCCCGGAACCCCCGGGCGCCCCGGGCTTTATCCCGGGCGTACGAGACTTTTCCCCTACTCTCAGGGCCTCCTCAGACGGCTCTCATCCACGCCCCCGAGAGTCGTCCCCATGACGGACTACTCCCAGGGTGACCCGCAGCAGACCTCCTCCTTCGCGGCCTACCCGCCGCCCCCCGCGTACCCGCCCGCCGCGCACCGCCGCCCCCGGCGCCCGGTCGCGCTGATCGCCGCCGTCGCGGTGGCCGCGGCCCTGGTCGGCGGGGGCGCCTCGGCGCTGGTACAGGAGCTGACCGGGAACGGGACCGCGCCGGCCGGCACCGGGGCCGTGAACGGCACCAATGTGTCCAGCTCCAGCACCGGCACGGTCGCGGGCGTGGCCCGGGCGGTCTCCCCGAGCATCGTGGAGATCAACGCGTCGACGGGCGGCGGCAAGTCCACCGGCTCCGGCGTGATCATCACGGCCGACGGCGAGATCGTCACCAACAACCACGTCGTGGCGGGCGCGTCCGAGGTGTCGGTCCGGCTCAGCGACGGCAAGACGTACACCGCCGGGGTCGTCGGCACCGACCCGGGCAAGGACCTGGCGCTGATCAAGCTGAAGGGCGCGTCCGGGCTGAAGGCCGCCGCGCTCGGCGACTCGGGCAAGGTCCGGGTCGGCGACGAGGTCGTGGCGATCGGCTCCCCCGAGGGCCTGACCGGCACCGTCACCAGCGGCATCGTCTCCGCGCTGGACCGCGACGTGACGGTCGCCCGGAGCGACGACGGGCGCTCCGGGCAGCAGCAGCGGCCCGGCGACGGGCAGGGCTGGCCCTTCGAGTTCGGCGGGCAGCAGTTCAACGGCGACACGGGCGACGCGAAGACCACGTACAAGGCGATCCAGACCGACGCCTCGCTCAACCCGGGCAACTCCGGCGGCGCGCTGATCAACATGAACGGCGAGATCATCGGCATCAACTCCGCCATGTACTCCCCCAGCTCCGCCACCGGCTCCACGGCGGGCAGCGTGGGTCTCGGTTTCGCCATCCCCGTCGACACCGTCAAGGCCGATCTCGACGCCCTGCGCTCCGGGTCCGGGACCGCCTCCTGACCCGTGCGACGCTGACCCCATGGACACCACCGCTGACGCCGACCGCATCCTGATCGTCGACGACGAGCCCGCCGTCCGCGAGGCGCTGCGGCGCAGCCTCGCCTTCGAGGGGTACGGGACGGACGTGGCCGTCGACGGCGCCGACGCGCTGGAGAAGATGGACGCGCACGCCCCCGACCTCGTCGTCCTCGACATCCAGATGCCCCGCATGGACGGCCTCACCGCCGCCCGCCGCATCCGCGCCGCCGGCTCGACCGTCCCCATCCTGATGCTCACCGCCCGCGACACCGTCGGCGACCGTGTCACGGGCCTGGACGCGGGCGCGGACGACTACCTGGTGAAGCCGTTCGAGCTGGACGAGCTGTTCGCCCGCATCCGGGCGCTGCTGCGGCGCAGCTCGTACGCGGCGGCCTCCGGCGCCCCGGAGCCGGCCGGTGACGTGCTGGCCTTCGGGGACCTGCGGATGGACCTGACGACCCGTGAGGTGACCCGGGCCGGGCGGCCGGTGGAGCTGACCCGGACGGAGTTCACCCTGCTGGAGATGTTCCTGTCGCACCCGCGGCAGGTGCTGACCCGGGAGCAGATCCTCAAGGCGGTGTGGGGCTTCGACTTCGAGCCCAGCTCCAACTCCCTGGACGTGTACGTGATGTACCTGCGGCGCAAGACCGAGGCGGGCGGCGAGCCGCGGCTGGTGCACACCGTGCGCGGCGTCGGCTATGTGCTGCGGAGCGGGGCCGCCGAGTGACCGGCCCGGTGCGCCGCTTCCGCGCGCTGCCGCTGCGCTCGCGCCTCGCCCTGCTGACCGCCGTGGCCGTGGCGGTGGCGGTGGCCGCGGTGTCGGTGGCGTGCTGGTTCTTCACCCGCGCCCAGATGCGGGACGAGCTGGACGCCTCGCTGCGGAACACCAGCGCCCCCGACGAGGTGCTGCGGGAGGCGTTCGACGCGTGCGGGGTACGGCTGCGCCAGCCGTCCGCCGAGACCGCCAACTTCGCGTACGTCCAGCTCGTCCTGCCCGACGGGCGGCGCTGTGTCGCGCCGTACTACCCGCCGGTCAAGGTGCGGCCGGAGGACCTGGAGGTGCTGGGCGGCGCGGCGGAATCGGTGCACGACAGCACCACGGACGGCGGGGCGGAGGTGCGGGTGCACAGCTACCGGACCACCGTCGGCGGGGTGCCGGTGACGGCCTCCGTGTCCCGGCCGCTCGGCGAGATCGACGCCACCCTGAGCCGCCTGGCGCTGGTGCTCACCGCCCTGGCCGGGATCGGGGTCGTGGGCGCCGGGGCGGCCGGGCTGTGGGTGGCCAGGACCGGGCTGAAGCCGGTGGACCGGCTGACCGGGGCGGTGGAGCACGTGGCGCGCACCGAGGACCTGACGGTGCGCATCCCGGTGGAGGGCGAGGACGAGATCGCCCGCCTGTCGCGGTCGTTCAACGCGATGACGGCCGCGCTGGCGTCGTCCCGGGACCGGCAGGCGCGGCTGATCGCCGACGCCGGGCACGAGCTGCGCACCCCGCTGACCTCGCTGCGCACCAACATCGAGCTGCTGGCGCGCAGCGAGGAGACGGGGCGGGCGATCCCGCCCGGGGACCGGCGGGCCCTGCTGGCGTCGGTGACGGCGCAGATGACGGAACTGGCGTCGCTGATCGGCGATCTGCAGGAGCTGGCCCGGCCCGACGCGGCGGCCCCGGGGCGGCTGGAGGTGGTGGCGCTGCACGAGGTGCTGGACACGGCGCTGTCCCGGGCCCGGCTGCGCGGCCCGGAGCTGACCGTGTCGGCGGACGAGGTGCGCCCCTGGTACGTACGGGCGGAGCCGGCCGCGCTGGAGCGGGCGCTGGTGAACGTCCTGGACAACGCGGTGAAGTTCTCGGAGCCGGGCGGCACGGTGGAGGTGTCGCTGGTGGACGGGGAGCTGGTGGTGCGGGACCACGGGCCGGGCATCGCCCCGGAGGAGCTGCCGCACGTCTTCGAGCGGTTCTGGCGGTCGCCGTCGGCGCGGAGCCTGCCGGGGTCGGGGCTGGGCCTGTCGATCGTGGCGCGGACGGTGCGGCAGGCGGGCGGCGAGGTGGCGCTGGCGGCGGCGGAGGGCGGCGGTACGCGGGCCGTGATCCGGCTGCCGGGGGCGCCGACCCCGCCGCCCGCCCCGCCGGGCTCAGGGGTTGTGCCGGATCAGTGACTCGACCAGGCCCGCGCGGGTGTTGGGGAAGTCCATCGGGACGATGCCGAGGCCCCGCCAAGTGCTCGCCGTGCCGTCGAGGAAGCCGTGGACGCGCGGGTTGAGCCGGTCGGCGTTCCAGCGGGGCGGCAGCAGCGCGGCGGTGGAGACATGGTTGACGTACAGCTTGCCGGGCTGTGCGGCGGCCTTGCGGAAGTGGGCCTCGATCGTGGGGTACTTGGCGTTCGGCTCGGCCATGTAGTCGTCCTGGACGTCGAACAGCGCGCCGTCCCCGTACCGGACGCCGGGCAGGCCCCCGTTGTCGGCCAGGAGCACGACTCTGCCGCGGGCCTCGCCGAGCGCGGGCAGCCCGTCGCCAATACGGAAGAGGGGGCGCCAGCCCTTGGCGTCGAGGTAGAGGTCGAAGATCCGCCGGAAGGAGGCGTCGGACTCCTCGGAATACTCCTGCCTGACGCGCATCAGCACGGTCTCGGAGGGGTGGGCGGCCAGGAAGGCGCGGCAGGCGACGAGGACGTCGCCGAACATCTGGTTCTGGAAGAAGGAGCCGTGGTGGATGGCGAAGGAGTCGCCGGTGATCCGGCACCGGACGTCCAGGTAGCGGATGCCGCTGTCCAGTTGCCGGGCGACGGTGGTGTTCTGGCAGGCGACCCACGGCCCTCCGGCGGGGGCGCCGGAGTTGTGCGTTCCGGGGATGGTCAGCGCCCGCAGCGGGGTGTCGGCGGGGAAGCGGGCCATCCAGTCCTGGGTGCCGAGCACCCGGGTGCGGGTGCGGGCGCGGGCGGGTGTGCCCAGCAGGGCGGTGGCGGATACGGCGGCGGTACCCGCGAGGAAGCTCCGTCGGCTGAGGTCCATGCGCGGGAGTATGGCGCGTACACGACAACGACACCAGGGGCGGGACACGCCGCGGGGCGGCGGGCCGTCCACCGGCCCCGCCGCCCCGCTCCGTACCGCCGTCCGCGTCCTGCTCCGCGCCCTGATCTGCGTCCTGACTGCGCCGCAGGTCGCGTCGTGGCGACGCGCCCTACTTCACGACCGTGATCCGGTCGGCGGCCGGCGGCGCGAGGGGCGCCGCCGCCGAGGAGTTGGCCGCCAGGTAGGCGTTGAAGACGTCCAGGTCGGACGCACCGACCAGCTTGTTCGTGCCCTGCGCGAGGGCCGGGAAGCCGTCGCCGCCGCCCGCGAGGAACTCGTTCATGGCGACGCGGTAGGTCTTCGCCGGGTCGATCGGCGCGCCGTTCAGCCGTACCGAGTCCGCCACCACCCGGGCCGCGCCGGTCTTGGTCATGTCCAGCGTGTAGGTGAAGCCCTTCGACACCTGGAGGATCTTCGGGGACGCCTCGTTGGCGCCGCTGACCTGCTGCTGGAGGCCGGCCACCAGCTGCGCGCCGGTGAGGTCGACCACGTTCATCATGTTGGTGAACGGCTGGACGGTGAACGCCTCGCCGTAGGTCACGACCCCGTCGCCCTCGGCGCCGGATGCCTTGTGCACCAGGTCGGAGCGGATACCGCCCGGGTTCATCAGCGCGATCTGCGCCCCGCCCTTGTCGGCCGGGGACAGCCCCGCGAGCTGCGCGTCGGCGATCAGGTCGCCGAGCGGCTTCTCGTACGCGGTGGAGCCGCGGCCGTTGATGTCGGCCGCGATGTACCCCTGCGGCTTGTTGGCGATCGGCGCGGCCAGCGCGTTCCAGCGCTCGATCAGCGACGTCATGTCGGCGGCCTTCGGCACGTCACGCGTGACGACGCGGTTGGCCGACTCCACCGACGTCCGCACGATGTCGCGGGTGCGGCGGTCGTAGGTGAGGGTGGTGTCGGTGAAGAGCTTGCCGTACGAGGAGGCCGAGGTGACCATGCGCGGCTTGCCCGACGGGTCGGGGATCGTGCACACGTACGCCTGGTGGGTGTGCCCGGTGACCAGGGCGTCGACCTGCGGGTTCAGCTTCTTGGCGATGTCGACGACCGGGCCGGAGATCCCGTCGCCCGCGCCCGGGCTGTCGCAGTCGTAGTTGTACGAGGACGAGGCCGGCGCGCCGCCCTCGTGGATCAGGGCGACGATCGACTTGACGCCCTTGCGCTCCAGGACCTTGGTGTACTTGTTGATCGTCTCGACCTCGTCACCAAACTTCAGGCCCTTGACGCCCTCGGCGGTCACGATGTTCGGCGTCCCCTCCAGCGTCACGCCGATGAAACCGATCTTGACGCCCTTGCGCTCCCAGACGACGTACGGGTCCAGGATCGGCCGGCCGGTCTTCTCGTCCGTCACATTGGCGGCCAGGTAGGGGAACTCGGCCCCGCGGAACTTCTTGCCCTTCTCGTAGCAGCCGCCGGTCGGGTGGCAGCCGCCGTTCTGCATCCGGGCCAGCTCGCGGGCGCCCTCGTCGAACTCGTGGTTGCCGACGGAGGAGACGTCCAGCTTCAGCTTGTTGAGCGCCTCGATGGTCGGCTCGTCGTGGAACAGCCCCGACATCAGCGGCGACGCGCCGATCATGTCGCCCGCGGCGGCGGTCACCGAGTACGGGTTGCCCTTGCGGGCGGTCCGCAGGTGCGTGGCCAGGTACTCCACACCGCCCGCGTCGATCTTCTCGGTGGTGCCGTCCGGGTGGGTGCGGGTGACCTGGCCGGAGGAGCCGGCCGGCGGCTCCAGGTTGCCGTGCAGGTCGTTGAAGGAGAGAAGCTGCACGTCGACGGTACGGCCGTGGTGGCCGCCGCCGTGCCCGTGGCCGTGGCCGCCGTGGTGCCCGCCGCGCTCACCGGCGCCGGCCGGCAGGGCGGCGACCAGGGCGCCGACAGTGGCGAGTCCGGCGGCGGTGGCGAGTATCCGCCGTCCCGCCCGGTTCTTCTGCGGTGTCGCTGACATCTGTCCCCTTGTTGCTCAACACGTTCCTCGGCCCGTTCCGTGGCCTTGCGCAGCCTAGGGTCAACGCGCGTAGCGCAACAGGGGTTGGCGGGTTACGAGGTGGTTGCCATCGGGCACCGGCGCCCGGTCGTAGGCTCGTACCCATGACGACTGACGCCCCCGTACCGGCCCTTGAGCCGGGCCGACGTATCGACACCTTCGACGAGCTCACGCCCGAGCAGGCCGGGGACGTCCTCGCACTCCTCGCCGACGCCGCGGGCTCCGACGGGATGCAGGCCGTCTCCGAGCAGGGCCGCATCCGGATCGGCGGCGGGCGCCGCGAGGGGGTGTCCCACCTGCTGCTCACCGTCCGCGGCGAACTCGTGGGCTACGCGCAGCTGGAGGACACCGACCCGGTCGAGGCGCCCGCCGCCGAGCTGGTGGTCCACCCCTCGCACCGCGGGCGCGGCCACGGCCGGGCGCTGGGCTCGGCCCTGCTGGCCGCCTCGGGCAAGCGCCTGCGGGTGTGGGCGCACGGCGGCAAGTCGGCCGCCCGCCACCTGTCGCAGGTGCTCGGGCTGACCCTGTTCCGGGAGCTGCGGCAGATGCGCCGGCCGCTCACCGCCCCGGGGGAGCTGCCGGAGCCGGTGTTCCCGCCGGGCGTCACGGTGCGCACCTTCGTCCCGGGCGAGGACGACGCGGCCTGGCTGGCCGTCAACGCCGCCGCGTTCGCCCACCACCCCGAGCAGGGCTCGCTGACCCAGCGCGACCTGGACGACCGCAAGGCGCAGCCCTGGTTCGACCCGAAGGGCTTCTTCCTCGCCGTCCGGGAGGCCGACGGGGAGATCGCCGGCTTCCACTGGACGAAGGTGCACGCCGAGGAGCAGCTCGGCGAGGTGTACGTCGTCGGGGTCGCCCCGGACGCGCAGGGCGGCGGCCTCGGCAAGGCCCTCACCGCGGTCGGGCTGCGCCACCTGGCGGCCGAGGGGGTGCCGACGGCGATGCTCTACGTGGACGCCGACAACACGGCGGCGGTGCGGGTGTACGAGGGGATGGGCTTCACCACGCACGAGGTGGACCTGATGTACCGCTCGGAGACGTGACGCGCGGGAGCGCGCGGGATCGGGGCGGGGTCGCCGGCCGTACGGGACGGGCCCCCGGGGGCTGATCGTTCCGGGTTGACACCCCGCCCTCTCTTACACCACCCTTTCACTACTTGATTAGTGAAAGGGTGGTGCTGGCGCGTGATCGCGTACCGCATCGACCGGCGCAGCGGCGTCGCGACGTACCTCCAGCTCGTCCAGCAGACCAAACAGGCCCTCCGCCTGGGCCTGCTGGAGCCCGGCGACAAGCTGCCCACGGCCCGCGAGGTCGTCGAGGCCACCGCCATCAACCCGAACACGGTGCTCAAGGCCTACCGCGAGCTGGAACGGGAGGGCCTCGTCGAAGCCCGCCGGGGCCTCGGCACCTTCGTACGGAGGACCCTGGGCGCCGCCCCGGCCGACACCCCGCTCCGCGGCGAACTCGCCGACTGGGCCGCCCGCGCCAGGGCGGCCGGACTGGAGCGGGACGACCTGACGGCCCTCTTCACCTCCGTACTGGAACAGACCTACGAGGGGGACGACCGATGAACAGCGCCCTGGAGGCCCGCGGCCTCACCAAGCGGTACGGGCGGCGGCGCGCGCCCGCCCTGCGCGACTGCGCCTTCCGGATACCCGAGGGCGGCGTCTGCGCACTCGTCGGCCGCAACGGCGCCGGCAAGTCGACCCTCCTCGCCCTGGCGGCCGGGCTGGCCCGCCCCACCTCGGGCACCGTCCGGGTCCTCGGCACCGACCCCGCCGACGCCCGCGCCCGCGTGGGATACGTCGCCCAGCAGCGCCCGCTGTACCCGAGGCTCACGGTCGCGGAGACGCTCCGCATGGGCCGCGAGCTGAACCCGGGGCGCTGGGACGCCGACGCGGCCCGGCGCGTCGCCGGCCCGCTCGACCCCGGGGCCCGCGTCCACACCCTCTCCGGCGGCGGGCGCACCCGCCTCGCCCTCGCCCTCGCCCTCGGCAAACGCCCCGAACTCCTGCTGCTGGACGAGCCGATGGCCGACCTCGACCCGCTCGCCCGCCACCAGCTCATGGGCGCGCTGATGGCCGACACCGCCGAGCGCGGCACCACCGTCGTGATGTCGTCGCACATCCTCGGCGAGCTGGCCGACGTCTGCGACCACCTGCTGCTGGTCGACGACGGCCGGATCCGCCTCGGCGGCGCCGTGGACGACGTCCTCGCCGCCCACACCCTGGTCACCGGCCCGGCCGACGGCGACCTCGCCCCGCACACGGTCGTCGAGTCCCACGTCACCGGCCGCCGGCTCACCGCGCTGATCCGCCCCGCCGGCCCGGCCGTCCCGGAGCCCTGGCAGACCACGGAACCGTCCCTGGAGGACCTGTTGCTCGCCCACCTGCGCGCCCCGGACGCCCCACCGCTCCTGACCCCGGACGCCACCCCGGACGCCGGCCCGTCCCCGGCGGGGACGGTGGCGGCATGAGCGCCGGACTCCTGACGGGCGCGCCCTGGGTCGTCGTACGCCAGCACCGCAGGGCCCTGTGGACGGCACTGGGCCTGCTCGCCGCCGCGATCGCCGTGATGCTGGGCTCCCGCCTGTGGGCGGACCACGCGGAGGAAGCCCTGCGGGCGGTGGACTGCACCCTGGCCTCCGGGGACCCGCGCTGCTTCCAGCCGGGCCAGGACTACATCGACGCCATCTGGCTCGCCCGCCACCTCGTCGAGTACACCGCGGTGGGCATCACCGTGCTCCCCGCCCTGGCCGGGGCGTTCGTGGCCGGACCCATGATCGCCAGGGAACTGGAGGCGGGCACCTACGGACTGGTCTGGACCCAGTCCGTCAGCCCCACCCGCTGGCTGGCCGCCAAGCTCGCCGTCCCGCTGGCCGTCACCGTCTCCGGGGCCGCGCTGCTCGCCCTGATGTTCCACTGGGCCTGGTCCACCGGCCCCGCCCACGACTTCCCCACCTACTGGTACGCGCCCACGATGTACGCCTCCATGGGCGTCGTCCCGGCGGCCTCCGCGGTGCTCGGCATCGCCCTGGGCACCCTCGCCGGCCTCCTGGTACGCCGTACGGTCGCCGCGATGGCCGTGACCGCCGCGGTCATGGGAGCCCTCGCCCTCCTCCTGTCACAGGTGCGCGCCCACCTGTGGCCGGTCCGCACCTTCACCGGCACCACCACGCCGCCCTTCAGGGACTCCATGACCTGGACCGTCGAGCGGGGCATGCTGACCCCGTCCGGTGCCCGCCTGAACATGGACACCTGCTTCCAGGCACCCGGTGCGCGGCCGGCCCTGTGCGACACCAGGAGCGGTGTGACGTACTACCTCGACCACCACCCCGCCTCGCACTTCTGGCCCCTCCAGCTCGTCGAGAGCGCCATCGTCCTCGGCCTCGCGGCGATCGCCGTCGTCCTCGCGCTCCGGGCGCTGCGCCGTCACCACGCGTGACCACCCGCCCGGGGGCGGGCGTCCGGGACGGGGGTCCGGGCGCCCGCCCCCAGCACGTCACGTCACCGTTACCGGCCATTCAGACACGCTTGCGACGCTCTGCCAATGAAGCCCGCCGTGTCCGCGGCCCTCTCCGACGCGCTTGACCAGCCCCTCGCGCGGAAGAATGGTGCCATGAGCCAGCAGCCCGCCGAGGTCCAGGTCCCGCAGTCCCAGCCGTCCGTCGGCTCCATAGCCGCGCACCGGCCGCACACCGTGGCCCATGTGCCCGTGTCCGACCTGGCCCGGGATCTCGACGCCGATCTCGACGGGTACGAGGACGACGGCGCGGGCGCCGAGCTGCCGGCCGGCCGCTTCCTCGACCGGGAACGCAGCTGGCTGGCGTTCAACGAACGGGTGCTGGAGCTCGCCGAGGACCCGGCGACGCCCCTCCTCGAACGGGCGAACTTCCTGGCGATCTTCGCGTCCAACCTGGACGAGTTCTTCATGGTCCGGGTCGCCGGCCTCAAGCGCCGCATCGCCACCGGCGTGGCCACCCGCTCCGCCTCCGGCCTCCAGCCCCGCGAGGTCCTCGACCTCATCTGGACCCGGTCGCGGGAGCTGATGGCCCGGCACGCCGCCTGCTTCCAGCAGGACGTCGCCCCCGCCCTCGCCGACGAGTCCATCCACCTCATCCGCTGGCCCGACCTGACCGAGAAGGAGCAGGCGCGGCTCTTCACGCTGTTCCGCCAGCAGATCTTCCCGGTGCTCACCCCGCTCGCCGTCGACCCCGCGCACCCCTTCCCGTACATCTCCGGCCTCTCCCTCAACCTGGCCGTCGTGGTGCGCAACCCCGTCAGCGGCCACCGCCACTTCGCGCGCGTGAAGGTCCCCCCGCTGCTCTCCCGCTTCCTGGAGGCGTCCCCGCAGCGCTACGTCCCGCTGGAGGACGTCATCGCCGCGCACCTGGAGGAGCTGTTCCCCGGCATGGAGGTGCTGGCGCACCACATGTTCCGGGTGACCAGGAACGAGGACCTGGAGGTCGAGGAGGACGACGCCGAGAACCTCCTCCAGGCGCTGGAGAAGGAGCTGATGCGCCGCCGCTTCGGCCCGCCGGTGCGGCTGGAGGTGGAGGAGTCGATCGACCCGTACGTCCTCGACCTCCTCGTCCGCGAGCTGAAGGTGTCCGACGCCGAGGTGTACCCGCTGCCCGGCCCGCTGGACCTCACCGGCCTCTTCGGCATCTCCGCCCTCGACCGGCCCGAGCTGAAGTACCCCAAGTTCGTCGCCGGCACCCACCGGGACCTCGCCGAGGTCGAGTCGGCGTCCGCGCCCGACATCTTCGCCGCGCTGCGCGAGCGGGACGTCCTGCTGCACCACCCGTACGACTCCTTCTCCACCTCCGTCCAGGCGTTCCTGGAGCAGGCCGCCGGCGACCCCGACGTCCTCGCCATCAAGCAGACCCTCTACCGGACCTCCGGCGACTCGCCGATCGTCGACGCCCTCATAGACGCCGCCGAGTCCGGCAAGCAGGTCCTCGTCCTCGTCGAGATCAAGGCCCGCTTCGACGAGCAGGCCAACATCAAGTGGGCGCGCAAGCTGGAGGAGGCCGGCTGCCACGTCGTGTACGGGCTGGTGGGCCTCAAGACCCACTGCAAGCTGTCGCTCGTCGTCCGCCAGGAGGGCGACACGCTGCGCCGCTACAGCCACGTCGGCACCGGCAACTACCACCCCAAGACCGCCCGCCTCTACGAGGACCTGGGCCTGCTGACCGCCGACCCGCAGGTCGGCGCGGACCTCTCCGACCTGTTCAACCGGCTCTCCGGCTACTCCCGCCGCGAGACCTACCGCCGCCTGCTCGTCGCGCCCAAGTCCCTGCGCGACGGCCTGATCTCCCGCATCAACAAGGAGATCGTCCACCACCGCGCGGGCCGCCCCGCCCACGTCCGCTTCAAGGTCAACTCCATGGTGGACGAGGCCGTCATCGACGCCTGCTACCGCGCCTCGCGGGCCGGTGTGCCCGTCGACATCTGGGTACGCGGCATCTGCGCCGTACGGCCGGGCGTGGCCGGCCTGTCGGAGAACATCCGCGTCCGCTCCGTCCTCGGGCGCTTCCTGGAGCACTCCCGCATCTTCGCGTTCGGCAACGGCGGCGAGCCCGAAGTCTGGTTCGGCAGCGCCGACATGATGCACCGCAACCTCGACCGCCGCATCGAGGCGCTGGTACGGGTCTCCGACCCGGCCCACCGCGCCGCCCTCGACCGGCTGCTGGACACCGGCATGGCCGACTCGACCTCGTCCTGGCACCTCGGCCCGGACGGGGACTGGACCCGCCACTGCGCGGACCAGGACGGCCGTCCGCTGCGGCACGTCCAGGAGATGTTGATCGACGCGCGGAGGCGCCGACGTGCTCAACCCTGACCGCATCCCCGCCGGCGCCGACCGCCCCGGTGGCTCCGCCGGCCCCGGTGGCTCCGCAGCTGCCGGTGGCTCCGCCGGGGAGGTGCTGGCCCCCTACCTCCACGCCCGCGCGGGGGACTTCCTGCGGAGCCTGCGCCTCCACACCGACAGCGGCGCCGACACGGCCGGCTCCGAGGAGGCCGCCCGGGGCCTGCGCGCCGCCGCCCGCCGCATCAGCGGCACGCTGCACACCTTCCGGCCGCTCCTGGACGCCGCCTGGGCGGACCACCTGCGCACCGAACTCGCCTGGCTCTCCGGCACCCTGGCCGCCGAACACGCCTGTACGTCACGGCTCGTCCGGCTCGTCGACGCGCTGGCCCGGCTGTCGGGCGGCACGGCGACCGTCCCCGCGCCCAGGGGCCCCGCCACCGGGACCGGGGCGCTGGCCGTGGGCGCCGCCCGGGCGGGCGCCCTGCTGGACCGGCAGCTCACGCTCGCCAGGACCCGCGCCCACTCCGCCGCCCTCCAGGCGCTGGGCTCCTCCCGCTTCCACGCGGTCGCCGACGCGGTCGCGCTGCTCGCCTCCGAGGTGCCCCTGGGCCCCGCCGCGGCGGCCCCCGCCTCCGAGGTGCTCGGCCCGCCCGCCGAGGCCGTCGAGCGGCGCCTCCTCGACGCGGTCGGCTCCCTGCCGATGGCCCCGGCCGTGGGCGGTGAGCAGCTCGACGGGCCCTGGCACCAGGTACGGCTGCTGCTGCGGCTGCACCGGTACGCGGGCGAGGTGCGGGGCGCGCAGCCCCCGCTGTACGAGGCGGGCCGGGCGCTGGACCGCCACCGGGACGCCGCCGAGGCAGCCGCCGCCGCGGCGACGGCCGCGCGGACGCCGAGGATCGCCCCCGCGACGGCGTACGCGCTCGGGGTGCTGCACGCGGACCAGCGGCACGAGGTGGAGGCCGCGCGCCACGCCTTCCAGCGCGTATGGCAGCGCACGGTGGTGACGACGTGATCCGGGCGGCGGGCTGTGTGCTGTGGCGCCGCGCCGCGGGCGGCGGGGTCGAGCTGGCGGTGATCCACCGACGGAAGCACGACGACTGGTCGCTGCCCAAGGGCAAGCTGGAGCCGGGCGAGGACTCGCTGACGGCGGCGGTGCGGGAGGTGCGGGAGGAGACCGGCATGACCTGCGCGCCGGGCCCCGAGCTCCCCACGTCGCGCTACGAGGTCGCCGGCCGCCCCAAGGAGGTCCGCTACTGGTCCGCCGAGGCGACGGGCGGCGTGTTCCGCCGCAACCATGAGGTCGACGACCTGCTGTGGCTCACCCCGGAGGCGACGCTGACGCGGCTCACGTACGAAAAGGACAAGGAAACGATCAAGGCGTTCCTGACTGCGCGGCACCCCTGACGCCGAGGACACCGCCCGTCGCGTACCGCGCCCACCCCGGTCCGTTGTGGGCAGCGCGCCCGTCGGTCGCCCACCCCGTTCCGTTGTGGGCATTCGTTCCGCTGGGGCGATGGGGGTCCCCCCTGCTCGAGCGAAGCCGAGAGCTTGGGGGAGGGTGGGCACAACGGGGCACCCGGGACGGTGCGCCTGGCGGTCACCTCCACCCGTTGTGGGCAATCGTCCCGCAGGGCGATGGGGGTCCCCCCTGCTCGAGCGAAGCCGAGAGCTTGGGGGAGGGTGGGCACAACGGGTGCCCACCAGGGCGGTGCCCTCGGAAGCTGCGGGTGCGTGGGGGGCGGGGCCCCTCCGGGCTCACCTCCTCGCGGTCGGCGGGTTGCCCTACCGGTCGGGTGACCGTGCGACGCCGCCGATCCGCTGCGGGGGCGACCCTGCACGGCCCCACCCCGGCCGTACGCCGACCGCGGGTCGTGGGTGGGAGGGGCGCGGGGCCAGCCCGGTGGTACGCCGACTGCAGGCCGGTGGGGCGAGGGGCACGGCCCCACCCCGGCCTCACCCCCCGGGGTGACCCCCGCCCACCGGCGTGCCGCCCGCGCGGGTGATCCCCGCAGGGGGCCGCGCACCGGCGTACGCCCCCGGCCGCACGCACCGCGCGGCCCGCCGCACACGCCGCCGCCCCGCGCAAGGGGCACCGGGCGGGGGCGGGGCGCCGCCCGACAATGGGCCGCGCGGCCCCTCACCACGGCTTCCGTCACGGTTCACCTGCCGTTCACTCTCCTCCGTCGGCCGCTTCACCTGTTCTGCCTAATTTCGGCCCTACGAGGTGAACGCCATCACCCGCTCCCCGACACACGCCGCCGCACACGACCACCTGGCCGGCGGCTCCTGGAAGGAACACCCGAAAGTGAAGCTTTCGCGCAAGAACGGGCTTCGCGCCACCGCGCTCGGCGCCCTTGCCGTCTCCGGCGCCCTGGTCCTCACGGCGTGTGGTTCGGACGACAACACCGGCGCCACGAACGGTGAGAAGAAGACCGGGGCCGCGTCGAACATCAAGTGCGACGGCGCCAAGGGGCAGCTCCTGGCCTCGGGCTCCTCGGCGCAGAAGAACGCCATGGACCTGTGGGTCAAGAACTACATGGCCGCCTGCACCGGCGTGGAGATCAACTACAAGTCCTCCTCCTCCGGCGAGGGCATCGTCGCCTTCAACCAGGGCACCGTCGGCTTCGCCGGCTCCGACTCCGCGCTGAAGCCGGACGAGGTCGCCGAGTCCAAGAAGGTCTGCAAGAGCGGCCAGGGCATCAACCTCCCGATGGTCGGCGGCCCGATCGCCATCGGCTACAACGTGCCCGGCGTGAAGGACCTCGTCCTGGACGCCCCCACCATCGCCAAGATCTTCAACGACAAGATCAAGAAGTGGGACGACCCGGCGATCGCCAAGCTCAACCCGGGCGCCAAGCTCCCGAGCACCGCCATCCAGGCGTTCCACCGCTCCGAGGACTCCGGCACCACCCAGAACCTCGGCAAGTACCTCGGCAAGGCCGCCAAGGCGGACTGGCCGTACGAGGCCGAGAAGAAGTGGCCCGCCCCCGGCGGTCAGGCCGCGTCCGGCTCCTCCGGCGTCGCCGCCCAGGTGAAGCAGGCCGAGGGCGCCATCGGCTACTTCGAGCTGAGCTACGCCACCTCGCAGAACATCCCCACCGTCCAGATCGACACCGGCGCCTCCGCCCCGGTCGCGGCCACCTCGGAGAACGCCTCCAAGGCCATCGCCGCCGCCAAGGTCAAGGGCACCGGCAAGGACCTCGCCCTGGACCTGGACTACGCCACCAAGGCCGAGGGCGCGTACCCGATCGTCCTGGTGACGTACGAGGTCGTCTGCGACAGCGGCAACAAGCCCGAGACCCTCGGCACGGTGAAGTCCTTCCTGACGTACACCGCCTCGGAGGAGGGCCAGAAGGTCCTGTCCGACGCCGGCTACGCCCCGATCCCGGCCGAGATCAACGCCAAGGTCCGCGAGACGGTCAACGGCCTCTCGTAACCCCTACGCACGGGCCGGCCCGGCCGCTCGCCGGGCCGGCCCCACCCCATCCGGTGCACCGCCGCCAGGGGAGCCGCCACCGCGGCCTCTCCCACACAGACCGGAAAGATCATGGCTATAACGACTGACAACGCGCCGGCGCCGCCGGCCGCCAAGAAGCCCGGGAAGACGTCCACCGGCCGCGCCGGCGACAAGATCTTCCTCGGCCTCTCCCGGGGCTCCGGCATCCTGCTCCTGGTGATCATGGCGTCGATCGCCGTGTTCCTCACCTACCGGGCCTCGCTCGCCCTCTCCGAGAACGAGGGCAACTTCCTCACGACCTTCGACTGGAACCCGGCCGGGCAGCCCCCCGTCTTCGGCATCGCGGTCCTGCTCTTCGGCACGATCGTCAGCTCGATCATCGCGATGGTGATCGCGGTCCCGATCGCCGTCGGCATCGCGCTGTTCATCTCGCACTACGCGCCGCGCAGGCTCGCCGCGCCCCTCGCGTACGTGGTCGACCTGCTGGCCGCCGTGCCGTCGATCATCTACGGCATCTGGGGCGCCCTGTTCCTCGTGCCGTACCTGGAGGGCCTCAACCTCTGGCTGGACCAGGTCCTCGGCTGGACGTACGTCTTCGAGAAGACCGAGATCGGCGTCGCCCGGTCGCTGTTCACCGTGGGCATCCTGCTGGCCATCATGATCCTGCCGATCGTGACCAGCGTCAGCCGCGAGGTCTTCCTCCAGGTCCCGCGGATGAACGAGGAGGCCGCGCTCGCGCTCGGCGCGACCCGCTGGGAGGTCATCCGCCTCTCGGTGCTGCCCTTCGGCCGCTCCGGCGTCATCTCCGCCTCGATGCTGGGCCTCGGCCGCGCGCTCGGCGAGACGATGGCCGTCGCGACGGTGCTGTCCCCGAGCTTCGTGATCTCGCTGCACCTGCTCAACCCGGGCGGCGGGACGTTCGCCCAGAACATCGCCGCGAAGTTCGACGAGGCCAATGAACTGGGGCGGGACGCCCTGATCGCCTCCGGCCTGGTGCTGTTCATCCTCACCCTGCTGGTCAACGGCGCGGCCCGCCTGATCATCGCGCGCCGCAAGGAGTACTCGGGGGCGAACGCCTGATGAGCAACATGGTCCAGGACGCGACGCCCGTCCAGTCCCACTCCCTGCCCCCGAGCGACCTCAGCCGGCGCCGTCTGCCGCGCTGGGCCCCGGCCGGCTTCGCCGCCGTCGCGGTGGCCCTCGGCACCGCCATCGGCGCGGGCGCCGGGCTGGAGAGCCGGATGCAGTGGGGGCTGATCGCCGCCCTGCTGTTCGTGATCGTCTCGTACACGGTCACCTCGGCCGTCGAGAACCGGCGCCAGGCCAAGGACCGGCTCGCCACCAGCGTGGTCTGGGTGTGCTTCGTCCTCGCCGTCGTACCGCTGCTGTCCCTGATCTGGGTGACGGTCAGCCGGGGCATCAAGGTCCTCGACGGGTACTTCCTCACCCACTCCATGGCGGGTGTACCCGGCTTCGAGCCCGGCGGCGGTGTCTACCACGCGCTGATCGGCACCCTGGAGCAGGTCGGCCTCGCCACCCTGGTCTCCGCCCCCATCGGTCTGCTGACCGCCGTCTACCTCGTCGAGTACGGCAAGGGCGCGCTCGCCAGGGCCGTCACGTTCTTCGTCGACGTGATGACCGGCATCCCCTCGATCGTCGCCGGCCTGTTCATCCTGTCGATCATGCTGATCGCGGGCCTGGCGCCGTCCGGCCTGATGGGCGCGCTGGCGCTGGCGATCCTGATGATCCCGGTCGTGGTCCGCTCCACCGAGGAGATGCTCAAGCTCGTACCGAACGAGCTCCGGGAGGCGGCGCTCGCCCTCGGCGTACCGAAGTGGCGCGTCATCCTCAAGGTGGTCATCCCGACCGCGATCGGTGGCATCACGACCGGTGTGATGCTCGCCATCGCCCGTATCGCCGGTGAGACCGCGCCGATCATGCTGCTGGTCTTCGGCAGCCAGCTGATCAACACCAATCCGTTCGAAGGTGCCCAGTCCTCGCTCCCCTTCTACATCTGGGAGCAGTACCGGGTCGGCAGCGAGGCGTCGTACGACCGCGCCTGGGCCGCCGCCCTCGTCCTGATCGCCTTCGTCATGATCCTCAACCTGGTCGCCCGCGGCATCGCCCGCTGGAAGGCCCCGAAGACCGGCCGCTGAGGCCACCTGGAAGTGATTGAAATGGCCAAGCGCATCGATGTCAGCGGCCTGACCGCCTACTACGGCTCCCACAAGGCGATCGACGACATCTCCATGACCGTCGAGCCCCGCTCCGTGACCGCCTTCATCGGCCCGTCCGGCTGCGGCAAGTCCACCTTCCTGCGCACCCTGAACCGGATGCACGAGGTCACCCCCGGTGGCCGCGTCGAGGGCAAGGTGATGCTGGACGACGAGAACCTGTACGGCAAGGACGTCGACCCCGTCGCCGTCCGCCGCACGATCGGGATGGTCTTCCAGCGCCCCAACCCCTTCCCCACCATGTCGATCTTCGACAATGTGGCGGCGGGGCTGCGGCTGAACCGCAACTACAAGAAGAACGAGCTGAGCGATGTCGTGGAGCGCTCGCTCAAGGGCGCGAACCTCTGGAACGAGGTCAAGGACCGGCTCAACAAGCCCGGCTCCGGTCTCTCCGGCGGCCAGCAGCAGCGCCTGTGCATCGCCCGTGCGATCGCGGTCGAGCCGGACGTGCTGCTGATGGACGAGCCCTGCTCGGCGCTCGACCCGATCTCGACGCTCGCGATCGAGGACCTGATCAGCGAGCTGAAGGAGCGGTTCACGATCGTCATCGTGACCCACAACATGCAGCAGGCGGCGCGCGTCTCGGACCGCACGGCCTTCTTCAACCTGGCCGCGGTCGGCCAGCCGGGCAAGCTGATCGAGCTCGACGAGACGGAGCGCATCTTCTCCAACCCGTCGGTGCAGGCCACGGAGGACTACATCTCCGGCCGCTTCGGATAAGCACCCCGCACGTCCTGCGGTGCTGCATGGCGGTGCCACCGCACGGCGAAGGGCCCGCCCCTCTCCCAGGGGCGGGCCCATTCATGTTCCGTGGCCGTGGCGGCGGGCGGTCAGCCGAAGAACAGCCGCACCACGAAGAAGCTGGCGCCGGCGACCAGCGCCGCCGCCGGCATGGTGATGAACCAGCCGAGGATGATGTTCTTGGCGACGCCCCACCGCACTGCGTTGACGCGCTTCGTGGCGCCCACACCCATGATCGCCGAGGTGATGACATGGGTCGTGGAGATCGGCGCGTGGAAGATGAACGCCGAACCGAACATGATCGACGCGCCCGTGGTCTCCGCGGCGAAGCCCTGCGGCGGGTCCAGCTCGATGATCTTGCGGCCCAGGGTGCGCATGATGCGCCAGCCGCCCGCGTACGTGCCCAGCGACAGCATCACCGCGCACGCGATCTTGACCCAGATCGGGATCTCGTCGCCGGCGTCCTGGACATCGGCGATGACCAGCGCCATCACCACGATGCCCATGGTCTTCTGGGCGTCCTGGAGGCCGTGGCCGAGCGCCATGCCGGCCGCCGAGACGGTCTGGGCGATCCGGAAGCCCCGCTTGGCCTTGTGCGGGTTGGCCTTGCGGAAGAGCCAGAGGATCACGCACATCACCAGGTAGCCGGCCACCAGGCCGACCACCGGCGACACGAACATGGGGATGACGATCTTGTCGACGACACCGCCCCAGTAGACAGTCGTCCCGCCCGCGAGCGCCGCGCCGACCATGCCGCCGAACAGCGCGTGCGAGGACGACGAGGGGAGGCCGAAGTACCAGGTGATCAGGTTCCAGACGATCGCGCCGACCAGCGCCGCGAAGAGGATGCCCATGCCGCGCGAGCCCTCGGGCGTGGCGATCAGGCCCTCGCTGACCGTCTTGGCGACACCGCTGCCGAGGAAGGCACCGGCCAGGTTCATCACCGCGGCCATGGCGAGCGCCGCGCGCGGGGTCAGGGCCCGCGTGGAGACCGACGTGGCGATGGCGTTCGCCGAGTCGTGGAAGCCGTTCGTATAAGTGAAGCCGAGCGCGACACCGATGGTCACGACCAGTGCGAAGGTGTCCACGAAGCTCAGGACTCCTTGACCGCGATGGTCTCCACCGTGTTGGCCACGTGCTCGAACGCGTCGGCCGCCTCTTCCAGCACGTCGACGATCTGCTTCAGCTTGAGCACCTCGATGGCGTCGTACTTGCCGTTGAAGAGGTGGGCGAGCAGCTTGCGGTGGATCTGGTCGGCCTGGTTCTCCAGCCGGTTGACCTCGATCCAGTACTCGGTGAGGTTGTCCATGGTGCGCAGGTGGGGCATGGCCTCGGCGGTCAGCTCGGCCGCCCGTGCCAGCACCTCGATCTGCTGCTCCACGCCCTTGGGAAGCTCCTCCACGTTGTAGAGGACGACCAGGTCGACGGCCTCCTCCATGAAGTCCATGATGTCGTCGAGCGACGAGGCGAGGTTGTAGATGTCCTCGCGGTCGAACGGCGTGATGAAGGAGGAGTTCAGCTGGTGGAAGATCGCGTGGGTCGCGTCGTCGCCCGCGTGCTCCGCTGCCCGCATCCGCTCCGCGATCTCGGCCCGGGCGGACGAATCCGCTCCGAGCAGTTCCATCAGGAGCTTGGAGCCCGTGACGATGTTGTCCGCGGACGCGGAGAACATGTCGTAGAAGCTCGTCTCCCTGGGGGTCAGACGAAAGCGCACGTGGGGTCCTCTAGGTGCATGGGTTCGGTCAGGCTGATGCTAGGCGCATCATCCGGCCACGGCTAACCGGCGTTCTTCAGTGTCGCCCATCGGGCACAGTGAACAGAACCGGCCCCCGCCGCCTGCGGCAAAGGATCGGTACCATATACCCATGAGGGGTATACAAACCCTTGACGGACAACGGGAGGACGCGATGACGACCACCGAGGCGGCCGGCCTTCCGGTCACGGAGACGGACGGCGCGGTGACGGATCACGACCACGGCGTGCACGGCTATCACCAGCAGAAGAGCGAGCACCTCAAGCGCCTCCGCCGGATCGAGGGCCAGATCCGGGGTCTGCAGCGCATGGTCGACGAGGACGTGTACTGCATCGACATACTCACCCAGGTCTCCGCCTCCACCAAGGCCCTCCAGTCCTTCGCGCTCCAGCTCCTGGAAGAGCATCTGCGGCACTGCGTCGCCGACGCCGCCGTCAAGGGCGGTGACGAGATCGACGCCAAGGTCGAGGAGGCCACCAAGGCCATCGCCCGCATGATGCGGACCTGACGCCCGAGCGGTCACCGGGGCGCGGCGGACCGGCCGCGCCCCTCGGGTATGACGTTCAGCACCTCGTCGATGAGGTCCGCGCTGAGCCGCTCCCCGTCGGCGGCCGACGCCGCGATCATCAACTCACCGCACAGCTCGATCTCGGCGAGGGCGACGTGGTCATGGACGGTCGTCTGCGTCGGGGCCACGCGCATCACCTCTTCCTGCCGGAGTCGGTTTCCTAGCGTAGGGAGCCCCGCACGGACCGCGCATGGCACGTCCGGACCATTCTGGTGATGGTCAGGCCCTGACCCGGCCGGCGTAGATGTCCTTCCGCGGCGGCAGCTGTACGGCGACGGGGGCGCCGAACTCGTACAGCAGCGTCGTCGAGGCGACGGCGACCGTGCGCCCCTCGTTGGCGAAGCTGAACTGGTGGCGCACCTTGCGCAGCCGCCCCTCGCGGTCGAGGTACGCGTCGAAGGGCACCGTGTCCCGGGCGAACCCTTTCGCCGCCGCCGCGAGCGCCCCGCGGACCTGCGGCGAGGCGAGGCGGGCCGCGCGCCCCAGGTCGCTCACGCCCCGGTAGTGGACGACGGGGACGCCCGCCAGCTCCTCCTCGCCGACGTGCGTCACGTCCCGCGCGCCGCGCAGCAGCTCGGCCGCGGCGGCCGGGTCGGTCGCCCCGCCGGTGACCAGGTTGCCGTCCTCCAGGGTGGTGGTGTCGACGCGGACCCACTTGTCGGCGGGGACACCGGCGCCGCGGTTCTTCATGTAGAGCGCGCCGGGGGCGAGGAGTTCGGTGATCGGGCGGTGGCCGTCGGCCCCGGAGGGGTCCTCGGGCAGGACGACCCTCAGCCGGCCGTGCCGGGCGGAGAAGTCGTACTCCCCCTCGCCCCTGATGGTGACCCGCGTTCCGCCGGTCGCCATCTCCATGGAGGTCCGAGCCTTGGACGTGCCCGCCCGTGTCAGCGCGTCGGGGGCCGCGCGGACCGCCGCACCCGGGTCCGCCCCGGGCGAGGCGTCGGCCGCCGCGGAACACCCGGTGGCCGTCGCCGCCATCACGGCGGCCGCGGCGGCGAACGCGCCGCCCTTGCGCCTGTGCTGCACCACCATCGCCTGCCAACCCCCAACGCTGTGCCGTCGGCCTGGACCCTGAGGACCCGGGGGGTGCCCCACCCGACTAACGACCGCACGGGCCCGCCGTCACGCCGGTACCGTGGAGGGGTGCACGCGCATGACCAGACGCCCGGACCCGGTTCCGGCCCGGACGTCCACAACGCCACGACCACCGAGCGGGGTTCGTTCTCCGTGGCCCGCTGCGCCTGCGGCTGGGCCGGCCCGGCCAGGCGCTCCCGGGACCGCGCCCGCACGGACGCGGCGGACCACATGGCCCACCGGACGCCTGCCGCCGCACCCGGAGGGGCCTAGCGGGGCGTTCCTCAGGCGGCCAGGTCGTTCTCGCCGGCGCCCGTCGCGGCGGAGCCCGGGCCGAACTGGGCCTCGGGGAGGTCCAGGGTCTCGTGCCGCTCGCGCACGGGTGCCCGGCGCGACCGTACGAGCCGGCCGGCGCGCGGGGCGCGGGCGACCGCCGACACCAGCGGGGTCAGCAGCGCGAGGGCGACCGGCGCGAGGAGCAGCGCCACCGCCGTACCGAGCGCGAGCCCGCCGACCACGTCGGTCGGGTAGTGCACGCCCATGTAGACGCGGCAGAAGCCCTCCACGAGGGCGAGGCCGATGGCCGCGATGCCGAAGCGGCGGTCGGCGACGAAGACGCCCACCCCGATCGCCATCGCCATGGTGGCGTGGTCGCTGACGAACGAGAAGTCGGTCTTCCCGGCCACCAGCACCTCCAGCCCCGGGTGGTCGTGGAACGGCCTCGGCCGCTCGACGAATCCGCGGATCGGGATGTTTACCAGGAGGGCGATCCCGGCGGCGAGCGGCGCCCACACCAGGCCGGCGACGGCGGCGACGGAGTCCTCCGGCGCACCGCGGCGGCGCACGCTCGTCCAGCACCAGAGCACGAGCAGCACCATGGCGAGCATGAGCCCGTACTCACCGGTGAACGCCATCACGCGGTCGAACCACGAAGGGGCGTCCTTCGCCAGGCCGTTGATGTCGTAGAGCAGGCCGACATCGGGGTTCGAACCGTCCGATGCGAGTCCAGCCATCTGCCGCGGCCCCTTGCCTTGTGTCACCCGGTCACTGTCGCCATCGTCGGTCCAGGGAACGACCCGCAGGAGGGGTACGTTCCACTCTCCACGGAACGATCACGACGACGTTATCGAAGAGTGATACGTACGCGCAGCTCAGGGCCGTGCCGTGGGGAGCGCTTTCGCGCCATCCTCGGTTACCCGGGTGGCGCCGAAGTAGTCGGGCGTGTCGATCTTGTCGAACCGGATCACGGCCCCGGTGTACGGAGCGTTGATCATATAGCCGCCCCCCACGTACAGCCCGACGTGCCGGATGGCCCGCGAGTCGGTCAGGTCGTCGGAGAAGAACACCAGGTCCCCCGGGAGCAGTTCGTCGCGCGAGGGGTGCGGACCGGCGTTGTACTGGTCGTTGGCGACGCGCGGCAGCTCGATGCCCACCGTCCGGTACGCGGCCTGCGTCAGCCCCGAGCAGTCGAACCGGCCCTGCTGCTCCGGTGTGCCGTTGCCGCCCCACAGATAGGGCGTGCCGAGCTTCTTCTGCGCGAAGTAGATCGCCCCGGCGGCCTGCCGGGACGGCTCCACGCGCCCCACGGGGCGGGCGAAGCTCTTCTCCAGGGAGCGGATGATCCGGACGTAGTTCCGCGTCTCGCTGATCCCCGGGACGCCGCCGGCCTTTATCACCCGGTACGCGCCGGCGTTGTAGGCGGCGAGCATGTTGTTGGTCGGGTCGCCGGGCACCTTGCGCACGTATCCGGCCAACTCGCAGTCGTACGAGGCCGCCGACGGAATGGCGTCGGCCGGGTCCCAGATGTCCCGGTCTCCGTCCTTGTCGCCGTCGATCCCGTGGGCGGCCCAGGTGCCCGGGATGAACTGCGCGATCCCGCGCGCGTCGGCGGGGCTGACCGCCCGGGGGTTCCAGCCGCTCTCCTGGTAGAGCTGGGCGGCGAGCAGGGCGGGGTTGATGGCGGGGCACAGGTTCCCCCACCGCTGGACGAGCGGCTGGTACGCGGCGGGCACGGCGCCCTTGGCCAGCCCCACCAGCCCCCTGGCGGCGCCCTGGGCCCCGCCGAGCAGCCCGGCGGCGGCGGAGTACGTACCGACGACGAGCAGCGCGACGAAGCTCAGGCACGCCCCGAGGGACACCCCGACGACCACCCACGCCTTACGCACCGTCAACCACCCCTATACGCCATGGCAGTCCACCGAGCGTCAGTGTAGGTGGCGGGTCCGTCAACGAGGGGGGAAGCGGCGGCTATGGCTTGCGCGCGACCCCCGCGTACATCGCGACCGGGTCGGCGGGGGCCTCCGGACGCCACTGGGAGCAGGGGACGACCCCCGGTTCGAGGAGGTCGAGGCCGTCGAAGTAGCGGGCGATGGCCTCGGGGCTGCGCTGGGTGAGCCTCGGCGTGCCGTGCTCGTTCCAGAAGGCGACCGCCTCGTCCACGTCCGGCATCGAGGGGTGGACGACGGTGTGGGAGAGCACCAGGTGGCTGCCGGGCGCCAGAGCGTCCATGAGGCGGCGGACCACGGCGTACGACTCGGCGTCGTCCTCGACGAAGATGACGACGCCGAGCAGCATCAGCGCGACCGGGCGGTCGAGGTCCAGGGTCTTGGACGCCGCCTCCAGGACGGTGTCGACGTCCCGCAGGTCGGCGTCCAGGTAGTCGGTGCGCCCCTCGGGGGTGCCGACGAGCAGGGCGCGCGCGTGGGCCAGGACGAGCGGGTCGTTGTCGACGTACACCACGCGCGCGTCCGGGGCGACGCGCTGGGCGACCTCGTGGGTGTTGTCGGCGCTCGGCAGGCCGGTGCCGATGTCCAGGAACTGGCGGATGCCCTCCTCGGCGGCCAGGTGGCGCACCGCCCGCCCCAGGAAGAGCCGGTCGGCCCTGGCGTAGTCCCCGATGCCGGGGTGCAGCTCCCGGATGCGGTCGCCGGCCTCCCGGTCGACCGGGTAGTTGTCCTTGCCGCCGGTCCAGTAGTTCCAGATGCGGGCCGTGTGGGGCCGGCTGGTGTCGATTCTCGCTTCGCTGTCGGTCACGGCACCAACGTAGGAAACAACCGCCCCGCGCGCAGGGCTTCTTAAGGATTCAACGACCCGATGTCGCGGACAGGACCTCGACGAGGCTGGAGCTGCTGTCACCGCCGTGACCGGCGGCGACACCGCGCTCGAAGATCTCCAGCAGGGCGGCGGGCAGGGTGGTGTCCACGCCCGCGTCGGCGTTGGTGTGCAGCACATGGGCCACGCTCGCCGCGCCCATGGCGAGCCGGTCGACGTCCCCCGTGTGGTCGCCGGCGTCGACGCGGGGCGAGTAGAAGTCCAGGAACTGGCTGAGGTCCAGGGCGCCGGTGGCCAGGGGCAGGATGTCGGCGGCCTTGAGGCCGTGCGCGCCGGCCAGGGCGAGGGCCTGCCAATAGGCCGTCAGGGCGGTCCAGAACAGGGTCATGTTGAGCTGGTAGAGCAGCGCGGCCGTGCCCGGGTCCTCGCCCCGGTGGTCGGCGGCGGTCAGGACCTCCAGGGTCACCCGGTGGGCGTCGAACACCTCGCGCGGGCCGCTGTAGAGGGTGGTCGACCCGGGGTCGCCGATGCCCCCGGGCGGGGTCAGCACGCCGCCGGTGAGCTGGACGGCGCCCCGCTCGGCGAGCCAGGCGGCGGCCTCGCGGGTGCGCTCGGGGGTGTCGGACCCCAGGTTCACCACGACCCGGCCGGCGAGGGCGGCGGGGTCCGCCCGCTCCAGTACGGCGTACATCGCGTCGTGGTCGGTGAGGCTCAGCACGACCACCTCCGAGGCGGTCAGGGCCTCCTCGACGGTGGCGGCCAGGCGGGCGCCGCGCCCGACGAGTCCGTCAGCGCGGGACGGGGTGCGGTTCCAGACGGTGACGGGGTGGCCGCGGTCGAGGTAGGCGCCCGCCATGGCCCGGCCCATGGGGCCCAGGCCGATGACGGTGACGGGAGCGGGAGCGGGAGTGCTGGGCATGGATCTCTCCTGGCGGTCTAGAACGAACGCTCTATCCAGAGCACGGGCCCGACCGTAGCACAGCACTAGAACGAACGCTCTACTCAGTCGCTCAGTAGGATCGGCGCCATGCAGACCAGCACCCCCGGCAGCGCCCCCGGCACGCGCGAGCGGATCGTCGTCGCCGCCGCCCGCCTCGTCCAGCGGCAGGGCTACGTCGGCACGGGCATCAAGCAGATCGCCACGGAGGCCGGCGCCACCCTGGGCTCCGTCTACCACTTCTTCCCCGGCGGGAAGGAAGCCGTTGCCGTCGCCGCCATCAAGCACGGCGACGAGGAGTTCGCCGCCCTGCTGCGCGAGGCGCTGGACAGCGCCGACGCCCCGGCCGCGGCCGTCGAGGAGTGCGCCCGCCGGCTCGCCACCGCGCTGCGCGCCTCCGGATGGACCGACGGCTGCCCCGTCACGGCCGCCGCCCTGGAGACCCTGGGCACCGACTCCGAGATCCAGCAGGCGTGCGCGGACGCCCTGCGCGGCTGGCAGGACCTGGTCGCCACCCGGCTGCTGCGCGCCGGACTCGACCGGACGGCCGCCCGCGAGGTCGCCGGCACGGTCGTCAGCACCCTGGAGGGCGCCGAGGTGACGGCCCAGGTCACCCGCAGCGAGGAGCCCCTGCTCCAGGCGGGCCGCCAGCTCGCGCGCCTGGTGTCCACGTACCTCTGACGGGGTGTCCGTTACCGCCCCAAGAGTGCACCAACGACAGTCATTGCCCGGAGTCACCCCCCGTGATACACAGAGTGACGATACGCGTACCCGTACTCCTTCGGCCCACCGCCTTCGCAGGTCAGGACGGCCGGATCGGTCAAAGGTGCGGGGATCGGGTAAAGAGACCAGCCAAGTCGGCGCACACGGGCG
Source organism: Streptomyces sp. NPDC015131 (assembly GCF_043079975.1). Classification (NCBI taxonomy): domain Bacteria; kingdom Bacillati; phylum Actinomycetota; class Actinomycetes; order Kitasatosporales; family Streptomycetaceae; genus Streptomyces; species Streptomyces sp. NPDC015131. The sequence continues at coordinate 8,898 of NZ_JBIBVB010000006.1, read as the reverse complement.
GTTTCATCAGCGAAGATAGTGCGGTGACCCGTGCCATGGGGCAGGGGCGTCGAACTACCCAACAGGGGCGGTGAGTTACATGTACCTGGCGGCCGAAAAAGGCGACATCACCACCATCATTGGCGGAATCGCCCCCAACTGGGGGCCCTTCGGGAGCCTGGGGAACGAAGCCCGCGTGATGATCGAGGTGGTGATGGCCGTGGCCATCCTGCTCTGCCTCGGCATCGCGATCTGGGGAGCGGCCAAGCAGCGCATCGGCGCGACCGCACTCCGGGACACGTTCAGCGCCGAACAGGGCAAGGGCCTGATCGTGGCCGGCCTGACCGGCGTCTTCATCATCGGATCACTGGGAACGCTGTTCACCATCGTCTACGGAATGGCCGTGTAACCGGACCACCTGCGGGCGCGTCACCTGATGTCCAGTCACCATCCAGATCAGCAACCGGTTGAGGGGGCGTACCCGTCATGAGCCTCGGCGACGAGCACGACGGCGCCAGCGGCGCGGGAGGCGGCGGTACGGGGCAGACCCGTACCCGCCTGCCCGACAGCGCCTCCGGCGACGGCTACGGCGGCGTCTACGGCGGCGCCCGCCGCCCGCCCCGCAACTCACGGTCGCTGATCACCGTGGTGGGCGTGGTGGTCCTGCTGATCGCCGCCATCGCCTTCGCCAACCGGGGCGGCGGCACCGAGGACGGCCCCGCCGCGGACGCCGCCCCCGCCCGCGACGCCGCCCCCACGGCCGCGACGGGCATCAAACCGGTCGCCGGCAAGAACGGCACGATCCCCACGGGCTACTCGAAGGACGAACAGGGCGCCCAGAGCGCGGCGGCGAACTACGCGGTGGCGCTCGGCTCGGACGGCATGTTCAACACGGCGCGGCGCCACGAGATCGTACGTGCGGTCCATGACCCCGCCGTCGTCGACGGCCTGCTGAGCCAGATCGACGCCGCCTACTCACCGGCCTTCCTGAAGAACGTGGGCCTGAACGAGGACGGCTCGACCCCGGAGGGGCTCACCTTCGTGTCCCGCACGGTGCCCGTCGGCACGAAGGTGATCGAGTCGAGCGGTGACACCGCGACCGTGGAGGTCTGGTGCACCGGGCTGGTGGGACTCGCCGGAGAGGGGTCCACCAAGCCGGTGACCGAGACCTGGTTCACCCTCACCCAGAAGCTGAAGTACATCGGCGACGACTGGAAGGTCGAATCGTCGAGCCAGCGGGAGGGGCCGACACCCGTCAACGGCGACAACCGGGCCTCCACCGCAGACGAGATCGCGAGTGCCGTGGCCGGATACGGAGGCTTCACCTATGCCCGGTAGCCGTCGGACACGATCCGTCCTCGCGGTCCTCACCGCCGCACACGCGGCACTGCTCCTGCTCGCGAGCCGTGCCGCGGCGGCACCGACCCCCTCGCCCCCGGCACCCTCACCGAGCACCAGCAACAACCCCTGCGACCTGATCGTCGGCCTGGCCAGGGACTACTGCGAGGACGGCGAGAAGGCGGCCAACGGGTCAGGCGCCCGCTCCGCGCCCACCAACCCCGCCGACCCCACCACCGCCCTCGACCCCCTCGCGTCCCTCGCGCGCGGGTGCGCCGACGCCGCCGCGTGGATCGTCGGCAAGCTCAGCGAGGCCGTCGAGAGCACCGCCGAGGTGGACTTCACCAACGCCCGGTTCCTCCAGCAGTACGCCGTCGTCTTCGCCGCCTCCACCGTCCTGACCCTCGTCCTGTGGCTCCTGGCCGTCGCCAAGCGCGCCATCCGGGGCGTACCGCTGTCGACCGCCGTGTCGGAGGCCATCGGGTTCCTCTGGCTCACCGTCCTCGCCTCCGCCTTCACCCCCCTCATCCTCTACACCGTCGTCTCCGCCACCGACGGCATCACCGAGGTGATCGCGGGCAGCGGCGGCGGGCAGACGGACGCCTTCTTCGGGACGTTCGCCGAGGCCCTCAAGAAGGGCGAGGGCATCGGCGGCGGGCCGATCATGCTGATCGTCGTCTCCCTCGTGTCGATCCTCGCCGCCGGCGTCCTCTGGCTGGAGCTGGTCATCCGGGCCGCCCTGCTCTACGTCGGCGCCCTCCTCGGCACCGTCGTCTACGCCGGGCTCGTCGACAAGAACATGTGGGGCCACGTCCGCCGCTGGGCCGGCATCATGATCGCGGTCATCCTGGTGAAGCCCGTCATCGTCATCGTCCTCGGCCTCGCAGGCGCGCTCTCCTCCGACGACGGCCCCGGCGCCCTCTCCGCCGTCGTCTCCGGCCTCGCCATCATCCTGCTGGCCATCTTCGCCTCCGCGATGATCTACCGCTTCGTCCCCGGCTTCGGCGACGAGATCGCCGCCGCCCGCACCAACCGCAAGCAGGCCACCGACGGCTCCCAGGCCGCCGCCGTCATCTCCTCGCCCGCCGCCCTCGTCTCCCAGGGCATCAAGACCCACAGCAGCCGCGGCCACCAGCGCGGCGGCAGCGGCGGCGGCGACGCCCGGCCTGCGAACGCCGTCTCCGGCGGCGTCGCCGCCCACAGCGCCCGCAACCGGCCCACCGCCGCCCCCGGAGCCTCCGGCGGCGCCGCGCCCGTACCCACGGCCGCCCCACCGCCCCGCAGCCCCGGCACCAGCGGCACGCCGCACACCCACCGTAAGAGCAGCACAGGCACAGGCAGCACCGGAAGCACAGGAGGTGGAGGGCGTTGACGACCCAGTCCCAACCGATCACGCCCCGCCGCACGTATCTCATCGGCCGCGCCCGGCCGAACGCGATCGTCGGCAAGAACCGCGAGACCGGCGAGATCGCGCTGATCATCGCCGGCGCGTTCCTCGGCATGATGAGCGGGCTGCTGGTCCCCGTCCTGTCCCTGCGGATCGTGTCCCTCATGGGCTTCCCCATGCTCGCGCTCGCCGCCGTGTACGTCCCGTACAAGGGCCGCACCTTCTACAAGTGGTTCGAGATCAACCGCAGCTTCAAGCGCACCCTCCGGCAGGGCACCGCCTACCGCTCCGGCGCCATGGAGGCCGGCACCGCCATCGACGGCCGCGAGGTCGAGGTGGGCCCGCCGCCCGGCATCGGCCGCATCAGCTGGCTCGCCGCGCCCTTCGGCCCGGACGAGATCGCCGTCCTCCTCCACGCCGACCGCCGCACCGTCACCGCCGCCATCGAGATCGAGGGACCCGGCGTCGGCCTGCGCGACAGCGAGGACCAGGAAGCCCTGGTGGACCGTTTCGGCACCCTCCTCAAGCACGTCGCCAACGGAGACGGCTTCGTCACCCGCCTCCAGATGCTGGCCCGCACCCTCCCCGCCGACCCCGACGCCCACGCCAAGGACGTCGCCCAGCGCGGCGACCCGGGCGCCCCCGGCTGGCTCCGCGACTCCTACGACCAGCTCCAGTCCATGGTGTCGACGTCCAGCGAACAGCACCGCGCGTACCTCGTCGCCTGCATGCACTACACCCGCGAACTGGCCGCCGAGGCCCACGCCATGGCCCGCGCCGCCCGCCAGGCCACCGGCGTGCGCAAGCTCGACAAGGACGCCGGCCTCGCGGTCGTCATGGCCCGCGAGCTCACCGACATCTGCGCCCGCCTCGCCGAGGCCGACATCCGGGTGCGCCAGCCGCTCGGCCAGTCCCGCCTCGCGTCCCTGGTCCACTCCATGTACGACCCGGACCACCCCATCGATCACATCCAGGCCATGTCCAAGCGCAACGCCTGGCCCGCCGAACTGGACGCCGTCGAACCGACGTACCTCCAGGCCAAGACCCGCGAGTCCTCCACCCGGGCCCCCTGGTGCCACGCCACCGCCTGGGTGAAGGAGTGGCCGATGACCCCCGTCGGCGTCAACTTCCTCGCGCCCCTCCTCGTCCACACCCCCGACGTCATCCGCACCGTCGCCGTCTGCATGGACCTGGAACCCACCGAGGTCGCCATCGAGCGCATGCTGACCGAGAAGACCAACGACGAGGCGGAGGCCAGCCGCGCCGCCAAGATGAACCGCACCGTCGACCCCCGCGACATCGCCGCCCACGGCCGGCTCGACCAGCGGGGTGAAGATCTCGCCAGCGGAGCGGCGGGGGTGAACCTCGTCGGGTACATCACTGTGTCGTCCCGTACCCCCGAAGCCCTGGCCCGGGACAAGCGGACGATCAGGGCCTCGGCCGGCAAGTCGTACCTGAAGCTGGAGTGGTGCGACCGCGAACACCACCGGGCCTTTGTGAACACCCTGCCGTTCGCGACCGGCATCCGCCGATAGGGGCGCCTGATTCTCATGCGTGATCCGCTGTCAGCCCTCACCGAGGCCTTCACCTCCTTCCTCTTCGGGAAGGTCGAGACGACCCGGCTTCCCGTCCGTACGTCCACCGGCCAGGCGCAGGCCGTTTACCTGCCGACCGCCGCGCCCGGCCTCGGCGACTCCGGCGTGATCATCGGGCGCGAGGTGTACAGCGGCAAGGGGTACATCTACGACCCCTTCCAGCTCTACGGACAGCAGCTCCCCGCCCCCCACTGGCTGGTCCTCGGCGAGTCCGGCAACGGCAAGTCGGCGCTGGAGAAGACCTACGTCCTGCGCCAGCTCCGCTTCCGCGACCGCCAGGTCGTCGTCCTCGACGCCCAGGGCGAGGACGGGGTCGGCGAGTGGAACCTCATCGCCCAGGAGCTGGGGATAACTCCCATCCGCCTGGACCCGATGGCCGCCCTCGACGACGGCATCCGGCTCAACCCGCTCGACCCGTCGATCACCACCACCGGCCAGCTGGCGCTGCTCCGGACGATCATCGAGGTCGCGATGGGGCACGGCCTGGACGAGCGGTCCGGCTTCGCCCTCAAGGTCGCGCACGCGTACGTGCACCAGACCATCACCGACCGCCAGCCCGTCCTCACCGACATCGTGGAGCAGCTGCGCCACCCGGAGCCGGAGTCGGCCGCCGCGATGAACGTCGACATAGACGATGTACGGGCCTGGGGCCTGGACGTCGCCCTCGTCCTCGACCGGCTCGTCGACGGCGACCTGCGGGGCATGTTCGACGGGCCGACGACGGTCGGCATCGACCTGGACGCCCCGCTGATCGTCTTCGACCTCTCCCACATCGACCGCAACTCCATCGCCATGCCGATCCTGATGGCCATCGTCGGCGTGTGGCTGGAGCACACCTGGATCCGCCCGGACCGCAAGAAGCGCATCTTCCTGGTGGAGGAGGCGTGGCACATCATCAACAGCCCGTTCGTGGCGCAGCTGTTCCAGCGGCTGCTGAAGTTCGGGCGGCGGCTCGGCCTGTCCTTCGTGGCGGTCGTCCACCACCTCTCCGACGTGGTGGACGGCGCGGCGGCGCGCGAGGCGGCGGCGATCCTCAAGATGGCGTCCACGCGGACGATCTACGCCCAGAAGGCCGACGAGGCCCGAGCCACCGGCCGGGTGCTGGGGCTGCCGCGCTGGGCGGTGGAGATCATCCCCACGCTCACCCCCGGTATCGCGGTGTGGGACGTCAACGGCAATGTGCAGGTGGTGAAACACCTGGTCACCGAGGCGGAACGGCCCCTCGTCTACACCGACCGGGCCATGACCGAGTCCTCCGTGCCCGACGACATCCAGGCCGCCGAATGGGAGGCGGAGCAGCGCGCGGCGCTCATCGAGCGGCAGATGAACGAGTCGTCCCAGTCGACGGTCGCCTGACATGGCCCGGCCCGACACGGATCGGCACAGCGACCGGCACCCCGGGGAGCGCGGCATCCCGGACGGGCTGCTGCTGGGGCTGCTGGGGCTCCTGCTGAGCCTGACGCTGCTGGTGTGGACGGCGACCGGCCTGGCGGGGCTGTTCGCCCACGGCGCCTGGCCGGACGGAGTGACGTTCACTCAGACGCCGCTGGCGGTACGGAGCCTGGTCGGCGACCCGCAGGACCTCGCGGGCGCCTGGCCGGCCACACCGCCCGCCCAGCTCTCCGGGTACGGCCTCTTCTGGGGCCTGCTCATCAGCGAGCTGATGGTGCTGGTGGTGCTGGCGGTGTTCGTCCTCGGCACCCTGGCCCGGTGGCGCGCGGTCCGCGCGGCCGCGAAGCAGGAGCGTACGAGCGGGGTGGGCGGTACGGAGCCGTACGCGGCGCCGCGTCCGGGTGGGGCGGGCGGTACGGAGCCGTACGCGGCGCCGCCGCAGGCCGCCACCGCCCCGGCGCCGGCGGACCCGGTACCGGCAGCCGCGGTGCCCGCACCCACAGCCCCGCCCACCGCCGCCGTCACACCCGCCTCCGCAGCCACAACAACGCCGTCAGCGACCCCGCCCGCGGCCCTCGGACTGGCCCCCGCAACAGCCCCCGCACCCGCCTTCGAAACAGCCCCCGTCCCCCGGCTGCTCCACGGCGACGCCGCCACCCGCCGCCCGGCCGCCCGCCGGGCGCTCGACGAGGCGCCCGGCCCCGCCCTGGTCGTCACCTCCGACCCGTCCCTGTGGGCCGACACCAAGGACGCCCGCACCAAGCTCGGCCCCGTCCTGGTCTACGACCCCGGCCACCTCTGCGACACGCCAGCCCGGCTCCACTGGTCGCCCACCCAGGGCTGCGAGGACACCGGGACGGCCGCCGCCCGCGCCACCGCGCTCCTCGCGCCCGTACGCCCCCGCGCCCGCATGGACGCCGCCGTCGCCGACACCGCGGAAACGCTCCTCCGCTGCTGGCTGCACGCCGCGGCCGTGGACGGACGCCCCTTCAAGCAGGTCCAGCGGTGGGCGCAGAACAACGGCGCCCACGAACCCGTACGCCTTCTCCGTACGCACCCCAAAGCCATCAACAGCCACGCCGGCCTGCTGGAATCGGCCCTCACCGCGTACCCGGAACGCAGGCAGGTGGCGCAGGAGTTGACCGTACGGGCGCTGGCGTCGCTCTCCTCGGTCCACATCCGCGAGGCGTGCACCCCGAATCGAACTGATTCGCTGGCGCTGGAATCTTTCCTCGCCGAAGGGGGCACACTTTATGTGGTGGGTGAACCGATCGAGGACCCGAGGACCCACCCGGGCGCGATGCCCCTCCTGACCGCGCTCGCCTCAGACGTGGTCGAGCACGGCCGCCGCATGGCCGCACGGTCATCCGACGGTCGGCTCGACCCACCACTCACGCTGGTCCTCGACGACGTCGCGGCCGTCGCGCCCCTTCCGGCGCTGCCCGAGCTGCTGACACGCGGTCAGGACATCGGGCTCTCGGCGCACGCCCTGCTCCGCTCGGCGGAACAGGGCCGCGCCCGCTGGCCCGACCGGCCGCTCACCCCGTGACGGGCCGCCGGATCTCGAACTCGAGCTCGTCCGCCCCGCTCGCGTCCCCCTCGACGGGCAGACTCTCCCCCGTCGGTACGAAACCGGCCTTGCGGTAGAACGCCTCGGCCCGCCCGTTCCGCTCATGCACATAGAGCCGTACGCGCCGCACATCGGCGCCGCCGCCCTCGCCCGCCCGCCCGTCGAGCGACCAGGACCACTCCACGGCCGCCCGGAGCAGTGCGTCCGCCAACCCGGCGCCCCGTCCCCGGGGGCGTACGTACACCCCGACGACATGCGTCTGGTCCGCCTCGGGCACCGAGCCGAACCGGGTGGGCTCCCCCGCCCGCTCCACCAGCACGGTCACCGTCCCGTCCCACGTCCCGTCCGGAGCCTCGGCCACGAACTGCCGGACGGCCGATCCGCCGTCCACCGCCGCCGCGGCGGTCCGCTCCCGCCAGTGCTCATCGGGCCGGGCGACGGCCGCCTCGTACGTGTCGAGGAACGCCACCGGAGCCACCGGGTCCTGAAGCGCCGCGAGCCGGATCTCGCGGGCCTCGCGCCACTCTTCGGCGCGGACGGGTCGTATCACATGGTCCATCCCCGAATCCTCACCTCCACCGCCCGCTCAGGGCAATGGCATTCCAGGACGGGCGTCCTCGCCGAGAACCGCCCGGATCACCCGCCGGGCGTTGCCCGCCATCGCCGGATTCGATCCCCGGTGGTACGGGAGTGAGATCAGCGCCTGGGAGAACGTGCGCGCCCGGCCCCGGACCCAGGTCGCGTCGTCCACACCGAGCCGCTCCCGGAAGACCTCCCGCGCGTCGGCCGGCAACAAGTTCCAGGCGGGGAACAGGTCACAGGCCGGGTCGCCCACGCCCATGCACCCGAAGTCGATCACGGCACCCAGCCGGGGTCCGTCCAGCAGGACGTTGCCGGGCATCAGGTCGGCGTGCAGCCACACGGGCGGCCCGTCCCAGCCCGGGCCCGCGAGCGCGTCCTCCCAGACGGCCAGGGCGGCGTCGCAGTCCACGCCCTCCTCGGGGATGCCCCGCAGTTGCTCGATCGCCGCCCGGGTGGATGCGTCCAGCGATGCCAACGGACCGCCCCGGTACGCCGCCGGCGCCCCCGGCAGGTCGACCTTGGCCATCGCGGCGACGAACTCCGCCAGGTCCTCGGCCAATGGCAGGGGCTGGGCCAACGCGTCCGCTTCCGGGGTGTCGCCCTCCAGCCAGCGGTACACCGACCACGCCCGGGGGAACTCCGCGTCCGGGACGCCCACCCCCAGCACCTCGGGTATCGCGGCCGGCAGCACCCCCGCGAGCCGGGGCAGCCACTCCCGCTCCCTGACCAGATCGGCGGCCCCGCCGTTCGTGAACGGCAGCCGGACGACCATGTCCTCCCCCAGCCGGAAGACGTCGTTCACGGTGCCCCCGGACGGGAACCGCCGCACCGGCAAGCCGGCCCACTCCGGAAACTGCCGAGCCACCAGCCGCCGCACCAGGACATCGTCCATCGCTCTGCTCATGCCGACATCCGACCGCCCGAGCGGGAAGTCGGTCAAACGCTTTCCACCATGCCCTGAACGCAGGAAAGCCCCGCACCATAAGGTGCGGGGCTTTCCCACAATGATTGTTCGGCGGCGTCCTACTCTCCCACAGGGTCCCCCCTGCAGTACC
>NZ_JBIBVB010000005.1:0-638942 GCF_043079975.1 Streptomyces sp. NPDC015131 | reverse complement strand
GCGTAGGGGCGGTGGTAGGTCGGGCCCTCGTGGGCGACCGTGCCCGGGGGCACGTCCACGATCTGCTCGCCGTGCCAGAAGATCTCCAGCCGCTCCCCGTCGGTCACCTCACCGATGACGGTGGCGATGACGTCCCACTTCTCGCAGATCTCCATGAAGCGCTCGACGTGCTGCGGCTCCACGATCGCGCACATCCGCTCCTGCGACTCGCTCATGAGGATCTCCTCCGGCGAGAGCGACGCGTCGCGCAGCGGCACCGTGTCCAGCTCGACGCGCATACCACCGGTACCGGCCGAAGCCAGCTCCGAGGTGGCACACGACAGGCCCGCGCCGCCGAGGTCCTGGATGCCGGCGACGAGCTTCTCGGCGAAGATCTCCAGGGTGCACTCGATCAGGAGCTTCTCCTGGAACGGGTCACCGACCTGCACCGCCGGGCGCTTGGTGGGCTTGGTGTCGTCGAAGGTCTCGGAGGCGAGGACCGAGACGCCGCCGATGCCGTCACCACCGGTGCGGGCACCGTACAGAATGACCTTATTGCCCGGGCCGGACGCCTTCGCGAGGTGGATGTCCTCGTGGCGCATCACACCGATGCAGCCGGCGTTGACCAGCGGGTTGCCCTGGTAGCACTCATCGAAGACGACCTCGCCGCCGATGTTCGGCAGACCCAGGCAGTTGCCGTACCCGCCGATGCCCGCCACCACACCCGGCAGGACGCGCTTGGTGTCGGGGTGGTCGGCCGCACCGAACCGCAGCGGGTCGACGACCGCGACCGGGCGGGCACCCATGGCGAGGATGTCGCGGACGATGCCACCCACACCGGTCGCCGCACCCTGATACGGCTCGATGTACGAGGGGTGGTTGTGCGACTCGACCTTGAAAGTCACCGCGTACCCCTGGCCGACGTCCACGACGCCCGCGTTCTCACCGATGCCGACGAGCATCGCGTCGTTCTCGGGGGCCTTCTCACCGAACTGCTTCAGATGCACCTTGCTGCTCTTGTACGAGCAGTGCTCCGACCACATCACCGAGTACATGGCCAGCTCGGCACCCGTAGGACGGCGGCCCAGGATCTCCCGGATGCGCGCGTACTCGTCCTTCTTCAGGCCGAGCTCGGCCCACGGCTGCTCGACGTCGGGGGTCTCGGTGGCGTGCTTGACGGTGTCCAGAGTCATCAGGCGTTGACCAGCTTCTTGAGAATCGACGTGAAGAAACCCAGGCCGTCCGTCTTGCCCGTACCGACCAGCGGCTCGACCGCGTGCTCGGGGTGCGGCATCAGGCCGACGACATTGCCCGCGGCGTTGGTGATGCCGGCAATGTCCCGCAGCGAGCCGTTGGGGTTGACGTCCAGGTAGCGGAACGCCACCCGGCCCTCCGCCTCCAGCTCGTCCAGCGTCCGCTCGTCGGCCACATACCGGCCGTCCATGTTCTTGAGCGGGACCTCGATCTCCTGGCCCGGGGCGTAGTCGGAGGTCCAGGCGGTCTGCGCGTTCTCCACCCGCAGCTTCTGGTCGCGGCAGATGAAGTGCAGGTGGTTGTTGCGCAGCATCGCACCCGGCAGCAGGTGCGACTCCGTCAGCACCTGGAAGCCGTTGCAGATGCCCAGGACCGGCATCCCGGCCTTCGCCTGCTCGATGACCGTCTCCATCACCGGCGAGAACCGCGAGATCGCGCCGGCCCGCAGGTAGTCGCCGTAGGAGAACCCGCCCGGCAGTACGACCGCGTCGACCTGCTTGAGGTCCTTGTCGCGGTGCCACAGCGATACGGGCTCCGCGCCCGCGAGCCGGACCGCGCGCAGCGCGTCCCGGTCGTCGAGCGTCCCGGGGAAGGTGACGACCCCGATCCGAGCGGTCACGACTCCACCCTCACGACGAAGTCCTCGATGACGGTGTTGGCGAGGAACGTCTCGGCCATCTCATGGATACGGGCAAGGGCGGCGTCGTCCACCGGCCCCTCCACATCCAGCTCGAAACGCTTTCCCTGACGGACGTCGGCGATCCCCTCGAAACCGAGGCGGGGCAGTGCGCGCTGCACCGCCTGGCCCTGCGGGTCGAGGATCTCCGGCTTGAGCATGACGTCGACTACGACGCGTGCCACTGGCACTCCCGGTGGTGTGTTGCGTGGGCGGTTCCCTCAGCGTACCTGTCTCCAAATTCTACGCGAGTAGACATCTGGAGGTCCCTACAAATGACCACGCGAACACGGACGGAACCGCCGGGAAAAATCACGGGAAAAAATGCTCCGGACCATTGCCTCGGACACGCGGATGCAATTGGCTGGACTTCGCAATGCCGCGCCTTCCGCTGTACAAAGGAATACAGAGGAAAGCAGCATTGCCCCTCAACAGCCGTAAATCCGGTATCGCCGCACGTCAGACATGTCACACATCGGCCTGACAGGCAAGGGCGGCACACCGCGTGAAAGGACCGGTATCCGTGGCGCAGCGCGTAGTGGTCACGCTCTTCGACGACATCGACGGAGGAGAAGCGGCGGAAACGGTCACCTTCGGCCTCGACGGTAAGACGTACGAGATCGACCTCAATCCCGCCAATGCAAAGAAACTGCGCAAGGCCCTCCAGCCGTACATGGCGGCCGGCCGCAAGCAGGCCGGGGCCCGGCAGGGCGGCGGCACGGCCGGTACGGCGGCGGGACGCTCCCGCGGCTCGTACAAGCACACCTCGCTCGAACCCGACCCGGCGGCGGTACGCGCCTGGGCGCAGTCGAACAAGATGGACGTCCCGGCCCGCGGCCGGATCCCCAAGCGGGTTTACGAGGCCTTCCGCGAGGCGAGCTGAGGCCAGCTGAGCCGGACGGAGACCGGCGGGGGGCGGGAGCGGCAGCCCCCGGCAACCGCCCCCGGAGGCTCCGAGTTGCGCAACACCCCAGGTGATCCGCTAGAGTCTGGATCACGCCGAGGGGCGAGGCCGAAAGGCCCCGGACCTCACGGAGCGTGCGGGTGTAGTTCAGTAGTAGAACACCCCCCTTCCAGGGGGGAGGCGCAGTGTGCGATTCCTGTCACCCGCTCCACATCACGTACCGACCCTCTTCGAGGATCAGGTACAGTGGTGTTCGCACCGCCCGGTGAGAGCCGGTCGGGAGCATGCGGACGTGGCTCAGTTGGTAGAGCATCACCTTGCCAAGGTGAGGGTCGCGAGTTCGAATCTCGTCGTCCGCTCAGAGTACGAAGGCCCCGGTCATCACGACCGGGGCCTTCGGCGTTCCGGGCCGATTGACACCCCGATGACACCGGACGGCACCGGACGGCACCGGACGACACCCGCATGACACCGCATGACACCTGATGACATTTGTCATCGCCGACCGGTGACAGCGCGGCCTGCCCGCGCCGCGTGCGGGGCGGAAGCCTTAGGACATGACCAATGTGATGGAGGCGCGGGACGTCCGGCGCCGTTACGCCGGCGGGTTCGAGGCCGTGGCCGGGATCACCTTCTCCGTGGCCTCCGGGGAGATCTTCGCGCTGCTCGGTACGAACGGCGCGGGCAAGACGTCCACGGTGGAGCTGCTGGAGGGGCTGGCCCGCCCGAGCGGCGGCACCGTGCGGGTGCTCGGGCACGATCCGTACACCGAACGCTCCGCCGTCCGGCCCCGGATCGGCATGATGCTCCAGGAGGGCGGCTTCCCCTCCGACCTCACCGTCGCCGAGACCGTACGGATGTGGGCCGGCTGCACCAGCGGTGCCCGGCCGGCCGGGGAGGCGCTGGAGACCGTGGGGCTGGCCGGCCGGGCCCGGGTGCGCGTCAAGCAGCTGTCGGGCGGCGAGAAGCGGCGGCTCGACCTGGCGCTGGCGCTGCTCGGGCGGCCCGAGGTGCTGTTCCTGGACGAGCCGTCGACCGGGCTCGACGCCGAAGGGCGCCGCGACACCTGGGAGTTGGTGCGGCGGCTGCGCGACGGCGGCACGACCGTGCTGCTGACGACGCACTACCTGGAGGAGGCCGAGGCCCTCGCCGACCGGCTCGCCATCATGCACCGGGGCCGGATCGTGACCTCCGGGACGCCCGCCGAGGTGACGGCCGCCCGGCCCGCGCGCATCCGCTTCACCCTGCCCGAAGGGGTGCCGGCCGGGCGGCTGCCCCTGACGCTGCGGGCCGCCGCCACGGGACGGGACGTGGAGATCCGTACCCATGGACTCCAGGACGCGCTCGGCGAACTGCTCGCGTGGGCCCGCGAGTCGGACGTACGGCTCGAAGGGCTCGACGCCCGGTCCGCCTCCCTCGAGGAGGCCTTCCTCGACATCGCGCAGAACGAGCAGAGTGAGAAGCACGAGACGGTGGGTGTCTGACATGGCGGCGAACACGACGACGGGTGCGGCCGGGGACGGGGCGGCCAGCACGGTGGCCCGGCGCATGAGCGCCCTGGGGCGGGCCGAACTGACCCTCCTCGTACGGAACAAGTACGCGCTCTTCACGGCGCTGCTGATGCCGCTGCTGATGGTGGGGGTGCTGCGGTCCACCCTGGACCAGGTCGAGCTGGGCAGGGCCGGGATGAGCGCCGTCGAGGCCGCCCTCAGCGGGGGCCTGGTGATGATGCTGATCCTCGTGGTCTACCTCAACCTCACCTCCGCGTACGTGGCCCGGCGCGAGGAGCTGGTCCTGAAGCGGCTCCGCACGGGCGAGGCGGCCGACCACGAGATCCTGGCCGGGACCGCGCTGCCGGCGATCCTGCTGGCCCTCGGCCAGAGCGCGCTGATCGTGGCCGGCGGGGTGGCCGCCCTCGGCGTGGACGGTCCGCAGCGGCCGGAACTGCTGGTCGCCGGCGTGCTGTTGGGCGTGGTGATGCTGGTGGCGCTGGCCGGGGCGACGGCGGCGGTCACCCGCACCGTGGAGAGCGCGCAGATCACCACCATGCCGCTGTTCCTGGTGTCCAGCGTCGGCTCGGGGCTGTTCGTGCCGCTGGAGGTGCTCCCGGAGAAGGTCGCCTCGGTGTGCGAGCTGCTGCCGCTGAGCGGGGTGATGACGCTGGTGCGCGCCGGCTGGCTGGGCGGCGGTGGTGGTGACGGCGGTGAGCTGCTGGGGGCCGCGCTCACGGCGCTGGCCTGGACGGCGCTCTCGGTGTTTGCTGTGCAGCGGTGGTTCCGCTGGGAGCCGAGGCGCTGACCCTGAGCGGGGAGTACGAGGATGAAGCTGACCGGCTGGTGGAGCCGGCGGAGCAAGCCGCAGAAGGTCGAGCTGTACACGCGGTGGTCCTACCACCTGTTCGTGTTGCTCGAAGTGGCCGCCATCGGTCTGGGCGTGCTCGGCCGGGCGTCCGCGCCGCTCGCCGGCTGGCTGTTCCTCCTGGTGACCGCGCACGCCGCGCTCGGGGCGGTGGTGTCGTCCCGGGCACTGGACTGGGTCGTGGGGCGCCGGGCGCGCCCGGCGGGGCTGATGGTGGCGCACGGGTTCGTGTCGGGCGTCCTGGCAGCGGGGGTGCTCACGCTCCTCCGGTTCGGTGACGCACGGGACCTGGAGACCGTGGCGACCATGGTCGTCGGCCTGCTGGGCTTCGGCGTCTGCGCGATCGTCCTGGGCATCCCCGACAACCGGCACGTGCTGCTGCTGGTGCTGGCCGCCGCCGGCGGTACGGGGCTGTGGTGCCTCCTGCTGGGGATGCCGGCGCCCGAGGTGGCCGGCTTCACGATCGGGGTGCTGATCGCGGCGCTGTTCCTGGCCGGTACGAGCGGCTTTTCCGCGTGGCTGCTGCGTACGGTGTGGGAGCTGGACGCGGCCCGGGAGCTGCAGGCGCGGCTCGCGGTCGCCGAGGAGCGGCTGCGGTTCGGGCGCGACCTGCACGACGTGATGGGCCGCAATCTGTCGGTGGTCGCGCTGAAGAGCGAGCTTGCGGTACGGCTGGCCCGCCGGGGCAGCACCGAGGCGGCGGTGGACCAGATGACCGAGGTGCAGCGCATCGCGCGGGAGTCGCAGCGGGAGGTGCGCGACGTGGTGCGCGGCTACCGGGAGGCGGACCTGCACACCGAACTGGAGGGCGCCCGGAGCGTGTTGGCGGCGGCCGGGATCACCTGCACGGTGCGGGAGCCGGACGTGGAGCTGCCGGCGGCGGTGCAGTCGGCGCTGGCGTGGGTGGTGCGGGAAGGGACGACGAACGTGCTGCGGCACGGGGACGCGCGGGCGTGCTCGGTGTCGGTGCGCGCCGAGAAGGGGTGTGCGGTGCTGGTGGTGGAGAACGACGGGGCGGACGGTGTGTCCGGCGCGGCTTCGGGGTCGGGGGCGAGGTCGGGGACCGGGGCTTCGTTGTCGGGGGCGAGGTCGGGGACCGGGGCTTCGTTGTCGGGGGCGGGGTCTTCGCCCTCGGGTGCGGGTGCGGATTCGGATTCGGGTACGGGTACGGGTACGGGTACGGATTCGGGCGCGGGGTCGGGGCTGGCCGGGCTGCGGGAGCGGCTCGCGGCGCTCGACGGGACGCTGGAGGCGGGCCGGGCGGGCGACGGGCGGTTCCGGCTGACGGCGAGGGTGCCGGCGGGCGCTGCCGTCCCGGAGGGGGCACGGTGACGGGCGGCCCGGTGAACGGCGCCGCGTCCGGCGACCCGGTGAACGGGACCGTGTCCGGCGGCCCGGTGACCGGCGCCGTACGCGTCCTGCTGGCCGACGACGAGCACCTCATCCGGGGCGCGCTGGCGGCGCTCCTCGGGCTGGAGGACGACCTCGTGGTCGTCGCCGAGGCGGCGTCCGGGCCCGAGGCGCTCGCCATGGCGCGGGCGCACCGGCCCGACGTGGCGGTGCTGGACCTCCAGATGCCGGGCGCCGACGGTGTGAAGGTCGCCACATCGCTGCGGGCCGAACTGCCGGACTGCCGCACCATGATCGTCACCGGTCACGGGCGTCCCGGGCACCTCAAGCGGGCGCTCGCGGCGGGGGTGCGGGGCTTCGTGCCGAAGACCGTGAGCGCCCAGCGGCTCGCCGAGATCATCCGTACCGTCCACGCCGGAAACCGTTATGTGGACCCGGAGTTGGCGGCCGACGCGATCTCCGCCGGCGACTCCCCGCTGACCGCCCGCGAGGCGGAGGTGCTGGAGCTGGCGGTGGACGGGGCGCCCGTCGCGGAGATCGCCGAGCGCGCCTCCCTGTCGCCCGGGACCGTACGGAACTACCTGTCGTCGGCCGCCTCGAAACTGGGCGCCGAGAACCGTCATGCGGCGGCGCGTCTCGCTCGGGAGCGAGGTTGGGTATAGTGGTCTCGCGCCACGGCGCATGCGGACGTAGCTCAGTTGGTAGAGCGCAACCTTGCCAAGGTTGAGGTCGCGAGTTCGAGCCTCGTCGTCCGCTCCATGAAGAAAGCCCCCGGCCGGTCGGCCGGGGGCTTTCTCGTTGCTCAGGTCCAGCTCGTGCCGGTCAGTACCTCGTACGCCTCCAGGTACTTGGCGCGGGTGGCCTCCACCACCTCGCGCGGCAGCGGCGGCGGGGGCTGCTCGCTCCGGCGGTCCCAGCCCGAGGCGGGCGAGGTCAGCCAGTCGCGGACGTACTGCTTGTCGTACGAGGGCTGCGCGCGGCCCGGCTCCCAGGTGGCGGCGGGCCAGAAGCGGGAGGAGTCGGGCGTCAGCACCTCGTCGGCGAGGACCAGGCCGTCGTCGTCGAGACCGAACTCGAACTTGGTGTCCGCGAGGATGATCCCCCGGTCGCGGGCGATGTCCCGGGCGCGGGAGTAGACGGCCAGGGTCGACTGGCGCAGCTGGGCGGCGGTCTCCGCGCCGACCTGGCGTGCGACCTCCTCGTACGACACGTTCTCGTCGTGCTCGCCGACGGCCGCCTTGGTGGCGGGGGTGAAGATCGGCGCGGGCAGCTCCGAGCCGTTGGTGAGCCCCTCGGGGAGGGCCAGGCCGCAGACGGTGCGGGTCTGGTCGTACTCGGTGAGCCCCGAGCCGGTGAGGTAGCCGCGGGCCACGCACTCGACCGGGACCATCTTCAGCGACCGGCAGATCAGGGTGCGGCCCGCCCAGTCGGCGGGGGCGCCCTCGGGCACCTCGGTGGAGATCACGTGGTGCGGGACGAGGTCCGCGAGCAGGTCGAACCACCACAGCGACAGCTGGGTGAGGACGCGTCCCTTGTCGGGGATCTCGGTGGGCAGCACCCAGTCGTAGGCGGACATGCGGTCACTGGCGACCATGACGAGGTCGCCCGCCTCGTTCCGGTACAGGTCGCGCACCTTGCCGGTGTGCACATGCACCAGGCCCGGCACCTGGACGGGCTCGGGCTTTTCGACGAATCCGGACACGGTTCCTCCCCGTGGTTCTGTCCAATCGCTCCGATTCTCCCGCATCCGGAGCCAGGGCTTCGGCCAGGGGTCGCGCGGAGTGCGCTAGTCCCGTTTACAGATCCGGTCCAGGAGGTTGGCCGTGGCGCGCTGGACGCGGACGTCCACATGACCCGGCCGGTCCAGGGCGGGTGACCAGGCGAAGGTGCCCGACGCGAAGACGAGCGCCCCGGAGGGGGCCCGGTACAGGGAGGTCTCCTGGTGGCGCACATGGCCCTCGCCGTCCCGGTAGGGGGAGTGGGCGAGCAGGATGCGCCGCCGGTGCTCGGGGAGGGCGGTCCGGGGGAAGTACCGGTCGGCCTCGCCGGCGACGAGGCCCGGCAGCTCGTCGCCCTCACCGGCCCCGGTGGCGTCCCACAGCCAGTGCTCGGCGTTCCGGACGACCATCGGGTGCGGCTCGGGCACCCGGCCCGCGTACTGGATGCCGAGTAGCTGCTGCTCCGGGCGGTCCACCTCCCGCCACAGCGCGGGTCTGCCCGGCCCGCGGCGCTTGCGGCAGGTCAGCAGCCGGTCGGGGACCCCTGACGGGGACGGCGACAGCTCGACCTGCCAGTACATGGTGTTGGCGGACAGGAACACCAGCGAGGTGCCCAGGTCGCGGGCCTGCTCCACGGTCCGGCGCATGGGCAGCGACCAGTACTCGTCGTGGCCGGGGAAGACCAGGCCGCGGTAGCGGGAGGGGTCGACGCGGCCGGCGTGCAGGTCGCGGGCGTCGGCGTACGCCAGGTCGTATCCGTACCGCTCCGCCCAGCGGATGAAGTCGTACGCGTGGCCGACGTGCAGCGGCAGCCCGGCCCCCGCGTACGGACGGTCGAAGGACACCGTGATGGCGGCGTCCTCCTCGCCGAGGAGACGGCCCTCCTCGTCCCACGCGTGGTAGAGGCTGGCGCCGGTGCGGCCGTCCTCCGGGTAGAGGTTGTACGCCTGCCAGGTGATGTCCGGCATCAGCAGGAGCAGGTCGGCGGGGTGGCTGTCGCGGACGGTGAACGGGATGTGCGAGCGGTACCCGTCGGCGGTGGTGAGCACCGCCACGTACGCGCCGATGGACCAGTACGACGGGACCTGGAGCCGCCAGGAGAGCCACCAGTGGTGGCAGGAGACCGTCCGGTCGGCGGCGAGCGGGGGCGGCTGCACGATGCCCGAGAGCCGCGGACTGGTGATGATCTTGGAGGCGCCGTCGCCCGCGTAGTGCCCGATGCGATAGACGTCGACCGAGAACTGCTGCGGAGGGTCCACGGTGATGTGGAAATCGATCGCCTCGCCGGGCGCGACCGCTCCGGCGGAGGTGAAGCCCTTGATCTGGCGCCGTACGTCGTCGGCGGAGCGCGGCCCGGTGTGGTGCCCCTTGCCACCGGGGGCGAGAGCCGGGTCCACGTACCAGGGAACGACCTGGCCGGTGTCGCCGAAGTACTGCTCACTGCCTCGCAGCCAGGGCAGCGGCCCCTGGCCGAACGGGTCCGACACGGCGTGGGCGAGGGCCCCCGATTCCCACCGCCGGATCTGCTCCGCCCCCATGCTGCGCCCCTCCCTCGTCTCCCCCGCGACTGTCAGTGCCGGTCTCCAGCACATCACATAACGCACGCATGCCGTCACCGTTCGTCGTGAATCGATGAGAGTGGAACGTCGCATTCCATTCGTGGTGCGCCGGTTCCGTGCCCCGCCGGGGCGGCAGCGAGTGGGTCATACGAGGCGGACGGGCTTCTCGGGGCGTACGCCGACGGTCGTGAGCCAGCTGCGCAGCGGCTCCGGATCGGCGTCCTCTATGAGGCTCAGCACCCGGGCGGCCAGGTCGGGGTGGCGCTTGCCCGCCACGAGGAGCGTCGGCCCGTCCAGCCAGTCGAGACCGGGTGCGGCGCCGGCGGTGTCGACGGCGGCGCAGCACACCATGGCGGTCACATGGTCGGCCAGCAGCTCCCGCTCGCCGCGCGGCGGCTGCAACGGGAACAGCGGCAGCGCGTCGCCCCCGGGGCCCCACGCGGCATGGTCCAGGTCGCCGGGGACGGACAGGGGCGGGGCGGGCGGGGCGGTGCCGGGTGCGGCGGGTGTGGCGGAGCCGTCCGAGGGCGCGGGGGGCTCGGGCGACACGGGGGGCTCGTGTGCGGCCGGGGAGGCGGAGGTCTCCGGGGAGGCAGGGACCTCCGGGGCGGCCGGAGACGCGGGGGACTCCGGGGAAGCTGAGGTCTCAGGGCAGGCAGGGGCCTCCGGCGGCGCGAGGCGCTCATGGGGCTGGTGGTCCGCCGGGCCGGCTGACGTCTCCGGGGACGCGGGTGCCTCCGGGGACGGGGGTGCCTCCGGGGACGCAGGGGCCTCCGGGGCTGCCGGAGAGACGGAAGCGGCTGGCGGGGACGCGGGGGCGCCCGTCACGGCCTCGCGGGACATCTCGGCGGTGATCGCGGCGGCGAGCGTCTCGCCCGTCCTGGCCGCCACCAGGTGGTCCATCACCCGGTCCAGGGTGGCGTCCGCGCCCCGGTCGACCCCGAGCCGGTCGAGGACCCGGTGGAGGCGGGCCGCCTCCGTACGCCACTTGCGGTCGACGACCTCGTCCGGATACTGCTGCCAGTCCACCGGCGCCCAGTCGGGACCGGTCTGCACGGGTCCACCGTGGAAGAGGCGGGCGGCCAGCAGCGAGGTGGCCTCGTCGACGAGACCGGGCTCCTCCAGCAGGTCGCACGCCGGGCGCTCGCCCAGCCGGGAGGTGAAGCCCTCGGCGAGCCGGTCGCGCCGGGACAGCTCGGTCAGCGCCGACACCACGCCCGCGTCCAGCCGGGACGGCCAGCGGCCCATGCGCCAGGCGGGCAGGGCCACCCGGGTCAGCAGCCGGTCCCAGCCCGCGTACGCCAGGCCGACCTGCTCCTGGGCGGCGATCCGCAGGCCGTAGTCCACCGCCTGCGCCCGCTCCGACGCCGCCGCGGCCACGCCCCGCTCCATCTCGGCGGCGTGCGCCCGGCACCCCCGCAGAAGCAGCCGCACCACGGCCCCGACGCACCGCGCGCCCAGCCGCCGGAACGGGTCGAGACCCGGCCGGTCCGCCACCGCGATCGCCGCGTCCAGCCCCCGGACGAACCGGCGGGCCGCCGCTATGTCGGGGTGGGCGGACGGGCCGGTGCCGGCGACGACGGGGGCCAGCACCGCCCGCAGCTCGGCGACCCGCATCCACCACAGGAACGGGGAGCCTATGACCAGCACGGGCGCGGCGCCCGGGCGGTGCGCGCCGCGCGCGGGGCCGGCGCCGCCGTGCGCCCGGTGCGTGCGGTCCTCCAGCCAGCTGTCGCAGTCCGGGGTCAGCGCTATGGCCGACGGCGCCGGGACGTCCAGCCGTGCGGCGAGGTCCTGCACCATTCGGTACAGGTCGGGCGCGGACTCCCGGGGGATCTCCACCGTGGGCGTCAGGGCGGGCCTGGCCCGCGCGATGACGGCCGCGACGGCCGCCGCGGCGAGCAGCACGACCACCGCGAGCACGGACACCACCTGGCGCGCGACGTCCCAGCCCGCTCCGGTGAGGTGCCCGGTGGCACCGCCGGTGAGCAGCACGACGGCCAGAGCGGCGGGCAGCAGGGCCACGGCAAGCGCCCTGCCGCGCACCCGCAGCACGGCCAGAGCGTGGGCGTGCGCGGCGCGCGCGCCCCGCTCCTCACCCATCCCGAGACGAGCACCGGAATCGGACACGGCCGTACGTCACCCCCTTCTGCCTGGTGGCGGGCTGCCTGGTGGCGGTGTTGCTCACTTCCCCACTGTGGCACCCGCCACTGACATCGCAATGCCGGTGGGCCAAGTGCCGGAACGCTTGCGCGGCACCCTAGTTGGGGCACCGCCGGGCGTCATCCGGATGGGGCAGCCGTCACTCGATGGAATGGCTTTGGGTAA
This sequence comes from Streptomyces sp. NPDC015131, assembly GCF_043079975.1. Taxonomy (NCBI): domain Bacteria; kingdom Bacillati; phylum Actinomycetota; class Actinomycetes; order Kitasatosporales; family Streptomycetaceae; genus Streptomyces; species Streptomyces sp. NPDC015131. The sequence continues at coordinate 626,816 of NZ_JBIBVB010000005.1, read as the reverse complement.
AGGTGCGGACGGTTCAGCGTCCGGTCGGTCTCACTCTCCGGCGGCCTTGCGCGCGATGTCCGTACGGTGCTGGGAACCGTCGAGCCGGATGCGTCCGACCGCCGCGTACGCCCGCTCCCGGGCCTGCGCGAGGTCCTTTCCGGTCGCGGTGACGGACAGGACGCGTCCGCCGGCGCTGACGATCGCGTCGCCCTCGCGCCGGGTCCCGGCGTGCAGCACGTACGCGTGCGGCTCGTCCTTCACCACGACGTCGTCCAGGCCCTCGATCGGGTCGCCGGTGCGCGGGGTGCCGGGGTAGTTGTGCGAGGCGACCACCACGGTGACGGCGGCGTCGTCGTGCCAGGCCAGCGGCGGGCGGCTGTCCAGGGTGCCCTCGGCGGCGTGCAGCAGCACCCGGGCGAGCGGCGTCCTGAGTCGCGCGAGGACGACCTGTGTCTCGGGGTCGCCGAAGCGGGCGTTGAACTCGATGACCCGTACTCCGCGCGAGGTGATCGCCAGCCCCGCGTACAGCAGGCCCTGGAACGGCGTGCCGCGCCGGCGCAGCTCGTCGACCGTCGGCTGCAGCACGCTCGCCATGACCTCGTCGACCAGCCCGGGGTCGGCCCACGGGAGGGGCGAATAGGCGCCCATGCCACCGGTGTTGGGGCCCGCGTCGCCGTCGAGGGCGCGCTTGAAGTCCTGCGCGGGGGTGAGGGGCAGCACGGTCGTGCCGTCGGTGATGGCGAAGAGGGAGACCTCGGGACCGTCGAGGAACTCCTCGATGACCACGCGGTCGCAGGAGCGCGCGTGGGCGCGGGCCTCCTCGACGTCGTCGGTGACGACGACGCCCTTGCCGGCCGCGAGACCGTCGTCCTTGACGACGTACGGGGCGCCGAAGGCGTCGAGCGCCGCGTCGATCTCCTCGGGGGTGGCGCAGACGTACGAGCGGGCCGTGGGGACGCCGGCGGCGGCCATCACGTCCTTGGCGAACGCCTTGGAGCCCTCCAGCCGCGCGGCGTCGCGCGAGGGGCCGAAGCAGGCGATGCCGGCCGCGCGCACGGCGTCGGCGACCCCGGCGACGAGCGGTGCCTCGGGGCCGACGACGACGAGTCCGGCCCCCAGGTCGGTGGCGAGACGGGCCACGGCCGCGCCGTCGAGGGCGTCGACCTGGTGGAGCTCCGCGACCTCCGCGATACCGGCGTTGCCGGGCGCGCAGTGCAGAGCGGTGACGTCGGGATCGTGCGAGAGAGAGCGGCACAGGGCGTGTTCGCGGGCGCCGCCGCCGATGACGAGGACCTTCACGCCAGCCAGGGTAGCCCGCGCGCCCGGACCACTTTTGTCCGGGCCTCCGAGCGGGACGCCGCTACTCGTTCGTATATTCCTCCACCACGGTCGCCCCCAGCTCGCGCACGATCAGCTCGTGGCCGGAGAGCGCCGAGTCGACGAGATCCGGATCGTCGTCCTCCGGCATGTCGTCCTCGGGCCGGACCGGCTGCCGGGCGGCCGGCTGTCTCGGGGGCTCCGCGGGGCCGCCCGGAGCGGGCTCGGCCGCGCTCCCCGGTGCCCGCCCCTGCGGGCCCTGCGGCGACTGGCCCGGCTGCGGCGCCTGCGGTACGGAGCGGGGGGCGTCCTGCGCGGCGGCCCCGGACGGGCGGGCGCCGCCGGTTCCGTAGCCCCCGCCACCCGCGCTGCCTCCGCCGCCCGGGCCGCCGCCGTAACCCCCGGCACTGCCACCGCCTCCGCCGTAGCCGCCTGCCGGGCCGCCGGAGCCGTGACCGCCGCTGCCGAAGCCGCCGCCGGAGGACGCCGGAGGCGCGGAGCCGCCCGAGGGGTCGACGATCGCCTCGATCTTCCACTGGACGTTGAACTGCTCGGCGAGCGCCTGGCGCAGGACGTCCTCGCTGCCGCTGCCGGCGAAGTTGTCCCGGGCGCCGGCGTTGAGGAAGCCGAGCTGGAGGGTGGTGCCGTCGAAGCCGGCCACCTGTGCGTTCTGGCTGAGCAGGATCCAGGTGAAGCGGCGGCGGTTCTTGACGGCCTCCAGGATGTCCGGCCACATGTTCCGCACCTGGCCGGCGCCCTGGGCCATGCCGGGGGCGGCACCTGGCGCCGGGGCACCGGTCGGGGCGCCGCCCGACGGGGCGGGGCCGGGCGCCGGGGCGGCCGGGCTGGCGGGCGCGGGTGCCTCCGGCTGCGCGGGCCCCGCGGAGGACGGCGCGGACGCGGTGGGCCAGGCCCCCGGGCGCCCCCCGCCCTGCTGGGAGCCGGGCGCGGCGGCGGACGGCCACGCCCCGGGACGTGCCGCCCCACCGGAGGCGGGCGCGGCGGACGGCTGCCCGGCGGACGGCTGCCCGGCCGGTGCGGCGGGAGCAGGGGCGGAGGAGCCCGGTGCGGCGGCGGGAACCGGGGCGGAAGGGGCCGGTGCGGCGGGGGGCGCCGGGGCGGGTGCCCCCGCCGGGGCGTCGCCGGGGCCCCGTACCGCGGCACGCGCGGCGGCGGGCCCGCCACCCGGGACGGGCGGCGGCGTCTGGTCGTGGGCCTCGGGCCCGGGGACGTACCCCATCGCGGGTCCCGGGCCCGTCGCCTGGAAGGCGGCGCCCTGGATCGCCGACCCGCGCTCCAGCCGGTCGAGCCGTGCCAGCAGGGACCGCTCGTCGCCGAACGCGGCGGGCAGCAGCACGCGCGCGCAGATCAGCTCCAGCTGGAGCCGGGGCGAGGTCGCGCCCCGCATCTCGGTCAGCCCCTCGTTGACGATGTCGGCCGCCCGGCTCAGCTCGGCGGCCCCGAACACCGACGCCTGGGCCTGCATCCGCTCCACCACGTCGGCGGGCGCGTCGATGAGCCCCTTCTCGGCGGCGTCAGGCACGGCGGCGAGGATCACCAGGTCACGCAGCCGCTCCAGCAGGTCGGTCACGAACCGCCGCGGGTCGTTGCCGCCCTCGATGACGCGCTCGACGACCTCGTACGCGGCGGCCCCGTCCCCGGCGGCGAAGGCGTCCACCACGGAGTCCAGCAGGGAGCCGTCGGTGTACCCGAGGAGGCCGGTGGCCATGGCGTACGTCACACCGTCCTCGGCGGCGCCGGCCAGCAGCTGGTCCATCACGGACATCGAGTCACGCACGGACCCGGCGCCCGCGCGCACGACCAGCGGCAGCACACCGTCCTCGACCGGGATCCGCTCCTTGCCGCACACCTCGCCGAGGTAGTCCCGCAGGGTCCCGGGCGGCACCAGCCGGAAGGGGTAGTGGTGGGTGCGCGACCGGATGGTCCCGATCACCTTCTCCGGCTCCGTGGTGGCGAAGATGAACTTCAGGTGCTCCGGCGGCTCCTCGACCACCTTCAGCAGGGCGTTGAACCCCGCCGAGGTGACCATGTGGGCCTCGTCGATGATGTAGATCTTGTACCGGCTGCCGGCCGGCCCGAAGAACGCCTTCTCGCGCAGGTCACGGGCGTCGTCCACGCCACCGTGGGACGCGGCGTCGATCTCGATGACGTCGATCGACCCCGGCCCGTTCCGCGCCAGGTCCCGGCACGACTGGCACTCCCCGCAGGGGGTGGGCGTGGGACCTTGCTCACAGTTCAGACAGCGGGCCAGGATCCGCGCGCTGGTCGTCTTCCCGCACCCGCGCGGACCACTGAACAGGTACGCGTGATTGACCCGGTTGTTCCGCAGGGCCTGCTGCAACGGGTCGGTGACATGCTCCTGCCCGATGACCTCGGCGAAGGACTCGGGGCGATAGCGGCGGTACAGCGCAAGGGACGACACCCTTACGACGATATCGGGCCCCACCGACAACCGGCCCGGCCCACCGGACCACCCCGCCCGCCCACGCAAACGCCCCCCACGCACCCGCCAGAGCCGACCTACCCTTGCTGCCTTCCGGCCCTGGGGGAGTTCAGTCAGATAGCGCCACGTGAGGGGCTGCGCCCAGCCTACCCGATCCCCGGCGGCCCCGGTCCACCCCCGACCCGCCCCGGACGCCCCCCGGGGATCGGGTTCGCGAGCACTCCTCAACGTCTTGTATTGTTTGCGGCGGAGGATTCGCCTAGAGGCCTAGGGCGCACGCTTGGAAAGCGTGTTGGGGGCAACCCCTCACGAGTTCGAATCTCGTATCCTCCGCCAGTGCCTCACCGGGCACGTTGTCGAAGGGCCCCACCGTTCGCGGTGGGGCCCTTCGACGTTTCCCAGACCTCTCATGGACTGGGACGAGCGCGCCGCGCAGTTGCGGCAGTGGACCAGGGGCGGGGGCGCGGGCGCCGCACAAGCCGTTGCTGGCTGCCTTTACGCCCTCGGGCGGTTCCAGCGGGACGCCGGGGGCGAGTTGCCGTAAAGCGCGGTCGAGGGGACCTCAAGCGGCCGCCGGACGAGTACGGTCCGGCCCACCGGACGACGCCCGCATCCGTTTCACCATCTGGTGAGTGACGGGGTGTGGGAGGTGCGCACCCGGCACGGGGCGGACAGGCTCCTCGACGGGGGCGTCCTCGGCCTCGGTGACGGGCCGCGCATCCTCGTCTCGCGGCGGTTCGCCGGCCGGAGCGCCGCCGCGCGGCAGCAGGTCACCGCGCTCGCGGGGCGGCCGCTCGTCGGGCCCCTGCCCGGTGCCCGGGCCGTCGCCGACGCGTACCGGGCCTGGCACACCGAGCAGGTCTTCCGCGCCCGGGCGCGTCGGCAGGGCGCCGGGCGGCCGGGTCAGACGGTGGAGTCGAGGTCCTTGGCGTAGAGGCCGATGGACCGGCGGTACTGGCGCACCGAGGGGTCCTCGCTCGTGGTGGCCAGCAGGTCCAGGAGGATGCCCATCGCCTCGTGGTGGCCGCCCGTGTTGTAGAGGGCCATCGCCAGGAAGGTCCGCAGGCCGCCGTCGTCCGGGTACTCGGCCACCCCGCGGCGGAGGGTCTCCACGGCGCGGGCGTACTGGCCGAGCACGCGGTAGGTGCTGCCCAGGCCCAGCAGGGCGCCGCGGCGGTCCTCGTCCGGGAGGCCGGGGGCGGTGGCGGCCAGGCAGCGCTCGTAGAAGGGGACCGCCTCGGCCTCCAGGCCCAGCCGGTCGTGGACGCAGGCGGCGCGGTACTGCACGCGCGCGTCGTCCGGGTTCCGGGCGGCCAGGTCGAGCAGTTCGCGGCGCGTCTCGTGGAGCCGGTCGTCTTCCGTCGTACTCATGCGCACATCGTCGCAGCGTCCGCTTCCCGGAGGGGCCGGAACCGCGAGGGAACGGATCGGGAAGCCGCCCCGCCAGACTCGCCGCGAGTCGACGGAGGAGGCCGGCCACATGACGGACACCCCGCCCGGCACCCCACTGGTGGGCACGCCCGCCGCCCGGGACGCGGGACCCCCGCCGGTGGGCACGCCCGCCGGCCTGGGGGCGGAGCGCGTGCTGATGGTGCTGCCCTCGGAGCGGCTGGTGCGCGCCGCCGCCGCGGCGGGGTGCCGGGTCTGGGCGGTGTGGGACCCGGCCCTGTGCCCGCCGGCGTACCCCGGCGCGCTGGCCCCGCACTGCGCGCGGCTGCTGCCGGCCGACCTCGGGGACGAGGCCGGGCTGCGCGCCCTCGTCGCCCGTACCGTCCGCGAGCACCGGATCACCCAGGTCCTGCACCTGGGCGGCGCCTCCGGTGTGGTCCCCGTCCTCGCCGAGGCCCAGGCCCTCGGGCTGGGCGGCAACCCCGCCGAGGCCCTGCGGCTGCTCGGCGACCGGGGCGCGATGCGGGACCTGCTGCGGAGCCACCCGCGGCTGCGCGTACGGGCCGAGCGGGCCGCCGGTACCGCCGCCGTCCGGGACGCGGTGGCGCGGTTCGCGGGCGCCCCCGTGGTGATCAGGTCCGCGCGTGTGCCGGGCGCCTGCCGGGCGGCGCTCGTCCGGGACGTGCACGGCCTCGACGGCTGGGAGCGGGCGGTGGCGGGCCGCGGCACCCCCGGGCCCTTCCTCGTCGAGGAGTACCTGCCCGGCCCGCAGTACGCCGTGGACACGCTCAGCGTCGACGGGATGCACCAGGTCGCCGGGATCACCGCCACCCGCACCACGGGGCCGCCGCGCTTCGAGACGGTCTCCCACACCCATCCCGCGCCGCTCGGCGACCGGGCCGAGGCGGAGATCCGGTCGGCGGTCTGCGCGCTGCTGGACCTCGCCGGGTTCGAGAGCGGCCCCGCGCACACCACGGTGGTACGGGCCCCGGCCGGCACCCGTGTCCTGTCCGCCCGGCCGGGGATCGGCGGGGACGGCATCCCCCGGCTCGTGGAACTGGCCGGCGGGACGGACCTGGAGGCGGAGGCGTTCCGCGCGCTGGGCGGCGGGCTGCTGCGCCCGACCGCCGCCCGCCGCACCGCCCTGGCCGGCTTCCTCCCGGAGGGCGCGGCGTCCGGTGAGTGCGCGGCCGCCGCGCTGCGGGCCCTGCCGTACGTCCACGACGTCGAGGTACGGAGCGGCCGCGCGCCCGTCCGGTCCCGCCGCGCCCTCCGGGTGGTCGTCACCGGCGACGGCCCCGGCGAGGCCGCCCGGCACCTGGCCGCCGCCCGGCGGCTGTGGGAGGCGGGCACCGGCCGGCGCCCCCGGCCCGTACGCACGGCACCGGCCGCGCCGTGAGCACCCCGCGATCGGCCGGGGCTCCCCGGAAGCCGCACGACCGACCCGTACGACCGACCCGCAGGAAACCGCACCAGGAAGGCGTCCGAACGCCACGATCCGGAGGACACACGACAGGTGGACATTCGCCAGCTCACGACCTTCCAGAGGGCCGCCACACTGCTCAGCTTCAGCCGGGCGGCGGCCGAACTCAACTACGCGCAGTCCAGCGTCACCGGACAGATCAGGGGGCTGGAGAACTCCCTGGGAGTCGAGCTGTTCGAGCGGCTCTCCGGCCGGCAGGTCAGGCTCACCCCGGCCGGGCAGCGGCTGCTGCCGTACGCGGAGAGACTGCTGTCCCTGGCGGACGAGGCGCGCGGGGCCACGGCCGGGCCGCCCGAACCGTCGGGCCAGCTGGTCATCGGCACCATGGAGACGCTCGCCACCTACCGGCTGCCGCCCGTCCTGGAGTACTTCCACCACCGGTATCCGGGGCTCCAGTTGGTGCTCAGGCCGGGCTCGGGGGCGGAGATCCTGCACGCCCTGCGGCAGGGCACCGTCGACCTCGGGCTGGTGATGTCGGCCGAGACGCGGCACAGCGGGGTGGACAGCGAGGTCCTCGGCCCCGAACCGCTGGTCGCGGTCGCCGGCCCCGGGCATCCGCTGGCCGGGCGCGCCCGGGTCACCTCGGCGGACCTGCGCGGGGTCCCTGTCCTGGCGCCGGAGTCCGGGCGCGGCCACCACCGGCTGCTGGCGGCGGAGTTGCGCGGCCGGCCGGGGGCGGGGGCCGGGGCGCCCGTACCGCTGCTGGAGTCGGGCACCGTCGAGTCGACCAAGCGGTGGGCGGCGGTCGGTCTCGGGGTCGGGCTGCTGCCCGCCGTGGCCGTACGGGAGGACCTGGCGGCCGGCACGCTCGTGGCGCTGCCCTGGAGCCCGCCCTTCGAGGTGTTCACCCAGCTCGTACGGCGCCGGAGCAGCTCCCCCACCCGGGAGATGCGGCTGTTCGCCGACCGGGCCGGGGCCTTTCTGGCCCAGGAGCAGAACGCCGCCGCGGCATGACCGGCGGCCGGCACCGGACCACGGGCGAAGCATCCCGCGCCGCCCACCCATCGGGATGTCCGAATTCCGGGTTGCCATAAGCCGATGAGGGATTCATTGACCGGCCCCGCGCCCGCTGATGAAATTGTCTCACCAACACGGACCGCCCCAAAAAGCGGAAATACCGTGACCGTGCTCGGCGAAAAAGGAGTCGACCATGAACACGCAGGCGATCACCACCGAGGCCCACCAGATGCTGACCGGTCTGTACGCCTCCGGCGCGCAGTTCGACGCCGACTGGAGCGGTGTCGACGACGCCACCGTGGCGAAGCTCCGCGAGGCCGCCGCCTCCGGCGACGAGGCCCTCCAGACGCTCCTGACGAACCTGGCGTTCACCAAGTTCGAGGGCGCCGACCAGGCCGCCCGCCTCTCCGCCTCGCTGGCCGGCATCAAGCAGGCCGCCGTCGCGGAGATCTTCGACGAGCTCCCGACCACCTCCATCGAGGACCTGCGCGCCGCCGCCGAGGCCGCGGGCTACGAGGTCGAGATCCTCGCCTGACGCGGCAGGGGGCGGCACGGTCCGGGCCCGGACACCACGTCCGGGCCCGGGCCGCCCCGGGGCCCGCGCCGATCCGGATTCGGAATTTCCAGAGAGCAGGAAAGCGCGCGGGAATTGTTTCCGGCCACCGCCCCGCCGCCGGCCGGCACCATGAAATCCGGCCGCCACGACGAAAGAAAGAGGGACCATTGTGAACGAGTCGTTCTCCATTGATGGACTGTGCTGGCAGGAAAACTGGCGTATCGAGAACGGGAACGATTCCTATGTCGTCCCCTTTCCGACTCTGCGGCCGGCCACCCTCGTCTTCCACGGCGAGACGAAGTTCAGCTACGGGCACTACGGGATCCACCTCGGCCAGGCGGACGTCCTGACCTTCCTCGGCCCGAGCACCGGGACCGTCACCGGCCACTTCATCGACTGCCGCGAGGGCTCCCCCACCGCCGGCGTCCGCGAGGTGCACACCTGGGCGCCCGGCTCGGCCCGCGCGCTCTACATCCCGCCGGGCGTGGCGCACACCTTCGACGGCCTGGAACACGTCAACACCATCAACTCCTACGAGCTGTTCCTGCCCGACCCCGAGCAGTGGGTGCACGGCACGCTCGACTGGCAGCCCGACGCGGACATCATCAACCTCCCGCTGGACGTCGCCGACGAGGACCTGCCGCTCTACCGGCCCAACTCCCACCCGGCCAGCGAACTCTGGTACGACATGGTCGCCGCCCAGCAGCGCGCGATGATCCCCAAGGTCGCGTACGAGTACCCGGTCACCCGCGACGTACGGCTCGCCGACGGCACCGTGCGCCGGGTGGAGCTGCGCCGGCTCGCCCAGCGCGACGCGCGGAAGAACTGGGAGCCGCTCGCCGACGTGTTCGGCGTCGGCTGGGTCCAGCACCCGGTCATCTCCTCCGGCCCCGAGTCCGGCTTCTCCGCCCTCCTGGACCGGCACCCGCTCTACTTCATCGACCACGGCGAGATTGGCTACACCCACGACGCGTACGGCATCCACCTGGGCCAGGAGGACCGGCTGACCTTCGCCGGGCCCCGCGACCAGGAGGTCACCCTCCACCTCATCGACACCCGGGTGGACTCGCCCACCTACGGGGCCGACGTCACCTACCGGTTCTTCCCCGACCCGGAGCGCTACCTGCTGATCCCGCCGGGGGTCGGCCACGCCTTCGAGCACCTGGAGAACGTCTACACGATCAACCGGCCGCGCACCCTGCTCCCCGAGGACGGCAGCGAGTACCAGCCGGGCAACGACGTCATCGACTGGCCGGTCGAGAAGCGCCCGATCCCCTCGCTGCGGGCCAACACCGTGCCGGCGGGCCGCGAGTACTACGAGGCCAGGGTGGCCGACCAGAAGCAGCTGCGGGCGCTGCCCGTCACCCACTCCACCCCGTCCGTGATGATGATCAAGGGCAAGGACGGCAAGGAGATCCGGGTCGCGCTCCGCAGGAAGGTCCCCGCCGCCTCCTGACGCACCCGCCCGCCCAAAGCCCCACGACCCGACCCGAGTTCTTCCTCTCACCCCTCCCACACCGTGGGCGCGGCCGCCGCGACACCGCCGGCCGCGCCCACGGCGCCACGCGTTGCCCGTCGCGCACCCCTCAGACGCCCTCCCGGAGTTGGGAATCCGATGCTGTCCCTGTCCACGTCACTCGCCCCGCTGCGGCACCGGAACTACCGGCTGCTCTTCGTCTCGTTCGTCATCAGCATGCTCGGGGACGGCGTCTGGCTGGTCGCCCTGCCCTGGGTCGCCATGGAGCTGGGCGGCGACAGCTCCGACCTGGCGATGGTGGTGGGAGCCGAGTCGGTCGGCCTCATCTCCTGCGTCCTGATCGGCGGCGCCCTCGCCGACCGCTACCCGCGCAAACGGGTCATCGGCTGGTCGTACGCGGCGGCCTTCACCGTCCTGGCCGCGCTCGCCGCCGTCCATCTGACGGGGCGTCTGGAGATCTGGCAGCTGGTCGGCGCGGCGTTCGTCCTGGGCGCGGCGGCGGCGATCAGCGGCCCGGCGTCCGACGCCTTCACCCCCGACCTGGTGCCCATGGACGCCCTGCACGCCGCGAACGCGCTGGAGTCGGTCGTCCGGTCCCTGGCCGTCCGGATGATCGGCCCGGCGGTCGGCGGCGTGCTCATCTCGCTGATCGACGCGCTGAGCATCATCGTGCTGAACGCGCTCAGCTTCGGTGTCGCGGCGGCGTGCGTGGCGATGATCGTCGTGCCCCGGTCGCACACCGCCACCGCCGACGAGGAGTCCGGGACCGGGACGGCCGGGGCAGGGACGGCCGGGGCCGACGGTGTCCCGTACCGCGAGGCGCTGCGGTATCTGTTCAGCGAGCGCTGGCTCTGGGTCCTCATCGTCTGGTCCGGGCTCGTCCTGCTGCTCCAGTCGGGTCCGCGGCAGGTCCTGCTGCCGTTCGTCATCCACAACGACCTGGGCGGCGACGCCCGCGACTACGGCACCCTGATCGCGGTCACCGGCATCGCCGCGGTGGTCGCGTCGATGCTGCTCGCCTCGCACCGGCCGCCCCGCGACTACCCGCGCCGGATGCTGCTGGCCTGGACGGCCGGCGCCGCCCCGCTCGCGCTGATGGTCTTCGTCCCGTCCTTCTGGATGCTGCTGCCGCTGGGCGCGATGTACGGGTTCTTCTCCACCGTCGGCAACGTCTACTGGTCGACCCTCGTCCAGACCTCGGTGCCCAGTGCCGTACGGGGGCGGGTCATCAGCATCGACTGGCTGGGGTCCCTCGCCCTCGTCCCGCTGTCGGCGGTCCTGGCCGGCCTGAGCCCGGACCGCTCCTTCGTCATCTGGCTGTTCGTGCTCGGCGGGGTCCTGCCCGTCCTGCTGACGCTGGCCACGGTGCGCTGGGTCGACCTGCGGTCGCTCGGCGCGGAGGACAAGCCCGCGGAGCAGCAGCCCGCGGAGCAGCGGGAGCAGGAGCAGGAGGAGCAGGCGCACGAGCGGGCCACCGTGACGACGACGTCCTGACCGGCGTACGGAAGAGGGGGAAGCGAAGGGGACCCGTTCGGGAACTCGCCCCAGCAGTATCCGGAGTGCCAGGAACAAGCCAAGGTACTGATCCGGAACGTACTGATCCAAGGGGTGGGACATGCGGAGCAAGGTGGCCAGAACGACGGCCGGGGCGATCGCCATGGTGTTCGCGGTCGCGGTGGGGGGTACGGCGACGGCGGCTTGGACCGCGTACGACGGACCGGCCTCCGGCGCGACCGCCCAGGTGCTCGCGGGCGACGAGGGGCCGTCCGGCCCGAAGCCCCGGCAGCCGCTCGCGCCCCGGACCGCCACCGGGGCGTAGGCCCGGGCACGGTGCGCCGCCGTCAGGCCCAGGCGCGGTGCGCGGCCGGTACGCCCAGGTCGTCCAGGAGCGCGTCGGCCGCGCGCCGGTGCTCCCCGGCCGCCCGGGTGTCCCCCGCCTCCTCGGCGGCGCGCGCCAGGCCCGCCAGCGCGCAGGCGGCTTCCACCCGGTAGCCGAGGTCCGTGCAGCGCCGCAGCGCGCTGGTGTGCAGCCGCAGCGCCCCGGCCGGGTCCCCGCTCCGGCGGTGGACCCGGCCCACGATGTTCTCGACCTCGGCGGAGCGCAGCCGCGCCCCCGAGCGGGCCACCAGGTCCAGCGCGCGGCCGGCGTCCGCGAGCGCGCGGTCCCGGTCGCCGAGCGAGAGCCGGGCCTCGGCGGCGAACGCCAGGGCCAGGGCGTGGTTCTCCGACCTGCGCGTCTCGTCGGCGAGCGCCAGCGCCCGTTCGAGCGTGTCCAGCGCCTCGCGCGCGTCGCCGGTGGCGAGGTGGGTGGCGGCCAGCTCGATCAGGGCCATCTTCTCGTTGTCGTACGAGCCGATCCGCCGGTTGATGGACACCGCCCGCCGCGCCGCCCCGGCGGCCTCGGCGAAGCGGCCGAACCAGCGGTGCACCGGGCTGAGGTTGGTCCAGCTCTCGGCCTCGCCGACCTCGTCGCCGCTCTCCCGGCGCAGCACCACCGCCCGTTCCAGGTACCGCTGGGCGGTGCCGAGGTCGCCGAGGGCGCTGTGCAGGAGGCCGAGCCGCCCGACGCTGATCGCCTCGTGCTGCCGGTCGCCGGTCCGCCGGGAGATCTCCAGCGCCTCGGACGCGGCGGCCACCCCGTCGGTGAACCGCCCCAGTCGCCAGTGCGCCACGGCCAGGTTGTTCAGGCTCAGGCTGAGCAGCGTGGGGTCGCCCAGGCGCCGGGCGGCGCGGACGGCGGCCACGCCCTGCGCCGCCTGCTCCTCCACCCGGCTGCGCGTATAGAAGTAGAAGGCCAGGTTCCGGGAGAGGTGGAGCGTGCAGGCGGGGTCGGCCACGTCCCCCGCCCGGTCCAGGGCCGCCCGGATCGCGTGCTGCTCGCGGTCGAACCACGCCAGCGCGTCGTGCGCGCCGGTGAAGACCGGCAGCTCGGCCGGCACCCTGACGCCCGTGGGGTAGCGCAGCCGGTCGGGGAACAGCACCGCGCACGCGGCCTCCGTCGCCCCCAGGTAGTACGGGAGGAGGCGGCCGGCCACGATCCCGGCGCCCTCCTCGTCGTCCCCGCCGCTCCCGCTCCCGGGAGTGCCGTCCCCGGAGGCGTCGTCCCCGGGGGTGCGCAGGGACCGGGCGAAGCTGCGGACCAGGTCGTGGAAGGTGTACAGCTCCTCCGTGTGCTGCTGGAGGAGGTGGACGTCCAGCAGGTGTTCCAGGACGCCCTCGACGTCCCGGGCCGGGACGCCCGCCAGCGCCGCCGCCGACCAGACGTCGATCTCCGTGCCCGGGTGCTGCCCGAGCAGCTGGAACACCGCCCGCTGCCGGGCCCCGAGCGCCTGGTACGACAGCTCCAGCGCGGCCGTGACGCTGCGCTGCCCGGCGCTCAGCTCGTCCAGCCGCCGGGTCTCGTGCCGCAGCCGCTCCACCAGGTGGCGCACGGTCCACCGGGGCCGGTTGCGCAGCCGGGCGGCGGCGATCCGCAGGGCGAGGGGCAACCGGCCGCACAGCTCGGCCAGTTCGGCGACGGCGTCCGGCTCGGCGGCGGTACGGGCGGAGCCGAGCGTCTCGGCGAGCAGCGCGGCGCTGTCGGCGGGCGCGAGCATGCCGATGGAGAACCACTCGGCGCCGTCGAGGTCCACCAGCCGGGCCCGGCTGGTGACCAGCACCAGACAGCCCGGCGACGCGGGCAGCAGGGGCAGGACCTGGGCGGTGTCGGCGGCGTTGTCCAGCAGGATCAGCACGCGCTTGCCGGCCAGCGCCGCCCGCCACACCCGGGCCCGCTCCTGCACACCCTCCGGCAGCGGCCGGTCGGGCAGCCCGAGCCCGCGCAGCAGGCTCTCCAGGGCGGCGCCCGGACCGTAGGGGCTCTCGGCGGGCGAGAAGCCGCGCAGGTCGATGTGGAGCTGGCCGTCGGGGTAGTGCGGGGCGAGCCGGTGGGCGGCGTGCACGGCCAGGGCGGTCTTCCCGGCGCCGCCCATGCCGTCGATGGCGATGACGCGCGTCGACTCGCCGCCGGGCCGGCGGGCGTGGGCGAGGAGCAGCTCCAACTCGTCGTCGCGGCCGGTGAAGTCGGGGAGGTCGTACGGCAGGGCCCGCACGCCCTGCGGCTGGTCGGGACCGGGCGCCGCGACGGGGCCGGGCGCCGCCACGGAACCCGGGGCCGCACCCGGACCGGCCGCCGCCACCGGACCGGCCGCCGCCACGGAACCCGGGCCCACACCCGGACCGGCCGCCGCCACCGGACCGGGCGCCGCCACGGGCCCTGGACCGGCCACCGCTACGGGCCCCGGGCCGGGCGCATCCCCCGCGTCCCCCGCACCCGCCGGGTCCCCGAGGCCCCGGGAGCCACCGACGCCTCCGGCGCCCCCCGCGCTCCCCGAGGGGACCGGGGCCGCACCGCCACTCCACAGGGGCGCCGCGAGCGACGGGTCCTCCCGGAGCATCCGCTCGTGCAGGGCCACCAGTCCCGCCCCGGGGTCGATGCCCAGCTCGTCGGCCAGCAGCGCCCGTACCGTACGGAACTCCTCCAGCGCCTCCGCGCCCCGGCCGGACCGGTGCAGGGCCAGCATCAGATGCCCCCGCAGCCCCTCCCGCAGCGGGTACTGGGACACCAGCCCGCGCAGGTCGCCCACCAGGTCCCCGGCCTCCCCCAGGGCGAGGCGCAGCTCGTAGTACTGCTCGGCGGCGGCCAGCCGGCGTTCCTCCCACACGGCCGCCGCCGCCTCGATCACCCGCCCGCCGCGCCCCGCCATCACCGGCCCGCGCCACAGCGCCAGCGCCCGGCCCAGCGCGTCGGCGGCCTCCCGCCGCCTCCCGAGCGGGACGGCCTCCCGCGCGGCGCGCAGTTCGCCGGCGAACTCGATCAGGTCCAGCTCCAGCACGGAGCTGTCGGCGCGGTATCCGGGGCCGTCCGTGACCAGGACCTCCGCGCCGCCCGGGACGCGCCGGCGCAGGTCGGAGACCGCCTTGCGCACCTGGTGCCCGGCGCTGGAGGGCGGTGTCTCGTCCCAGGCGGCCTCGACGAGCCGTGCGACGGGGACGACCCGCCCGTGTTCGAGGAGCAGGGTGGCGAGAACACGCTCCTGGATCACACCGCCGAGGCGCAGCCGCGTGCCCGCGTACCAGCCCTCCACCGTGCCGAGGACGTGAAAACGAAGACCTGCCCCCATGGCCACACGCGCCCCCCTCTCCTGGCGCGATCCTAGTGCGGAGGGTGCCCGTGGCAAGGGTGCGGACCCCCGGCTCGTCCGGTCCTGATCAGCGCAAACGAGCCGGGCGGTGCCGTCAGTCGCCGGTACGGGCCCGGCGGCGGCCCGCCGCGAGGACGGCGCCCGCGCCGACGGCCACGGCCGAGGCGGCGGCGAGGGCGAGCTCCGGCAGGGCGGAGGAGGAACCGGTGGCGGCCAGGCTGCCGGAGGTGGCCGTGGTGGTGCCGGTGGTGACCGGTCCGGTGGACACCGAGC
This sequence comes from Streptomyces sp. NPDC015131, assembly GCF_043079975.1. Classification (NCBI taxonomy): domain Bacteria; kingdom Bacillati; phylum Actinomycetota; class Actinomycetes; order Kitasatosporales; family Streptomycetaceae; genus Streptomyces; species Streptomyces sp. NPDC015131. The sequence continues at coordinate 611,735 of NZ_JBIBVB010000005.1, read as the reverse complement.
CCTGGGCCTGGGGGCCGGGCGTGGCCGCCGGGGTCGCGGTCGGGCCGGGCGCGGGCGCCGCGGCGGTGACGTCGAAGGCGTACTCCAGCAACTGCGGCATCCGGCCGCACGACTCGTCGTCGTTGAGGTAGTCGGCGGCGAGGCCCACGGTGCCCGGGCCCGCCGGGGTCGCGGCGGGCATCTTCAGCCGCAGCCTGACGTCCGCGTGGGCGCCGGCCGCCAGCTTCTCGACGGCCCCGGCGAAGTGGTCGGCGTCCGCGTCCTGCCACGCGGGCGAGGCGGCCGTGGACCACTGGACGTCCAGCGGGCCGCCGGACGCCTCGGCCTCGACGTACGGCCAGACCTCGTCGAGGGTCCGGCCGGTGCCGTTGGTGACGCGGACGGTGAAGTCGACCGTCGTACCGGCCGGGATCTTCGCGGGCAGTCCGGTGGCCGCGACCGTGAGCCGGTCCTCGGGGACGCACGCGCCCGCCCCGGCCTCCGCCTTCGCGTCGGCGAGCGCCTTGTCGGCGGTCTCCTTGGCGGCGAGCGCCTTCTGCTTGTCCTCGCGCGCCAGGTGGATGCGCCGGGACGCGGCGACCATCGCGTCGCTCCAGGCGGTGCCCGCCTTCTCGGCGGCAGCGAGGGCCTCCGCCTCGGTCGTGGCGGCGGCCTCGGCGGCGGCCAGGGCGTCCGCCACGGCCTTGTCGGCGGCGGTACGTTCGGCCTCCGTGGCGGTGCCGGGCAGCGCGGCGAGCGCGGCCCGGGCGTCGGCGAGCGCGGTGTCGGCCGCCTTCCTCGCGGCGGTGGCGGTCGCGGCCTCCTTCTTGGCGTCCGTCCACGCCTTGCGGAGGGGCGCGTCGTCGGCCTGGAGGGCGTGGAGCGCCTGGAGCGCGGCGGCCTCGGCGGCGACCGCGTCGTCGTACGCCTTGCCGGCCGCCAGGGCGGCCTTCTCCAGCTCGGTCAGGGAGGGCTTGGCGGCGCCGGCGGCCGGGAGCGCCCGGCCGAGGGGCCTCTCCGCCGGGCGCGGCGCGGGCGAACCGGCGGCGGGTGAACCGGCCGCGGTCGGCGCGGTGGCCGTGGGCGCGGCGGGCGCCGCGTACGCGTCCGTCCGCGCGTCCGCCGCGGCGGCGGGGGTGGCGGAGATCAGGGCGGCGGGCGCGGTGACGGCGGCGACGACGGCCGTCGCGAGGATACGGCGGATCTTCACAGGAGCCCTTTGGTCAGGAGGGAAGCGGCTCGCCGTCCTGCGAACCGGCGATGATCGTATGACCGGTCCGGTGGCGGGTGAAGGCGTTTGTCGCCCCATTGGGCGCGCCTCCGTTCTCCCGCGAGCGACAAACACCGCCAAGCGGTGCAGTTGCCCTCCCCGTCCCGGGTGCTTCTGTGAGGCTTGTCATCACCTTTTCCGCATCCCGCCGTACATCCGGTGTCGAGAGCGCGGCACCGGCTCCGACGTCCCCTGTGAACGCGCGGAGAACCGCGAAGAGCATCGCGAAGAGAGAAGAGAGGAACGGACCACCATGAAGTACCTGGTGATGGTGCAGGGCACGCAGGCGGACTACGAGGCGATGAGCGGCAAGGCCTCCCCGGACAGCCCCGCCTGGAGCGAGGAGGACATGCGGAAGATGTTCGCCTTCATGGAGGACATCAACAACGACCTCGCCGAGTCCGGCGAGATGGTCGACGGCCAGGGGCTCGCCGAGCCGCGGCAGACCCGGTTCGTCAGCCTGGGCGAGGACGGCCGGCCCGTGATCACCGACGGGCCGTACGGCGAGACCAAGGAGCTGCTGGCCGGCTACTGGGTGCTGGACTGCGAGAGCCTCGACCGCGTCACCGAGATCGCGGCGCGGATCGCCCGCTGCCCGCAGCCCGAGGGCGCGCCCGAGTACCCGGTCGTCATCCGGCCGATCATGGAAGAGGGCCCGGAGCTGCCCGCGTAGCCCCGGTGGCGACCCCCTCCCCCCGGACCGAGGACCTGCTGCGCCACCACGCGCCGCAGGTCCTCGGCGCGCTCGTCCGCCGGTACGGGCACTTCGACGCGGCCGAGGACGCCGTGCAGGAGGCCCTGCTCGCCGCCGCGCGGCAGTGGCCCGGCAGCGGCGTGCCGGACAATCCGCGCGGCTGGCTGATCCGGGTGGCCGCGCGCCGCCTGACGGACCAGCTCCGGGCGGACGAGGCGCGCCGCCGGCGGGAGGAGCGGCAGGCCGCGCTCACGCCCCGGGACGCCTTCACCGCGCCCCCGCCCGGCGAGGGCCGCGCCCCGTCCGAGGACGACACCCTCACGCTGCTCTTCCTGTGCTGCCACCCGGAGCTGACGCCCGCCGCGCAGGTCGCGCTGACCCTGCGCGCGGTGGGCGGCCTGACCACCGCCGAGATCGCCCGCGCCCATCTGGTGCCCGAGGCGACGATGGCCCAGCGCATCAGCCGGGCGAAGCGCAGGCTGCGGGGCGTCCCCTTCCGCCCGCCCGGCCGCGAGGACCGCGACCAGCGGCTGGCCGCCGTCCTCCAGGTGCTGTACCTGATCTTCAACGAGGGCCATACGGCGACCTCCGGCCGCACCCTGCACCGCGCCGACCTCGCCCGCGAGGCGATCCGCCTCACCCGCGCGGTGCGCCGCCTGCTGCCGCGCGAGGGGGCGGTCACCGGGCTGCTGGCGCTGATGCTGCTCACCGAGGCCCGCAGCGCCGCGCGCACCGGTCCGCACGGCGAGCTGATCCCGCTCGACGAGCAGGACCGCACCCGGTGGGACCGGGAGGCCGTCGCGGAGGGCACCGCCCTGGTGGAGGAGGCCCTCGCGGAGGGGCCGGCCGGGGCGTACCAGCTCCAGGCGGCCATCGCCGCGCTGCACGACGAGGCGGAGCGGGCCGAGGACACCGACTGGCCGCAGATCCTGGCGCTGTACGACCTGCTCCTGCGCGGCGCCCCGGAGCCGGACCCGATGGCGGAGCTGGGCCGCGCGGTGGCGGTCGCCATGGTGGACGGGCCGGAGGCGGGCCTCGCCGCCCTCGCCGCGCTGGAGCCCCGGCTCGCGGGCCACCACCGGCTGGACGCGGTGCGGGCGCACCTGCTGGAGCGGGCGGGCGACACCGAGGGCGCGCGGGCCGCCTACCGGGCCGCCGCCTCCGGGACGCTCAGCGAACCGGAGGCCCGCTACCTGCGCATGCGGGCGGCCCGCCTGCGGGCGTAGGCCGTGTCGTGCGGGGCCTCGGCCCGCCTGCGGGCGTAGGCCGTGTCGTGCGGGGCCTCGGCCCGCCTGCGGGCGTAGGTCGTGTCCTGCGGGGCCTCGGCCCGCCTGCGGGCGTAGCGCCCGTCGTGCGGGGCTTCCCGCCGTGCGGGGCGCCGCGACCGGCGCGATGATCGGATCATGACCACCACGATCCACCTCGCACAGCAACCGGAGGCCGACGAACTGCTGGGCCGCAGCCCGCTCGCCGCGCTCGTCGGCATGCTCCTGGACCAGCAGGTGCCCATGGAGTGGGCGTTTTCCGGCCCGTTCACGATCGCCCGGCGGCTGGGCGGCGACGACCTGGACGCGCACGAGATCGCCGCGTACGACCCGGAGTCCTTCGCCGCGCTGCTGTCGGCGAAGCCCGCGGTGCACCGCTACCCGGGCGCGATGGCGAAGCGGGTGCAGCAGCTGTGCCGGTACCTGGTGGACGAGTACGGCGGGGACGCGGCGGCCGTGTGGGCGGATGCCGCCGACGGCCGGGAGCTGCTGGACCGGCTGCTCGCGCTGCCGGGCTTCGGCCGGCAGAAGGCGCAGATCTTCCTGGCGCTGCTGGGCAAGCAGTACGGCGTACGGCCCCGGGGCTGGCGGGAGGCGGCGGGCGCGTACGGCGAGGAGGGCGCGTACCGTTCGGCCGCCGACATCACGGGGCCGGAGTCGCTCGCCCGGGTCCGCGCGTACAAGCAGGAGGCGAAGCGCGCGGCGAAGACGGCGAAGACCGCGCCCACGTCCAAGGCGTCCACCGACAGGACCAAATCGACCACGAAGCCGGGAACTTCGGCGGCGGAGTGACATGTTCCCTGGCCAAACGTACGGAATGCGCCATGACTTGCGGCACATCTGTTCACAGGAGCGTGGGAGATCGCTAGCTTCCCTTCAACCTCGTTCGCACCGGGAAGGACCTCTGTGAACGCATCCCATCGCAGAGCCGTGGCCACCCTGGCCGCAGCCGCACTCGCGACCCCGCTCCTGCTGGCTTCCGCATCCCCCGCCTCCGCCGGACGGCACAACCCCGGCGAGGAGGCGGCGAAGGACGCCGCGAAGCTGTCCAGGAAGCTGGTCCGCGAGGCGTCCGCCAAGGACGCCTACCAGCACCTCCAGAAGTTCCAGCAGATAGCCGACTCGGCCGGCGGTCACCGCGCGGCCGGTTCGCTCGGGCACGACGCCTCGGCGGCGTACGTGTACCAGCAGCTCAAGAAGGCCGGGTACCAGGTCTCGTACCAGAAGTTCGAGTTCGTCTACACCCAGACCCAGGCCGAGAAGCTCGCGGTCGTCTCGCCCTCGCCGCGGGACGTCACCATCGGGGCGATGACGTACACCAAGTCGACGCCCGTGGGCGGCATCAAGGCCGGCCTCGCCGCCGTCCCGGCCCCGGCCGACGACACCACGCCCGGCTGCGAGGCCGCCGACTACGCGTCCGGCACCTTCACCGGCAAGATCGCCCTGATCAAGCGCGGCGGCTGCACCTTCGCCGACAAGCAGGCCCAGGCCGCCGCCGCGGGCGCGGTCGGCGCGATCGTGTACAACAACGTCCCCGGCGCCGTCGGCGGCACCCTCGGCGGCCCCGAGGCCGGCAAGATCCCGACCGGTGGCATATCCCAGGCCGACGGTGAGAAGCTCGTCGCCGACCTGGCCAAGGGCCCGGTCGAGGTGAACTTCGAGATCCGCCAGCTCCAGGAGAAGCGGACCACCAACAACGTCATCGCGGAGACCGCGCGCGGCAACGCCGCCAACACCGTGATGCTCGGCTCGCACCTGGACTCGGTCACCGCCGGCCCCGGCATCAACGACAACGGCTCCGGCTCCGCCGGACTGCTCGAAGTCGCCCTCGACCTGGCCAAGTCCAAGGAGAAGCCCACCAACAAGGTGCGCTTCGCCTGGTGGTCGGCCGAGGAGAACGGCCTGCTCGGCTCCGAGCACTACGTCGAGAACCTCAGCGAGCTCGACCGCAAGGAGATCAAGCTCTACCTGAACTTCGACATGATCGCGTCGCCGAACTACGGCCTGTTCGTGTACGACGGCGACAACTCGGACGGCGTCGGCGAGCCCGCCGGCCCCACCGGCTCCGCGCAGCTGGAGCGCGACATCAACGCGTTCATGGACAAGCGGGGCCTGCCGCACGAGGGCACCGACTTCACCGGCCGCTCCGACTACGGCCCCTTCATCGCGGTCGGCATCCCGTCCGGCGGCACCTTCACCGGCGCCGAGGGCCTCAAGACGGCCAAGCAGGCGGAGAAGTTCGGCGGCACCGCGGGCGTCGCGTACGACGCGTGCTACCACGCCAAGTGCGACGACCTGAAGAACGTCAGCATGCCGGCGTTCGACGCCAACGTGGACGTCATCGCCAACGCGGTGGGCGTCTACGCGCACGACCTCAGCTCGCTGCGCAAGCCCGTGGAGTTCGTCCCCACCGAGGGCGACGCGGGCAGCGGCGGCGGCCTGCACGACGGCCACGACCACGACGTGACCGAGTAACAGGAGAAATCGCCCGCACGGTACGACACGGGCACCCCGCGACGCCCCCGCCCGGCCCCAGCGGCCCGGACGGGGGCGTCCGTCGTCCCGGATCCCGCAGCACACCGGTGCCGCGAGGCTGCGCCGGTGGCCGCTCGCCCGGTAGGCTTTCCGTGTGATCTTCAAGCGCATCGGCAACGGGCGGCCGTATCCCGACCACGGCCGGGAAAGCACCCGGCAGTGGGCGGATGTCGCGCCGCGCCCGGTCCGCCTCGATCAGCTCGTGACGACCAAGGGCCAGCTCGACCTGGAAACCCTCCTCGCCGAGGACTCCACCTTCTACGGCGACCTCTTCGCGCACGTCGTGAAGTGGCAGGGCGACCTGTACCTGGAGGACGGGCTGCACCGCGCCGTGCGCGCGGCCCTGCAGCAGCGCCAGGTGCTCCACGCCCGCGTGCTCGAGCTGGACTGAACGACCCGGCACGATACGGACCGGTGACGCCCGGCGCGTACACCGCCCGACGGCCGCGCCCGGCGATGTCAGCCTTTCGGGCCCATTACCACCCGTCCGGCCCTCATCCGCTGATCGTTTAGTAGGCATAGTCACCGGGTCGCATTACGCTGCGCCCATGAGCATGCTCACTCCCCCCGGTATGGGCGGAAAATACCGCATCACGGGTGATGCCTACCCGCGTATGCGCCGCCCGCGACGCCGACGCCGGATCGTGGTCGCGGCCCTCGCCGCAGTGGTCGCCCTCGGCCTGGCCGGCTGGGGAACGCTCCAGCTCATCGACGTCTTCGGCGGGGGTGGCGGGGACGCCCGCGCGCGCACCGCGGCGGGCCCCGCGTGCAAGCCCCGCAAGGCGGCCGTCACCGCCGTGCACGTCCCGCTCAAGCCCGCCCAGATCACGGTGAACGTCTACAACGCGACGCCCCGCTCGGGCCTCGCCAAGTCGACCGCCGACGAGCTGAAGAAGCGCGGCTTCGCCATCGGCAAGGTGGGCAACGCCCCGGCCGCCTACGACAAGAAGGTCCCGGGCCCCGGGCTGCTGATCGGCGCCCCGGCGGCCGGCCAGAACGCCCTCCCGGTGCTGCGTACGCAGCTGAAGGGCGCCTCGCTCAAGAACGACACGCGCCCCACCGCCGACGTGGACCTGGTCATCGGCACGGCCTTCAAGAGCCTGACAGCACCGAAGGACGCGACCGCGGCCCTGACCGCCCTGGCCAAGCCCGCACCCGCGCCCTCCGGGAAGTGCTGAACGGCGCACCCGGACCGGCGCACCCGGACCACCGGACGGCCGGGCGGTCCGACCGCCCCGCGCGGCCGGACGGCCGGGCCCCGCGCCGGGGCGGTCCCGCGCCGCGTACTACTCGGCCGTCCCGTACATCCGGTCGCCCGCGTCACCGAGGCCCGGCACGATGTAGCCGTGCTCGTTGAGGCGCTCGTCGACCGAGGCCGTCACCACGGTCACCGGCGTACCGGCCAGCTCCCGCTCCATGACCTCGACGCCCTCGGGGGCCGCCAGCAGCACGACCGCCGTCACGTCGTCGGCGCCCCGCTTGATCAGCTCGCGGATCGCGGCGACCAGCGTGCCGCCCGTGGCCAGCATCGGGTCCAGCACGTACACCTGGCGCCCGGAGAGGTCCTCCGGCATCCGGGTGGCGTAGGTGGACGCCTCCAGCGTCTCCTCGTTGCGGATCATGCCGAGGAAGCCCACCTCGGCCGTCGGCAGCAGCCGCACCATGCCGTCGAGCATCCCGAGGCCCGCCCGCAGGATCGGCACCACCAGCGGCTTGGGGCTCGACAGCTTCACGCCCGTCGTCCGGGTCACCGGGGTCTCGATGTCGACCTGCTCGGTGCGCACGTCCCGGGTGGCCTCGTACGCGAGCAGGGTGACCAGCTCGTCGGCGAGCCGCCGGAAGGTCGGGGAGTCGGTGCGCCTGTCGCGCAGCGTGGTGAGTTTGTGCGCCACCAGCGGGTGGTCGACGACGTGGATCCGCATGTCCCCCACAGTAGCCCGCACTGGCATCATCCCCGGCCCCGGAGGGAAGGTGGGAGGGACGGACCCAGCCTGGGGGTGGTCGCGATGCCGGACGGGGAAGCGCCGGAGCGGAGGACGGACGGCCGGGCGCCGGACCGCCTGGAGAGCGATGCCGAGCGCCGGCGCCGCCGCGCCCAGTTCCTTCGCGAGCTGAACGAGGCCAAGGCCCTGCGCGACCGGGTGCAGCCGCGCCGGGCGCGGGCCGCGCGGATGCGGCAGCAGATGCGGATGCGGACCTTCCGCTGGTGACACGGACCGGGCACCGGACTCAGACTGGTGCACGACGCAAGACCGGAACACCCTTCCTGAGGGCCATGTATCTGCCACGATGCCGAGTGGGCGGGGCATTCAGGAGCGTGCCGCCCGATCGTCACACCTCTGATCAGTGGGAGAGTCACGGTGTACTTCGCCGCACTGCTCGCGCGCACCGAAGACGGGTGGGAAGCGAGCGACACAGAGCTCGACGATGTGGAGACCCTGTCGGATCTGACCGAGCTGGCCCGCGAGGCCTCGGTGGACGACGACACGGTGATCGTCTTCATCGAGCAGGAGGACGCATGGTTCGGCATCGTCCGCGTGGAGGGTGAGGACGACCCTCGGATCTACGTCTCCGACGGAGCGGCCGCCGCCCGCTCCGCGTACGGGGAGATCCTCACCAAGGAACTGCTGGGCGACGACCAGGACGACGACGGCCCCGACCTGGACGCGCTGGACCTCGACGGCACCGAGGACGGGGAGCCGGACGAGGACGACGACGAGGAGGAATCGGCGGTGACGGCCGGGGCCGTACCCGCGGAGCCGGTCGGCGACCGGCTGGTCCTGGCCGACCTCGGCATGTCCGAGAAGGAACTGCTGAGGCTGGACTCCGACGCCCTGTCCGAGATCGCGGACGCCCTCGGCGCCGCGGAGATCCTGGAGACCGTGCGCTAGACGTACGCCACGGCGCCTCCCGGAGGCCGCCGGCGGACCATGACATCCATCCATCCCACGACCTCCCTCCACCGCGCCGGCGCGGTGGACCGCACCGGATCCATGACACCCGACACCCCGACACCGCCCAACCCCCCAACCACACCCAGTTCACCGAGTTCACCGAGTTCACCGACAACACCCGTCGCACCGGACGCACCCACCGCACCGGACGCATCCGGCACCGTCGTGCCGGATCCCGTCCGGGAGCCGTGGCGGGCTGCCATGCGCCGGGCGATCGAGGAGGCCGGGCGGGCCGCGCTGGCCGGCGACGTGCCGGTCGGCGCGGTCGTCCTCGGCCCGGACGGCGCGGTGCTCGCCACCGGTCACAACGAACGGGAGGCGACCGGCGACCCGACCGCGCACGCCGAGGTGCTGGCGCTGCGCCGGGCGGCCGGGGCGCACGGGCAGTGGCGGCTGACCGGCTGCACGCTGGTCGTCACGCTGGAGCCGTGCGTGATGTGCGCGGGCGCGCTCGTCCAGTCCCGGGTGGACCGGCTGGTGTTCGGGGCGGCGGACGAGAAGGCGGGCGCGGTCGGCTCGCTCTGGGACCTCGTACGAGACCGGCGGCTCAACCACCGGCCCGAGGTGGTCCGCGGGGTGCTGGCGGAGGAGTGCGCCGACCAGCTCACCCGCTTCTTCCGCGACCGCGCGGCACCCTGACCCACGCCCCTGACGACGTTCCCGGCGCCGCCCCTGACGACGTCCCCGACAACGGATTTCTTCGTAGCGGCACCTGTGGGCTAAGCTCTCTCTCGGTAGCGTGTCCGAGCGGCCGAAGGAGCTCGCCTCGAAAGCGAGTGTGGCGTAACCCGTCACCGAGGGTTCAAATCCCTCCGCTACCGCTCTTGTACGTAGGGCCCCGGCGCATCGCGCGCCGGGGCCCTACGTGTGTGTCCGGGTGGTGGACGGGGGGAGCGGCATCGGGGGGACAAGCCGCTCCCCCCGATGAGAACCGGTCCCTCACGCCCGCGCCGCCCTGGGGGGAAGCATGCGGCGCGGACGGCCGCAGTGGGCCGGTTCACGCGCCCCGCGGTTCCTGCCGTGCCCGCGAGGCGCACCGTCCATCCTCCCTCCGGGCCGGTGCCGGGCGGACCGGCAAAGGGCCCGGACCGGCGGGGCCTTGGTCCTTAAAGGCTCGGTTAGACTCACCCGACCGCCGAGGGGATCACAGGGGAGAGACGGGGAGACCGGGTCGATGGTGCAGGCCAAGAAGATCACGCTGTACGTCGTCGTCGTCTTCGTGCTGTACACGATCATCAACTCCCCCGAACGTGCGGCCGACCTCGTGCAGGTAGGGTTCGAGGGCATTTCGAGCGCCGCGCAGGGCGTCGGCGACTTCATGACCCAGCTCGTCAACTAGGAGTCCCCGTGATCCGCCACCTGGTCCTCTTCAAGCTCGACGACGGGGTGCGGCGCGACGAGCCGCGCGTGGCCGCCGCCGCCCAGGCGTTCGAGGAGCTGGGCGGGCTCGTCCCGGAGCTGGAGTTCTGGGAGTGCGCCTGGAACATCACCGACCGGGACATCGCGTACGACTTCGCCATCAACTCGGCGGTCGCGGACAAGGACGCGCTCAAGCGGTACATCGAGCACCCGGCCCACCAGGCCGCCGCCGGTCAGTGGCGCGAGTTCGCCACATGGGTGATCGCCGACTACGAGTTCTGAGCCACCCCCGGCACAGCCGGACGCCGTCGCCGGCCCCGCCCCCGCGTCCGGAACGCGTCCTGGGCGCGTCCGTCCCATGAGCCCCGCACCGCTCGGTGCGGGGCTTTTCGGTGTCCCGGCACCCCCGAGCGCCGACAACACGACGTTATCAGGTGCTTGCACACAGTGGACATGTCTTGTGATGCTATGACCGCTTTTGACGGATGAGTTGACCGTAATTGACCGCGCGATCCTCCGCGCGATCCACCGCGCAAGCGACCGCGAAGGGGTGGCGTGAACGTGCCGGCCAGTACGACCCCTCAGCAGGTGCCGCCCCAGAACGAGCCGGAGGCCCGCACCGTGGCACAGGGGCGGGCCGCCGACACCCGAGCGCTCACCCAGGTGCTGTTCGGCCAGCTGAAGACCCTGGAGCCGGGCACCCCGGAGCACACCCGGGTGCGCGCGGCCCTCATCGAGGCGAACCTCCCCCTGGTGCGGTACGCCGCCGCCCGCTTCCGGTCCCGCAACGAGCCGATGGAGGACGTCGTCCAGGTCGGCACCATCGGGCTGATCAACGCCATCGACCGCTTCGACCCCGACCGGGGCGTGCAGTTCCCGACGTTCGCCATGCCGACCGTGGTCGGCGAGATCAAGCGGTACTTCCGGGACAACGTCCGCACCGTCCATGTGCCCCGGCGGCTGCACGAGCTGTGGGTGCAGGTCAACGGCGCGACCGAGGACCTGACCACGGCCCACGGCAGGTCGCCGACGACCGCCGAGATCGCCGAACGGCTGAAGATCTCCGAGGACGAGGTGCTGTCCTGCATCGAGGCGGGCCGCTCGTACCACGCGACCTCGCTGGAGGCCGCACAGGAGGGCGACGGGATGCCCGGCCTCCTGGACCGGCTCGGCTACGAGGACCCGGCGCTGGCCGGGGTCGAGCACCGGGACCTCGTCCGGCACCTGCTGGTCCAACTCCCCGAGCGCGAGCAGCGGATCCTGATGCTCCGCTACTACAGCAATCTGACGCAGTCCCAGATCAGCCAGGAGCTGGGCGTCTCGCAGATGCATGTGTCCCGGCTCCTGGCGCGCAGTTTCGCCCGGCTCAGATCCGCAAACAGGATCGACGCGTAACCTGATCGGGTAGACCCGTTCGGCCCCTGATCGAGCGACCCAAAAGCCCCACACCCCCTGTTTCCTGCGCATACTTGCCGCATTCTTGTCGACAAGTCACTACAGCGCGTTGCCGACATGTGACATTCTGCTGGAACCGCGTTTGCCGCAGTCTCGGCTCCGGTATTCAGGTGGAGGCTGCGTTCCTCCGATGGTCGTGGCCACGCGACCGTCCGCGACCTCAAGGGGGTGGCATGTCCGCAGAACAGGGCAGCTCGAAGGTGCTCACGCTCACGCCCGTGCCGGCGTCCGTGCCCGAGCCGGAGTCCGCGCCCGTGCCCGTGCCCGCGCAGAGCGGACCGGCCACGGCCCCCGACACGGCACCGCCGGCCCCCGAGGCCATCGACACCCGCACCCTGTCCCGCTCCCTGTTCCTGCGGCTCGCCGCGCTGGACGCCGAGGGGGTGGAGGGCCCGGAGCGCACCTATGTGCGCGACACGCTCATCGAGCTGAACCTCCCCCTCGTGCGGTACGCCGCCGCCCGCTTCCGCTCGCGCAACGAACCGATGGAGGACATCGTCCAGGTCGGCACCATCGGCCTGATCAAGGCGATCGACCGGTTCGACTGCGAACGGGGCGTGGAGTTCCCGACGTTCGCCATGCCGACCGTGGTGGGCGAGATCAAGCGCTTCTTCCGCGACACCTCGTGGTCGGTGCGCGTGCCGCGCCGCCTCCAGGAGCTGCGCCTGGCGCTCACCAAGGCGAGCGACGAGCTGTCGCAGAAGCTCGACCGCTCGCCCACCGTGCCCGAACTGGCCGCCGTGCTGGGGGTGTCCGAGGACGACGTGGTGGACGGCCTGGCCGTCGGCAACGCGTACACCGCTTCCTCGCTGGACTCGCCCTCCCCCGAGGACGACGGCGGCGAGGGCTCGCTGGCGGACCGGCTGGGCTACGAGGACACCGCCCTGGAGGGCGTGGAGTACCGCGAGTCGCTGAAGCCGCTGCTGGCCAAACTCCCGCCCCGGGAGCGGCAGATCATCATGCTGCGCTTCTTCGCCAACATGACCCAGTCGCAGATCGGCGAGGAGGTCGGCATCTCGCAGATGCACGTCTCACGGCTGCTGACGCGTACGCTCGCGCAGCTGCGCGAGGGGCTCATCTCCGACTGACGTACCGCGCGCGGTGATTGACGGCCCGTCACCCGGCCCGGGGGCCAACCCCCGGAGTCGGTGCGACGGGCCGTCGTCATGAACCGGACCGTCCGGGCCGCCGCGCACCGGCGCCGCCCGCGGGCCGGGCCGCCGCGAAAGAGGTCAGCGCGAAGGAAGTCAGCGCGAAAGAGGTCAGCGCGAAAGAGGCCGGCCGCGAAGAGGTCAGCCGAGCGCGAGCCAGGCGACCGCGGCGACGATCACCACGACCGCCACGATGCCGGCGATGAGACCGAGCCGCGGACCCGACTGGGCCGCCGCGGGCTGCCGCTGCTGCTGCGGGGCGCCCTCGTCGACGAAGGCGCGGAACATCTGGGTGCTGCCCGCGGGGTCGTAGTTGCCGTCGGGGCCCTGGGGGTTGTGTGCCATGGGTCAGGACCCTAGCGAACCTGCCCCCGCCGCCCAACCCTCGCCGTCCTTTGCCAGGACTTTAGGCGTCTTCGCCCGCTTTTCGTTTGCCTGTAGCAACCAACAGCTTCTATGGTTGCCCTAAGCAACAAGATGTGTGGGGGTGCCATGGCCGAACGGAGCCGGTACGAGGAACTGGCCCGGCATCTGAGCGCCATCGGCGCCGTCAAGCGCGGACTCTCCCGGGCCCTGCCCGCCGAGTGCCCGGGCGGATCGGCGGCCGTGCTGTCCCTGCTCGCCCACCACGGCGACATGCGGATGAGCCGGCTCACCGAGCTGCTCGCCGTCGACATGTCGGTCACCAGCCGCCATGTCGCGCACGTCGCCGACCGGGGCTGGATCGAGCGGCTGCCCGACCCGGACGACCGGCGCTCACGCATCCTGCGGCTGACCCCGGCGGGTCAGGACATGCTCGACGACCTCGGTCGCCGGACCACGGACATGTTCGCCCGCACGCTCCAGGATTGGTCCGACGACGACGTCGGACAGCTGACCGCACTGCTCGCCCGCCTCCGGGACTCCTTCGGGGACTGCCGGGCGCATGCCACCCGTACACCCGCGGACACATAAGTAAGGAAGTACATGGCTACGACCACACCGGCCGGTGTGCGGGGCGGCCACGCCAGGACCCACGAGGCCGGCGCGCCGATGACGCACCGGCAGATCATGGAGGCGCTCTCCGGGCTGCTGCTCGGGATGTTCGTCGCCATCCTGTCCTCGACGATCGTCTCCAACGCCCTGCCCGAGATCATCTCCGACCTCGGCGGCGGCCAGAGCGCCTACACCTGGGTCGTGACCGCCTCGCTGCTGGCGATGACGGCGACCACCCCGCTCTGGGGGAAGCTCGCGGACCTCTTCTCCAAGAAGCTGCTGGTCCAGATCGCCCTGATCATCTACGTCCTGGGGTCGGTCGTCGCCGGTCTCTCGCAGAGCGCCGGCATGCTCATCGCCTGCCGGGTCGTCCAGGGCATCGGCGTGGGCGGGCTGTCCGCCCTCGCGCAGATCGTGATGGCCGCGATGATCTCCCCGCGCGAGCGCGGCCGTTACAGCGGCTACCTCGGCGCCACCTTCGCCGTCGCCACCGTCGGCGGCCCGCTGCTCGGCGGCGTGATCACCGACACCGACTGGCTCGGCTGGCGCTGGTGCTTCTACGTCGGCGTACCCTTCGCGGTCATCGCGCTGATCGTGCTCCAGAAGACGCTGAAGCTGCCGGTCGTCAAGCGGCAGGTCAAGGTCGACTGGGCGGGCGCCTTCTTCATCAGCGCGGCGGTCTCGCTGCTGCTGGTGTGGGTGACCTTCGCCGGCGACAAGTACGACTGGGCGTCCTGGCAGACGTACACCATGGTGGGCGGGTCCGTCGTCCTCGGTGCGCTGTTCCTGCTGGTGGAGTCGCGGGCGAGCGAACCGATCATCCCGCTGCGGCTGTTCCGCAACCGCACCATCACGCTGGCCTCGCTGGCCTCGCTGTTCGTCGGTGTCGCGATGTTCGCCGGCACGGTGTTCTTCAGCCAGTACTTCCAGCTCGCCCGGGACAAGTCGCCGACCATGTCCGGCGTCATGACCATCCCGATGATCGCCGGACTGTTCCTGTCGTCCACCGTCAGCGGCCAGATCATCACCAAGACGGGCCGCTGGAAGGCGTGGCTGGTCAGCGGCGGTGTGCTGGTGACGGCGGGCCTCGGCCTGCTGGGCACCATCCGCTACGACACGGAGTACTGGCACATCGCGGTCTTCATGGCCGTCATGGGGCTCGGCATCGGCATGATGATGCAGAACCTCGTGCTGTGCACCCAGAACCAGGTCGCCCCCTCCGACCTGGGCGCGGCCTCCTCGGTCGTCACCTTCTTCCGGTCCCTCGGCGGCGCCATCGGCGTCTCGGCGCTGGGCGCGGTCATGGCCAACCGGGTCACCCACTACGTCCAGGACGGCCTGGCCGACCTGGGCCCGAAGGGCGCGGCCCTGGGCCACGGCGGCACGGGCGGCGGTGGCATCCCCGACCTGGACGCGCTGCCCGCGCCGCTGCGCACGGTGATGGAGACGGCGTACGGGCACGGTGTCGCGGACGTCTTCCTCTACTCCGCGCCCTTCGCCCTGCTCGCCTTCCTCGTGACGCTGTTCATCAAGGAGGTCGCGTTGAAGAGCCACGCCACCGGACCGGAGCAGGCCGGACCGGAGCAGGCCGGACCGGAGCAGGCCGGACCGGCGGCCCCGGTGCCGGCCCCCGCCCCGGCGGGCGCCGCCGCGGCACAGTCCGCCCCGGCACCCGAGGCCACCACCCACGAGATCCCCGCCGCGGCTCCCGCGGCGCCCGGCACCCCCGTCCGCGGCACCGTCCGCACGGCGGAGGGCACCCCGGTCGCCAGGGCCGCCGTGACGCTGATCTCCCTCGGCGGGCGCCAGCTCGGGCGGTCGGTCGCCCAGCCCGACGGCGGTTACGCGCTGGACGCGCCGGGCCCCGGCTCGTACGTGCTGATCGCCTCGGCCGACGGCTTCCAGCCGCAGGCGTCCACGGTCGTCGTGGCCGGGGAGCCGGTGGCGTACGACATCCTGCTGTCCGGCACCAGCGGCCTGGCGGGTGTCGTACGCGCCGCCGCCGGCGGCGAGCCGGTGCCGGGCGCCATGGTGATCGTCACGGATGTGCGCGGTGACGTGCTCGCCACCGGGACGACCGGCGCGGACGGCGGCTTCACCTTCGCCGAACTGGTCCCGGGCACGGTGACCGTGGCGGTGAACGCCGAGGGCCACCGGCCGCTCGCCCTCCCGGTCGAGATCGCCGGCCAGGGCGTGACCCGGGTGGAGGCGCTCCTCCAGTCCGGCGCGCGGCTCCTCGGCACGGTCCGCGCCGGGGCGGAGGGCCGCCCGCTGGCGGACGCCCGCGTGACGCTGGTCGACGCGGCGGGGAACGTCGTCGCGACGGCCACCACCGGGGAGGACGGCGCCTACGCGTTCGCCGACCTCGACGCGGGCGAGTACACCCTCATCGCGACGGGCTACCCGCCGGTGGCGGGCGCCCTGACGGTGACCGGCCAGGGCGTCGACGGCCACGACATCGAGCTGGCCCACCCCGGCGCGTAGCGGCGGCGGGGCATCGAGACCCCCGGCCGCGCGTCGAGCGGAGGCGCGGCCGGGCGGGGCGGCAGGCAGGGGACGGCCTGCCGCCCCCTTTTCGTACGAGGAGAGAAACGGGAATGGGACTGCACGCACAGGTACGGACGCGGGACGGCTGGGCCGTCCAGCACGCCGTGGTGACCGTCACCGACATGACTGGCGCGCAGGTGCTGCGGGCCGAGGCCGACCCCGAGGGCGTCGTCGCCACGGACGCGCCCCTGGCCCCCGGCCCGTACACGCTGATCGTCACGGCCGTCGGCTACGCCCCGGCGGCGTCGACCGCGCTGGTGACGGCGAGCGGGCGGGCCGAGGCCGGCAAGGTGGTCCTGGCGCGGGCGGGCGGCGCCGAGCTGCCCCCGCCGGGCACCTGGACGCTGGACCCGGCGCACTCGTCCGTCGCGGCGGTCGCGCAGCACTTGGGCATCTCCAGCGTGCACGGCCGGTTCACCGAGTTCGCCGGCCGCATCGAGATCGCCCCGGACCTCGCCGCGTCCCGGGTGGACGCGGTGCTGTCGGCCGCCTCCGTGGACACCGGCAACGCGCTGCGGGACAAGCACCTGAAGTCGCCGGACTTCCTGGACACCGAGGCGTACCCCGAGATCCGCTACACCAGCCACGGCCTGAGCCCCGCCGGCCCGGACCGCTGGACCGTGCACGGCGCGCTGTCCCTGCACGGCGTGGTGCGGGACGTCGACCTGGACCTCACCTACCTGGGCACCGGCCCGGACCCGTGGGGCGGCACGCGGGCGGCCTTCCGCGCGACGGCCGAGCTGCGCCGGGACGACTTCGCCATGAACTACAACCAGGTGGTGCGGGCGGGCATCTCCGCGATCGGCACCACGCTGCGGGTGGAGCTGGACATCCAGGCGGTACGGGGCGAGAGCCTGCCGCAGGGCTGAGCCCGGGCGCCGGACCGGGGCGGGCCGGGCCCCGGGCCTCGGGCCTCCGCGGCCTCCGCGGCCTCCGCGGTCTTTCAAGCGCCGCGCGGGGCTTTCGGGCGCCGCGCGGGCTTTCAGGCGCCGCGCGCCACCATGGCCTCGATCCCGGCGATCTGCACGTCCAGCGCGAAGTGGAAGTCCCGGTCCCGCATCTCCCCCACCGTGTCCCCGCCCCGGGCCTCCATCATCCGCTCGGCCTGGGCGAAGTCCTCCGCGTAGCCGGGCCGGAGGCGGATCGTCCCCATGGCGTTCTCGAAGTACTCGTCCTGGGTCATCCCGGCCTCGGCGCACCGCTGCCGGAAGTGGCCCTCGATGGTGCCGAAGCCGTACACGAACTGGAAGACCGACGCCATGGCCCCGGTCTGGAGGTGCATCGGCAGCCCGGTGTCACCGATCACCCGCTGGACGGTGCGGGCGAACCGCATCGAGTGCGGGCCGATGTTGAGGAAGTGCCCGAGCAGCGAGGACGCCCACGGGTGGGCGACGAGCAGCGCACGGTAGGAGGTGGCCAGCTCCCGGAGCCGCTCGCGCCAGTCCGCCTCCGGCGCGGCCGTTGCCCCGGCGGCGGCTACCGGGTCGGTGGCGGCGGCCAGTTCGCCCATCACCCGGTCGAGCGCCAGCTCCAGGAGGTCGTCCTTGGTGTCGACGTACCAGTAGACCGACATCGCGGTCACGTTCAGCTCGGCCGCGAGCTTCCGCATCGAGAACTTGGCGAGGCCCTCGGCGTCCAGGAGCCGTACGGCGGCGCCGGTGATCCTGTCGCGGTCGAGGCCGGACGGCTGCTCGGCCTTCCGGGACCTGACCGACCGGGGCGTGCCGCCCTCCAGCCACACGCTGCTCCGTCGCGCCGACGCCATGGGCTTTCCTCCTCGTTCCCCGCCCGATGCTATGCCCCTGCGGACGGCGTCCCGGCCGACGTCCCGGCCGACGTCCCGGCCCCTGCCTCCTGCGCCGGGGTGTCCTTCCGCTCCGCCCGGCGCAGCAGCGCCGCCGCCAGCAGGCCGCCGGCGAGCACCGCGACCGCGCCGACGAGCTGGCTGGTCTCCAGACCGGAGGCGAAGGCACCGGAGATCCGGGCCCTCTCGGCCGGCCCGTCGGCGGCGGCGAGCGCGGCGGGCAGGGAGGCGGCCGACACGGACACCAGCGCGGCGAACCGCGAGTTGAGCACCGCGCCGAGGACGGCGACACCGAGGCCGTTGCCGAACTCGGCGAGGGTGCCGTTGATCCCGGCGCCGACGCCCGCCTTCTCCGGCGGGATGGCGCTCATGATGGCGTTGGCCATGGCGGGCATGGACAGGGAGACGCCCGCGCCCATCACGACGAGCCCGAGCAGCATCCCGCCGTACCCGTGCGCCCCGCCGAGGACCGCGATGGCGGCGAGCCCGGCCGCGACCAGCGCCATGCCGAGGGCGATCGTCGCCGGCGTACCGAGCCGGGACAGCAGCCGCGCGCCGACCCCGGTGAGGTTGAGGACCACCACGGTCAGGGCGAGGGGCGCCGTGCGCAGGCCGGCGTCGAGCGGCCCGTACCCCAGCACGAACTGGAGGTGCTGGGTCAGCAGGAACAGCGAGCCGGTCATGCCGAAGGCGACCAGGATGGCGCCCGCGACCGCGCCGGTGAACCGCTGGTCGCGGAAGAAGTGCATGTCCAGCATCGGGTGCGGGGTGCGCAGCTCCCAGGCGGCGAACGCACCGAGGACCGCCGCGCCGAGGACCGCCGGGACGAGCACCTGACCGGAGGTCCAGCCGTGCTCGGGGCCCGAGATGATCGCGTACACGACCGCCGTCATGCCGACGGTGGACAGCAGGGCGCCGGGGAGGTCGGGCCGGTCGCCCTGGCGGTGCCGGGACTCCGGTACGAGCGCGGCGACGGCGACGAGGCCGACGAGCGCGACCGGGATGTTGA
Organism: Streptomyces sp. NPDC015131; assembly: GCF_043079975.1. Taxonomy (NCBI): domain Bacteria; kingdom Bacillati; phylum Actinomycetota; class Actinomycetes; order Kitasatosporales; family Streptomycetaceae; genus Streptomyces; species Streptomyces sp. NPDC015131. The sequence continues at coordinate 592,738 of NZ_JBIBVB010000005.1, read as the reverse complement.
TCAGGAAGATCGCGCCCCACCAGAAGTGGTCGAGCATGAACCCGCCGAGCAGCGGCCCGGCCGCGAAGCCCAGCGAACTGACCGTGGACCAGAGGGCGATGGCCTTGACGCGCTCGGTGTCGTCGAAGATCTGGACGACGACGGCGAGGGTGGTGGTCATCAGCAGCGCGCCGCCGACGCCCATGCCCGCCCGCGCGGCGATCAGCTGGCCGGAGGACTGGGCGAGTCCGGCCGCGAGGGAGCCGACGCCGAAGACCGCGAGGCCGGTGAGGAGCATCTTCCTGCGGCCGTAGCGGTCCGCGGCGTTGCCCGCGGTGAGGAGCAGTCCGGACTGGACGAGCGAGTAGGCGTTGATCATCCACTGGACGTCGGCGGTGGAGGCGCCCAGCTCCGTGGTGAGGGAGGGGATCGCCACGCTGAGGACGGTGTTGTCGAGCAGCACGGTGAGCTGGGCGAGGCAGATCACGCCCAGGATCAGCCAGCGCTGCGGGTGCCCGCCGCCGGTGGTGGCCGCGGGTGCTTTCCGGTCGTTCCCGGCGGTGGGGGCCGTCATGGACACTCCTTGTACGGCGTACGAGAGATTTCCCGTACACCGTACAGCGACAGCCTTACGCCGTATAACTTATTTTCCGCCACCCGGTCTCCCGGTCTCCCGGTCACGCGGCCACCCGGCCATCCGGCCGCCCGGCCGTCACCCGGTCCCGGTCACGCGGCCGGTGGGGCGATCATTCGCCGGGCTTGATCAGGTAGCCCGCGCCCCGCCGGGTGTGGATCATCGGCGGGCGCCCCGCGTCGATCTTCTTGCGCAGGTACGAGATGTAGAGCTCGACCACATTGGGCCGGCCGCCGAAGTCGTAGCTCCACACCCGGTCCAGGATCTGCGCCTTGCTCAGCACCCGGCGCGGATTGCGCATCAGGAAGCGCAGCAGCTCGAACTCCGTGCCCGTGAGATGGATGTCGCGCCCGCCCCGCCTCACCTCACGGCTGTCCTCGTCCAGCACCAGGTCCCCCACCTCCAGCAGCGACCCGGTCCGGCCCGCCACCGCTGCCCCGGACCGCCGGACCAGCCCGCGCAGCCGCGCCACGACGTCCTCCAAGCCGAACGGTTTGCCGACGCACTCGTCCCCGCCCGCCGTCAGCCCCGCGAGCCGCTCGCCGGCCTCGCCCCCGGCCGGGTCGCCCGCGGTCAGGAACAGCACCGGTACGCAGGGCAGTTCGCGCCGCAGCGCGCGCACCACGGCGGGCCCGTCCGTGCCGGGCGCGGTCAGGTCCAGCACGACGGCGTCCGGCCGGAACGCGCGCGCCGCGCCCGGCGCCCCGCCCGTACCGTCCTCCGCGGTGCGCACCTCCCACCCCTCGTACCGCAGGGCCATGGACAACAGCTCGGCGGGCGCGTCCTCGTGGCCGGCGACGAGCACCCGTACGGCGGTCCCGTCGGGCCTGAGCAGGTCGGTGCGCCCCTGGGGCGTGGAGACGGTCATGCCCCGACGCTGCCGGTGGCTCCTGAGAGAGTCCTTGCGCCTTTCTGTGAATTCACTGAGAAAGCGAGAGCCGGAACAGCCGGGCCGCGTTGTCGTGGCAGACCGCGCGCAGCCAGTCGTCGCCGAGGCCGAGCCGCTCCAGCGCGTGGAGCTGGTGGAGGTAGCCGTACGGGATGTTGGGGAAATCGCTGCCCAGCAGGATGCGGTCCCCCAGGTCCGCCAGCCGCCCCCGCTCGCCCGCCGGGAAGGGCGCCATCCGCTCGCTGAAGTCCGTGAACACCATGGTGGTGTCCAGCCGCACGCGCGCGTACCGCTCGGCGAGGTCCAGGAAGTCCGTGTACTCGGGCAGGCCCATGTGCGCGACGACCAGCCGCAGCCGCGGGTGCCGGGCCAGGACCCGCGCGACCGGCCCCGGCCCGGTGTGCGCGCCCGGCGCGGGCCCGGAGCCGCAGTGGATCACCACCGGCACGCCGGCCTCCGCGAGCAGCCCCCAGGCGCCGTCCAGCAGCGGGTCGCCGGGGTCGTACGCGCCGACCTGCACATGCGCCTTGAACACCCGGGCGCCCGCGTCGACCGCCTCGGCGACGTACCGCTCCACGCCGTCCTCGGGGAACAGCGTCGCCGTCCGCAGGCACCCCTCCACCCGCGCGGCGAAGTCCCCCGCCCACCCGTTGAGCCACCGGGCCATGCCCGGCTTGTGCGGATAGACCAGCGACGTGAAGCCCAGCACCCCGAAGTCCCGCAGCAGCGCGACGCGGCGGTCCTCCTCCTCGCGGTACGTGATCGGCCACGGCGTCCCGGTCAGCGGCCCCACGGCGTCGAAGTAGGCCCACACCTTGCGCAGGACGCGCTCCGGCATGAAGTGGGTGTGCACGTCCACCAGCCCCGGCAGCCCCAGCCGCCCCCAGAACGCCCTGACCTGCCGGGCCTCGTCCTCCCCGGCGTCCTCCACGGCACGGGCGGCGTACGGCGGTTGAGGACCGCTCACGGGGTGATCGCACATGCGGCCCACCCTGCGCCGGGGCCGGCCGGGCTGTCCACCCCCGCCCCTTCAGAAGAGCCCGTCCTGCACCCCGGTGCCGAGGGCGGTGACCGGCACGGTCGTCCCCGCGTCCGCCGCCCCCGCGACGAGCCCCCAGCCGGTCATCAGCCGGGTGTCGAGCACCAGCGCCCGCCCGTCGGGCGCCCGCAGATGCAGATCGGGCCCGGCCGCGGCGACGACCGTCCCCCGGACGCTCCCGCCGTCCACCAGCTCGGTGACCACCCCGTCGATCCGGTCCACGCCGCCGAGCCGGAACACCTCCGCGTGGTCCACCACCTCCGGCGCCACCGGCTCCAGCGTCTCGGCCCACCCGGGCACCGCCGCCGCCCGCCGGTACAGCGCCGTCACCTCCGCCGCCCGCTCCCGCGCCCCGGGCAGGTCCACCCGGGCGGCGCGCTTGGCGGCGTACGGGATCCGGTCGGGCACCCCCAGCGCCGAGCCGAGCACCTCCTCGGTCCGCCGCGCCGCCATCAGCGGCCCGCGCCCCAGCCACCCGTACGCCACGGCACCCTGCTCCAGCAGCCGCGCGTCGCCCCGCTCCTCGGCGGTGATCCCGACCTTCACCATCCCGGCCCCGAACCACGCCAGGTACACCCGGTACGTCCGGGGGTCGTCCGCCAGGGTGTCGGCCGCCACCGACCGCGCCCGCTCCAGCCGCGCGCACTCCGCGCACCGCCCCCCGGTGGCCCGCCCGGCCACCACGGCCCGCACCGGACACGGATTCCCCCGCGCCCCGGCGCACCCCCGCTCGCCCACGACCCCGAACCCGATCACCCGCCCGGCACCGACGGCACTGCTCCGCCCGCCCTCCCACACCAGCACGGGCCCACCCCCCGCCCCGCCCCACCGCAACCCCCGGCACCGCCACACCATGCGGCCACGGTACGACCCCGCGCGGGAGCCGGTGCCGGGGACGCGAGAGGCCCCGGATCTCTCCGGGGCCTCGTCCGGCCGGAGCTGTGGGGCTCCGCGGATCACGCGTCGGGGTTCATGCCCTGAGCCGTCTTCTTCAGCCGGTCGATCTGGAGCTTCGCGAGGCCGTTGTAGTCCGGCTTCGCCACGAAGGTGCCGTCACCGTTCACCACGGCGACGACGCTGCCGATCCTCATCATGACCACGGTCTCGCCGTCGGCGGCCTCGAACGCCTCGGTCTCCTCGGCGCCCGCCTCGATCTTGACCAGCTTCGCCTTCTGCCCGTCCTTCTCGGCCTTGCCGCGCTCCTCGGTGACCACGGCCTTGTAGGTGGCCCTGGCATCGTCCGGGCTCTGGAAGGCCATGATGCCGAAGACGACCTCACCGCTGTAGTCGGAGCTGTCGCCGCTGCCGCTGTCATCGGTGTCGAAGTCGGTGTAGCCCATGCTGAGCAGCCCACCGCAGTTGGCCTCGGTCGCTTCGCTGCACGCCTCGACGGCCTCGTCGCCGACCTCGACCTCGATGTCGTCGCCCCGGAAGCCCTCCGGGGCGCTCGCCTTGCTGGGAAGGGCGGTGCGGACCATGTCCGGCGTCAGCGTGACCGGCGGCTTGTCACCGTCCCCGCGGAAGGCGTCCAGACCGTCGTCCGAACCACCGCACGCCGTCAGTACAGCCATCAGCGCCACTCCGGCCACTATCCCCCGTGCTGCCTTGCTCAACGTCAACCCCTCGTCGTTGCTGCTCGTTTGACGTGGACACTCAAGCGCACAAGGCATGGGCACACCAAATGGGCGGGCAGCCGGCTGCCGGACCCGCCACGCAGCACGCCCGGCCCCACCCCCCGACAACGCGAGAGGCCCCGGATTTCTCCGGGGCCTCTCGCTTGCTGTGCACTCGGCAGGATTCGAACCTGCAACCTTCTGATCCGTAGTCAGATGCTCTATCCGTTAAGCTACGAGTGCTTGTGCTTCCCGGGCTTTTCTGCCCGGTCGGCGTTGCGGGAACAACATTACATGACCTGCGCCGTGACGCGAAATCCATTAGCTCCACCCCCTCTGACCTGCACAAACGCCCTTCGGGCGGCCATCTGGCGGTCGGCGCGGCCGGGGCGGGGGCCGAGTCGGGGGCCGGGCCCGGGGCCGGACGCGGGTCCCTCGGACGGGCGAAGAGGGTCAGGAACGGCCGAAGCCCCGGCCGTGGGGCCGGGGCTTCGGGTGGTGCTGCGGAGGCGGAGGGATTTGAACCCTCGATGGGCTTTAAGACCCAAACCGCATTAGCAGTGCGGCGCCATAGACCGGACTAGGCGACGCCTCCAGGGGTTGCCCGCACCCGCGCGGACGCGAGTGGTGCGTGCAGATGATGACACAGCTTTCGGCGGCGTCACCAATCGGTGTCCACCGTACTAGGCGAGCGGCACGCGGGGCAAAGGCGTTCCCCCCGCGCCCCCGGTGGCGTCCGGGTGCCAGGCGGCCGGGTTGCGCAACGCGGCGCGGGCTGGAGCGTTAGTGGGGTGAGGGATGCCGGGCATCCCGACGGATCCGTACCCCCCAGGAGTTCGTATGCTGCGCCGCCTCGTCCTCGCCTCAGCCGCCTCCCTCGCCGCCCTGGGTGCCGCCGCGCCCGCCGCCGTGGCCCTCGGGCCGCTGCCCGTGCCGCTGCTCGCCGGGACCGACACCCTCACCGTGACCGTGAACGACTCCGGCAACCCGATGGCGGACGGCACCTTCGACCTGAAGTGCGGGCTGCGGACCGCCGAGGGGAACCACCCCAGGCTGCAGGGCGCGTGCGACCGGCTGGACGAGCTGGCCGAACAGGGCAAGGACCCCTTCGCCCCCGTCGGCAAGGACCAGATGTGCACCCAGCAGCACGGCGGCGCCGCCACCGCGCACATCACCGGCACCTGGCAGGGCCGGCAGGTCGACGCCCGCTTCGCGCGGACCAACGGATGCGAGATCGCCAGGTGGGACACCCTGAAGCCGGTGCTGCCGATGGCCCGGTCGTAGAGGAACAGGCACACAACCGCCGCCGGGCCCACACCACCTGCCTTTAGACTCCCTCCAGTGACAGGCCGAGTGGGAGGAAGCGTCGTCGTGAGCAGCAGGCCATCCCGAGGCGCTGCTCGCCTCGCAGCCATACTCGACGCGCTGCCGGACGGGCTCGTACTCGTCAATTGCAACGGCACGGTCGTCAACGCCAACACCATCGCGCTGGAGATGTTCGAGGCGCCCGGGACGGCGCTGGTGGGGCGCGGGCTGCTCGACCTGCTGCCCGCGTTCGACTCCCGGCTGATCCCCGGCTCGATGCGCCGCCCCGAGGCCGCCGACGCGCGCGGGCGCACCAAGCCGGCCCGGATGATCGCCCGCCGCACGGACGGCAGCGAGTTCCCGGTCGAGGTGACCAGCGCGAGCCTGGAGGACGGGCGCGAGGCGTACGACTCGTACGGCAGCGCCTACACCGGCGACGAGCTGCTGATGCTCGTGGTGCGCGACCTCTCCGGGACCATCGACACCGAGGCCGAGCTGGCCCGCTCCCAGCGGCAGACCGAGATGATCCTGCGCGCCGCCTCCGAGGGCGTCGTCGGCACCGACACCGACGGGCGGATCGTGCTGGTCAACCCGGCCGCCGCCCAGATACTGGGGTGGCGCGCCAGCGACCTGGGCGGCAAGGAACTGCACCCGCTGATGCTGCACTCCAAGGCGGACGGGGAGCCCTTCCCGTTCGCGGAGTCGCCGCTGGCCGACACCCTGCGGTCCGGGCGCAAGCACCGGGTGCGCGGGCAGGTGGTGTGGGCCAAGGACGGTTCGCCGGTGCCGGTCGACCTGACGACCGCGCCGGTACGGGACGGGGACCAGCTCGTCGGCGCGGTGATGACCTTCACCGACCGGCGCCCCTACGAGGAGCAGGAGACCCGGCACGCCGCCGAGGTCGCCGAACTGACCGAGCGGCACACGGCGCAGGTCGCCGAACTGACCGAGCGGCACGCCACCGGGATGGCCGACCTCAGCGAGCGGCTCTCCGTGGAGGTCGAGCGGCGCGAGGAGCGGTACGCGGCGCTCGCCGCGCGGCACGCCCAGCTCAGCGCCGTCCTGGGCGAGTCGCTGCGCGGCCCGCTGGAGGAGCTGCGCTGCGAGCTGGGCACCCTGGCCGCCGACCCGGCCGGCCAGCTGTGGCCCGAGGCCAACCAGGTGCTGCACCACCTGGCCGCCGGGTACGCCCGGATGACGACGCTCGTCGACAACGTCCTGGGCTACCAGCGCCTCGACGTCGGCGAGGAGTCGCTGAGCAAGACCAAGGTGCTGCTCGACGCGGTGGTGGCCGCCGGTGTCGAGGGCGCGGTGGAGCTGATCGGCCCGGGGCGGGTGCAGTTCGCGGTGCACGCCCCGCCGATAGAGGCCGAGGTGGACGGGGTGCGGATCTCCACCGCGCTCGCCCATCTGATCGCGGACGTCGCGGGCGTGGACTCGACCGGCAAGGCCCGGCCGGTGCCCGGCGGCGGATACGCCGACTCGACGATCGTGGTCGCGGCGGCGCAGCGCGGTGATGTCGTACGGATCGAGGTGCGCGGCCCGTACGCCGGCGGCGACCCGGTCCACGAGCCGATCGTGCGCGGGATCGTCCGGGCGCACTCCGGGGTGCTTCAGACGCACGAGCTGCCGGGCATGCCGGGCAGCGCCTATGTGCTGGAGGTGCCGCTGGGCGGCGGCGCAGGGACGGTGAAGCCGGAGCCGGAGCCCGCCCGGATGGCCGCGGACGAGACCGGTGACGCACCCGCGGGTCCCCCGGCGGTGGCCGCGGCCCCGATGGTGCCCGCGCAGCAGACGGGTGACACCGCCGGTGACACTGCCGGCGGGGTGCCGTCCGGTGGCGGCGGGCGCCGGCGTGCGCGGCGCGCTTCGACGGACGCGTTCCTGGCGCCCGGCGACAGCCCCGTGCGGGCCGAGGACCCGGTGGCGGCCCGCCCCACGGGCCGGCGGCGCGGGCGGCCGAGCCCGGCGGAGGCCGGCGCGGTGGTGCCCGGGGCGCTGCCCCCGGGAGCGGTACCGGCCGGGGCGCCGGCCGAGGGCGCGGTCGTGACGGCCGCGGAGAGCGCACAGGGGCGTGCCGCGCTGGGCGAGACGGTGCCGCCGCAGGGCGTGCCCGCCGACGCGATGCCGGTCCCGCCGGGCGGGCGGCGGGCGCGGCGGGGCGGCGAGGGCGCGATGCCCGCGCTCCCCGCGGGCGCGAGCGCGCCGTCGCCGGGCGCGTCGTCCCCGGGCGCCTCGTCCCCGGGAGCCGGTACGAGCGCCTCGGGCGCCGGGTCGGCCGCACCGGGTGGCGGGTCGGCCGCACCGGGTGGCGGGTCGGCCGCACCGGGTGGCGCGCTTCCGGCGGGCGCCGGGGTCACTGGGGTCACCGGGGCCCGGGGTGACGCTCCGGCACCGGGCGCCACGCCCGACGCACCCGTACCCGTACCCGCCGCTGTGGCCGCGCCCGGGGCTCCCACCGCCGAGGACCGTGCTCCGGGCGGCGAACCGGCCGGGGGCCGCCGTGCCCGCCGGGCGCTCGGTGCCGCCCAGGACCGGACCGCCCAGGCGGCGCCGCCCGAGGGCGGGGCCCGTACCGCGTTCGCGCTGCCGCCCGCCGAGGCGGACCGGCGCCCCGAGCCGCCGTACCCGGGCGGCCCCGCCGGGGACGGCCACCACGCACCCGTACCGACCGCGCCGGACGCCGGGCACGCACCGCCGCAGCCGCACCCGGTCGAGGCGCCCGCGCCCACCGGACGCCGGCGGGCCGTGCAGGAGACCACCGCCGGAACCGGCGCAAGCACCGGGACCGGGACGGACACCGGCACCGGATCCGTACCGCTGCCGCCGGAGATGCCCGCGCCCACCGACCCGGGCGCCTCCAACGGCCGGGGCCGGGCCTTCAGCGTCCGCACCCTGGGCCAGGGCGTGCCCTTCGCCCAGCAGATCGCCCAGCAGCAGTCCTCGGGCTCCGGGCGGCGGCGCAAGCTGGCCACGCCCCCGGCGGAGGACGACCGCCCGGGTGTCACCCCGGGTGCCGTCCCGGCCGCCGGGCCCGACACCGCCGCGCGCCCGCACCCCCAGACCCCGGCACCGGCCACGCCCACGCCGCCCCGGCTGGGCGCCCCGGCGGAGGGACGGGCGTACGAGATAGGAGCACCGGACGAGGGCGCGGCCGAGGGCCCCGAGCCGCTGGACGGTCCGGGCGGCGCGGTCGAGGTGGCCAACGAGCCGCCGCCGCTGCCCGTCGACGACGAGCTGCCCCCCGAGCCGCTGGACAACCCGCGCCGGCTGCTGGTGTGGCCCGCGCCGGACGTCTCCACCCAGGAGGCGCTCAGCGAGCGCGGCTACCGGCCCGTCATCGTCCACTCCCGGGAGGAGGTGGACGCGCAGATCGCCGCGTTCCCGGCGGCGCTGTTCGTCGACCCGCTGACCGGGCCGATCACCCGCACGGCGCTCCAGTCGCTGCGGCAGGCGGCGGTGGCGGCCGAGGTGCCGGTGCTGCTGGCGGCGGGCCTGGGCCAGGCGACCCGGGAGGCGGCGTACGGCGCCGATCCCGCCGTACTGCTGAAGGCGCTGGCTCCCCGGGACAGTGAGCAGCACCCGTCGCGGGTCCTGCTGATCGAGGAGCAGGAGGAGATCGCCCTGGCGCTGGCGGCGACGCTGGAGCGGCGCGGGATGCAGGTCGCGCGGGCGGCCACGGACGGCGAGGCGGTCACCCTGGCGGCGCAGACGCGGCCGAACCTGGTGGTGATGGACCTGATGCAGGTACGCCGCCGGCGCGCCGGGATCATCGACTGGCTGCGGGCCAACGGGCAGCTGAACCGTACGCCGCTGGTCGTCTACACCTCGGCGAGCCTCCAGCGGGCGGAGCTGCCGAAGCTGTCGTCGGGCGAGACGGTGCTGTTCCTGGCGGAGCGGTCGACCAGCGCCGAGGTGCAGTCGCGGATCGTGGACCTGCTGGCGAAGATCGGCACCAACTGACGTACGGCGCATGGCATGTTGAAGGGGCGCCCCGAGGCCCGGGGCGCCCCTTCAACATGATCAGAGCTGTGTGACGTCCAGCTCGCCGGTCGCGTACTGCTTGCGGATGACCTTCTTGTCGAACTTCCCCACGCTCGTCTTCGGCACCGCCGGGACGATCGCCCAGCGCTCGGGCAGCTGCCACTTGGCGATGGACCCGGCGAGGAAGGCGCGCAGCTCCTCGTACCCGGCGGTGGCGCCCTCCTTGAGGACCACCGTCGCCAGCGGGCGTTCGCCCCACTTGTCGTCGGGGACGGCGACGACCGCCGCCTCGGCGACGTCGGGGTGGGCCATCAGCGCGTTCTCCAGCTCCACCGAGGAGATCCACTCGCCGCCCGACTTGATGACGTCCTTGGCGCGGTCGGTGAGGGTGAGGTAGCCCTCCGGGCTGATCACTCCGACGTCGCCGGTCTTCAGCCAGCCGTCGGCGGTGAACTTGTCCTCGGGCCGCAGCGGTTCGCCGGCCGCGCCGCCGTAGTAGGCGCCGGCGATCCACGGGCCGCGCACCTCCAGCTCGCCCGCCGACTCGCCGTCCCAGGGCAGGATGTCGCCGCCGGGCCCGGCGAGGCGGGCCTCCACTCCGGCGGGGAAGCGGCCCTGGGTGATGCGGTAGGGCCACTCCTCCTCGGCGGTCAGGCCGGCGGGCGGGTTGGCCATGGTGCCGAGCGGGGACGTCTCGGTCATGCCCCACGCGTGGCAGAGGCGGACGCCGAGCTTGTCGTACGCCTCCATCAGCGACGGCGGGCAGGCGGCGCCGCCGATGGTGACGGTCGACATGCAGGAGATGTCCCGGGGGTTGGCGGTCACCTCGGCGAGCAGGCCCTGCCAGATGGTGGGGACGGCCGCGGCGTGCGTGGGCCGCTCGCGCTCGATCATCTCGGCGAGCGGGCCGGGCTGGAGGAAGCGGTCCGGCATGAGCATGTTGACGCCGGTCATGAAGGTCGCGTGGGGCAGGCCCCAGGCGTTGACGTGGAACTGGGGCACGACGACCAGGGTCGTGTCCTTGTCCGTCAGCCCCATGGACTGGGCCATGTTGACCTGCATGGAGTGCAGGTAGATGGAGCGGTGGGAGTAGACGACGCCCTTGGGGTCGCCGGTGGTGCCGGAGGTGTAGCACATGGCGGCGGCGGCGCGCTCGTCCAGCTCCGGCCAGGCGTAGTCGGTGGGGCGGCCGGCGATGAGGTCCTCGTACTCGTGGACGGTGGGCGCGGCGCCGTCGAGGAGCGAGCGGTCGCCGGGGCCGGACACCACGACGTGCTCGACGGTCGGCAGGTGCGGGAGCAGCGGGGCGAGGAGCGGCAGGAGGCTGCCGTTGACGAGGACGACCCGGTCGGCGGCGTGGTTGACGATCCACACGAGCTGCTCGGCGGGGAGCCGGAGGTTGAGGGTGTGCAGCACGGCGCCCATGGAGGGGATCGCGAGGTACGCCTCGACGTGCTCGGCGTTGTTCCACATCAAGGTCGCCGTCGCCTGTCCCTCGTCGACTCCGAGGTCGCGCAGGGCGTGGGCGAGTTGCGCGGCGCGGGCGCCGATCTCGGCGTAGCTCCGCCGGTGCGGCTCCGCCTCGCCGGTCCACGTGGTCACCGTCGACTGTCCGTGGATCCTGCGTCCGTGCTCCAGGATCCGGCTGATCAGAAGCGGTACGTCCTGCATCGTGCTGTGCACTGCATCCTCCTGGGGGCGCCGTCGCCACGTCGCGACGAGGTGGGAAGATTCTGCGCACATACCACGCGGTATGTCACTACCCGGGCGCCCGCGGAACGCCCCGGGAAGGCCCCCGTTCTGCGGATTTCGCAGCTCCGCTTCAGCGCACCGGGCACAGCTCGGGATCGTCGCGCAGCTTGCCGAGCGCCCGGGACACGGCGCTCTTGACCGTGCCGACGGAGACCCCGAGCACCTCGGCCGTCTGGGCCTCGCTGAGGTCCTCGTAGTACCGGAGCACCACCATCGCACGCTGGCGGTCGGGCAGCCGCATGACCGCCCGCCACATCGCGTCGCGCAGCACCTGCTGCTCGGCCGGGTCGGGCTCGGGCAGCCCGGCGGGCTCGGGCAGGTCGTCGCAGGCGAACTCGTCCACCTTGCGCTTGCGCCACTGCGAGGTGCGGGTGTTGAGCAGGGCCCGGCGTACGTAGCCGTCCAGCGCGCGGTGGTCCTCGATGCGCGCCCAGGCGACATACGTCTTGGTCAGCGCGGTCTGGAGCAGGTCCTCGGCGTCGCAGGGGTTGGCGGTCAGCGACCGGGCGGTGCGCAGGAGCACGGGCCCCCGTGCCCGTACGTACGACGAGAACGACGGATAGGAGGCGTGCCCGGCGGCGGCCGTGGAGGCGCCGGTGCAGACGGGCGCTGTTCTCGTCCCAGTAGTCGCGGTCATAGGTCCACGCTATGAGCGGGCGCCGCGCGGGGGATCGCCCACAGGTGCCGAACCGGGGTCCCCCTGAGGTTGTAGGGCCGCGCCCGGCCACACCTCCTGTGGGTGGAGGCGCCGGAGCGGGCGGATCAGGGTCCGCCGGTGGTGGCGGGAGCGGGTACGGGGGGTACGGGTACCGGGGCCCGCGCAACGGCGGACGGCCCCGGCCCCCGCCCATGGGGCCCGCGCAACGGCGGGCGGCCCGCGCGCCGGTACCGGAGTACCGCCGCGCGGGCCGCCGCCCACCTCTTCCTCACGGTGCGGGGGGGGGCCCCACGACCCCCTTCGGCCCCCGCGGGCCGGTCCGCTCCGCCGTCCGCCGGCCGCCGGGGTTCCGGAAACACCGGGAGTACCGGGAGTACCGGGAGTACCGGGGTTCCGGAAGTGCCGGCCTACCAGAAGTAGCTGAAGTCCACCGCCGGGGTGCTCTGGCCGACGACCGTGAAGCCGGGACCGTTCACATTCGTGGTGTTGCTCTGGTTCGACCCGCCGCCGTTGGCGACCTGCTGGCCCGTGTGGGAGTTGCCCGCGTTGCTGCCGCCGACACCGCTGCCGCTGACCGACGCCGCGGACGCGTTGGATCCGTCGTTCGCGAGACCCCCGGTGTCGGCGTGGGCCACTCCCGCGAAGAGACCGGCGGCGAGGGGCAGGGCGGCGACGGCGGCGATGACGCGAGCGGTACGGATGCTTGCCATGAATGTCCTCCAGGAGCCACGTGCGTAACTTCGGCTTGTTCCGGGGCAGTTGGCCGACCGCCTCGGCGAGTTCTCGACGTCGTGGTTCCAGAGTTGCCCACCGGATCCCCGGCGAACCAGCCCGGACCGCCACTTTCCCTCGCAAGCGTGAGGACATGTCGATAAACCACCTCAGCGACCGGAAATGCCCAGCTCAGGGCTTGATCGCGCCACCGGTGGACGCGAGGAGGGGGCGCCGGGGGCGGTACGGGGGCCGGAACCGGGGCGCGTACGGGCGAAGAATCGTTCAGGCGCTTTTCCGGCCAATTCGGCCCCCTTTCCTCGGTCGAACTTCTGTACGACCATGGGTCCATGGCCGCTGCATCACGGCGTACCACCACCCTCGCCCTGGCCCACGCGCTGGCCGCCGCCGAGCGCGGGCTGCCCGTCTTCCCGCTGTCGCCGACCAAGCTCCCCGCGCTGCCGTCCCCGCACCGGGAGGCCCCCGGGCCGGTGCCCTGCCGCGGGGAGTGTGGCCGGCCCGGGCACGGCGTCCACGACGCCACCACCGACCCGGCCGCCGTCCGGGCGCTGTTCGCCCTCGCGCCCCGGGCGACCGGCTACGGCATCGCGTGCGGACGCCCGCCGCACCACCTGATCGGCATCGACCTCGACACCGACCCGGCCGTCCTGCGGCGCCTGGCGCGGGCGCACGGCTTCACGATCCCGCGCACGGTCACCGTCCTCACGCCCCGCGGCGGACGGCACCTGTGGCTGAGCGGCCCGCCCGGCGCCGCCGTGCCGAACTCGGCCGGGCGGCTGGCCCCCGGGGTCGACGTGCGCGGCGCGGGCGGGTACCTGGCGGGGCCCGGCTCGGTCACGGCGCGCGGCGCGTACCGGCTGGTCCCCGGGAGCGCGGTCCTCCCGCCGGCGCCCTGCCCGCCGGCGCTGCTGCGGCTGCTCAGGCCGCCGTTGCCCCGCCGCCCCCGCCCGGACCGTTCCGGCTCACCGCAGGGGCGCGGCCTGGTCGGGTTCGTCTCCGCCGCCGCGCCGGGCGAGCGCAACAGCCGGTTGTTCTGGGCGGCCTGCCGGGCGTACGAGAACGGGATCGGCGACGCCCTCGCGGACGCGCTCGCCGGCGCCGCCGTACGCACCGGGCTCACCGCCCGCGAGGCGCGGGCCACCGTGGCATCGGCGGCCCGGTTCACGGCGGCGGCCCCGTACACCACAGCTCCGCACACCACGGCCCCGGACGCCATGGCCCCGCACACCACGGCCCCAGGCGCCACGGCCCCGTCCAGCACAGCCCCAGGCACCACGGCCCCGCACACCACAGCCCCGGGTGCTCACGACAGCAGCAGGTGACCGGCGAGCACGGTGATCAGCGTGCTGGAGGCGAGGGCGGTGACGAGCCGCCCCCGGCTGCCGGTCAGCGCCCGGCCCAGCAGCGCGCCGCCCCCGGCGAGCAGCAACTGCCAGCTGGCGGACGCGAGGAAGGCGGCGAGCACGAACAGGGCCTGCTCGACCGCGCCCGGCGCCGCCCCGGCGCTGCGGCCGCCGATGACGAGGGCGGTGAAGTAGACGACGGTCATCGGGTTCAGCAGGGTGATCCCGAGAAGGGTGAGGTACGCGCGCAGCGGCCCGACCGGTGTGCCGTCGTCCCGCCGCGCGGCCCGGCGCCCCCGGTGGCGGGCGACCGCCGAGACGGCGCCGTGCACGGCGAGGGCCACCAGCAGGGCGGCCGACGCCCACCGCAGGGGCGTCGCGAAGGGCTGCACCAGGGGCACGAGCACGCCCCCGCCGAGGGCGGCGACCAGCGCGTACAGCCCGTCGGCGGTCGCGACGCCCAGTGCGGCCGCGGCGCCGACGCGCAGGGAGGTGCGGGCGGTGAGCGCGACGAGGTAGGCCCCGACGGCCCCCACCGGTACGGCGATCCCGTACCCGGCGAGCGCCCCGGCGACCAGCGCCCCGATCACGGGACGGCGGCGGCCGGCTCCCACCTCGGCCCGCGGCGCTGTCGCCCGTACGACGACCGGCGCACGGCGGAGGGCGACAGGGAGCGGGTGCGAGAGGTCATGGCGCGATGCTGGCGCGCCGGCGGGGTCACCGGCAAAGGGATTTCCGGCTTTCCGCTCCGGAAAATCTTCACTTGCCACAACGGAAACTCACCCACTACTGTTTCCGTCATGGAAACCAACGGGGAAACCATCCGTCCGACCGCCGAGCAGGCACTCGCCGCCCTGGCGGCCACCGAGGAGGTCAGGACCTCCACCACCGCCCTGTCCGCCACCCCCTGGCCGCGCTGGTTCGCGGTCGCGCTCACCGTCTACATCGCCGCGATACCGCCGCTGTACGGAGGCACCCTGGCCGAACCCGCCTGGCTGATGCCCCGCGCGGCGTGGAGCATCGCCCTGGTGGCGACGACGGGCTCGTACCTGGCCCTGTTCGCAGTGGCCGCCGCCAACTGGCGCAGGAAGACCGGCGTGGCGCTCCGCTTCGACGTCCTGCCCAAGCGGGTCACCCTGCCCCTCGCCACGGGCCTGCCCGCGATCCTGCTGGGCTCCGCCCTGGTCTTCCGCTCCACCGGCGAGCCCCTCTGGCTGTTCGCCGCCTCCGCGATCGGCGCCGCCGTCTCGGTCGGCTTCCACCTCACCTTCGTACGCCTGCACCGGAGGGCCTCGTGAGCGCCACCGGCCCGGACCCCATGGCCGGCTTCGACACGACCATCCACGCCCCCAACCGCCTGCGCATCTGCGCGCTCCTGGACACGGCGGACGAGGCCGAGTTCAGTACGGTGCAGACGCAGTTGAACGTCTCCGCCTCGGTGCTCAGCAAGCACGTCACGGTCCTCATGGACGCGGGCTACGTGGAACAGCGCAAGGCGGTCCGCGACACTCGCCAACGCGTCTGGCTCCGCCTCACCCGCCCGGGCCGCACGGCCTACCACGCCCACCTGACCGCGCTGAGAGCCATCGTCGGCACCCCCGCCCCCGAGTGACGGCGCCGCAGGCGTCGAGAGGAGCCGCAGCGATGCAGTGGAAGATCCACGGGGAACGACCGGTCTACGAGAACCCCTGGGTGAACGTGTGGCTCACCGACATCGAGACCCCGGACGGAAACCGCTGGGAGCACCATGTCGTCAAGCTCCGTCACCTGGCCGTGGCCGCCGTGGTCAACGAGCGGCGCGAGGTCCTGATGATGTGGCGCCATCGCTTCATCACGGACGCCTGGGCATGGGAACTGCCCATGGGCCTGGTCGAGATGGGCGAGACCCCCGCCGAAGCAGCCGCGCGCGAGGTCCTGGAGGAGACCGGCTGGCGGCCCGGCCCGGTCACACCACTCCTCTACGCCGAGCCGGCCAACGGCATAACCGACTCCCAGCACCACGTCTTCCGGGCCGACGGGGCGACGTACGAAGGCCCGCCGACCGAGAAGAACGAGTCGGACCGGGTCGAGTGGATCCCGCTGGCCGACGTCCGAGGCATGATCGACCGCCGCGAGATCGTCAGCAGCGGCTCCCTCGTCGGCCTGCTCTACGTCCTCATGGACGAGGCGACCCGCTGACCAGCCCCGGCGGCCCCCCGGGCACCGCGCATGCCGAAGACCTCCGACCGGTGGTGCCGGGCAGAGGTCTTCGACTCGCGCGACGGGTGCGGGCGGCTCGAACCAGCCCGCGAAGGAAACGATCAGCGCTTACGGCGCAGGGCGCCTGCCCACCATGCGGCCAAGGCGGCCCCGGGAACGGCAACGAGCGCGAAAATCAACAAGGCCCGGCCGAGTTCACCGCTGGGCGAGGTCATCTGATCGTGGATGAGCAGCCCCAGGAAGAAGATGAAGATCGCGGCCAGAACCCCGACCCGTGTCGACGACTGACGACTGCTCATCGGACCCGACCTCTTAGTAGCACTTCGCGCCGCGCGCCTTGCCCGTGTAGGTGAACTTCATCTCCACCCCGTGCTTGCACTTGGCGATGCCCTCGGCGCCGAGGGTCGCAATGTAAGTGTAGACACCAGCCGCGACGGCGCCTCCGATACCGCCGGTGATGGCCCCGATGATGCCGGCCGCGGTGGCGGCGCTGCCGTAGTTGATGGCGGTGGCCTGAGACTTGCTCAGCTTCACGTAGACGTACCAGCCGAGGGAAACACCTCGTGCGACCTTCTTCGGCCCCTCGCCCTGGCTCTCGTCCGGGATGTCACCGCGTACGACCGTGACGACAGTCGAGTTCTTGAAAGCCTCGACCGCTTCCTCGTAGGTGTAGCCCTGAGACGCCAGGTCGAGGAAAGCCCCGCCCTGACTGTCGGTGGCGACGACCTGCGCGGGCCGCTCCGCCGGCCGCTCCATAGCGGACGCTGTCGGGGCTATGGTCGCCAGGGTGGCGCCGGCCAGCAGCAACGCGCACGTGGTGGTGAACGTGCGTGACGTGGAAATGGACAAACTTCCCCCAAAGATGTGCGCGGTGGTGCCGCGCTGTCTCTTTCCAAGCGCGGAGGTCAGCCGCGCGTGGACGGACCATGAGGATCACACAAAGATCACCATGGATCGCCCAAGTACCCGCACAAGGGTTCATATTCGGCCGAGTACGCCAACCTGATCCCTCCGCTCCCCATACTCACCAGTCCGGCCCTGGCCCGCTTGGGGACCAGCTCAAGATGGCTCAAATGCCCTGGTAGTCAGCTTGTGGCCGTCCAGGTCTTCAACGCGACCGGCCAGACGAGTGGGCCCACGGTGAACATCCGGGGGGCAGTCTCCGAGCGCCACACGTCCACGGCCGGATCCTCAGCCGTCGCCGCGCCCGGTTCTCCGCAGGAGGACAGGAGCCAGCCACCGGCCGACCACCGCGCTCACGGTCACGGACAGCGCGAAAGAGAGCGAGTCGTCCCACGAGTTGCCCATCGCCCCATGCCACACCACCGCAGAGAGCCCGAACACGGCACCCGTGTATGCCAGCACTGCAAGCCACCGCACGCACCGGGAGCGGTGCCACAGCGCAGCAAGAGTCTCACCACGCGCTCGCCGACGACCCATCATGAGTCAGCGAATACCCGCTCCCCACTACGCCAAGGGCGGTCCCCGAGCCGCCAGGAACACGGGACCGCGCTCCTCCACCGGCCCGGTGCGGACCGGGGCCGGCTCCAAGTCGACCACGGCAGGGCTTGGCGTGTGTGTGGCACCCGAGCGATCCGACGGGATCTACCGCCGTGGCCCTTGGCAGACGAGCATGCCGCCCAGGCACGTCACGCGAAACGCGCCCTCTGCCTGAATGGTCTCGTTGACCCGCTCCCGCGCGCGCTCGATCGTCTCCCGGAACGGAACGCCCATCTTGTCCGCCCAGGCTTCGTACGAGGCCAGGTGCGCGACGACCGGTTCAGCGTCGGTCACCTCGATCACTCCGGGAAGGGGGATCGTACGGATGTCGCCGAAGACCGTACCGAGGATCGCGGGCGCGTCCTCCAGGGTGAAGCGAGCAGAGAGCTGCACTCGGGCCGGGCCCTCCTGGATGCCCAGCACATCGCCCGCGGCCCGGCGCCAGAGGTGCTCCAGTTCCCGCTTGTCGGTCCTGCTGTTGGTGGAGACGATCGCGATTCCGCCGGGCGCGAGTACACGGCCCAGCTCTCGCACGGCCTGGGCCTGGTCCTCGACGTGGTAGAGCATGTGCAGCGCAAGGACCGCACCGAGGGCTCCATCCGCAACGGGCAGTTGCTGGACGTCCGCGACGGCCGCTCCCGGAATAGCACCGAGGATGCCGCGAGAGACGTCCATGGGAAGCACCACCAGGTCGGGACGCTCCTCCCGCACCCGGGCGACGAACTTCCCGTTTCCGCACCCCACGTCCGCGACCGCACCGCGCACGCCGGCCAGTTCGTCCACAACGATGCCCGGCAGGTCGTGGCTGGGGGTCTGCCATTGGTAGAGGGACTGACGGGCGGCCAAGTGCTGACCCGTGCCGTACGCCTTGGTCGAAAGGAGGCTGCGATCGGTGACCAAGTGATCGTGCGCGGGCTGGGCGGTCATCGGGGCTCCGTAGGATTGCTGACGAGAGCGGGCCGGACGGTCACCTCGTAAATGTGCGCGCGGAGATCGACTGCCGACTGTGCGCCACGGTACGGCTACCTGCCAAGGAGCGCGGCCAGCCAGACTGCGGAGCCTGATGAAGATGCCGGGCCGTGTATCCCTTGGCGTGCCGGATCTGCTCATCGCCCCCGACGGCCAAGAGGGTGGACGGTGGTCCCGGCGTAGGCCCACTGCTTGGCCTCCGGGCACGAGAAGACCCCCGGCATCTCGTCCCGCCCCGCAGCGCCGCGGGGCGCGGGAGGCGTTCCGGCGCGTCTGCCAGTTGTGAGTCTCGCAGCACGCGGTGAGGCGCTGGAGGCGAACCCAGGGTGAGACACGGTGAGCACAGAGGGCGGGCCCCGGGATCCGGGGCCCGCCCTGTGACTTGCTGCGCGGTGGGTGTGGGATTTGAACCCACGGTGACTCGCGCCACGACGGTTTTCAAGACCGTTCCCTTAGGCCGCTCGGGCAACCCACCCGTGCCCCGGGGGTGGTGCTGTGGGGCGGCTACAGCCTACCGGGTCGGGTGGGGGGCTCAGGGGGGTGATTCCGCCCAGACCGCCGGGCCGCCACCCTGCCAGTGGATCAGGGGCGTGGTGGCCACGTCGTCGGGGCCCAGGTCCAGGCCCGTGCGGCCGAGCAGGTCGACCAGGTCGGCCACGCTGTGCGCGATGCCCAGGGTGGTGTCGTCGGCGCTGATGGTGCGGCCGCCCGTCGGGGTGGGCGGGGACACGGTCACGGGCGGCGGGGTCGCGGTCATGGACCCACTGTGCGGCCGTACCCGGCTCCGGGCACGCCGGGAGCCGGGTACGGGTGACGGCGGGCGGTCAGTCGCTGTCGCCCTTGCGCTCGCCCAGCGTCACGTCGACCGTCGACGACCGGCCGTCCCGCTCGAAGGTGAGCGTCACCTTGTCGCCCGGCCGGTGGGTCCAGATCTCGCTGATGAGCGTCGGGCCGCTGTCGATGGTCCGGTCGCCGAACTTGGTGATCACGTCGCCGGCCTTCAGGCCCGCCTTCGCGGCCGGGCCGCCCGGGACCACCGCCGGCGTGCCGTCCTCGCCCTGGGCGGCGATCCGGGCGCCGCCGCTCTCCTCCGCCATGTTCACCGTCGCGCCGATCACCGGGTACACCGGCTGGCCCGTCTTGATCAGCTGGTCGGCGACGCTCTTGGCCTGGTTGACCGGGATGGCGAAGCCGAGGCCGATGGAGCCCGCCTGCGAGGGGCCGAGCCCGCCGCTGCCGGCCGACTGGATCGCGGAGTTGATGCCGATCACCGCGCCGCGCGCGTCCAGCAGCGGGCCGCCGGAGTTGCCCGGGTTGATCGACGCGTCCGTCTGGAGCGCGCTCATGTACGAGTTGCCGCCGGAGCCCGTGCCGTCCCCGGACGCGACCGGCCGGTTCTTGGCGCTGACGATGCCGGTGGTGACCGTGTTGGACAGCCCGAAGGGCGCCCCGATCGCGATGGTCGAGTCGCCGACGGCCACCTTGTCGGAGTTCCCCAGGGCCAGCGGGGCGAGGCCCGACGGGGCGTTCTTCAGCTTCAGTACGGCGACGTCGTAGCCCTGCGCCCGGCCGACGACCTCGGCGTCGTACTTCTTGCCGTTGGAGAAGGTCGCCGAGAGGGTGCCGCCCTCGGCCGCGGAGGCCACCACGTGGTTGTTGGTGAGGATGTGGCCCTCCTTGTCGTACACGAAGCCGGTGCCCGTGCCGCCCTCGCCCTCGGCGCCACCGCCGGAGCCGCCCGACTTGGCCTCGATGGTGACGACGCTGGGCAGGGCCTTGTTCGCCACCGCGGCGACCGTGCCCGGCTCCCGCTTGAAGCCGGCCGGGGACTCGCCCGCCGCGACGGTGGTCGAGCTGGACGAGGAGTCATTGCGCTCGGCCGCCCAGTAGCCGACGCCCCCGCCGACGCCGCCCGCGACCAGGGCGGCCACCAGGGCGGTGGCGATCAGCCCGCCGGAACGTTTGCGCGGCGGCTCGGGGGCCGGCGGGTACGACGCGCCCCAGCCCGCCGGGGGCGGCGGGGGCGGCGGCGGCCAGCCGGTGCCGGGCGGGACCGGGGGCGTGTGGTGCGGCATTACCTCGGGGGCGTGCGCCGGGGCGTGCGGGGGCGTGTGGTGCGGCATGGCCTCGGGGGTGTGCGCCGTGGCGTGCGGGGGCGGCGTACGCGGCGGTTCCGGCGCCGCCGGGCCCGTACCGCCGTGGGCGCCCTCCGCCGGCGCGGAGGACGAGGGCGGCACGGGAGGCGTGGACGGGGCGGAGGGTGCGGACGGGACCGCGTCGCCCTCGTTCTCAGTGCTCACAGCTCGTTCTCCTCGGGTCCACGTGTCGTCTGCGTCGTCTGCGTCGTCCGGGCGGTCCGGGGCGGCCGCACACAGGTGTCTCCAGTCAGCTTTTCCCACCGCCCGTCAGGCCACTGTAAGCCGGACCTGTGCGTCTTCGGGCCATCCTTTATTTACGACAAAAAGGATGCCTGTCGAAGAGGGCCGAACAGCGGTGGCACCATGTCGCGGTGACCCACGCACGGCAGCACACGATCCAGGTCGTCGCCCACCGCGGCGCCTCCGAGGACGCCCCCGAGCACACCCTGGCGGCGTACATGAAGGCCATCGAGGACGGCGCCGACGCCCTCGAGTGCGACGTACGGCTCACCGCGGACGGCCACCTCGTCTGCGTGCACGACCGCCGCGTCAACCGCACCTCCAACGGCCGGGGCGCCGTCTCCACCCTGGAGCTGGCCGACCTCGCGGCGCTGGACTTCGGCGCCTGGAAGGACCCGAACGAGAGCCCCGACTGGGGCGACCCCCAGTTCACCTCCGTCCTCACCCTCGAACGGCTCCTCGCGCTGGTGGCGGACGCCGGGCGGCGCATCGAGCTGGCCATCGAGACCAAGCACCCCACCCGCTGGGCCGGACAGGTGGAGGCGAAGCTGGTGGAGCAGCTGGAGCGGTTCGGCCTGGCCCGGCCCCGTACCGGCACCACCACCCCCGTACGGATCATGAGCTTCTCCGCCCGCTCCCTGCACCGGGTGGCTGCGGCGGTTCCCGAGGTGCCGACGGTCTACCTGATGCAGTGGATCACCCCCCGGGTGCGGGACGGGCGGCTGCCCGCCGGGTCCCGGATCGCCGGGCCGTCCATCCGGATCGTCCGCAACCACCCCTCCTACATCGCCCGGCTCCGGCGGGCGGGCCACCGCGTCCACGTCTGGACGGTGAACGAGCCGGAGGACGTCGACCTGTGCGCCCGGCTCGGGGTGGAGGCGATCATCACCAACCGCCCCCGGCAGGTCCTGACCCAGCTGGGACGCCTGTAACTCCCGTACTCCCGCGCCGGTTTCCCCTGGCGGGCTGCCTCGGCGGGCGTGCTCGGCGGGCGTGCTCCGGCGCGTTCGGCGCCGGCCGGGCCGTCCCGAGTGCCTCACCGCACACCGGTTGGCCGGTTTCCGGTCCAGTCCATTGGGGCATTCACTCCGTGGCGTGGGGGCAAAGGAGGTCTCGGGGGTGGCGTTGGTGGTGGCACAGGAGGTGCCCACGTCGTCGAGCATGGCCGTACCCCATGGTCCTGCGGGCGTGGGTGAGGCGCGGCACCGGATGCGGGAGCAGCTGAACCGCAGCGGTGTGGCCGAATCGGTCGTCGACGACGCCGTACTGGTCCTTTCCGAACTGCTCAGCAACTCCTGCCGGCACGGCAGGCCGCTGGGCCGGGGCGTGGAGGTCGGTGACGGCGACATCCGCGCCGCCTGGCGCGTGGACGCGCACGGCGGGCTGACCGTCGAGGTGACGGACGGCGGTGGTCCGACCCGGCCCGTTCCGTCGACGCCCTCGGTGACCGCGCGCGGCGGCCGGGGGCTGAACATCATCAGTGCGCTGGCCCAGGACTGGGGCGTGCGTGACGGCGCGGCCGGCGAGGTGACGGTCTGGGTGGTCCTCACGGGCGGCCACCGGCGCGACGACTTCGCTACGCGCGTCACCGCCCCGGCGTTCGACATCCTGGACGCGTACGGCGTCTACGACGCCCACGACGAGGCCGGCTGAGGCACGGCACCGGGCCCGGCCCCGCGCCGCCCCGGGCATGAGCCCGCTTCGGGCCCGGCCTCGCGCCGCCCCGGGCATGAACCCCGCTCCGGACCCGGCCCCACGGCGTTCCGGACGGGCGCCCGCGCCGCTCCGGAGGTGAGCTACGCGCCTCCGGACGCCGGCCCCGTGGCGCTCCGCCGTCGGGGACGGGCGGGGGCGGCTAGGCTCGCGGCCGACACAGCAGTGCCGCACCGCCGTTACGGGAGAAGTCGAACCATGGGCAAGAAGCGTCCCCAGACCAAGGCCGGGAAGCCGCAGGCGACCGACACCACGATCCCGGTCGTCGGGGCCCGTGAGCCCTGCCCCTGCGGTTCGGGCCGCCGCTACAAGGCGTGCCACGGCCGGGCCGCCGCGCACGCGGTGACCGAGCTGGTCCAGCGGCCCTTCGAGGGGCTGCCGGGCGAGTGCGACTGGGTGGCCTTGCGGGAGCTGGTCCCCGCCGCGACCGCGCCGCTCCACCTGAAGGACGGGCTGCCCGAGGGCGTGCCGTCGGTGTCACTGGCGACCGTCCTGCCCATGGCGTGGCCCGCGCTGCGCCGCGACGACGGCTCGGTGCTGCTCGCGCTGCAGAACGACACGTCCTCGGGCGACCTGAGCCGCGACCTCGCGGACACCCTCCAGCGCGCGCTGGCCGCCGCGCCGGGGACGCCGGTCGCCGCCCAGAGGGTGCCGGCGGACGGGCCGCGCCTCCAGGACCTGCTGGACCCGGCGGCGGGCTTCGAGCCGGTCGTCCACTCCGGTTTCGAGTTCTGGGTGCCGGACGCGGAGCAGAGCGCGTCGCCGGAGGTGGCCGCCTCGCTGGAGCGGGCGAACGCCGCCGCGATCCCGACGGTCAAGCTGTCCGGCGTGGACGCCGCGTACTGGTGCGAGACGCCGGAGAAGAACCACCTGCGCTGGGTCATGCCGCACCCCGAGGAGCGGCTGCTCGACGCGTTGGCCCGGCTGCACGCGGCCGGGTCGTCCTCGCTCGGCGAGGGGACGCGGCTGGTCGGCTCCTTCCGGGCGCACGGCCTGGTGGTCCCGGTGTGGGACCTGCCGACCGGGATGGGCGCCGACGAGTGCGAGAAGCCGGCGGCCGAGTTCGCCGAACGGCTGGCGGGCGCGCTGGCGGCCGACACGCCGCTGACGGCGGAGGAGCGGCGGGCCCGGGGCGGTCTCACCAACCGCCAGGTCACGCTGAGCTGAGGCGCCCGGCGGGCCTCCCGGACACCCCGTCCGGGAGGCCGGTGATCTCCGCCACAATGACCGGTACTCGTCGGTAATTCCCTGTCCGAATACCTGAGATCGAATTTGCTCACAGCCGATCTCTTGTTACGGTGCTGGAAGCCCGGTCGCTGGTGCATCCCCCGTCGCCAGCGACCGGGCGCTTTCATACGCGCGGAATGCGATCTTCCGCTTACCGCCCTCAACTCGGCGCGGCGCCCGGTGAGTTGCTCCCGGACCGCAGCAGGAGCGGACTTTCCCCGTCCTCCGCGAACTCCGCCACCGCCGTGTATTCCTCCGCCGGCCCGCGCGACGGCTCCCGGGGCGTCTCGCACACTCCCGGCTCGTCGTCCGCCGGCACCTCGCAATGCGCTTGTACGGTGCGGCCGCCGGGGCCCATCAGGGTCAGTACGGCGGTGAGTTCCCCGCCCGTCGCGTTGCGGTAGTAGGTGCGCGCCCAGGTGTCCGGCCCCTCGGTCAGCACGCACGTCTGCGCCTCGACCCCGTCCGGCGAGGCGACCTCGGGCCCGCACCCGGCACGGCCCCCGAAAGCCGGCCCGGACGACGACTCGGACGACGACTCGGAAGATGACTCCGAAGACAGCTCGGAGGGCGGCGCGGAGGCCCGCTCCGACGACGGCGCGGACGGTGGGGCGCCGTCCACCGCACCGATTCCGGCCAGAAGCGCCTCCGTCCCCGGCCGCGCGTCCGGACTGCCGGCCGGACGGTCCGCCGGGCTTCCGGCAGGGCCCGCGGAGGCGGCCAGCGGCAGCAGCGCGGTGAGCACCACGACGGTCCCCAGCCCGATCACGCGGCGATTCATGGGACCCCACCTGTCCGACGACGCGGGTTTCTTGACGGTGAGGCGACGATAGCGGCGGGGGGCCGCCGATTCCGGGGCCGTGCGCCCGATTCCCGTACAACGGGGCCCCGCCTACACCCGTACGAGTGACAGCGGGGCCGGAGGGACGTCAGTAGCGCAGCCGGCTCCCGCCGTCCGGCGCGCTCGTGCTCGCCGCCACCAGCGCGTCCACGACCGCCTCGACATCGGGCAGCCAGGGCGTCGCCGACCCCGCGAGGGGGGCCCGCTCCCAGCGCACCTGTCCGGTGCCGGTCTCCGAGGGCGGCAGCACCAGATAGCCGCCCTCCCCGTGGAACCGCAGCGAGCTGGGCACGCAGTCCTTCGCGTACAGCAGGTCGCCCAGCCGTTCGAGGGTGTACGGGGCGACCAGCAGCGACCAGCGGGTGGGCGTGGCGATCACCGGGCCGAGCCGCATCTCCCTCCGGTCCAGCTCACCGAGCGCCCGCGCGCCGGCGACGGCGGGCAGGCTCACCGCGCACGGGGCGCGGCCCCCGGTGGCGAGCAGCACGGGGGCGTCGGGGCGGTTGCCCCACCACCAGCGGATCATGCGGGCGTCGGTGGAGGCCGCGAGCAGCCCGGGGTCGAAGGGGTGTGCGCCGGGCACCACGCAGTCGGGGTCGGGGCAGGCACAGCCGCGTTCCCGCGCGCCGCGGCCCCCGGCCGCCTTCAGTCCCACGCCGGGGAGCACGGGCCAGCGCCACGCGCCGGCGCACAGGAGCGCCGCGTCCAGGTGGGCCGGCCGCTTCTCGCGCCAGAACCGGAGCCTGCGTCGCCTTCCGAGGATCTCGCGCATGAGCGCTCGTTCCTTTCCGTTGAACGCCGAGGTCATCCACATCACACAACAGGTGTGCGTCACTTCACTGTGCGTACGGTCCGGCGCGGCGAGGACAACCGCCGTGCCGGGGCCGGCGTGGGGACCGGCCTGTCTTCACCCGCGGCAGGGAACACCGCCGGAGACCGCCGGGCGTGTGCCG
This sequence comes from Streptomyces sp. NPDC015131, assembly GCF_043079975.1. Taxonomy (NCBI): domain Bacteria; kingdom Bacillati; phylum Actinomycetota; class Actinomycetes; order Kitasatosporales; family Streptomycetaceae; genus Streptomyces; species Streptomyces sp. NPDC015131. The sequence continues at coordinate 567,030 of NZ_JBIBVB010000005.1, read as the reverse complement.
GGCCATGGCCCGGGCCGGCTGTCCGTCCGTTCGTCCATTCAACGCGTGGCGAGGGGGTGGCGCGCCCATGGCGCGCACTGGCTGTTCCGCTTGCTGCGCCGGTTCCGCTGTTCCTCGTCCCGTGGCCGGGGCTCGGGGCACGGCTTCCAGGGTCAAGGACGCCAGGGCTCCCCGCCGGGTTCCGGAGCCGTCCCAACTGCCTCCGGACGACACCGATTACGTACCCAGCACGCTGGGAACGACGCCCCCGCCGGCCGCGCCCGGCGGCGCCGCCACCGGGACGTGCCCCGTGTCGAACGGGGCTCAGTCGACCGCAAATCCTGTTCATGGGGGGCATTTTTGAGCCACATTGGCCCTCAGGTAAATACCCCGCGTCAGGCCCGTGACAATGCTGGACATCTCCTCACTTGTGCGTGTAGATGTGGGTGCAGTGACAGCGGCGCAGATTGACATGGGGGTTTGCGATGCTATCCAGCGAAACGCACCCGTCGAAGCTCCGGCTGCCATGAGCGCCCCTCACCTGCCGAAAGTGGCTGGAATCGATCCCGCTGTTCCGGCGCCCGCGCACACTGCCGAGCCTCTCCCCGACCTCCCCGCCCCGCCGGCCGCCCCCGGCGTGATGCTCCAGGACAAGCTGGCGGGCTGGGTCTCCGACCTCACCACCCTCCACGAACTCACCGAGCGCCTCAGCCGTACGGGCACCCTCGACGACGCGCTCCGGGAGCTGCTGCGCGCCGGTGCCGCCCTCGTCGGCGCGCGCCGCGGCATGGCCGTCCTCGAACCGGCCGACGGCCTCGGCCCCGCCACCACCCTCGGCCTCGGCCTCGCCCACGCCGACCTCGGCACCATCGAGACGGTGCCGCGCAGCGCCACCGCCCACGGCCGCTTCCTCGACGGCACCGCCGACGGGCCGGCCGCCGGGGCCCGCCCCGGGCCGGTGGCCGTCCCCGACCTCTTCGCCGACGAGGCGCTCGACCCCCGCCACCGCGAGGTCGCCGCCCGCCTCGGCTACGCCGCCAGCTACGCCGTCCCCCTCGCCACCGACGCCGCCGGCCGGCTGGGCGCGGCCGTCTGGCTGTACGACGAGCCCGCCGAGCCCACCGAGGGGCGGCGCCACCTCGCCGGCCTGTACGGGCGGTACGCCTCCGAGCACCTGGCCCGGCTCCTGGAGCTGGAGCGGGCGCGGGACCGGATGGCCACCATCGCCGAGGAGCTGCTGCCGAGCCGGCTGCCGCGCGTCCCGGGCGTCCAGCTCGCCGCCCGGCACCGGGCCGGGGAGCGGGGCGGCGGCGACTGGTACGACGCGCTGCCGCTGCCGGAGGGCGCGCTGGGCCTGGCGGTCGGGTCGGTCTCCGGTTCGGGGCCGAGCGCGCTGGCCGCGATGGGCCGGCTGCGCGCCTCGCTGCGCGCGTACGCGGTGATGGAGGGCGAGGACCCGGTCGCCGTCCTGTCCGACCTGGAGCTGCTGCTGCGGCTGACCGAACCGGCGCGCTCGGCGACCGCGCTGTTCGCCTACGCCGAGCCCGCGCGGCGCGGGATCGTGCTGGCGGGCGCCGGGCACACCCCGCCGCTGATCGTGGGGGAGCGGCGTACCGAGTACGTCGAGACCTCGCTGTCGGCGCCGCTGGGCATGCTCGCCTGCTGGGAGGCGCCGAGCGTGGAGATCTCCCCCGAGCCGGGCGAGACGGTGCTCCTCTACACGGACGGGCTGCTGCGCCGCACCGGGGACTCCATGGACCGGGCGTTCGCGCGGCTGCACGCGGCGGCGGCGTCCGTGCCCGGCGCGGACCGGGCGGACCCGGGCGCGATCGCCGACCATGTGCTGCGCACGGTCCTGCCGGACGGCGGGCCGGGCGACGAGGACGTGGTCCTGCTGGCGGCCCGCTTCGCCTGACCGACTGAGCCCGGGCGGGCGACACCGGGCGGAGGACGCCGGGCGCACCGCCGGGCGGGCGACACCGGGCCGGGACGTCGGGCGGGCGACGCGGGCGGGGGCCTCGGGCCGGGGGGACGTAAGTCCCTGGGGCGGTCTTCCGCACGACCGTACGATGGGGACGGCACCCCTGCTCGACCACAGTCGGGAGCTCGGGGACATCGTGTGTCGTACCTACAGGAGGCGGACCGTGGCCGAAGAGCTCACCCCGGCTGCAAGTGACCCTGCTGCCGCAGCGGGCCCGGACGAGTCGGAAGAGCCGATCAAGCAGCGGAAGAACGGCCTGTACCCGGGCGTGTCCGACGAGCTCGCGGAGAACATGAAGTCCGGCTGGGCCGACACCGAGCTGCACGGCCTGGCGCCGATCCCCCAGGCGGCGCACACCGCCGCCCGCCGCGCCGCGCTGTCCGCGCGCTTCCCCGGCGAGCGCCTGGTGATCCCCTCGGGCAACCTGAAGACCCGCTCCAACGACACCGAGTACGCCTTCCGGCCGTCGACGGAGTACGCCTACCTCACCGGCGACCACACGCACGACAGCGTGCTGGTGCTGGAGCCGGCGAAGGCGGGCGGCCACGACGCGACGATCTACCTGCTGCCGCGCTCCAACCGGGAGAACGGCGAGTTCTGGCTGGACGGCCAGGGCGAGCTGTGGGTGGGCCGCCGCCACTCCCCCGCCGAGGCGGAGCAGCTGCTCGGCATCCCGGCCAAGGACGTGCGCGAGCTGTCCGCCGCCCTGGCCGAGGCCACCGGCCCGGTGCGCCAGGTCCGCGGCCACGACGCGGGCATCGAGGCGGCCCTGACCGACAAGGTCACCGCCGAGCGCGACGAGGAGCTGCGGGTGTACCTCTCCGAGGCGCGCCTGGTGAAGGACGACTTCGAGATCGGCGAGCTCCAGCGGGCCTGCGACGCGACCGCGCGCGGCTTCGAGGACGTCGTCCGCGTCCTGGACAAGGCCGAGGCGACCAGCGAGCGCTACATCGAGGGCACCTTCTTCCTGCGCGCCCGCGTCGAGGGCAACGACATCGGCTACGGCTCCATCTGCGCCGCCGGCCCGCACGCCACCACCCTGCACTGGGTGCGCAACGACGGCGCGGTCCGCTCCGGGGAGCTGCTGCTGCTGGACGCGGGCGTGGAGACGACGACGCTCTACACGGCGGACGTCACCCGCACCCTGCCGATCAACGGCCGCTTCAGCGACCTCCAGCGCAAGATCTACGACGCGGTGTACGACGCCCAGGAGGCGGGCATCGCGGCGGTGCGGCCGGGCGCCGGCTACCGCGACTTCCACGACGCCGCCCAGCGCGTGCTGGCCGAGCGGCTGGTGTCGTGGGGCCTGCTCGGCGACATGGACGTGGAGAAGGTGCTGGAGCTGGGCCTCCAGCGCCGCTGGACCCTGCACGGCACGGGTCACATGCTGGGCATGGACGTCCACGACTGCGCCGCCGCGCGGACCGAGACGTACGTGGACGGGGTCCTGGAGCCGGGCATGTGCCTGACCGTCGAGCCGGGCCTGTACTTCCAGGCGGACGACCTGACCGTGCCGGAGGAGTACCGGGGCATCGGCGTCCGGATCGAGGACGACATCCTGGTCACCGAGGACGGCAACCGGAACCTCTCGGCCGCGCTGCCGCGCCGGTCCGACGAGGTCGAGGCGTGGATGGCGAGCCTGAAGGGCTGACCCCGCGGAGCTGTGACGGGCCCCTCGCCGGTACGCCGGCGGGGGGCCTTGTCGGTACGCGGGCGGGGACTTCGCCGGTACGCCGGCGGGTGGCCTTGCCGGTACGCCGGCGGGGGGCCTTTGCCGGTACGCGGGCGGGGGCCTTTGCCGCGCGTGCGTCAGGAGGCCACCAGCGGGGCGTCCGTACGCCACTTGACGATCTTGTCGAAGCTGACCACCGCTCCGCCGCGCCCCGATCTGTTGCCGAAGTGGACGTGGTCGGCCAGCTCCTCGATGAGCCGCAGCCCCCGGCCGTTCTCCGCCTCCAGGGGCGGCCGGCGCACCGCGGGGGCGGGCCCGGCGGGGAAGCCCGGCCCCGAGTCGGCCACTTCGATGCGGCACTTCTCGCCGTCCAGGTAGGCGGTCACCCGGTACTCGGCCGACACGTCGCCGGTCCCCGTCCGGCCGCCGTGCTCCACGGCGTTGGCGCACGCCTCGGTGAGGGCGAGCGAGAGGTCGTAGGAGATCTCCGGGTCGACGCCCGCGGTCTCCATGGTGCCGAGGAGGAGACGCCGTGCGAGCGGGACGCTCGCGGCCTCGCGCCGCAAATGGAGTGACCACCAGATGCTCATGCTCCAGCCTCCTGGCTGCGGCTCGACATACCGATACGTATTGCCCCCGCCCACCGGTCGTAAGCGCCGCGTTGACGCGACAGGCCCCGTTCGGCGGATATGCGTAGCCCGGACGCCGGTGTATGTCGGGGCGTGTCGGGCGGTGTCCGTCCCTGTCGGGTCGTTGCGGACTCCCGAGACGAAACGGTGACCTTCCGGACCTGCCGTGTGGTAGTGAGGCGCGCAGTGCGATGATGGCCCGGCCATGTCTGCCCCTTCCGCTGGTCCGCGACTGCTGAGGGCCGCGGTGTTCGCCGCGGTCTGCCTCGTGCTGTCCGCGCTGGGGCATGTGCTCGCGGCCTGCGAGACGGTCCCCTGGTGGACGCTGGCCCTCGGTTTCCTCGGTGTGCTGGTGCTGACGGTGCCGTTCGCCGGGCGCGAGCGCTCGTTCCCGGTGATCGTCACCGCGCTGGCCGCCGGCCAGCTCGGGCTGCACGCGCTGTTCGGGCTCGGGCAGCGACAGCACCTCTCCGTGGGTATCGGCGACCGGGCGGACGACGCACTCATCCGGATGGCCGCCAAACTGGTGTGCGGGGCGGGCGCGTCGGCGCTGACCCCCGCCGACGCCCGGCGGATCGTGACCCGCGCCGGGATCGACCCGGCCGGTGCCGCGGCGCACGCCGTCCACCCGGGCCATGCGGCCGAGTCCGCCGCCGGGGTGTGGCCGAGCCTGCCGATGGTGCTGGGCCACCTGCTGGCCGCCGTGGCGACCGGATGGCTGCTGCGCCGCGGCGACCAGGCGCTCATCGGGCTGGGCCGGCTGTCGGCGCAGGGCGCCATGGGGCTCGCCGAGGGGGCGCTCGTACGCTCCCTGCGCGCCGCCCTCGTCCTCGTACGCGCCCTGGTCGCGGGGCTGCCCGCGCTGCCCTCGGGCGGACCGCGGCCGCGCCGTACCGACGACGACGCTCCGCCGGCCGCGGCGGACGCACTTCAGCACACGGTGATCAGGCGCGGCCCCCCGGCCGTATGGAGTTACGCCCTCGCCGCCTGACACGGCACCGCTCCCGCGGGAGTGGCGCCGTGATGCGCCCGTGCGCATGCGTCCACCGTTCCGCTTCTCCTGGAGTGTTCCGTCATGAACGCCTCTTCCCTCCGCCGCTCCCGCGCCGCCCTGGCCGGCGGCCTCGCCGTCTCCTCCGTGGTCCTGCTCTCCGGCACCGCCTTCGCGCACGTGAGCGTGCAGCCGCAGGGCGACGCCGCCAAGGGCGGTTACGCCACCGTCAACTTCAAGGTGCCGAACGAGCGCGACAACGCCTCGACCGTGAAGCTGGAGGTCACCCTCCCCACCGACACCCCGATGGCGTCGGTCATGCCGCAGCCCGTCCCCGGCTGGAACGTCACGGTCGCCAAGGCCAAGCTCGCCAAGCCCCTCGAGGTGCACGGCAAGAAGATCACCGAGGCCCCCTCCAAGATCACCTGGACCGCCGCCGGTTCGAAGATCGGCCCCGGCCAGTTCCAGCAGTTCCCGGTCTCCATGGGACAGCTGCCGGAGAACGCCGACAAGCTCGTCTTCAAGGCCCTCCAGACGTACGACAACAAGGAGGTCGTGCGCTGGATCGAGGAGCCCGAGGATGGGGCCCCCGAGCCCGAGACGCCCGCTCCCGTCCTGACCCTGTCGGCCGCCAAGGACGACCACCACGGCGGCGGCGCGGCCACCGGGGCCGGCACCAAGAGCGACGACAAGGGCCACGACGACGGCGCCGGTGACGCGAAGGAGACTACGGCCGCCGCCGGCTCCAGCGACACCACCGCCCGGGTCCTCGGTGTCGTCGGCATCCTCGTGGGCGCCGCCGGTGTGGCCTTCGGCGTCCTCGCCGGCCGCCGCCGCTCCGCCTGACGGCCGCCCCGGACACCCGGGCCCCGGAATCCACAGAGAGAACCTCCATGCACACCAGCAAGCCCGGCGGGCGGCTCCGGCCGCGCCGCCGCACCCCCGCGCTCGCGGCCGCGCTCGCCGCCGTGTCCGCGCTCACCCTGTCGGCGTGCGGCGACGGCGGCAAGGACGGCTCCGCCTCCGGCTCCGCCGCCGAGGTGCACGTCGAGGCGTCGCCCGACAAGGCGGCCACCGTCCTCGACCGGCCCTTCGAGAAGCCGAACATGGTCCTGAAGGACACCAAGGGCAAGCCGTACGACCTGCGCGAGCGGACCAAGGGCAAGCCGACGCTCATCTACTTCGGCTACACCCACTGCCCCGACGTCTGCCCCCTCACCATGAGCAACATCGCGCTCGCCTACAAGGAACTGCCCCCGGCGGACCGCGAGAAGCTCCAGGTCGTCTTCGTCACCACCGACCCCGAGCGGGACACCCCCGCCGAGCTGGGCAAGTGGCTGCCCGGCGCGGGCGACCCGGCCTTCACCGGCCTCACCGGCGACTTCCCCACCATCCAGGCCGGGGCGCGCCAGATCGGCATCGGCATCGACCCGCCGAAGAAGGAGAAGGACGGCTCGGTCGTCTCCATGCACGGCGCGCAGGTGATCGCGTTCTCGCCCAGAACCGACCAGGGGTACGTCGTCTACGACGACGACACCACCGCCGAGGACTACGAGAAGGACCTGCCGAAGATCATCAAGGGGGAGAACCCGTGACCCGCCGCACCACCCTGACCACCCTGTCCGCCGCCATAGCGCTCGCCGGGTCGATGGCCCTGGGCGGCTGCTCCGCGGGCGACGGCGAGCCGGAACTCGAGGTCGGCGGGGCCTTCATGCCGCAGCCCGTGGGCGACATGGCCGGCGGCTTCCTCACCATCACCAACTCCGCCGGCACCGCCGACCGGCTCACCGGGGCCACCAGCCCGCTCTCCGACGACGTCCAGATCCACGAGACGAAGGACCAGAAGATGCGGCAGGTGAAGTCCCTCGACATCCCCGCCAACGGGGAGCTGAAGCTCGAACGGGGCGGCAACCACCTCATGTTCATGGGCATCAAGAAGCAGCCGAAGCAGGGCGAGAAGGTCCGCGTCGAGCTGCGTTTCGAGAAGTCCGGCCCGATGGAGGTCGACCTCCCCGTGGAGGCGGCCACCCACAACCCGGCGAAGCACTAGGGGGCCGGACATGACGGCCACCGCCCCGCGCTTCGGAACAGCCCACGTACTGCGGCTGCTGCTCGTCACCGCCGCGCTCCTCGGCACCGTGTTCTCCGGTACGGCGAGCGCGCACGCCGCGCTGACCGGCAGCGACCCGAAGGACGGGGCGGTGGTCGCCACCGCCCCCAAGGGCGTCACGCTCACCTTCTCCGAGCAGGTCGCCATGGACGACGACTCCATCCGCGTCCTGGAACCGAGCGGCAAGCGCGCCGACACCGGCGAGCTGCGCGACCTGTGCGCCGGAGCGATCGTCAAGTACGGCGTGAACCTCAACGCCGGGCTGCCGGACGGCACGTACACCGTCGCCTGGCGGGCGATCTCCGCCGACAGCCACCCGATCTCCGGCGCGTTCACCTTCTCCATCGGCGCCCCGTCGCAGACCACCGTCGCGCTGCCGAAGGAGGAGGCGGGCGGTGGCCTCACCGGGGTGCTCTACGACATCGCCAGGTACGTCTCGTACGCCGGCTACACCGTGCTCGCGGGCGGCGCCGCCTTCATCCTGCTCTGCTGGCCGCGCGGGGCGTCGGTGCGGTCCCTCCAGCGGCTCGTGGTCCGCGGGTGGGTGACGCTCACGGCGGCCACCCTGGCCCTGCTCCTGCTGCGCGCCCCGTACACCGGCTCGGGCCGGCTGGCCGACGCCTTCGACCTGGCCGCGCTGGGCGGCGTCCTGGAGACCAAGACCGGTGCGGCCCTCATGTCCCGGCTGCTGCTGCTCGGGGCGGCCGCGCTGTTCGTGGCGGTGCTCTTCGGCGCCTACACCCGCCGGGAGGACGAGGGCGAGAAGAAGGACCTCACCTTCGGGCTCGCGATGGGCGGCTCGGTCGTGGCGGCCGGGATCGCCGGCACCTGGGCGCTCTCGGAGCACGCCTCGGCGGGGCTCCAGCCCGGCATCGCCATGCCCGTCGACATCCTGCACCTGCTGGCGATGGCCGCCTGGCTGGGCGGACTCGCCGCGCTGCTGGTGGCCCTGCACCGGGAGCCGACGATCGAGCGGACGGCGGTGGAGCGCTTCTCGCGGGTCGCGTTCGTCTCCGTGGTGGTGCTGGCGCTGACCGGGACCTACCAGTCCTGGCGGCAGGTCGGCTCCTGGTCGGCGCTGACCGGCACCGACTACGGCAGGCTGCTGCTCCTGAAGCTGGGGCTGGTCGCCGTGCTGCTGGGGGTCGCGTGGATCTCCCGCCGGTGGACCCGCCGGCTGACGGAGGCGCCGGCCGTCGCGGACGCGGGTACGGAAGACGCATCTGACGACGGCGTTGAGGAGGACGCGGGTACGGAGGACGCCTCGGCGGAGGGCTCGGACAACGTCCCGGTCGGTGCTCCGGAGGACCCCGAGCGCGCCGCGCAGCTCGCCCGGCAGCGGGCCGCCGTCGCCACCGCGCGCGCCCGGCGGGCCCGGGACGCCGACCCGGGGCGGGCCGGGCTGCGCCGGTCGGTGCTGGCCGAGGCCGGCGTCGCCGTGGTGCTGCTCGCCGTCACGACCGTGCTGACGACCACGGAACCCGGCCGTACGGAGGAGGAGGCGGCCCGCACCGCGCCGGGCGCGTCCTCGCCCGCCGTACCGGACCGGCCGCTCGACCTGACGCTGCCGTTCGACACGGGCGGCGCGGTGAACGGCAAGGGCGAGGTCCGCCTCACCCTCGACCCCGGCCGCTCGGGCCGGAACACCCTGCACGTGTACGTCACCGGCGCGAACGGCCGGCCCCTGGACGTCCCCGAGCTGAAGGTGTCCTACACCCTGGAGTCGGAGCAGATCGGGCCCGTGCCGGTCGTCCCGGAACGGGTCGCGGCCGGGCACTACTCCTCGTCCACCGTGCAGGTCCCGATGCCGGGCGAGTGGAAGCTCCAGGTGAAGGTCCGCACCTCGGACATCGACCAGACCACCCTCGACAAGAACGTGAAGATCGGCTGACCGTGAACGACGACCTCCACATCTCCCGGCGCTCGCTGCTGGGCACCGTCGGGGCGGCCGGCGCGACCGGGCTGGCCCTGGGCGCGGCCGGTGGCGCCGCCGCGCACGCCGTCACCGCGGACCCGCCCGGCACCGCGCTGGCGACCGTGGGCTCCACCTCCGTGCCGTTCCGCGGTACGCACCAGGCGGGCATCCTCCAGCCGTTGCAGGCGCGCGGGCACCTGGTCGCCTTCGACCTGGCGCCGGGCGCCGGGCGCAAGGAGGCCGCCGCGCTGATGCGCCGCTGGTCGGCGGTGGCCGAGCGGCTGATGGCGGGCGAGCCGCTGGGCGAGGGCGACACGGGCGTCGCCCTGGACGCCGGACCGTCCTCGCTGACCGTGACGTTCGGCTTCGGGGCCTCCTTCTTCGACCGTACGGGGCTGGTGGCGCGGCGCCCGGAGGAGCTGGACCCGCTGCCCGCGTTCTCGTCCGACCGGCTGGACCCGAAGCGGTCGGGCGGCGACCTGTGGGTGCAGATCGGCGCCGATGACGCGCTGGTCGCCTTCCACGCGCTGCGGGCGGTGCAGAAGGAGGCGGGGGGCGCGGCGCGGGTGCGCTGGCAGATGAACGGCTTCAACCGCTCGCCGGGCGCCACCGCGCACCCGATGACGGCCCGCAATCTGATGGGCCAGGTCGACGGCACGCGCAACCCCAAGCCGTCCGAACCGGACTTCGACAAGCGGGTGTTCGTCCCGGCCGGCGGGGAGCAGCCGTGGATGGCGGGCGGGTCGTACGCGGTGGTGCGGCGGATCCGGATGCTGCTGGACGACTGGGAGAAGCTGCCGCTGAGGGACCAGGAGCGGGTCATCGGCCGCCGGAAGTCGGACGGGGCGCCGCTGACGGGCGGGTCCGAGAGCACCCTGATCGACCTGGACCGCACGGGGCCGGACGGGAAGCTGGTCGTCCCGGACGACGCGCACGCGCGGATCGCGGCGCCGGAGCAGAACGGCGGCGCGGCGATGCTGCGGCGGCCCTTCTCGTACCACGACGGGATCGCGGCGGACGGGACGCCGGACGCGGGGCTGCTGTTCATCGCCTGGCAGGCGGACCCGCACCGGGCGTTCGTCCCGGTGCAGCGGAAGCTGGACCGGGGGGACGCGCTGTCGCCGTTCGTCCGCCACGAGGCGAGCGCGCTGTTCGCCGTGCCGGGCGGGCCGGGCGCGGGGGAGTACGTGGGCGAGCGCCTGCTGGGGGCGTAGGGCCGCACGGGGAACGGGGCCGGGCGCCGCGCATTAGGGTGACGGTATGTCGGCCACTCGCTATACGTATCTCGGTCCCGCGGGCACCTTCACGGAGGCGGCGCTGCGCACCCTGCCGGAAGCCGCCACCCGGGAGCTGGTCCCGATGGTCTCGGTGGCCGCGGCGCTGGACGCCGTGCGCAACGAGGAGGCCGCCGCCGCCCTCGTACCGATCGAGAACTCGGTGGAGGGCGGGGTGACGGCGACGCTGGACGCGCTGGCGTCCGGCGAGCCGCTGATGATCTACCGCGAGGTGCTGCTGCCGATCGCGTTCGCGCTGCTGGTGCGGCCGGGCACGTCGCTGGCCGACGTCAAGACGGTGACCGGGCACCCGGTGGCGCAGCCGCAGGTGCGCAACTGGCTGCGGGCGAACCTGCCCGAGGCGGTGTGGGAGTCGGCCGCGTCCAACGCGGACGGGGCCCGGCTGGTGCAGGAGGGCCGGTACGACGCGGCGTTCGCGGGGGCCTTCGCCGCCGCCACGTACGGCCTGGAGGCGCTGGTCACCGAGATCCACGACGCCGAGAACGCGGAGACGCGCTTCGTGCTGGTGGGCCGCCCGGCGCGGCCGGCGGCGCCCACCGGGGCGGACAAGACGTCGGTGGTGATCTGGCAGCGCGAGGACCACCCGGGTGCGCTGCTGGAGCTGCTCCAGGAGTTCTCGGCGCGCGGGGTCAACCTGATGCTGCTCCAGTCGCGGCCGACCGGCGCCGGGATCGGCAACTACTGCTTCGCCGTCGACGCCGAGGGCCACATCGCCGACCGGCGCGTCGCCGAGGCGCTGATGGGGCTGAAGCGGATCTGCGCGCAGGTGCGGTTCCTCGGCTCGTACCCGAGGGCGGGCGCGACGGCCGCGGACGTGTCGCCGCTGCGGCCGGGGACGTCCGACGCGGAGTTCACGGCGGCGTCGGACTGGCTGGCCCGGTGCCAGGACGGGCGGATCTGACCAACGGGCCCGCCTGGTCCCACCAGCACCGGGAGGCGCTTGTCGGCTCCGGTGGGCGCCGTCCACAGCGGCGGGCCGGTTATCCACAGGGCGGCTTCTCGACCTGGGGACAAGTCGACATCACAACCGGACAGAGTCGACATATCACCACGGTCGCTCCGGGCGGGACGGAGGGTGGCGGCATACGCGCGTCACCTCAATGTCACCCCAATTCCGCCGGGCAACTCTTTGGAGCGAGAAATTCCCACCCGAATGAGCGTGTGGTCCGGGTTTGGTAAGGGAATCCAGGGCGATGGTCCGCCATGAGGAATGATCAATTCCCTGATCCACAGCATCGGCGCACAGCCTGTGGATAACTTGCCCGGAAGGCCAGGCGCCTGTGGACAACGCGGGGACGGCACAGGGGACGGCGCGGGGGGGACGGCACAGGGGCGGTACCGGGGGCGGCGCAGGGGCGGCACCGGCCGCCGCCCGGCGGGGCGGGCGGAATTCCGGGCCCCTTTCCCGGGATCACTCCGGGGACCACCCAGGATTAATTTCCGGCATTACGGGCAAAACGACACGGTTGCCCACACCCGGCATATCGGCTGGGGTGGCGGCCGCCCCCACCGGTAGCCTGGTGGGGTGATTGACCTTCGCCTGCTCCGTGAGGACCCCGACCGTGTTCGCGCCTCCCAGCGCGCCCGTGGAGAGGACGTCGGCCTCGTCGACGCCCTGCTCTCCGCCGATGAGCGGCGCAGGTCGTCCGGCGTCCGCTTCGACGAACTCCGCTCCGAGCAGAAGGCGCTCGGCAAGCTGATCCCCAAGGCGTCGCCGGAGGAGCGCGCGGAACTGCTCCAGCGCGCCGAGCAGCTCAAGACCGACGTCAAGGCCGCCGACGCCGCCCAGCACGAGGCCGAGGACGAGGCCAAGCGCCTGCTGCTGCGCCTGGGCAACCTGGTCCACGAGGACGTGCCGGTCGGCGGCGAGGAGGACTTCGTCGTCCTGGAGACGCACGGCACCGTGCGGGACTTCGGCGCCGAGGGCTTCGAGCCCAAGGACCACCTGGAGCTGGGCGAGGCGCTGGGCGCCATCGACGTCGAGCGCGCCGCGAAGGTCTCCGGCTCGCGCTTCTACTACCTGACCGGCGTCGGCGCGCTGCTGGAGCTGGCGCTGGTCAACGCGGCGATCGCGCAGGCGACGGAGGCCGGGTTCGTCCCGATGCTCACGCCCACGCTGGTCCGCCCGCGCGCCATGGAGGGCACCGGCTTCCTCGGCCAGGCCGCGGAGAACGTGTACCACCTGGAGAAGGACGACTACTACCTCGTCGGCACGTCCGAGGTGCCGCTGGCCGCGTACCACATGGACGAGATCCTCGACGCGGACAAGCTGCCCCTGCGCTACGCCGGCTTCTCGCCCTGCTACCGGCGCGAGGCCGGGACGTACGGCAAGGACACCCGCGGCATCTTCCGCGTCCACCAGTTCGACAAGGTCGAGATGTTCTCGTACGTCGCGCCCGAGGACGCCGAGGCGGAGCACAAGCGCCTGCTGGACTGGGAGAAGCGGTGGCTGACCTCCCTGGAGCTGCCGTTCCAGGTGATCGACGTGGCCACCGGCGACCTGGGCTCCTCGGCCTCGCGCAAGTACGACTGCGAGGCGTGGATCCCCACCCAGGGCAAGTACCGCGAGCTGACGTCCGCCTCCAACTGCGACAGCTTCCAGGCCCGGCGCCTGTCGGTCCGGATGCGCGACGGCAAGAAGATCCAGCCGCTCGCCACCCTCAACGGCACGCTCTGCGCCGTCCCGCGCACGATCGTCGCCCTGCTGGAGAACCACCAGCAGGCCGACGGCTCGGTGCGCGTGCCTCCGGTCCTGCGCCCGTACCTCGGCGGCCGGGAAGTCCTGGAGCCGGTCGCCAAGTGACCCCGTTCCCCTACAAGCTGGTCGCGACCGACCTCGACGGGACGCTGCTGCGCCCCGACGAGACGATCTCGCGGCGCACCCGGGACGCGCTCGCCGCCGCGACGGCGGCGGGCGCCGCGCACATCGTCGTCACCGGCCGGTCGGTCCCCTGGACCCGGCACATCCTGGACGACCTCGGTTACGACGGCCTCGCGGTGTGCGGCCAGGGGGCGCAGGTCTACCACGCGGGCGAGCACCGGCTGCTGACGTCCGTGACCCTGGACCGCCAGCTCGCGGGCCTCGCCCTGTCCAAGCTGGAGGCCGAGGTGGGCCCGCTGGCGCTGGCCGCCAGCCGGGACGGGCTCGACGGCGAGGTCCTGATCAGCCCCGGCTACCGGGTGCAGGAGGGGCCGCTGCCGTACCTCCCGTACGAGGACCCGGCCGAGCTGTGGTCCGCCCCGCTCAACAAGGTCTACATCCAGCACCCCGAGCTGGACGACGACGCCCTCGCCCTGGCCGCCCGGCGGACCGTCGGCGGTCTGGTGGACGTGGTGATGGCGGGCGCGGGGATCGTCGAGATCCTGCCGCTGGGGCTGAGCAAGGCGACCGGACTGTCGCTGGCCGCGCGCCGGCTGGGCGTGAAGGGCGCGGACACCATCGCGTTCGGCGACATGCCGAACGACATCCCCATGTTCGCCTGGGCGGCGCACGGGGTGGCCATGGCCAACGCGCACGACGACCTCAAGGCCGTCGCCCGCGAGGTCACGGCCTCCAACGAGCACGACGGCATCGCGGTGGTGCTGGAGGAGCTGCTGCGCGGCCGCGACGGCTGACGGCGTCGCCCGTACGGGCCCGAAAGGGCTCGGCCCCCGGGCCCTGCTTAAGGGCCCTGCTGACGGACCGGAGGGGGCGGCCCGCGCGTCATGAACGCGCGCTCGAAGCGGCCGCCCCCCGGTGCCGTCCCCGGCAGGACCGGGGTGCTCCTCAATGTGCCCCGTACGCACGGCGCCACGCCACCGGATTTCCCGGGGGTGCGGCTTTCCGGAGGCCCGGCTGTCCCGGCTGTCCGGAGACCCGGCTGTCCGGAGGCCCGGCTGTCCCGGCTGTCCGGAGGGCCGTGGCGCCGTCGCCCGGGCGTCAGAAGTTGATCATGTGGCCCGCGAGACCGTGCACGGCCTCCTTCACCGCCTCGCCCAGCGTCGGGTGCGCGTGCACGTTCCGGGCGACCTCGTGGACCGTGAGGTCCCACTGCTGCGCCAGGGTCAGCTCGGGCAGCAGCTCGGTGACGTCCGGACCGATCAGGTGGGCGCCGATGATCTCGCCGTACTTCGCGTCGCTGATCAGCTTCACGAAACCGGTGGTGTCCCCGAGGCCGTGCGCCTTGCCGTTCGCCATGAAGGGGAACTTGGCGACCTTGACGTCGAAGCCCTTCTCGCGCGCCTGCTCCTCCGTCCAGCCGAAGCTGGCGATCTGCGGCTGGCAGTAGGTCGCGCGGGGGATCATCGGGTAGTCGAGCTCCATGGTCTCGGCGTCCGCGATCGTCTCGGCCGCCACTACGCCCATGGCCTCGGCGGTGTGCGCCAGCATCAGCTTCGCCGTCACGTCACCGATCGCGTAGATGTGCGGCACCGACGTCCGCGCCCGCCCGTCGACGTCGATCGCGCCGCGCTCGGTGAGCTTCACACCGGTGTTCTCCAGGCCGTACCCCTCGACGTTCGGCGCGAAGCCGATGGCCTGGAGCACCTTGTCGGCCTCCAGCACCCGCTGCCCGCCGTCCTTGCCGGTCACGGTCACCCGCACCTGCTCGCCGGACTCGTCGATCGACTCGACCCGGGTGGACGTCAGCACGTCGATGCCGAGCTTGCGGTACTGCTTCGCCAGCTCCGCCGAGACGTCCTTGTCCTCCAGCGGCGCGATCCGGTCGAGGAACTCGACGATGGTGACCTTCACGCCGTAGTTGTGCAGCACGTACGCGAACTCGACGCCGATCGCGCCCGCGCCGGCGATCACGATGGAGCGCGGCAGCTCCTCGGTGAGGATCTGCTCCTCGTACGTCACCACCCGCTCGCTGCGCCGGGTGCCCGGGAGCAGGCGGGGCGTGGCGCCGGTGGCGATGATGCAGTGGTCGAACGCGATCGTGGCCGTCGTGCCGTCGCTCTGCTCCACCCGCATCGAGTTCGCGTCCAGGAAGGTGCCCCGGCCGGTGAACTCGGTGATCTTGTTCTTCTTCATCAGGAAGTGGACGCCCTTGACCCGGCCGTCCGCGACCGTCCGGCTGCGCCGGAACGCCTCGCCGTAGTCGAAGGACACCTCGCCGTCGACCTTGATGCCGTACGTCTTGGCCTCGTGGGTGAAGAGGTGGGCCAGCTCGGCGTTGCGCAGCAGCGCCTTGGTGGGGATGCAGCCGACGTTCAGGCACACACCGCCCCAGTACTTCTCCTCGACCACCGCGACGCGCTTGCCCAGCTGGGCGGCGCGGATGGCGGCGACGTAGCCGCCGGGGCCAGCTCCGAGTACGACGACGTCGAAGCGGTCTGACATGGCTTGCTCCCCAGGGTGTGAGTGAGTGCGGCTGTGCCCACAGTAATCCCGGAGGCAAGTTGTAGGATGACTGGGCAACCGGGCGGATGAGTGGGACGGAGTAGAGGACGGATGGCACTGAAAGCCGCGGGACGGACCTCCCTCGTGGACACCGTCGTCGAGCAGCTCCGGGCCGAGCTGACGGACGGCGCCTGGGCCGTCGGCGACCGCCTCCCCACCGAGCACGAGCTGGCCGAGCAGCTCGGCGTCGGCCGCAACACCGTCCGCGAGGCCGTCCGCGTCCTCGTCCACGCCGGGCTGCTGGAGTCCCGCCAGGGCAACGGCACCTTCGTACGCTCCACCGCCGACCCCGCCGCCGTACTGCGCACCGTCCGGGCCGCCGGCGCGCTGGACGTCCTGGAGCTGCGGATCGCCCTGGAGACGGAGGCGGCGCGGCTCGCCGCCCAGCGGCGCGACACCCACGACCTGCTGGGGCTGCGCGCGGCGCTGGCGACCCTGCGCGCGGAGGGCGACCGGGACGCGGACGCCGACATGGCCTTCCACCGCGCGGTGGTCGAGGCCACCCACAACACCGCGTTCACCGAGGTCTACCGCTTCTTCTCGGTCCAGGTCCACGAGAGCCTCGTCGCCTCCCTCGGCGACCGCGAGATGCCCGCCATCGACCTCGACGCCCACGAGGCGCTGGTCGAGGCGATCGAGGCGGGCGACCCCGACGCGGCCGGGGCGGCGGTCCGCGCACTGCTGCACGCGCCCCTGGAGACCGTCCGGGCGATCGTCGCCGCCCGCTGAACTCCCCGTAAATCCCCCGCTGTACACCCCCCGCTGTTTCGAAAGGTGCTGTGAACGTGGCACGCCCGCAAGCCGATCGGTCGCTCCTGCTCGACGCGGAGGGCCCGGTCCGGCCCTCGCCGGAAGGCGCCGCCGCGCGGCGGGCGTTGCTCGCCCACCCGGTGCTGCTGCTCACCGGCATCGTGCTCGCCTCGCTCAACATGCGCGCGGCCCTGGCGAGCGTGTCCCCGCTGGTCGGTGAGATCAGCGCGGCCCTCGGGCTGTCCTCGACGGCGACGTCGCTGATCACCTCGGTCCCGGTGCTGTTCCTGGGCGCCGGCTCGCTGGCCGCGCCCTGGCTGGGCCGGCGCCTGGGCACCGAACGGGTGCTGCTGGGCGCCCTGTTGCTGCTGGCGGCCGGCATCCTCGTCCGCGTCCTGCCGTCCGTGTACGCGCTGTACGGCGGCGGGGTCCTCGCCGGGACGGCCATCGCGCTGCTCAACGTCCTGATGCCCGGCCTGATCAAGCGGGACTTCCCGGACCGGGCCGCGTCGATGACGTCCGTCTACACGGGGTCGATGATCGCGGGCGCCACGGTCGCGGCGGCGGCGTCGGTGCCGCTGGAGCGGGCGTTCGGCGGCAGCTGGCAGGGCTCGCTGGCCTTCTGGTCGCTCCTGGCGGCCGTGGCGGCGGTGGTCTGGCTGCCGCAGGTGCTGATCGCCCGGGGCCGGACGGGGCACGAGGTGCCGGTGGCGTCAGGGGCGGCGGCGGGGCACGGGCGCGGGGTGTGGCGCTCGGCCCTGGCCTGGCAGGTCACCCTCTTCATGGGCCTGCAGTCGCTGTGGACGTACGTCCTGATCGCCTGGCTGCCGACGATCTTCACCGACCAGGGCATGAGCCGCTCCACGGCCGGTGTGGTCTTCGCGTTCAACAACCTGGTGCAGGTCGCGGGCGCCTTCCTGGTGCCGCTGCTGGCCGGCCGGATGCGGAGCCAGCGCCCGCTGGTCGCCCTGGTCACCTCGCTGGTGGCGGCGGGGTACACGGGGCTGATGGTGGCCCCGGTGGCGGGCGCCTGGCTGTGGGCGGCGGTCCTGGGCGTGGGGCAGGGCGGCGCGGTGGGCCTGGCCCTGACGCTGATCGTGCTGCGCAGCGGGGACGCGGTGACCGCGGCGCGGCTGTCCGGGATGGCGCAGACCGTCGGCTACCTGCTGGCGGCGGCGGGGCCGCTCGCGGCGGGCGCGGTCCACGAGGCGACCGGCGGCTGGACGGTGCCGATCGCCCTGGTGCTGTGCGCCTGCGCGGTGGCCCTGGGCGTGGGGCTGCTGGCGGCTCGCGACCGCAGGGTCTGACCGCTCAGTCCCGCCCGTCCCCCCTGCGGCGGCGCCACCCGAAGAGGCCCCCGCCGCGGCGGGCGCGGTCGGCCCGGCGGGCGCGACCGGCCCGGCCGGCTCGGCCTGCCCGGCTGAAGAACCATCCCGCGGGCGGCTCGTCGGAGCGCCAGGGCTCCGGCTCGGGCGGCCGGCCGCGCCAGCGCGCCGCGAGCATCCTGGCCCGGGCGGACGGTTCGGTGGTCCCGGCGGAGCGGATGAAGTCGTGGTCCAGCTCGACGTCGTCCCAGCCGTTCCGGCGGGGTGCGGTGCCCGGCGCGTCCGGGGCGTCCTCGCCGTCCCGCCCGGCGTCCCCGTCTCGGTGTCCGTGGTCAGCGGCCATGGGTGCCTCCTCCGTACGGCAAGTGTGCCCGCCCCTCCGTCAGCCCGGCGTGAAGGCCGGGGGCCGTGGCCGGGGAGCCGACGGACGCGGCCGGTGGTACGAGGGAGGGGCCCGGCACGCGCGCGTACCGGGCCCCTCGGGGCGCGCTGCTCCGCTACCGCGGGCGGCCCTCCGTGGCCGTTCCCGGCGGCTACTCGGCGGGAGCGGTGCCGGTCCGTGGCCGCGGCCGCCGCTCGGCGGGAGCGGTGCCGGTTACTCCTCGCCCGCCAGCGTGAGCGTGCGGAGCTTCTGGCCGGCGTACCAGGTCGCCGCCACCGTCACACCCGCGAGCAGCGCCACCGCCGCCGGCAGGCTCACGTCCGAGGCGACCAGCCCGCCGCCGGTGACCTTCTCGGCGACGGCCAGCGCCCACTGCTGGACGCTGAGGGTCTTGGCGCCCGCGATCAGGCTGCCGAACAGGGTCTCCCACACCAGCGCGTACACCAGGCCGATGACGACCGCGTGCCGGCTGACCGTGCCGAGCAGCAGGAAGAGCGCGCTGTACGCGATCGAGGCGACGAGCGCGGCGACGGTGTGGGCGACCGCCACCTGCTGTCCGTTGCCGTTGAGGATCATTCCGGCGACGAAGGTCGGCACCGCCGAGAAGACCATGGTCACGGCGACGGCCACGATGAGCTTGGTGAAGATGATGGTGGGCCGCTTCACCGGCTTGGCCAGCAGGTAGACGATGGACCCGTCGTCGATCTCGGGCCCGATCGCGCCCGTACCGGCGATGACACCGATCAGCGGCACCATGGTGGCGAGCGCGAACCCGCCGAGGACGTCGGCGGCGACCTGGTCGTCGGCGCCGTTGAAGGCGCGTACGGCGGCCGCGATGAGCAGCAGCAGACCGGGCAGGGCGAAGAGGATCAGGGCGCGGCGGCGGCCGAGGAGGGCGCGGTAGGTGAGCCGGGCGACTGTGGGGTTGTACATGGTCGAGGGCTCCCTTCAGGCCGCGACGAGGTACGAGAAGACCGACTCCAGGGACTCGTCCGAGGGCGAGACCGTCAGCAGCCGGATGGAGTGCTCCCGGGCGACCCGCGGCAGCAGCTCGGTGAAGCGCGCGAAGTCGACGGCCTGGATGCGCAGGGCGCCCTCCGTCACGTCCACCTCGATGCCGGCCGTGGACGGGTCGGCGATCAGCGCGGCGGCCAGGGCCCGGTCGTCGCTGGAGCGGACGAGGTAGCGGTGCGGCCGGTCGGTCATCAGGCGCCGGATGCGGCGGAAGTCACCGCTCGCCGCGTGCCGGCCGGCGACGATCACCTCGATGTGGGAGGCGAGTTGCTCGACCTCCTCCAGGATGTGCGAGGAGAACAGGACCGTGCGGCCCTCCGCGCCCATCCGCCGCAGCAGGTCCATGAGCTGCATCCGCTGGCGCGGGTCCATGCCGTTGAACGGCTCGTCCAGCAGCAGCACGGAGGGGTCGTGGACGAGGGCCGAGGCCATCTTCACGCGCTGCCGCATGCCCTTGCTGTACGTGGCGATCTTGCGGTCCTGCGCGTACTCCATCTCCACCGTGGCCAGGGCACTCTGAGCCTCCGCCCCGCCCAGGCCGTGCAACTCGGCGTTGGCGACGACGAATTCGCGGCCGGTGAGGAAGTCGTACATCGCCTCCCGCTCGGGCACCACGCCGATCTCGCGGTAGACCGCCTCATTGCGCCAGATCGGCTTCCCGTCGAGGGTCACCGAGCCGGTGGAGGGGGCGAGGAACCCGCCCATCATGTTGATGAGCGTGGACTTGCCGGCGCCGTTGGGGCCGAGCAGGCCGGTCACCCCGGGGCCGATGGTCATGGTGACGTCGTTGACGGCGACGACGTTGCCGAACCACCGGGAGACGTGGTCGATGTCGATGGTGGTCACAGCCCGACCTTTCGGTAGCGGCGCAGCAGGACGGCGTAGGAGCCCGCGATGAGGGCGAGGGTGACGAGGAGGTACACCACGCCCGCTCCGGTGCCCGGCCCGGCCTCCCCGGGGAAGGACGACGTGGCGCCGAGGAAGGCGGTCTGCACCCCGTCGACGAGCGTGATCGGCGAGAAGAGGCCCAGCCAGCTGACCGCGCCCGTGTTGGCGGTGCCCACGGCGATCGCCTGGAGGGTGGAGACGGCGCCGTACGAGATGGTGACGGCGGCGATCACGGCGGCCACCCCGAAGCCGCGGCGTGGGGTGAGCGCGGCCAGGACGAGGCCGATGCCGCCGAAGAGGAGCGAGAGGAGAGCCACGGAGACCAGTCCCTGGGCGAATCCCTTCGTCTGGTCGGTGAAGTCCATCTTCGCCAGCAGGGACCCGATGTAGAGGATGAGCAGCGGCGAGGCGGTCAGGACGAACAGCGCCGACGCCATGGCGCCGTACTTGGCCAGCACGTAGTCGACCCGCTCGATGGGGCGGGAGAAGTACAGCGGCACGGTCTTGAAGCGGAGGTCGCGGGAGACGGACTGGGGCGCCTGAGCGGCCAGGTAGAGCCCGATGACGGCCTGGGTGAAGATCGCGTACCGGGTGTAGTCCAGCGGCAGGTCCTCCAGCTTGGTGGCGACCGCGACGGCGACCACGACCAGGGCGGGGATGCACATCACCGCGAAGAGGATCATCGGCAGCACCTTGGACTTGGCGCTGCGGCCCAGTCCGTACGCGCCGCGCAGCGACTGCGAGAACAGCGAGCGGCGCGCGTAGGACCGGCCCAGGCGGGGGCCGTCGTAGTCGCGGTAGCCGATGTTGTGGATCCGCGTCTCGGTGCGCGCACCGGGGGTGGTGGGCGTGCTCATCGGGTCGGCACCTCCTGCGCCGGGTTCGTGCCGGCTTCCGTGCCGGGCCGGCCCGGGCGGAAGACCTCGGCGATGTGGTGGCGGCGCTGTTCCATGCGGACGAGGCCGAGTCCCAGGCCGGCGACGGTGTCGCGGACCAGGTCGTACGTCGCCTCGCCGGTCGCCTCCAGCAGCAGGACGTGCCCGGCGCCGGGCAGGCCGTCCTCCACGCGCGCGTGGAGGGTGACCCCGGCCGCGGTGAGCGCCTCGCGCAGGGCGGCGGTGCCGTCGGGGTGCGCGTCGGTGTCGGTCACCTCGACGGCGAGCGTGGTGGTCACCTGGGTGAAGTCGCTGGTGGAGCTGGAGCGCAGCAGCGCCCCGCCGTCGATCACCACGACGTGGTCACAGGTGCGTTCGAGCTCGCCCAGCAGGTGGGACGTGACCAGGACCGAGATGCCGAAGTCGGTGTACACCCGGCGGATCAGGCCGAGCATCTCGTCGCGCCCGACCGGGTCGAGGCCGTTGGTCGGCTCGTCCAGGAGGACCAGCTGCGGGTCGTGGACCAGCGCCTGGGCCAGCTTCACGCGCTGCTTCATCCCGGTCGAGTAGCCGCCCATGGGGCGGTAGCGCTCCTCGTACAGCCCGACGTGGCGCAGGGTGTCGGCGGTGCGCTCGCGCGCGGCGGCGGGCGGGAGGCCCGACATGCGCGCCATGTGGACGACGAACTCGGTGGCCGACACGTCGGGCGGCAGGCAGTCGTGCTCGGGCATGTAGCCGACCCGCTCGCGGATGGCGGCGCCGCTGGTGGCGACGTCGAGGCCGAGGACCTCGGCCCGTCCTTCGGTGGCGGGGGACAGGCCCAGCAGGATCTTGATCATGGTGGACTTGCCGGCTCCGTTGGCACCCACCAGTCCGGTCACACCGGGCCCGATGTCCAGGGAGAGCCGGTCGAGAGCGGTCACCCGGGGGAACCGCTTGCTGAGGCTTTCGGTCGCGATCACAGTCACGGCTTCGACGGTAGTGGTCCAGGACACACCGGTCGTCAGACCTGGCGGCTGGATCGGCGTCCGACTCCAGGCGTACGAGCCCGTAGGGGCATGGCCCGTGAGGACGGGCCGGCGTCGGGGGCGGCGCGGCCCCGGGGTGCGGGGCGGGGGCCGGTTCTCCACAGGCGGCGCACGGCTCTTGACGCAGCCGCCGGGCATTGTCACATTCATCAGTGGCACGTTACGGGCGGGTAGGAAGCGCCGGCGGACGTACGCGCCCCGGCACGGACGGCACCACGGCACCACGGCACCACGGCACCACGGCACCACGGCACCACGGCACAGACGGCAGCAGGTCGGCAGCGCGGACGGGCGGGTGGGCATGGCCTCGGTGAGGACGACGAAAGCGGCGCCGCTTACGGCGGCGTCGGGTACGGCGTCGGGTACAGCGGCGTCGCGTGCGGCGGAACGGGACGCGGAGCTGCGCGGCTTCCGCGAGGTGCAGCGGCTGGCGTACGCCTGCGCGGAGGAGGTCGCCGCGCAGCTCGCGCCGGGCGTCACCGAGCGCGAGGCGGCGCGCATGCAGCGGGCGTGGCTGCGCGAGCGCGGTGTGCGGGACTGGTTCCACCTGCCCTTCGCGTGGTTCGGCGACCGCACGGCGTTCACCGGCTTCCGGATTCCGCTCCAGTTCTTCCCGACGGACCGGCGGCTGGAGCCGGGGATGCCCTTCATCCTCGACATGGCACCCGTGTACCGGGGCTTCACGGCCGACATCGGGTACGCGGGCTGCCTGGGCCTCAACCCCCTGCACGACCGGCTGCTCGCGGACCTGCGCGCGCACCGGGAGCTGATCCTGCGGGAGGTGCGCGAGCGGCGCCCGCTGCGGGAGATCTACGAGGACGTGGACCGGCTGATGGTCCGGCAGGGGTACGCCAACCGGCACCGCGCGTACCCCTTCGGCGTCGTCGCGCACAAGGTCGGCCGGGTGCGGGAGAGCCGCTGGGCACCGACCCTGTTCGGCTTCGGCACCCGGGCCCTGAGGGGGCTGGCGAGCGACGCCCTGCACGGGCACCGCGAGGGCTGGTCGCCGCTGTGGTCCCCGTACCGCTTCTCCGACCACCCCCCGGCGCCGGGGCTGTGGGCGGTCGAACCGCACCTCGGATTCCGGGGTACGGGCGCGAAGTTCGAGGAGCTCCTGGTGGTCACCGACTCCCGGGACCCGGAGCAGAGCGCGTTCTGGCTGGACGACGATCTGCCGCACGTGCGGCGCTGGGAGGGGAACCGATGACGGCGGCGAACGGGCCGGGGCCGGCGGGCGCGCGGGAGCGCCGGGTGCGCACGGGCGGGGTCGAGTTGTGCGTGGCCGAGCTGGGGGACACGGCACGGCCGACCGTGATGCTCCTGCACGGATACCCGGACTCCAAGGAGGTGTGGTCGGAGGTCGCCGAGCGGCTCGCCACCCGCTTCCACGTGGTGCTGTACGACGTCCGGGGGCACGGGCGCTCCACGGCGCCGGAGCCGCTGCGGGGCGGCTTCACGCTGGAGAAGCTGACGGACGACTTCCTGGCCGTGGCGGACGCGGTGAGCCCGGACGCGCCGGTGCACCTCGTCGGGCACGACTGGGGGTCGGTGCAGGGCTGGGAGTTCACCACCGTCCGGCGCACCGAGGGGCGCGTGGCGTCCTTCACCTCGATCTCGGGGCCCTCGCTGGACCACTTCGGCCACTGGATCAGGCAGCGGATGACCCGGCCCACCCCGCGCCGGGTCGGCCAGCTGCTCGGGCAGGGCGCCCGGTCCTGGTACGTGTACCTGCTGCACACCCCGGCCCTGCCCGAACTGGCCTGGCGGGGCCCGCTCGGCAAGCGCTGGCCGGGGCTGGTGCGGCGCTTCGAGAAGGTGCCGGCCGACGGCTACCCCACCCCGTCGCTGCCGGTGGACGCGGCGCACGGCGCCTGGCTCTACCGGGACAACGTGCGGGCGCGGCTGCGGCGACCGCGCGCCGACGCCTTCGCCCACGCGCCCGTGCAGCTCGTCACGCCCACCGGTGACGTCTTCCTCTCGGAGCGGCTGTACGACGACCTGGGCGTGTGGGCTCCGCGCCTGGTGCGCCGCACCCTGCCGGCCCGCCACTGGGTGCCCCGCTCCCGGCCGGACCTGCTGGCCGCCTGGATCACCGAGTTCGTGACGGCGCAGGAGGAGCCGGGCGGGGAGGTGCCGGAGCCGGTCGCGTCGGGGCGCCGGTACGCGGACCGGTTCGGCGGCCAGTTGGTCCTGGTCACGGGCGCGGCCGGCGGCATCGGGCGGGCCACGGCGTTCGCGTTCGCCGAGGCGGGCGCGCGCGTGGTGGCGGTCGACGTGGACGCCGAGGGCGCCGCCCGTACGGCCTCGATGGCCCGGCTGATCGGGGCGCCGGACGCCTGGGGCGAGGCGGTGGACGTCTCCGACGAGCAGGCGATGGAGAAGCTCGCCGAGAAGGTCACCGCCGAGTACGGCACGGTGGACGTGCTGGTCAACAACGCCGGGATCGGCCTGTCCGGGGCCTTCCTCGACACCACGAGCGAGGACTGGAGGAAGGTCCTCGACGTCAATCTGTGGGGCGTCATCCACGGCTGCCGGATCTTCGGCCGGCTGATGGCCGCGCGCGGGCAGGGCGGCCACATCGTCAACACCGCGTCGGCCGCCGCGTTCCAGCCGTCCCGGATGCTGCCCGCGTACAGCACGTCCAAGGCGGCGGTGCTCATGCTCAGCGAGTGCCTGCGCGCCGAGCTGGCGGGCCGGGACATCGGGGTCACGGCGGTCTGCCCGGGCATCGTCAACACCGGGATCACCTCGACCGCGCGGTTCGCCGGGGTCACGGCCGGCGAGGAGAAGCGCCTCCAGCGCAGGGCCGCCAGGCTGTACGGGCTGCGCAACTACCCGCCGGAGAAGGTCGCCGACGCGATTCTGCGGGCCGTGGCGGACAACGAGGCGGTGGTGCCGGTGACACCGGAGGCGCACGGCGCCCGGCTGCTGTCCCGGCTGGCCCCGGGGGCGCTGCGGGCGCTGGCCCGGCTGGAGCCGAAGCTGTGAGTGCGCCCCGGTCCCGCCCCCGGCCCGGGCCCCGGCCTCCGGCGGACGGGGCGGAGTACCGGATCGAGGACCTGGCGCACCGCAGCGGCGCCACGGTCCGGACCATCCGCGCCTACCAGGATCGGGGGCTGCTGCCCACACCGGAGCGGCGCGGCCGGGCCAATGTGTACGGCGAGGCGCACCTCGCGCGGCTGCGGCAGATCGCCGACCTGCTGGAGCGCGGCTACACCCTGGCGTCCATCAAGGAGTTGCTGGAGGCGTGGGACGCGGGCCGCGGCCTGGGCGGCGTCCTGGGCCTGGTCGCCGAGGTGGACGGCCCGTGGACCGACGAGGAGGCGGGCCGGATCACCCGGGAGGAGCTGGACGCCGCCTTCGGTGGGACCCCGGGCGAGGAGGCGGTACGGGAGGCGGTGGAGCTGGGCGTCCTGGAGCGCGTCCCGGGCAGGGACGACGAGTTCGTGGTGCCGAGCCCGCAAGAGCTGGCCGTGGCGGCCGAGTTGTACGCGGCCGGAGTCCCGCTGCTCTCGATCGCCGGGCATCTGCGGGAGGTTCGCGGCCAGGTCGAGCACATCGCCACCCGGTTCCTGGAGTTCACCATGGAGCATGTCTTCACGCGGTATCTGGGACATCAGCCGCCCACGGACGACGAGGCGGAGGAGGCGGCGGAGCTGGTGCGGCGGCTGCGCCCGCTCGCCCAGCAGACGGTCGACGCCGAACTGGCCCGCGCCATGCGCACGTTCGCCACCCGTCACCTCCGGCAGAGCCTCTCGCCCGGGCCGGCCGGATCGACGGCCCAGGAGCCGAGCGGAACGCGGGCCGTGCCCCTGCCCGACCGGACGATCCGCGCCGTACAGGCCCTGGTTGGGCCGGAGGACACTCCGGCGTTCATCACGGCGGCGACGGAACGGGAGGTGCAGGCACGGAGGTTGGATGCGCTGGCGCCAACCACACGGAAAAGTAGTCATATTGGCTAAAAGCCATGGTTTCACAGGGTAGTTGTCCACAGAATAATCAATTCCTCTGTGGATAACGCGAGTTGCTTGTGGATCAAACCTCGGCGCCGAAATTTCCCTGGCGTCGCCGACGTGATTCCTGCCACCCTGACGGAACCATGAACGACACGAGCGGCAGTCACGGCATGAGCGGCACAAGTGGCACAAGCGGCAGTCACGGCACGAGCGGCACCGGACGGGCGGGGGACGCCGACCGGCGCACCGTAAAGGTGTCGAAGTACCTCTCCCGGCACCTGCGCCACCAGCCGGAGCGCATCGGGCTGGTCCTCGACGCCAACGGCTGGGTCGCCGTCGACGACCTGCTGCGCGCGGCGGCGGAGCACGGCATGCCGATCAGCCGCACTGAACTGGATCATGTGGTGGCCGTCAACGACAAGCGCCGCTTCACCGTCGAGGGCGGCCGGATCCGCGCCAACCAGGGCCACACCGTGGAGGTGGACCTCGCCCTGCCGGCCGCCGAACCGCCCGCGTACCTCTACCACGGGACCGTGGCCCGCGCCCTTCCGGCGATCCGCGCCGAGGGGCTGCGCCCGATGGCCCGCCACCACGTCCACCTGTCGCCGGACCGCGAGACGGCGACCCGGGTCGGCGCCCGGCGCGGCCGGCCGGTGGTGCTCTCCGTGGACGCCGCCGCCATGCACCGGGACGGCCACACCTTCCGGGTGAGCGCCAACGGGGTCTGGCTCACCGACGCCGTCCCGCCCGCCTACCTGCGCCTCCCCGGCGCGTAGGGCACCCGCGCCGCCCGGTCAGGCCCGGGACCGGTTGGTCAGGCCCGGATCACCGAGCTGCGCCAGGGCCTCGGTGGCGATCCGCTCGTACACCGCCTCGTCGGCGGCGAACATCGTGTCCGCGATGGGCGCGTGCACCACGATCTCGGTGAAGCCCAGCTCGCGGTGGCGGCCGGCGAAGTCCACGAAGGCGTCCAGCGACTCCAGCGGACGGTCCGGGGTGAAGCCGGTCAGCAGGACGCGCTCCAGCTTCCCCGCGTCCCGGCCCTCCGCCGCGCACGCCTCGCCCAGCCTCGCCACCTGCCCCCGCAGCGCCTCCCACGACTGCTCCGGCGTACCCGCCTCGAACAGCTTCGGGTCCCCGGTCGTCACCCACGCCTGCCCGTGCCGGGCCGCCAGCCGCATCCCGCGCGGGCCCGTCGCGGCGACGGCGAACGGCAGCCGGGGCCGCTGGACGCAGCCCGGCACGTTCCGCGCCTCGTCCGCCGAGTAGAACGCCCCCCGGTGCGACACCGACGCCTCCGTCAGCAGCCGGTCCAGCAGCGGGACGAACTCGGCGAACCGGTCCGCCCGCTCGCGCGGGGTCCACGCCTCCTGCCCGAGCGCCGTCGCGTCGAAGCCATTGCCCCCGGCGCCGATGCCCAGCGTGACCCGGCCGCCGGAGACGTCGTCCAGCGAGATCAGCTCCTTGGCGAGCGTGACCGGGTGCCGGAAGTTGGGCGAGGTCACCAGCGTGCCCAGGCGGAGCCGCTCGGTCGCGGTCGCCGCCGCCGTCAGGGTCGGTATCGCGCCGAACCACGGCCCGTCGCGGAACGGCTCCCGCCACGACAGGTGGTCGTAGCTGTACGCGGTGTGGAAACCCAGCCGCTCGGCCCGCAGCCACGCCTCGCGGCCACCCTCGTGCCAGCGGCGGATGGGGAGAATCACGGTGCTCAGACGCATACGACGAGCCTACGGTGTGCCTCCGACACCCACTCGCGGTGCCTCCGCCCCCACCCACCGGCTCAGATGTGCGGCTATCCGCACGCCCGTGCACCCGGTACGGGACAATGGCCGGGTGACCTCAGCGACCTCTCCCCCCTCCCGGCCCCCCGTCCCAGGACGCCCCCGGCTGATCGCCACCGATCTGGACGGAACGCTTCTGCGCGACGACAAGTCCGTCTCCCACCGGACGGTCGCGGCGCTCGCCGCCGCCGAGGAGGCGGGGATCGAGGTCTTCTTCGTCACCGGCCGCCCCGCCCGCTGGATGGGCGTCGTCAGCGACCATGTGCACGGCCACGGCCTGGCCATCTGCGCCAACGGCGCCGCCGTCGTGGACCTGCACTCCGGGGGCCGGCTCCTGGAGGTCCGCCCGCTGGAGCGGGAGACCGCCCTCGACGTCGTCCGCACCCTGCGCCGCGAGGCGCCCGGCACCCACTTCGCCGTCGAGCTGACCACCGGCTTCCACTTCGAGCCGGACTACCCGCCGCTCTGGCGCGACCCGGCCGCCACCGTCGCCCCGGCCGAAAAGCTGCTGCACGAGGACGAGCCCGGGTCCGGCGCGCCGGTGCTGAAGCTGCTCGCCCACCACACCGACCTCACCCCGGACGGCTTCCTCGCGCTGGCCCGCACCGCCGCCGGCGACCGCGCGAGCATCACCCGCTCCAGCCCCAGCGCCCTGCTGGAGGTCAGCGGCCTCGGCGTCTCCAAGGCGAGCACGCTCGCCCTCTGCTGCGCCGAGCGCGGGATCTCCGCCGACGAGGTGGTGGCCTTCGGGGACATGCCGAACGACATCGAGATGCTGTCCTGGGCGGGCCGGTCGTACGCCATGGGGAACGCGCACCCGGACGTCGTCGCCGCCGCCTCCGGCCGTACCGTCGCCAACAACGACGACGGTGTCGCCCGGATCATCGAGGACATCCTCGGCGCGACCGCCTGACGCGGCGGCGGTGGTGGCGTGGCCGGTCATGGCGTCGGGCCCAGCCGGACCCCGTGCTCGGCCAGCCAGCGCACCGGGTCGACCGCCGAGCCCATGTACGGGGTCAGCCGCACCTCGAAGTGGAGGTGCGGTCCCGTCGAGTTGCCCGTGTTGCCCGAGCGCCCGATCGGCTGACCGGCCGCGACCGGCCGGCCCGGCGTCACGGCGGGCGCGGCGAGGTGGGCGTACTGCGAGTACCAGCCGCCCGCGTGGCGCACCACCACCTGGATCCCGAACCCGCCGCCGCAGGACACCGACTCCACCCGCCCCGCGCCGATGGACCGCACCGGCGTGCCGACGGGCACCGCGAAGTCCTGCCCCGTGTGCCGGTGCGCCCAGTGCGCGCCCGCCCGGGCGAAACCGGCGGACAGGGCATACCCCTCCACCGGCGCCACCCACCGCCCGCCGCCACCCGCACGCGGACCGCTCCCCGAACCCGCCCCCGAGCCACTCCCCGAACCCGCCCCCGGGCCACTCGCCGTACCCAGTGCCGGGCCGCTCGCCGCACCCGCCCCCGAGCCGCTCCCCGTACCCGGTGCCGGGCCGGCCGGTGCCGCTCCCCCGCACCGGCCCGACGCCGCCTTCTGGTCCGCCTCCGCCTGGAGCCGCCACTGGGCCCGCTCCAACCGTGTCTCGACGCCTTTCCGGATCGCGGCCAGCCGCCTGCTCCGGGCGTCCAGGTCCCGCCACGCCGCCCGGGCCTCGCCCTCCGCCCGGGCCAGCCGCCCCTCCGCCTCCCTGGTGCGCCGCATGAGCCGGTTCACCACCCGGTCCGCCTGCCGCGCGACCTGTTCCGCCCGGATCACCTCGTCGGCGTCGTCGCCCAGCAGCAGCCGCGCCGCCAGCCCCGCCGAGCCGCCCGACCGGTACTGCGCCCGGGCCACCTCGCCCATCCGGTCGTTGAGCCCCGCCAGTTCGCGCCGCTTCACGGCCAGCGCCCGCTGGAGGCGGCCGGCCAGCGTCCGCTGCACGGCCGCCGCGCGCCGCCCCTGCTCGTACGCCTCGGTGGCGCGGGCGGCCTCGTCGTACAGCCGCGCCACCTCGGCCGCCGCCCCGCCCCGCCCTCCGGCATCGGCGGCAGCGGCGGGCGCGGGGTGGGGGAGCAGGGCCAGCAGGGCGGCCAGCGCCACGAGAACCATCCTGGGATGGTGGCGGCCGGCGCACCGGAAGTCGGGGACCCCAGCGGGCCCGTACCGCCGACCGGACGACCACCGTTGCGCCGCCCGGGCTAGCACCCCGGGCACGGCACGGGGGCCTTGGGCGTCACGTACGGGGCTGGAGCGGCGCCTCCCAGATCACCGTCGTACCGCCGCCGTCCTCGCCCAGCCCCGGCCCGCACCGGCTGGAACCACCCAGCGACTCGGCGCGCCGGGCGAGGTTGCGCAGGCCGCTGCGCCGGCCGCCCTCGGGGATGCCGACGCCGTCGTCCGCGACGGTCAGCCGGACCCCGTCCGTGCCGTCCGGGAGCCGGGCCGTGGCGTCCACGACGACCTCGATCCGGTGGGCGCGGGCGTGCCGGAAGGCGTTGGAGAGCGCCTCGCGGAGCGCCGCCACCAGGTTCTTGCCGGTGAGTTCGCCGACCGCCGTGTCCACGGGGCCGGTGAAGCGGTGCGCGGGCGTGAAGCCCAGGGGCACGGCCGCCGTGTTGATCTCCCGCAGCACCCGGGTGCGCAGGCCCGAGGGGGCCTCCGCCGGGCCCTGCTGGAGCGCGAAGACGGCGGTCCGGATCTCCTGGATGGTGATGTCCAGTTCGTCCACGGCCCTCTCCACACCGTCCCTGACCTCCGGCGCGAGGGGTGTGCGCTGGGCGCTCTCCAGCATCATCCCGGTGGCGAAGAGGCGCTGGATGACCAGGTCGTGCAGGTCCCGCGCGATGCGGTCGCGGTCCTCGTACACCGCCAGCCGCTCCCGGTCGCGCTGGGCCTCGGCCATCATCAGCGCCAGGGCGGCCTGGGAGGCGAACTGGGCGGCGAGGACGCGTTCCGTCTCGCTGAACGGGCGGGCGCCCCGGGCGCGCGGGGTGGCGAGCGCGCCGAGGACACGTCCGCCGCTCTTGAGCGGCAGCAGCATGCTGGGCCCGAAGCGCCGCCCCAGGCCGGTGACCATCCGGGGGTCGGTGGCCGCGTCGGCGACGAAGACCGCCTCGCCCGCCAGCAACCGGTCGACCACCGGGCTCTCCGGCGGGACGACCACGCCGAGCACCGCGGACCGGTCGTCGTCCCGGGCCCCGGCCGGGCCGCCGCCGGCAGCCCCGGCGGGCCGTTCGCCGGCGGCGACCGCGACGACCTCCAGGCCCCCGCTGCCGTCGGCGGCGGGCAGCAGGACGATCCCGGCGCGGGCGCCGGCCAGCCTGCGGGCCTGCTCGGCGACGACGGTGAGCGCCTCGTCGGCGTCCCCTCCCGACAGCAGCGCCGTGGTGACGGCCACCGAACCGTCGATCCACCGCTCCCGCTGCCGCGCCGCCTCGTAGAGCCGGGCGTTGCCGAGGGCGATGCCCGCCTCGGTCGCCAGCACCCGCACCAGGTGCAGGTCGTCCTCGTCGAACGCGGCCCCGCCGCGCTTCTCGGCGAGGTAGAGGTTGCCGAAGATCTCGCCCTGGACGCGGATGGGTACGCCGAGGAAGCTGCGCATCGGCGGGTGGCCGGCCGGGAACCCGGCGGCGCGCGGGTCCCCCGTCAGATCGGCGAGCCGGATGGGCCCGGGCTCGCGCAGGAGCGCGCCGAGCAGTCCGGCGCGGCCGTCGGGGCGGCGGCCGATGCGGCGCGCGACCTCCTCGGGAATCCCGTACGTCACGAAGTCCGACAGGCCCTCGCCGTCCTCGGCGACGACCCCGATGGCGGCGTAGCGGGCGTCGGCGAGCCGGGCGGCGGTCTCGCAGATCCGGTCGAGGGTGGAGTGCGGTTCGAGGCCGGTACCGACGGACCGCATGGCGTCCAGCAGGCGCGGGACGCGGGCGGTGAGTGCCGTCGGCAGGTCCGTCATGCCCCGAGCGTAAGCAGCAGGTCCGCCGCACGCTCGCGCTCCAGCATCCGGCGCAGCGGGCCCTCCGCCGCGGCCAGTTCGGCGTACGGTCCGCGCTGCACCGCCCGGCCCTCCTCCAGCACCACGACCTCGTCGACCGCGTCGAGACCGTGCAGCCGGTGCGTGATCAGCACTGTCGTACGCCCCTCGGTGGCCCGCAGCAGGTCGTCGGTGAGCGCGTCGGCCGTGGCCAGGTCCAGGTGCTCGGCCGGCTCGTCCAGCACCAGCACCGGGAAGTCGGCGAGCAGCGCGCGGGCGAGCGAGAGGCGCTGGCGCTGACCGCCCGACAGCTGCGCGCCGTGCTCGCCGACCAGGGTGTCGAGGCCCTCGGGCAGAGCGTCCACCCAGTCCAGCAGCCGCGCCCGGTCCAGCGCGGCGCGCAGGTCGTCGTCGCTCGCGCCCGGCCTGGCCAGCCGCAGGTTCTCGCGCAGTGAGCTGTCGAAGGTGTGCGCGTCCTGGGCGCACAGCCCCACCAGGCGGCGCACCGCGTCACCGTCGAGCCCGGCCGCGTCCACCCCGCCGATCCGGTACGTCCCGTCGCGGGCGTTCAGGAACCGCAGCAGCACCTGGGCAAGCGTGGTCTTGCCGGAGCCGGACACCCCGACGACGGCGACCCTCCGGCCCGCGTCCAGCCGCAGCCCGAACTCCGCGAGCGCGTCCCGGTCCTGGTCCGCGTACCGCGCCGTGATCCCGCGCAGCTCCAGCGGGAACGCCCCGGCGGGCGCGGAGCGCGGCTCCCGCGGTTCGTGTACGGGGACGGGCGCGTCGAGCACCTCGTACACCCGCTCCGCGCCGCGCCGGACGCGCTGGCGGTACTGCACGGCCAGGGGCAGTCCGGCGACCGCCTCGAACGCGGCGAGCGGGGTGAGGACGACCACGGCCAGTTCCACGCCGTCGAGCCGGCCCTCGCGCACCGCCCGGACGCCCACCAGGGCGGCCGCCGCCACGGTCAGCCCGGTGACCAGCGCGATGAGCCCGCCGCCCAGGGCGGTCGCGGCGGCCTGGCGGGTGGCGATCCGGGTGAGCGCACCGTCCGCCGCGCGGGCCCGGTCGAGCCGGCGCGGCAGGGCGCCCGCCACCGTCAGCTCGGCGCAGCCGCGCAGGAGTTCCGCCACCCGTCCGGCCAGCGCCCCGCGCACGGGGGCGAGCCGCTGCTCGGCCCGGCGGGCGACGGCACCGCTGAGCAGCGGTACGGCGACGCCCGCGACGAGCAGCCCGGCCGCCAGGACCGCCCCGGCCTCCGGCAGCAGCCATGCGGTGAAGCCGACGGCCCCGGCGCCCACCACGGCGGCGGCACCGGCCGGGAGCAGCCAGCGCAGCCAGTAGTCCTGGAGGGCGTCCACGTCGGAGACGAGCCGCGCCAGGAGGTCGCCGCGCCGCACCGACCGCAGCCCGGCCGGTGCGATCCGCACCAGCCTGCGGTAGACGGCCACCCGCACCTCGGCAAGCATCCGCAGCACGGCGTCGTGCGACACGAGCCGCTCCGCGTACCGGAAGACGGCCCGCCCGATGCCGAAGGCGCGGGTCGCCGTCACGGCGACCATCAGGTAGAGCACCGGCGGCTGTTCGGAGGCGCGGGAGATCAGCCAGCCGGAGACGGCCATCAGGCCGACGGCCGACCCGAGGGCGAGGCTGCCCAGCAGCAGCGCGAGGACCAGCCGGCCGCGCAGCGCCCCGGCCGTCGCCCGCACCCGCGCGAGCACACCACGCTCCGGAACGCCCGCGCCGCCGGTGCCGCCCGCGCTGTCTGCGCTGCCCGCGCTGCCGATGCCGGTTGCCGCACCGGAGCCGCCGGTGCCGGTGGCCGCACCGGAGCCGTCCGCGCCGCCGGTGCCGGTTGCCTCACCGGAGCCACCGGTGCCGTCCGTCGCGCCGGAGCCGCCGGAGCCACCGGCGCTGCCCGCGCCGCCGGAGCCGGTTGCCGCACCGGAGCCGCCGGTACCGCCGATGCCACCCGCGCCGCCGGAGCCGTCCGTCGCGCCCGCGCCGCCCACCGCACCGGTGCCGTCCGGCCCGGGCGTGGCGGCCGCCTCCCGCGCGCCGTCGGCCCGCTGCGCGCCCTCCGGCTCCTGGGCGTCGCCCGGTATCCGTCGCCGGCCGCCCACGAGGGCGAACGCGGCGTCGAGCGCGTCCACCCCGCGCGGCGCGTCCGCCCCGGCGGCGGCCGGCGCACCGGGGGCGGTGCCCCGCAGGGCGACGACCCGGTCCGCCACGGCGAGCAGCGCCGGACGGTGGACCACCAGCAGAACCGTGCGCCCCCGCGCGAGGCGGCGCACCGCGTCCACCACGGCCGCCTCCGTCTCGCCGTCGAGCGCCGCCGTGGGCTCGTCGAGCAGCAGCAGCGGCCGGTCGGCGAGGAACGCCCGTGCCAGGGCGAGCCGCTGGCGCTGGCCGGCCGACAGACCGGCACCGTCCTCGCCGAGCACCGTCGCGGCGCCCTCGGGCAGCGCGTCCACGAACGCCGACGCGCCGGCGTCCCGCAGCGCCCGCGCCACCGCGTCGTCATCGGCGTCCGGCCGGGCGAGGCGGACGTTCTCCGCGATCGTCCCGGCGAACACGTACGGCCGCTGGGGCACCCAGGCGATCCGCTCCCGCCACCGCTCCAGGTCGATCGCATCCAGGTCGACCCCGCCGAGACGCACCGCACCCCCGTCGCCCGCCGGTGCGGCGAAGCCCAGCACCACGTCCAGCAGCGTGGACTTGCCGGCCCCGCTCGGCCCGGTCAGGGCGACCGTCTCGCCCGGCTCCACCACCAGCGACGCCCGGTCCAGCGACGGCTTGGCGCGCCCGGCGTGCCGTACCGTCACGTCCGCCAGTTCGATCCGTACGGAGGCGGGCTCCTGGCCCCCGCGTCCCCCGGCGGGGGCCGGCGTCTCCAGTACGGCGAAGATCTCCTCCGCCGCCGCCACGCCTTCCGCCGCCGCGTGGTACTGGGCGCCGACCTGCCGCAGCGGCAGATACGCCTCGGGCGCCAGGATCAGGATGACCAGCCCGGTGTAGAGATCCAGGTCGCCGTGGACGAGCCGCATACCGACGCCGACCGCGACCAGGGCGACCGACAGCGTCGACAGCAGCTCCAGCGCGAACGACGACAGGAAGGCGATGCGGAGGGTCCGCAGCGTGGCCTGCCGGTACTCGGACGTGATCGTGCGGATCGACTCCGCCTGCGCCTTGGCGCGGCCGAACACCTTCAGCGTCGGCAGCCCCGCCACCACGTCCAGGAAGTGGCCGGACAGCCGGGACAGCAGCTTCCACTGCCGGTCCATCCGGCTCTGGGTGGCCCACCCGATGAGCACCATGAAGATCGGGATCAGCGGCAGGGTGCCGACGATGATGGCTGCCGAGACCCAGTCCTCGGTGACGATCCGCGCCAGGACGGCCACCGGTACCACCACCGCCAGCCCGAGCTGCGGCAGATAGCGCGCGAAGTAGTCGTCGAGCGCGTCCACCCCCCGGGTGGCCAGCGCCACCAGCGAACCGGTCCGCTGCCCTCTGAGCCACCCCGGACCCAGCTCGGCCGCCCGTTCCAGCAGCCGGCCGCGCAGTTCGGACTTCACCGCCGCGCTGGCCCGGTGGGCCGCCAGCTCGGTCAGCCAGGAGACGGCTCCCCGGCCGGCCGCGACGACGGCCAACAGCGCCAGCGGGGTCACCAGGTCACCGGCGCCCAGGCCGCGCTGGAAGGCGCCCACCACCACCTCGGCGATGAGCATGGCCTGGGCGACGACCAGCGCCGCTCCCAGCACACCCAGCACTACCACCGCCGCCAGGAACAGCCGGGTGGACCGGGCGTACCGGAGCAGTCGCGGGTCGATCGGTTTCACGTGAAACATCCCCTACT
The DNA here is from genome assembly GCF_043079975.1 of Streptomyces sp. NPDC015131. NCBI lineage: Bacteria > Bacillati > Actinomycetota > Actinomycetes > Kitasatosporales > Streptomycetaceae > Streptomyces > Streptomyces sp. NPDC015131. Next base: position 531,265 of record NZ_JBIBVB010000005.1, on the reverse strand, counting down.
AGTGCGCGGCGTCGGCGATGTGCTGCGTACCGATGCGCTTGCGGAAGACCCAGTAGGTCCAGCCCTGGTAGAGCATCACCAGCGGTGCGGCGATCGCCGCGCACCAGGTCATGATCTTCAGGGTGTACGCGCTGGAGGCCGCGTTGCTGACGGTCAGGCTCCAGTCCGGGTTCAGCGAGGACGGCATCACATTCGGGAAGAGCGTCAGGAAGAGCATCGTCACCGCTGCCGCGATGGTGACGCCCGACAGCGCGAACGACCATCCCTCGCGGCCCGCCTTGATCGCCCCGACCGCTCCCAGCAGCGCCACGGCGGCCACCGCCATGGCGACCAGGCTCGTCCCGTCACCGCGCGTGGCCTGGAGCCAGCCGAGGAAGGCCAGCGACAGCACCACGGTGACGGCGCCCAGGCCGAGCGCCAGCTTCCGCGCCCGGACCCGGATGTCGCCGACCGTCTTCAGCGCGGTGAACACCGTGCCGTGGAAGGTGAACAGGGTCAGCGTCACCAGCCCGCCCAGCAGCGCGAACGGGTTGAGCAGGTCGACCAGGGTGCCCACGTACTCCTTCGAGGCGTCGATCCGCAGGCCCCGCACGATGTTCGCGAAGGCGACACCCCACAGGAACGCCGGGATCAGCGACGTCCAGAAGATCGCCTGCTCCCAGTTGTGCTGCCACTTCTCCTCCGGGCGCTTGGCCCGGTACTCGAAGGCGACACCCCGGACGATCAGGCAGACCAGGATGACCAGCAGCGGCAGGTAGAAGCCCGAGAAGAGGGTGGCGTACCAGTCCGGGAACGCGGCGAAGGTCGCCCCGCCCGCCGTGAGCAGCCAGACCTCGTTGCCGTCCCAGACGGGCCCGATGGTGTTGATCAGGACACGCTTCTCGACCCGGTCGCGGGCGAGCAGCTTGGTCAGGACGCCGACCCCGAAGTCGAAGCCCTCCAGGAAGAAGTAGCCCGTCCACAGGAAGGCGATGACGACGAACCAGATGTCGTGGAGTTCCATGCCTCAGCTCCAGTCTCGTACGTGCTCGTACCGGCTCAGTACGAGAAGGCCATGGGCCGGTCGACTTCACGGTCGGGATTCTCCGGGTCCCGGTCGTGGCCGCCGATCCTGGTGGGCGGGTTGAGGTCGGCCTCCGTCAGCTCGGGCGGGCCGGCCTTGACGTACTTCACGAGCAGCTTGACCTCGACGACGGCGAGGATCGCGTACAGCGTCGTGAACACGATCATGGAGATGAGCACCTCGGCCTGGGACACCCCGGGCGAGACCGCGTCACGGGTGCGCAGGACGCCGTAGACCACCCAGGGCTGGCGGCCCATCTCGGTGAAGATCCAGCCCCAGCAGTTGGCGATGAGCGGGAAGGCCAGCGTCCAGAGCGCGACCAGCCAGTAGAGCCTGGTCAGCTTGGGGCTGAGGGCCTTCCGGAAGAGCACCAGGTGGGGCACCTCGTCCTCGCCCACCCGCATCCGGGCGGGCAGCAGGAACCGCTTGCGGGTCAGCCAGAGCCCGAGGAGCCCCAGCGAGAAGGACGCCATACCGAAGCCGATCATCCACCGGAAGCCCCAGTAGGCGACGGGGATGTTGGGCCGGTAGTCGCCGGGGCCGTACTTCTCCTGCAGGGCCTTGTTGGTGTCGTTGATCCCGGGCACGTACGACTCGAAGTCGCTGTGCGCCAGGAACGAGAGCAGGCCCGGGATCTCCACGGCCACCTTGTTGTGGCCCTTGTCGACGTCCCCGACCGCGAAGACCGAGAACGGCGCCGGCTTCTCGCCCTCCCAGAGCGCCTCGGCCGCGGCCATCTTCATCGGCTGCTGCTCGTACATCACCTTGCCGAGGAAGTCACCGCTGATCGCGGTGAACATGCCGCCGATCACCACGGTGACCAGGCCCAGCCGCAGCGAGGTCTTCATCACCGGGATGTGCTTCTTGCGCGCGAGGTGGAAGGCCGCGATGCCGACCATGAAGGCGCCACCGGTGAGGAACGCGGCGGACATGGTGTGGAAGACCTGGGTCAGCGTGGTGTTCTGGGTGAGGACCAGCCAGAAGTCGGTGAGCTCGGCGCGCCCCGTCTTCTCGTTGATCTTGTACCCGACCGGGTGCTGCATCCAGGAGTTGGCCGCCAGGATGAAGTAGGCCGACAGGATGGTGCCGATCGACACCATCCATATGCAGGCCAGGTGGATCTTCTTCGGCAGCTTGTCCCAGCCGAAGATCCACAGGCCGATGAAGGTGGACTCGAAGAAGAAGGCGATCAGCGCCTCGAAGGCGAGCGGCGCCCCGAAGACATCACCGACGAACCGCGAGTAGTCGGACCAGTTCATCCCGAACTGGAACTCCTGCACGATGCCGGTGACCACACCCATCGCGATGTTGATCAGGAACAGCTTTCCCCAGAACTTCGTGGCCCTGAGGTACTTCTCCTTCCCCGTCCGCACCCAGGCCGTCTGGAGACCGGCCGTCAATGCGGCGAGAGAGATCGTCAGGGGAACGAAGAGAAAGTGATAGACGGTCGTGATGCCGAACTGCCACCTCGCCAGCGTCTCTGGCGCCAGAGCCAGGTCCACGTCAGCTTCTCCTTACGGCCTACGTCCTACGGTCCGGACGTCCTCGCTTCGCTCGCCGATTCCGGTGGATCTTGGGAGGAACCCGGCGCGCTTGTGAATGCGTTCACAATCACAAGCTATTATGACTCAAACGAAATCCGTACCGGAAGGCGGGGGGCCTCTTTCGCGAAACTTCAACATCTTGTTGAATTCCGCGCATGCAGATCCGTATCTCCTGGCCCGCCGGCCACCTCACCGCCACACTCGACGAGACCCCCACGAGCAAGGCGCTCGCAGGGGTCCTGCCGATCACGTCCACCGCCCACACCTGGGGCGAAGAGGTCTACTTCGAGACACCCGCCTCGCCACCGCTGGAGTCGGACGCCCGGCAGGTGGTCGAGCCCGGCACGGTGGCCTTCTGGACCGAGGGCGACGCGCTGGCCCTCCCCTACGGCCCCACCCCGATCTCGCGCGGCGACGAGTGCCGCCTGGCGAGCCCCTGCAATGTGCTGGGCCGCGTGGACGGCGACCCCCGCGTCCTCGCCACCGTCCGCTCCGGCGACCCGATCCGCGTCGAACTGGCCTGACACCCGTCCTCCGGACACCCCACCGGGCGGGCGCCCCGCACAGCGACCGCCCGGAGGCCGTGCCCCGCTCAGCAGGACACCCGGAGCCGCTCCTCCCGGAAGGCTGCCGGGCCCTGGAACCGCTCCTCCCGGAAGGCTGCCGGGCCCTGGAACCGCTCCTCCAGGAAAGCTGCCGGAGCCTAGAACCGCTCCTTGCGGAAGGCCTCGGCCGCCCGCAGGAAGATGTCGTTCGCCTCGGACTCGCCGATGGTGACCCGCACGCCCTCCCCGGCGAAGGCCCGCACCACCACGCCCGCCTGCTCACAGGCGGCGGCGAAGTCCACGGTCAGCTCACCCAGCCGCAGCCAGACGAAGTTCGCCTGGGTCTCCGGGACCGTCCAGCCCTGACCCACCAGCCCCTCGGACACCCGCTGCCGCTCGCAGACCAGGGACCCCACCCGGCCCAGCAGCTCGTCCTCCGCGCGCAGCGAGGCGACGGCCGCGTCCTGGGCGAGCTGGCTCACACCGAACGGCACGGCGGTCTTGCGCAGGGCGGCCGCCACCGGCTCATGGGCGATCGCGAAGCCGACCCGCAGCCCGGCCAGCCCGTACGCCTTGGAGAAGGTGCGCAGCACGGCGACGTTCGGCCGCCGCCGGTAGATCTCCACCCCGTCCGGCACCTCGGTGTCGCGGATGAACTCGCGGTAGGCCTCGTCCAGCACCACCAGCACGTCGGACGGCACCCGGTCGAGGAACCGTTCCAGCTCCGCCCGGCGCACCACGGTGCCGGTGGGGTTGTTGGGGTTGCAGACGAAGATCAGCCGCGTCCGGTCGGTGATCGCGTCGGCCATCGCGTCCAGGTCGTGCACGTCTCCGGGCGTCAGCGGCACCTGGACCGGCGTGGCCCCGCTGACCTGCGTGATGATCGGGTACGCCTCGAAGGACCGCCACGCGTAGACGACCTCGTCACCGGGGCCGGACGTGGCCTGGACGAGCTGCTGCGCCACGCCCACCGAACCGGTGCCGGTGGCCAGGTGCGTCACGGGCACCCCGAAGCGCTCGGCGAGTTCGTTCATCAGCCCCGTGCAGGCCATGTCCGGGTAGCGGTTGAAGGCGGAGGCGGCGGCCAGCGCGCTCTCCATCACCCCGGGCAGCGGCGGATAGGGGTTCTCGTTGGAGGACAGCTTGTACGCGACCGGTCCCTCGGCCGCGGCGGGCTTGCCCGGCTTGTAGGTGGGGATGCCGCCCAGTACGGCGCGCAGCTTCGGGCTCGTCTCGCTCACTTGGGTCCTCCTCGACCGACGTACCACCAATACTGCTCACCCTATGAGGATTCCGCCGCGCTGCGAATGGCCGATTGCCACCAGTCCCGCGCCACCCCGGCCGACCGCGCCGCGCCGGTGCCTCCCCCGCAACCGATACGCCCCGGAGCACCCCACCGCGTACCCTTCGCACACCTTCGCCCCCTCTGCGCGCCCCCTCCGCTCCCTCCCCGTGCACCTCTCGTGCCACCGTTCATGCCGCCCGCGTAAGAACAGGGGCGCTCGCCCGCGATTTGCGCGCCCCTGGCTCGCGCCGTGGCGCGCGTCCCCCGTAGAGGTGAGTTGAGACCTCACCGAAACCGCGCCCATGTGGCAGGTCCATGCGTGCCGACGACAGATGGCGAAAGGGTTTTTCCCCCAACAGCCTTGCAATCCCTGGGGATCAGGGGGTGGCGACCGTGCAGAATCGTGCCTGTCAACGCGTGAATATGCGAACGGCTCTACCGCCCGCAGTCGCCCTACTATCGGCTCGCCATGACAGCAGCAGGGAAGCACCAGGTGAGCCGGGCACAGACCCGGGGAAGCCGGCAAGGGCGCGCGGGCATCCGGGATGTGGCCGCCGCAGCCGGGGTCTCCATCACGACTGTCTCCGACGCGCTCAACGGCAAGGGCCGGCTCCCGGACGCCACCCGCCGCCATGTCCGCGAGGTCGCCGACCGGCTGGGCTATCGCCCGTCGGCCGCGGCCCGCACGCTCCGTACCGGCAAGTCCGGCCTCATCGGCCTGACCGTGACGACCTACGGGGATGAACCTTTCACCTTCACCGAGTTCGCGTACTTCGCCGAGATGGCCAGGGCCGCCACCTCCGCCGCGCTCGCCCGCGGCTACGCCCTGGTCATCCTGCCCGCCACCTCCCGCCATGACGTCTGGTCGAACGTCGCCCTCGACGGCACCGTCGTCATCGACCCCTCCGACCACGACCCGGTGGTCACCGAGCTGGTCCGGCAGGGCCTGCCCGTCGTCTCGGACGGCCGCCCGGCCGGCACCCTCCCGGTCACCGCCTGGGTGGACAACGACCACGAGGCCGCCGTCCTCGATCTGCTCGACCACCTCGCCGACGCCGGCGCCCGCCGGATCGGCCTGCTCACCGGCACCACCACCGACACCTACACCCGCCTGTCCACCACCGCGTACCTCAACTGGTGCGAGCGCGTCGGGCAGGACCCGGTCTACGAGGCGTACCCCGCCCACGACCCCTGTGCCGGGGCCGTCGCCGCCGACCGGTTACTGGCCCGCCCGGACCGCCCCGACGCGGTCTACGGGCTGTTCGACCCCAACGGGACCGACCTACTGGCGGCGGCCCGCCGCTACGGCCTGCGCGTACCCGACGACCTGCTGCTGGTGTGCTGCAGCGAGTCGACCGTGTACGCCGCCACGGAACCGCCCATCACCACCCTCTCCCTCAAGCCGCGCCGGATCGGCACCGCGGTCGTCCAGCTCCTGATCGACGCGATCGAGGGCATCGACGCCGACCGGCCCGTCGAGCAGGTGATACCGACCGAGCTGATCGTCCGGACGTCCTCGCAGCGGCGGCCCCCGCGGACGACCGTCAGCCCGCCCCGGTCCCCGTCACAGCAGTGACCGGGGTGTGACGCCGGGGGCGACCGGTACCGCCTCCGGTCAAGCCCACGGGCAAAATTCCCCAATTGGGGGCCAATCGGCCGGTGAACCCGGGGAGCACCCGGATTCACCACCCCTGGTGCGTCACAGAGCACAACGCTCATTCCTATGATGGGCGGACGACACCGCGGACCGCCCCGACCAGGCCGGTCCGCCAGGTGTAGGGCGTCGCGACGGTGGTGGAGGGGTCGATGACTCAGGGGGCCGGTCAAGGACCCGTGGTGCGGACGGCGACGTTGCGCGACTTCCGCGTACCGCCGTACGCCCAGGTGCCCGTGCAGAGTCATTCCGTGCACGCCGCCCACCCGGGGAACGCGTTCCCCGAGGGCGAGCTGCCGGAGGGCTACACGCCGACCGAGCGCGACCTGCCGGTGATCAACCGCGGGGACACCGTCCAGGTGACCGTCGACCCCGAGCAGAGCGCCCCCGAGCAGGTGCCGGCCGCCGCTCCCGCCGCCGAGGGCGGCCCCGGCCCGCTGTACGTGGTGGGCGATGTCCATGGCTACCTGGACGAACTGCTCGCCGCCCTGCACCAGCAGGGGCTGATCGACTCCGAGGGTCACTGGGCCGCCGGCAACGCCCGGCTGTGGTTCCTCGGCGACTTCACCGACCGGGGCCCCGACGGGATCGGCGTCATCGACCTGGTCATGCGGCTGTCCGCCGAGGCCGCCGCCGCCGGCGGCTACTGCAAGGCGCTGATGGGCAATCACGAACTGCTGCTCATCGGGGCCAAGCGGTTCGCGGACACCCCGGTCAACTCCGGCGCGGGGACGGCCACCTTCCAGGCTGCCTGGCTGCTCAACGGCGGTCAGAAGAGCGACATGGACCGCCTCCAGGACGTCCACCTCCAGTGGATGTCCCGGCTCGACGCCGTGGTGGAGGAGGACGGCCACCTCCTGGTGCACTCCGACACCACCGCCTACCTGGACTACGGCTCCACCGTCGAGGACGTCAACGACACGGTCCACGAGATCCTCACCCGCAACGACGCCGACGAGTGCTGGGACCTGTTCCGGAAGCTGACCAAGCGGTTCGCCTTCCGGGACGACGGCGGCTCCACGGCGGTCCGGGAGCTGCTCGCGGCCTACGGCGGTGAGCGCATCGTCCACGGCCACAGCCCGATCCCCTACCTCCTGGGCGAAGTCGGCTCCGAGGACGGCGAGGACGGCGGCGGCCCCTCGGTGGAGGGTCCTCACGTCTACGCGGACGGGCTGGCCATCGCGATGGACGGCGGAGTGACCATGGCCGGAAAGCTGCTGGTCGTCCAGCTCCCGCTGCCCGACTAGAGCGTGACGCAGCGCAGTCGGGCACGTCGATTTCCGGAAATCCTCTGTCACCCCTTGCCGCGGCACCTCTACCATCGGTACTTCCGTAGCAGGCTCTCCTCCGTTTCTGCCCGACTGCCCGTTCCACACGGGTAGACAGGGCCCCACGGAGCATCGGGGGATGCACATGAAAAGCGCTCCGCACCTGCTGACCGAGGACCGCGCCGAGTACGAGCGCATCCTCGACGAGGCGCTGCGCACCGCGCACGACCGTCCGGATCTCGCCGGGATCGGGCAGCGGCTCAACACCGAGCAACTGCGCACCATGGCCCTCAACGCGACAGCGCTGATCGCCGCGGCGGCCGCCGCGGAGTACGACCACTTCGTCACCGTGCGCGCCGACGCCCGCAGACCCGTGGGGGTCATCGACTCCGTGCTCGGCCCACCCGACGAGGTGGGCGGTCCGGGAGCCGGCGCCGGTGTGGTCGTCACCGTCCTGGCACCGGTGCTCGCGGGCACGGCGGCGGTCATCTTCCTGCTCGTCGGATACGTGCTGAAGGCGCTGGACCCGCCCCCCGCGTTCGCGGACTCGCTGCTGGCGGCCGGCTGGTTCTTCGGGGCCGTGACGGCGGCGAGCATCCTGGCCGCCGCGATCGGGCTGCTGATCGCGGCCCGCCGCAACAGTGCCACCCAGGTCCCGGCCCAGGAGCCGGGCGGTGACCTGCCCGACGAAGTGGCCCGGGCGCGGGAGGCATGGCGGCACGCCCTGCTGGAGCGGGGCATCCTGCCGTTCCTGCGCGAGGCCCTGGCGGACCCGGAAGCGGACCCCCATCCGGCGGCCCCGCCGCGCCACTTCGGCCGGCTCCCGAAGGTGGGCTACAGCGGCCCGGAGTTCTCCAGCCCCAGCGAGGGCGAGGCACGGCCCCGCCCGGCGTTCACCAGTCCGGACTTCACCAGCCCGGACTTCGGCGGCCCCGAGCACCGGCCGGACCCCGAACCCCAACCGGACTAGGGCCCGCAGCTGCGGGCCCCCTGCCGGCCGGCCCGCCCACGGGATCCCGGCCGGCTCGCCCACGAGATCCCAGCCGACTCGCCCGCGGGGTCCCGCCGCGCGGTCCGGGCTGTTTCACGTGGAACGAACGCATGTTTCACGTGAAACAGCCCTCGCGGACGGATGTGGTTCAGTCCGCCATCGGCAGATAGACCCGGTTGCCGGCCGCGGCGAACTCCGCGGACTTCTCCGCCATCCCGGCCTCGATCTCCTGCTCCTTGAGGTCGCCCCCGTGCTCCCGCCGGATGTCCTGCGAGATCTTCATCGAGCAGAACTTCGGGCCGCACATCGAGCAGAAGTGCGCCGTCTTGGCGGGCTCCGCCGGAAGCGTCTCGTCGTGGAACTCCCGCGCCGTGTCCGGGTCCAGCGCCAGGTTGAACTGGTCCTCCCAGCGGAACTCGAACCGGGCGTCCGACAGGGCGTCGTCCCACTCCTGTGCGCCCGGGTGCCCCTTCGCCAGGTCCGCGGCGTGCGCGGCGATCTTGTACGTGATGACGCCGGTCTTCACATCGTCCCGGTTCGGCAGACCCAGGTGTTCCTTGGGCGTGACGTAGCAGAGCATCGCGGTGCCCCACCAGGCGATCATGGCCGCGCCGATGCCCGAGGTGATGTGGTCGTAGGCCGGGGCCACATCGGTGGTCAGCGGGCCGAGCGTGTAGAACGGCGCCTCCTCGCAGATCTCCTGCTGGAGGTCGATGTTCTCCTTGATCTTGTGCATGGGGACGTGCCCCGGGCCCTCGATCATGGTCTGGACGTGGTGCCGCTTGGCGATCTGGTTCAGCTCACCGAGCGTCCGCAGCTCGGCGAACTGCGCCTCGTCGTTGGCGTCCGCGATCGAACCGGGCCGCAGCCCGTCGCCGAGCGAGTACGTCACGTCGTACGCGGCGAGGATCTCGCACAGCTCATCGAAGTTCTCGTAGAGGAACGACTCCTTGTGGTGCGCCAGGCACCACGCGGCCATGATCGAGCCGCCCCGGGAGACGATGCCGGTCTTGCGGCGGGCGGTCAGCGGCACATACCGCAGCAGCACACCGGCGTGGACGGTCATGTAGTCCACGCCCTGCTCGGCCTGCTCGATGACCGTGTCCTTGTAGATGTCCCAGGTCAGCTCCTCGGCCTTGCCGTCGACCTTCTCCAGGGCCTGGTACAGCGGCACGGTGCCGATCGGCACGGGGGAGTTGCGCAGCACCCATTCACGGGTGGTGTGGATGTTGCGGCCGGTGGAGAGGTCCATGACCGTGTCGGCACCCCAGCGGGTCGCCCAGGTCATCTTCTCCACCTCCTCCTCGATCGAGGAGGTGACCGCCGAGTTGCCGATGTTGGCGTTGACCTTCACCAGGAACCGCTTGCCGATGATCATCGGCTCGATCTCCGGGTGGTTGACGTTCGCCGGCAGGACCGCGCGGCCGGCCGCGATCTCCTCGCGCACCACCTCGGGGGAGACGTTCTCGCGGAGCGCGACGTACTCCATCTCCGGTGTGACCTCGCCCCGGCGGGCGTAGGCGAGCTGCGTCACCGCCTGGCCGTCCCGGCCCCGGCGCGGCTGGCGCGGGCGGCCGGGGAACACGGCGTCGAGGTTGCGCAGCCCGCCGCGCGGCGAGGTGTGCTTGATCCCGTCGTCCTCGGGGCGGACCGGACGGCCCGCGTACTCCTCCGTGTCCCCCCGCCCGATGATCCAGTTCTCCCGGAGCGGGGGCAGACCACGGCGGACGTCGGTCTCGACGTTCGGGTCGGTGTACGGCCCGGACGTGTCGTACAGCGTCACGTCCTTGCCGTTGGTGAGGTGCACCTTGCGGACCGGCACCCGGAGGTCGGGGCGCGAGCCCTCGACGTACCCCTTATGCCATCCGATGGACTTCCCGGCCTCGTCGTTCTGGTTCGAGGCAGGCGTGCGTGCGTCCTGAACGGTCATCGTGACCTACTCCCTACGCCGGCATTACCCGGTAACAGGTTCGGCGGTCGACGCAGCGGTCTCCGTACCCCTCGTACGGATGTCAGCGCCCTCTCAGCCCGGTGCTCCGAGCTCCCGCGTGTACAAATGTGCCACCACGCTAGCGCCCTCCCGGCCACGCTGAACAGAGGGCCCCTGCCGTTCTTGCGATGATCGGTCGGTGACTTCTTCGCAGCAGCCCCCCGAGCCGACCGGACAGGCACATGGTCATACGCCGAACCATGCCCATGCGCACGTCCACAGTCATGGCCCCGCCGCGCCGGTCTCCCGGCACCTGCGCAAGGTCATCGCCGCGGTCCTGATCCCCTTCGCCACGGCCGTCCTGGTGGGGCTCGCCGTCCTCTGGCCCGGTGGCGCACCGGCCCACGAGCGCACCGGGGTCGGCTTCGACCGGCAGACCGAGCAGGGCACGGTGGTCCGGGTCGACCGGGTCGACTGCAAGGACGTCAACGCCGCGCAGGTCCCGCCGACCGGCGACACGACCACCCCCGAGGGGCGCGAGGCGGTCAACGCCCAGCAGGGGCAGTGCGCCAAGGCCACGGTGGAGGTCACCACCGGCAAGGACAAGGGCCGCACCTTCGTCGAGGTCGTCCAGCCCGACGCCCCCCGCCAGCTGGAGGAGGGCCAAGGAGTGGTGGTGGCCTACGCGCCCGACGCCCCCCGCGACCTCCAGTACTCGGTCACCGATGTGAACCGCAAGGTGCCGATGCTGCTGCTCGCGGGCATCTTCGCGCTGGCGGTGGTGGCCGTGGGACGGATGCGCGGGGTGATGGCCCTGGTGGCGCTCACGGTGAGCTTCGCCGTCCTGACGCTGTTCATCCTGCCCGCCATCCTCCAGGGCTCGAACCCGCTGCTGGTGGCGGTGGTCGGATCGAGCGCCATCATGCTGATCGCGCTCTACAGCTGTCACGGCCTGACGGCGCGCACCTCGGTGGCCGTGCTCGGGACGCTGATCTCGCTGCTGCTGATCGGGCTGCTCGGCTCGCTGTTCATCGACTGGGCCTCACTCACCGGCAACACCGACGACAACACGGGCCTCATCCACGGCCTGTACCCGAACATCGACATGTCCGGCCTGCTGCTGGCCGGGGTCATCATCGGTTCGCTCGGTGTCCTGGACGACGTGACGGTGACGCAGACCTCGGCGGTGTGGGAGCTGCGCCAGGCGGACCCCACCATGGGGCCGCGCGCCCTGTACCGCGCCGGTATCCGGATCGGCCGCGACCACATCGCCTCGGTGGTGAACACCCTCGTCCTCGCCTACGCGGGCGCGGCGCTGCCCCTGCTGCTGCTCTTCTCGATCGCGCAGAGCAGTGTGGGGACGGTCGCCAACAGCGAGCTGGTCGCGGAGGAGATCGTACGGACCCTCGTGGGGTCGATCGGCCTCGTGGCCTCGGTGCCGGTCACCACCGCGCTGGCCGCCCTGGTGGTCTCGGCCGACCGGCCGGACCGGGCGGCACCGGCTCCGGTACGCGGCGGCAGGGGCCGGCGGCGCAAGAAGTAGCCCGCGGTACGAGGAGAACCGGCCGCCCGAAGGACCCGGCCCGCCACCCGTCACGCGCCGGGCACCCGTCACGCGCCCGGCACCCGTCACGCGCCCGCCACCCGCCACGTGCCCGGCGCCGTCCACCGCGCACCCGTCTCAGCCGGCGTTCTCCTCGGCGAGGATCCGGCCCAGGGCCTCCTCCAGGTAGTCCTCGAAGTCACCGAGCGCCCGCTCCTGCCCCAGCGGCACCAGCTTGTCCGTACGGTCGAGGAAGGCCACGAGGGGCGGCGCGCTCGACCGGAACAGCGCCCGGTCGGCCCCGACCTGGAGCCGGATGCTGACGTCGGCGAGGTCCTCGGGGCCGGTGGGCGCGATGTGCACATCGCCGTCGCCGGAGGGCCCGTTGATGCCGTCGAGCAGCAACTCCCTGCCGAAGGCCCAGGTCACCGGCGCGTCACCCGGCAGGTGAAACGTCATCCGGACGGCGAACGGATCTCTCGTCTCGTACCCCAGCTCGACCGGAATCCGGAAGGAGAGCTCCTCCGAGACGACGAAGCTCATCAGGACCTCGGCTTGAACCGACTCGCGCATCTGTACCCCGCAATGGCTGAAAGCAGTGGTGAACAACGGCTGATGAAGATCGGTGAGAAAAGCGGCGGGTAAATCGGCCGGTAATGATCCGTGCCGGCCTCTTGACGCAATCGTCCTGTACGCACTACAGGATCACAAGGAGTGATTTTTCAGATACTGATAGACAACGCAACCGAGTTGACGAGGTTCCCCACCTCCCGGCGCAGCCGGTCCACCGTGGGCAGCAACCGGTGCTCCTGGCAGGAGGGCACGGAAATGGCCAAGGTCGCGGCGGCGGAACCCGCCGAGAGGGGGATGGCCGCGCAGACCGTGCCGAGCGCGTATTCCTGCCGCTCCACCACAGGTCGCACCTGGTCGGCGCCCCTGAGCCTGCTGAGCCGGCCGAGCAGCGCCCCCTCGTCACGGACGGTGTACGGCGTGATCGGCCGCACCGGATGGCGGTCCAGGTGGTCCTGGCGGGCGGGCTCGTCGAGCTGGCTCAGCAGGCACTGGCCGATGGCGTGGGCATGGCCCGTCGCACGGAAGTCGGCCCACTCGTCGACGGCGGGTGCCCCGGGCGTGTCGGACACGGAGACGATCTCGATCTCCCCGTCGCGGTAGACGGCGAAGTACACCGGCACACCGAGGGTGTCGCGCCAGTGCGCCAGCGAGCTCTCGATCTTGCTGCGACGATTCTGCAGTGCTCCGCCGCGCACCAGCCGCTCCACCGCGTCACCGAGGACGAACACCCCGCCCTCCCGGCGCAGATAGCCCTCGTGGGTGAGGGTGCGCAGCAGGTGGTACGCGGTCGGCAGCGGCAGCCCCGCCTCCCGGGCCAGTTGCTTGGCGGGCGCGCCGTCGGCGTGCGACCCCACCGCCTCCAGCAGGCGCAACGCCCGCTGTACGGACCCGATCAGGGTCGGCCGGGGACCGGCGGGAGACGCGGGGGCGGGGACGGACGCGGAGACGGGGGCGGAGACGGGGGCGGGAAAGCCGGCACTACGGGGAGGGCCGGCGGAGTGCGGTGCCGTGGCCATGGTCACCCCCAGGCGTTTCGCCCAGTGCAGCCGTACGAACCGCTGGCAGGGCGTTGGGAAACCCCTGGATTCCAAGGGCAGCGGAGACTCGCCACTCTAATGGCAGGCTCCGGCCGGGGTGAGGTTTCGCCCGGGGGGTTCCCCCTGGCGGGCTAATGCCCGCGCGCGTGGCCGGTGGGGCCGGGGGTCACCAGTCGCCGCGTGACGACGAGGACGACATGAACTTCCGTACGACGTAGATGAGTCCGCCGACGAGCACGGCGAACAGCAGCACCTTGAACAGCAGGCCGATCAGCAGGCTGAGCACCGTACCGATCAGGCTGCCGAAGACCACCAGCACGACGACCGGTATGGCGACCCACTTCACCCACCAGGGCATGCCCGCGAGAATGTTCCGAACCGCCGCCATCGTCCTACCTCGTCTCGTGACACTGCTCTCATGACACCGACTGCCCTTGCTCACCGTCGATGCTAGGCGCAGGGGAGCCCATGGCGGGCCGCCCGGACCCCCCGCTCTCCCCTGATCCGTCCCCTAGGGACCGCCCGGGACCGCCCGGGATGGCCCGGAACCAGCGGGCGGACCGGCGGGCGGGACCGGCGGGCGGGACCGGCGGGCGGGACCGGCGGGCGGGACCGGCGGGCCGGTCAGCCCTCGGGAGGGGAGAAGACCACCATCACCCGCAGGTCCTCGGTGACATGGTGGAACTTGTGCGGCACCCCGGCCGGCACGTACACCACGCTGCCCCGCCCCACCTGGGTCGTCTCCGTGCCCACCGTGATCGCGGCGCGCCCGCTCACCACGAAGTAGACCTCGTCCTCCTTGTGCGGCTGCTGCGGATCGAGCCGGCCGGCATCGAGCGCGTACAGGCCCACCGACATGTTCCGCTCGCGCAGGAACTGGAGGTACGCCCCGTCGTTGGCGACGCGCTCCGCCTCCAGTTCGTCCAGCCGGAATGCCTTCATCGTCCGTCCGCCCCTGCACTCGGTCCGATCACGTCTGCCACGATCAGACACATGATGAATTTTGTAGTCAAGACGATCGCGAACGCGGCCGCCCTGGCAGTGGCGATCTGGCTGGTGTCCGGGATCACCCTCACCGGTGACAGCACCGGCAAGCAGGCCCTGACCCTGATCCTGGTGGCCCTGGTCCTCGGTGTGGTCAACTTCCTCGTCAAGCCGGTCGTGAAGCTGCTCACCCTGCCGCTGTTCATCCTCACGCTCGGCCTGTTCACGCTGGTCGTCAACGCGTTGATGCTGCTGCTGACGTCGTGGCTGGCCGACGTGCTGGACCTCAGCTTCCACGTCGAGGGCTTCTGGACCGCCGTGCTCGGCGGCTTGATCATCTCCATTGTCTCCTGGGCCATGAACGTCGTTCTCCCCGACGGGAGGGACGCGTGACGCGCGGCGACGGCACCCGGGCGGTACGGGCGGGACTGCCCGAGCCCGAGCCGTACGCGCCCGCCCTGCCCGGCCCCGTGTTCGCCGCGCACTACCACCTGCCCGGCGAGCCGACCGGCCCGTACACCTACGGCCGCGACGAGAACCCGACCTGGACCCACCTGGAACGGGCCATCGGCGAACTGGAGGCTCCTGGCCCCGGTGGTACCGAGGCGGAGACGGTCGTCTTCGCCTCCGGCATGGCCGCCGTCTCGGCCGTCCTCTTCTCCCAACTGCGCACCGGCGACGCGGTCGTGCTGCCCTCCGACGGCTACCAGGCGCTGGCACTGGTCCGCGAGCAGCTGGAGGCGTACGGGATCGAGGTCCGCACCGCCCCGACCGGCGGGGACGCGCAGCTCTCGGTGCTGGAGGGCGCGCGGCTGCTGTGGATCGAGACCCCGTCCAACCCCGGCCTGGACGTCTGCGACGTCCGGCGCCTGGTGGCCGCCGCGCACGCCACCGGGGCGCTCGTCGCGATGGACAACACGCTCGCCACCCCGCTCGGCCAGCGCCCGCTGGAACTGGGCGCCGACTTCTCCGTCGCCAGCGACACCAAGGGCCTGACCGGGCACGGTGACATCCTGCTCGGCCATGTCACCTCCCGCGACGCCGCACTCGCCGCCTCCGTACGGCGCTGGCGGAAGATCGCCGGAGCGATCCCGGGGCCGATGGAGGCCTGGCTCGCCCACCGGTCGCTGGCCACGCTCGCGTTGCGCGTCGACCGGCAGTGCGCGACCGCGCTGGTGCTCGCCGAGGCGCTCGCGGCGCGCGACGACATCACCGGCGTACGCCATCCCGGGCTGCCGGACGACCCGTCGCACGAGGTGGCGGCCCGGCAGATGCGGCGCTTCGGGTCGGTCGTCTCCTTCGTGCTGCCCGACCGGGAGCGGGCGGAACGCTTCCTGGGCGCGCTGCGCCTGGTGGACGACGCGACCAGCTTCGGCGGGGTGCGGTCCACGGCCGAGCGGCGCGGGCGGTGGGGCGGGGACGCGGTGCCCGAGGGCTTCATCCGCTTCTCCGTCGGGGCCGAGGACCCCGAGGACCTGGTGGCGGACGTGCTGCGCGCGCTCGACGAGGCACGGTGAGCGGAGCCCGTACGGCGAGAACGGACCGTACTCGGCGAGGCGAACCGTACGGCGAGAACGGAACCGTACGGCGGGAACGGACGGTCCGAGCCTCCCCCCTCATGGCTCGGACCGGCCGCTCCCCCGGTGCGGATGACCGCGTGTACAAGGCTAGTTGACTCTGTGTCAGTGTCCAATCACCCTGGCGACAGGGACCTATCGACTTATTTATAGTTGGACGGTCGGCCCCGGGGCGCCGTCAGCCCGGCACGGCCGAGGGGCGAGAGGGGGTGACGCATGGACCTGGCCCTGCTGCGTACGTTCGTCACGGTGCACCGAGCCGGCTCCTTCACCCGGGCCGCCGCTCTGCTGGGCCTCTCCCAGCCGGCCGTGACCAGCCAGATCCGCACGCTGGAACGGCAGCTCGGCCGCCCGCTGTTCCTGCGCCAGGCCCGTGGCGTCACCCCCACCACCATCGGCGACGAGCTGGCCCAGCGCGCGGCCCCGCACCTCGACGCCCTGGTGGAGATCGCCGAGACCGGCCTCGACGCCGAGTCCGGGGTGCGCACCCTGCATCTGGCCGGGCCGCCCGAGTTCACCTCCGTCCGCGCGCTGCCCGCCCTCACGCCCCTGGTCTCCCAGGGCCTCGCCCTGCGCGCCTCGCTCGTCCCGGCCGCCGAGGAGGTCCTCGACGGGCTGGCCGCGGGCCACCACGACCTCGCGATCGCCACCGCCCGCCCCCGCGGCGGCCTCCTCACCGCCACCCCCCTCTGCGACGAGGAGCACGTCCTGGTGGCGTCCCCGCGCTGGGCGGCCCGGCTGGGGTCCGGGGTCCTGTTACGCAAGGGCGCCGTCGTCCTGGAGCAGCTGCCGGTGGTCGAGGTCCACGAGTCGCTGCCGTTCGTCGCGCGCTACTGGGCGGCGGTCTTCGAGTCGAAACCGGCCGCCGCCGCCACCGTCGTCGCGCCCGACCTCCGCGCCGTACGGGAGTCCGCGGCCTCGGGCGCCGGGCTCGCCGTGCTGCCCCGCTACCTGTGCGAGGACGACCTGGCGGCCGGCCGGCTGGTGGCCCTGCTCGACCCGCCGGTGCCGCCGCTGCGCACCTACTTCATGGTCGTCCGGACCGGCACGCTCGCCCTGCCCCACATCGCGCGGGCCCACGAGTCGCTGCTCCGCGCCGCGACCGGCTGGTGACCGGTGGTGGGGGGAGCGGCCCGGAGGGTTTCAGGAGGGGCTTCCCGGGCCATTTTCAAGCCATGACCGAACGTCCCGTGGTCAAGCGCACCGCACGCGCCATCCTGCTCGACGGCGACGACCTCGTCCTGATCAAGCGCACCAAGCCCGGCGTCGATCCGTACTGGGTCACACCGGGCGGCGGGGTGGAGCCCGATGACGCGACCGTCGTCGACGCGCTGCACCGGGAGGTCCACGAGGAGCTGGGCGCCAAGATCAAGGACGTGGTGCCCTGCTTCGTGGACACGGTCGAGCACATCGTGGACGGCGGGGTGTCCGGCGTGAAGGTGCAGCACTTCTTCGTCTGCCGGCTGGAGTCCATGGACCCCTCCCTGCGGCACGGGCCGGAGGTGGACGAGCCGGTCGGCGAGTACGAGATCGTCCGGGTGCCCTTCAGCCGGGTCGGGATCGCCGCCGTCCACCTCGTACCGCTGTCGCTGCGCCACTACCTGGACGGCAACATCGAGGGCGTACGGGCGATGCACGCGCCCGACCTGGGCTGACCACCGCTCGGCGCGCCGGCCGGCCCCGTCAGCCGGCCCCGTCAGCTGGCCCCTCGGTCGGCCGCCGCGGCGCCCGGGCCCTCCCGCTCAGTCGGCCGCCGCCACCAGCTCTTCGAGCGAGTCGTGCCGAATCCGCTCGTAGGGCACCCCGACGCCCCTGAGCGCGTCGACACCGCTGCGGATCATGCCGACCGGACCCGAGAGGTACGCGTCGTACTCGTTCCACGGCCCGTACTCGCGCACCACGTCCGGCAGCTGGGTCTTGCCGTCGATGATGGCGCGGACCTCCAGCCACGGGTGCGACTGCTGGAGCCGCAGCATGGTGTCGATGTCGTACAGGTCGTGATCGGTGCGCGCCCCATAGAACACCTCGACCGGCCGCCGAGCGCCGCGCTCGGCGACGTCCTCGACCAGCGCCTTGATGGGCGCGATCCCGGTGCCGCCGCCCACGCAGAGCAGACCGTTGTCGGTCGAGTGGTCGACGGTCATCGAACCGGCCGGCGGCCCCAGCCGCAGCACGTCGCCGGGGCGGGCGTGGTGCACCAGGGCGTTGGACACCCAGCCGGCCGGAACGGCCTTGACGTGGAAGGACAGCAGCCCGTCCGGGCGCGGCGCGGAGGCGAAGGAGTAGTGCCGCCAGATGCGCGGCCACCAGGGGGTCTCCAGGCTCGTGTACTGGCCGGCCAGGAAGGGGTACGGCTGGTCGGGGCGGACCGTGATCACCGCGATGTCGGGCGTCCGCAGGTCGTGCGAGACCACCTCGGCCTGCCACCAGGCGGGGGCGTGGCGCTCGTTCTCGGCGGCGGCGTCGATCATGATCTGGGAGATCTGGGTGTACGTCCGGACCCAGGCGGCCTCCGTCTCCTCGTCCCAGGTCGTCGTCGCGTACTTGCTCAGCGCGCCGATGAGCGCCTCGCCGACGGCCGGGTAGTGGGAGGCGTCGGTGCCGTACTTGCGGTGGCCGCGCCCGAGGTGCTGGAGGTAGTCGGTCAGCACCTCCGGGTTGTCCATGTGCTCGGCGGCGGTGAGCAGCGCCCGCAGCAGCCGGTCGCGCTGGGCCTCCATGGCGGCAGGGAAGAGGGCCCGCAGCTCGGGGGTACGGGTGAAGAGCAGGGCGTAGAAGTACGAGGTGACCTTGTCCGCCATGGGCGCCACTTCGGCGAGCGTCCGCCGGACCCGCACCGCGTCGGGCGATCCGGTGTCGGGCGATCCGGCCTCGGACGGGTCGGCGTCGGACGGGTCGGCGTCCAGCGGTCCGGCGTCGGACGGAGCGGCGTCCAGCGATCCGGCGTCGGGCCATCGGGCGTCGAAGGGGGTCTCGGCCGCACCGGGCGACGCGGCCGGTACGGCCGGTTCGGCTTGTGAGGCTGATTGGGCTCGTACGGCTGGTTCGGCTTGTACGGCTGGTTCGGCTTGTACGGCTGACGCGACGGTCTCGGGCGCCGGGTCGTGGGGAGCCGCACCGCGGGGCGCCCGGGCGCCGGGTGCCTCGTCCGGCAGGGGCCGCCGGGGGAGGCCCGGTGCGACGGTCGCGGGACGGCCGCCGAGCGGTCCGCTCATACCGCTGTCCGGCCGGCGTACGGGGCCGGTGTGGCCCTTCGGCTCGTCGTACCGAGCGCGCGGGGGCTCCGGCTGCGCGGGCGAGCCCGGGGCGTCGGCGGGGGCGTGCCCGGGCGCCGGAGTCGCCGTCGGCTCGGTGGGGCGTTCATGCACGGGTCGTGCCGGGGCTTCGGCGGTCCGAGCCGCTGCGGCGCCGACCATGCGTATCGAGGTGAGCGGGCGCCGCCGGCCGGCTATCCGCTCCTGGCCGGCTATCCACTCCTGGTCACCGGCCGATGCGCCCGGGCGGACCGCCCCGGCGTGGACGGGCTCGGTCGCGGGGTCGCCGCCGTGGGCTGACCCGGCCCCTTCGGCCGCCTGGGGCTGGGGGGCGTTCTCGGCCTGATGGGCATGGGGGGATTCAGCGGGCCGGGAAGTCACCGGCTTGCGCGGAGTGAACCAGCCACCGCCTCCGCCGTTGTCCTCGGAAGTGCCGTTGTCGGCCGACGTGGTGGTCGGAGCGTCCATAGAGTGCCTCGCCTCGAACATCTTTCGGTCGGTCTGTGCACTTCCGCCTGCCCGGAAGTCGCGTCAATTCGCCGCTCTGCCTCGTACACGCTGCCCGCCGCCCACAGTAGCCCTCGGCCCAGCTGGGGGTCCGGGGGGAGTGCGCCTGCCCGTGGCCGAAACCGTGATGGTCGTGGTCGCAGCATGGCAGCAGATTCCGGCCCGTCGGAGTGTGAGGGGAAAGCCCGGATTTCGACCTCGAATTTCGTTAGGCTGCGATACCTGCCGTGTCCCTGAACTCACCGCGCACGAGTACCCGTTCATGGGCTCCGCGGAGTATGCCTCCCCTGTCAGCGCCTGGGCACGTCCGGACAGATGATGGTCCGCGTTGATCACCACCGCTACCGGGGGTCGTCGCGAGGATCGCCGCGTCGGACATGGAATCACTGGATGTGACATACGCGTCCAGTTCCCCCTCGAACTCTGCACAGAGTCGGTTCGTGATCTTCACCTTCTCTGGCGAGGAGCGTCGTGTTTCACGTGAAACATTGCGCGGCTTGCGCTGACGCGCGGCTGGGCGACTGCCCGGCTGCCCTCCTGCCCGGCTCTGAACAGACCTGTCCCCCTGGCCGGAAGACCCGCGCCAGGGGGACGGTCGTGGCGAAACACTGGGGATGCGGGGCCCTGACGAGCCTGACCCCTAGGACTCGATGCGCCGGCTGAGAGCCTCCACCGCCGCGGTGGCGAACTGGTGGTCCTGCTCCGGGGCGCCGCCGCCCACGCCGATCGCGCCGATCAGCGGGCCGTCGCGGTGGACGGGCACCCCGCCCGCGATGAAGAGGAGCGGCCGGTCGAGGGCCGTGGGCAGCGTGTGGAAGGGACCTCCGGGCTGCACGGCGTCGACCAGGTCGGCGGTGGGCGCGTCGAGCTGAAGAGCGGTGAACGCCTTGCGGGTGCTCGTCTCGCCGGCGATCAGGACGGCGCGGTCGTCGCGGCGGAAGGCGAGCAGGTGGCCGCCGGCGTCGAGGACGGTGACCGCCACGGCGACTCCCGCCTCTTCCGCCGCGTGCCGGGCGTTCTCGATCAGGGCCTCCGCGTCCTGTGTGGTCAGCGGGGCGACGGCGAGGGTGCTGGTGCTCATGAGGGGTGGCTCCTTGCTACAGGGGTGGTACGGAGTGGGAGGCAGTGGGCCGCCGGGCCTTCGGGGTCTGCGGCCCGGGGGTCAGTGGTGGCCGGCGGGGACTGCGGCCGGCTCGGGCGCGGCGCCGGTGACGATCCGGCTGTCCCGGCGCGTGTCGCGGCGCTCCAGGGCGCTGGACAGGATGGCCAGCGCCAGGGCGGAGGCGGCCAGGACGGCGCCGACCCAGTTCGGGGCGGTGATGCCGAGCCCCGCCGCGATGACGACACCGCCGAGCCAGGCGGAGAGGGCGTTGCCCAGGTTGAAGGCCCCGATGTTCACCGCGGAGGCGAGCGTGGGGGCGCCGGACGCCTGGTCCAGGACGCGCTTCTGGAGCGGGGGGACGGTCGCGAAGCCCAGGGCGCCGATCAGCGTGATGGTGACCGCGGCCGCGATCTGGTGGTGGGCGGTGAGGGTGAACAGCGCCAGCACGAGGGCGAGGGCGCCCAGCGACACGTACAGCAGGGGCATCAGCCTGCGGTCGGCGAACTTGCCGCCGATCAGGTTGCCGCCCACCATGCCGAGGCCGAACAGGACCAGCAGCCAGGTGACGGAGGACTCGGCGAATCCGGCCGCCTCGGTCATCATCGGCGTGATGTACGTGATCGCCGCAAAGACACCGCCGAAGCCGAGCACGGTCATGGCCATGGCCAGCAGGACCTGCACATTGCGGAACGCGGCGAGTTCATGGCGCAGGCGCACCCCTTCGGGCTTGGGCTGCTCGGGGACGAGCTTGGCCACTCCCAGGAGGCCGAGCACACCGAGGGCGGCGACGATGACGAAGGTCGCGCGCCAGCCGGCCGTCTGGCCGATGAAGGTGCCGGCCGGGACGCCGACGACATTGGCCACGGTGAGGCCGGTGAACATCATGGCGATCGCGCCGGCCTTCTTCTCGGGTGCGACCAGGTCGGCGGCGACGACCGAGCCGATGCCGAAGAAGGCGCCGTGGGCGAGCGAGGCGACGACCCGGCCCGTGAGCATGAGGCCGAAGGTGGGCGCCACGGCGGAGAGGACGTTGCCCGCGATGAACAGGCCCATGAGCAGCATGAGCATCCGCTTGCGGGACACCTTGGTGCCCAGGACCGTCATGAGCGGGGCGCCGAGGACGACGCCGAGGGCGTAGCCCGTGACGAGGTGTCCCGCCGTGGGGATGGACACCTGGTAGTCGGCCGCGACCTGGGGGAGCAGCCCCATGATCACGAATTCCGTGGTTCCGATACCGAAGGCCCCGATAGCGAGGGCCAGGAGCGCGAGCGGCATGGATGCCACCTTCCAAAGATTGCGTCTGCGCCTTACGAGCGTCGACAATAATTGCAAGCGCGGGCTAAATGCAAGCGCGGGCTATTGCAGGCGTCGTCTATCCTGGTGACACGCCGCTCCGGACGGAGGAGACCACCCCATGACAGCCACAGACCCCGCCCTCACCGCCCTCTCGCAGGGCTGGTGCGCTCTCTCGCTGCTCCACGGGAAGATCGAGGCGCATATCGAGCGCAGGCTGGAGGCCGAGCACGGGCTCAGCGTCCGCGAGTTCTCGCTGCTCGACGTCCTCAGCAGGCAGCACAACGGGCCCGGCGGGCACCTCCAGATGAAGCAGGTCGCCGACGCCGTCGTCCTCAGCCAGAGCGCCACGACCCGTCTGGTCTCCCGCCTGGAGGACCGGGGCCTGCTGACCCGCTACCTCTGCGACACCGACCGCCGTGGCATCTACACCGATGTGACCGAGGCCGGCCTGACCCTGCTCGCCCAGGCACGGCCCACCAATGACACCGCCCTGCGCGAGGCACTCGACGAGGCGGCGAGGAACCCGGAGCTGGCCCCGCTGGTCAGGGCCGTGGAGGAGCTGAACGTCCCGGTGGGCTGAGGGGCTCCGGCCCGGTGGCCGGGCCGCGCGTTAGCCTGCCCGCATGACCGACCTGGAGATCCGCCCCGCCACCCACGCCGACATACCCGCGATCGTGCAGATGCTCGCCGACGACCCGCTGGGGGCGCAGCGCGAGTCGCTCGACGACCTCACCCCGTACACCGCGGCCTTTGAGCGGCTGGCGAGCGATCCGCACAACCACATCGTGGTCGCCGTACGGGAGGGACGGGTCGTCGGCACGCTCCAGCTCACGATCATCCCGGGCCTGTCCCGCCGGGGCGCCACCCGGTCGATCATCGAGGGCGTCCGCGTCCACGCCGACGAGCGCGGAAGCGGCCTGGGAACCCAGCTCATCGAGTGGGCCATCGAGGAATCCCGCCGTCTGCAGTGCCGGCTGGTGCAGCTGACCTCGGACGCCTCCCGGACGGACGCTCGCCGCTTCTACGAGCGGCTGGGGTTCGAGGCCTCGCATGTGGGCTTCAAGATGGCGCTCTGAGAAGAGCAGGAGAAGAGGAAACGGCGCGCGGGGCTCCGCGCGCCGTTTCACGTGAAACATCGCCGCCTCAGAGGCCGCGCCAACCCTCCGGGTCGACTCCGCCCGGCACCGCGTCCCCCGGCTCATAGGGCTCGCGCGTGAAGGCGAAGGACCCGCAGTCGAGGTGGCTCACGGAGCCGTCCGTGCGCCGCACCACTCGGAGCGTCTCGCCGGCGTAGTAGTCGTCCAGCCCGGTCCAGGTCCCGTCGCTCTCCGCTCGGAATCGCGCGGCGCGGCCCTCTCCCCGCAGGGGGCTGAGTTCGACACCGCCGTCCGCGACCACCCGCAGCCCATAGGCGTAGGTGCCCCAGTACCAGGGTCCGGTCAGCTCCAGCAGCTGTGGATCGATGGCGGGCAGGGGCCGCCAAGGTTCCGGGATGCGGGGCTCGGCCTCGGCGACGATCCGGATGAGGTCGGCGGCAACACCGCTGGGCATCGGCCCCGAGGTGGCGTTGGCCAGCACGACCGCCGCCACACCGTCCTCCACGCACACCCAGAGCCCGGCGACAAAGCCCGGCAGGGAGCCTCCGTGGCCCACCAGGACCCGTCCCCCCGCACGCACCAGCCGCAGACCGAGACCGTAGCCGCCGTCCCAGTCCCCCGCCTCCAAGGGCGCCAGGGGCGTACGCATCTCCCGCAGGGTCTCCGCGCTCAGGACCCGGTCGTCCCCCTCGGCCAGGAAACAGGCGAAGCGGCACAAGTCCTCGACGGTCGACCACAGTTGCCCGGCCGGTGCCATCACCCCGAGGTCCTCGGCCGGTTCCGGCAGCAGCACATCCGCCCAGGGGTGCACCGCCCAGCCACCGGCGTGCGGGGCAACAGGCCGGACGCTGGTCCGCTCCAACCCCAGGGGCACCAGGATCTCCGCCGTCAGCGCCTCCTCCCAGCTCACCCCGCGCACGGCCTCGACCAGCGAACCCAGCAGCGTGTAACCCGTGTTGGAGTAGTGATAGCGCCGCCCGGCCGGGTGCACCACCGGGCGCTCCCCCAGCACATCGGCGAGTTCCGGGCGGAGCGTCCCCGGCGTCCGCTCCCACCAGGGCGCGGGCGTCTCGGCGGCCAGCCCGGCACTGTGGCTGAGCAGCTGAGCGATCGTCACCTCCCCCACGCCCGTCCCGGGCAGGTGCTTCTCCAGCGGATCGGCGAGGTCGATCAGCCCCTCGTCCCGCAGCCGCATCACCAGAACCGCCGTGAACGGCTTGGTGATGGAACCGATCCGGTACTGCGTCCGGGCATCGGGCACATGACCCTCGACGCAGCTGCGCCCGCCCTCCCACACCAGCCGGCCGTCCCGCGCCACGCCCCCGACCAGCGACGGCGCCCGCCCCTCGGCCTGCGCGGTGGCCACCCGGTGCAGCAGGGCACGCTCGGTACTGGGAAGCAGGGCTTCGAATGATGACGTCATGCCCCAGGTCTATCCGCCCGGCAGCACCACCGTCGACCACATTCCCCCGCGCCCCCACGCCGCCGCCCCCGAGGGGGCACCGGATCAGGTCTGCGCCATGTCCACGAAGCGCGAGTAGTGGCCCTGGAAGGCGACCGTGATGGTGGCCGTGGGGCCGTTACGGTGCTTGGCGACGATCAGGTCCGCCTCGCCCGCGCGGGGCGACTCCTTCTCGTAGGCGTCCTCGCGGTGCAGCAGGATGACCATGTCCGCGTCCTGCTCGATGGAGCCGGATTCACGGAGGTCCGAGACCATCGGCTTCTTGTCCGTCCGCTGCTCGGGGCCACGGTTCAGCTGGGAGAGCGCGATCACGGGAAGCTCCAGCTCCTTGGCCAGAAGCTTGAGGTTTCGTGACATGTCGGAGACCTCCTGCTGCCGGCTCTCGGCCCGCTTGGAGCCGCCGGACTGCATCAGCTGGAGGTAGTCGATGACGACCAGCTTGAGGTTGTTGCGCTGCTTGAGCCGGCGGCACTTGGCGCGGATCTCCATCATCGACAGGTTGGGGGAGTCGTCGATGTAGAGGGGGGCCTGCGACACGTCCGGCATCCGGCGGGCGAGCCGCGTCCAGTCCTCGTCGGTCATCGTGCCGGAGCGCATATGGTGCAGCGCCACCCGCGCCTCGGCCGACAGCAGGCGCATGGCGATCTCGTTGCGGCCCATCTCCAGGGAAAAGATGACGCTCGGCAGGTTGTTTTTGATCGAGCACGCACGGGCGAAGTCCAGCGCGAGCGTCGACTTGCCCATGGCGGGACGGGCGGCGATGACGATCATCTGGCCGGGGTGCAGACCGTTCGTCAGGGAGTCGAAGTCGGTGAAGCCCGTCGGCACACCGGTCATCTCGCCGCTGCGCGAGCCGATCGCCTCGATCTCGTCGAGCGCGCCCTCCATGATGTCGCCGAGCGGCAGATAGTCCTCGCTCGTGCGCTGCTCGGTGACCGCGTAGATCTCCGCCTGCGCCGAGTTGACGATCTCGTCCACGTCGCCGTCGGCGGCGTATCCCATCTGCGTGATCTTCGTGCCGGCCTGGACGAGGCGGCGCAGCACCGCCCGCTCGTGCACGATCTCGGCGTAGTACGAGGCGTTCGCCGCGGTGGGGACCGACTGGACCAGGGTGTGCAGGTACGACGCCCCGCCGACCCGGTTGATCTCCCCGCGCTTGGTCAGCTCGGCGCCGACGGTGATCGGGTCGGCGGGCTCGCCCTTGGCGTAGAGGTCGAGGATCGCGGTGTAGATGGTCTCGTGGGCCGGCTTGTAGAAGTCGTGGCCCTTGATGATCTCCACGACGTCCGCGATGGCGTCCTTGGAGAGCAGCATGCCGCCGAGCACCGACTGCTCCGCGTCGAGGTCCTGCGGCGGCACCCGCTCGAAGCCGCCCGCCCCGCTGTCCCAGGGACCGGTGTCGCTGCCGCGCTCGTGCTGCTCGTCGCGGGCCATGCCCCGGCCCCGGCTGTCACTGCCGCGCTGGCGGGTGACGGGCAGACGATCACCCGGACCGGTGTCGGCCCAGGGGTCGTCCAAGGGCTCGGGAATGCTCACCGGCCCACCTCCTCCCGTCCGCTCCGCGGACCTCGCCGTGCCACTCTTTCTACGGCACGACACTGACAAAGCGAGGTGCTCCACTCCGCTTCTGGCGCGTCGAGCGCCGGACCACGGTAGGCCCGCGGGCACCGTCAGCCAATCTGGTTATCCACAGGGCCTGTGGGTGAAGACCCAGATGCTGTGGAGAACCCCGCAGAACCTGTGCACGGACCGGGGGACAGCCGTGTGGACAAACTCATAGCGACCCCAGCCCCCACCCTCTGACCTGCGGCTTTTCCATCCACGGCCTGTGGGGGAGAAAAACTTTCCCCACGGGACCAAGATCAGAACAAACGGCGCACACCCCCAGCACCCACCGGAGCGGTTGTAAGGATCCAAGGACCCTTGCATCTCTTACCTGTGGAAGATTAGATTGCCCCCATGACCCAGGCCCCCGAGCGCCCCTCCAGCGGGCGCACGAGCGAACGACGCCGGCACGACCGCGAGATCATCTCCCTCGCCGTGCCGGCCTTCGGAGCGCTCGTCGCCGAACCGCTCTTCGTGATGGTCGACAGCGCCATCATCGGGCACCTCGGCACCTCCCAGCTCGCCGGTCTGGGTATCGCCGCCGCCCTGCTGTCCACCGCCGTCAGTGTGTTCGTCTTCCTCGCCTATGCCACCACCGCGGCCGTCGCCCGCCGCGTGGGCGCCGGCGACCTGCCCTCGGCCATCCGCCAGGGCATGGACGGCATCTGGCTGGCCCTCCTGCTCGGCCTGGCCGTCATCGCCGTCACCCTGCCCGCGGCCCCTTGGCTGGTGGAGCTCTTCGGCGCCTCCGGCACCGCCGCGCCGTACGCCACCACCTATCTCCGCATCTCCAGCCTGGGCATCCCGGCGATGCTCATCGTGCTCGCCGCCACCGGCGTGCTCCGGGGTCTCCAGGACACCAGGACCCCCCTGTACGTCGCCATCGCCGGCTTCGCGGCCAATGGGCTCCTGAACGTGCTCCTCGTCTATGGCGCCGGGCTCGGCATCGCCGGCTCCGCCTGGGGCACCGTCATCGCCCAGTGCGGCATGGCGGCGGCCTACCTCGTCGTCGTCGTACGCGGCGCACGGCGGCACGGGGCGTCCCTGCGCCCGGATGCCGCCGGGATACGCGCCAGCGCCCAGGCGGGCGTACCGCTGCTGATCCGTACGCTTTCCCTGCGGGCGGTCATGCTGATCGCCACCGCGGTCGCCGCCCGGATGGGCGACGTGGACGTGGCCGCCCACCAGATCATCCTGTCCCTGTGGACCCTGATGTCCTTCGCCCTGGACGCCATCGCCATCGCCGGCCAGGCGATCATCGGCCGCTACCTGGGGGCGGGGGACGCCGAAGGGGCCCGGCGGGTCTGCCGCCGCATGGTGCAGTGGGGCATCGCCTCCGGAGTGGTGCTCGGCGCCCTCATCGTCCTGGCCCGCCCGCTCTTCATCCCGCTGTTCACCGGCGACCCCACCGTCCGGGACGTGCTGCTGCCGGCCCTCCTGGTGGTGGCCCTGGCACAGCCGATCGCCGGAGTGGTCTTCGTCCTCGACGGCGTCCTGATGGGCGCGGGCGACGGCCCCTACCTGGCCGGGGCCATGGTGGTGACCCTCGCCGTCTTCGCCCCCGTGGCCCTGCTGGTGCCCGTCCTGGGCGGGGGCCTCACCGCCCTGTGGTGGGCGATGGGACTGATGATGGCGGTCCGTATGGTCACCCTCTGGCTCCGGATGCGATCCGGCCGCTGGGTCGTCACCGGCGCCGCGCGCTGACTGAGGCCCGCCCAGCGCCTCGCACGCCATGTTTCACGTGAAACACCGCAGAAGGGCCGCACCCGGAGGTGCGGCCCTTCTGGGCATTCGACGATCAGCGATCTGCGATCAGCGATCGTCAGAGATCAACTCCGTGCCTGAACTTCAGGCAGCGACGATCTCGACGCCGAGCTTCGCGACGACCTCGGCGTGCAGACGCACGGACACCTGGTGCGAGCCCAGGGTCTTGATCGGCGAACCGAGCTCCACACGGCGCTTGTCGACCTCGGGACCACCCGCGGACTTGATCGCCGAAGCGATGTCCGCCGGGGTCACGGAGCCGAAGAGACGGCCGGCGTCGCCGGAGCGAACGGCCAGGCGCACCTTCGTGCCCTCGAGCTGGGCCTTGATCTCGTTGGCCTGCTCGATGGTCGCGATCTCGTGGATCTTGCGGGCGCGGCGGATCTGCGCCACGTCCTTCTCGCCACCCTTGGTCCAGCGGATCGCGAAACCGCGCGGGACCAGGTAGTTGCGAGCGTAACCGTCCTTGACGTCGACGACGTCACCGGCGGTGCCGAGGCCGGAGACCTCGTGCTTGAGGATGATCTTCATGATTCGGTCACCCTCCCTTATCGCGCGGTGGACGTGTAGGGCAGCAGCGCCATCTCACGGCTGTTCTTGACGGCCGTGGCGACGTCACGCTGGTGCTGCGTGCAGTTGCCGGTCACGCGGCGGGCACGGATCTTGCCGCGGTCGGAAATGAACTTCCGCAGCATGTTCGTGTCCTTGTAGTCCACGTACGCGGTCTTGTCCTTGCAGAATGCGCAGACCTTCTTCTTCGGCTTGCGCACAGGCGGCTTCGCCATGGTGTATCTCCTGTGTGATCAAGAAGTGGGGTACGAGCCCGGTCCCCGGTCCCGGAGGACCTAGAAGGGGGGCTCGTCCGAGTAGCCGCCGCCGGAGCCGCCGGAGCTTCCGCCCCAGCCGCCCCCGCCGCCCTGCTGCTGGCCACCGGCCGGCGCGCTGGTCGCCCACGGGTCGTCGGCGGGAGCGCCGCCACCCTGCTGGCCACCACCCGGGGCTCCGCCCCAGTTGCCGCCGCCCTGCTGCTGGCCACCGCCGTAGCCGCCCTGGCCGCCGCGACCGGTGGTCTTGGTGACCTTGGCCGTGGCGTTCTTGAGGCTGGGGCCGACTTCCTCGACGTCCAGCTCGAAGACCGTGCGCTTGACGCCCTCGCGGTCCTCGTAGGACCGCTGCTTCAGCCGGCCCTGCACGACGACGCGCATGCCTCGCTGAAGCGACTCGGCGACGTTCTCCGCCGCCTGTCGCCAGACCGAGCAGGTCAGGAACAGGCTCTCGCCGTCCTTCCACTCATTGGTCTGACGGTCGAAGGTGCGGGGGGTGGACGCGACACGGAACTTCGCGACCGCCGCACCGGACGGGGTGAAGCGCAGCTCGGGGTCGTCGACAAGATTGCCGACGACCGTGATGACGGTCTCGCCTGCCATGGGGAACCTCTCGGCGGGATTGCTGCTGGCTGCTTGCTGCTGCTACTCGAAACCCGATGACCTCTGAGCGGAAGCTCAGTGGGTCTCGGGACGGAGGACCTTGGTCCGGAGGACCGACTCGTTCAGGTTCATCTGGCGGTCGAGCTCCTTGACGACCGCAGGCTCGGCCTGCAGGTCGATGACCGAGTAGATGCCCTCGGGCTTCTTCTTGATCTCGTAAGCGAGACGACGACGGCCCCAGGTGTCGACCTTCTCGACCTTTCCGTTGCCCTCACGGACGACGGAGAGGAAGTTCTCGATCAGCGGGGAGACAGCGCGCTCCTCGAGATCGGGGTCGAGGATGACCATCACCTCGTAGTGACGCATGTGGAACCCACCTCCTTTGGACTCAGCGGCCACGGTCGTTCCGTGGCAGGAGGGTCGTGATGCGTACGCAACGGTATCCGCCGCCACTGACAATCGCCCTCAGCGAGTGAGGGACCCTGATCAGGGCATGGGCAGACACCGGTGCAGACCGTACAGAGTACCCGCACACCGGCTTCCGGTTGAAATCCGGTGGCCGGGGGACGCAATCTGTACACATCGGGTGCGGGCGGCGCTACGATGCGCCGCCCTCCGGCACAGCCAGGAGGTTCCTCATGGCCCAGGCATTCCACCGCCACCCCACCTCGTCCCTCTTCGCCACGGACGGCAAGCCCCACCCCCTCCAGGACACCCTGATGGCGGTGACCCTGGTGCTCGGTGTGCTGGCCTTCGTCACGGCCCAGTTCCACAGCCTCCACCTGATCAGCTCCTGGGCGGGCCTGGTGGGCGTGGTCACCGGCGGCTACGGCCAGTTCATCTCCGAGACCACCCGCGAGCGCACGGTGCTGATCATCGGCATGGGCGCCTCGGCAATCGGCCTCGGGCTCGGAATGGCCCACGGCGGCCTGTTCGGCGGGGTGCTCGGTTAGGCCCACCTGGCGTACGGCCAGTCGGGGCGCTCCCCGGTGCCAGTAGGCTTCGCGCGAGAGCCGGAGCCCCTGTACCCATGGGGACACACCTGCCGAGGAGCGCCCCGCATGAGCCTGACCCTGAGGACCATCAGCCGAGAGCAGCATC
The DNA here is from genome assembly GCF_043079975.1 of Streptomyces sp. NPDC015131. Taxonomy (NCBI): domain Bacteria; kingdom Bacillati; phylum Actinomycetota; class Actinomycetes; order Kitasatosporales; family Streptomycetaceae; genus Streptomyces; species Streptomyces sp. NPDC015131. The sequence goes on along the minus strand of NZ_JBIBVB010000005.1, from coordinate 500,656 downwards.
TGGCGTACATCCAGACCCTGCCGTCGGCGAGCCACTGCCAGGTCCCCGCATGGGCTGATGTGAAGACCGAGTGGCGGTCGGAGAACCTGGGCTGGTTCGACAAGAACGGCGAGCTGGTCGGCGCCGGCCTGGTGCTGTACCGCCAGCTCCCCAAGGTGAAGCGCTACCTCGCGTACCTCCCCGAGGGCCCGGTGATCAACTGGTACGCGCCCAATCTGGAGGACTGGCTCCAGCCGATGCTGGCGCACCTGAAGCGGCAGGGCGCGTTCTCGGTGAAGATGGGCCCCCCGGTCGTCATCCGCCGCTGGGACGCCGGCGCGATCAAGTCCGGCATCCAGGACCCGGACGTCAAGCGGCTGCGGGACGTCGAGGCGACGCACATCGAGCCGCGCGCCTTCGAGGTGTCCGACCGGCTGCGCAAGATGGGCTGGCAGCAGGGCGAGGACGGCGGCGCGGGCTTCGGCGACGTACAGCCGCGCTACGTCTTCCAGGTGCCGCTGGCCAACCGCTCGCTGGACGACGTCCTCAAGGGCTTCAACCAGCTGTGGCGGCGCAACATCAAGAAGGCCGAGAAGGCCGGCGTCGAGGTCGTGCAGGGCAGCTACGAGGACCTCGCCGAGTGGCAGCGGCTGTACGAGATCACCGCCGTGCGCGACCGCTTCCGGCCGCGGCCCCTGTCGTACTTCCAGCGCATGTGGACCGTCCTCAACAACGAGGACCCCAACCGCATGCGGCTGTACTTCGCGCGCCACAACGGCGTGAACCTGTCGGCCGCCACCATGCTCGTGGTCGGCGGGCACGTCTGGTACTCGTACGGCGCCTCCGACAACATCGGCCGCGAGGTCCGGCCGTCGAACGCGATGCAGTGGCGGATGCTGCGCGACGCGTACGCGATGGGCGCGACCGTCTACGACCTGCGCGGCATCTCGGACTCGCTCGACGAGACCGACCACCTCTTCGGCCTGATCCAGTTCAAGGTGGGTACGGGCGGCGAGGCCGTCGAGTACATCGGCGAGTGGGACTTCCCGCTGAACAAGCTGCTGCACAAGGCGCTCGACATCTACATGTCGCGCCGCTGACGCACCCCGAACGACCCGTGGGCCCCGCACGTCGCCCACGACCCGTACGTCTCGCGCGTTCCGTACGTCTCGCACGTCACGCACATACAGAAAGGTTCCGGGCCGGCCATGGCGCTCTCCCTCTACGTCGACACCGCTCGCTGGCGGGCGCACCAGAAGTCCGTGATCGACCAGTTCCCGGGCCTGATCCCGGTGTGCAAGGGCAATGGTTACGGCTTCGGCCACGAGCGGCTGTCGGAGGAGGCGTCCCGCTTCGGGGCCGACATGCTGGCGGTCGGCACCACGTACGAGGCGGCCCGCATCAAGGACTGGTTCAGCGGGGACCTGCTGGTCCTGACGCCGTTCCGGCGCGGTGAAGAACCGGTTCCGCTGCCGGACCGGGTGATCCGGTCGGTGTCGTCCGTGGACGGCGTCCACGCCCTCGTCGGGGCGCGCGTCGTCATCGAGTGCATGAGCTCCATGAAGCGGCACGGCATCGGCGAGCACGAGCTGGGCCTGCTGCACGCGGCGATCGAGGACGTACGCCTGGAGGGCTTCGCGCTGCACCTCCCGCTGGACCGCACCGACGGCACCGACGCCGTCGAGGAGGTCATCGGCTGGATGGACCGGCTGCGGGCGGCGCGCCTGCCGCTGCACACCATGTTCGTCAGCCACCTCAAGGCGGACGAGCAGGCCCGGCTCCAGCAGCAGTTCCCGCAGACCCGGTTCCGGGCGCGCATCGGTACGCGGCTGTGGCTCGGCGACCACGAGGCCACGGAGTACCGGGGCGCGGTGCTGGACGTCACGCGGGTCGCCAAGGGTGATCGTTTCGGCTACCGCCAGCAGAAGGCCGCCTCCGACGGCTGGCTGGTGGTCGTCGCCGGCGGGACGTCGCACGGTGTGGGCCTGGAGGCGCCGAAGGCCATGCACGGGGTGATGCCGCGCGCCAAGGGCGTGGCCCGGGCCGGGCTGGCGACGGTGAACCGCAATCTGTCGCCGTTCGTGTGGGCGGGCAAGCAGCGCTGGTTCGCCGAACCGCCGCACATGCAGGTGTCGATCCTGTTCGTCCCGTCGGACGCCCAGGAGCCGAGGGTCGGCGACGAGCTGGTCGCCCACCTGCGGCACACCACCACCCAGTTCGACCGCGTGGTCGAGCGCTAGGCCCTGTCGTCCGGCGGGGCGGCCCTGCCCGGGCCGTCCGGCCGCCCGGCCGCAGGCCCGCTCCGGGGCCGCCCTTGCCGAGGCGCCGGGATCACTCCCGTACCGCGCCCCACTCCACCCGCGGCCCCTGCACCGCGCGGGCGGCGCCGCCCGGCGGCGCGTGCCCGGCCCGGCCGCCCAGCACGAACACGTCCCCGGCCCGGTCCAGGACGCCCCCGGACGGGTCGTCCGACCCGTCGCGCCGCACCCCGTCCCGCTCGGGCAGCAGGATGTCCCGGACGATCATGGCGCACAGGAACAGCGTCCCGACCAGGTGCAGGACGATGGCGAACTGGTACCCCTCCGTGGGCAGCCCCTGCTTGTTGCCGCTCGTCGTGTAGGCCAGGTACATCCAGATGCCGCCGAAGTACAGGACCTCGCACGCCTGCCAGATCAGGAAGTCCCGCCAGCGGGGGCGGGCCAGGGCGGCCAGCGGGATCAGCCACAGCACGTACTGCGGTGAGTAGACCTTGTTGGTGAGGATGAACGCCGCGATCACCAGGAAGGCCAGCTGGGCGAAGCGCGGCCGCCGGGGCGCGGTCAGCGTCAGCAGGGCGATACCGGCGCAGGCGAGCAGCATCAACGCGGTGGCGTACGTGTTCACCGTCTCCGGCTCGATCTCGGCGCCCGTGCGCTGGGTGATGACCAGCCAGAACGAGCCGAAGTCGATACCGCGCTCCTGGCTGAAGGTGTAGAACTTCTTCCACCCCTCGGGCGCCAGCAGCATCACCGGCACGTTCACCACGAGCCAGGCGCCGGCCGTGCCCAGGGCGGCGAGTCCGAACTCCCGCCACTTCCCGGCCCGCCAGCAGAGCAGCAGCAGCGGGCCGAGCAGCAGGAACGGATAGAACTTGGCGGCCGTGGCGAGCCCGAGCAGGACACCGAAGGCGAGCGGCCTGGCCCGGGACCACAGGAGCATGGCCGCGGCGGTCAGGGCCACGGCGAGCAGGTCCCAGTTGATGGTGGCGGTGAGCGCGTAGGCGGGCGCCAGGGCGACCAGCAGGGCGTCCCAGGGCCGGTCGCGGTGGGTGCGGGCGACGCAGACGGCGAGGACGGCGACGCAGATCATCAGCATGCCCGCGTTGACCATCCAGTACATCTGCTCGCGGTACACGAGGTCGCCGTCGAACGGGAGCGTCAGCCAGGACGCGACCTGCATGAACAGCCCGGTCAGCACCGGGTATTCGAGGTACTCCATGTCGCCGCCGAGGCGGTCGAAGTACGGGACGAGCCCCTCGGCGAAGCCCCGGCCGACGAACAGGTGGGGGATGTCGGAGTAGCAGGCGTGGGTGTACTGCGAGCTGGTGCCCCGGAACCAGGCCCAGTTGTAGCAGGGCAGCTTCTGCACCATGCCGAGCGCGAACATCCCGATCGCCACGAGCGCGACCACCCGCACGGGCGAGAGGGCGCTGTCGCCGAGCCGCGCCCAGCGCCCGACCGGGCCGCCGATCAGCTCGCTGCCGGCGGCGGCGACCTCGTCCCTCCGGGTCGGGGACACGACGGGCCGGTCCGGGTGGGCACGCGTCGTCTTGTGTGGGCTCGGCATGGGGACATCCTGCCGTACGGGGCTGTCGGCCCGCGCAGCCTGTGGACAACGGCTCACACCGGGGCCGAACGCAGAGGGCCGCCGCACCCGGTACGCGCGCGTGGCGCGTGCTCCGGGTGCGGCGGCCCTCGTCGTACGACCGTCGCGGGACGCGGGGGAAGCCGTGCGGAAGACGGGCGGGCGCTAGCCCTCCGTCCCGCCGAACCAGCCTCCGTTCCCACCGCCGTTTCCGTTGCCGTTGGTGTTGCCGCCGGTGGGCGTCGGTGGGCTGGGACTGGTGCCGCCGGTCGCGCCACCGTCGTCCGTGCCTCCGGTGTCCGTGCCGCCCGAGTCGGTGGCCCCGCCGTCCTGGCCGCCGTCCTGGCCGCCGTTCTGGCCTCCGGAGTCCTCCTCGCAGTCCCAGTCGAACGGACCGCAGGAGGGTTCGGCGGGCTCGCTGCTCTGCGACTGCGACGGGGTCGGCGACGGGCTCTGGCTCTCCGACTCCGACGGGGACGGCGACGGGGAGGGGTCCGACGGCGTCGGCTCGGGGCTCGCGGCGCCGCCGCCGTACACGGTGTCGGCCTCCAGCTCCTCGGGCTCGGGGAACGGGATCACCTCCGCGCCCTTGAGCGCGGTCGACATGTACTTCTGCCAGATCTCCGACGGGAACGACGATCCGTGGATCTTCTTCTGGCCGCCCGTCCCGAACATCTCCAGGAACTTGCGGTTCTTGTTCGCCGCGTTGTCGTCCATCCGGTACATGTCGATGGCGGTGGCCAGCTGCGGTGTGTAGCCGACGAACCAGGCCGACTTGTTGCCGTCGGTGGTGCCCGTCTTGCCGGCGACCTGGCGGCCGGGGATGGCCGCGTTGTTGCCGGTGCCCTCGGGGTCCTCCACGACGTCCCGCAGGACGTCGGTGACATTGCTGGCGATGGCGGTCGAGAAGGCCTGCTCGGTCTTCGAGTCGTGCTCGTAGATCGTCTCGCCCTGCCTCTTGACCAGCTTCACCGAGTACGGCTCGTGCTGCTTGCCGTTGGCGGCGAAGGTCGCGTAGGCACCGGCCATGCGGATGGCGCTGGGGTCGGAGATGCCGATGGAGAACGACGGGACGTTGGCGCCGACCAGGCTCTCCTTGCGCAGACCCGCCTGGATGGCGGTCTGGCGGACCTCCTCGATGCCCACGTCCATGCCGAGCTGGACGAAGGGGGAGTTGGCCGAGTGGATCATGGCCTCGCGGAGGTTGATGTCTCCGTAGTCCTGGTCACCGTCGTTGACCTGCTGCCACTCCTCGCCGTCCTCGTTGTGCCAGACGCTGCCGTTGTAGTTCTTGATGGTCAGCTTGTTCTTGCCGTTGTAGTACGTCTTGTCCGGGTCGACGGTCCGGCGCTGGTCGGGGCCCTGCACGGCCTCGCCGCCGGGGTCGCGGACGCCGTACTCCATGGCCGCGGCCAGGACGAAGGGCTTGAACGTCGAGCCGACCTGCGCACCGGTCTGGTCGGCGTTGTTGGTGAAGTGCTTGGTCGCGTCGGAACCGCCGTAGATGGCGACGATCGCGCCGTCCTTCGGATTGACGGAGGCGCCGCCGAACTGGACGTGGGTGTCCGTGTCCGGGCGCTTCTCCGGGTCGATGTTCTCCTTCTCGACCTTCTGCACGGCGTTCTTCAGCGCCTCGACCTTCTTGCGGTCGAAGGTCGTGTGGATCTCGTAGCCGCCCAGGGCGAGGTCCTTGGAGGTGACGCCCAAGTCGTTGTTGTTGATGAAGTACGCCTTGGCCAGGTCGACCATGTACCCCACCTGGCCCCCGAGCCGCGCCTCCTTCTTCGGCGGGTCGGGCATGGGGAACTCGGTGAACTTGGCGCGCTCGGCGGCATCGAGGTGGCCGTCCTTGACCATCTCGTCGAGGATCCACTTCCACCGCTTGGTGGCCGCCTCGGTGTTGGCCGCCGCCGTGGCCCGGGGGTCGATCTCCGGCGAGCCCGCCGGGTCGTAGTAGGTGGCGCCCTTGAGCAGGGTGGCGAGGAACGCGCACTCGCTGGCGCTCAGCTTGCTCGCGTCCTTGTTGTAGTACGTGCGGGCCGCCGCCTGGATGCCGTACGCGCCGCGGCCGTAGTAGGAGGTGTTGAGGTAGCCGGCCATGACCTTCTCCTTGGGCTCCTCCACACCCGCCTTCAGGGAGATGAACAGCTCCTTGGCCTTGCGGCTGAGGGTCTGGCTCTGGTCGTTGAGCATGGCGTTCTTCACGTACTGCTGGGTGATCGTGGAGCCGCCCTGGGTCTGCCCACCGGTCGCCATGTTGTAGACGGCACGGCCGATGCCCTTGGGGTCGACGCCCTTGTCCTTCCAGAACGTCTTGTTCTCCGCGGAGATCACCGCGTACTGCATGGCCTCGGGGATCTTCTCGTAGTCGAGGATCTGCCGGTTGACCTCACCACCCGTGGCGGCCATCTGCGTGCCGTCCGAGTAGAAGTACACGTTGTTCTGCGCCGTAGCGATCTTGACCGGGTCGGGGACCTCGACCATCGAGTAGATGACCGCAGAGGCCCCGAGGAGCGTCGCGGCGAAACCGAGGAACGTCCCGGTGACGAGCTTCCACGAGGGCACCCAGCGGCGCCAGCCGTCCTTGTGGTGGCGGGGGTAGTCGATCAGCCGCTTCTTGTCCGGCGGGCCGCCCCGGCCTCCCCGGGCGGCCCGGCCGGCCGCCACCGCTCCGGCGGCCTCGGCTCCCCGGCGGCGCCCGCCGCGCTGCGCGGCCCGGCGGGCCTCGGCACGGCCGCCGTGGGACCGCTCCTCGCCACCGCCGTACGGGTCGGCAGGGGCTCCCGCACTGGTTCCTCGCGCCTGAGCCGCCCTGCGGCCCGGGGGCTGCTGGGCGGCTCGCCTGGCCGCGGCACGTCCGCCACCCTGCGGCTGCGGCGGTTTGCGACGGTGCTCGCTCATCGAACGACTACTCCTCGGGCAGGCGAGTACGCCTGGAAGCGGCAGCTTGGTTCCGGTCCCCCCGAAATGGATACGGACGGGCCCTGGCCGGGGCTCATCCGCGATGCACTCAGGACGAGGACGCCCGAAGACGCCGCATGGTTCCCACTGGTGTGCATGCCGCACAGACTACGCACGGTCAAAAACCGCCGAGGCCCGAACTTCACCCCAAATCAGGCAAGTCGTTTACTGCGAATTGACTATGTGACGCCGCTCACCCTAACCGCCCTTGTCGGGACTGCCGGGCCGATCTATCGTCGGGATGTATCGACTCGATACATCGGTACGGCATGAGCAGCACGGGTCACGGCACCAGGCACCGAGGAGGCAGCGGATGAGCAGGCGCTCCGGCATCCTCGAATTCGCCGTCCTCGGCCTGCTCCGCGAGGCCCCCATGCACGGGTACGAGCTGCGCAAGCGGCTCAACACCTCGCTGGGGATCTTCCGCGCCTTCAGCTACGGGACGCTCTACCCCTGCCTCAAGACGCTGGTCGCAAACGGCTGGTTGATCGAGGAGCCGGGCAGCGCCCCCGAGGACGCCCTCGCCGCCTCGCTCGCGGGCCGCCGGGCCAAGATCGTCTACCGGCTGACGGCCGAGGGCAAGGAGCACTTCGAGGAGCTGCTCTCCCACACCGGCCCGGACACCTGGGAGGACGAGCACTTCGCGGCCCGCTTCGCCTTCTTCGGGCAGACGGAGCGCGAGGTGCGGATGCGGGTGCTGGAGGGCCGGCGGAGCCGCCTGGAGGAGCGCCTGGAGAAGATGCGCGCCTCCCTGGTCCGTACGCGCGAGCGCCTGGACGACTACACGCTTGAGCTGCAGCGGCACGGCATGGAGTCCGTGGAGCGCGAAGTGCGCTGGCTGAACGAGCTCATCGAGAGCGAGCGGGCGGGGCGGGACCGGCGACGGCCCGGCTCCGGTGCCCCGGAGACCGACCGGGCTCCCGGGGGCTCCGCCGCTCAGCAGGACGACACATCTGGAGAGACGGGCGGCCTGCCCCGGCACGGGGGCAGTACCCGGCCGGATCCGTCCGACGACACCGCCAAGTGAGGCTCTGCGACCCGCAGAGCTTCGAAGATCAACACAGGGAGCAACCGGAATGGGTTCGGTTCGCGTAGCCATCGTCGGCGTGGGCAACTGCGCCGCCTCGCTGGTGCAGGGCGTCGAGTACTACAAGGACGCCGACCCGGCGGGCAAGGTGCCGGGTCTGATGCACGTGCAGTTCGGCGACTACCACGTGCGTGACGTCGAGTTCGTGGCCGCCTTCGACGTGGACGCGAAGAAGGTCGGCCTCGACCTCGCGGACGCCATCGGCGCCAGCGAGAACAACACCATCAAGATCTGCGACGTCCCGTCGACGGGTGTGACGGTCCAGCGCGGCCACACCCTGGACGGTCTGGGCAAGTACTACCGCCAGACCATCGAGGAGTCCGCCGAGGCCCCGGTCGACGTCGTCCAGGTCCTCAAGGACAAGCAGGTCGACGTCCTCGTCTGCTACCTGCCGGTCGGCTCCGAGGACGCGGCGAAGTTCTACGCCCAGTGCGCCATCGACGCCAAGGTCGCCTTCGTCAACGCCCTCCCGGTCTTCATCGCCGGCACCAAGGAGTGGGCGGACAAGTTCACCGAGGCCGGTGTCCCGATCGTCGGCGACGACATCAAGTCGCAGGTCGGCGCCACCATCACGCACCGCGTGATGGCGAAGCTCTTCGAGGACCGGGGCGTCGTCCTGGACCGCACGATGCAGCTGAACGTCGGCGGCAACATGGACTTCAAGAACATGCTCGAGCGTGAGCGCCTGGAGTCCAAGAAGATCTCCAAGACGCAGGCCGTCACCTCGCAGATCCCCGACCGCGACCTGGGCGAGAACAACGTCCACATCGGCCCGTCGGACTACGTGGCCTGGCTGGACGACCGCAAGTGGGCGTACGTCCGCCTGGAGGGCCGTGCCTTCGGTGACGTTCCGCTGAACCTGGAGTACAAGCTCGAGGTGTGGGACTCCCCCAACTCGGCCGGTGTCATCATCGACGCCCTCCGCGCCGCGAAGATCGCCAAGGACCGGGGCATCGGCGGCCCGATCCTCTCCGCGTCCTCGTACTTCATGAAGTCCCCGCCGGTCCAGTACTTCGACGACGAGGCCCGTCAGAACGTCGAGAAGTTCATCAAGGGCGAGGTCGAGCGCTGAGGCTCCGCCTCCCGTCCGCTCACCCCGAAGGTCCCCGTGGCATCTGCCCGGGGGCCTTCGCCGTGTGTGACCCTTGCTGGCATGCCTGCCGTACGTGATCTGCGCGTACTCGTGCGCCTCACCGACTTCCGCCGCCTGCTGGCCGTGCGGCTGCTGTCGCAGTGCGCCGACGGGGTCTATCAGGTGGCCCTCGCCACCTATGTCGTGTTCTCCCCCGAGAAGCAGACCTCCCCCGCCGCGATCGCCTCCGCGATGGCGGTCCTGCTGCTCCCCTACTCCTTCGTCGGCCCCTTCGCGGGTGTGCTGCTGGACCGCTGGCGGCGACGGCAGGTCTTCCTCTACGGCAATGTGCTGCGCGCCCTGCTCGCCACCGGCACGGCCTTCCTGATCCTCTCCTCCGTGCCGGACTGGCTCTTCTACGCGTCGGCCCTGTCCGTGACGGCCGTGAACCGGTTCGTCCTCGCCGGGCTCTCGGCCTCGCTGCCCCGGGTCGTGGACGCCGACCGGCTGGTGATGGCCAACTCCGTCTCGCCCACCGCCGGTACGCTCGCCGCCACCGCGGGCGGCGGGCTGGCCTTCGTGGTGCGCCTGGCGGGCGCCGACTCCGACGCGGCGGTGGTGCTGCTGGGCGCCGGCCTCTATCTCTGCTCGGCCCTCGCCTCGCTGCGCCTGGGCCGCGACCTGCTCGGCCCGGACCCGGACGCGGTGCAGCCCCGGCTGGGCGCGGCACTGGCCTCCACGGCCCGGGGGCTGGTGAGCGGGGTGCGGCACCTCCGGCAGCGCCGGGCCGCGGGCCGGGCGCTCGCCGCGATGACGGTCATACGCTTCTGCTACGGCGCTCTGACCGTGATGGTGCTGATGCTCTGCCGGTACGCCTGGACGTCGACCGAGGCGGATGGGCTGGCCCTGCTGGGTCTGGCCGTGGGCATCTCGGGCGCCGGGTTCTTCGCGGCGGCGGTGCTGTCGCCCTGGGTGGTCGACCGGGTGGGGCCGGGTGGCTGGATGATCGTCTGTGTCGCGTCCGCCGCGGTGCTCGCTCCGGCCCTGGGGCTGGCGTTCCGGCCCGCGCCCATACTGGTCGCCGCCTTCGTCCTGGGGGTGGTCAGCCAGGGCGTCAAGATCGCCACGGACACCGTGGTGCAGCTGGCGGTCGACGACTCCTACCGGGGCCGGGTCTTCTCGCTCTACGACGTCTTCTACAACGTGGCGTTCGTCGGCGCGGCGGGAATCGCCGCGCTCATGCTGCCCCCCGACGGCCGTTCGGTGGCGCTGGTCGCCCTGGTGGCCGCCCTGTACGCGGGCACCGCCGTCACGCTGTTCCGCTGGAAACGCGGGGGAGCCCTGCGGTAGCGATCGCGCGGGCCCTACGCACGCAGAGAGGGGCGATGTTTCACGTGAAACATCGCCCCTCCCGGAGTGGCCGACCGGCCGGCGGGGGTCATGTTTCACGTGAAACATGACCCCCCCTGCTCAGCCCTGGGCGGCCCACCACTCCTTGAGCGCCGCGACGGCGTCGTCGTACTCCATCGGCCCGTTCTCCAGGCGCAGCTCCAGCAGGAACGTGTACGCCTTGCCGACCTCGGGGCCGGGGCGGATCCCCAGCACCTCCTGGATCTGGTTGCCGTCCAGGTCGGGCCGGATGGCGTCCAGCTCCTCCTTCTCCTGCAACGCCGCAATGCGCTCCTCCAGCCCGTCATAGGCGCGGGAGAGGGCGGCGGCCTTGCGCTTGTTCCGGGTGGTGCAGTCCGAGCGGGTCAGCTTGTGGAGGCGGCTGAGCAGCGGGCCCGCGTCACGCACATAGCGGCGTACGGCGGAGTCGGTCCACTCGCCGGTGCCATAGCCGTGGAAGCGCAGGTGCAGCTCCACCAGCCGCGAGACGTCCTTGACCATGTCGTTGGAGTACTTGAGCGCGGTCAGCCGCTTCTTCGTCATCTTGGCGCCGACCACCTCGTGGTGGTGGAAGGAGACCCGTCCGTCCGGCTCGAACCGGCGCGTGCGCGGCTTGCCGATGTCGTGGAGCAGCGCCGCCAGCCGCAGGACGAGGTCGGGGCCGTCCTCCTCCAGGTCGATGGCCTGCTCCAGCACGATCAGCGAGTGGTCGTAGACGTCCTTGTGCCGGTGGTGCTCGTCGCTCTCCAGGCGCAGCGCGGGCAGCTCGGGCAGGACGCGCTGGGCGAGGCCGGTGTCGACCAGCAGGCCCAGCCCCTTGCGCGGGTGCGCGGAGAGGATCAGCTTGTTGAACTCGTCCCGCACCCGCTCGGCGGAGACGATCTCGATCCGCTCGGACATCCGCTTCATCGCGTCCACGACATCGGGGGCGACCTCGAAGTCGAGCTGGGCGGCGAACCGGGCGGCGCGCATCATCCGCAGCGGGTCGTCCGAGAAGGACTCCTCCGGGGTCCCGGGGGTCCTCAGCACGCGCCGGGCCAGGTCCTCCAGTCCGCCGTGCGGGTCGATGAACTCCTTCTCCGGCAGCGCGACGGCCATCGCGTTGACGGTGAAGTCCCGGCGCACCAGGTCTTCCTCGATGGAGTCGCCGTAGGACACCTCCGGCTTGCGGGAGGTCCGGTCGTACGCCTCGGAGCGGTACGTGGTGATCTCGATCTGGAAGACCTGGTCGGCGCCCCCGACCCGGGACGCCTTCTGCGCACCCACCGTGCCGAAGGCGATCCCGACCTCCCACACCGCGTCGGCCCACGGCCGGACGATCTTCAGCACGTCCTCGGGCCGGGCATCGGTGGTGAAGTCCAGGTCATTGCCGAGCCGGCCGAGCAGTGCGTCCCGTACCGAGCCCCCGACCAGGGCGAGACAGAAACCGGCCTCCTGGAAACGGCGGGCGAGATCGTCGGCGACCGGGGACACGCGCAGTAGTTCACTGACCGCACGGCGTTGCACCTGGCTCAGGGCAGTCGGGTTGTCTTCGTTGGCGTTCGGCACAACAGAAAAGGGTACGTGCCCCGGCCCCGGGCGGCGCCCCGGTTTCCCGGGGCCCGGCGCTTCCTCCCCGCGGCCGGCCCGCGCACCCCGGGCGATCACCTGGAGCAGTCCGCGGCACTTAGCCACGGCGCTCCTCGTTACCATGCGTGGACGCAGGAACCGACGAACCACCACCGGCAACAGACGACGAGGACGGGCGAGCGCGTGGCCGAGGCGGCAGACTTCCAGAGCACCGGTCGCTCTCCTGCCCAGCGGTGGCTACGGCGCGTGGCCGTGGCGATCGCCGGAGTGCCGGTGCTGGCCGGGCTGCTGTACGTCCCCGCGGCGCCGCCCGCCGCCGCAGCGACTCCTGCGGCCGCGCCCGCGGCGGCTCCGGCGGCCGAGAAGGCGTCGCCGTCCCGGACCGTCGATGTGTCCCTGGACACGTTCACGCCCACCGCTCCGGTCGAGGGGGACACCCTGACGATCAGCGGCACGGTGACCAATGACGGCAGGGAGACGGTCAGCGGGGGCCAGGTCGACCTGCGGGTCGGATCGCGCATGACCGGCCGGGGAGCCATCGACACGGCGGCCAGGCGCAGCGGGTTCACCCCCGGCGACGACGGCGCGCCGCTCGGCGGCCCGTACAGCGTCAGGATCCCCACGCTCGCGCCGGGGATCAGCAAGGACTTCACCCTTTCCGTGCCGGTCGAGAAGCTCGGCCTGGACGAGGACGGTGTCTACCCGCTCGGTGTCTCCCTCTCGGGCCGGACCGCACGCGCGAACTACGACCAGGTGCTCGGGATCGAGCGGACCTTCCTCCCCTGGCAGCCGGCGGCCACCGAGAAGAAGACGCAGGTCAGCTACCTCTGGCCGCTGATCTCCTCGACGCATCTGTCCGCCGAGACCGGCTCCGACGACCAGCAGACACCCGTCTTCGAAAACGACGCCCTGGCCGCGGAGCTGGCCCCGGGCGGACGGCTGGAACGGCTCGTCTCGCTCGGCGCCGAGCTGCCCGTCACCTGGGTCGTCGACCCGGACCTGCTGGCCACGGTCGACGCGATGACCCGGAACTACCAGGTGAAGGACGGCACGGAACGCGTGCCGGGCAAGAACCAGGCCGTCGCCAAGCAGTGGCTGAACAGCCTCGACAAGGCCGTCCAGGACGACAAGGTGGTCGCCCTGCCCTACGGCGACCCGGACCTGGCCTCGCTCGCCCACCGGGGCAAGGACGTCTCCGGATCGCTCAGCCACCTCCGGCCGGCCACCGAGGTCGCCGAGAGCACCGTCGAGACGATCCTCCATGTGAAGCCGTCCGTGGACTTCGCCTGGCCGGTCGACGGCGCGGTCGACCCGTCGATCGTGGACACCGCGACCTCCGCCGGCGCCGACAAGGTGATCGCGCGCAGCGACAGCGTCCGCGACGAGCTGCCGTACTCACCGAACGCCGCCCGGCCCATCGGCGGCGGCACCACGGCCGTGGTCGCCGACGCGTCGCTGTCCACGGCCTTCCACGGCGACATGACCGACGCGGGCACCTCGACACGGGCCGTCCAGCGCTTCCTCGCCCAGACGCTCGCCCTCACCCACCAGCAGCCCGGCAAGCAGCGCAGCATCGTGGTCGCCCCGCAGCGCATGCCGACCGCCGCCCAGGCCCAGTCCATGGCAACCGCGCTGCGCGCCCTGTCCGCCCAGCGCTGGACGCAGCCCAGCGACCTGATCGCCGCCGCCGACGCCACCCCGGACGCCCGCGCCACGACAAAGGTGCCGAGCGCCCGGAAGTACCCGGCGAGCCTGCGCAAGCGGGAGCTGCCCGTCCAGGCGTTCCAGGACATGCAGGCCACCCAGGGGACGCTGGACAACTTCAAGGTCATCCTCACGGCCGCGTCCCGCGTGGTCACGCCGTTCGGGAACGCGATCAGCCGCGAGATGTCGACCTCCTGGCGGGGGCACGCCGGGGAGGCCCGGGCGTACCGGACGAGCGTCCAGGAGCACCTGCGGGACCTCACCACCGAGGTACAGCTGATCGACAAGTCGGACCTGACGCTCTCGGGCCGCAGCGCGACCATCCCGGTCACCGTGCAGAACCAGCTGCTCCAGGGGGTCGAGCACCTGGTGCTGAGGCTGACGTCGACCAAGCCCACCCGCCTGAAGCTCAACGGCGGCAACACCGTCGCCGAGCTGCCGGTACGGATCGACGGCGGGCACAGCCAGTCGGTGAAGTTCACCGCGTCCGCCAACGCCAACGGCCCGGTGCCGATGACGGCGCAGCTGTACACGGAGGACGGCAAGCCGTACGGCAAGCCGATGACCTTCACCGTCAAGGTCTCTGAGATCACCCCGACGGTGATGCTGGTGATCGCCGGCGGTTTCCTGCTCCTCGCCCTCGCCGGCATCCGGATGTACACCCACCGCAAGCGCGCCGCCGCGCGCGACGCCGAGGCCGCCACCGGCCCGGCGGGTGACACCGCGCCCGAGGCGGAGGAGACGGACGCGGACGGATCTGAGTCCGGGAGCGGCACCGGTACGGACCCGTCCGGGGCGACCGCGCGGAGCGGCGATCCCGAGCAGCCGAGTGACCCTGCGCCGGACACCGGAGCGCAAAGCACCGACCCGTCGGGCCAGGGTGAGAAGGTGGACCGTTGAGCGATGTCGTGGCCGGCCGGCCGGGGACGATGAGGTGGGGTACAGCATGAACGCGCCGTACGACGGTGAGCGCGGTCAGGGCGCGGGCGGCGGCAGCGCGCCTTCCGGGGAGATGCCCCCCGGCGCGGGCCACGTCCCGCCCCCGACCCCGCCGCCCGTCCCGGACCCGTACGTCCAGCACGCCTACGAGCAGGACCCGTACGGCAGCCAGGACCTCGCCGCCCAGGACCCGGTGGGCGAGGCGCTCTACGACCGGGCGGCGCACCCCCCGCCACCGCCCGGCACCTACGAGGAGCCGCCGCCGCTCTACCAGCAGCCCGCCGCGCCGCAGTACGCGCCCGACCCGCGCATCTGGGCCCAGACCCCGCCGCCCGAGCCCGACGGACCGTCCCGCCACCTTCCGTACGGCGACGACGCCCGGACCGTTCAGTTCACCGGCGTCGACGACCTCGTCACCCGCGCCGGGGAGGACCGGCCCGAGCCGGACGCCTTCGCGCACCTCTACCGCGACCAGCAGGGCAGCGGGCACCAGCCGCCCGCGCCGCCGGAGGCCGCCGCGGCCCCCGAACCGGCTCCGGCGCCCGCGCCGAAGAAGGGCGGCCGCGCCTCCGGTCTGCTGAAGTCGAGCGCCGTGATGGCGGCCGGCACGCTGGTGTCCCGGCTCACCGGCTTCGTCCGCAGCCTGGTGATCACCGGCGCCCTGGGCGCCGCGCTGCTCGGTGACGCCTACACCGTCGCCGCCACGCTCCCGACGATGATCTACATCCTGACCGTCGGCGGCGGCCTCAACTCCGTCTTCGTCCCCCAGCTCGTCCGGTCGATGAAGGACGACGCGGACGGCGGCGAGGCGTACGCCAACCGGCTGCTCACCCTCGTCATGGTCGCCCTGGGCGTGATCGTGACGCTCGCCGTGTTCGGCGCCCCCCTGCTGATCCGCGCGATGTCGGACACCATCGCGAGCGACGCCGCCGCCAACAGTGTGGCCGTCACCTTCGCCCGCTTCTGCCTGCCCACCATCTTCTTCATGGGTGTGCACGTGGTGATGGGTCAGATCCTCAACGCCCGGGGCAAGTTCGGCGCGATGATGTGGACCCCGGTCCTCAACAACATCGTGGTGATCTTCACCTTCTCCATGTTCATCTGGGTGTACGGCTCGTCCGCCGAGTCCCGGATGGGCGTCACGACCATCCCCGACGAGGGCATCCGCCTGCTGGGCATCGGTACGCTGCTCGGCCTGGTCGTCCAGGCCCTGGCGATGGTGCCCTACCTGCGCGAGGCCGGTTTCCGCTTCCGCCCCCGCTTCGACTGGAAGGGCCACGGCCTCGGCAAGACGGTCAGGCTCGCCAAGTGGACCGTGCTGTTCGTCCTCGCCAACCAGGCGGGCGTCGTGGTCGTCACCCAGCTCGCCACGGCCGCCGGAAAGGCGTCCGGCCAGGACGGCGCCGGTTTCCTCGCGTACTCCAACGCCCAGCTCATCTGGGGCATGCCGCAGGCCATCATCACCGTCTCGGTGATGGCGGCGCTGCTGCCCCGGATCTCCCGCGCGGCCCACGACAACGACCCGGGTGCCGTCCGCGACGACATCTCCCAGGGACTGCGCAACTCCGCCGTCGCGATCGTGCCCGTCGCATTCACCTTCCTCGCCCTCGGCGTCCCGATGTGCACGCTGCTGTACGCCTCCAGCGGCAGCGAGGCCGCCCGCAGCATGGGCTTCATCCTGATGGCCTTCGGCCTCGGCCTGATCCCGTACTCGGTGCAGTACGTCGTCCTGCGCGGCTTCTACGCCTACGAGGACACCCGGACGCCCTTCTACAACACCGTGATCGTCGCGGCCGTCAACGCCGCCGCCAGCGCGGCCTGCTACGCCCTGCTGCCCCCGCGGTGGGCCGTCGTCGGCATGGCCGCCTCCTACGGACTCGCGTACGCGGTCGGCGTCGGCGTCGCCTGGCGGCGGCTGCGCAACCGGCTGGGTGGCGACCTCGACGGCGCCCACGTCGTCCGCACCTACGCCCGGCTGTGCATGGCCTCCGTACCGGCCGCGCTCCTCGGCGGCGCGGCCGGCTTCGCCCTGCTGCACACCCTCGGTGACGGCGCCCTGGGCTCGCTCGCCGCGCTCGTCGCCGGCGGGATCGTCCTGATGGGCGTCTTCTTCGTCGCGGCACGGAAGATGCGGATCGAGGAGCTCAACGCCATGGTCGGCATGGTCCGCGGACGCCTCGGACGATAGGGACGCGGTACGGGCACAACCATCCACGGCCACCGCGTGTCGTGCATAGCGCCGGACTGTGGGCACAATTGGCGTGGCTGTTGGATGTGGCGCAACGGATGGGGAGGCAGGAACGACGGTGGCGGAACGTAGCACGGCTGCCGTCGACGTGGCCGACAACAGCGGTGACGACCCGCTGGCCGCCAAGGCGGACAAGGCCGCGAGCGACGGGGTGGAAGCGCAGGGCGCGGCGGAGCGGTCCGCCGCACCTGCCGAGGACGGCGGTCGGCGGGACGGTGAACAGTCCGTCACCACGGCGCCGGAGCTCCACAGTGGCCACAAACTGGCCAGACGCTACCGCCTCGAGGAGTGCGTCACCCGTCTGGACGGCTTCAGCAGCTGGCGCGCCGTCGACGAGAAGCTGCGCCGGGCCGTGGGGGTGCACATCCTCCCCGCCGACCACCCCAGGGCCCGTTCGGTGCTGGCGGCGGCCCGGTCCTCCGCGCTCCTCGGCGACCCCCGTTTCGTCCAGGTCCTCGACGCGGTCGAGGAGAACGACCTCGTCTACGTCGTCCACGAGTGGCTGCCGGACGCCACCGAGCTGACCGCGCTGCTCGCGGCCGGCCCGCTGGAGGCGCACGACGCCTACCAGCTCGTCAGCCAGGTCTCCCAGGCCATGGCCGCCGCCCACCGCGAGGGCCTCGCCCATCTGCGGCTCACCCCGAGCGCAGTGCTGCGCAGCTCCACCGGGCAGTACCGGATCCGCGGCCTCGCCGTGAACGCCGCGCTGCGGGGCATCACCGCCGACCGCCCCCAGCGCACCGACACGGAGGCCATCGGCGCCCTGCTGTACGCCGCGCTCACCAAGCGCTGGCCGTACGAGGACGACGCCTACGGCCTGTCGGGGCTGCCCAAGGGCGTCGGGCTGCTCCCGCCCGACCAGGTGCGTGCGGGAGTGCACCGCGGCCTGTCCGAGATCGCCATGCGGGCCCTGGTCAACGACGGGGCGACCGCGTCCCGCCAGGAGCCGCCCTGCACCACCCCGGACGAGCTGGCCAAGGCCGTCGCGGCGATGCCGCGCATCCGCCCGCCGGAGCCCACCTTCCCGACGCCCCTCGAGTACCAGCGGACGACGTACCAGCAGGGCAACTACGGCCGCCCCCAGGCGCGTCCCGGTGCGCCCGCCCCGGTGGCGCCGCCCCTCCCGCCGCCCCCGCTGCAGAGCCGTACGGGCAAGGCCCTCAAGTGGGCCGTGTCGGCGCTCCTCATCGCCGCGCTGGGCCTGGGCAGCTGGCAGGTCGCCGACCGGCTGCTGGACCGGAGCGGCACCGGGGAGACCGGCGACACCGGCACCCAGACCACCCCGGGCGGCGAGAACCAGAAGAAGCCGGAGGCGCCGAAGGCGCCCCAGCCCCTGCGGATCAGTGACACCCGGGAGTTCATGCCCGGGGGCTCCGGCATACAGCAGGACCAGGTCCCCAACGCCACCGACGGCGACAGCGACACCGCCTGGGTCACACCCCGCTACGAGAACTTCCCCAACTTCGGCAATCTGGACAACCGCAAGGGGGGCAGTGGCCTCATCGTGGACCTCGGCAGTGTGCAGAACGTCCGCGTGGTCGAGGCCGCCATGTACCGCGCGGGCCAGACCGCCCAGGTGTTCGCGGCCGGCGAGGACGCGACCGACCCCAGCAGCGCGGACGACTTCCCCCACGCGCTGAGCGAGTCCCAAGAGGTCGGGGAAACGCTCAAGGCCACCCCGGACAAGCCCGTGCGGACACGGTACGTGCTCATTCACATCACGAAGCTCCCGTCCGACGGGCCCGGCGGCTACCGTGGCGGAATCTCCGAGATCAAGGTGCTCGGCTGACGGCTGGCGGCCCGGTCATGGAGCCGGCCGGCGGCGCGAACCGGGGAGACCGGGACGAGGGGAGGGAGGCGGCGGATGACGAACGGACCGTCCGAGGCACCGAGCGACCAGGAACTCCTGGCGCGCCATGTCGCCGGCGATCCTGACGCCTTCGGTGAGATCGTGCGCCGCCACCGCGACCGCCTGTGGGCCGTCGCCCTGCGGACGCTGGGCGACCGCGAGGAAGCCGCCGACGCCGTCCAGGACGCCCTGGTGTCCGCCTTCCGGGCGGCCCACACCTTCCGGGGCCAGTCCGCCGTCACCACCTGGCTGCACCGCATCACCGTGAACGCCTGCCTCGACCGGGCCCGCAAGGCCGCCTCCCGCAAGACGTCCCCCGTGGACGACACGGAGCGGCTGGAGCAGCTCCTGGAGCCGCACGAGTCCGCCGAGGCCCCGGCGGAACGCCAGGACCTGCACCGTGAGCTGTTCGCGGCCCTGGGGAAGCTCCCGCCGGATCAGCGTGCCGCGCTGGTGCTGGTCGACATGCAGGGCTACCCGGTAGCCGAGGCCGCCCGCGTCCTGGACGTGCCGGTCGGGACCGTGAAGAGCCGCTGTGCACGGGGGAGGGCCAGACTTCTGCCCCTGCTCACTCATCTGCGCGGCGACACCGGGGATAACGGGGGTCGGGACAGGGGAAGGAACCGGACGCCAGGGACATCCGTCCCACCGGTGTCGGGACCAAGGGATGCAGGACCGAGTGATCCTGCTGCTGTGAAGGGCGGAGGTGGGCGCGCGTGACATCCACGACCGACATGGCTCAGCACCCGGACGTCTCGGAGATCTCCGACCTCACCGAAGGGCTGCTCCCGCCGTCCCGGACGGTCGATGTACGGGCCCACCTGGACGACTGCGCCCTCTGTGCCGACGTGCGGTCCTCGCTGGAGGAGATCCGCGGGCTCCTGGGCACCCTGCCGGGCCCCGCTCGTATGCCGGCCGACATCGCCGAGCGCATCGACGCCGCACTGGCCGCCGAGGCCCTGCTGGACGCCACCGCGCCCTCGGAGCCCGTGGCCGATGTTTCACGTGAAACATCGCCCGCGTCCTCCTCTCCCGAGCCGGTCTCCGGGGACCGCCCCGACCAGCAGCCGGACGGCCGGGAGAGCCAGTCCGAGGACCGGCCCCGCCGGCAGGCACCGCACGGGGAGCGGCACGGCACCGAGCCCGCCGACCGGCCCGCGGGCCGCCCCCGGGCCGCTTCCGGGCCCGGCCACACCCGCCCGCCGCGCCGCCGGCGCCGTGTGCTCGGCGCCGTCCTCGGCGTCGCCGCCCTGAGCATGGGCGCCCTGCTCTTCCAGGCCGTCCAGCCCGGTGACGACCCGGCCGGTTCCCGGAGCTCCGACACGGCTGTCAGCGCGCCCAGCCCCACCACGTTCTCCGGCGCCGCTGTGGAGGACCAGGTGGACGCCCTGCTGGCCCAGGAGAAGGGGCCCGCCTCCCCGCGTGCGGAGAAGCAGCCCCCGTCCGCCGACAACCCGGCGACGAAGTTCACGCACGAGGCGGTGACCGTGCCGTCGTGTGTGCTGGCGGGCACCGGCCGGAGTGATCAGCCGCTGGCCGCTGAGCCGGGCACCTATGCGGGCAAGGACGCGTATCTGGTGGTCCTGCCACACGCCTCGCAGTCCTCCCAGGTCCAGGCGTATGTGCTGGACGCCTCCTGCGTCGCGCAGAAGACCGCCAAGGCGGACGTGCTGCTGTCCCGGGCCTACCCTCGTCCCTGAGCCCCGGCTGCCTGAGCGCCTGGGACCTGAGTCCCTGACGCACACCGCGTCGTGCCGGACGGACGGCTCGGGAATGCGCGCCCCTTAGGATCCGTTGGGTGGGGTGAGAGTCCTTGACCCGGCCCCGTAGGCAGTAGGCAGTCCCCAGAGACGAGGAAGAAACCCGTGAGCGACGTCCGTAACGTGATCATCATCGGCTCCGGGCCCGCCGGCTACACGGCTGCGCTCTACACGGCGCGAGCCTCGCTGAAGCCGCTGGTCTTCGAAGGTGCCGTCACCGCCGGTGGTGCGCTCATGAACACGACCGACGTGGAGAACTTCCCGGGCTTCCGCGACGGGATCATGGGCCCGGACCTGATGGACAACATGCGGGCCCAGGCCGAGCGCTTCGGCGCCGAGCTCGTTCCGGACGACGTCGTCTCCGTGGACCTGAGCGGTGACATCAAGACGGTGACCGACACAGCCGGCACCGTGCACCGCGCCAAGGCCGTGATCGTCACGACCGGCTCCCAGCACCGCAAGCTGGGGCTGCCCAACGAGGACGCGCTCTCCGGCCGCGGCGTCTCGTGGTGCGCCACCTGCGACGGGTTCTTCTTCAAGGACCAGGACATCGCCGTGGTCGGCGGCGGTGACACGGCCATGGAGGAGGCGACCTTCCTCTCCCGGTTCGCCAAGTCCGTCACCATCGTCCACCGCCGCGACACCCTGCGTGCCTCCAAGGCCATGCAGGAGCGCGCCTTCGCCGACCCGAAGATCAAGTTCGCCTGGGACAGCGAGGTCGCCACCATCCACGGCGAGCAGAAGCTCACGGGCCTGACCCTGCGCAACACCAAGTCGGGCGAGACCTCGGAGCTGCCGGTCACCGGTCTGTTCATCGCCGTGGGCCACGACCCGCGCACCGAGCTGTTCAAGGGCCAGCTGGAGCTCGACGACGAGGGCTACCTCAAGGTCGACGCTCCCTCCACGCGCACCAACCTGACCGGTGTCTTCGGCGCCGGTGACGTCGTGGACCACACCTACCGGCAGGCGATCACGGCCGCCGGTACGGGCTGCTCCGCCGCGCTCGACGCCGAGCGTTTCCTGGCGGCTCTCGGTGACAGCGAGAAGGCTGCCGAGCCCGAGAAGACCGCGACGGTCTGATCACCTTTCCCCACCCACACCCCGCGAAGTGAAGGAGGCCGCCGTGGCCGGCGACCTGAAGAACGTGACCGACGACTCCTTCGAGGAGGACGTCCTCAAGAGCGACAAGCCCGTACTGGTGGACTTCTGGGCCGCCTGGTGCGGACCGTGCCGCCAGATCGCCCCGTCGCTGGAGGCCATCGCCGCCGAGCACGGTGACCAGATCACGGTCGTCAAGCTCAACATCGACGAGAACCCCGCCACCGCTGCCAAGTACGGCGTGATGTCGATCCCGACGCTCAACGTGTACCAGGGTGGCGAGGTCGCCAAGACCATCGTCGGCGCCAAGCCGAAGGCCGCCATCGTGCGCGACCTGGAGCCCTTCCTCGGTGACGCGGTCTCCCAGGCCTGACCGCCGCTGTTTCACGTGAAACACGAACGGCCCACCCCCTCTTGGGGTGGGCCGTTCGCTGTCTCCGAGGCGGTCGCCGCAGGAGCCCCTACAGCGGCCGCAGGGCCGGTTCCTTCTGGACGGCGCCCAGCAGGCGGTCGAGCGCCAGCTCGACGTCCTCCTTCCAGGACAGCGTCGTCCTCAGCTCCAGCCGGAGCCGGGGGAACGCGGGGTGCGGCCGGACGGTCTTGAATCCGACCGCCAGCAGATGGTCGGCCGGCAGCACACAGGCCGGCTCCTTCCAGCGGGCGTCCCCGAAAGCCTCGATCGCCTTGAAGCCCCGGCGCAGCAGATCCTTCGCCACCGTCTGCACCATGACGCGCCCCAGGCCCTGCCCCTGGTATCCGGGCGCGATCCAGGCCGTCATCAGCTGCACCGCGTCGGGGGCCACCGGGCTGGTCGGGAAAGCGGTCGACCGCGGCACATAGGCCGGTGGGGCGTAGAGCACGAATCCCACCGGTACCTCGTCCACATAGACCACCCGCCCACAGGACCCCCAGTCCAGCAGCACGGCGGAGATCCAGGCCTCCTTCTCCAGCTCCGGAGTGCCCGCCTTTACCGCGGCTTCTCCGCTGACCGGATCAAGCTCCCAGAAGACGCACGCGCGGCACCGTTGGGGGAGGTCCGGAAGGTTGTCCAACGTGAGCGGTACGAGCCGACGCCCCATGAAGGCTGTTCCTCACTTCCTTCGCCTGCCGCTCCCAGAGCGGCGGACAGCGCGCTCCGTTCACGGAGCAGGCTGCCGATGAACCCGCCGACCGCACCGAGTCCCAGTCCTGCTGTCACCAGTTGGCTGCGGCTCACCTCTCGCATGCCTGGCTCTCCCTCCACGGTGGATCAGGCGGATGCGCATACCAGAACGCATCGTATCGATCGGGTGATGACGCGCATACGGGAAGAGGCCAAAGGGCGGGCCGTGTTCCGGTGAACTCCGGTACACGGCCCGCCCTGGCGACAGCGGCTCGGTGCCCTGTGTGTCAGTCCTCGTCGCTGCCGGCCGGGGACTGCTCCTCGGCCAGGCCCTTCTCCAGGACTCTTCCCTCGCCCGGGGCGAGGGTCCCGAGGATGCGCTCCAGATCCTCCATCGAGGCGAACTCGACGACGATCTTGCCCTTCTTCTGCCCCAGGTCCACCTTTACCCGTGTCTCAAAGCGGTCGGACAGCCGCGTGGCGAGGTGGGAGAGGGCGGGTGAGACCCGGGCGCCGGCGCGCGGCCCCTTGGCCTTCGGGGGGCTGCTGGGCTCGGAGCCCATCAGCGTCACGATCTCCTCGACCGCGCGGACCGACAGGCCCTCGGCCACGATCCGGTAGGCCAGCTTCTCCTGGGCCTCCGGGTCCTCGACGGAGAGCAGGGCCCTGGCGTGGCCCGCCGACAGGACACCGGCGGCGACCCGTCGCTGCACCGTCGGCGACAGCCGGAGCAGGCGCAGGGTGTTGGAGACCTGCGGGCGGGAGCGGCCGATGCGGTCGGCCAGCTGCTCATGGGTGCAGTTGAAGTCCTTGAGCAGCTGGTCGTACGCCATGGCCTCCTCCACCGGGTTCAGCTGCGCCCGGTGCAGGTTCTCCAGGAGTGCGTCCAGCAGGAGCTTCTCGTCCTCCGTGGCGCGGACGATCGCCGGGATCCGCTCCAGACCCGCCTCGCGGCAGGCCCGCCAGCGGCGCTCGCCCATGATGAGCTCATAGCGCTCGGGGGCCAGCCGACGCACCACGACGGGCTGGAGCAGGCCCACCTCCTTGATGGAGGTCACCAGCTCGGCCAGGGCGTCCTCGTCGAACACCTCACGCGGCTGACGCGGGTTGGGCGTAATGGCGTCCAGCGGAAGCTCGGCGAAGTAGGCGACGTCCGGCGACGTCCCTTCGGCAGCGGGCGGGGCCGAGGTGTCCGGGGCCGCCGCGGGCTCCGGCACCAGGGGCTCGTCGTCCACCGGCGCCGGGCTCTTGGGGAGCGTGGCGACCTTGGCCGCCGCCACCCCTCGCTCCGCGGTGAGCGACGGAATCGCTCCCGGCGAGGTGGGCGCCGCCCCGGACGGCGGCATCTTCCGTTCCTGCGGTGCCGGAGGGATCAGCGCACTGAGCCCACGTCCCAGCCCCCTACGTCGCTCGCTCACTGGATCCCCTCCGACATGCTGTGCTGGTTGTTCTGGCTGCCCTGATGGGCGTGCTGGGCGTCATAGCGGATGCCGACCCCCCGCAGGGCGATCTCCCGGGCCGCTTCCAAGTACGACAGTGAACCGGAGGAGCCCGGGTCATAGGTCAGCACCGTCTGGCCATAGCTCGGCGCCTCGGAGATACGGACCGAGCGCGGGATGCTGGTCCGCAGGACCTCCTCGCCGAAGTGGCTGCGCACCTCCTCGGCCACCTGGGACGCCAGCCGGGTCCGGCCGTCGTACATGGTGAGCAGGATCGTCGACACATGCAGGGCCGGGTTGAGGTGGCCGCGCACCAGGTCGACGTTCTTGAGCAGCTGCCCCAGCCCCTCCAGCGCGTAGTACTCGCACTGGATCGGGATCAGCACCTCGGCGCCGGCCACCAGGGCATTGACGGTGAGGAGGCCCAGCGACGGCGGGCAGTCGATGAGGATGTAGTCCAGCGGCTGCTCATACGCCTGGATCGCTCGCTGAAGCCGGCTCTCCCGGGCCACCAGCGACACCAGCTCGATCTCCGCACCCGCGAGATCGATGGTGGCGGGGGCACAGAAGAGTCCCTCGACATCCGGGACGGGCTGGACCACGTCCGAGAGGGGCTTGCTCTCGACCAGCACGTCATAGATGGACGGGACCTCGGCGTGGTGATCGATGCCGAGTGCCGTGGAGGCGTTCCCCTGGGGGTCGAGGTCGATGACCAGGACCCGGGCGCCGTGCAGAGCCAGCGAGGCGGCGAGGTTGACCGTCGTCGTGGTCTTGCCCACCCCGCCCTTCTGGTTGGCGACGACCATGATGCGGGTCTGCTCCGGCCGGGGGAGCCCTTCACCCGCACGGCCCAGAGCCTCTACCGCCAGCGCGGCGGCCCGCCCCACGGGGGTGTCGTCCATCGGGGGCGGTGTTTCACGTGAAACATCCTCCCCCGCCGATTCGGTACGGGGACCGGGGACCGGATCGGTCATCGGTCCCGCGATGTTGGCGTCGGACCGCAAGGATTCACTCTCCTCGGCTTCAGGCTCGCGATGAACAGAGCGTGCCATGCTTTCGGGGTCGTGAACCAGCGAGGCCCGTCGTTCTGTGGAGAACTCCACCTCTGTGGACAACTCCGTAGCCCTCATGGGTGGCTTACGGTCGCGCGGCGTGGCAGCCGCACGACCGCGGCTGATGATTCCCTGCAACAGTGAACGACGTTTCACGTGAAACATTGATGCACTGGGCGCCGGGGCGGGGCGTCACGACACTCCGAAATGCGTACGTATGAGGATCAACCAGCCGTCAACGGCGACGGCGGGACGTCCGGGCGGCCTTGGCGCGCTTGGCGGCGAAGCGCACGCCGCCGGGGCTCTCGCCGACCTCCACCCGCACCACCGTGGAGAGGGGCTCCACAATGCCCTCGCCCACCTGCAGCACCGAGGTGCCCACCACGCCCAGCTTGCTCAGCGCGGCGCGGGCACCCTGGATCTCCTCCTCGGCGGTGTCGCCCTTGAGGGCCAGCATCTCGCCGTAGGGCCGCAGCAGGGGAACGCCCCAGCCGGCCAGCCGGTCCAGCGGGGCCACGGCGCGGGCCGTGACGACATGCACGGGGGGCAGCTTGCCGAGCACTTCCTCGGCCCGGCCGCGTACCACCGTCACATGGTCCAGGCCGAGCAGCTCCACGACCTCCTGGAGGAAGTTCGTCCGGCGCAGCAGCGGCTCCAGAAGGGTGATCTTCAGGTCCGGGCGGACCAGGGCCAGCGGAATGCCCGGCAGCCCCGCCCCGGAACCGACGTCGCACACCGTGACGCCCTCGGGCACGACCTCGGAGAGCACGGCGCAGTTCAGCAGATGGCGCTCCCACAGCCTGGGGACCTCACGGGGCCCGATCAGGCCGCGCTTGACGCCCGCGTCCGCGAGAAGCTCCGCGTACCGGACGGCCTCGGGGAAGAACTCACCGAAAACCGTCCGCGCTTCTTGAGGCGCATGGGGAAGCTCTTCTGCCTCCGTCACGGGAACACGTCCTTCCGTACCGCATAACCGCACTGGGAGAGCTGCCCCCAGTGATCAGTGAGTATCAGGCTGACAAAGATCGGCCCCGCCTGCGAACAGACGGGGCCGACATACGAAGGAGGGTCAGGCAGGGAGGACGACGACGAAGCGCTGCGGCTCCTCGCCCTCGGACTCGCTGCGCAGACCGGCGGCGGCCACCGCGTCGTGCACGACCTTGCGCTCGAACGGGGTCATCGGCTCCAGCTTCACCGGCTCACCGCTGCTCTTGACCTCGGCCGCGGCCTTGGCGCCCAGCTCGGCCAGCTCGGTGCGCTTCTTGGCGCGGAAGCCCCCGATGTCCAGCATCAGACGGCTGCGGTCGCCGGTCTCGCGGTGGACGGCGAGACGCGTCAGCTCCTGAAGGGCCTCCAGCACCTCTCCGTCGCGGCCCACCAGCTTCTGGAGGTCGCGGCTGCTCGAGTCGCTGATGATCGAGACCGCGGCGCGGTCCGCCTCGACGTCCATGTCGATGTCACCGTCGAGGTCGGCGATGTCGAGCAGACCCTCGAGGTAGTCGGCCGCGATCTCGCCCTCCTGCTCGAGGCGGGTCAGGGTGTCGCCACCCTGGGCGGCGGAGGTGGTGCCTTCCGTCACGGATGGACTCCTTCTTACTTCTTGGACGACGGGTGCTTGGGCCGCTGCTGGCCCTTGCGCTGTCCGGACTTGGCCTGGCGGGCGGCCCCGCCGGCGGGCTTGGCGGGCTGCTGCTTGGCGCCCTCGGGCTCGTCGGTCTTCTCCAGCGACGTCTTCGCGGGCGGCTGGTGGGCCGCCGCGGCCTGGCGCTTCGCCTTGGGCTGGCGCTTGGGCTGCTGGCGGCGGGTCGCGGCCGCGTTCTCCGCCTCGGCGGTGGCGGGGTCGACCTTCTGGACCGAGCCGTCGGCCTGCGGGGTGAACCCGGCCTTGGCGAGGGTGGTGACGAACTTGCGCTCGTTGTCGTTGCGGTCCGGGCCCTTGGCCACGATGCCCTGGACCACGGCACGACGGCGGCGGCCACGGACGTCACCGTGCGAGGTGACGCTCTTCACCAGGCGCTGGAGGTACGCGTCCTGCGCCTTGCTGCCCGGGGTCGGGTTCTGGTTGATCACGTACATCTGCTGGCCCATGGTCCACACGTTGGTGGTCAGCCAGTAGACGAGGACACCGACGGGGAAGTTGATGCCCATCACGGCGAAGATGACCGGGAAGATGTACATCAGCATCTTCTGCTGCTGCATGTACGGGGTCTTGACCGTGAGGTCGACGTTCTTCTGCATCAGCTGGCGCTGGGTGAAGAACTGCGACAGCGACATCAGGACGATCATGACCGCGGTGACGATGCGGACATCGGTGAGGGAGGCGTTGAGCGCCTCGACCTTGGCCGGGTCGTCCATGAACTTCGCGGCGATCGGCGCCCCGAAGATATGGGCCTCACGGGCGCTGTTCACCAGGTCCTGGTTGAGGACGCCGATGGTGTCGCCCGAGGCGATCTTCGACAGCACGTGGTACAGGGCGAAGAAGAACGGCGACTGCGCCAGGATGGGAAGGCACGAGGAGAGCGGGTTGGTGCCCGTCTCCTTGTACAGCTTCATCATCTCTTCGGACTGACGCTGCTTGTCGTTCTTGTAGCGCTCCTGGATCGCCTTCATCTTCGGCTGGAGCGCCTGCATGTTCCGGGTCGACTTGATCTGCTTCACGAAGAGCGGGATCAGGCAGATCCGGATGAGCACCACCAGGGACACGATGGACAGCCCCCAGGCCCAGCCCGTGTCGGGGCCGAAGACCGCCCCGTACAGGCTGTGGAACTGGACGATGATCCACGAAACGGGTGTGGTGATGAAGCTGAACAGACTGGCAATCGTGTCCACTAATCAGGCTCCTTGAGCATGGGGCGGGGTCTCTGCGGCCGGGCTCGTCTCGGCGGACGTCCCGCCCTTGCCGCCGCGCAGCGCGTCGCGCAGCATCTCGTGCCAGCGCGGGCGCTTACGAGGGGGTACATGGTCCACACCGCCCGGCGACCACGGATTGCACCGCAGGATGCGCCAGGCGGTCAGGGCTGTGCCCTTGACCGCGCCGTGCCGGTCGATGGCCGTGAATCCGTAGTGGGAACACGACGGGTAGTACCGGCAGACGGGGCCGAGCAGCGGGCTGATCGTCCACTGGTACAGCTTGATCAGCGCCAGCAGCGGGTACTTCATCGCGCGCCCCCTCCCAGCAACCGCTGAAGGGCGGCATCCAGGTCTCGGGCCAGCTGTGCATGGTCGGCGTCGCCCGCTCCGGGCAGCGCCCGTACTACCACCAGGCTACCGGGGGGCAGTGAGGGCAGCCGGTCCCGCATCAGGTGGCGAAGCCGGCGCTTCACCCGGTTCCGGACGACGGCGCCGCCCACGGCCTTGCTCACGACGAAACCCGCACGTCTCGGGGGAGCACCCTCCCCCGGCACGTGCGGGTCCGTAGCACCGCTTCTCAGGTGGACGACGAGGCTCGGGCGGCCTGCCCGGCGTCCTCGGCGTACCGCGATCGCGAAGTCCTCGCGCCGCCTCAGCCGATTCTCGGTAGGCAGCACGTCATGACCTGTTGAAGCGATCAGGCGGACAGGTTGGCGCGACCCTTGCTGCGGCGGTTCGCCAGGATGGCGCGGCCGGCGCGGGTACGCATGCGCAGACGGAAACCGTGGGTCTTGGCACGACGACGGTTGTTCGGCTGGAAGGTGCGCTTGCTCACTCGGGGGCTCCAGAAAGAATCGGGTGGTGGCGGGACATCGCCTGGCTGTCACCGTGCGCCCACGAGTAGCTCGCAATACGCCCGAGTGCACCGCTTCACGATCACTGACCGTGATCTTTGCCCATCGGAGGCAGGCGGCAGCAGCCATCGACAACTCGACCTGGTTACGGTACGCGCGGCTACGCCATCCGGTCAAACCGGCGCCGAGCCGGGGTCCACTATGCACAGGCTGTGGACAACAACTTGAACCACGTGAGCTGCCGCGACTACCGTGGCTGAACTCGGATTCCTTTCCTGCCTGTCCTTCCATCCCGTCCCGAGAACCACACATTCGTGGGACCTGTGAGAGAGCGTGCCTGTGGCTGACGTACCTGCTGATCTTGCCGCAGTGTGGCCACGAGTGCTGGAGCAGCTCCTCGGTGAGGGCCAGCAGGGCATCGAGCCGAAGGACAAGCAGTGGATCGAGCGCTGCCAGCCGCTGGCGCTGGTGGCGGACACCGCCCTGCTCGCCGTCCCCAACGAATGGGGCAAGCGCGTCCTGGAGGGCCGGCTCGCCCCGCTCATCAGTGACACCCTCAGCCGCGAGTGCGGCCGGCCGATCCGGATCGCGATCACGGTCGACGACTCCGCCGGCGACCCGCCCCCCGCGCCCGCGCCCGGCCGGCAGCAGCACCCGCAGCCGACCCAGCGGTACGACGAGCGGCCGCAGAGCGAGGCGTACGACAAGCCGTACGACAAGTACGACGGCTACGGCCACCGCCCGATGCCGGACGACGGGCTGCCGACCGCCCGCCCGGCCTACCCCGACTACCAGCAGCAGCGCCCCGAGCCGGGCGCCTGGCCGCGCACCCAGGAGGACCTGTCCTGGCAGCAGCCGCGCCTCGGCGGCTTCCAGGACCGCGACCCCTACGCGACGGCCCGCCCCCAGCAGCCGCACCGCGACTACCGCGGGCCGCAGACGCCCGACGGCTCCCCCTCCCCGTACGACCAGCAGCCCAGCGACCGGCGCGAGCCGTCCGACCCGCCCGGCCTCCACGGCCAGCAGCGCCCCGGCGGGCCCGGCGGCCAGGGAGCGGGCACCGGGGGAGCGGGCGCGGCGGGCGGCCGCCCCGGCGAGCCGCACGCGCGCCTGAACCCGAAGTACCTGTTCGACACCTTCGTCATCGGGTCGTCCAACCGGTTCGCGCACGCCGCCGCCGTCGCGGTCGCGGAGGCGCCGGCCAAGGCGTACAACCCGCTCTTCATCTACGGCGAGTCCGGGCTCGGCAAGACCCACCTGCTGCACGCGATCGGCCACTACGCGCGCAGCCTCTACCCCGGCACGCGGGTGCGGTACGTCAGCTCGGAGGAGTTCACCAACGAGTTCATCAACTCCATCCGCGACGGCAAGGGCGACACCTTTCGCAAGCGGTACCGCGACGTCGACATCCTGCTCGTGGACGACATCCAGTTCCTGGCGAGCAAGGAGTCGACGCAGGAGGAGTTCTTCCACACCTTCAACACCCTCCACAACGCCAACAAGCAGATCGTGCTGTCCTCGGACCGGCCGCCCAAGCAGCTGATGACCCTGGAGGACCGGCTCCGCAACCGCTTCGAGTGGGGCCTGACCACCGACGTCCAGCCGCCGGAGCTGGAGACCCGGATCGCGATCCTCCGCAAGAAGGCCGTGCAGGAGCAGCTCAACGCCCCGCCGGAGGTTCTGGAGTTCATCGCCTCCCGCATCTCGCGCAACATCCGCGAGCTGGAGGGCGCGCTGATCCGGGTGACCGCCTTCGCCAGCCTCAACCGGCAGCCGGTCGACCTGGTGCTCACCGAGGGCGTGCTGAAGGACCTGATCCCGGGCGGCGAGGACGCGGCCCCCGAGATCACGGCCGGCGCCATCATGGCGGCCACCGCCGACTACTTCGGGCTGACGGTCGAGGACCTGTGCGGATCGTCGCGCAGCCGGGTGCTGGTGACGGCGCGCCAGATCGCGATGTACCTGTGCCGTGAGCTGACGGACCTGTCGCTGCCGAAGATCGGCGCGCAGTTCGGCGGCCGCGACCATACGACGGTGATGCACGCGGACCGGAAGATCCGGGCGCTGATGGCGGAGCGCCGCTCGATCTACAACCAGGTCACGGAGCTGACCAACCGCATCAAGAACGGCTGAGGCGCAGAGGGGAAGGGCGTCCCGGACGGGGTCCGGGGCGCCCTTCCCGCACGTCCGGGCCCGGGTGCCGCCGGTGAGCTGCGGGTGGGCCTGGGGGCCCGGACTGTGCCCGTACGCCGGCGACACCAGGCACGCCGGCAGCGCCCGTACAGCCGTTGCGCCCCCGCTCCCGAAGGCGCCCGTCGGGTGTCCCCGGCGGTCCCAGCCGACGGCGTCGTTCGAATAGTTCGGTGCGTCACCGGGTTCTCCACAGCTCGGCGGGAGAATCGCGGTCCACAGGCTGGGGACCGCGAAGTTGTCCAGATCGCGTCCACAGGGTGTGCTGGGGAGATCACATACTCGCAGGTCACTCCCTTGTGGAATTGTGGCCGAGCGCCCTCCACAGGCTGTGGACACAGAGATCGTCCACAGGGCGGTCCGGCGGTTGTCCACCGGCGGCCCACAGGCAGCGGCCGGTGATCCACAGCTTCTCCACACCGCTGTCCACTGTTCGGCAACGAAACGCCGGGCCTCACCGCGCCGAGTGAAAGCGGTCACACCAAGGTGGTCGGTTGGCCTGTGGGGAAGCGGGGTAAAACTGGGGACGGCGCTGGGGAGAAGTCGGCCCCCGCTGTGCATCGGGTGTGCAGAACTTTCCCGCGTCCACAGAAACGGGTGGTTGTCCACCGGTCCCGCCCACAGGCGCGGTGGACAAAAAAGGTGCTGTGACCTGCGTGGACGGGGTTATCCACGGTTTCCACAGGCCCTACTACTACTCCCACTCAGAGTTACCGGGGAATTCGCTTCGAAGCGGGGCCTGTGCACAACTCGGCGCCGGAGCGGCCGGTGCCGCTCGACGCGACTTGACCCCGACCCGCACCGGCTGTCGGTGGCGTGCGTCAGACTGGTCCCCGCAGTCGACGAAAGAGCCAGCAACAGCAGGAGGCGGTTCCGGTGAAGATCCGGGTGGAGCGCGATGTACTCGCGGAGGCGGTGGCCTGGGTGGCCCGGAGCCTCCCGGCCCGTCCGCCGGCGCCCGTGCTCGCGGGCCTTCTGCTGAAGGCCGAGGACGGCGCGCTCAGCTTCTCCAGCTTCGACTACGAGGTCTCCGCGCGGGTCTCGGTCGAGGCCGAGGTGGAGGAGGACGGCACGGTCCTCGTCTCCGGCCGCCTGCTCGCCGACATCTGCCGCGCCCTCCCCAACCGGCCGGTGGAGATCTCCACAGACGGTGTACGGGCGACGGTGGTCTGCGGCTCGTCCCGCTTCACCCTCCACACCATGCCGGTGGAGGAGTACCCGTCGCTGCCGGAGATGCCCACCGCCACCGGCACCGTCCCCGGTGAGGTCTTCGCCTCCGCCGCCGCCCAGGTCGCCATCGCGGCCGGCCGGGACGACACGCTGCCCGTCCTCACCGGCGTACGCATCGAGATCGAGGGCGACACGGTCACGCTGGCGTCGACCGACCGCTACCGCTTCGCGGTCCGCGAGTTCCTGTGGAAGCCGGAGTCCCCGGACGCCTCCGCCGTCGCCCTGGTGCCCGCCAAGACGCTGCTGGACACCGCCAAGGCGCTGACCAGCGGGGACACCGTGACGCTGGCGCTGTCGGGCTCGGGCAAGGGCGAGGGCCTGATCGGCTTCGAGGGCGCGGGGCGGCGCACCACCACCCGGCTGCTGGAGGGCGACCTCCCGAAGTACCGCACGCTGTTCCCCACCGAGTTCAACTCCGTCGCCGTGATCGAGACGGCTCCGTTCGTCGAGGCCGTCAAGCGTGTGGCGCTGGTGGCCGAGCGGAACACGCCGGTGCGGCTGAGCTTCGAGCAGGGCGTGCTGATCCTGGAGGCCGGTTCCAGCGACGACGCACAGGCTGTGGAGCGGGTGGACGCCCAGCTGGAGGGCGACGACATCTCGATCGCCTTCAACCCGACCTTCCTGCTGGACGGCCTGAGCGCCATCGACTCCCCGGTGGCCCAGCTGTCCTTCACCACCTCCACCAAGCCCGCGCTGCTCAGCGGCAAGCCGGCGCTCGACGCGGAGGCGGACGAGGCCTACAAGTACCTGATCATGCCGGTGCGGCTCAGCGGCTGACCCCCTTCCGGGGCGGTGCGCCTGAGTGGCTGATCGTGCGCCCGATGAGCGCCCGACCCCACAGGTGTGCGCCCGTGTCCGGGCGTAGGCTCGGACGCGGGTACGAACTCTCCGCACACAACGATTGAGGAATCTCTGATGGAGCTCGGTCTCGTCGGTCTCGGCAAGATGGGCGGCAACATGCGCGAGCGCATCCGCCGCGCGGGTCACACCGTCATCGGGTACGACCGCAACCCTGACCTCGCCGATGTCCACAGCCTCGAGGAGCTTGTGGGCAAGCTCAAGGGCCCGCGCGTCGTGTGGGTCATGGTCCCGGCGGGCGCCGCGACCCAGTCCACGATCGACGAGCTGGCCGAGCTGCTCTCCCCCGGCGACATCGTGGTGGACGGCGGCAACAGCCGCTGGACGGACGACGAGAAGCACGCCGCCGAGCTGCGCGAGAAGGGCATCGGCTTCGTCGACTGCGGTGTCTCCGGCGGCGTCTGGGGCCTGGAGAACGGCTACGCGCTGATGTACGGCGGCGACGCCGAGCACGTGGCGAAGGTCCAGCCGGTCTTCGACGCGCTGAAGCCGGAGGGCGAGTTCGGCTCGGTCCACGCGGGCAAGGTCGGCGCGGGCCACTTCGCCAAGATGGTCCACAACGGCATCGAGTACGCCATGATGCAGGCGTACGCCGAGGGCTGGGAGCTGCTGGAGAAGGTCGACTCCGTCACGGACGTGCGCGAGGTCTTCCGCTCCTGGCAGCAGGGCACGGTCATCCGCTCCTGGCTGCTGGACCTGGCGGTCAACGCGCTGGACGAGGACGAGCACCTGGACCGGCTGCGCGGTTTCGCCCAGGACTCCGGCGAGGGCCGGTGGACCGTGGAGGCCGCGATCGACAACGCGGTCCCGCTGCCGGCGATCACCGCGTCGCTGTTCGCGCGGTTCGCCTCCCGCCAGGACGACTCGCCGCAGATGAAGATGATCGCCGCGCTGCGCAACCAGTTCGGCGGCCACGCGGTGACCTCCGCGGGCGAGTCCAGCAAGTAGATCCACAGGCTGTGCACCCGGCGGTGCACGGCATGCCGGGGGAAGGTCGGCGCACACCATGCACGTCACGCATCTGTCGCTGGCCGACTTCCGCTCGTACGCCCGGGTCGAGGTCCCTCTCGGTCCGGGCGTCGGTGTCTTCGTCGGCGCCAACGGGCAGGGCAAGACCAATCTGGTCGAGGCCGTCGGGTATCTGGCGAACCTCGGCAGCCACCGGGTGTCGTCCGACGCGCCGCTGGTGCGGATGGGCGCCGAGCGGGCGATCGTCCGGGCGGCGGTACGGCAGGGCGAGCGGTCGCAGCTCGTCGAGCTGGAGCTGAACCCGGGGCGGGCCAACCGGGCCCGGATCAACCGGTCGTCGCAGGTCAGGCCGCGTGACGTGCTGGGCATCGTCCGCACGGTGCTGTTCGCGCCCGAGGACCTGGCGCTGGTCAAGGGCGACCCCGGGGAGCGGCGGCGCTTCCTGGACGAGCTGGTCACGGCGCGCTCGCCGCGGATGGCCGGGGTCCGGTCGGACTACGAGCGGGTGCTGCGCCAGCGGAACACCCTGCTGAAGTCCGCGGCGATGGCCCGGCGGCACGGCGGGCGCTCCATGGACCTGTCCACGCTGGACGTGTGGGACCAGCACCTGGCGCGGGCCGCCGCCGAGCTGCTGGCGCAGCGCCTCGACCTGGTCGCCACGCTCCAGCCGCTGGCGGACAAGGCGTACGAGCAGCTGGCGCCGGGCGGCGGCCCGGTGGCGCTGGACTACCGGGGGACGGTCCCGGGCGCGCACGGGCGGGAGGCGCTGTACGAGGGGATGCTCGCCGCGCTGGCCGAGGTGCGCAAGCAGGAGATCGAGCGGGGCGTCACACTGGTCGGCCCGCACCGCGACGACCTGGTCCTCAAGCTGGGGGAGATGCCCGCGAAGGGGTACGCCAGCCACGGCGAGTCCTGGTCGTACGCGCTGGCGCTGCGGCTGGCCTCGTACGACCTGCTGCGCGGCGAGGGCAACGAGCCGGTGCTCGTGCTGGACGACGTGTTCGCCGAGCTGGACGCGCGGCGCCGGGAGCGGCTGGCGGAGCTGGTGGCGCCCGGCGAGCAGGTGCTGGTGACGGCCGCGGTGGACGACGACGTGCCGGCGGTGCTGGCCGGGACGCGGTACGCGGTGTCGGAGGGAATGGTGGAGCGGCTGTGACGGACGCGCACGTACCGGAGCCCTCCGGGGTGGACCTGGCGCGGGTGGCGCTGCGCGCGGCCAAGGAGCAGGCCAGGGCGCGGGGCGCGGCGGCGCAGCAGAAGAAGCAGGCCCGGCGGGGCGGCGGGCTGCGGTCCGGTGCCCGCGCGGACGGCCGGGACCCGCTGCCGCTGGGTGCCGCGATCAACCGGCTGATCACCGAGCGCGGGTGGGAGACCCCGGCGGCGGTCGGCGGGGTGATGGGCCGGTGGCCGCAGATCGTGGGCGACGACCTGGCGAAGCACTGCGTGCCGCTGCGGTACGACGAGGACCCGGAGGAGCGGGTGCTCACCGTCCAGTGCGACTCCACCGCGTGGGCGACGCAGCTGCGGCTGCTGGCGCCGCGGCTGGTGGCCCGGCTGAACGAGGACCTGGGCCATGGGACGGTACGGATGATCAAGGTGCTGGGGCCGGGTGCGCCCCGGCGCGGGTACGGCGGCCCGCTGCGGGCGCCGGGCAGCACGGGGCCGGGCGACACCTGGGGCTGAGCCGGCCCGGTCGCCCCGTGGGCGCCCGGCGTGGTCGCCCCTGTCGGGCCCGGCGGCCGGCCGCCCGTACGTAACCACCCCCCACCAACTCCCGCGGCTGTCCCCAGCCTGTGGACGACGGCGCCGCGGCCGTAACCCGCGCCCCTCTTGTCGGCCCTCGCGGGGTGCCCGGTGAGCGTGGGGAGCGGGGTGGGGATGAGGTGGCCGTCACCGTCGCTGGAGGTTGACAGGCCGAAGCGCTGAGTGGCGGCGTGAGGCTCTTGGAGCCCCTTCCCGGATATGGGGAGTCGGTCGGCGCCGGTTGAGGGCGGCACATGCGGACTCAGGCACCGGCAAGCCCCCATTAATGTCAGTGCTACCGGTAGACTGGTGGGTAATCCCGCCCACTGCGGAACATGTCGAACGACGCAGCCGCTCCCGCATGCCCGGAGAGAGGCCTGTGCTGTGCCAGAAAGGGCGCTTCGTGGCCGATTCCGGCAACCCCAACGAGAACATTCCGTCCACTGCCGCCGGCGAGAACGGCGAGGGTCCCTCCTCGTACGACGCCAGCGCGATCACCGTCCTCGAGGGTCTGGACGCGGTCCGCAAGCGTCCCGGCATGTACATCGGCTCGACCGGTGAGCGTGGACTCCACCACCTCGTACAAGAGGTCGTCGACAACTCCGTCGACGAGGCCCTGGCAGGGCATGCGGACACCATCGACGTCACGATCCTCCCGGACGGCGGCGTCAGGGTCGTGGACAACGGCCGCGGCATCCCCGTCGACATCCACCCCGTGGAGAAGAAGCCGGCCGTCGAGGTCGTGCTGACCGTCCTGCACGCGGGCGGCAAGTTCGGCGGCGGCGGCTACGCCGTCTCCGGCGGTCTGCACGGCGTGGGCGTGTCCGTGGTCAACGCGCTGTCGACCCGGGTGTCGGTGGAGATCAAGCGTGACGGCTTCCGCTGGACCCAGGACTACAAGCTGGGCGTGCCCACGGCCCCGCTCGCCCAGCACGAGGCGGTCGAGGACTCCGGCACGACCGTGACCTTCTGGGCCGACCCGGACATCTTCGAGACGACCGAGTACTCCTTCGAGACGCTCTCGCGCCGCTTCCAGGAGATGGCCTTCCTCAACAAGGGCCTGCGGATCACGCTGACCGACGAGCGCGACTCGGCCAAGGCGACGATGAACGCCGACGACCCCGACGCCGCCGAGACGGTGGAGGAGGCGCCCGCGCGGACGGTCTCGTACCACTACGAGGGCGGCATCGTCGACTTCGTGAAGTACCTGAACTCGCGCAAGGGCGAGCTGATCCACCCCACGGTCATCTCGGTCGAGGCGGAGGACAAGGAGCGCCTGCTCTCGGTCGAGATCGCGATGCAGTGGAACTCGCAGTACACCGAGGGCGTGTACTCCTTCGCGAACACGATCCACACCCACGAGGGCGGTACGCACGAGGAGGGCTTCAGGGCCGCGCTGACGGGCCTGGTCAACCGGTACGCGCGCGACCGCAAGCTGCTGCGCGAGAAGGACGACAACCTCACGGGCGAGGACATCCGCGAGGGCCTCACGGCGATCATCTCCGTGAAGCTGGGCGAGCCGCAGTTCGAGGGCCAGACCAAGACCAAGCTGGGCAACACCGAGGCGAAGACCTTCGTCCAGAAGGTGCTGCACGAGCACCTGTCCGACTGGTTCGACCGCAATCCGAACGAGGCGGCGGACATCGTCCGCAAGGCGATCCAGGCCGCGACGGCCCGTGTCGCCGCCCGCAAGGCGCGCGACCTGACCCGCCGCAAGGGCCTGCTGGAGTCGGCGTCCCTGCCGGGCAAGCTCTCCGACTGCCAGTCGAACGACCCCACCAAGTGCGAGATCTTCATCGTCGAGGGTGACTCCGCCGGCGGCTCGGCCAAGTCCGGCCGCAACCCGATGTACCAGGCCATCCTGCCGATCCGCGGCAAGATCCTGAACGTCGAGAAGGCGCGGATCGACAAGATCCTCCAGAACACCGAGGTCCAGGCGCTGATCTCCGCCTTCGGCACCGGCGTCCACGAGGACTTCGACATCGAGAAGCTCCGGTACCACAAGATCATTCTGATGGCGGACGCCGACGTCGACGGCCAGCACATCAACACCCTGCTGCTGACCTTCCTCTTCCGCTTCATGCGGCCGCTGGTCGAGGCCGGGCACGTGTACCTCTCCCGCCCGCCGCTCTACAAGATCAAGTGGGGCCGGGACGACTTCGAGTACGCCTACTCGGACCGCGAGCGCGACGCGCTCGTCGAGCTGGGCAAGCAGAACGGCAAGCGCATCCGCGAGGACTCGATCCAGCGCTTCAAGGGTCTCGGCGAGATGAACGCCGAGGAGCTGCGCATCACCACCATGGACCAGGACCACCGGGTGCTCGGCCAGGTCACGCTGGACGACGCGGCCCAGGCCGACGACCTGTTCTCGGTGCTGATGGGCGAGGACGTGGAGGCGCGGCGCTCGTTCATCCAGCGCAATGCCAAGGACGTCCGCTTCCTCGACATCTGAGTCGGTCTCAGCTGACCGTACGAAAGGACTGAAGACCAGCAATGGCCGACGAGAACACCCCTGACACTCCTGACACCCCCGGTGGCCCCGACGAGGCCGCCGTCGTCGTGACGCCCGAGGCGGAGCCCGTCATTCCCGGTGTGGGCATGCGGGTCGAGCCCGTGGGGCTCGAGACCGAGATGCAGCGCTCGTACCTCGACTACGCGATGTCCGTCATCGTGTCGCGTGCGCTGCCCGACGTCCGGGACGGCCTCAAGCCGGTGCACCGCCGGGTGCTGTACGCGATGTACGACGGCGGCTACCGGCCCGAGAAGGGCTTCTACAAGTGCGCCCGCGTCGTCGGCGACGTCATGGGTACGTACCACCCGCACGGCGACACCTCCATCTACGACGCCCTGGTCCGGCTGGCCCAGCCGTGGTCGATGCGCATGCCGCTGGTGGACTCCAACGGAAACTTCGGCTCCCCGGGCAACGACCCGGCCGCCGCCATGCGCTACACCGAGTGCAAGATGGCGCCGCTGTCCATGGAGATGCTCCGGGACATCGACGAGGAGACCGTCGACTTCCAGGACAACTACGACGGCCGCAACCAGGAGCCGACGGTCCTGCCGTCCCGCTTCCCGAACCTGCTGGTCAACGGCAGCGCCGGTATCGCGGTCGGCATGGCGACCAACATCCCGCCGCACAACCTGCGCGAGGTCGCGGCCGGCGCCCAGTGGGCGCTGGAGCACCCCGACGCCACCCACGAGGAGCTGCTCGACGCGCTGATCGAGCGCATCAAGGGCCCCGACTTCCCCACCGGCGCCCTGGTCGTCGGCCGCAAGGGCATCGAGGAGGCGTACCGCACCGGGCGCGGCTCCATCACGATGCGCGCGGTCGTCGAGGTCGAGGAGATCCAGAACCGCCAGTGCCTGGTGGTCACGGAGCTTCCGTACCAGGTCAACCCGGACAACCTGGCGCAGAAGATCGCCGACCTCGTCAAGGACGGCAAGATCGGCGGCATCGCCGACGTCCGGGACGAGACCTCGTCGCGGACGGGCCAGCGGCTCGTCATCGTCCTCAAGCGGGACGCGGTCGCCAAGGTCGTCCTCAACAACCTCTACAAGCACACCGACCTCCAGACCAACTTCGGCGCCAACATGCTGGCGCTGGTCGACGGGGTGCCGCGCACGCTGTCGCTGGACGCGTTCATCCGCCACTGGGTGACGCACCAGATCGAGGTCATCGTCCGGCGTACGAAGTTCCGCCTGCGCAAGGCGGAGGAGCGGGCGCACATCCTGCGCGGCCTGCTCAAGGCGCTGGACGCGATCGACGAGGTCATCGCGCTGATCCGGCGCAGCGACACCGTCGAGGTCGCGCGCGCGGGCCTGATGGATCTGCTGGAGATCGACGAGATCCAGGCGAACGCCATCCTGGAGATGCAGCTGCGCCGGCTGGCCGCCCTGGAGCGCCAGAAGATCGTCCAGGAGCACGACGAGCTCCAGGCCAAGATCAACGAGTACAACGCGATCCTGGCGTCGGAGTCCCGCCAGCGGCAGATCGTCAGCGAGGAGCTGGCCGCGCTCGTCGAGAAGTTCGGCGACGACCGCCGCTCCAAGCTGGTGCCCTTCGACGGCGACATGTCCATGGAGGACCTGATCGCCGAGGAGGACATCGTCGTCACCATCACACGTGGCGGCTATGTGAAGCGGACCAAGACCGACGACTACCGCTCGCAGAAGCGCGGCGGCAAGGGCGTGCGCGGGACGAAGCTGAAGGAGGACGACATCGTCGACCACTTCTTCGTCTCCACCACGCACCACTGGCTGCTGTTCTTCACCAACAAGGGCCGGGTCTACCGGGCCAAGGCGTACGAGCTGCCGGACGCCGGCCGGGACGCGCGCGGCCAGCACGTCGCCAACCTGCTGGCCTTCCAGCCGGACGAGCAGATCGCCGAGATCCTCGCGATCCGCGACTACGACGCGGCGCCCTACCTGGTCCTGGCCACCAAGGCCGGCCTGGTGAAGAAGACGTCCCTGAAGGACTACGACTCGCCCCGCTCCGGCGGCGTCATCGCCATCAACCTCCGTGAGAAGGAGGACGGCGGCGATGACGAGCTGATCGGCGCCGAGCTGGTGTCGGCCGACGACGACCTGCTGCTCATCAGCAAGAAGGCGCAGTCGATCCGGTTCACCGCGACCGACGAGGCGCTGCGCCCGATGGGCCGTGCCACGTCCGGTGTGAAGGGCATGAGTTTCCGCGACGGCGACGAGCTGCTCTCGATGAATGTGGTCCGGCCGGGTACGTTCGTCTTCACCGCGACGGACGGCGGGTACGCGAAGCGGACCGCCGTCGACGAGTACCGCGTCCAGGGTCGTGGCGGCCTCGGCATCAAGGCTGCGAAGATCGTGGAGGACCGCGGCTCGCTCGTCGGCGCGCTGGTGGTGGAGGAGACGGACGAGATCCTCGCCATCACGCTGTCCGGTGGTGTGATTCGTACGCGAGTCAACGAAGTCAGGGAGACCGGCCGTGACACCATGGGCGTCCAACTGATCAACCTGGGCAAGCGCGATGCCGTCGTCGGCATCGCCCGCAACGCCGAGGCCGGTCGTGAGGCCGAGGAGGTCGAGGCCGCGGACGGGCTCGACGGAACCGACGGGCTCGACGGGATCGCCGGTGACGAGGGAACCGCGGGGACCGACACGGTCGTCGCAGACGCCGGGGCCGCAGCGGACGGCGTCGCGGCCGACGCAGCCGGGGGCACGGAGCCCTCGGCCGGGGAGCACGAGGAGTAGAGCGTGAGTAAGGCCACGGGCGCCACATCGGCCGCTTCCGGAACGAGCGGTGCCCGTGGCCCTGCCACGGACTCCCAGGGGGACAGGGTGACCACCTACAACGACGGCCCGCTGCCCGCCGAGCGCCCCGCGGAGGGCAAGCAGGGGGCGCAGCCGTACCACCCGCCGCAGGCGTACGCCACGCAGGGCGGCGGCGGCAAGGGCGGCGCCGTGCGCCGGCCGCGTACGGGCGCGAAGACCACGCCCCGTACCCGCAAGGCACGGCTGCGGGTGGCCAAGGCCGACCCGTGGTCGGTGATGAAGGTGAGCTTCCTGCTCTCCATCGCGCTGGGCATCTGCACGGTGGTCGCGGCGGCGGTGCTGTGGATGGTCATGGACGCCATGGGCGTCTTCTCGACCGTCGGCGGCACGATCAGCGAGGCCACCGGCTCCAACGAGAGCAACGGCTTCGACCTGCAGTCGTTCCTGTCGCTGCCGCGCGTGCTGATCTTCACCTCGGTGATCGCCGTGATCGACGTGGTGCTGGCCACGGCCCTGGCGACGCTGGGCGCCTTCATCTACAACCTGTCGGCCGGCTTCGTGGGCGGTGTCGAGCTCACGCTGGCGGAGGACGAGTAGCGGATTTGGGGACTCGCCGCTCCGTGCGCTAATCTTCAGAGGTCAGCGCGGGGCGGCGAGTCCAGCGCGGCGGGGCTATAGCTCAGTTGGTTAGAGCGCATCCCTGATAAGGATGAGGCCACAGGTTCAAATCCTGTTAGCCCCACCAGTGCGAAGAACCCCAGTCGATATCGGCTGGGGTTCTTCGGCATTCATGGCTCTCGTGTGGCGGCCGGGATCACGGCGGAGGCGGCGGCGGTCACCAGGAGACTGCCCACCAGGAGCGTCCCCACCCCGACCACGAACAGGCCG
Organism: Streptomyces sp. NPDC015131; assembly: GCF_043079975.1. NCBI lineage: Bacteria > Bacillati > Actinomycetota > Actinomycetes > Kitasatosporales > Streptomycetaceae > Streptomyces > Streptomyces sp. NPDC015131. Next base: position 458,736 of record NZ_JBIBVB010000005.1, on the reverse strand, counting down.
CTGCCGTCGTCCGACCAGTCGTGGAAGGCGGCGGCGGTCAGACCGGCGGGGGCGCCGAGCACGGCGCCCGCCAGGTACCGCCGGGACGCCGCCCAGTACACCGGCAGTACCAGGGTCAGGACCAGGCCGGTCACCTGCCACGCCTCGTAGGGGCCGGTTTGGGAACCGTCGGGCAGCACGTCATGATGCTGGTCCCAGCCGAGCCAGGCGGCCCACGCCGCTGCCGCCGCCAGGGCCAGCACGGTGATCACGAGCAGCTCGCGGGCCGGTTTCTGCAGTGGTGGTCGCATGGCCCCAGCGTTTCGGACCGTCGCGGGGGCGACCAGAGCGCAGGTACTCAGCCGTCCTGAGTGCTTTCGGGATGGCGCGGGGGCGGTAGCGGGGGCGGGGGCGTAGGTCACCGAACGGTATCGGTCGGTGTGTATAGTCGGGCGCCATAAGGGTCTTCTACGTCAAGGAAAGACGAGGTCGCGCGGTGAAGAAGCTTCTCCTGGTCGCACTGGCCGCCATCGGCGGACTCCTCGTGTACCGCCAGATCCAGGCGGACCGCGCCGAGCAGGACCTGTGGACGGAGGCGACCGACTCCGTGCCCGCTGGTTCCGGTGTGTGAGACGCACGCACGCAGTCTGCGAACGGGCCCCGGCCGCCGAGAGGCGGCCGGGGCCCGTTGCCGTAGGCCCCTTTGCTGCCGGGAAGGTTGTTGTTGCGTTTGTGAATGCCGGGGTGCCGTCCGGCTCCGTGTGTGCGCCGGGTGACGATTCGGCCGCCCGCGCAGACAGCGGTGGGGCGCGCGGGGCAGGATGGCCCGGGAAAGTGGAGGGACGAGGGGCAGGCGCGTGATGAGGCGGAGGGGCGGCCGGGTGCGCCCGGCGGTGCCGGTCGCGGCCGCGATGGCGGCGGCGGTGGTCCTGACGGCGGGCCTGCCGGGCGGGGCGTGGGCGGCGGAGCCAGGGGCGGCCGGGGGGTACGCCTTCGCGGAGGGCATCCGGCCGGTGAGCGGCGCGGCGACCACCAGTGAGGCGCCCGTCCTGGACGCCTCGGGCGCGTACAAGGACTCCGTCACCACCGGCGCCAAGCGCGTCTACCGCCTGGACCTGGACGCCCGGACGAACGCGTACGTCTCGGCGGTCGCCGTGCCGCGCCCCGGCAGCGAGGTCGGCACCTTCGACAGCCTCAAGGTGTCCCTCCAGGACCGCAACGGCTACGACTGCAGCTCCAACGACGCGCGCTTCGGCGCGGCCGAGTTCCCCCGGCCGGTGGCCGCCTACGCGCACCGGACGCTGGACCGGGACAGCACCTCCTGCCAGGACGCCGGCACGTACTACGTCGTCGTCGAGCGCGCCGGCAAGGACGGGGCCCCCGCCGGTGAGCCCTGGGACCTGGAGATCCGGCACCGGCTCGAACCCCGCCCGAAGTCCGAGGGCCCGACCGCCGCCCCGGAGAACTGGCCGAGCGCCTCGCCCCCCGCGCCGGCCGGCGCACCCCGCGAGCGGGCCGGCGGCGCGGGCTTCCACGACGCGACCGGCCTCACCGAGGGCGAGTGGACCGACCGGATCGAACCCGGCCGGTCGCGCTTCTACCGGGTGCCCGTCGACTGGGGCCAGCAGCTGTACGCCAGCGCGGACCTGGGGAGTTCGGCGGGCGGCGGCTTCGTCGGCAGCGCCCTCGCCGTGACGCTGTTCAACCCGATGCAGGGCGCGGTGAGCAGCTCCGAGTCGGTCAGCTACGACGGCAAGCAGAAGTCGGCCGGACTGGACCCGATGCCGCCGGTGAAGTACGAGAACCGGTTCGACTCCGCCGCGAAGTTCGAGGACACCCGGTTCGCCGGCTGGTACTACCTGCGCGTCAGCCTGAGCCCCGAGGTGGGCGAGGAGTTCGGCGAGAAGCCGTACGGGCTGACGCTGTGGATCAGCGTGGAGGGCGAGCCGCAGGCCGGGCCGGCGTACGACGGGCCGCCCGGGATCTTCGACGTGACGGAGGCGGACCAGGACGCGGCGGCCGGCGGGCTGAGCGTCCCGGAGGCGGAGCGCAGCGGCACGATGCGGCTGGTCGCCGTGGCCGGACTGGGCACCGGCACCGCGCTGGTGCTCGGGCTGGGCGCCTGGACCCTGCTGGCCCGGCGGAGGGTGGCGGCGGCCGGTGCGGGACCGGGGCCGGGACCGGGTGGCTCGCCGGGTGCGGGGCCCGGGGCCGGGCCGGGGATGTCGCCCCCGCCGCCGGGGTTCGGGCCGCCCGCCTGGTGACGGGTGCCCGCCTGGTGACGGTGGGGCGCCTGGTGGCGGCGGGGCGCGTGGTGGCGGCGGGGCGCCTGGTGATGGTGGGGCGCGAGTGGTGCGGGTGGTGCGGGCTCAGACCTGGGTGAGCGCCCAGATGCCGACCGCGAAGCACACCGCGGCCACCAGCAGGACCGGTATCGCCACCTTGGCGGGCGGCCCCGGTCGCCGGGCCGGTCCGGTGGGCCCGCCCGACATGGCCGGTCCGCTCGGTCCGCTCGGTCCGGTCGGTCCGGGCGGTACGGGAGCGGGGCCGGTGTACGGGTGCGTGGGCGTCGCCGTCGGGGCGTACGGCACGGGCGGTACGAGCCGGGTGGTGGGCGCGCTCGCGGCGGGCGCCGGTGCCGGAACGGGGGCCTGGTGCGGTGCTGCGGCCGGTGCCGGTGCCGGTGCCGGTGCCGGTGCCGGGGCCTGGGCGTGGGCCGGTGCCGGTGCGGGGGCCTGGGCCGGTGCCGAGGTCGGTGTCTGGGGCGTGGGGGCGGCCGGGGCGTGGCCGGGGCGGGGCGGGGCCAGCGGGAAGCTGCCGGTGTCCGTCGGCTCCGGGCGCTCCACCGGGACGGGGCCGCCGGGGCCGTACCCGGCGGGGAGCGGGCCGATCTGGTCGAAGACCTCGACCGGTTCCTCGCCCGCCTCGGCGGCGGGCAGCAGCTCGGCCGCCGTCGTCAGCGCCTTGCGCGCGCCCGTGGCCGTACGGAACCGGGCCGCCGGATCGGGCTGGAGCAGCCCCGCGAGGACCTGCCACAGCGGCTCCGGCACGCCCTGCGGGGCGCCTGGGGTGCCGTGTGCGGCGAAGTGCTCGATCAGGGCACGGGAGTCGGGCTTGCGGCCCTGGAGGAGGTACAGGCCCACCAGGCCGACCGCGAAGAGATCGGCGGGGAAGTCCGGCTCGGCGCCCAGCATTTGCTCGGGCGCGAAGTAACCGGGCGTCCCCACCACGTAGTTGGTCTCGGTGAGCCGGGGCTCGCCCTTCCGCATGGAGATCCCGAAGTCGGACAGCCGCAGGTGCGGCCGTCCGGTCCCGGTGGCCTCCAGCAGGATGTTGGCCGGTTTGATGTCACGGTGCACGACCCCCTCCGCGTGCACCGCGGACAGTCCGGACAGCAGCTGGTCGAGCAGGGTGCAGACGAACCGGGGCGGCAGCGGGCCGTAGTCGCCGATGACGTGCGCCAGGGAGCCGCCGGTCACCAGGTCCATGGTGAACAGCACCTTGTCGTCGTCGGCGGCCCAGCTCGCCGGGGCGAGGACGTGCGGATGGTCGATCCTCAGCGCCTGCTCGCGCACGAAGCGCAACAGGGTGTGCGCGTCGCTCTGCTGGAGCACCTTCGCCGCCACGTACCGCCGCCGGCGGTGGTCCCAGGCCCGCCAGACGGCACCGACTCCCCCGCGGCCGACCGGGTCGACCAGTTCGTACCGTCCTGCGAAGACCTCACCCATGGCGCCGCGCCCGCTCCCAGTCTCTCCGTACCCGCTCGATCAGCTCTGGTGCGACTCGTAGTGGGCGACCGCGTCCGCGGTGCGCCCGGCGCCGTACACCCGGAGGAACTCTGCCAGTTCGGGATGGGTGGGGGCGAGGGAGTCGGCCGCGTCGATGATGTCCCCGGCGGCGGCCACCGAGCGCAGCAGCGACTGGATCTCGCGCACCACGCGGCGGACGGTCGGCGCCCCGGAACCGGGCGTCGTCTGGCCGCTGGCGGTGAGCACCGATCCGCCCTGGGACTTCTTGATCTCGTCCATCCGGTCGGTGGCCTCGACCGCGCTCACGCTGCCGTCCGCGACCTGCCCCGCCAGCTCCTGGAGGGCCTGCACCCGCTGGACCACGGCCGGGTTGCCGATCTTGGCGCGCTGGCCGCTCATCAGCTGGGAGAGCATCGGAGCAGAAAGCCCGAGCACCGCGGCGAGGCGGGCCTGGTTGAGGCCCAGGTCGTCGATGAGCCTGCGGAAGAGCGCCCCCAACGGCTCCCCGTACCAACTGCGCTGAAGCTCTCTGGCTCTCGCGGTCGCTTCCTGCTGTGCTGTGTCCATTGCGTCTCCCCATCGCTGCGGTTCGCTGCTGCGAACCTCGTCCAGCATCCTACGGAGAGTGGTCGTCGACCGGGAGTCCCAAACCTTTTGCGAGGAACCCCCCGGCACCCGGTACTCTGGTCCCGGCACGTGCCGCGCGGCGGCCGTCCCGGGGCCTTAGCTCAGTTGGTAGAGCGCTGTCTTTGCATGGCAGATGTCAGGGGTTCGACTCCCCTAGGCTCCACTCCTCAGGAACCCCCTGGTTCGCGGTGACGCGACCGGGGGGTTCTCGCGTTTGGCGGGGCGAGGCGGGGCGGGCCGGAGCGGGCCGGGCGGGCGGATAGCCGCCGGATAGCCGGGCGGGCAGGGGCGGATAGCGGGGGCGGGGAGAGTGGTTCTCCGCCAGGCCAACCCCGTCGAATGGTGAGGACTCCACATGATCACAGCCCGACCGCGCCCGGTGTCCGAGGAGGTGACGTCCCCGGATGCCGTCCGGCTCCGTTCGGTCGTGAAGCGGTTCACCGATGCCAAGGGGAAGCGCTTCAGCGCCGTCGACGGCATCGACCTGCGCGTCCGGCGGGGCGAGGTCGTGGCGTTCCTCGGACCGAACGGCGCCGGCAAGACCACCACCATCGACATGCTGCTCGGGCTGACCCGGCCCGACGAGGGCACCGTCGAGCTGTTCGGGGGCGAGCCGCGGCAGGCGGTGCGCTCCGGGCGGGTGGCCGCGGTGCTGCAGAGCGGCGGGCTGCTGCCCGACCTGAGCGTCGAGGCCACCGTACGGATGCTGGCCTCGCTGCACCCGGGCTCCGACCCGGACGCGGCGCTGGGGCGGGCCGGGCTGGACGGGCTGCGGGGCCGCCGGGTCGCGGAGTGCTCGGGCGGCGAGCAGCAGCGGCTGCGGTTCGCCCTCGCGCTGCTCCCGGGGCCCGAGCTGCTGGTGCTGGACGAGCCGACCGCCGGGATGGACGTCGTCGCCCGCCGGGACTTCTGGGCCGCGGTGCGCGAGGACGCGGAGCGCGGGATGACGGTCATGTTCGCCACGCACTACATGGAGGAGGCGGACCGGTTCGCCGACCGGGTGGTGATGATCGACCGCGGCCGGGTCGTCGCCGACGGGTCGGTCTCCGAGGTGCGGTCCGCGCTCAGCGGCCGGACCGTGTCGGCCGTGCTCGACGAGCGGGCCGCCGCCGCGCTCGCCGGGTCGCCGCTGGTGCGGTCCTGCGTCCTGCGCGGCGGCCGGTACCACTTCGACGCCACCGACTCGGACGCCCTGCTGCGCCTGCTGGTCGGGCAGACCTCCGCCTCCGAGATCGAGGTCACCCCCCGCAGCCTGGAGGAAGCCTTCATAACCGTCACCCACCAGGGCCGCACCCCCGAGGAGGGCACCCGATGAGCCCCGCCGCCCCCACCGCCCCCGGCGGACGGACCTCGCCGTTCAGCGGCGTCAACCCGGCCTTCATCGGCTACGAGCTGCGCCGCCGCTTCAACCGGCAGACCACGATCTTCACGCTGCTGCTGCCGGCCGTGCTGTACCTCGCGCTGTTCCGGACGGCGCCCCACGGGGCCACGCTCCCGCACGGGAACTTCGCCGCGTGGATGATGACCGGCATCGCCGTGTACGGCGCGGCGACCGCGGCCGTCAGCTCGGCGGCCACCATCTCGGTGGAGAAGGCGTCCGGCTGGATGCGCACGATGGCGCTCACCCCGCTGGCGCCTCCCGGCTACCTGTTCGTCAAGGTGCTGTCCTCGGTCCTGATGGCGGCGGTGCCGGTGGCGATCGTCGGGGTGCTCGGCGCCTTCACCGGGGTGGAGGCCACCACCACGGTGTGGGTGACCTCGCTGCTGGTGGCCTGGCTCGGCGCGGCGGTCTTCGCCGCCCTGGGCATCACCATGGGGCTCGCCCTCAAGCCCGACACGGTGATGCACATGCCGGGCCTGACCATGACGGCGCTCGCCTTCCTCGGCAACCTCTTCATCCCGCTGTCCGGGACCATGCTGGAGATCTCCCGCTACTCGCCGATGTTCGGCGTCTCCACGCTCGCCCGGTACGGCCTCACCGAGGGCTACTCGTTCAGCGGCGAGCACTCCAGCCTCGCCATGGCGGTGGTCAACACCGTCGCCTGGTTCGCGGCCTTCTCCTTCATGGCCGTACGCCGCTTCCGCAAGAGCACCGGCCGCACCTGACCTCGCCGGCCCGCCCGGCCGGGCGTCCGCACCCCGCAACCCCCGCAACCCCCGCAGCCCCAGCAGCCCCAGCAGCACCTCACGGCACCTCACGGCACCTCATGAAAGGAGATTCGAACGCATGTACGCAATCGTCGCGCCCGGGCAGGGCTCCCAGACCCCGGGCATGCTGGCCGGCTGGCTGCGCGACCCCGCGCACGCCGAGCGGCTGCGGGCCTGGTCCGAGGCCGCCGGCGTGGACCTCGCGCACCTCGGCTCCACCGCGCCGGCCGCCGAGATCGCCCGTACCGAACACGCCCAGCCGCTGCTGGTCGCCGCCGGGCTCCTGGCCCACGAGGCGCTGCGCGCCGCGCAGTACGGCGGGGCCGGGGAGCCGGTGGTGGCCGCCGGGCACTCGGTCGGGGAGCTGACCGCGGCCGTGTACGCCGGGGCGCTCGACCCCGCGGACGCCGTGCGCCTGGCCGCCGTGCGCGGCCGGGCCATGGCCGCCGCCTGCGCCGAGACCCCCACCTCGATGGCGGCCGTGGTCGGCGGCGACGAGACGGCCGTCCTCGACCGGATCGCCGAACTCGGGCTGTACGCGGCGACGTTCAACGGCCCCGGCCAGATCGTCGCGGCCGGGACGGTGGCCGCCCTGGAGCGGCTCGCCGCCGCCCCGCCGCCCTCCGCCGCGGTCAAGCCGCTGGCCGTGGCGGGCGCCTTCCACACCCCGTACATGGAGCCCGCCCGGCAGGCCGTCGCCGAGGCGGCCGCGCTGACGCCGTTCCGCCGCCCGGCCGGGGCGCTGCTGTCCAACGCGGACGGCACCGTCGCCACCGAGCCGGACGACATCCGGCGCCGCCTCGTCGAGCAGGTGGTCCGCCCGGTGCGCTGGGACCGGTGCCTGGACGCACTCGGCCGCCTGGCGCCCCGGGTGACGGTCTGCCTGCCGCCCGCCCGCACCCTCGCCGGCCTCCTCAAGCGCCGGCTGGGTCACCTGGACGTCGTCCGCGTCACCGCGCCGCGCGACCTGGACGCGGTCCGGGCCCGGCTCGGCGCCGTGCCGCCCCCGGCCGTGGCGTCCCCGGCGGAGGAGGCCGACCGTGCCGGTGTCTGAGCTGTTCGCACGGGCCCGCGCCGAGCGCCCCGGGCACACCGCGCTGATCGACGCCGAGGGGCCGCTGACCTACGACGGGCTGGGCGCCCTGGTGGACCGGGCGGCGGGCTGGCTGCGCCGCCGGGGGGTGCGCCCGGGGGACCGGGTCGTCCACGCGGGCCCGGGCGACCGGACGTTCCTGGCGCTGATGTGGGCCGCGTTCCGGGCCGGGGCCGTGTTCGTCCCCGTACACCCCGACCTGACGGACGACCAGTTGCGGCACATCGTGCGGGACTGCGGGGCCGGGCTCGCGATCTGCCGCCCGGCGGCGGGCGCGGACGCCCGGACCGCCGTGGAGCCGGCACGGGCCGCGGAGGAGATCCGGAGCGCGGACGGGGAGTTCGCGGACGGCGGCGCCACGACCGTGGAGGTCGCGGACGGCGCGATCGCCCTGCTGATCTACACCTCCGGCACCACCGGCCGCCCCAAGGGCGTCGTCTGCCCCCACCGGCAGGTCCTCGCCGCCGTGCGCGCGATCGACGCCCGCCTCGGCCACCGCGCCGACGACGTGGTGCTGTGCCGGCTGCCGCTCTCCTTCGACTACGGGCTCTACCAGGCCCTGTTGTGCGCCCACGCCGGTGCCACCCTGGTCCTCGCCGACCGCGGCGGAGACCTGGCCCTCGTCCGGGCGATCGAGCGCCACGGCGTCACCGTCGTCCCGCTGGTGCCCTCGCTCGCGCGGATCCTCACCCTGCTCAGCGGCAAGCTGCGCGGCCCCGCGAAAGTCCGGCTGTTCACCAACACCGGCGCCCGGCCCAGCCGGGCCGTGACGGAGGAGCTGCTCGCCGCCTTCCCCGGGTCGGTCTTCGCCTCGATGTACGGGATGACGGAGTGCAAGCGGATCTCGGTCCTCGACCCCGCCCTGTACGCGGACCACCCCGACTCGGTCGGCCACGTCATCCCCGGTGACCACGTACGGATCACCGGCCCGGACGGGCGGACCCTGCCGCCGGGCGAGACGGGCGAGATCGTGGTGTGGGGCGACACCGTGATGGCCGGGTACTGGGGCGTGCCGCTGGACCGGCAGGACCGGTACGCGCGCCGTGCCGACGGCTCGCTGGAGCTGCGCACCGGCGACCGGGGCCGGCTCGGCGTCGACGGGCTGCTGTACTTCGCCGGGCGCGACGACGACCTGGTCAAACGGCGCGGTGTACGGGTGGGGCTGGCCGAGATCGAGGACGCCGCCGAGCGCGTCCCCGGCGTGTACGCCGCCGTCGCCCCGCGCCCCGCCGCCGAGGACGCCCCGCTGCTGCTCGCCGTGCAGACCGCGCTCACCGCGCGGGAGGTGCGCGAGGCGCTCGCCCGCCACCTGGACCCGGCCCGCCTGCCCGACCGGATCGTCCCGCTGGACGCCCTGCCGTTGACCGCCAACGGCAAGCCCGACCGCGCGGCCGTCGCCCGGCTGCTCGCCGCCCCGGAGGCCCCGGAAGCCCCGGAGGCCCCGGAGCCCCTGGAAGCCCCGGAGGCCCCGGAGGCCGCGGACGCCGCACGCCCGGAGGCCGCCGGACCCGGGCCCGCCGCGGTCCCGGGCGCCGCCGGACCCGCGACCGGACCCGGACCCGGACCCGTCCCGGACGCCCCGGAGGCCGCCGCCGGAGCGGGCACCACCGACACCACCGACACCACCGCACCCCTGAGGAACACCCATGCACCAGCCGGAGTTTGACCAGCTCGTCGAGGAGATCTGCGCCGTCCGGGTCACCGACCCCGAGACCCCGCTCGTGGACCTCGGCGTGGACTCGCTGCACACCGTCGCCCTGGTGATGGCGGTCGAGGACCGGTTCGGCGTCGAGCTGGACCCCGACGACCTCGCCGACCTCTCGCTCACCTCGCCGGCCGGTCTGCTCAGGACCGTACGGGCCCGGCTCGCGGACGACGCGTCCGTGCCCTCGGGGAGCTGACCGACATGTGGACCGACGCCGGAGCCCCGGCGGGCATGCCCAGCCTCTTCGAGCGGGGCGGCGACCTGATCTCCTTCGCCGGGGGCCTGCCGGACCTGGACCTGCTGCCCCTGGAGGAGCTGTCCGGGCAGCTGGCCCGCCTCACCCGGCTCGGCGGCCGGATCGCCCTCCAGTACAGCACCCCGCACGTGGCCCGGGCCCTCGTCCCCGCGATCACCGACCTGATGGCCCGTGAGGGCGGCCGGCCGGTCGCGGAGGACCTCGTCCCGACCGCCGGCTCCCAGATGGGCCTGCTGGCCGTCGCCCTCGGCCTCGGCACACCGGGCGAGACCGTGCTGTGCCAGACCCCCGCCTACCCGGGCGCGACCGCCGCCTTCCGCACGGCCGGACTGCTGCCGTACGCCGCCCCGGAGGACCCGGAGGGCATCGACCCGGTGGCGCTGCGCGCGACCGCGGCCCGGCTGCGCGCCGAGGGGCGGCGGGTCCGGATGCTGTACTGCAACCCGACCTTCCAGAACCCCACCGGCGCCACGCTCTCCACCGAGCGCCGCCACCACCTGCTCGACGCCGCGCGGGAGGCGGAGCTGCTGGTCGTCGAGGACGACCCGTACGGCCTGCTCGGCTTCGACGGGCGCACCACCCCGGCGCTCCAGGGGCTCGACCCGGAGAACGTCCTCCATCTCGGCACCTTCTCCAAGGTGTTCGCGCCCGGCCTGCGCTGCGGGTGGATCGCCGCGCCCGCGCCGCTCGCCGGGGCGCTGCGCCGTACGACCGAGGTGATGGCCCTGTCGCCCTCGGCGTTCGCGCAGGCCGCGCTCGCCGCCTTCCACGCCCGGGGCGGGTGGGACACCCTGATCGACGCCTACCGGGAGCGCTACCGCGAGCGGTGCGGCCTGATGGCGGACGCGCTCGACGCCGAACTGGGCACGGACGGGCCCTGGCGGTGGCGGCGGCCGGACGGCGGCTTCTACCTGTGGCTGCGGCACACCGGCGGCGCCGACACCGCGGGCCTCGCGCCCGCCGCCGAGCAGGGCGTCTCCTTCGTGCCCGGCGCCCACTTCGGGCTCGACGGGGAGTGCGGTGACGCGCTGCGGCTCTGCTTCAGCCATGTGCCCCGGGGGCGCATCGCCGAGGGGGTCGCCCGGCTCGCCCGGGTGCTGCGCGGCGCGTCCGCCGCCGGCCCGGAGAGGCGGGTCGCATGACCGGCACCCGTGTGGCGCCGCGCCCGCACGACTGGGCGGACTTCCGGCCGCTGCACCCCCTCGGCGACAGCGCGTGGCGGGTGTGGGGCGTGGGGCTGCTGCGCAGCGCCGGGTTCCCCGCCTCGGGCGTCGACCTCCTCGGCGGCCCCCGCGCCGCGGCGGCGGCCGACCGCCTGATCGGCGCCGGTGACGCGGCCGGAGCCGGTGAGGACCACCGCGACGGTCACGACGCCGGGAGCGCCTTCTCCGCCGCGTACCGCGCCGACAGCGAGGCCGAGTCCCGCCGCCTCGCCGGCCTCGCCCGCGACGAGAAGGTCCGTACCGCCATCGCCTGGCAGAACCGGACCGTGTACCGCGTCCTCGACGCGCTCGCCGCCGGCACCGGCAAGGAGTCCAAGCGCAGGCAGCGCGAACGGACCCTCGCCATGTACTGGCTGCGCTACTGCGCCAAGGCCGAGACCATCGGCTTCTTCGGGCCGGCCGCCTGGATGTCCGTGGGGCGCGGCCCCGGGGCGCTCACCGCGGACCACGGCGAGCGGCTGGTCGCCGAGGACCGCGTCTTCTTCGAGCGGTGGGCGCTGGCCGCCCTCGCGGACTGGATGGCCGCCCGGCCGGGTGCCCGCTGGTGGTTCCCGCCGCTGCCGCGGCCCGACGTCCACCTGGACGGCGACCGGCTGCTGCTGCCGGGCGGGCGCACCCTGCGGCTGCGCCCGGAGGACCGCCGGGTCCTCGCGTACGCGGACGGGGAGCGCAGCGGCGCCGCGATCGCCGACGCCCTCGTACGCCGGGAGGGTCTGCCCGCGGACGGGGCGCGGGAGCACGTGGAGACGGTGCTGAACCGGCTGCTCCGGCAGCGCGTGCTGACCTGGGACGCCAACATCCCCGTCGACGTGCGCGCCGAGGAGGTGCTGCGCCGGCGGGTGGCCGCCGTCGGCGACCCCGAGCTGGCCGCCCGCTTCCGGGCCGTCCTCGGTGAGCTGGACCGGCACCGCGCCGCCCTGGAGACGGCCGGTTCCGCCGGCGAGCTGGCCCGGCGCCTGGACGAGCTGGACGTCTTCTTCGTCCGTACGACCGGACTGGACGCCTCCCGCGACGAGGGCAAGGCGTACGCCGGGCGCACCCTCTGCTACCAGGACGCGGTGCGCGACTGCCGCGTCGAGGTCGGCACCGGTCTGCTGGACGGCATCGCCCGGCCGCTCGCCCTGGTGGCGGATGCGGCGGACTGGTTCGGCAACCGGCTGGCCGGGCTGGTCGAGCGGGAGGTGGCCGCGCTGGTCCGGGCCGCCGCCGCGCGGCGCTCCCCCGTCACGCTCGCCGACGTGTGGCCCCGGGTGCTCGGCCTCTTCTGGGGCGACGGCGCCGAACCGGTGCGCACCGCGACCCGCGAACTGGCCGTCAAGTGGCGGGAGGTGCTGGACCCGGCCGGCCCCGGACCGCTGGACCTGAAGACCGGGGACGTCGAGGACCGCGCCCGTGCGGCCTTCGCCACCGGGCCGGTCACCGCGCCGCACCTGGCGCTGCACAGCCCCGACCTCCAGGTGGTCCGGCACCGGGACGGCGGCCACACCGTCGTCCTGGGCGAGCTGCACGCCTGCCTCGCCACCTGCGACCTGCCGTTCCTCGACTGGACCGGCGGCCCGGGCTCGCTGCGCGACCGGGTGAACGCCGTGATCGGCGCGGAGCGCGCGGTGCCGCTGCTCCCGGTGGACTGGAAGCGCAACAGCGGGCGCCTGGTCCCCGCGCCCGTCGGCGCCGGCGACCGGCTGATCGGCTTCACCCGGGCGCCGTTCGGCGACCGCTCCCGGATCGACGCGGCCGTCGCGATCACCCTGGCCGAGCGGGACGGCACCGTCACCGCCACCACGCCCGACGGGCGCGTGTGGAGCATGGCCGAGCTGCTCGCCGTCCCGGTGTCGATCGTCGCGGCGGACGCCTTCAAGGTCGGGCTCGACCGGCCGCACGCCCCGCGCGTCACCCTCGACGGGCTCGTCCTCTTCCGGGAGGCCTGGCGGGTGCCGGCCGGGGAGATCCCGCTCGCCGCCCGGCCCGACCGGGAGGGCGACTACCTCGCCGTACGGCGCTGGCTGCGCGGCAGCGGACTGCCGGACCGGGCGTTCGTGAAGTTCCCCCAGGAGACCAAGCCGTCCCTGGTCGACTTCACCAGCCCCACCCTGGTGCTCACCTTCGCGAACCTCGTCCGCCGCGCGCAGCGCCTCGACCCGGCCGCCGCCGTGGTGCTCAGCGAGCCGCTGCCCCACCCGGAGGACTCCTGGCTGACGGACGCCGACGGCGAGCGGTACGTCAGCGAACTCCGGCTCCAGATCAGCAGAAAGGTATCGGCATGACCGTGGCCCCCTCCGCCCCGGCGACCCGGCCCCGCGAGCCGGACATCCTCGCGACGATCGGCGCCACCCCGCTGGTCGCCCTCGACCGGCTGTTCCCGCCGGACCGCTTCCAGGTGTGGGGCAAGTGCGAGCGGTTCAACCCGGGCGGCTCCATCAAGGACCGCGCCGCCCGCTCGATGATCGAACACGCCCTGGCGGCGGGCGAGCTGACGCCCGGCGTCTCCACCGTCGTGGAGTCCTCCTCCGGGAACCTGGGCATCGCGCTCGCCCAGCTCTGCGGCTTCCACCGGCTCCGGCTGATCTGCGTGGTCGACCCCCGCACCACCGCGCAGAACGTCGCCCTGATGCGGGCGTACGGGGCGACGGTCGAGGTCGTCGACCGCGACCCGGAGACCGGCGAGTACCTGCCGGCCCGGCTCCGGCGGGTGCGCGAACTCCTGCGCACGGTGCCCGGCGCCTACTGGCCCGACCAGTACGGCAACGAGTACAACGCCCGCGCCCACCACCACACCATGCGCGAGATCCACGAGGCCCTCCCCAAGGCGCCCGACTACCTGTTCGCCGCCGCCGGCACCACCGGCACCCTGCGCGGCTGCGCCGAGTACATCGCCGCCGAGGGCCTGCCCACCCGGCTGGTGGCCGTCGACGCCGTCGGCAGCGTGATCTTCGGCCCGCCCGAGCCCTGGGAGCACGGCCACGACCGGACCATCCCCGGCCACGGGGCCGCCGTGGTGCCCCGGCTGCTGCGCCCCGGCCTGGTGGACCGGGTGGTGAAGGTGACCGACCTCGACTGCGTACGCGGCTGCCGCGGCCTCCTCGCCAAGGAGTCGATCCTCGCGGGCGGCTCGTCCGGCGCCGTCACGGCCGCCCTGCTGGACGCCGCCTCCTGGATCGAACCGGGCGCCACCTGCGTCGCGATCCTCCCCGACGGCGGCGACCGCTACCTCGACACGATCTACAGCGACGCCTGGGTCGAGTCCCGCTTCGGCTGACCGCCGCCCCGATTTCCGGCCCCGCCCCCCCTTCCCCCGCCCCCCTCCTCCCCCGCCCCCTCCTCTCCGTCCCCGTTGTGAAGGAACCGACCTGTCATGAGAATCCTCGGCCGCGAGGACGTCGCCGCCGCGCTCCGCGGCCTTGACGCCACCGTGCTCGACGCGGTCCGCGCCGCGTACCTGCTGCACGGCCAGGGCCACTCGGAGGTGCCGTTCTCCGGGTTCCTGCGCCCGCCCGGCGACTCCGGCTCACGCGTCATCTCCCTGCCCGCCTACCTGGGCGGACCCGAGCCCGTCATGGGCCTGAAGTGGATCTCGTCCTTCCCGGACAACGTCGGCCGGGGCCTCCAGCGCGCCTCCTCGGTCCAGATCCTCAACGACCTGGACACCGGCTACCCCACCGCCGTCCTGGAGGCCAGCCGGATATCGGCGTCCCGCACCGCCGCGTCCGCCGCGCTCGCCGGCCGGGCCCTGCACGGCGACCGCCCGGTCCACACCGTGGGCCTGATCGGCTGCGGCACCATCAACCGGCGCGTCCTCGACTTCCTCGCGCTCACCCACCCCGAGCTGCGGACCGTCGTCCTCCAGGACGCCGTGCCCGGCCGGGCCGAGGTCCTCGCCGCCCGGCTCGCCGCCGAACGGCCCGGCCCCCGCTACACCGCCGGCGACCTCGGCGCCGCGCTCGGCGCCGACACCGTCTCCGTCGCCACCACCGACTCCACCTACTGGCTCGACCTGGCCGCCCACCCCGGCCGCCCCCGCCACCAGGTGATCCTCCACCTGTCGCTGCGCGACCTCACGCCGGCGTCCGTCCTCGGCGCGTACAACGTGGTCGACGACACCGACCACGTACTGCGGGAGCAGACCTCGCTGCACCGCGCCGAACAGCAGGCCGGGCACCGGGACTTCGTGGCCGCCGAACTCGCCGGGATCCTCGCGGCGCCGGCGGGCCCGGGCGCCGCGCCGGACACCGACCGGCTCGTCGTCTTCTCGCCGTTCGGCCTGGGCATCCTCGACCTCGCGGTCGCCCGGGTGATCGTCGAGGCCGCCGCCCGCGAGGGCATCGGCACCGAGGCCGGGGGCTTCGACCCGGGCCCGCACCCGGTCACCGCGGCCATGGCGGGGGGCGCGGCATGAGCACCCTGTTCCCCGAGGGCACCCGGGCGCTGGTCACCGGGGCCTCGCGCGGCATCGGGGCGGCCACCGCCCTGGCGCTCGCCGAGGCCGGCTGCGACGTGGCCCTCAACTACCGGTCCTCCGCGGCCGGGGCGGAGGAGGTCGCCGAGCGCGTCCGGGCCCTGGGCCGCGAGGCGCTGCTCGTCCGCGCCGACGTCGGTGACGAGGCGCAGGTCATGGCGATGTTCCAGCGGATCCGCGCCGAGTGGGGGCCGCTCGGGGTCGCCGTCCTCAACTCGGGGGTGACCTCCGACGGCCACCTGGCCGCCATGAGCAGCGGCAAGTGGCAGGAGGTCATCGGCACCAATCTCACCGGCGCCTTCCTCACCGCCCGCGAGGCCACCAAGCAGATGTACGTGGACGGCGGGGCCCTGGTCCTGATCGCCTCCACCAGCGGCATCGCCGGGCGGGCCGGGCAGGCCAACTACGCCGCCAGCAAGGGCGGGGTGATCGCGCTGGCCAAGACCCTGGCGTACGAGGCCGCGCCGCGCGGCATCCGGGTCAACGTCGTGGCGCCCGGGTTCATCGACACCGACATGGTCAGGAAGGTCCCGCCGGCCCGGCTGAAGGAGGCGCTCCACGCGATCCCGCTCGGCCGCACCGGGACCCCCCGGGAGGTGGCCTCGGCGGCCGTCTTCCTGGCCTCCCCCGCCGCCTCGTACATCACCGGCAAGGTGCTCACCGTCGACGGCGGAATGATCCCCAACTAGCCCTCTCACTCCCTTTGTTCAGGTTCAGGAGAACTGTTATGCCCACCGCTCTGCCCACCGCCGCGTTCGAGGACGTCCGCACCCGCGCCGAGGCCCGCCTCGCCAGGAACATGCGGATCAAGTCGATGATCACCGAGCGGCTGGGGCTCGACGTCGACCCGGCCGTCGTCTCCGACAACCAGCCGCTGTTCGGCCGGGGCCTCGAGATGGACTCGCTGGACACCCTGGAGATCGTCGTCATGGTCAACAACGAGTACGCGGTCCTGATCAGCGACGACGACTTCGAGGCGTTCGGCTCCATCAACGCCCTGGTCGACTTCATCGAGGCCCGCGAGGCGGCGGCGTGAGCCGCGCGCTCGCCGGGGCCCCCGCGACCGGGGCGCTGAGCTACTCGTCCGACGACATCAAGCGGATGCTGCCGCACCGCTGGCCGATGCTGATGATCGACCGGGCGTACGACGTCGTCCCGGGCGTCTCCGGGCGCGGCGTGAAGAGCGTCTCCGTCAACGAGCCGTTCTTCGCCGGGCACTACCCGGACCACTCGATCATGCCGGGCGTGCTGATCGTCGAGGCGATGGCCCAGCTCGTCGCCGTGGTCTACGTCGCCGAGATCCTCGAGTCGGCGGAGAGCGACGGGCCCGGCGGGCCCGGCGCGCCCGGCGGCGACGTCTCGCGGAACGTCGGCTACCTCGGCTCCATCAGCTCCATGAAGTTCTCCCGGCTCGTCGTCCCCGGCGACCAGCTGACCCTGGACGCCCGCCTCGGGCAGCGGCTCGGCGGGCTGCGCCAGGTGAAGGTCCGGGCGAGCGTCGGCTCCGAACTCGCCGCCGCCGGAACGCTCGTCGTCACCACCGGCCGCAAGGGCTGACCCATGCCGGACACGGAAGGAGGTGCCTGATGGCCCTGACGATCCGCCCGTACGAGGAGGGCGACGCGCCCGCCATAGCGGAGCTGTACAACCGCCACCGCGACAGCCCCAACCCGGTCGCCGGCGGCATCACCGGCGCCGAGCTGGCCCGGGAGCTGGTCGAGCGGGAGACGGCGGCGTTCCTGGTGGCCGTGGACGACGAGCGGCTCGTGGGCACGTTCGGCCTGTTCCACCACACCGGCCGGCGCTCGGCCCGGGCCGGTGAGCTGATCGCGGACATGTTCTTCGTCCACCCCGCCCACCGGGGCGGTGTGCTCACGGGACGGCTGTTCACCGAGGCCGTCGAGTGGATGATGCGCTCCGGCTGCCTGGTGCTGCGGCTCACCGTCAACCCGGCGAACACCGTGGCGTTCCGCCTGTACCGGCGGGTCGGCTGCGTCTCCGTGGGCCGGGCCGTGCCCGGCGAGGACGGGAACGTGGAGCTGTACAACTACATCCCGCTCGTCCTGCGCAGCGTCTTCGCCGACCTCGGCGAGGGGGCCACGGCCGCCCTCGGCGGGCTGACCAGCTTCGCCTCCGTCACCGAGGCCCGCGACGACGAACTCCGCTCCGACGTGACGGTGGTGGACGGGGTCCGCACCGTCGGCTACGCCCTGGCGCTCGGCGGGTTCCGGCTGGACGCCACCGTGGACGTCGACCGGGGCGCGGTGCGCGAGGCCCGCCTCACCGGACCCGGCGGCGAGGCCCGGGAGCTGCGGATCACCCGGCCGCCGTACGAGGTGCGGGAGGCGCGCGGAGCGGCCCCGTACCGGTTCACCAGGGGCGGCCTCACCTGCGAGGTGGACGGCGAGGACGGCACCGTGCGGGTCACGGCGGACGGGCACCACGGCCCGGTGCTCGTCTCGACCTGGCCGAGCTGCCGCGCCGACCGCCCGGCCGGCTGGCGCGAGGGCGAGCCGCGCGACCTCGTGCTGGAGCCGGTGGCCGGCGGGGTCCGGGTCACCGAGCGGCACGGCGGCGACACCGTCACCGGCACGGTCACCCTCGACGGCACGGGCCTGCTCCAGGAGTTCACCCGGACCGGCGCCGCCACCGGCCGGATCTTCCAGACCGTGGGCCTGCGCCAGGGCGTGTTCACCGGCCCCGACGGCACGGAGTCGCCGATCGGGCTCGGCCTGGGGGTGCGCGACGCCTCCGAGGTGGTCGCCGCGTCCCGGCCCGTCCCGCCCGGCGGCGTCCTGGCGTGGCGGGGGAGCGGCCTCCGGGTCGGCGTCCCGGCGGGCGAGGGGCCGGTCCGGCTGGTCCACGCCACGCTCCTGGAGCGGGACCCCGGCTTCGGCGCGGACGGCACGGCCCGGCTGCGCACCGGGATCGGCCCGTACGAGCCGTACGAGCCGTACGAGCCGGAGGCGCCGGGCACCGGGATCACCGGGGCCACCGGGGCCACCGGTGCCGACCGCCGGCTGGAGGTGAGCGCCCGCGCGGGCGGCGTCACCGTCTGGCGGGAGGGCGCCACCCGGGTGCTGCGCAGCCCGTACCCCCGCACCCGCTCCTACGGCCACCATCCCCGCTGGTCCGCCGGGCTGTGGGCGACCCGGGAGAACAGCCGCCACGACCGGGCCGCCGGGCTCGGCTGGGGCCTGCCCGCCCCCGGCGCCTGGGAGCACAAGGAGCCGCTCGGGCTGTACGCCCCGGGCACCGGCCTCGGCTGGGACGTCACCGAGGAGGGCGGCGGCGTCCGGGTCGCCGTCCGGGCGGGCGGCACCGGCCGCGAGAGCGTCCTGTGGCTCACCCCGTACGCCCCCGTCGTCACGCCCGTCGTCCTGGAGTCGGCCGGCCGGGTCTGGGAGACGGCCTCCGGCGACTTCCGCCAGGTGTGGGCGCGGCGCGCCTCGGTCCGCCTCTCCGGCGGGCGCTGGCTGCACTGTGGGCCCGCCGCGCCCGGCTCCCCGGACGACGAGCTGGTGCTGCGCGCCACCCCGTCCGGCCTGCTCGTCGGCGGTGTGTCCGCCGCCCCGGAGAGCGCCTGGCTGCTCTCCGTCCACGACGGCCCCCTGCCGTCCTGAACCGAACGCCGCCATGAACCGAACGCCGTCCTGAACCGGACGCCGCCTTGACCCGGACGCCGTCCTGAACCGGACGCCGCCGTGAACCGAACGTCGAAGAACCGCCCGAAAGGCAACGGAAGCACCATGACCACCAGCACCGCCACCACCACCGCCACGGCCCCCGCCGCCCGTACCGCCGCCGACGACTACGCCACCCTGCGCACCGCCGTCGGCGCCTACCGCGTCACCGCCCCGCTGGTCCGGCTCACCGGCGACGACCGGCTGACCTTCCTCGACGGCTTCCTCGCCAAGTCCGCCGACTATGTGGAGCCGGACACGGTCCGCGAGGCGCTGGCCCTGAACGCCGACGGGAGCCCGTTCGCGATCCTGCTGCACTTCGAGCTCGGCGACGAGTCCTGGCTGCTGCCGCGCACCACCGTCACGGACACCGAACTCGACGCGTACCTGGGCCAGTTCGAGACCCCCGGCGTCACCGTCGAGATCCGCCCCGAGGGCTGGGGCGCCACCGCCTTCGAGGGGCCGCTGGCCTGGTCGGTCGCCGCCGGGTTCATCGACTTCGACATCTCCGGGCTGACCCTGCACGCCCTCACCGAGTCCGCGGGCGTGCCCGGCGCGACCGCCCACCTGGCCCGCGTCGGCACCACCGGCGAGTACGGCTACCTGCTGCTGTCGGACGCGCCCGGCGCGGCCCACGAGGCGGTGCTCGCCGCCGTCGCCGGGCGCGGCGGGGCCGAGGTGGGCGCCGAGGGCCTGGCCCGGGTGCAGGCCGAGGCCGGGATGGGCCTGTACGCGGCCGGGTTCGGCGCCCTGACCGCCGGCGCGGCCGACGTGGCCTGGATGATCGACTGGAGCCGTACCGGCGAGTTCCACGGCTCCGACGGCCTCACCCCGCCGACCGCGGCCGACCCCCGCCTGACCGCGCTCGCCGCCCCGGCCGGCAGCCGCTTCGCCCCGGGCACGCCGGTCACCGCGGGCGGCCGGCCGGTCGGCACCGTCCTGTACCAGGCGCCCGCCGCCAACCCGGACGAGGAACTGGTCCTGGCGGTGCTCGACGCCCCCTTCTGGGCGCCCGGCCTGGACCTGGCGGCGGACGGCGAGCCGGACGGCCCCCACCCGCTGCGCACCGCGACCCTGCCCCGGGTGGTCGCCCGCTCCCTCACCAGCAAGATCGCCTGAGAGACACGGCCATGACAGCCATCGCACCCCCGAGCATCGCCCTGACGGGCCTCGGACTGATCACCGGAGCCGGTGACGACCTGGAGAAGGGCTGGGCGTCCATCGCGGCCGGCACCACCGGCATCCGCACCAACACCCTCTTCGACACCTCCGGACTGCTCACCGACTGGGCGGGCATGGTCACCGCCCCCCAGCCCGCCGGCCTGGACCGCTGCTACGCCCTGGCCGGCACCGCGATCCGCGAGGCCCTGCGGGGCAGCGGCCTCGACCTGGACACCGTGGACCGCGACCGGGTGGCCGTGGTGGTGGGCTCCAGCCTCGGCGCCATGCCGACCCTGGAGGCCACCCACCGCGACCTGGTGCGGGACGGCAGGCTGGACGCCGCCCGGGCGGTCGCCTCCCAACTGCCCTGCGTGGGCGACTGGATCGCGGCCGAGTTCGACCTGCGCGGCCCCCGCGTGGTCCTCTCCAACGCCTGCGCGGCCAGCGCCGTGGCCCTGGGGTACGCCGCCGAGCTGCTGTGGAAGGGCGAGGCGGACCTGGTGGTGTGCGGCGGCGTCGACCCGCTGGCCGAGCTGTCCGCGTACGGCTTCAGCGCGCTCGGCGCTCTGGACGCCGAGCCCTGCTCGCCGCTGTCCGCGTCCACCGGCCTCACCCTCGGCGAGGGCGCCGGCTTCATGGTCCTGGAGCCGGTGGAGCGGGCCGCCGCGCGCGGCGCCCGCGTCCTCGCGGAGCTGGGCGGGTACGGGCTGTCCTGCGACGGCCACCACCAGACCGCGCCCGACCCCAGCGGCAAGGGCGCCTGCGCCGCCATGGCCGAGGCCCTCGACACGGCGGGCCTCGCACCGGGCGACGTGGACTACCTGAACCTGCACGGCACCGGCACCCCCGCCAACGACGCCTCCGAACCGAAGGCGCTGCGGCGGCTGTTCGGCGAGGAGATCCCGCCCGCCAGCTCCACCAAGTCGATCCTCGGCCACACCCTCGGCGCGGCCGGGGCTGTGGAGGCCGTGGTGAGCACCCTCGCCATCGACCGGGGCACACTGCCGCCCACGATCAACACCCGGGGGATCGCCCCGCCGTCCGGCCTGGACGTCGTCCCGGACACCGGGCGCCCGGTCCACCCCGGCGTGGTGGTGTCGAACTCGTTCGCGTTCGGCGGCAACAACGCCTCCGTGGTGCTCCACCGGCCCGGCCTCACCGGCTCCCGCCCGCCGCGCAGGGCCGCCGTGCACGAGGTCGTCGTCACCGGGGTCGCGGGACTGGCCGGGTCGGCGGGCGGCACCGACGCGCTGGTCGCCGCCCTCGCCGAGGGGCGGCCCTGCTACGACGCCGTCGAGGAGGTCGCGGGGATCGGGGAGGTGCCCGTGGGCCGGGTCGACATCCGGGCCGCCGCACGGGGCATCAACCCCAGCAGGGCCCGCCGCATGGACCCGCTGAGCCTGCTCGCCGCGTCCGCCGTGGGCGACCTGTACGCCCGGCACGGCAAGCCTGCCCGGGCCGAGGCCGAGGCGACCGGGGTCGTCTTCGCCACCGGGTACGGGCCGGTGACCTCCGTCCTCCAGTTCCACGAGGGCGTGGTGCGGTCGGGCATCACCGGGGCCAACCCGTCGCTGTTCGCCAACACCGTCGTCAACGCCGCCGCCGGGCACGTCGCGATGCTGCACCGCTACCGGGGCTACACCGCGACCATCGCGGGCGGCGGCACCAGCTCGGTGCTCGCCCTCCAGCTCGCCACCCGGGTGATCGCCCGGGGCGCGGCCGAGCGGATCATGGTCGTGGTCGCGGACGAGTTCCCCGCGCAGGCCCTCGCCACCCAGGCGGCCCTGCCCGGTTACGCCCGGACCCCGCGCATCGTGCCGGGCGGCCGCACCGGGACCGTCCTCGGCGAGGGCGCCGCCGCCGTCCTGCTGGAGAGCCGGGAGGCGGCCACCGCCCGGGGCGCCCGCGTGCTGGCCCGGGCGCGCGGCTTCGGCGCCAGTGGCGAACCGGCGGGCATCGGCCGCATCGGCCGGGACGGCGCGGCCTGGGCGCGCTCCCTGGACGCCGCGCTCACCGAGGCGGACCTCGCCCCCGAGGGCGTCGGCACGGTCGTCTCGGCCGCCTCGGGGCACCCGCTGGTCGACCTCGCGCAGCGGGCGGCCCTGCGCCGCGCCGGGCTCGCCGGCCGGCCGGTCACCGTCCCGAAGGCGGTGACCGGCGAGACCTACGGCAGCGCGGGCGCCCTCGGCCTGGTCGCCGCCCTCGCCGGCGGGGCCGCCACCGGCCCGGTGCTGCTGTCCAGCTTCGCGTTCGGCGGCGCGTACGCGGCGGCCGTCCTCGACCCGGACGTGTGATGGGCGCCTCGACGGGGCTGCCCATCGACCCGGGCCCCACCGGGTACACCCTGGCGCCCGACGGGCCCGCGCCCCCGGGGGAGGCGGTGAACGTGCTGGTCACCCGGCACCGGCGGCAGCCCCGCGACCGGATGGGGCAGCGGCTGACCGCATCAGGCCGCTCCCTGATCGTCCGGGCGCTCACCACCCTGTACGGGGCCGGGCCCGCCCCCGCCGAGCTGGCGCGGGACGTCCACAAGCGCTGGTCGGTGCCCGCCCTGGGCCTGGCCGCGTCGGTCGCGCACTGCGCCGCGTACAGCGCCGTGGCCCTGGCGCCCGCCGCCCGTGCGATCGGCGTGGACATCCAGGACGAGCGGGACCGGCCGCACGCGCTGCGCTGGCTGGGCGAGCTGCTGGGCCGTCAGGGGCGGGCCAGCATCCGGGACTTCGCCGAGTGCGAGGCGCTCATCAAGGCGTCCCACCTCACCAAGGAGACCTTCGCCGGGACCCGGCTGCCGGACTGGCGGCCGGGCTGGCGGCCCACCGGCACCGTCCCGTACCAGGTGCGCTCCCTCGTCCTGTGGGCCGACGGAGCGCCGCCCCTCCACCTCGCCCTCGCCTGCGACGCACCCGCCCCGGTGCGCTTCCACCACCTGGAGCAGGAATGACCCCCACCGCCGTACGGCCCTACACCCGCCGCATCTCGCCCATCGAACGCGGCTACCTCAACGCCGCCGCCACCGGCACCCCCCAGCTCATCCAGATGGTGATCGAGGGGGAGGGCGCGCTCGACGCGGACGCGCTGCGGCGGGCGGCCCGCGCGGCGACCCTGGCGAGCCCCGGTCTCGCGGTGCGCCGCCGGGGCGCCCTGTGGCGCGCCGGCGGCACCGCCCCCGGGGTGGTGGAGCTGCCCGGGGGCACCGGCACCGACCACCCGTTCTTCCACCGCGACCTGCCGGTGGTCACCGGCCCGGTCTGCGAGCTGGGCCTGATCCCGGGCGAGCGGCCCCGGCTGGTGGTCCGCGCCAGCCATGTCGTCACCGACGGGCGCGGCCTGCGCGCATGGATCGGGGACCTCTTCCGGGCGCTGCGCGGCGAGGAGCCCGAAGGCTGCCCGGACACCGTGGACGACGGCCACTTCCGGGCGGCGGCGGGCGACGTGCCCCCGGCGCCCGGGGCCGCCCGCCTCACCGGGCTGCCCGCGATCCTCGGCCGGGGCCCCGCGAGCGGGCGCCCGCTGTGGCTGAGCCGCCGGGTGCCGGCCGGGCCGTCCGGGGTCACCGCCCGCGCCGCCGCCGCGCTCTCCCGCCACCTGGCGGGCGACACCGGCCGGCTGATCGTCCCGGTGGACCTGCGCCGCCACGACCCGGCGGTGCGCTCCACCGCCAACCTCACCTCCCGGCTGGTCCTCGACCTGCGGCGCGACGACAGCTGGAAGCGCGTCCACGGGGCGCTGGTCCGGGCGCTGCTCGCCAAGGCGGAGGTCGCCGCGCTGGAGGGGGACTTCCTGCGCGGCAACCCCTTCGCCAACAGCCTGGACGAGGCCCGCGGACTGGACGGCACCCGCTTCCCCTGCACCGCGATCGTCTCCGACCACGGGGAGGTGGACCCCGGCGCGTACAGCACGCCCGCGTTCCGCTGCACCTCGTTCCGCACGCTCCCGATGCTCGTCCCGTACGCCGAGATGTTCCTGAGCGCCTGCCGCACCGGCGGGACGACCGAGCTGACGCTGGCGTGCCGCGACCGCCCCGGCGCGCGTGACGCGGCCGGCTCCCTCCTGACCGACATCGCCGAGGCCCTGGACCCCCGCCGGGGCGGGCCCGGCGGCCCCCCGAAGGACGTCCCCGCATGACCCTCACCGCACGCACCGAACCCCCCGCCCCGTCCGGTCCCCCGCCCGGTGCGGCCCGGGCGGGCCGCACCGCCGCCCTCACCATCGCCGTGGCGATCGGCGGCGCGTTCCTGGCCCAGCTGGACACCACGATCGTCAATGTCTCGCTGGCCGAGACCTCCGCCCGCTTCGGCGCCATCACCCAGGTCCAGTGGGTGGTCACCGCCTATCTGCTGGCGCTGGTCGCCCTGATGCCGGCGGCGGGCTGGCTGGCCTCCCGCTTCGGCCCCCGCCGGGTCTTCGTCGTCTCCCTCGTGGTCTTCGGCGCCGGCTCGGCGGCCTGCGCCCTCAGCCGTACGCTCCCCGAACTGGTCGCCGCGCGCGGCCTGTCCGGTGCCGCCGCGGGGGTGCTCACCCCGGTCGCCACGATCCTGCTCACCAGCGGGATGCCGCGCGAACGGCTGGGCCAGGTGCAGGCGCTGAACGGCAGCGTCATGCTGCTCAGCCCGCTGCTCGGGCCCACCGCCGGCGGGCTCCTCGTGCACGCCTGGGGGTGGTGGGCGGTCTACGCGGTCAACGTCCCGCTGTGCGTCGTGCTGCTCCTGCTCGCCACCCGCGTCCGGAAGGACGGCCGGTCCTCCCCGGCGGACGGGGGCCGCCCGCTGGACGTCCTGGGCCTGGTGACCGCCGCCGCCTGCACGGTCGGCGTGGTCCTCGCCGTGCACTCCTTCGCCGGTACGGGGCTGTCGGCCCGTCCGGCGTTCCTGGTCCCGCTGGTGCTGGCCGCGGTGAGCGGCGCGGTGTTCGTACGGCACCAGCTCCGCGCCGCCGCGCCGCTGCTGGACCTGCGGCTGTTCTCGCACCGGGTCTACCGCACGGCCGCGACGACGATCTTCTGCCTCGGTTTCGTCCTGTTCTCGCCGATGATGCTGATCCCGCTGTACTTCGAGTCGGCCCGGGGCGAGAGCGCGGTCACCACGGGCCTGCTGATGTCGGCCGGCGGGCTCGGGGTGGTCGTCGCGGGCCTGGCCTGCCGCCCGGTGATGCGGAGGATCGGCGGCGGCACCACCGTCGTCATCGGGATCGTCCTCACCATGGTGGCGACCGTGCCGCTGACGACGCTGTCGGACACCACCTCCTACCCGCTGCTGTGCGCGGGGCTCGCGGTGCGGGGCCTGGGCACGGGCCTGACCATCGTCCCGGCGATGACCCGCGCCTTCGAGTCGATCGAGCCGCGTTCCATCCCGGACGCCTCCGCCCAGCTCAACCTGGTCCAGCGGATCGGCGGCACGGTCGCCCTCGCGGTGGCCACGGTGGTCCTGGAGCGGTTCGCCCGCTCCCACCACGGGCTGGTCCCGGGCGCGTTCGCCGACTCCTTCGGCGTCCTGCTCGCCGTCTACGGGCTCACCCTGGTCCCGGCGTTCGCCCTGCTGGCCGCGGACCGCCGCGAACGGGCCGCCCGCGCGGCGGCGGAGAGCGGGTGACGGTGTGGCGGAGGGCGCCGGCCGGTCAGTAACGGCGCTGCGGCTGCATCCGGTTGACCGCGTCGAGCCGGGAGGTGGCGCCCAGCTTGTCGAAGATGTTCCGCAGGTGGCGCTTGACGGTGCCCTCGGTGATCCCGAGGCGGCTGCCGATCTGGCGGTTGCTCAGCCCCTGGGCGACCAGCTCCATCAGCTCCCGCTCGCGGAGGGTCAGGGTGTCGGCGGGCTCCGGCTCCCGCTCGGGCCGGGCGGCCCGCGCAGAGGGCAGGAACATGGTCGTGCCGCCCGCCATGGCGCTGCGGATGGCCGCGACCAGGACCTCCCGGTCGGCCTCCTTGTGCAGATAGCCCGTGGCGCCCGCCGACAGCAGCGCGTCGATCAGCCGCCGGTCGTCGTGCATCGTCAGGACGATGATCCGGGCGTCGGGGGCCGCCTGCCGGATGCCCCGCAGATTGGCGAGCGGGCCGGGCCCGGGCATCTCCAGGTCGAGGAGCACCACGTCCGGGCGGTGCAGGCCCGCCATGCGGACCCCGCCGGGCCCGTCGCCGGCCTGGGCGACCACGGTCAGCCCCTCGTACATCTCCAGCAGCTCGCACAGCGCCTCGCGCAGCAGCCGGTGGTCGTCCACGGCCAGCAGCCGGATGTCGCCGCCGCTCTCCGCTCCCGCGCCGCTCATCGCCCGTCCACCCCGGCTCCGTCCAGCGGTATCCGCACCGCGACCCGGGTCCCCCGGTCCGGCTCGGCGATCAGCTCCAGCGTCCCGCCGAGCCCGGTGACCCGCTGGCGCATCGCCGCCAGCCCGCCGCCGCCCTCCCGCGCCCGCGGCAGCCCCACGCCGTCGTCGACGACGGTGGCGTGCACGACGTCGGGGAAGACGCTCACCAGGACGTCGACATGGTCCGCCCGCGCGTGGGTGAACGCGTTGCGCAGGGCCTCCCGTACGACGAGGAACAGCTCCTGGCGGGTGCGCTCGGGCAGCCAGGACTCGTCGCCGTCGATCCGGGAACGGACCTTCGCGGGGCGGTCGCCGGCGACGGCGCTGTAGGCGTCGATCTCCTCCTTGAGGCCCTGGTGCAGCTCGTCCACCCGCAGCCCGCCGACCATGGAGCGGGTGAAGCCGTAGACGTCGCGCAGCGCCTCGCGGGCGTCCGCCAGCCGGTCGCGCGGCGGGACCGCCCCGGTCTCCTGCTCCACGGCGTACAGGTCGAGGCAGCGCAGCGCCAGGCTGATGCTGCTGCCGATGTGGTCGTGCAGGTCGCGGGCGATCCGGTGGCGGCGGGCGGTGCTGGCCTGCCCCACCTCCCGCAGGGTCGCCGACTCGTAGCCGATGGCGGCGGCGCCGACCCGCGCGAAGACGGCCTCGTGCAGGGTCCGTACGGCGGTCAGGCAGCGGGACAGGGCGGTGCCGGCGGGCAGGTGCGCGGTGACCTCGGTCATCGTCCCGACCGCCACGTCGAACAGCACCCGGGCCGCGTGCACCGAGTCGACCGGCGGGACCCGCTCGGAGGAGCGCTGCACGCCGAGGGCCATCGACGCCAGCTCGGCCTCCTCGGCGAGCGTGGCCTCGGTGCCGTACAGGGTGTCGACGAACTCGCCGAGGATCTGCCGGGCCTGTCTCTCGCAGGTGGTCCACAGCTCCGGGCGGAGCGCGAGCGGATTGCCGGCCTCCCGCAGGCCGTCCGCGTAGCGGGCGACGGCGGTGTCGACAAGGGAGGACCGGTCGGTCCCCCGGTCGGAGGAATGTCCCACGGCGTGCCCCCATGTGGGGAAAACGGTCAGGTCAGGACGGGGTCATTCCCCACACTCACCCGCCTCGCGGGATCATAACAACGGCTTTGTCATATGCCGGTGAAGAACGGACAAGCTGGCTTTAAGGGGACGTTCACCCCCAGGCAAGAGCGGCCAGCGCGGCCAGATGGACGGCGTACTGGGTCACCATCCACGCCCGGTACGGGGCCCGGGGCCCCGCGCCCTCCCCGTGCACCGCCAGGCAGCGCCCGGCCACGCACAGCGCGCCCACGGCGAAGACGGCGGCGGCGGCCTCCAGCGGCAGCTGGCGCACCCACAGGGCGCCGGCCGCGATGGCCAGGGCCAGCGCCACCCCGGCGGCGGCGCAGAACCGCCGGGCGCTGCGCTCCCCGCGGACGACGGCCAGCGTGCGCCGGCCCGCGAGGGCGTCGCCCCGGGTGCTGCCCAGGTCCTTGGCGACGGCCGCTATCAGGCCCACCCCCAGCGAGAGCACCACGGCGAAGACGGCCGCCTCGGCGGTGAGCCCGACGCCCGAGGCGGCGACCCCGGCGAAGTAGGTCGCCCCCGCGGCGGCGCAGGTGACCGCCGAGGCGGACCAGGACCGGCACTTCGCCGCGACCGACGGCGCCGAGTAGGCGTACCCCAGGGCCAGGAAGACGGCCGCCGCCTCCGCCACCCGCCACCCCGACGCGCAGCCGAGCACCAGCCCCGCCAGCGCGGTCACGGCCACCGCCCGGCGCGCGGCCGACTCGGTCAGCCGGCCCCCGGCGAGCGGCCTGGTCGACCGGTTGGCGCGGTCCTCGCACAGGTCGCTCACCCCGTTGAAGACGTACACGCTCACCGTCGCCGCCCACCAGGCGACCGCGCCCAGCAGCAGATGCGGGGCGTCGGGCCGGTGGTGCGCGGCGGACGACGTCAGCAGCGCGCCCGTGACGAACCGCAGCACGAACATCGCCTGGACGAGCGGACGCGCCTCGCGCAGGCAGTTCCCCACGGTGCGCGCGGAGAGGCGGAAACCGGACGCCGCCGGGGGCGACGGGACCCCGAAAGCCGTGGCGGAGGAAGCGGACGTTTCGGGAAGGCGAGGGGCGAAAGCCGTGGTCATATGGCGAAACTAAGGTGGGAATGCGCCATTCCGATGTGTTTCTTTGGAGGTACGGCATGTGCCTTCGGGAGTACGCGCGTTGAATACGCGCGAGACCCGCCCCTAGCGTCGGCAGCGTCGCAATCACGCCGCACGACGCGGCCCTCGGGGGTGAGGACGATGGAGTTCCTGGTTCTGGGACCGGTGGAGGCACGGACGTCGGGACGGCCGGTCCGGCTCGCGGGCATGCGCCGCCGCCGGCTGCTGGCCCTCCTCCTGCTCCACGCCCGCCGCACGGTGTCGGTCGACACCCTGGTGGACGAGCTGTGGCAGGACCCGCCCGCCTCCGCCCGCCACCAGGTGCACAACGCGGTCCGCGACCTGCGCGCGGCCCTGCCCCCCGCCGGCGACGGCGCCGGCCTGGTCAGCACCGACATCGGCTACCGGCTGGACCTCCCGCCCGGCGCCCTGGACGTGCACCGCTTCACCGAGTGGACCCGCGCCGCCCGCGCCGCCCGCCGCGAGGGCCGGGACGCCGAGGCCGCCCGGCTGCTCCAGGAGGCCCTGGACCTCTGGCGCGGCGACGCCTTCGCGGGCATCGACTGCCCGGCCGTGACCGCCGCCGCCGCCGGACTGGACGAACAGCGGCTCACCGCCGTCGAGGAGCTGATGGAGCTGCGCCTCGCGGCGGGCGAGGCCGGCTCCCTGGTCGCCGAACTGTCCGCGCTCACCGCCCGCCACCCCCTGCGGGACGGGCTGCGCGGCAGCCTGATGCTTGCCCTCTACCGCAGCGGACGGCAGGCCGACGCGCTCGCCGTCTACGACGAGGGCCGCCGCCTGCTCGCCGGTGAACTGGGCCTCGATCCCGGCCCCCGCCTGCGCCGCCTGCACGGCGAGATCCTCGGCCACGGCCCCCGGGCGCAGCACCAGGAACGCCCGCCCGCCGCCGGGACCACCCGCCCCCGCCCCGGCCACGGCAACCACCTGCCGCGCGACCTGCCCGACTTCACCGGCCGCGCCGCCGAACTCGCCCTCCTGGAACGGGCCGCCGACGACCAGCCCCCCGGCACCCCCCGCACGGTCACCGTCGACGGCATGGGCGGCATCGGCAAGACGGCCCTCGCCGTCCACTTCGCCCACCGCCGCACCGCGGACCACCCCGGCGGGCAGTTCTACCTCGACCTGCACGGCCACAGCGCGGCCCGCCCGCCGCTCACCCCCGACGAGGCGCTGGGCATCCTGCTGGCCTCCGACGGGGTGGCTCCCGGCGACCTCCCGGCGGGCCCGGACGCACGCGGCGCCGTCTGGCGCTCCCGCCTCGCCGGCCGCCGCGCGCTGCTCGTCCTCGACGACGCGGCCGACGCCGCCCAGATCGCCCCGCTCCTCCCCGGCGCCGGCGAGACGCTCACCCTGATCACCACCCGCCACCGGCCGGCCGCCCCCGACGGCTCCCGCGCCCTGCCGCTGGGGGCCCTGCCCCCCGCCGACGCCGAGACCCTCTTCCGCCGCGTCGCGGGCGGCACCCGCACCGGTACGCCCCTCACCGAGACCCTCGCCCTGTGCGACCACCACCCGCTGGCGCTGCGCCTCGCCGCCGGGCGACTGCGCGACCGCCCCGCGTGGACCGTTCCGGACCTCGCCGAGCGGCTGCGCACCCCCGCCGGGCGCACCGCGCTCCTGCGCACCGCCGACCGCGACCTGATGGCCCTCCTGGCCCTCTCCCACCACCGGCTGCCGCCCGCCGCCCGGGCGTTCCACCGCACCCTCGCCCTGCACCCCTCGCCCGTCCACGACATCCCCGGGGCCTGCGCCGCCACCGGCCTCGCCGCCCCGGACGCCGAGCGCCTCTTCGACACCCTCATCGACCACAACCTCGCCCACGAACCCCGCCCCGGCCGGCTCGTGATCCCCCCGCTCCTGCGCGACTGCGTCCACAGCACGGCGCCCCCGGCCCCCGGCGCCGTCCGCCACCTGACGGCGGTGGCCTGACCCGGCCCCCGCTCCGCCATCGCGGTGCACTCCGGCACGGACAGCGCAATCACCGGCCGCCCGGCTTTCCGGCCCCCAGTACGTGACGGACGCTGCCGCTGTCCGGGCACACCCGAGGACCGGAAGGGACCCCTGGGATGGCGGTCAGGCACACCCCCACCCGTATGCGAGCGTTACTCCTCTCCGCCGGCGCGCTGCTCGTCGTGGCGCACGCCGGCGGCTGGCCGCTCCTCTCCCGCCCCCCGCAGGCCGCCGCCGACGGCGCGGGGCGGGCGGCACTGGTCCTGACGGTGACCGTCAACAAGAAGACCCCCCGGCAGGCCGAGCGCACCGGCGTCCGCACCGGCCACCCGGTCGTCAAGCGCTACCGGCTCACCAACCGCTCGGGCGCCGACCTCCACCGCGTCACGCTCACCGACCCCTCCGTACCGCGCGGCGCCCTGCGCTGCCCCCGCGGCCAGGGCTTCTGGATGCGCGGCATGACCTCGGTGCTCTGCACGGCCCGCTTCCCCGCCGCACCGGGACGGCACGCCGCCACCGCGCGCGCCCGGGGCGAGATCCCCTCGCTGGGCCTGCGCCCCACCGCCACCGCCCGGGCCGGCTACCAGGGCGTGGGCGGCGCCCTGGCGCTCGCCGTCTCCGTGCGCGACGCCGTGGCGCCCCGCACGGTGGTCCGGTACGTCATCAGCAACCCGGGCAACCGCACGGTCCACGACCCCCGGCTCACCGACGCCGGACTGGGACGGCCACCCCTGAACTGCGGCGGGCGGCCCGGCCCGCCCCGGGCGCTGGCCCCCGGCGCCGTCGCGGTGTGCGAGGCACGGCCGGCCGGCCTGCGCCCCGGCCCCCACCGCGCCGCCCCGGAGGTCCGGGGCAGTGACCGGCTGTTCACCCTGGGCCCGACCTGCACCCGGCCGGCCCCGCCGCCGGTGCTGGTGGCACGGGCAGTGGCGCCCTTCGTGGTGGCCCCGCCCCCACCGCCACCGGGCGCGGGTGGTGCTGTGGCGGGCGGGGCTGGTGGTGTCGGCGGTACGTCGGTGGTTGGCGCGGCGGGTACGGCGGCTGGTGCGGCTGGTGCGGCCGGTGGTGCGGCTGGCGCGGCTGGCGCGGCCGGTGGTTCCGGTGGTGCGGCCGGTGCCGCTGGGGCCGCCGCCGCGCGGGCCGCCGCCGGGGTCGCCGGTACGGCCGCCGGTGTCGCCCCCGTCCCCGCGCCCGGCGCCCCGGGAGCACCGGCCGCCCCGGGCACGGCTGCCGCGGGTACGCCGGGGGCCGCCGTCCCGCCCGGCGCGCTCGCCCCGGGCGCGGCGGGTGCCGCGTTCCTGACGCCCCCGGCTCCCTTCGCCCCCGGTGCCGTCGCCCCGCCGGCCGTGATCCCGCCCGGCCTGGCCGCGCCCGGCCTCGTACCCCCCGGTCTCGTACCCGGCCTCACCGCGCCCGGGGCGGCCCCACCCGGCCTCACCCCGCCGGGAGCCGTCCCGCCCGGAGCCGTCCCGCCCGGGGCCGTCCCGCCGGGAGCCGTCCCGCCCGGGGGCCTCGCCGGGCTGGCCGGCACCGCGGGCGCCGCCAGCGCGGGTGTCGGCCCGGGCAGCGGCACGGGCAGCGGGGCGCGACCGCCCGGCGAGGCGCGGCCCGACGGCCCCCGCACCCCCGCCACCGCCCCCGACGGGGGGCTGACCGCGCGGGCGGACGGGGGCTACCGCCGGGACGAGTCGCTCAGCCCGGCCGTGTTCCTGCTGCTGCTCTTCCTCCCGGCGGCGGCGCTCGTCGTCCTGGCGAGCCGCCGCCTGTAGCACCCCCGGAACGCACCGCCGGATCCCCGGGAGCGCCGCGCGAGAAAGGAGAGGAGCGGTCGTGGAGCATGTGATCGGAACCCTGGCCCTCGGGCTGCTCGCCGCACTGGTCGCCGCCGCCGCCGTCGTGGCGTGGCGCCACTTCCACCCCGCCGAGGCGGACGAGGAGGAGGGCGGCGGTGAGGTCGCCGAGTACATGTCGATGATGATCGCGCTCCTCTACGCCCTGCTGCTGGGCCTCGCCCTGGTCTCCGTCTGGGAGCTGCGGGGCGACGCGGAGAACCACATCTCCACCGAGGCGGGCGCCCTGCACCAGATGACGGTCCTCGCCGAGGGGCTCCCGCCGGAGCAGCAGCGACGGGTGGAGGCGGTGGCCGAGCGGTACGCCGTGCATGTCGTCCGGGACGAGTGGCCGCGGATGCGGCAGGGCGGCCCGCCGGCCGACACCGGGTGGGGCCTGGTGCGCCAGCTGCGCGCGGTGGCGGCCGCGCCGCCCGACGCGTCCTCGTCCCAGGAGGTCACGGCGCTGGAACTGCTCGGCCAGCTCAGCGCGCTGGACGACGCCCGGCGCGGCCGGGAGGCGGTCGCCGAGGAGACGTTGTCCCCGGTGCTGTGGGCGGGGATCTTCGTGGGGGCGGTCCTGTCGGTCGGGATGCTGTTCTTCTTCGGGATCGGCCGCAGCCCGGGCCAGCTGATGATGGCGATGGGCATGGTGGTGCTCACGGTGTTCCTGGGGCTGCTGATCCACTACCTCTCGACGCCCTTCGGAGAGGTGATGGGGGTCGGCCCCGACCCGTTCACGCGCTACTTCCCGGTGGCGGCCTGAGCCGTACGGGTGGTGTTCATCGGAAGATCTGCGCAGCGCCGACGTCGCTCCGTGCCTTCTCGAGATGCGTACACATCATGAGAAAGGTATGTAGATCGCTCAACCCGAAAGCGAGGGGCCATGACCGACGTCGAGTGCACGCACGCCACCCATGTCACACCCGCCACGCACGCGAACACCACCTTCTGGACCGCGCTGTTCTCTCTCCTGACCGCGATCCTCACCGCTCTCGGCCTGAAGCGCACGCCGAAGGCGTCCGT
The DNA here is from genome assembly GCF_043079975.1 of Streptomyces sp. NPDC015131. Taxonomy (NCBI): domain Bacteria; kingdom Bacillati; phylum Actinomycetota; class Actinomycetes; order Kitasatosporales; family Streptomycetaceae; genus Streptomyces; species Streptomyces sp. NPDC015131. The sequence continues at coordinate 425,376 of NZ_JBIBVB010000005.1, read as the reverse complement.
TCCGGTGATCGCCGCCCCGGTGGCCGTTCCCCCGGCCCGCGCCGCCCGCGCCGCCCGTTCCGCCGCGCACTCCCCGGCCCCGGCCCCGGCACCCGATCCGGTGCCGCTGTGCTGCGCACCCGCCTGGGGTCCCGGCCGGGTCCGGTCGCTGCCGCCCACGATCAAGCAGCGCATCCGCGCGGAGGCGCACGGCTCGTCGCCCTCCGTACGCCGCCTGCCCGCCTTCGCCGTACCGCAGCCGGCCGACGCCTCCGACCCGACCGTCCGGGCGGCCGTGACGACCGGCGCCACCACCGGCGCCGTCACGAGCACCACCGCTCCGGCCGCCGCCGGGCACGGAACGGCCGGCCGGGCCGCCGCTGTCGACGTCCCGGCCGGCCGCACCGACCTCGCACTCGCCGCCTAGGGCGCGTCCTCCTGGGACAGCCCTAGCGGCGCTCGTCGTCCGTGCCCGCGTCGGCGTCGGCCTCGGCCTCCGCCTGCTTGGCCTCCACCTCGGGGTCCAGCGCAGCCGGGCCCGTACCGTCGACGGAGGTCAGCGGAGTGCGCTCGGGAACCTCGGTAGGAGCCGGGGGCTCGACCAGCCAGTCCGGGTTGGCCTGCTTGTCCCACCACTTCCAGGCGGCGAAGGCGCCGCCGGCCAGAACGCCGACGACCGCCAGCCCCTTGGCGAGGCGACCGGCCCTGGCCCGACGCTGGTTCTTCCTCACAAGCTTCTGAATGTCCTTGGCCGTCACCTGGCCGCGCACAGCGGCGACGGCGGCGGCGGAGCGGGCGAGCGCCTGCTCCTTGACGGGCTGAGCGGCGGCCATCGCCTGCTCGACCCGGGGCACGGTGTAGTCCGCAGCCTGACGTGCGGCCTGACGGGTCCGGACCGCGGCACGATGCGCGGCCACGTCGACCTTCGGCGGCACATGCGGCGCGACGAGCGTGCCGTACTGGAGACGTGCCTGAGCCTTGGCCCGGTTCGCGGCCTTGGAGACCTTCGGCGCGACCCGGACACGTGCTTCCTGCGCGTAGTGCTGCGCGTACTGCGCGGCCGTGTCCTTCGCCGTTTCGGCGTAGGGCGCCACCACTTCCGCGGCGTGCCGCACGCTGTCCTTGGCCGAGCTGGTCGCGGCGAGCACGCTGTCCTTGCGGGTCACGGGATCCTCCTCCTCGGTGGCGGGGTCGGTATTCGCCTGTCCGTCCTTTTTGAAATCATGCCTGTCACCGTCATGGTCGGCATGCTTTACGGCGGCATCCGGGGCAACGGGGCCTGAACCCACCGCGTACCCCCGCCCGCCCGGCGTGCACCACCTCCGGGTGCGAAAGCCCCGCCCTTTCGGCGGCGGCCGTCCTTCCGTGCGAGGATCGGTGAACGTCAGAGCAGACTTACGGAAGGCAGATCGTGGCCGAGCAGCTTTACGCCACCCTGAAGACCAACCACGGCGACATCGAGATCCGGCTCTTCCCGGACCACGCGCCCAAGACGGTCAAGAACTTCGTCGAGCTCGCCCAGGGCGAGCGCGAGTGGACGCACCCGGCGACCGGGAAGAAGTCCACCGACCGCCTCTACGACGGCACGGTCTTCCACCGTGTCATCAGCGGCTTCATGATCCAGGGTGGCGACCCGCTGGGCAACGGCACCGGCGGCCCGGGCTACGAGTTCGGTGACGAGTTCCACCCGGAGCTGGCCTTCAACAAGCCCTACCTGCTGGCCATGGCCAACGCCGGTCCGGGCACCAACGGCTCGCAGTTCTTCGTCACCGTGGCCCCGACCACGTGGCTGACCGGCAAGCACACGATCTTCGGCGAGGTGTCCAACGACGCCGGCAAGAAGGTCGTGGACGCGATCGCCGCCAGCCAGACCAACCCGCGCACCGACCGCCCGGTCAAGGACGTGGTCATCGAGTCCGTGGTGATCGAGACCCGCTGACCCGCCCCGCGGTCCTTCCCGCGGCGCCGCCCGGCCCCGCCCGGGGCGCCGTCGCCGGGAACCTTTTCGCCTCGTCCGTCCGTAAGGATGGACGAGGCGATTCGCACGTGTGGCAGCCGACGAGGGGATCCCATGGAGCAGGCGCAGACGCCGAGGTGCTACCGCCACCCCGGTGAGGAGACGGGCATCCGCTGCACGCGCTGCGAGCGGCCCATCTGCTCGGCCTGCATGGTGAACGCGGCGGTGGGGTTCCAGTGCCCGGAGTGCGTGCGCGGCGGGTCCGGCACGGGGCACACCCGTACGGCCAACCACCCCCGCACGGTCGCGGGCGGACGGCTCACGGCCGGGCACCCGCACCTGATCACCCATGTGCTGCTCGGGCTGAATCTGCTGGTGTTCCTCGCCGGGGTGATCAGCCCGTCCCTGGTGGACGAGACGCTCCTGATCGGGTACGCCTTCGACCCCGGCCTGGGCGAGGTCGTGGGGGTCGCGGACGGCGAGTGGTACCGGCTGGTCTCGTCGATGTTCCTGCACGAGGAGATCTGGCACCTCGCGGGCAACATGCTGCTGCTGTGGCTGCTGGGCGGCACCCTGGAGGAGGAGCTGGGCCGGACCCGGTACCTGGTCCTCTATCTGCTGTCCGGCCTGGCCGGCAGCGCGCTCACCTATCTGATCGCGGCGGAGAACCAGGGGTCGCTGGGCGCGTCCGGCGCGATCTACGGCCTGCTGGGCGCGAGCGTGGTGCTGTTCCGGCGGCTCCGGCGCGACATGCGGCCGATCATCGCCCTGGTCGTGCTCAACCTGGTGATCACCTTCGCCCGGGACGGCATCGCCTGGCAGGCGCACATCGGCGGCCTGGTCGCGGGCCTGGTCATCGCGTACGCCATGGTCAACGGCCCGCGCGAGCGGCGGGCGCTGCTCCAGTGGTCGGCGTGCGGCCTGGTCCTGGGGCTGTCCCTGCTGACCGTGATTCTGAGGACGTCCGCGCTCGTCTGAGCGGCGTTTGTCCCCACCATTGTCCACAGCGTGTGCCCGTACCGGCGCATCGTGTGGGGAACGTCTGTGCCCATCCGCGCTGACCTGCGGCTTTGTCATACCGGTGCGGGGTGGGCCGACCGCCTCCGGGCGGCCGGCCGCAGTCACATCGGCGTCAACTCAATGCGAGTTATCCACAGATCGTCTGACCTTTTCCACTCGCTGTGCACAACGCTGTGGATAACTCAGGGCAGGGCTTGACGGCGACGGCCGGGCCCCGCGTCCGCCGGGGCGGCTACTTCCACTGCGTGGAGACACCGAAGCCGGCGGCGATGAAGCCGAAGCCCACCACGATGTTCAGGTTCCCGAACGACTCGACGGGCAGTGAGCCGTCGGTGACGTAGAAGACCACGATCCAGGCGAGCCCGATGGCGAAGAGGGCCAGCATCACCGGAGCCACCCAGCTGCGGCTGGTGAGCTTGATGCTGGTCGCCTGCTTGGTGGCCGGCGGCGGCGTGAAGTCGGCCTTCTTGCGGATACGTGACTTCGGCACGAGGGACTCTCCTGTCGATGCGCTGCGTGACCGCGCAGGGAACTGTGACGGTGGTGCGGTGGCCGGTCCGGGGGCGAGGGGGACACCACTGCCCCACCCGGGCGTCCGTTAGCGTAGTGCTTCCGCGGGGTCGAAGGAGATAAGGGTACGTTGAGCAATTCCGCCGACTCTCCCCGAGAGCCGGCCGGGCGCGACAGGTGGCGACCCGTCCGGTTGCTGACCGCTGCCGTCTTCGCCCTCGCCGGCCTGATCTTCGTCACCAGCTTCAACACCGCCAAGGGCACCAACATCCGCACGGACGCCTCCCTGTTGAAGCTCTCCGACCTCATCCGCGAGCGCAGCCACAAGAACGCCGAACTGGACGGCGCGACCGCCGCCGTACGGGACGAGGTCGACGCCCTCGCCCGCCGGGACGACGGCTCCACCGAGGCCGAGGACGCCGAACTCGCCGCCCTGGAGAAGGCCGCGGGCACCACCGAGGTCGCCGGCCAGGGGCTCACCGTGACCCTCAACGACGCCCCGCCGGGCGCCCAGGCCGCGCCCGGCTACCCCGAGCCGCAGGCCAACGACCTGGTGATCCACCAGCAGGACCTCCAGGCGGTGGTCAACGCGCTGTGGCAGGGCGGCGCCGAGGGCATCCGCGTCATGGACCAGCGGCTGATCTCCACCAGCGCGGTGCGCTGCGTCGGCAACACCCTGATCCTCCAGGGCCGCGTCTACTCCCCGCCCTACCGGATCACCGCCGTCGGGGACACCGGCCGGCTCCAGCGCGCCCTCGACCGGTCCACCGCCGTCCAGAACTACCTGCTGTACGTCAAGGCGTACGGCCTGGGCTGGAAGGTCGACGACCACGACAAGGTCGCCCTCCCCGGCTACGCGGGCACGGTCGACCTCCACCACGCGCGGCCCACCCCGTAGCCGGGCCGCCCCCGGCCGGGCCCCCGCTTTCCACAGGTGACCCACCCCGGGGGCATCGCCCCGTACTCTGGTGCGGTATCGAAGGGCACCCGACGGCCGCCACGGCCCCGGGTCGACGGATTCGACGGAAAGGACCGGCGGGCGTCATGTACGGCTGGATCTGGCGGCATCTCCCGGGCAACGCGTGGGTGCGGGCGCTGATCTCGCTCGTCCTGGCCCTCGCGGTGGTCTATGTGCTCTTCCAGTACGTGTTCCCCTGGGCGGAGCCGCTGCTTCCGTTCAACGATGTGACGGTGGACGGTCAGTGAGCGCGCGCATTCTCGTCGTCGACAACTACGACAGCTTCGTCTTCAACCTGGTCCAGTACCTCTACCAGCTCGGCGCCGAGTGCGAGGTCCGGCGCAATGACGAGGTCGAGCTGAGCCACGCCCAGGACCACTTCGACGGCGTCCTGCTCTCACCCGGCCCCGGCACCCCCGAGGAGGCCGGCGTCTGCGTCGACATGGTGCGCCACTGCGCGGACACCGGTGTCCCGGTCTTCGGCGTCTGCCTCGGCATGCAGTCGATGGCCGTGGCGTACGGCGGAGTCGTCGACCGCGCGCCCGAGCTGCTGCACGGCAAGACGTCCCCGGTGGTGCACGAGGGGCGGGGTGTCTTCACCGGGCTGCCGTCGCCCTTCACCGCGACCCGCTACCACTCGCTGGCCGCCGAGCCGGTGGGCCTGCCGGACGAGCTGGAGGTCACCGCGCGGACCGAGGACGGCATCATCATGGGCCTGCGCCACCGGGACGCCGCCGTGGAGGGCGTGCAGTTCCACCCCGAGTCCGTGCTCACCGAGTACGGGCACCTGATGCTCGCCAACTGGCTGGAGCAGTGCGGTGACACCGGCGCGGTCGCCCGGTCGGCGGGCCTGGCGCCGGTGGTGGGCAAGGCCGTCGCGTGACCCCCGTACGCCCGGAGCACGAGCACGGTTCGCCGTGGTTCCGGGCGACGAACCCGCCACTTCCGGAAGAGGAGATTCCGCCCCAGCCGCAGCCCCAGCCTCAGCCTGGGCCCTACGCGCGGCAGCCGCAGCACCAGCCGGAGCCTTACGCGGCGCCCGAGCCGTACGCGTCGTACGAGCCGGCCGAGACGCCCGGGCCGCCGGCCGGGGCCCGTCCGGCGGACGGCGAGACGATGGCCCTGCGCACCGAGGACACCCGGCGAATAGCGGCCGGTCCCGCGCCCACCGGGGGCCGCGCCGAGCGCCGCAGGGCGGCCGCCAAGGGGGGCGGACGCGGACGCCGCCGCAAGGGGGCCTCCCGGACGCCCGCCGCGCCGCCCCAGGACCCCGGCAGACCGCTCACCCGCGTGGAGGCCCGGCGCGCCGCCCGGGCCCGCAAGGACAGCGTCGGCGTGGTCGCCAGCCGGGTGGTGGGCGAGCTGTTCATCACCTTCGGCGTCGTGATGCTCCTCTTCGTCACCTACCAGCTCTGGTGGACCAACGTCCGGGCCGGCTTCGAGGCCGACCGGGCCAAGCAGGGCATCGAGGACGCCTGGGCGGAGGGCCGCAAACCGGGGGCCTTCGAGCCCGGCCAGGGCTTCGCGATCATGTACATCCCGAAGCTGGACGTCGTCGTGCCGATCGCCGAGGGCATCGACAAGAAGCGCGTCCTCGACCGGGGCATGGTGGGCCACTACGCCGAGGGGCAGCTCAAGACGGCCATGCCCTCGGACCGGCAGGGGAACTTCGCGGTGGCCGGCCACCGCAACACCCACGGCGAGCCCTTCCGGTACATCAACCGGCTCTCCCCCGGCGACCCGATCGTCGTGGAGACCCAGGACACGTACTACACCTACGAGATGGCGAGCATCCTCCCGCAGACCCCGCCGTCGAACGTGTCCGTGATCGAGCCGGTGCCCAGGGGCTCCGGCTTCACCGGGCCGGGGCGGTACATCACGCTGACGACCTGCACGCCCGAGTTCACCAGTACGTACCGGATGATCGTGTGGGGCAAGATGGTCGACGAACGCCCGCGCAGCAAGGGGAAACCGGACGCGCTCGTAGGCTAGGGCGGCCTGGCTTCGACCTTCAGACGGGACAGATGTAGTGGCACGTGCGCGCAACCGGATCGCCGGAGCCGTCAGCGTCTTCGGCGAGCTGCTGATCACCGCAGGGGTGATCATGGGCCTGTTCGTCGTCTACTCGCTGTGGTGGACGAACGTCCTCGCCGACCGGGAGGCCGACAAGCAGGGCAGCGAGGTCCGCGACCACTGGGCCTCGGCGGCCCCGGGCGCCCTCGACACCAAGGACGGCATCGGCTTCCTCCACGTACCGGCGATGAAGAACGGCGAGATACTGGTCAAGCGGGGCACCGACCCCAAGACCCTGAACAACGGCGTCGCCGGCTACTACACCGCCCCCGTGAAGTCCGCCCTCCCCTCCGACAAGGCGGGCAACTTCTCGCTCGCCGCGCACCGGGACGGGCACGGGGCGAAGTTCCACAACATCCACAAGCTCAAGAACGGCGACTCGATCGTCTTCGAGACCAAGGACACCTGGTACGTCTACAAGGTCTACAAGACGCTCCCGGAGACCTCGAAGTTCAACGTGGACGTCCTCCAGCCGGTGCCCAAGGAGTCGGGCCGGGCCAAGCCGGGCCGGTACATCACCCTGACGACCTGCACGCCCGTCTACACCTCCACCTACCGCTACATCGTCTGGGGCGAGCTGGAGCGCACCGAGAAGGTCGACGGCGCCCGCACGCCCCCGGCGGAGCTGCGCTGACCCGCACGCATGACGGAGCCCCGGCACCCTCCTCGCGGAAGGTGCCGGGGCTCTGTCGTACTCCCTGTGACGGGTGCGGATCAGCCGCGCTCGCGGAAGGTGATCCCGGCCGGGCCGCCGAAGAAGCCGCCGTCGTCACCGTTGTCGCCGTTGCCGCCGTTCTGGTTCCCGCCGTTCTGGTTGCCCCCCTGGTTGCCGCCCTGGCAGCCCAGGGTGGTCAGCGTCACCGTGGTGGTCGCCGGGTCCACCGGCGTGCCGACCTGCGGGTCGCTGGCGGCCACGAGGGCGTTGTCGTCGGCCGGGCAGTTCGGGGCGACCTGGACATTGGTGAAGCCGGCGGCGGCCAGCGTCTGCTTGGCCTGGCCCAGCGGCTGCGGCCGGACCTCGGGCACCGGGACCTGCTGCTGCTGGGGGCCCTTCGAGACCTCCAGGGTGACCTCACTGCCCTTGGGGGCCGAGGAGTTGCCCTCGGGGCTCTGCTTCACCACCGTGTTGGCCGGCTGGTCGGAGTCCACGTCCTGCCGCTTGACCGTGAAGCCGAGCGTCTCCAGCTGGTTCTTGGCGGCGTCGAACTGCTGGCCGGTGACCGGCGGCACGTTCCGCTCGCCCTGCTTGGACACCGTGATGGTGACCTCGCTGCCCTTCTCCGCCCGGGAGCCGCCCGAGGGGTCCTGGCTCAGCACCTCGCCCGGCTGCTTGTCGGACTCCTCGTAGGCGACCTTGACCTCGAAGCCCTTGTCCTCGAGGTTCTTGCGGGCAGTCTCCTCGGACTTCTCCGTGACGTCCGGCACCTCGATCTTCGCGGCACCCTCGGAGACGACGACCGAGATGGTCTCGCCCTCCTGCACGGTGCCGGACGCCGGGGTCTGGCTGCAGATCGAGCCCTTGGGCTGGCCGCAGGCGTCGGTGCCGTTCCGGGCGATCTTCAGCCCGGCGTCGGTCGCCGTCCGCTCCGCCTCCGGGTACGGCTTGCCGACCAGCTTGGGCACGGTGATCTCGTCCGAGCCGCCCCCGCCGCCGCCGAAGACCGACTTGCCGATCAGGATCGCCCCGACCAGCACCAGGATGCCCGCCAGGATCAGCAGGATCGTGGAGATGTTCGACTTCCGCTGGCGCCGGCGGTCCGGGCGGTCGTCGTAGCCGAAGCCGCCGTCGTCCGGGTTCACCGGCGGCAGCATCGACGTCTGACCCGCCGGGTCGGCCGGGCGCATCGCCGTGGTCGCCTGGTCGTCGGGGCCGTACCCGCCGAAACCGGCCGCGCCCATCGCCGCCGTCGCGGCGACCGGCTGGCCGTCGAGGCACGCCTCGATGTCGGCGCGCATCTCGTCGGCCGACTGGTAGCGGTAGTCGGGGTCCTTGACCAGCGCCTTCAGGACAATGGCGTCCATCTCGGGCGTGATCTCGGGGTCGAAGTTGCTGGGCGGCTGCGGCTCCTCGCGGACATGCTGGTACGCCACCGCCACGGGCGAGTCGCCCACGAACGGCGGGCGGACGGTCAGCAGCTCGTACAGCAGGCAGCCGGTGGAGTACAGGTCGGAGCGGGCGTCGACCTGCTCGCCCTTGGCCTGCTCCGGGGAGAGGTACTGGGCAGTGCCGATCACGGCGGCCGTCTGCGTCATGGTCATCCCGGCGTCGCCCATGGCGCGGGCGATGCCGAAGTCCATGACCTTGACCTGGCCGGTGCGGGTCAGCATGACGTTCGCGGGCTTGATGTCGCGGTGGACGATCCCGGCCCGGTGCGAGTACTCCAGGGCCTGGAGGATGCCGACCGTCATCTCCAGCGTGCGCTCGGGGAGCAGCTTCCGGCCGGAGTGAAGAAGCTCACGCAGGGTGGACCCGTCCACGTACTCCATCACGATGTACGGGATGGAGATGTTGTCGACGTAGTCCTCGCCGGTGTCGTAGACCGCGACGATCGCCGGGTGGTTGAGCGAGGCGGCCGACTGGGCCTCACGGCGGAACCGGGCCTGGAAGGACGGGTCACGGGCGAGGTCGGCCCGCAGCGTCTTCACGGCGACGGTGCGGCCGAGCCGGGTGTCGTGGGCGAGGTAGACCTCCGCCATGCCACCGCGGCCGAGCACCGAGCCCAGCTCGTACCGGCCGCCGAGGCGACGCGGCTCTTCCATAACTGTTCCAGCCCTCTCCGTCAGTCCCGACCGCACCCGCGTGTGGTCCGGCGGTGTGCTGTTCGCGCATACGCTACCGGCCACGGGAAGTCGATCGGACCGCGACCACTGGCTGATACGGGACCGGTACACACCGGCACTCAGTCGTGACCGCGGCACTCCCGCGTCACTTCTTGCTCTTGAGTACCGCCTCCATCACGTCCTGGGCGATGGGGCCGGCGAGCCCGCCACCACTGATGTCGTCCCGGGTGGCGTTGGAGTCCTCGACCACGACGGCCACCGCGACGGGGGAGCCGCTGTCGGTCTTGGCGTAAGAGATGAACCAGGCGTACGGGCGGGCCTTGTTCTCCTCGCCGTGCTGCGCCGTACCGGTCTTGCCGCCGACCGTCACGCCGTCGATCTTCGCCTTGGAGCCGGTGCCGTTCTCGACGACGCCCTCCATCATCTCCTGGACGAGCTGGGCGGTCTTCGGCGACATCGGCCGGCTCATCTCCTCCGGCTCGTGCTTCTCCAGGATGTCCAGGTCGGGGGAGCGCAGCTCGTCCACCATGTACGGCTTCATCAGCTTGCCGTCGTTGGCGATCGCCGCGGTCACCATGGCCATCTGGAGCGGGGTGGCGTTGGTGTTGAACTGGCCGATGGAGGACAGCGCGTTCTGCGGGCGGTCCATGTTCCGGTCGTAGACCGACTTGGCGGCGCGGACCGGGGTGTCGATCTCGGCGTTGTTGAAGCCGAACTTCTCCGCCATCTCCACCATCTTGTCGCGGCCGACCTCATGGCCGAGCTTGGCGAAGACGGAGTTGCAGGAGACCTCCATCGCGTGCTTCAGCGTGGCGTTCTCGCACCCGGAGGCGTGGTTGACCATCTCGCGCCGGGTGTCCGGCAGCAGGTACGGGTCGGGGGTGTCGGTGGGCGCGTTGATGTCGGAGACCTTGCCGTTCTCCAGCGCCGCGGCGGCCGTCAGCACCTTGAAGGTGGAGCCGGGCGGGTAGATCTCGCGCAGCGCGCGGTTCAGCTTCGGCTTGTCCTTGTCCTTCTCCAGCGCCTGCCAGGCCTTGGCGTCCTTGTTGTGGTAGCCGGCGAAGGAGGACGGGTCGTACGACGGGGTCGACGCGAGCGCCAGGATCTTGCCGGTGGCCGGCTCGATCGCGGCGACGGCGCCCTTCTTGTCCCCGAGGCCCTTGAAGGCGGCCTTCTGGGCGGCGCCGCTGAGGGTGGTGACGACGTCGCCGCCCTTCTTCTTGTCGCCGGTGAACATGGACATGGTGCGGTCGAAGAACAGCCGGTCGTCGTTGCCGGTGAGGATGCCGTCCTCGAGCTTCTCGATCTGGCTGGCGTCGAACGCCTGGGAGGCGTACCCGGTCACCGGGGCCCACATGGGCCCGTCGACGTAGGTGCGCTTGAACTTGTAGTACGGGTCCTTGGAGTCGACCGAGCCGGTGATCGGCTTGCCGTCCACGATGATGTTGCCGCGGACGTTGGCGTACCGCTCGACGGTGACGCGGCGGTTCTTCTCGTGGGTGCTCAGCTCGCCGGCCCGGACGTACTGGATCCAGTTGTCCCGGATGAGCAGGGCGAGCACCAGCAGGCCGCAGAAGATCGCGACATGGCGCAAGGGCTTGTTCACGGTCGGACCACCTGGGTCATCTCGGCGTCGGGGGACGGGGCGGGGGCCGGCGCGGGACGGCGGGCGGTGTCGCTGATCCTCAGCAGGATGGCGACCAGGGCCCAGTTGGCGATCACGGACGAACCGCCGTACGCGAGGAACGGCATGGTCATACCGGTCAGCGGAATGAGGCCCATCACACCGCCGGCGACCACGAAGACCTGGAGGGCGAAAGCGCCGGACAGGCCCATCGCCAGCAGCTTGCCGAAGGGGTCCCGGGCGGCGAGGGCGGTGCGGATGCCGCGCTCGACGATCAGGCCGTACATCAGCAGGAAGGCCATGACACCGGCCAGGCCCAGCTCCTCGCCGACGGTGGCGAAGATGAAGTCGGAGTTGGCGGCGAAGCCGATGAGGTCGGAGTTGCCCTGCCCGAGCCCGGTGCCGAGGGTGCCGCCCGAGCCGAACGACATCAGCACCTGGGTCATCTGGTCACAGGCCTGGATCATGTTGGAGCCCTCGGGGGCCGTCTCCAGGCACCCGAAGGGGTCCAGCCAGGCGGCCACCCTGGACTTGACGTGGCTGGCGGTCGAGCCGACCACCGCGGCACCGGCCACGGCCATCAGCAGACCCATGATGATCCAGCTGGTCCGCTCGGTCGCCACGTACAGCATGATCACGAACATGCCGAAGAACAGCAGCGAGGTACCGAGGTCGTTCTCGAAGACCAGGATGAGCAGGCTGACGGCCCAGATCGTGAGGATCGGGCCGAGGTCACGGCCGCGGGGCAGGTAGAGGCCCATGAAGCGGCGGCTGGCCAGGGCGAGGGCGTCCCGCTTCACCATCAGGTAGCCGGAGAAGAAGACCGCGATCACGATCTTGGCGAACTCACCGGGCTGGATGGAGAACGGGCCGACCGCGATCCAGATCTTGGCGCCGAAGACGTCCGACCCGAGGCCGGGCACCAGCGGCAGCAGCAGCAGGACCACCGCCACCACCATGGAGATGTACGTGTAGCGCTGGAGGACGCGGTGGTCCTTCAGGAACATCAGCACCAGCAGGAACAGCGCCACACCGATCGCCGAGTACATCAGCTGCTTGGGCGCGTCCGGGCTGAAGCTGCCGAACTGGTTCATCGACCTCTCGATGACCCTCGGCGACTGGTCCAGCCGCCAGATCAGCACCAGCCCCAGCCCGTTGAGCAGCGTCGCCAGCGGCAGCAGCAGCGGGTCGGCGTACGTGGCGAACTTCCGCACCAGCAGGTGCGCGATCCCCGCCAGCAGGCCCAGCCCGATGCCGTAGCCGAGCATGCCCGCCGGGACCTTGCCGTCCAGGGCGAGGCCCACGTTCAGGTACGCGAAGACCGGGATGGCGACGGCGAAGCCGAGCAGCGCGAGCTCGGTGTTGCGCCGGCTCGGCAGATCGATCGCGCCGATGGTGGTCGTGTTGGTGACAACGCTCATGGTGGTGAAAGGCCCCCCTACGGGTGCTTACTGCTTGCCGCAGTTCGAGGCCAGCTTCTGCTCCTCCTCCGAGAGGGTGGGGCCCGGAGTCGGAGTGGCTGCGGTGCTGGTGGACGGCTTGGGCGTGGGCGCGGTCGGGAGGCCGGTGGTACCGCCGGCCTGGCCCTCACCGGGAGGCGCCGCGGGCGCCCGGTCGGCCGCCGCCTGGCGCTGCTCCTGCTTCTTGCAGGCGGATGCCTGGGTGGCCAGCTCCTCGATCTTGTCCCGCGCCTTGCCGAGGCTGCCGCCGGCGATCGTCTCCTCGACCTGCTTGCGCTGGTAGTCGGGGAGGTACTTGAGTTCGATCTCCGGGTGGTCCTTCTCGACCTCGGAGAGCGAGACCCAGGCCAGGTCCTGGCTGATGCCGCGGTACAGGGCGACGTGGTCGTCCTTGGAGCCGACGTAGTACTGCGTCTGCGTCCAGCGGTAGCCGCCGTACGTCGCGCCGCCGACCACGGCCAGCGCGAGGACGATGAAGAACGATCTCTTCAGCCACTTCCGGCCGCCGCCGCGCGGCTTGGTGAAGTCCCCTTCGGCGTACGCGCCGAAGCCCCCCTCCGGGGGCATGCCGCCGTAGCCGACCTCGTCGCCGCTGCCGGGCGGGCCGAAGCCCCCGCCGGGCGGCTGCGGGGCCGGGCGGCCGAGGCCGGCGGCGCGGCCCGCCGGGGTCTCCATGGCGCCGCCGTCGTTGAGCTGCGTCTGGTTCTCGGCGACCGCGCCGACCACGACCGGGGTGTCGCTGAGGTGCCCGGCCAGGGTGTCGCCGCCGTCCACGTCCAGGACGTCCGCGACGATCACCGTGATGTTGTCGGGGCCGCCGCCGCGCAGGGCGAGCTGGATCAGGTCCTGGACGGTCTCCTGGGGGCCCTGGTAGCTGGCGAGGGTCTCCTCCATCGTCTGGTGGGAGACGACGCCGGACAGGCCGTCCGAGCAGATCAGGTACCGGTCGCCGGCGCGGACCTCGCGGATGGAGAGGTCGGGCTCGACATGGTCGCCACTGCCCAGCGCGCGCATCAGCAAGGAGCGCTGCGGGTGGGTGGTGGCCTCCTCCTCGGTGATGCGGCCCTCGTCGACGAGGCGCTGCACCCAGGTGTGGTCCTGGGTGATCTGGGTCAGCACGCCGTCCCGCAGGAGGTACGCGCGGGAGTCGCCGACGTGGACCAGGCCGAGGCGCTGGCCCGTCCACAGCAGGGCGGTCAGGGTGGTGCCCATGCCCTCCAGCTGGGGGTCCTCCTCGACCATCACCCGCAGCTGGTCGTTGGCGCGCTGCACCGCCGTACCGAGCGAGGTGAGGATGTCGGAGCCGGGCACGTCGTCGTCCAGCGTGACGAGCGTGGAGATCACCTCGGAGGAGGCGACCTCACCGGCGGCCTGGCCGCCCATGCCGTCGGCGATCGCGAGCAGGCGCGGCCCGGCGTAACCGGAGTCCTCGTTGCCCTCGCGGATCATGCCCTTGTGGGACCCGGCGGCGAAACGCAGGGAGAGACTCATGCGCACCTGCCCTGTCGACTCCGACGCCTCCGGGTACAGCCGGTCTCGAGCCACACTGCCCACCCTCCGGTCGGGAGCCTGTGCCGGTCACCTGTGGGCACCGCTGCGGCTCGCTCGCTCCGCTCGCTCATTGTCGTACTACTTCCGCAGCTCGATGACGGTCTTGCCGATGCGGATCGGCGCGCCCAGCGGAATCGGGGTCGGGGTGGTGAGTCGGGTCCGGTCGAGATACGTGCCGTTGGTGGACCCGAGATCCTCGACGATCCACTGGCCGTCACGGTCCGGGTAGATCCTGGCATGCCTGCTGGACGCGTAGTCGTCGTCCAGGACGATCGTGGAGTCGTGCGCGCGGCCCAGGGTGATCGTCTGGCCCTGGAGGGCGACCGTGGTGCCCGTGAGGGTGCCTTCGGACACGACCAGCTTGGTGGGCGCCCCGCGGCGCTGGCGGCCGCCCTGCTGGCGCTGCTGCGGCGGGGCAGCGGCCTGCTGGCGCGCGGCCTGCTGCGGGCGCGCCGCCTCACGGCGCGAGCCGCGCTGTGTGACGCGCGTCCCGAACAGGTCGCTCCTGATGACCTGGACGGCCACGATGACGAACAGCCACAGTACGGCGAGGAAACCCAACCGCATGACCGTGAGGGTCAGCTCTGACATTGCCCCCGCTTCACCCTTCGGCTTGCCGGTAAACGATGGTGGTACTGCCCACGACGATCCGCGAGCCGTCGCGGAGCGTAGCGCGGGTGGTGTGCTGCCCGTCCACCACGATGCCGTTGGTGGACCCGAGATCCTGGATCGTCGAGGGCGTTCCGGTCCGGATCTCACAGTGTCGGCGCGATACGCCGGGGTCGTCGATCCGCACGTCGGCCTCGGTGCTGCGGCCCAGCACCAGGGTCGGGCGGGAGATCTGGTGGCGGGTGCCGTTGATCTCGATCCAGCGCCGCACCTGGGCGCCGGGAGCGGGGCCGGGGGCGCCCGCGGGCCGTCCGGCGGGGCGGCTGCCCGACCCGGGCGGCGGGGCCGCCGGCATCGGGGGAGCGCCCGCCGGGGGGTACCCGTACCCGCCGGGGCGCGCGCCCTGCGCGGGGGCGGCGCCGCCGTGCGCGGCCGGGCCCGGTGACTGTGACGTACTCGACGCCAGCGTCCTGCTGCGCACCCGGTACAGACCCGTGTCGAGGTCGTCCGCCTTCTCCAGGTGGACCTTGATCGGGCCCATGAAGGTGTAGCGCTGCTGCTTGGCGTAGTCGCGGACCAGGCCCGCCAGCTCGTCGCCGAGCTGGCCGGAGTAGGGGCTGAGGCGCTCGTAGTCCGGCGCGCTCAGCTCCACGATGAAGTCGTTGGGCACGACCGTGCGGTCGCGGTTCCAGATCGAGGCGTTGTTGTCGCACTCGCGCTGGAGGGCGCCCGCGATCTCGACGGGCTGGACCTCGGACTTGAAGACCTTGGCGAAGGTGCCGTTGACCAGACCTTCGAGCCGCTGCTCGAAACGCTTCAGGACTCCCATGGGGCACCTCCTCCGTCGTTGCCGTCCTGGTACTGCTTACTGATCGTATCCACGCGTCGGGAAATCGGCTGGTTCCCCTTCTCTGCCCTGTGGACGAGTGTCACCTCTCACAGGGATCGTAGAGCCGCCCTCCGGACAGTGTCCCGCACCTGAGTCACACCCTGCAGGAGTGGGTGCGGCGGGCGGCCGTTCCCGGTTCCGTGCGTGTTCCGCACGACGTGCTCCGTACGTCTCGTGCCGTACGTCTCGCTCCGTACGTCTTCTGTCCGTCTTCCGTCCGGGCTCCTGTCCACCGGTGGGTCCTCTCCATGGGGGGGGGTTCGTGCCGCTCCCGTGCGGGGACGGTGCACGGCCCGCCGGGGCGGTGGCCCGGGGCGGCTCCCCTTCCCTTCCCGTACCCCGCCGGGCCCCTCCCCTCTCTGTTCGCCGAGGGGGAGCTCGAAACAACGGATGTGAATCCACCTCCGGCGACGTGCTAATCTTCAGATGTCGCCAGGGGGACGCACCGGAAGCCGGTGAGAAACCCAAGCGGCAACACCCAATGCGCGGGTGGCGGAATAGGCAGACGCGCTGGATTCAGGTTCCAGTGCCCGAAAGGGCGTGGGGGTTCAACTCCCCCCTCGCGCACCAGAGAAACCGATGAACGGGTTCTCGCCGGAGACGAAAGTCGAGGCGAGGGCCCGTTTCTCGTTGTGCCGCCCCGGCCGGTGCCGCCCCGGCCGGTACCGCTGCGGCCGGTGCCGCTCCCGTGGTGCCGCGCCGGCCGGTGGCGTGACCGAAGTCACGCCGCAGGGCGAGGGCCCCTCGCGGGGCTGTGGACAGCGCGGCGCTTCCCGGTGAAGATCGCACGTGTCCTCCTCCACGCCCCCGCACGCAGCCGCCCGCCCGGCCCCTCCCGCCGGACACATGATCGTCTGCGGTGACGACGCCCTCGCCCACCGGCTGGCCACGGAGCTCCGGGACGTCTACCGGGAGCGGGTCGTCCTGGTCCGTCCCGGCGGCGGCCCCGCGGCCGGGCCCCGGCTGGCCGTGCCCGGCCAGGGGCGGGCCTCGGCGCTGCTCGGGCGGGTCTCCGCCGCGATGGCGGGTGCACCGCCCGCGCCCGAGCGGCTGCCGGAGGAGACCGAGGCCGCGGAGCCCACCGAGCCGGTGCTGGAGGCGGCCGGCGTGGCCCGGGCCGCCGCACTGGCGCTGGTGTACGACGACGACGAGACCAACATCCGCGCCGCCCTCACCGCCCGGCGCCTCAACCCGGGCCTGCGGCTGGTCATCCGGCTCTACAACCGCAAGCTCGGCCAGCACCTGGAGGAGCTGCTCGACCAGGCCGCCCGGGTCGCCCTGCCGGACCTGGACCCCGCCGCCGTCGACGCCTCCACCACCGTCCTCTCGGACGCCGACACCGCCGCGCCCGCCCTGGCCGCCACCGCGGTCGCGGGCACCAGCAAGGTCGTCCACGCCGACGGGCTGCTGCTGCGCGCCGTGGAACGCACCCCGCCCGGCCGCGGGGAGGCCCCCGACCCGGGCCTGTGCACCCTCGCGCTGCTCTCGGCGACCGTCAACGACCCGGCCGGCGAGGAGGGTTCGGACAGCAGCGGCACGGCCGGCCCCCAACTGCTCCCCGATCCGCGCACGGTGGCCGCCGCCGCCGGGCGGGGCACGGTCGTCCTGGAGGCCGTCACCCACACCGTCCCGGCACAGGCGCCCGGACGGCTCGCGGGCCGGGGCCTGCCGCTCTCCGACCTGTTCTCCCGCCGGCTGCGCTGGGCCGTCGCCGCCACCGCCCTGGCCGTCTGCGCCCTGGCGGTGGTCTCCTGGGTGGTCACCGGCGACCATCCGCTGCACGCCGCCTATGTGACGCTGCTCGACCTGTTCTCCATCAACGAGCCCGCCGTCGGCGAGAGCACGCCACGCCAGGTGCTCCAGCTGCTGACCGGGCTGCTGGGCCTGATCCTGCTGCCGCTGCTGGTGGCGGGCGCGCTGGAGGCGCTGGGCGCCTTCCGCGGCGCGTCCGCCCTGCGCCGCCCGCCGCGCGGCCTGTCCGGGCACGTCGTCCTGCTCGGGCTCGGCAAGATCGGCACCCGGGTGCTGGCACAGCTGCGCGGACTCGACATCCCCGTCGTCTGCGTCGAGGCGGACCCGGAGGCGCGCGGCGTGGCCCTCGCCCGGCGCCTGCGCGTGCCGACCGTGACCGGTGACGTCACCCAGGAGGGCGTGCTGGAGGCGGCCAAGATCCACCGGGCGCACGCCCTGCTCGCGCTGACCAGCTCGGACACCACCAACCTGGAGGCCGCCCTCTACGCCCGTACGGTCAAGGCGGACCTGCGGGTGGCGCTGCGGCTGTACGACGACGACTTCGCCACCGCCGTCTACCGCACCCTGCGGGCCGCGCACCCCGGCGCGCTCACCCGTAGCCGCAGCGTCTCGCACCTGGCCGCGCCCGCCTTCGCCGGGGCGATGATGGGCCGTCAGATCCTGGGCGCCATACCGGTCGAGCGCAAGGTGCTGGTGTTCGCCGCCCTCTCGGTGGCGGGCCACCCGCTGCTGGAGGGCCGCACCATCGGGGAGGCGTTCCGGCCCGGCGCCTGGCGGGTGCTGGCCCTGGACACCACGGCGCCCGCGGACCGGCGGCCCGACCTCGCCACCCCGCACCCCGCCGACGGACCGAGCCGGCCGACCGGGCTC
This sequence comes from Streptomyces sp. NPDC015131, assembly GCF_043079975.1. NCBI lineage: Bacteria > Bacillati > Actinomycetota > Actinomycetes > Kitasatosporales > Streptomycetaceae > Streptomyces > Streptomyces sp. NPDC015131. The sequence goes on along the minus strand of NZ_JBIBVB010000005.1, from coordinate 407,343 downwards.
GTCTGGGACCTCCACCCGGGGTACGTCCTGCGGCCCGACGACCGCGTGGTGGTGGCCGCCACCCGCCGGGGCCTGGCCGAACTCCTGGGGCGCCGCACCGGCCCCCACACCCCGCCGCACCAGCCGCCCCGGCCGGGCCACGCCACCGGGCGCTGAACCCCGGCCCCGGGCGGCGGACAGGCGCGGGCCCTCGGCATCAAGGACGCGTCAAGACTGCCGGAACACGGCAATGCGCCCGGGCGCGCCCCCCTGTCAGGGTGAGGGAAGCCGGGGGAGGCACCCAAGGATGGTGCCGTAACCCGGAAACCATCGTGCCGCGCCCACGACGCGCGCGCCGACGACGCGAGGGGGCGCACACCATGGGGGAGTTCTGGCAGGCCGTCGCCGCGTTTCCCACCGTGCTGTTCTCGGCGGCCCTGGTGGTGGTGGCCGGGTTCTGGCTGCTGGTGCTGGCCGGCGGGGCCGAGCCGGACGGCTTCGACGGGGACGTGGACGCCGGCGCGTTCGGTCTGGGCGGGGTGCCCGTGGCGGTGTCGGCCTCGCTGCTGATCGTCCTGTCCTGGTTCACCGCCCTCACCGGCTCCGTGCTCCTCGCCCGTACGGGCTGGCCGTCCGGAGCGGTCCATCTGCTCGGCGCCGCCCTGCTGCCGGTCGCGCTGTTCGGCTCCTGGTGGCTCACCCGCCGGATCGTCCGCCCGCTGGCCGCCCTCTTCCCCGACGAACCCGGGCCGTCCCTGCACGACTTCGTCGGGTCGGTGTGCACCATCCGCACCGGGCGGGTGGACGCCGGATTCGGCCAGGCCGAGGTCGCCGCGCGGGACGGCTCCACCGCGGTCGTCCAGGTCCGCCGGAACGACGACAGCCCGCTGGCGCTCGGCAGTACGGCACTGCTGTACGCGTACGACGAGGCCGGGGCGTTCTTCTGGGTCACCGCCTTCGACCCGGCGCTCGACCCGCGGGGCTGATCGGCGGCTGATCCGCGGCTGATCCGCGGCTGGTCCGTGCGGCCTGCCTCCGGGTGGCCCGCGGGCCCTCCCTCTCCCTCTTCCGCTCCTCACCCTTCGATTCGGGGACTCCTCATGGATGCCATCTCCTGGGGCGTCGGCGTGCTCGTCGCCGTCGTCCTGCTCATCGCCGTCGCCCTGCTGTTCGTGATCAGCCGGCTGTTCCGCAAGGTGGAGCAGGGCAAGGCGCTGATCGTGTCCAGAACCCGGAAGGTCGACGTCACCTTCACCGGACAGGTCGTCCTTCCCGTCCTGCACAAGGCCGAGGTCATGGACATCTCGGTGAAGACCATCGAGATCTCCCGCACCGGCCGGGACGGCCTGATCTGCCGCGACAACATCCGCGCCGACATCCGGATCTCGTTCTTCGTACGCGTCAACAAGACCGTCGAGGACGTCATCAAGGTCGCGCAGGCCATCGGCACGGCCCGCGCCAGCGACCAGGGCACGCTGCAGGAGCTGTTCAACGCCAAGTTCTCCGAGGCGCTCAAGACGGTCGGCAAGCAGCTGGACTTCACCGATCTCTACACCAAGCGCGACGAGTTCCGGGACCGGATCATCCAGGTCATCGGCACCGACCTGAACGGCTACAGCCTGGAGGACGCGGCGATCGACCACCTGGAGCAGACGCCGCTCGCCCAGCTCGACGCCTCCAACATCCTCGACGCCCAGGGCATCCGGAAGATCACCGAGCTGACGGCCGTCGAGCACGTGCGCACCAACGAGTTCCGGCGCACCGAGGAGAAGGAGATCACCCGCCAGAACGTCGACGCCCGGGAGGCCATCCTGGAGCTGGAGCGCCGCCAGGCCGACGCCGAGATCAAGCAGAAGCGCGAGATCGAGACCGTACGGGCCAAGGAGGAGGCCGAGACCGCCCGCGTCGTCGAGGAGGAGCGGCTGCGCGCGCAGAGCGCCTTCCTGCGCACGGAGGAGCAGCTGGGCGTCCAGCGCGAGAACCAGGCCCGCGAGGTGGCCGTCGCGCAGAAGAACCGCGAGCGGGTCATCGCCGTCGAGAACGAGCGGATCGAGAAGGACCGGCTGCTGGAGGTCATCGCACGGGACCGGGAGACGGAGCTGACCCGTATCTCGGCCGAGAAGGAGGTCGAGGCCGAGCGCCGCGAGATCGCCGAGGTGATCCGGGAGCGGGTCGCGGTGGACCGCACGGTCGCCGAGCAGGAGGAGTCCATCAAGCGGCTCCGCGCCGTCGAGGAGGCCGAGCGCAGCCGTCAGGCCGTCGTCATCGCCGCCGAGGCCTCGGCGCAGGAGCGCCTGGTCAAGGACATCAAGGCCGCCGAGGCCGCCGAGCAGGCCGCCGTCCACCGCGCCGCCGAGGAGCTGACGCTCGCCGAGGCGCGGAACAAGGCCGCCGACCTCGACGCCCGGGCCAGGGCCCGCCTCGCCGAGGGCATCCAGGCCGAGGCCGCCGCCGAGGGCCTCGCGGCCGTCCGGGTACGGGAGAAGGAGGCCGACGCCATCGAGAGGACCGGCCGCGCGGAGGCGGAGGCCACCGAGGCCCGGCTGCGTGCCGAGGCGGCGGGCCTCACCGAGAAGGCGGCGGCGATGGCCGCGCTGGACGAGGCGTCCCGGAGCCACGAGGAGTACCGGCTGCGCCTGGAGGCGGAGAAGGACATCCGGATGGCCGGACTCGAGGCACAGCGGCAGGTCGCCGAGGCCCAGGCCGCGGTGCTCGCCACCGGACTGGAGAACGCCGACATCAACATCGTCGGCGGAGAGACCGCCTTCTTCGACCGGATCGTCGGGGCGATCTCCCTCGGCAGGAGCGTCGACGGCTTCATGGAGTCCTCGGAGACCGCCCGGACGCTCGCCGGGCCGTGGCTGGACGGCTCGGCCTCCTTCACCGAGGACCTGACGAAGGTGCTGGGGTCGGTGTCCACCGCCGACGTGCGGGACATGACCGTGTCCGCGCTGCTGATGAAGCTCATGCCGGCCGGGTCGGGCCGGCTGGACGAACTGATCGGCAAGGCACGGCAGTTGGGCCTGGCCGACATGCCGGTGGCCGAGCTGGCGGACCTGGACGCCGCCGCCGTCAAGGGCTGACGGTCACGGCGCCGGGCCGGGTAGGCACCCGGAGCCGCCGCGCGGGGGGCGGCGGCTCCGGGGAGGGGGCCCGGGGGCGGGGGCTCCGGGGGGCTCCGGGGGCTGGGGCGGTGGCCGGCGGCGTACGCGGCCGGCCGGTCCGTCACGTACACGTACACGTACGAAGGAGTGGGAGAGCGGCATGGGGACGGCGGGGATGGTGGGGGCGGTGGACACGGTGGAGTCGGCGGGGGTGGCCGGGATGGCAGGGGCGCCGGGGGCTCCCGGGGCGGCCGGGGCGGTGGGGGCGGCGGGGGCCACCGGGACGGCGGAGATCGACGCCGGTACGTACGAGGTGCTGCGCGACCGCCTCGGCGCGCGGGCCGCCGAGCTGGCCCGGCGGGCCGGTGCCCTGAACACCGCGCGCGTGGCGGCCTTCGGCGCCACCGGGCTCGCCCTCACCACCACCGGCCACCTCCGCACCGCGCGGGACCTCGTGGCCCGGGACGTCGTCGCGGTCGGGGACGTGCTGCTCGCCGGGTACGAGGCGGCGTCGCCCGGGGACGTGTTCGCGCTCCACGACCGGGACCTCGGCCGGCTCCCCGACGACGCGGTGCCGGGGCTGCTCGACGACCCGGCGTTCGCCGCCGAGTTCGCGGCCCTGCACCGCTACTACCGGGACGCGCGGTTGCTGCGGCTGCGGCGGGTGGACGACAGGCTGCTCGCCGTCTTCCGGACCGGTGCCCGGGCGGAGGACATCCGGGTGCTGCGCTGGTCGGTGTCCGCCTCCGGCGAGGTGCGGTTCCTGGACGCGCGCGGCGAGCGGGACCACGTCCTGCCCGACCCGTACGACGTCGACTGGACCGGGGCCACCCGGGACGACCACGTCCTCGGCAGGCACCCGCACATCGCCGTCGCCGGGGGCGCGGTCTTCGTGTCCACGGTCGGCGGGGCGCTCACGGTGAAGACCGAGAACGACACCGAGACCGGTGCGGCCGTCCACAGCGAGCCGGTCGGTGAACCCCTCCAGTCCCTCGCGGACGCGGAGGTGGCGTACGCCGTCGTCGGGCCGCTGGTCCTGCTGCGCGTCCGCCCGTACAAGGAGGAGACCCGCCGCCACCTGGTCGTCCACACCCCCACCGGTGCCGTGACGCGGCTGGACGGCATCGGGCTGTCCTGCCGCCGGCTCCCCGGCGACCGGGGCGTCGTCTTCCCCGGCGGCCTCTGCCTGGCCACCGGCGCGGTGAAGACCTTCGACACCGACACCTCGGGCCTCGCGTTCGAGCGGGCCGTCCGCGCGCCGGGCGGCGAGGACGTGCTGTACGCGTTCACCGCCGCGACGGGCCGCGCGCTCCTGATGCCGTACAACCTCGTCCGCGAGGAGGTCGCCACCCCGATCGCGTGCCACGGGTGGGCGCTGCTCGACGACGGAACCCTCGCCGCCCTGGGCGCTGGGCCCGGGGAGCCCGTGCGGGCGCACCCGGTGCGGCTGTGGCGGACGCCGTTCGTGGCCGGGGCCGCGCCGGAGGGCGAGGGGCCGCTCGCCCGTATCGGCAACGCCGACCTGGTCCGGGGCATCGCGGACTGCCTGGCGGTCGCGCGGCAGGTCACCGGTGCGGGGGGCGCCGCCCTGCCCGCGGGCGGGGGCGGGGATGCGGTCGGGGGCGGGGCCGGTGACGCGTCCGCGGGCGGGGACGGGGACGTGGCCGGTGCCGGTGCCGGGGGGACGTACGCCGCGCTCGTCGCCGCCTGTACGCGGGCCCTCGACCGCTTCCCCTGGCTGGGCGACGCGGACGTGGGCGACCTGCGCACCCCGCTGGAGGAGGTGCGGACCACCGCGGAGCGCGTACTGCGCGAGGCCGAGACCGTACGGGCCCTGCGCGACCGGGCCGCCGAGGCCCTCGGCCGCGCCCGGGAGGACCTCGCGCGGCTGGTGCGGCGGGTACGCGGGGAGGCGCCGGCCACGGCCGGGGAGTGGATCGCCCGCATCACCGAACTCCGGCGCGCCCAGGGCGGTCTGACGGCACTGAGGGAGATGCGGTACGCGGACACCGGGGACGTGGACGCGCTCGCCGGGGAGGCCGGGGCGCACATCGCCGCGACCGCCCGGGGGGCGGTCGCCTTCCTCGCGCGCGACGACGCCTTCGCCCCGCAGCACGCGGAGGTGGAGCGGCTCACCGCCGACGCCGGGTCGGCCACCACGACCGCCGAGGCGGCGGCGGTCACCGAGCGGCTCGACGCCCGGGTACGGGACCTCCAGGGCCTCACCGAGGTGGTCGCCGGGCTGGACATCGGCGACGCCACCGTCCGTACCGCCGTGCTGGAGCGGATCGCCGGGGTGCTGGGCGGCCTCAACCGGGTACGCGCCCTGCTCGGCGCCCGGCGGCGGGAGCTGCTCGACCAGGAGGGCCGGGCGGCCTTCGCGGCCGAGTCCGCCCTCCTCGCCCAGACCGTCACCGGCGCCCTGGCCGCCGCCACCACCCCGGAGTCCTGCGACGAGCAGCTCGCCCGGCTGCTGCTCCAGCTGGACAACCTGGAGTCGCGCTTCGCCGACCACGACGCCTTCCTGGGCGAGATCGCCGACAAGCGCGCCGAGGTCCACGACGCCTTCGCGGGCCGCAAGCAGGCCCTCCAGGACGCCCGGGCCCGGCGGGCCGAGCGCCTGGCCGCCTCGGCCTCCCGGGTCCTGGAGACCCTCGCCCGCCGGGCGGCCGCCCTGGACGGCCCGGACGAGGTCGCCACCTTCTTCGCCTCCGACCCGATGGCCGAGAAGGTCCGCCGCACCGCCGCCGAACTGCGCGACCTCGGCGACCGGGCACGGGCCGAGGAGCTGGAGGGCAGCCTGGGGGCCGCCCGCCAGGAGGCCGGGCGGGCCCTGCGCGACCGCGCCGAGCTGTACGCGGACGGCGGTGACACCATCCGGCTGGGCGGCCACCGCTTCGCCGTCACGCCCCGGCCGCCGGAACTTACCCTCGTACCCGATCAGGACGGCGGCCTGGCCTTCGCTCTCACCGGCACCGACTACCGCCGCCCGGTCACCGACCCCGGCTTCGCGGACACCCGCCCCTACTGGGAGCAGCTCCTGCCGTCGGAGAACGCCGACGTCTACCGCGCCGAGCACCTCGCCGCGCGGCTGCTGGCCGAGCACGGAGCGGCGGCGCTCGCGGACGCAGGCCCGGCGGGCCTGGCCGCCCTGGCCACCCGGGCGGCCGGGGCGGCCTACGACGAGGGGTACGAGCGGGGCGTCCACGACCACGACGCGGCGGCGATCCTCTCCGTACTGCTCCCGCTGCACGAACGGGCCGGGCTGCTGCGCCACTTGGCCGCCGACCGGGCCGCCGCCCAGCTCTTCTGGGCGCACGGGACGACCGCCGGCGACCGGGCGGCCTGGACGCGCGAGGCCGTGTCGCTGGTCCGGGCCAGGGAGACCTTCGGGCCGCCGCCCGCCCTGGACGCGCTGCGCGGCGAGCTGGCCGGGGCGGGCGGCCTGAGCGGTCCCGCGGCCGCGTACCTGGTCGAGGAGCTGGCGGCCGGCGGGTCCTTCACGACCGGCCCCGCGGCCCGCGCCCTGCTGGAGAACTTCCACCGGTCTGCGGGCTCCTCGCCGTACGCCGAGGACGTCCGCACCCTGCTGGGCGAGGGTGACGCGGCGGGCGCGCGCCGGCTGGTGGAGGGCTGGCTCGTCCCGTACGCGGAGTCCTGCGCGGAGCCCGGGGCGGAGTCCTGCGCGGAGTCCTGCGCGGAGTCCTGCGCGGAGTCCTGCGCGGAGTCCGGGGCGGAGTCCTGCGGGGAGTCCTCCGGCGAGCGCGTGGACCCGGGGGACCTCGCGGAGGCGGTGGCGATCGAGGTCTGCCCGGGGCTGGCCCGCCATGACGCGGACGTGCTCCCGGCCGGCCGCGTGGAGGGCCTGCTCGGCACACACCCCCGAATCGACCGGGGCACCCTTCCGCTGAGGCTGGACGAGTTCCTCGCCCGTACCGGCGACTTCGCCCGCCGGGTGGTGCCCGGCTTCCGCGCGTACCAGCGGCGCAGGAACGCCCTGGTGGCCGCCGAGCGGGAGCGGCTGCGGCTGGACGAGTACCGGCCGAGGGTCATGCCGTCCTTCGTGCGGGGCCGGCTCGTGGACGAGGTGTACCTGCCGCTGGTCGGGGACAACCTGGCGCGGCAGATCGGGGCGGCGGGGGCGGCGAAGCGGGCCGGTACGAGCGGCCTGCTGCTGCTCCTGTCACCCCCGGGGTACGGCAAGACGACCCTGGTCGAGTACGTCGCCGCCCGCCTCGGCATGCTGCTGGTCAAGGTCGACGGCCCGGCCCTCGGCCACGGCACGACCTCCCTCGACCCGGAGCGGGCGCCGAACGCCGCCGCCCGGCGGGAGGTCGAGAAGATCCACTTCGCGCGGGAGGCCGGCACCAACGTCCTGCTGTACCTGGACGACATCCAGCACACCTCGCCCGAGCTGCTGACCCGGTTCGTGCCGCTGTGCGACGCCACCCGCACGCTCGACGGCCACGACCTGCGCGGCAAGCGCTTCGCCGTCTGCATGGCCGGCAATCCGTACACCGAGTCCGGGCAGCTCTTCCAGGTGCCCGACATGCTCGCCAACCGCGCCGACGTCTGGAACCTCGGCGACGTCCTGACCGGCAAGGAGGACGCCTTCGCGCTGAGCTTCGTGGAGAACGCGCTCACCTCCCACCCCCTTCTCGCCCCGCTCGCCGGCCGCGACCGCACCGAGCTGGAGGCCCTGCTCGCCCTGGCCGCAGGGGACCCTGCGGGCCGGCCGGCCACGCACCCGGACGGCCACTCGTACGGCCACTCGTACAGCCATCCGTACGCGCCCGCCGAGCTGGAGGCCGTGCTCGCGATGCTGCGCCATCTGCTCACCGCCCGCCGCACGGTCCTGGCGGTGAACGCCGCCTACATCGCCTCCGCCGGCCAGGCCGACGCCGACCGCACCGAGCCGCCCTTCCGGCTCCAGGGCTCGTACCGCACCATGAACAAGATCGCCGCTCGTATCTCCCCCGCCATGAACGACGCCGAGCTGGGCGCCGTCGTCACCGACCACTACGCGGCCGAGGCCGGGACGCTCACCACCGGCGCCGAGGCCAACCTCCTCAAGCTCGCCGCCCTGCGCGGCACCCTCACCGACGACCAGCGGACATGGTGGCAGACCCTCACCGACGCCTACGTCCGCTCCCGCTCCCGCTCCCAGGACTCCGGCGCCGACGCCCTCACCCGGGCAGTGGCCGCCCTCACCCTGCTCGCCGACCGCGTCGCCGCCATGGAAACGGCGATCACCCGTGCGAGCGCGGGCGGGGATGCCCGGGCGGGTTCCGGCGGGGACGGCCCGAGCTCGGACGGCTAGGCGGGGCTGTTGCCCGTGTTTCTGGGGGCCGCGCCGTCGGCTGTGGCGCTGTCCGTGCCGTTGTAGCGCAGGAGGTACGCCGCGAAGCGGGCGAGGTCGTCGGTGGACCAGTCGGCGAGGCGCTCGTGGTAGGCGGCGCGGCGGCTGGCGTGGGTCGAGGAGAGGGCTCGGGTGCCGGCCTCCGTGGGGTGCAGCACCTGGACGCGGTGGTCGGCGGGGTCGGGGCGGCGCTCGACGAGGCCCAGTTTCTCGAGCGTGGTGACCTGGCGGCTGACCGTGGACTTGTCGAGCAGGTAGTGGGCCGCCAGGTCGGTGGCGCGGCAGCCCTGCCGGTCGTCGATGTGGGCGAGCAGGGTGTACGACACGAGGGACAGCTCGGGGTGGAGCCGTGCGGCCGTGGCGCGGGCGCGGCGGGCGAAGGCCGTCAGCTCGCGCTGGATGGTGTCGACCGCGTCGTCGCGTCCCGCAGGCATGACGTGCACCTCCGCGCCTCGCTCGTGTCCCCACTGTCGGTTGCGCAGTACAACGATAGTGGGTTTCCATGGCTTTCTGCCGCTTCCTGCCGCTTTCCGCCGGTCACGGGTACCGCACGGGGGCCGCGCCATGTCGTCCGTAGTCCTCGGTTGTCGGGTGTCGGTCATTGGTCGTCCACAGGCGGGGACGGGAGGCCGGGGGCGGAGGTACGGTCTGGACACCTGGGCGAACGGTGCGGCGTGAAGGGCGCCGCGGGCCGGCGTCCGGGGCGAGGGCCGGGGCTGGTTGTCGGCAGGCCGTGTGGCGACGGGCGAGGGGACGGGGCAGGTCATGAACGACATCCGGACGGTGGTGCCGGCGCCGCGGGGCGACAGCGGCGGTGAGGGTGCCGACCGGAGCGGTGACGAGCGTAGCGGTGGCGGCCGGAGTGGTGGGGCGGGTGGCGGCCTGGGCGGTGGGCGCATACCCGCGGTGCCCGGTTTCGCGTCCGCCGACCGGCTGCGGGGCGCGGGGCGGTCGCCCAAGCAGCAGGGCAAGGAGCTGCGGGAGCGGGTGCCCCGGGCGTCGCACGAGCTGCTGGAGCTGACGTCCGACCGGCCGGACGCGGTGCGGGCGGTCGAGGAGTCCAACCGGGGCCGGGTGCCGGGGCTGGCCCCGCTGCGGGTGGGCCGGATGGCCGCGACCCCGTTCGCCTTCCTGCGCGGTGCCGCCGGGCTGATGGCGCACGACCTGGCGGGGACGCCGGTCACCGGGATCGCCGCGCAGATATGCGGCGACGCGCACGCGGCCAACTTCGGGCTGTACGGCGACGCCCGCGGCGGGCTCGTGATCGACCTGAACGACTTCGACGAGACCGTGACCGGCCCCTGGGAGTGGGACGTCAAGCGGCTCGCCACGTCCCTGGTGCTGGCCGGCCGGGCGGCGGGTGCCGACGAGGACGTGTGCCGGGCGGCGGCCTTCGACGCGATGGGCGCCTACCGGCGGACCATGCGGCTGCTGGCCAGGCTGCCCGTGCTGGACGCCTGGAACGCCATCGCCGACGAGGAGCTGGTCTCGCACACGGACGCCCGGGACTTGCTGGGCACGCTGGAGCGCGTCTCCGAGAAGGCCCGGGGCAACACCAGCGCCCGGTTCGCCGCCAAGTCGACCGAGGACTGCCCGGACGGCGCCCGGCGGTTCGTGGACGCCCCGCCGGTGCTGCGGCGCGTGCCGGACGAGGAGGCCGCGGCGGTCGCCGCCTCGCTCGGCCCGTATTTGGAGACGCTGCCGGAGGACCGGCTGCCGCTGCTCGCGCGGTACGCGATCCACGACGTGGCGTTCCGGGTGGTGGGCACCGGGAGCGTGGGGACGCGGTCGTACGTGGTGCTGCTGCTGGACCACCGGGGTGAGCCGCTGGTGCTCCAGGTCAAGGAGGCCAGGCCCTCGGCGCTGCTGCCGTACCTGCCGGGGATCGGGTTCCCGGTGGAGGAGGTGCCGCACGAGGGCCGGCGGGTGGTCCTGGGGCAGAAGCGGATGCAGGTGGTGAGCGACAACCTGCTGGGCTGGACGACGGTCGACGGCAGGCCCTACCAGGTACGGCAGTTCCGCAACCGCAAGGGCAGCGTGGACCCGGCGGCGCTCGCCGCCGACCAGGTCGACGACTACGCCCGGATGACCGGCGCCCTGCTGGCCCGGGCGCACGCGCACAGCGCCGACCCGCGGGTGGTCGCCGGGTACTGCGGCAAGAACGAGGAGCTGGACGAGGCCGTCGCGCGGTTCGCCGTGGCGTACGCGGACCGCACCGAGGCCGACCACGCCGACCTGCTCGCGGCGATCCGGAGCGGGCGGCTGCCCGCCGAGCTGGGGGTGTGACGTTCCGGGGCGCCGCGCCCGTACGCTGGTCGGGTGACGACCCCGAACGACGACGTGTCCGGTGCCCCGAACGACGACGTGACCGGCGCCCCGGCCGGCGACCGGGAGCCCGGCGCGACCGCCGCGCCCGGTGCGGCTGCTGAGCCTGGTGAGCCCGCTGAGCCCGCCGAGTCCGGTGCGACCGCCGGGTCCGGTGCGACCGCCGGGTCCGGTGCCGCCGGTCCGGCGGGTGAGCGGCCCGAGGCGCGGCTGGAGCGGGCGGTGCGCGCGGCGGAGCAGGCGCTGATCGAGTTCGAGATCGCCGTGGAGACGTTCCGGGTGGAGGTCGAGAACTTCTCCCGGCTGCACCACCAGAAGCTCGGCCCGATGTACGCCCGCCTCGACGAGCTGGACGCCTTGATCGCGGAGGCCCGCGCCGCCCGCACCGGCGATCCGGAGGACCTGGCGAAGGCGCAGTCGGCGCGGGCGCTGGTGATGCCGATGCCGGGCGTCGACGAGCTGTTCGGCGACTGGATGGACTCCGACGGCCTGTCCCCCGAGGCCGACGCCATGCTCACCGACCGGGCGGTGCGCCCGCCCCGGCGGGTCCGGCCGAGCGACGAGGCCCGCAAGCTCTACCGCGAGCTGGCCCGCAAGGCCCACCCGGACCTGGCCCGCGACGAACAGGAGCGGCAGCGCCGGGAGGAGTTCATCACCCGGGTCAACGCCGCCTACGGGCGCGGTGACGAGGCGCTGCTGCGGGAGCTGTCCGAGGAGTGGGCGGCGGGCCCCGCGCCGGCGGCCTCCGCCCTCAGCGAGAGCGAGGAGCTCTACGCCCGGCTCGACTGGCTGGCCCGCCGCAAGGAACTGCTCACCGTGGTGGCCCGGGACCTGGAGGACAGCGCGATCGGCGCGATGCTCCGCATGGCGCCCGAGGACCCGGACCGGCTGCTGGAGGAGATCGCCGAGCAGCTCCTCGCCCAGGTCTCCGCCCGCGAGGCGGAGCTGGCGGCCCTGGCGGAGACCCCCTAGCTCCCCCGCCGCCCGCCCGTGAGGGCGTCCGCCGGCGCTTGCCCGTCGGCGGCGCCGGTGTACTAGCGTCGGGACCGACCCCCACCCGGCGGGCCGCCCGCCACCGACAAGAGAAGGTCTGACCATGAACTTCGCACCGCTGCCCTCCGTGGACGCCGCGACGGTCCCGTCCGACGGCCTGGTGCTCGACGTCCGCGAGAACGACGAGTGGGCGGCCGGGCATGTGGAGGGCGCGCTGCATGTGCCGATGAGCGACTTCGTGGCGCGCTTCGGCGAGGTGACGGAGGCGGTCGCGGACGGCCGGCGCGCCTATGTGATGTGCCGGGTCGGCGGACGGTCCGCCCAGGTGACGCAGTACCTGGTGCAGCAGGGCATCGACGCCGTGAACATCGAGGGCGGCATGCTCGCCTGGGAGGGCGCCGGCCGCCCCATGGTCACCGACACCGGCACCCCCGCCTTCGTCCTCTGAGCCGTTCACTGAGCCGGCGGGCACGGCGCCCGGTGGGCCCGTGCGGCGGGCGGGCTCCCGCCCTGGGCCCGCCGCCCCTCAGGCGCGCGCCCGCGCTCAGCGGTCGAAGTCCAGCTCCACGTCCGCCGTGACCGGGTGCGACTGGCAGGCCAGGACGTAACCGGCCTCGGTCTCCTCGTTCTCCAGCGCGTAGTTGCGGTCCATCCGGACCTCCCCGGCGACCAGGAACGCCCGGCAGGTGCCGCACACCCCGCCCTTGCAGGCGTAGGGCGCGTCCGACCGGCTGCGCAGCACCGTGTCCAGCAGGGATTCGCCTTCCGCGACCGGCCAGGTCCCGGACCGGCCGTCGAGGGTCGCGGTGAGCGTGGCGTGCGCGGGGGCCGTCGCGGGACCCACGGTGGCGGGCGCCGAACCGTCGTCCACGTGGAAGATCTCCTGGTGGATGCGGGCGCGGTCCACGCCCAGGCCCCGCAGCGCCCGGTCGGCGCCGGCGACCAGCCCGAAGGGGCCGCACAGGAACCACCCGTCGACCTCGCCGACTGGGAGCAGCGCCGGCAGCAGCCCGGCCAGCCGCTCCTGGTCCAGCCGGCCCGAGGGCAGTCCCGACTGCTGCTCCTCCCGCGACAGGACGGTCACCAGCTGGAAGCGGTCGGGGTAGCGGTCCTTCAGGTCGGCGACCTCCTCCAGGAACATCGTCGACGCCGCCGTGCGGTCGCTGCGGATCAGGCAGAAGCGGGCGGCCGGCTCGCGGACCAGCAGCGTGGAGGCCATGGACAGCACCGGGGTGATCCCGCTGCCGCCCACGATCGCCGCGAAGTGCCCGGGGCGCGGCTCCAGCAGGAACCGGCCCATCGGCGCCATCACCTCGACGGTGTGCCCGACCGCCAGCTCCTTGAGGGCGTAGGTGGAGAACTCGCCGCCCTCCACCAGCCGGATCCCCACCCGGAGGACCGGGTCCTCGCCGGCACCGGCGGCGGGGGAGCAGATCGAGTACGTACGGCGGATCTCCTCGCCGCCCGCGCCCGTGCGGCGCACGGCCAGGTGCTGGCCGGGCGTGTGGCGGAAGGTCTCGCGCAGCTCGGGAGGGACCGCGAAGGTGACGGCGACCGCGTCGTCCGTGAGCCGCTCGACCTCGCTCACCCGGAGCGGATGGAACATCTACAACTCCTTGAAGTGGTCGAACGGTTCGCGGCAGGCGGTGCAGCGGCGCAGCGCCTTGCAGGCGGTGGAGGAGAAGCGGCTCAGCAGCTCCGTCTCCGTGGAGCCGCAGTGGGGGCAGCGGATGGCCAGCGTGAGAGGCACGGGACCGCCGCCGGGGCCCTGGGGGCGGGGCGGAGCTATCCCGAACTCGCCGAGCTTGCGGCGCCCTTCCTCGCTGATGTCGTCCGTCGACCAGGCGGGGGACAGGACGGTGACCACCGACACCTCCGCCACGCCGTGCTCGTGCAGCACGCGCTCGATGTCCGAGGACATCGCCTCGACGGCCGGGCAGCCGGTGTACGTCGGGGTCAGCTCGACCCGCACCCGGCCGGGGGCGAGGACCTGCACCCCGCGCAGGACGCCCAGCTCCTCCAGGGTCAGGACCGGCAGTTCGGGGTCCGGCACCGACCCGGCCAGCCGGCTCAGCTCCTCCTCCAGCGCGGTCCTGGCCGGTGCGCCAGTGGCACCGGTGGCACCGGTGGCACCGGTGGCGCTCGTGGTGCCGGTCACCACGACGCCCCCGGGTGGCTGCGGTGCAGGTGCTGCATCTCGGCGAGCATCCGGCCGAAGTCCTCGGTGTGCAGGCCCTGGCGTCCCGCGCCGGCGCTCCACGCTCCCGCGCGGGGCCCCTCGGGCACGGTCAGCGTGGCCCGCTCCAGCACCGCCGTCACCGACGCCAGCCAGTCGGACTCCAGCTCCTGCCAGTCCACGTCCAGCCCGTCGACCGACTGGAACAGCTCGCCCGTGAAGCGCCACAGCGCCGTGCAGGCCCGCTGCATCCGCTCGTGGCTCTCGGCCGTGCCGTCGCCCAGCCGCAACGTCCACTGCTCGGCGTGGTCCTGGTGGTAGGCGACCTCCTTCACGGCCTTGGCGGCCAGCCCGGACAGCGCGCCGTCACCGGCCGCCGCGAGCCGTCCGTACAGCATCCGCTGGTAGGTGGAGAAGTAGAGCTGCCGGGCGATGGTGTGGGCGAAGTCGCCATTGGGCTGTTCGACCAGCTGGGCGTTGCGGAAGGCCCGCTCCTCGCGCAGGAACGCCAGCTCGTCCTCGTTCCCGACGAGGGAGAGCAGCACCCGTGCCTGCCCGAGCAGGTCCAGCGCGATGTTGGCCAGCGCGACCTCCTCCTCCAGGACGGGGGCGTGGCCGGCCCACTCGCCGAGCCGGTGCGACAGCACCAGCGCGTCGTCGCCGAGGGCGAGGGCCGCTGCGGTGCTCACGGTGGCGGTCACAGGTTCTTCACCCCCTCCGGGACCTCGTAGAAGGTCGGGTGGCGGTAGGGCTTGTCGGCGGACGGCTCGAAGAACGGGTCCTTCTCGTCGGGCGACGACGCGGTGACGGCCGCGGAGGGGACGACCCAGATGGAGACGCCCTCGCTGCGCCGGGTGTACAGGTCCCGGGCGTTGCGCAGAGCCATCTGCGCGTCCGGCGCGTGGAGGCTTCCCGCATGGGTGTGGGACAGGCCCCGGCGGGAGCGCACGAACACCTCCCACAGCGGCCATTCGCTGGACGTCATGCCGTCGCCTCCCCGTGCTTGGCCGCGAACGCCGCCGCGGCCTCCCTGACCCAGGCGCCCTCCTCGTGGGCACGGCGGCGCTGGGTGATGCGCTGTTCGTTGCAGGGTCCGTTGCCCTTGAGGACTTCCTTGAACTCGGTCCAGTCGATGGTGCCGAAGTCGTGGTGCCCCCGCTCCTCGTTCCACCGGAGGTCCGGGTCGGGGAGGGTGAGGCCCAGCGCCTCGGCCTGCGGGACGCAGATGTCCACGAACCGCTGCCTCAGCTCGTCGTTCGAGTGGCGCTTGATCTTCCAGGCCATGGACTGCGCCGAGTGCGCCGACTCGTCGTCCGGCGGGCCGAACATCATCAGCGACGGCCACCACCAGCGGTCCACCGCGTCCTGCGCCATCGCGTGCTGCTCCGGCGTCCCCCGGGAGAGGGCGAGGAGCGATTCGTACCCCTGGCGCTGATGGAACGACTCCTCCTTGCAGATCCGGACCATCGCGCGGGCGTAGGGACCGTAGGAGCAGCGGCACAGCGGCACCTGGTTGGTGATCGCAGCGCCGTCCACCAGCCAGCCGATGGCGCCGACGTCGGCCCAGGTCAGCGTGGGGTAGTTGAAGATCGAGGAGTACTTCTGCCGGCCGGTGTGGAGCTTGTCGAGCAGCTCGTCGCGGCTGGTGCCGAGGGTCTCGGCGGCGCTGTACAGATACAGGCCGTGGCCGGCCTCGTCCTGCACCTTGGCCATCAGGATCGCCTTGCGCCGCAGGGAGGGCGCGCGCGTGATCCAGTTGGCCTCCGGCTGCATGCCGATGATCTCGGAATGGGCGTGCTGGGCGATCTGCCGGACGAGCGTGGCCCGGTAGGCGTCCGGCATCCAGTCGCGCGGCTCGATCCGCTCGTCGGCGGCCACCGCCGCGTCGAACTCCGCCTCGTGCGTCTGCCGCGTGTCCGCGGTCACTGACGTCATCGGACCCCCTACCGACCGATCGTTCGGTTGAATGACTTCAATGGTGGGTCGGCGGCCCGTATGGTGTCAACCCTGTGGATAACTCCGTGGCAGCGATGGGGAACGGAAACGGGGCGGGATGGACTCGTACGACAAGGAGGCCGGCGGCCGCGCCCAGCGCGCCACCGACGCGGAGGGCCCCGGCCCCGTGACGCCTCCGTCCGTCCCCGGCCCCGCGCCCGTCGCCGGGCCCGAGCGGCCCGCCGAGCCCGTACCGGAGCCCTGCGCCGACCGGGTGACACCCCCACCGAGCCCGCCGCATGCCACCACTGCCGCAACGCCGGGCCCGCCCCACGCCACCACCACCGGAACACCGGGCGGCCCACCCCACGCGCCGCCCGTCGGGACACGGCCCGCCCCCACCGCCGGGGCCGCCGCGTTGTCGCTCCCGTACCAGGTGGTGGCGGCCGTCGCGCTGGCCGTCATCGCGGTCTTCGCCTGCGTCCACCTGGCCATGGCGTTCCTGCACGTCGCGCCCTCGAACACGCTCACCAAGCAGCACGGCGAGGCCGTGGACGACTGGGTGCTCCCCGAGTTCGAACAGAACTGGAAGCTCTTCGCCCCCAACCCGCTCCAGCAGAACATCGCCGTCCACGTCCGCGCCGAGGTCGTCGGCGAGGACGGCGCGCGCAGGACGACCGGCTGGATCGACATGTCGGCCGAGGACGGCGAGGCGATCCGCGGCAATCTCCTGCCCAGCCATGTGAACCAGAACGAGCTCCGCCGCGGCTGGGACTTCTACGTGAACTCGCACTCCGACGACAACCGCCCCTACGGCATGCGCGGCCAGCTCTCCGAGCGCTACGTCCGGCGCATCGCCATGCTGCGGCTGGAGGGGCACCGGCTGGACGGCCGGATCGAGCGCATCCAGCTCCGCTCCGCCACCCGCGGCGTCGAGGCGCCCGTCTGGAGCGACGAGAAGACCGACACCCGCACCTACTACCGGGTCCTCCCGTGGTGGTCCGTGACCGCCGCCGACCTGCCCGGCGGCGTCAGCGGCGGCCGTACGGAGGCGGACCAGTGAGCGCGCACACCTCCCCCGGCCGCGTACGCCCGCGCACCGAGCCGCTCGACCGCCGGCTGGCCCGCGCCGTCCGCTGGGTCACCGGTACGGCCCTCGGCCCGTACCAGAGCGCCGTCGTCCGCATCGGCTTCGCCTCCGCGTGGCTGCTGTTCCTGCTGCGCGAGTTCCCCCACCGCCACGAGATGTACGGCCCCGAAGGGCCCTGGTCGTGGGAGATGGGGCAACAGCTCATCGCCGGCAACCACGCCTTCACGGTCCTGATGTGGTCCGACAGCGCCGTGTGGTTCGAGGCGGTGTACGCCCTGGCCGTGCTCGCCAGCGCCGCCCTGCTGCTCGGCTGGCGCACCCGCACCATGTCGGTCCTGTTCCTGGTGGGCGTGCTCTCCCTTCAGAACCGCTCGATCTTCATGGGCGACGGCGGTGACAACGTCGTCCACCTGATGGCCATCTACCTGGTGCTGACCCGCTGCGCCCGGGTGTGGTCGCTGGACGCCCGCCGCGCGGCGCGGCAGGGGCCCGGGCCCGCGCGGGACCGGCTGGGCCCGGTGATGTGGGGGGCCGGGGCCTTCGGGCTGGTCGCGGCGACGCTCTTCCTGGACCGCACCGGGGAGCCCTGGCTGCTGGTGATGCTGTGGCTGGTATGGGCCGCGCAGGGCGTCTGGTGGCTGGTGAACCGGTACGCCCCGGGGGAGCCGCGCCTCCTCGCCGACGTCATCGCCAACCTCGTCCACAACGCCACCCTCGCCGTGATCATGGCCGAGGTCTGTCTGATCTACGCCACCGCCGGCTGGTACAAGATCCAGGGCTCGCGCTGGCAGGACGGCACCGCGCTGTACTACCCGCTCAAACTGGACTACTTCACCCCCTGGCCGTTCCTGTCCGATGTGCTGGCCGCCAGCGGGGTGATGGTCATGGTCCTCACCTACGGCACGGTCGTCGTGCAGGTGGCGTTCCCCTTCACCCTGTTCAACCGGCGCGTCAAGAACGTCCTGCTGGTGGTGATGATGCTGGAGCACGCCGGTATCGCGCTGCTGCTCGGGCTGCCGTTCTTCTCCCTCGCCATGATCGCCGCCGACGCGGTCTTCCTGCCCACGGCGTTCCTGATCGCGCTGGGCGTACGCGTACGCCGGGGCCGGGACCGGCTGGCGGCCCGCACCCGGCGCGTACCGGAGGACCGGCGGCCGCCCGTCGAGGACCCGGCCCCCCGTACCCTCGTGGGGTGAGCAGCGAGACCACCCCCCTCCAGTACGACGACGGCTACGGGACCGAGATCGGCGTCGGCCCGCACCCCCGGCCGTGGCCGGAGGACGAGCGCTACGACCCGGAGCTGCTCGCGGAGGGCGACCGGCGCAATGTCGTCGACCGCTACCGGTACTGGCGGCGGGAGGCGATCGTCGCCGACCTGGACACCCGGCGCCATGACTTCCATGTGGCCGTGGAGAACTGGAGCCACGACTTCAACATCGGCTCGGTGGTCCGCACCGCGAACGCCTTCCTGGCGCAGCAGATCCACATCGTGGGCCGGCGGCGCTGGAACCGGCGCGGCGCCATGGTCACCGACCGGTACCAGCATGTGCGCCACCACCCGGACACCCGGTCGCTGACGGCCTGGGCCGCCGCCGAGGGGCTGCCCGTCATCGGGATCGACAACCTCCCCGGGGCGGTGCCGCTGGAGCGTACGGAGCTGCCGCGCCGCTGCGTCCTGCTGTTCGGGCAGGAGGGCCCCGGCCTCACGGAGGAGGCCCGCGCGCACGCGGCGATGACCTGCTCCATCGCCCAGTTCGGCTCGACCCGGTCGATCAACGCGGGCGCCGCCGCCGCGATCGCGATGCACGCGTGGGTGCAGCGGTACGCGGAGATCGACCCGGCCCCGCCGGCCTGACCGCCCGGCCGGGCCCGCGCCCGCCCTGCCCGTCCCGTCCCGGCCCTGCCCTCCCCGCCCTGCCCGTCCCCGCTGTGCCCGTCCCGGCGGCGGACGGCGCCCGCCCGGGGGTCGGTCGTGTCACCCGGGCGGGCGCCCGCTCAGGGGCCGGCGTCCTGTCGCGTCACGCCGGGCGGCGCACCTCGACGACCCGGAACCGGTTGGCCACGAAGGCGCTGTCGCACAGTGCGGCGTTGGCCGCCGGGTTGCCGCCCGAACCGTGGAAGTCGGAGAACGCCGCCGTCTGGTTCACGTACACCCCGCCCGTCAGGTTCAGCGACAGCTGGGCCGACTCCTCCAGGCATACCTCCTCCACGGCCCGCTCGACGTCCGGCGAGGTGGTGTACGCGCCGACCGTCATCGCGCCCTTCTCGCGCACCGTGCGCCGCAGCAGCTCCAGCGCGCCACCCGTCGACTCGACGGACACGGCGAAGGCGACGGGGCCGAAGCACTCCGACATGTACACCGCCTCCGCGTCGGGCTTGGAGCCGTCCAGCTTGACCAGGACGGGCGTCCGCACGACGGCGTCGGGGAAGTCGGGGTTGGCCACCTCGCGCGAGGCCAGGGCCACCTCGCCGAGCCCGGGGGCCGACTCCAGCCGGGCCCGGACGTCGGGGTTGACGATCGCGCCCAGCAGGGCGTTCGCCCGGGCGTCGTCGCCGAGCAGCCCGCCCACCGAGGCGGCGAGGTCGGCGACCACCTCGTCGTACGACTTGGGTCCGTCCTCGGTGGTGATCCCGTCCCGGGGGATCAGCAGGTTCTGCGGGGTGGTGCACATCTGGCCGCTGTAGAGGGAGAGCGAGAAGGCCAGGTTGGACAGCATCCCCCGGTAGTCGTCGGTCGAGTCGACGACGACCGTGTTGACGCCGGCCTTCTCCGTGTAGACCTGCGCCTGCCGGGCGTTGGCCTCCAGCCAGTCTCCGAAGGAGGTGGAGCCGGTGTAGTCGATGATCCGGATCTCCGGCCGGACGGCCAGGTCCTTGGCGATGCCCTCGCCCGGCCGCTCGACGGCGAGCGCCACCAGGTTCGGGTCGAAGCCCGCCTCGGCGAGCACCTCGCGCGCCACCCGGACCGTCAGCGCCAGCGGGAGCACGGCGCGCGGGTGCGGCTTGACCAGCACCGGGTTGCCGGTGGCGAGGGAGGCGAACAGGCCCGGATAGCCGTTCCACGTGGGGAAGGTGTTGCAGCCGATCAGCAGGGAGATGCCGCGCGGCACGGGGGTGAACGCCTTGCGGAGCTCCAGCGGGTCGCGCTTGCCCTGCGGCTTCGACCAGTCGGCGACCAGCGGGGTGCGGACCTGCTCCGCGTACGCGTACGCCACCGCCTCCAGGCCGCGGTCCTGCGCGTGCGGCCCGCCCGCCTGGAACGCCATCATGAACGCCTGCCCGCTGGTGTGCATCACCGCGTGCGCGAACTCGTGGGTGCGGGCGCTGATCCGGGACAGGATCTCCAGGCAGACCAGGGCGCGGGTCTCGGGCCCGGCGTCGCGCCAGGCGCCCATGCCGGCGCGCATCGCGGGCAGCAGGACGTCCACGTCGGCGTGCGGATACTCCACGCCCAGCTCCGGGCCGTACGGGGAGACCTCGCCGCCCGTCCAGTCGTCCGTGCCCGGCTGGTCCAGCTCGAAGCGGGTGCCGAGGGTCGCCCGGTGCGCCTGGAGCCCCTCGGCGGCGCTCAGCGAGCCGTCCTCCCCGTACGCCTTGGGGTGCTCGGGGTGCGGGGACCAGTAGGCCCGGGTGCGGATGGCTTCGAGGGCCTGTTCCAGCGTGGAGCGGTGCCTCTCGGTCAGGTGGTCGGTGGTGAGCTGAGCGGCGGCCATGGCGGACCAACTCCTCGTCGAGCTGGGCAGGGACAGGCGGACAGGGCTAGAGTAACCGAACGATCGGTCGGGACAAGGGGGCCTCCCGAACCTGTGGACAACTCATCGGGGAGGATCACTGTCATGACCGACAACATGGCCATCGCGCGGGACCGCGCCGTCGCCGTCGTGGGCACCGGGACCATGGGGCAGGGCATCGCCCAGGTCGCGCTGGTCGCCGGCCATCCGGTGCGCCTCCACGACGCCGGGCCCGGCCGCGCCCGGCAGGCCGCCGACGCCCTCGCGGGGCGGCTCGGCCGGCTGGTCGAGAAGGGCCGGATGACGCCGGAGGAGCGCGACGCGGCCGTCGCCCGCCTGCAGGTCGCGGACGACCTCTCCGGCCTCGCCGACGCCGCCCTCGTGATCGAGGCCGTGGTGGAGGCGCTGCCGGTCAAGCGCGAGCTGTTCGCCGAGCTGGAGAAGACCGTCGCCGACGACTGCCTGCTCGCCACCAACACCTCCTCGCTCTCCGTCACCGCCGTCGCGGGCGGGCTGCGGCTGCCCGGCCGGTTCGTCGGCCTCCACTTCTTCAACCCGGCGCCGCTCCTGCCGCTGGTCGAGGTCGTCAGCGGCTTCGCCACCGACGAGACGGCCGCCACGCGCGCGTACGACACGGTGGCCGCGTGGGGCAAGACCCCGGTGCGCTGCGCCGACACCCCGGGGTTCATCGTCAACCGCATCGCCCGCCCCTTCTACGCGGAGGCGCTGCGCCTGTACGAGGAGCGGGCCGCCGACCCGGCGACGATCGACGCCGTGCTGCGCGAGAGCGGCGGCTTCCGGATGGGCCCCTTCGAGCTGACCGACCTGATCGGGCAGGACGTCAACGAGGCCGTCACCCGCTCCGTGTGGGAGTCCTTCCACCACGACCCGAAGTTCACCCCGTCCCTCGCCCAGCGGCGCCTGGTCGAGTCGGGACGGCTGGGACGCAAGACCGGCCGGGGCTGGTACGCGTACGACGAGGGCGCCCAGCGGCCGGTCGTGCCCACCGAGGCCCCGGCGCCCGCTCCCGACAAGGTCACCGTCCACGGCGGCCTCGGCCACGCCGAGCCCCTCGTCCCCATGATCGAAGCGGCGGGCATCAAGGTCCGGCGCCACCGGCGCGGCCACCACATCGCCCTGCCGGGCGGCGGGCACCTCACCCTCGCGGACGGCGAGGCGGTCTTCGAGTACGACGGCGAGGAGATCGTCTACTTCGACCTCGCCCACGACTACACGACCGCGACCAGGATCGCCCTCGCCACCGCCCCGACCACCTCGCCCGAGACCCTCCAGGAGGCCGTCGGCCTCTTCCAGGCCCTCGGCAAGGAGGTCACGGTCATCGGCGACGTCCCGGGGATGATCGTCGCCCGCACGGTCGCGATGCTGGTGGACCTCGCCGTGGACGCCGTCGACCGCGGCGTCGCGTCGGCGGACGACATCGACACCGCCATGCGCCTCGGCGTGAACTACCCGGCCGGCCCCTTCGAATGGGCCGCCAGGCTCGGCTACGAGACGGTGTCCGACCTGCTCGGCTCCCTGCACACGCGTTACCCGACCGGCCGCTACGCCCCCTGTCTCGGCGTCGTACGCCGTGAGTACGAGGAGAGGGCCGCGATGAAGGACCAGGAAAGCCGATGACCACCGCCAAGCGCGACACCTACACCCCCGAGACGCTGCTGTCCGTCGCCGTCCGGGTCTTCAACGAACGCGGCTACGACGGCACGTCCATGGAGCACCTCTCCAAGGCGGCCGGAATCTCCAAGTCCTCGATCTACCACCATGTCGCCGGCAAGGAGGAGCTGCTGCGGCGCGCCGTCAGCCGCGCCCTGGACGGCCTCTTCGCCGTCCTCGACGAGCCCGGCGCCACTCGCGGCCGCGCCATCGAGCGGGTCGAGTACGTCACCCGGCGCACCGTCGAGGTCCTGATGGACGAGCTGCCCTATGTGACGCTCCTGCTGCGCGTACGGGGCAACACCACGACCGAGCGGTGGGCGCTCGACCGCCGCCGCGAGTTTGACCACCGGGTCGCCGACCTGCTCAAGGCCGCCGCCGCGGACGGTGACCTGCGGACCGACGTGGACATACGGCTGGCCACCCGGCTGCTCTTCGGCATGGTCAACTCGCTGGTGGAGTGGTACCGGCCCCAGCCCGGCGGGGACGGCGAGCGGCGCCAGGTGGTAGAGACGGTCGTCCACCTGGCCTTCGACGGCCTGCGGCGCACCGGACCCTGACGGCCCTCCCCGTCATTTCGCCGGCGCTGCTCCCGGCTTCCGCCGGCCCTCCTCGGTTCTCGGCGGTCAGCTCTCGTCGGTCAGCGCGCGCCGGTTGAGATCGGTCTCCTCGAAGACGAGCAGGGTGCGCGTCGAGAGCACCTCGGGGATCGACTGCAGCCGGGTGAGGACCAGCTCCCGCAGGGTGCGGTTGTCCGGCGTGTGCACCAGCAGCAGCACGTCGAAGTCACCGCTGACCAGGGCGATGTGCGCCGCGCCCGGCAGCGCCCTGAGCTGCTCGCGGACCGTGCGCCACGAGTTCTGCACGATCTTCAGCGTGATGTACGCGGAGGCGCCCTGGCCCGCCCGCTCGTGGTTGACGCGGGCGCTGAAGCCCCGGATCACCCCGTCCTCGATGAGCCGGTTGATCCGCGCGTACGCGTTGGCACGTGACACATGGACACGGTCCGCGACGGCCCGTATCGAGGCGCGGCCATCCGTCTGGAGGATCCGCAGGATGTCGCGGTCGATCGCGTCCAGCGGGCGCGGCGGCGCCTGCTGGTCGTCGCCCGGCCGCTCCGGTTCCCTGCCGTCGGCCATTTGTTCAGCTGCCATGTCCCCCCGCCTCTCATCCATGGACGACCTGTCTCCATCCCATGCTGTGGAGAACCGTTTGTCCACAGACGGAAGGCGCCTGTAGCCAAAATGCCGCCACGACCGAACAATCGGTAGGTGAGGCGCGTCACACCAGCGCCCCCCTTCGGGTCTTATGCCCGCTCCCATGAGGAGGTGCTGTCATGACGGTCCAAGAGCTGCCCGGTGCCGCTTCCCACCGGCCCACCCCGCCCCCGGAGTGGAAGCCGCTCACCGACCCGGCGCCGCTGCTCCCGGACCCCGAGCCCCACCGGGTGCTGGGCACGGACGCCGCGGCCGGCTTCGCCCCCGGGCTGCTGCGCAGGCTCTACACCGAGCTGGTCCGCGGCCGCCGGTACAACACCCAGGCCACGGCCCTCACCAAGCAGGGCCGGCTCGCGGTCTACCCGTCGAGCACCGGACAGGAGGCGTGCGAGGTCGCCGCCGCCCTGGTGCTGGAGGACCGCGACTGGCTCTTCCCGTCCTACCGCGACACCCTCGCCGCCGTCGCGCGCGGCCTCGACCCGGTCGAGGCGCTCACCCTGCTGCGCGGCGACTGGCACACCGGCTACGACCCCCGCGAGCACCGGATCGCCCCGCTGTCGACCCCGCTCGCCACCCAGCTGCCGCACGCCGTCGGGCTGGCCCACGCCGCCCGCCTCAAGGGCGACGACGTGGTGGCCCTCGCCATGGTCGGCGACGGCGGCACCAGCGAGGGCGACTTCCACGAGGCGCTGAACTTCGCGGCGGTCTGGCGCGCCCCGGTCGTCTTCCTCGTGCAGAACAACGGCTTCGCGATCTCCGTGCCGCTCGCCAAGCAGACGGCGGCCCCCTCGCTGGCCCACAAGGCCGTCGGCTACGGCATGCCCGGCCGGCTCGTGGACGGCAATGACGCTCCGGCCGTGCACCAGGTGCTCTCCGAGGCGGTCGCCCGCGCCCGGCGCGGCGGCGGCCCCACGCTCGTGGAGGCCGTGACGTACCGCATCGACGCCCACACCAACGCCGACGACGCCACCCGGTACCGCGGGCAGAGCGAGGTCGAGGCGTGGCGCGCCCACGACCCGGTCCTGCTGCTGGAGCGCGAGCTGACCGGCCGCGGCCTCCTCGACGAGGACGGGAAGCGGCAGGTGGCCGACGAGGCGGAGTCGATGGCCGCACGACTGCGGGAGCGGATGAACGCCGACGCGGAGCTCGACCCGATGGACCTGTTCGCCCACGTGTACGCGGAACAGACGGCACAACTGCGGGAGCAGGCCGCCCAGCTGCGCGCCGAGCTCGACGCCGAGAGCGAGGCGTGAGATGACCACCGTGGCGAAGCCGGCGACCAAGCCCGCCACCATGGCGCAGGCGCTCCAGCGCGCCATGCGCGACGCGATGGCCGAGGACCCGTCCGTCCATGTCATGGGCGAGGACGTCGGCACGCTCGGCGGGGTCTTCCGGGTCACCGACGGGCTCGCCAAGGAGTTCGGCGAGGACCGCTGCACGGACACCCCGCTCGCCGAGGCGGGCATCCTCGGCACGGCCGTCGGCATGGCGATGTACGGCCTGCGACCGGTGGTCGAGATGCAGTTCGACGCCTTCGCCTACCCGGCCTTCGAGCAGCTGATCAGCCATGTCTCCCGGATGCGGAACCGGACGCGCGGCGCGATGCCGCTGCCGATCGTCGTCCGGGTGCCGTACGGCGGCGGCATCGGCGGCGTCGAGCACCACAGCGACTCGTCCGAGGCGTACTACATGGCGACTCCGGGGCTCCATGTCGTCACGCCCGCGACGGTCGCCGACGCGTACGGGCTGCTGAGGGCGGCGATCGCCTCCGACGACCCGGTCGTATTCCTGGAGCCCAAGCGGCTCTACTGGTCGAAGTCCGACTGGACGCCCGAGGCGCCCGAGCCGGTCGAGCCGATAGGGCGCGCCGTGGTGCGGCGCACCGGCCGCGACGCCACGCTCATCACCTACGGGCCGTCCCTGCCCGTCTGCCTGGAGGCGGCCGAGGCCGCGCACGCGGAGGGCCGGGAACTGGAGGTCGTCGACCTGCGGTCGCTGGTGCCCTTCGACGACGAGACGGTCTGCGCGTCCGTGCGGCGCACGGGGCGGGCCGTCGTCGTGCACGAGTCGTCCGGCTTCGGCGGCCCCGGCGGGGAGATCGCGGCACGGGTCACCGAGCGGTGCTTCCACCACCTGGAGGCGCCGGTGCTGCGGGTCGCCGGGTTCGACATCCCGTACCCGCCGCCGATGCTGGAGCGCCACCACCTGCCGGGAGTGGACCGGATCCTGGACGCGGTGGAGCGGCTCCAGTGGGAGGCGGAGAACTGATGGCGCAGGTACTGGAGTTCAAGCTGCCGGACCTCGGTGAGGGGCTCACCGAGGCGGAGATCGTGCGCTGGCTGGTGGACGTCGGGGACGTCGTCGCGATCGACCAGCCGGTCGTCGAGGTGGAGACGGCCAAGGCGATGGTCGAGGTGCCCTGCCCCTACGGGGGCGTGGTGACCGCGCGGTTCGGCGAGGAGGGTACGGAACTGCCGGTCGGCGCCCCACTGCTGACGGTCGCCGTGGGCGCCACCGCGGCGGACGCCCCCGGCGCGCCCGGCGCCGACGCCGCCACCGAGACGGGTACCTCCGCTGCCGGTACGGGGGGCGGCGCGGCGGCGTCCGGCGAGGGCTCCGGGAACGTGCTCGTCGGGTACGGCACGGCCGCCCCGGCCGCCCGCCGCCGGCGGGTCAAGCGGGACGGGGCCGTCCCGGCGACAGCCCCCGCGGCCGTCGCGACGGCCACGGCACCGGCCGCGCCGG
Source organism: Streptomyces sp. NPDC015131 (assembly GCF_043079975.1). Classification (NCBI taxonomy): domain Bacteria; kingdom Bacillati; phylum Actinomycetota; class Actinomycetes; order Kitasatosporales; family Streptomycetaceae; genus Streptomyces; species Streptomyces sp. NPDC015131. The sequence continues at coordinate 381,018 of NZ_JBIBVB010000005.1, read as the reverse complement.
TGGCGCCCCCGGTGATCCCGGCGCCGTCCGAGGGGCCGGTCCCGGTGGTCTCGCCGCTGGTGCGGAAGCTCGCCCGGGAGAAGGGCCTCGACCTGCGGCAGCTGCGGGGCTCCGGGCCCGACGGGCTCATCCTGCGGGCCGACGTGGAGCGGGCCGTGGCCGCGCTCGCCACACCCGCCGCACCCGTCGCACCCGTCAAGGCCGGTGCCTCCGCCGCCCCGGCCACCGGTGCCGGTGAGCGGGTGCCGCTGCGCGGGGTACGCGGAGCCGTCGCCGACAAGCTGTCCCGCAGCCGGACCGAGATCCCCGACGCCACCTGCTGGGTGGACGCGGACGCCACCGAGCTGATGGCCGCGCGGGCCGCGATGAACGCCGCGGGCGGTCCGAAGATCTCGCTGCTGGCCCTGCTCGCCCGGATCTGTGTGGCCGCCCTGGCCCGGCACCCGGAGCTCAACTCCCGGGTGGACATGGCCGCGCGGGAGATCGTGCGGCTGCCCGAGGTGCATCTCGGGTTCGCCGCGCAGACCGACCGGGGCCTGGTCGTGCCGGTCGTCCGGGACGCCCACGGCCGCACGGCGGAGTCCCTGACGGCCGAGTTCGCCCGCCTGACGGAGGCCGCCCGCACCGGGACGCTGACACCGGCCGAGCTGACGGGCGGGACGTTCACCCTGAACAACTACGGGGTGTTCGGCGTCGACGGCTCGACCCCGATCATCAACCACCCGGAGGCGGCGATGCTGGGCGTCGGCCGCATCGTCCCCAAGCCCTGGGTCCACCAGGGCGAACTGGCCGTGCGGCAGGTCGTCCAGCTCTCCCTGACCTTCGACCACCGGGTGTGCGACGGCGGCACGGCGGGCGGCTTCCTGCGGTACGTCGCGAACTGCGTCGAGCACCCGGCGGTGCTGCTGCGCACCCTGTGACGCACCCTCACCCGTAGGGCCGGGCCCCGGGCGACGGCACAGCCGGGGCCTTCCCGCCCCGTGGAGTCCGGCGCCCGGCCGCCACGGGGCCCGGCCGCCACCGGGGCCCGGTCGCCACCGGGCCGCCCTCTGGTGCCCGCCGCCACGGGTCCCGGCCGCCACCGGGCCGCCCTCCGGGGCGCGGCCGCCCCGGGCGTGGGCGGGGCGAGGGGCCTGGGGATACTGGTGCCGTGACCCCATTTGACGTCGTCGTGCTCGCCGGGGGTGCCGCCAGGCGGCTCGGCGGCGTGGACAAGCCGGGCGTGAGCATCGGCGGGCGGTCGCTGCTCGACCGTGTGCTGAGCGCCGGCCGGGAGGCCGGCCGCACCGTCGTCGTGGGCGGGCGCAGGGCCACCGCGCGGCCCGTCGTCTGGACCCGCGAGCAGCCCGCCGGCAGCGGCCCGCCGGCCGCCCTTGCGGCCGGGCTCCGGCACGTGGAGGCCGACACCGTGGTCGTGCTCAGCGGCGACCTGCCGTTCCTCCGCGCGGACGGTGTACGGGCGCTGGTGGACGCCCTGGCGGACGGCGGCGCCGAGGGCGTGCTCTCCGTCGACCCCGACGGGCGCGACCAGCCGCTGGTCGCCGCGTACCGCACCGAGCCCCTCCGCCGTGAACTCGCCCTGCTCGCCGCCGAACACGGCTCCCTGACCGGCCTGCCGCTGCGCCTCCTGATCCAGGAGCTGGACGTGCGCCGGGTCCCCAGCGCGCCGCTGGCCTCCTTCGACTGCGACACCTGGGAGGACATCGCCACGGCCCGGGCCAGGATCAGGGAGCATGGGACCGTGCTGGACGAATGGATCACCGCAGTCAAGGACGAGCTGGGCATCGAGCTGGACGTCGACACCGGCGTCCTGCTCGACCTGGCTCGTGACGCCGCCCACGGTGTCGCCCGCCCCGCCGCGCCCCTGACCACCTTCCTGATCGGGTACGCCGCCGCCCGGGCCGCCGGGGGCGGGCCCGCCGCCGTCTCCGACGCCGTGGCGGAGGCCGCCCGTACGGTCTCGGCGCTCGCCGGCCGCTGGGCGGACGAGGCGGACGGCGCCACGGGATCCACGGGATCCACGGGATCCACGGGCTCCACCGGCACCGGCCCCAGCACCGGCACCGGCACCGAACCCGACGCCCCGGGCGCCGGCTCCGGGAGCGGCGCCGGATGACCGATCCGGACGACGACGGCGTCGACGAAGCCCTCGCCCTGGTCGGACCCCGGGACCGGGACCGGGACCGGGAAGGCCAAAAGGACCGGGACCAGGACGGAAGCCAGGGGCGGAACCGGGAGCGGCACGAGGCCGCGCCCTGGGCGCGGGCCCGTTCCCTCGCCGCCCGCCTGGGCGGCGGCCATCCGCCCCGCGCCCGGCAGACCCCCCTCGCCGACGCGCTGGGCGGAGTGCTGGCCCGGCCGCTGACCGCGCTCACCGACCTGCCGTCCTTCGACACCTCGGCCATGGACGGGTGGGCCGTCGCAGGACCCGGCCCCTGGCGCGTCCGCGAGGACGGTTCCGTCCTGGCCGGGCACGCGGCGGCGGCACCGCTGGACGACGGCGAAGCGGTACGGATCGCCACCGGCGCCCGTGTCCCGTCCGGCGCCACCGCGGTGATCCGCAGCGAACACTCCCGCACCGACACGGCCGGGCAGCTGCACGCGCTGCGGGACGTCACCCACGGCCAGGACATCCGCCCGCGCGGCCAGGAGTGCCGCTCCGGCGACGCACTGCTGCCCGCCGGAACGCCCGTCACCCCCGCCGTCCTCGGCCTGGCCGCCGCGGCTGGGTACGACGACCTCCCCACGGCCACCCGCCCGCGCGTCGAGGTCCTGGTCCTCGGCGACGAGCTGCTCACGACCGGCCTCCCGCACGACGGGCTCATCCGGGACGCCCTCGGCCCCATGCTCGCCCCCTGGCTCCGCGCCCTGGGCGCCGAGGTGCGGAGCACACGGCGCATCGGGGACGACGCCGACGCGCTGCACGCCGCGCTGAGCGGCTCGGAGGCGGACGTGGTGATCACCACCGGCGGCACCGCGGCCGGGCCGGTCGACCATGTCCACCCCGTCCTGCTCAAGGCGGGCGCCGAGCTGCTGGTGGACGGCGTGGCGGTCCGGCCCGGCCATCCGATGCTGCTCGCCCGCCTGGCCCCGGCCCGGTACCTGGTCGGCCTGCCGGGCAACCCGCTCGCCGCCGTGTCCGGGCTGCTCACCCTCGCCGAGCCCCTGCTGCGGGGCCTCGGGGGGCGCCGGGGCCGCGCTCCGCACCGGGCGGCCGTCCGCGACGCGGTGCCGGGTCATCCCCATGACACCCGGCTCGTCCCGGTGGCCCTGCCCCCGGCGCCGGCCACCTCCCGGTCCACCCCGCGCGGCGAAAGCCGTTTTCCGTACGTCGTACCGCTGCGCTACAACGGGCCCGCCATGCTGCGGGGGATCGCCGCGGCGGACGGGCTCGCCGTCGTCCCGCCGGGCGGCGCCCGGGCCGGCGACGTACTGGAAATTCTCGACCTGCCCTGGGCGGCGAGCGACGAGGAGTGTTTCACGTGAAACTTCCCGGCCAAGACGCGATGGCCCGGCGGGCCGAGGAACAGCTCGTCGGCGGGCAGATCCGGCTGCCGAACCCCATCCTCCAGCGGCCCCTGCGCCAGGTGGGCGCGCGGCTGCTGATGGCGTTGTTCGTCCTCGCGCTGACCGTGATGATCGTCTACATCGACCGCGGCGGCTACCACGACAACGCCGACGAGTCGGTCGACTTCCTCGACGCCGTCTACTACGCGACCGTGACCCTGTCGACGACGGGCTACGGTGACATCGTTCCGCACAGCGACAGCGCGCGGCTGGTGAACGTCCTGCTGGTGACACCGCTGCGCGTGCTCTTCCTGATCATCCTGGTCGGTACCACTCTCGAAGTCCTCACTCAACGGACCCGCGAGGAGTGGCGGCTCAACCGCTGGAGGTCCACCTTGCGTGACCACACCGTCATCATCGGCTTCGGCACCAAGGGCCGGTCGGCGATCCAGACGCTGTGCGCCACCGGTCTGAAGAAGGAACAGATCGTCATCGTCGACCCGAGCGGCAAGGTCGTCGAGACGGCGAACGCGGACGGCTTCACCGGCGTCATCGGTGACGCGACCCGCAGCGACGTCCTGCTGCGCGCGGAGGTGCAGCGGGCCCGGCAGATCGTCATCGCCACCCAGCGCGACGACACCGCCGTCCTGGTCACCCTGACGGCCCGCCAGCTCAACCGGACCGCGAAGATCGTCGCCGCGGTGCGGGAGGAGGAGAACGCCCCCCTGCTGCGCCAGTCCGGGGCCGACGCGGTGATCACCAGCGCGAGCGCGGCCGGCCGGTTGCTCGGCCTGTCGGTGCTGAGCCCCAGCGCGGGCACGGTGATGGAGGACCTGATCCAGCAGGGCAGCGGCCTGGACCTGGTCGAACGGCCGGTGATAAAGGCCGAGGTGGGCAAGAGCGTCCGCGAGACGGACGACCTGGTCATCAGCGTCCTGCGCGGTCACCGGCTGCTCGGGTACGACGATCCGGCCGCCAGCCCGCTCCAGTTGACGGACCGTCTGATCACCATCGTCCGGGCGCGGAGCGTCCCGCCGCTGAGCCCGCCCCCGGAGTAGCCTCGCGGCCATGCATGCGATCACGATTCCCGAACCCGGTGGCCCCGAGGCGCTCGTCTGGGCCGAGGTGCCGGATCCCGAACCCGGCGAGGGCGAGGTCCTCGTCGAGGTGGCGGCGAGCGCCGTCAACCGTGCCGATGTGCTCCAGCGCCAGGGCTTCTACAACCCGCCGCCCGGTGCGTCGCCCTACCCCGGCCTCGAATGCGCGGGCCGGATCGTGGCTCTCGGACCCGGCGTGGCCGGCTGGGCGGTCGGCGACGAGGTGTGCGCGCTGCTGTCGGGCGGCGGGTACGCCGAGAAGGTCGCCGTGCCGGTGGGGCAGCTGCTGCCCGTGCCGGACGGGGTGGACCTGGTCACGGCGGCGGCGCTGCCCGAGGTGACCGCCACGGTGTGGTCGAACGTCTTCATGGTGGCGCACCTGCGCCCGGGCGAGACGTTCCTGGTCCACGGCGGCGCCAGCGGCATCGGCACCATGGCCGTCCAGCTCGCCAAGGCGGTGGGCGCCCGGGTCGCGGTCACGGCGGGCAGCCCGGAGAAGCTGGCGCGCTGCGCGGAGCTGGGCGCGGACATCCTGATCGACTACCGGCAGCAGGACTTCGTCGAGGAACTGCACAAGGCCACCGACGGCGCGGGCGCGGACGTCATCCTCGACATCATGGGCGCCAAGTACCTGGAGCGGAACGTGAAGGCGCTGGCCGTGAACGGCCGCCTCGCCGTGATCGGCCTCCAGGGCGGCCGCAAGGGCGAACTGGACCTCGGCGCCCTGCTGAGCAAGCGCGCCGCCGTGACGGCGACGTCCCTGCGGATGCGGCCCCTGGACGAGAAGGCGGCGATCATCGCCGCCGTACGGGAGCATGTCTGGCCGCTGATCGGCGCGGGCACGGTCCGGCCCGTGGTGGACCGGACGCTCCCCATGGCGGAGGCGGCGGAGGCCCACCGGGCCCTGGAGGCCGGCCCGCACGTCGGCAAGATCCTGCTCACCACTCCCGCCGCCTGAACCCACGGCGAAGGGCCGGACACGGCGAAGGCCCCGGACACGGCGGCCAAGACCCCGGACACGGCGGCCAAAGCCCCGGACACGGCGGCCAAGACCCCGGCCACACGGCCCAGGCCCGGGACACGATGGCCCCGGACACGGCGAAGGGCCCGGCGTCGCAGGGTGCGCGCCGGGCCCGGTCGGGCCGGAGAGGCCATGCGGGCCGGGACCCGTCCCCAGAATCCCGGCCCGATGGACCTACAGGTACGGCCCGGAGCGGATGGCGCCGTGTCCCCGCTCGTCGTCGTCATCGGTCGGCGCGCCGGGCGGCAGCGCGCGCCGCATCTGCTCCAGCTGGGCGCGCGCCGCCATCTGCTGGGCGAACAGCGCCGTCTGGATGCCGTGGAACAGCCCCTCCAGCCAGCCCACCAGCTGGGCCTGGGCGATGCGCAGCTCCGCCTCGGACGGGATCGCCTCATCGGTGAAGGGCAGGGAGAGCCGCTCCAGCTCCTCGACCAGCTCCGGAGCCAGACCGTCCTCCAGCTCCTTCACCGAGCCGGCGTGGATCTCCTTCAGGCGGACCCGGCTGGCCTCGTCGAGAGGAGCCGCGCGGACTTCTTCCAGAAGCTGCTTGATCATGCTGCCGATGCGCATGACCTTGGCGGGCTGTTCGACCATCTCCGTCACCGGGACCTCGCGCGACTCGTCGTCACCGTCACTGCCGCCGAGCGCCATCCCGTCCTGGCCCACGACCAGGATCTGAGGGTTCTCGTGCGACCGTTCATTCCTCGGCATCTCCATGCCAGCCATTCTCTCGCACAGGTGCGTCATCACACGGTCTGCCCCCGTACGGGGGTGATCCACCCTCGTACGGGGGCACGAACCGGCCCGGACGCCGTTACGCCGCCTCGCGGCGGGCCACGGCGCCGCGCGAGCGGGTCACCAGGGCGGCCAGGAGGGCGGCGCCGACGGGGACGGCGACCAGCAGGGCGGCGAGCGTGGCCCACGGGATGACGATCGGGACCTGCGGGACGTCCATCAGCCCGCCGTGGTCGAGTGCCTGCTCGTACCAGTGCATCTGCTGGCGCTGCTCGGTCAGCCGCAGCCCGACCGCGGGCAGCACGCCCGCCGCCGAGCCGAGCACCACGCCCATCACGGCGACCACCCCGCACTGGAAGCCGCTCAGGGTCCGGCGGACGCGCGGCGGGGCACCGACCGCCGCCAGGGTCTTCAGGTCCGCCTCGGCGTCGGCCTGGGCGAGGCCGGTGGCGATACCGGCGGCACCGATGGTGATGAGGCCGGCGAAGACGGTCAGCGACAGCAGCACGATGCTGTTCTCGCTGACGAAGCCCTCCTCCAGGTGGAGTTCGGCACCGGCACCCGTCTCGGCGAGCTCGTTGTCCAGCTTCTGCCGCTGTTCCGTGGTCGGCATCCGGTCGGTCGAGTAGAAGGCGCCGAACGGCACCGTCGTGAGGCCCGCCGCCTTGGCGACGGCCGGCGGCACGATGCCCGACAGGCCGTACGCCTGGGTGCCCGGGGGCGTCTGGTAGGCGGGCAGGGACGCGACCCTGCCGGGGGCTTCCTTGCCCGCGGCCATGGCCTCGTCGGCCTTCGCGGTGTCGGTGATCAGCTTGATGCCCACCGTGGAGCCGGGACCGACCATGGTCCGGGAGAAGACCACGACCTTGCCGTCGGCCAGCGCCTTCGCCGCGCCCGGGTCCTCGATCTCCAGCACCTTCAGCAGCTTCTCGTCGGCGACGACGAGACCCGTCTCGGTGTACGCCATGCCCGGGGTGTCCGCGCAGCGCCAGTCCTTGGCGAGCCGGCGGCGCTCCTCCTTGGTGTACTTCTCGGCGGGGTCGGAGCCGTCGGGGGTGCTCACCCACAGCGGGCACTGGTTGGCCGGCGGGGTGACGATCTCGTGGCGGCCGCAGTCCTTGCCGTCGCCGTACATCTCGCAGGTGGACCTGCCCACCACGATCCGGTCCACATCGGCGCGCACCTCGACCGGCAGGTTCTTCTGCACGGTGTCGCGCACCACCGGGACGTCCCGGCCGCCGTTCTCCCCGACCGTGACGTACACCGCGCCGTGCGGCAGCCGGGCCTCGTACGCCGCCCGCTCCTGGGCGTCGCTGCTCGCCTGGTACGTGGCGACGGCGACCGTACCGGCGACGGCGGCCAGCACCGCCGCGACCGCCGGGGCCGTACGCCCCCGGTTGCGCACCGCGTCCCGCAGCGCGAGGCGCGGCGACAGCGGCAGCCACCGCCCGGCCCTGCCGAAGAGGCCCACCAGGGCGGGGGCCATGGCGACCACACCCAGCTCGGCGAGGGCGCTGCCGCCCGCGACGATGGCGAACTGGTCGGAGACCACCGACCCGTACAGCGCGATCGCGGCGCCCGCGAGGACGGCGACCAGGCCGACGACGGGCAGGACGCGGCTGCTGCGGCGCACCCCGCGGCGGCCGGTGAGCGAGGCGAGCACGGTCTGGCGGGATGCCGTGACGGCGGGCACGACGGCGGCGAGCAGACCGGTCAGCACGGCGAGCAGGCCGATGCCGAGCAGTTCGAGCGGCCGGACGTCGAAGGCGCCGAAGCGCCGGCCGAAGGAGTCCTCCAGCACCGGCTGGAGCGTGAAGGCGAGGATCAGGCCGAGCACCGTGCCGACCACGGCCGCGGCGAAGCCGATGACCAGGCCGCCGGCCAGCACGATGGACCGGATGTGCCGGCGGTCACCGCCATTGGCCCCCACCAGCCCGAGCTGGCGCCGCGAGCGCCGCGCGCCGACGGCGAAGGCGGGACCGGCCAGCAGGCAGATCTCCAGCATGGCCAGGCCCACGACGGTACCGGCGGCGGCGAGGGCGGCGGCCTTGGCGGCGGTGCTGTCGCCGTAGTCGCCCCAGCCCTCCTGCTGGAACAGCGGCACCTCGGAGTCGGCCGGCGGGTCGAGCGCGACCGCCCGGGAGATCACCACGACGCCCTTGGCGTTGGCCTCCTTGACCATGTTCCACGTGAAACCGCCGGAGGAGCCGCCGGCACCGTCGGCGCCCGCCGCGCGCGGCAGCGTGAGCAGGTACGTGGTGCTCTTGCCCACGCCGGACTCCCCGGCCGCCTCCAGCGCCTTGCCCAGCGGGTCGAGGAAGGCCCCGGGCAGCGCGTTGACCTGGTCGGTCTTCAGCTGGTCGGGCAGCTCGTACGAGCCGACGATCCGGTACTCCCGGTCCAGGCCGCGTGCGGCGACGGTGGAGCCGATGCCCAGACCGCTGGACTCCAGGAAGTGCGTGGTCGCGGCGACCTCGTCCGCCTTCTGCGGGAAGCGGCCGTCGCGCAGGGTCATGATCCCCCGGGCCATCGGGTCGGCGGCCCTCAGCTCCCGGATGTCGCTCGGGAGCAGCCCGTGGGCGGTCCGGAGCTTGCCGGCGCCGGTGGAGTCCTCCAGCACGGTGGAGCCCGCCGGGACGGCCTTCCTGACGTCCGTGGGGCCGTCGGGCCACGGCTTGTTCTCGAAGTCGCCCACCGGCATGGAGTCTTCCTGCAGCGGGTGCTGGTGGATCGGGGTCCCGCCGTACCGGGGGTCGGTCAGCCGGGCGTCGGCGGCGCCGATGGAGCGGGCCACCTTCTCCTGGGCGGACAGCTCGGAGCTGCGGAGCGTCAGATCGGCCGCGCTGACCCCGAGGATCGGCAGGGCGATCATGGCCAGGACGAGGACGCTGCGGCCCTTGTTGCGCCAGGCGTCGCGGCGGGCGATGCGCACCGCGGCGCGCCATGAGTGGAACCAGTTGTTCACCGCTCGGCCGCCGGGCCCGTGAGGAGGGAGTCCGCGTCGGTACGGATGGTCTGGTCGACCACCGCGCCGTCCCGGAGGAACACCACCCGGTCCGCCCAGGCGGCGAACCGCGGCTCGTGCGTGACCAGCACGCCCGCCGCTCCCGCGTCGCACCGGGCGCGCAGCAGCGCGAGCACGGACTCGCCGGTCTCGGAGTCGAGGGCACCGGTCGGTTCGTCGGCGAGCACCAGCCGCCGGTCGCCGACCAGCGCCCGGGCTATCGCCACGCGCTGCTGCTGGCCGCCGGACATCTCGTCGGGGAACCGGTCGGCCAGGTGCCCGAGGCCCATCTCCTCCAGCGCGGCGACGGCCTCGGTGCGCGCCTTGCGGGCGGAGGTGCCGTCCAGTTCGCGGGGGAGGGCGACGTTCTCGGCGGCGGTGAGCGCCGGGATGAGGTTGTAGTCCTGGAAGACGTACCCGATGCTGCGGCGGCGCAGCGCGGCGAGGGTCTTCCGGTCGGCGGCGGTGATGTCGGTGCCCTCCACGATCACCCGCCCGGAGCTGGGGGTGTCGAGGCCGCCCGCGATGGTGAGCAGCGTGGACTTGCCGGAGCCGGAGGGGCCCATGACGGCGACGAGTTCACCGGGGTGGACGTCGAGGTCGATCCCGCGCAGGGCGTGCACCTCGGTGGCCCCGGAGCCGTGCACCCGGGCCACCTGCTGGAGCTGGAGGACGGGGCGGTCGGGCGTTGGCGAAGGCGATGGCGATGACATGGAGAGGGGTCCCCCTTAGGGCGTACGCGTGCGGCGCGACGGACGGGCGGCGCGGGCGTGCGGAGCGGATGGGTCGGATGGTCGGTGCCGGCTTGCGGCGGCGGGTGCCCGTGGGACGGGCGCCGGGGAGGCGGGTGGTGGGGGCCGGTCACGCCCCCGGCCGGGATGCGGCCCGGCGCCGGGCGGTCGGGCGCGGCGGGGGTACGGGACCGTCGCCACCGCCCCCGGAACCCGGCGAGGCACCGGAACCCGGCGCCGCACCGGCACCTGCACCGGAGCCCGACGCGGCACCAGCACCGGAGCCCGTACCGGCGGCAGAGCCCGCACCGGCATCCCTACCGCCGACCCCCTCGGCCGTTGCCGCCTCGGTGGAGAGCCGGATCAGCCGGGCCTCGCAGTGGTCGAGCCACCGGGCCTCGGCCTCCGTCTGGAAGATGAGCTGTTCCAGGACGAGCAGCCAGGCCACGTCGTCGCGCTCCCGTGCCGCCCCGCTCTCCAGGGCGGTGATGGCCTGCGCCTTGAGCCGGGTGTAGTCCTGCATGGCCTTGACGGTGTGGCGCCGCTGCGACTGGATCACCTCGCGGATGTCCACGCCCGGCGCGCCGACCGCCATGGCCAGCTTGATGGCCAGCTCGTCCCGCGCCGGACTGGTGCGGTCGACGGGCTTCTCGTACCAGTCCCGCAGCTCACGCCGTCCCGCGTCGGTGATGGCGTACAGCGCGTGGCCCGCCTCGTCCTCACCGTCCTGGGCAACCAGCCCGTCGCGTTCGAGCCGGCTGAGCGTGGTGTAGACCTGACCGACGTTGAGGGGCCAGGTCGCGCCGGTGCGCGACTCGAACTCCGTACGGAGCTGGGAGCCGTAGCGCGGGCCGCGTTCGAGGAGGGCCAGAAGGCCGTGCCGGATGGACATACTCAGTATGTATACCGAGTATGTCGGCCGGGACAAGCGTCTCCAGGGGGACCCGGAAGGTCCGTCTCAAGGAGGACGCGGAGGATCGGGCGGCGCTCAGCGGCGCCTGATCCGCAGCCCCAGGAAGCCCAGTCCGAGCCCCATCATGGCGAGCCCCACGCCCAGCGTCAGGACGGGAATCTGCCGGTCAGCGAGGGTGTCGGCGGCCCGCGCCGCCGGTTCGTACGCGGCGGCGGGCGGCGAGTGCGGCGAGCCGGTCGCCGAGGGCGACTCCGACTCGGGTACCGCGGCGGACTCCCGCTCCTCCTCCGGCGGCGGCTCCGGCGCTGTTGCCGTTTTGGTACGGGAGGGGGCGGCGGAGCCGGGCGTCGTCCCGCCGGACGGGGTCACGGACGGCGAGGCGGGCCGCCCGGGCCGCTGCCGCCCCTCGCCCGCGGTGCGCCCGGCCAGCGACGGCGACGCGGGGGCGTGCCGCGTCGGCCCGAGCACCGACCCGATGAGCCCCGCGTCCGACTCGGCACCGCCCGAGGAACCCGAGGAGCCGCCCGTACCACCCGGCCCGCCCGGCACGGATGAGGACGCCGAGGGCGACGCCCCGGCGGGGTCACCGGACGCGCCGTCACGTTCCGGCCGGACCAGCCCGGCACCCGGCTCGGCGGCGGGCTCCGTCTCCCGCGCGGACGCGGCGGGAACACCGCCCACCGAGGACGCGGCCAGCAGCAGCGCCGCGAGCACCGTCGCGCAGCGTGAGTCGAGCCATGGAGCCACCGGGTGACCCCCTCCCGTGCCGAGCCGCCAGGAGCCCCCGCCGTCAGGGCTCCACAACGCACTCAGCGTCACACGGGGCGGGCGCCCCGGCATCCCGGGCGCCCGTACAGCCACCCACAGGGGTTACCCCGGCCGGTCATGAGAGACCGTCACCCGAGCGGGTCACCCGGCCCGGGCCAGGAGCCCACCCCCAGGGCGGAGAGCCGGCCGTCCGGCGGCGGCTCAGCCGGCGTCGCCCGTCGCGACCGTCAGCTCGAACGTCTGGTTGCCGGGCACCACGGCCGTCCCCTCGGTCGGGAACTGGGAGATCACCTGGTCCTCCGCGTACTGCGGGTTGTCGACCCGGGTCTCCCTGAACTTCCAGCCCGCCGCCTGGAGGCAGCTCTTCACGGAGATCACGTCGTGGTACGTCAGGCTCGGCGCCTGGACCTTCGCCGGGTCGTTGCTGTCCTCCGGGGCATCCGTGCACTCGGTCGCCTTGATCGTCCTGTGGCGCTCCGGCGGCATGTGGCCCGCCTCGGTGCTCTCGGCGGCCGGGCGGCTCGCGCCGCCGCTGCCCGGCGGGGTGGCGCCCGGGTCCTCCTCGCCGCCGCTCAGCGAGATGGCCGTGACCAGGCCGCCGATCGCCAGGACGGCGACCGCGATCGCGCCGACGATCACCGGGGTGTTGCTCTTGCCGCCACCGCCGGCCGGCCCGGGGCCCTGCTGCTGCGGGGAGATCGTGTACGGGGGCGGCGCCGGCGTCTGGTACGCGGGGGCCGGCTGCTGCTGCGGGTAGCCGTACGAGGGCGCCGGGGCTGGCGTGCCGTACGGCGGCTGGTACGGCGTCTGCACGCTGTGCGGTCCGGGCGCCGGGGTCGAGTGGTCGACCGGCGGGAACACCGCCGAGCCCACGCCCGAGCCGCTGTTCGCGTGCGGCGCGCCCTGCACGATGACCGGCGCGCCGGTCTGGCCCTGGCCCGCCGACAGCAGCCGCAGGCACTCGTCGCGCATGGCGGCGGCGCTCGGGAAGCGCTCGTTCGGGTTCTTCTTCAGGGCGCGGGCGACCAGGGCGTCCATCGCCGGGGTGATCGACCGGTTGATGGAGGAGGGCGCCACCGGCTCCTCCTGCACATGCGCGTACGCGATGGCCAGCGGCGAGTCCGCGTCGAACGGGATGCGGCCGGTCAGCAGCTGGAACAGCATGATGCCGACCGAGTACAGGTCGGAGCGGGCGTCCACGCCCCGGCCGAGCGCCTGCTCGGGGGAGAGGTACTGGGGGGTGCCGACGACCATGCCGGTCTGCGTCATCGACGTGACGCCCGACTGCATGGCCCGCGCGATCCCGAAGTCCATGACCTTCACGACGCCGCGCTTGGTCATCATCACGTTGCCCGGCTTGATGTCCCGGTGGACCAGGCCCATCTCGTGGCTGGTCTCCAGCGCGGCCAGCACGTCGGCGGTGACCTTGAGGGCCTTCTCGGCCGGCATCGCGCCGTACTGCCGGATGTCCTCCTGGAGCACCGACCCCAGCGGGCGGCCCTCCACGTACTCCATGACGATGTACGGCATCAGCGAGCCGCCGAGGTCGTCCTCGCCGGTGTCGAAGACCGACACGATGTTGGTGTGCTGGAGCTTGGCGACGGCCTGGGCCTCGCGGCGGAACCGCTCGCGGAACGACTGCTCGCGCCCCAGCTCGGTGTGGAGCGTCTTGATGGCGACCTGCCGGTCCAGCGCACTGTCGTACGCCAGGTACACGGACGCCATGCCGCCCTCGCCGAGCAGGTCGCGCAGCTGGTACCGGCCGCCCGCGACCGAGCCGCCCGCATAGCGGCCCTGTGCGCCGTCCTGGCTCATGTCCTTGCTCCCCCGTGCGCGCGGTCCGTGACGGCCGCGTGGCCGCGGTTCATCGCGGTGATCCGGCTTTTACGGGCCAAGTCTGCCCGAGGGCACCGACACGTCAAGCCGGGTGCCCGTTCCGTGACCGTACGCACAAGAAGCGTCTCGGAAGCGTTACCCGACCCGTACCGGACCGCCATGGAACCGGCGGGAGATTTGCACAGGTGTACGTGGAAGGGGTTGGATGGCCGGTCAATCCCGGACCGTCGTGGCGCGTGAAGGCTGTAGCGTGACATGACGTAGTACCCCTTAAGACACGGCGGCACACCGCGGCGCGCGAAGCAAGCGGACAGAAACGACGGCGAGGACTGATGGCATCCGAATCCGGGGCGGGCGGCGGCGGAGCGCCGGAGTCCGCCGAGTGGGGCGTCGGCGGACTCGTCGGGGACGGCCGTTACCGGCTGACCCACCGTCTCGGCCGCGGTGGCATGGCCGAGGTGTTCGCGGCCGAGGACGTCCGGCTGGGCCGCACCGTGGCCGTCAAGCTGCTGCGCGCCGACCTCGCCGAGGACCCGGTGTCCAAGGCCCGCTTCACCCGTGAGGCGCAGTCGGTGGCCGGGCTGAACCACCACGCCATCGTCGCGGTGTACGACTCCGGCGAGGACGTGGTGAACGGCCAGTCCGTGCCGTACATCGTCATGGAGCTGGTCGAGGGCCGGACCATCCGCGACCTGCTGATCAACGCGGAGGCCCCGCCGCCCGAGCAGGCGCTGATCATCGTCTCCGGTGTGCTGGAGGCGCTGGCCTACTCGCACCAGCACGGCATCGTGCACCGGGACATCAAGCCCGCCAACGTGATCATCACCAACAGCGGCGCCGTCAAGGTGATGGACTTCGGCATCGCCCGCGCCCTGCACGGCGCCCAGTCGACCATGACCCAGACCGGCATGGTCATGGGCACGCCCCAGTACCTCTCGCCCGAGCAGGCCCTCGGCAAGGCGGTCGACCACCGGTCCGACCTCTACGCCACCGGCTGTCTGCTGTACGAGCTGCTCGCGCTGCGGCCCCCCTTCACGGGCGAGACGCCGCTGTCGGTGGTCTACCAGCACGTCCAGGACATCCCGGTGCCGCCGTCCGAGGTCTCGGACGTGGCCCCGCCGGAGCTGGACGGGCTGGCCATGCGCGCCCTCGCCAAGGACCCGGACGACCGGTTCCAGAGCGCGGAGGAGATGCGGGGCCTGGTGCAGTACGGGCTCCAGATGCTCCAGCAGCAGGGCAGCCACTCCGGCACGTGGAACACCGGCCCCGTCGAGATGCACGAGGGCGGTCGCACCCCGGCCGGGGGCGTCGCGGCGACCGCCGCCATGGGCATGGGCCACCCGGTGCACGGCGACACCTCGCAGGGCCCGATCCTGCCGCCGTCGAACCCGGACGACGGGGCGTACGCGTACGACGGCGGGCAGGGCCGCCGGGGCGGCCGGGGCAAGATGTGGCTGTTCGCGGCGTTCGCCCTGATCGCGATCGTGGCGGGTGTGGCGTACGCGCTCGACCAGACCAAGGCGCCGACGGACAAGAACAAGGAGAAGCCGCCGGCCAGCACCGCGCCCTCCAAGCCCGGTGACACCACCAGCCCCTCGCCCTCGGACGAGAAGACCGACGAGCAGTCGCAGGACCCGGGCGGCTCCACGGGCGGCGGCAACGGGGGCAACGGCGGCGGCTGGGGCGGCTGGACCCCCGATCCGTCGGACGAGCAGACCAACAACCCGCCTCCGCCCACCGGCGGCCAGCCGTCCACCCCCGGCACCACCGAGGGCACGGACCAGGGTGGTACGACGGACGGCGGCACCGACCAGGGCGGCACCACGGACGGCGGCACCGACCAGGGCGGCACGACCGACGGCGGCGCCGACCAAGGCGGTACGACGGACGGCGGCACCACCGACGGCGGCACCAGCACCGGCACCACCGACCAGGGCGGCACCAGCACGGGCACGGGCGACCAGGGCGGTACCAGTACCGGTACCACCGACCAGGGCGCCACGACGACCGGCGGCGGGGCCTGAGCCCCGGGCCCTGAGGCCCCGGCTCGGAGCCCCCGGGCCCTGAGTCCCCGGGCTCTGAGGCCCCGGGCCCTGAGGCCCCGGCTCTGCGCCCCCGGGCCGGACGTGAACCCCCGGTCGGGGGCTCAGCCGGCGAAGGCGTCGCACACCGCCTCGTACTCCCTCGTCCACCACACCGCCAGGGCCGACACCGCGGAAAACTGCGGGTCGGCCCTGCTGTCGTGCAGCTGGTAGCGCCAGCGCAGTATCCAGAAGTCGTTCAGCCGCTCCCACCACACCCGGTGCACCGCCGCCGCCAGCTCGGCGGGGTCCGCGCCCGCCGCCCGCCGGTACGCGCGCGCGTACGCGCGTACCTTTGCCAGCTCCAGCCCCCCGGCCGGCTGGACGAAGAAGATCGCGGCCGCCCGGACCGCCTCCTCCGCCCGCGGCTGCACGCCCAGCCGGTCCCAGTCGACGATCGCGGCGGGCTCGGCGCCCCGGTAGAGCAGGTTCAGCGGGTGGAAGTCCCCGTGCACCCAGCCGCCCGCCGAGGCCGGCGGGGGCCGCCGGTGGGCGTGCTCGGCCAGCAGCCGCCGCCGCTCCACCAGCCGGTGCTCGGCCAGCTCGTCGAAGGCGTCGCGCGGGCGGCGGCCCCGCGCCAGCACCAGGAGCCGGTCGATCAGCCGGAAGGTCTCCTCCGGATCGGCGCCGAGGTCCTGGTGGCCCTGGTGCGGCTCCATGACCTGCTCCAGACAGGTGTGGACCAGCCCCAGCAGGGCGCCCAGCCGCCGGGAGCCGGCCGCCGAGAGCTGCGCGCCGGCCCGGTGGCGCCCCTCGACCCAGGGGTGCAGGGCGTAGCACCGGCCGCCGATCTCCGCGACGGTCTCGCCCTCCGCGTCGGGCAGCGGCGGCGCGACGGGCACGCCGAGCGTGTGCAGCCGCTGGGTGGCGCGGTGCTGGCGGACGATGGTGGCGCGGTCGGCGGTCGGGGCGTCGACGTGCTGTTTGAGGAAGTAGGCGCCGCGGGTGGTGGCGAGGCGGTAGCCGCGGTTGAGGAGGCCCTGGCTGACCGGTTCGCAGGAGAGGGGCTCGCCCGTGTCGTCGTAGCGGCGCAGCAGCGCACTCACGGGTGGGGCGGTGGTTGCATATGAGCGCGGCACTCACCAAATGGTAGATCACACAGCGTGGTGGCCAGGACGCGCTCCGGAACCATGACCTCCGGTACCTTCCGTGGCGTCCAGCGCGTGCACCGCCGCGAACCGCGGGCGCAGCCGCAGGTACGCCGGGGTGTACGGCGACCCGTCCGGGCGGCGGGGCACCGGGCCGAGCAGGGCCGATTCGGGCGCCCCGGGCTCCATGGCGTGCGCGGTGCCGGTCAGCTGCACCGACCACCGCAGTGCGGCGCCGGAGCCGAGGTTGTCCGCGCCGTACGCGACGACGCCGCCGTCGCACGCCTGGAGGCAGTCCGGCCCGCCGTGCAGCCGCAGGACGACCCCGTCGCCCGTCAGCACGTGCCGGGCGGGCGCGAGGAACGGCATGGCCCGCACGCTGGTCGCCACCACCCCGTACGGCACCCGTCCGAGCAGCTCCAGCGCCCGCGCGACGTCCCCCGCCACGTCCGCCACGTCCGTCACGTCCGACGTGTCGATCACGGGCGGACGGAGGTGCGCCGGACGAGGCGGCGGAGGACCGGAGGAGGGCATGCCTCCAGGGTCGGCCAGGCGCCCGACCCCCGACAGGGACTTAGGTCCCTCCTCGGCAGACCACGCTCAGCGGGCCGCGCTCAGCAGACCGCGCTCAGGAGGCCCGCGCTCAGGACTGGCGCTCGGCCTGCAGCCGGGCCACGTACGCCGCCGCCTGGGCGCGGCGCTCCATGCCGAGCTTGGCCAGCAGGCTGGAGACGTAGTTCTTGATCGTCTTCTCGGCCAGGTGCAGCCGCTCGCCGATCGCGCGGTTGGTCAGGCCCTCCCCGATGAGGTCCAGGATCCGGCGCTCCTGCTCGGTCAGCAGGTCCAGCCGCCCGTCGCCCTTGGGGGCGTTGCCGTCCCGGAGCCGTTCCAGCACCCGGGCGGTGGCCACCGGGTCCAGCAGCGACCGGCCGGCCGCCACGTCCCGTACCGCCGTCAGCAGCTCATTGCCGCGGATCGCCTTCAGGACGTAGCCCGACGCGCCGGCCATGATCGCGTCGAAGAGGGCCTCGTCGTCCGCGAAAGAGGTGAGCATCAGGCATTTGATCTTCTCGTCGCGGGCGCGGACCTCGCGGCAGACCTCGACACCGCTGCCGTCGGGCAGCCGGACGTCGAGCACGGCGACGTCCGGACGCGTCGCCGGGATCCTGACCAGGGCATCCGCCACCGTTCCCGCTTCCCCGACGACCTCGATGTCGTCCTCCACGGAGAGCATTTCGTGGACTCCGCGCCGGACGACCTCGTGGTCGTCCAGCAGAAAAACGGTGATTTTTCCCTGTTCGCGCACGGAATCAGTCTCACATACTCACTCTTCCCGTGCCCGGGGTGCGCGGGATAACGTGCCCCCTGTTCCGGCGGCTCACGAGGCTGTGACCAGTCATTTGTCCACCCCTTTGCGATTTACTTGGAAATCCAAGCAAAAAGCCAGGTCAAAGGGGGTTTCGCAGTAATGCGGTGCACTGGGTAACGTGCCTATGACAGGGGGCTCGCCGGGGCACCTGTCACGCCTGTTCCCGGTCGAGGGCACCCACCCCCGTGCACGCGTACGGAGACAGGCGAGCCGCTCCCCCAGGCTCCGAGAGCACGGGGGATCCCCAGCCACCCGGCGACCCCGGGGGCCGGACAGACGGAGGAGCACGCACGTGACCGTGGAAGGCACTGCCGCGCGCAAGCCGCGACGCAGCAGTAAGCGCACCAGCGCGAGCGCAACCAAGGCATCCGGCGCCCAGAGCGCCGAGCCCCAGCTCGTACAGCTGCTCAACGCCGAGGGTGAGCGAGTCCCGCACCCGGAGTACGACATCGACCTCAGCCCCGAAGAGCTGCGCGGCCTGTACCGCGACATGGTGCTGACCCGCCGGTTCGATGCCGAGGCGACCTCCCTCCAGCGCCAGGGCGAACTGGGCCTGTGGGCCTCGCTCCTCGGCCAGGAGGCCGCGCAGATCGGCTCCGGCCGGGCCCTGCGCGACGACGACTACGTCTTTCCCACCTACCGCGAGCACGGCGTCGCCTGGTGCCGGGGCGTCGACCCGACGAACCTGCTCGGGATGTTCCGCGGGGTGAACCACGGCGGCTGGGACCCGACGGGCAACAACTTCCACCTGTACACGATCGTCATCGGCTCGCAGACCCTGCACGCCACCGGCTACGCCATGGGCGTGGCCAAGGACGGGTCCGACAGCGCGGTCATCGCGTACTTCGGTGACGGCGCCTCCAGCCAGGGCGACGTCGCCGAATCGTTCACCTTCTCCGCCGTCTACAACGCCCCGGTCGTCTTCTTCTGCCAGAACAACCAGTGGGCGATCAGCGAGCCCACCGAGAAGCAGACCCGCGTCCCGCTCTACCAGCGCGCGCAGGGCTTCGGCTTCCCCGGCGTCCGCGTCGACGGCAACGACGTCCTCGCCTGCCTGGCCGTCACCCGGTCGGCGCTGGAGCGCGCCCGCCGCGGCGAGGGCCCCACGCTCGTCGAGGCGTTCACCTACCGCATGGGCGCCCACACCACCTCCGACGACCCCACCCGCTACCGCCTGGACGACGAGCGGGCGGCCTGGGAGGCCAAGGACCCGATCCTGCGGCTCCGCACGTACCTGGAGAAGCAGGGGCTCGCGGACGCCGCCTTCTTCGAGGAGCTGGAGACGGAGTCGGAGACCCTCGGCAAGCGCGTCCGGGAGGCCGTCCGGGCCATGCCCGACCCCGACGACATGGCGATGTTCGACCATGTGTACGCCGACGGGCACGCGCTCGTCGACGAGGAGCGCGCGCAGTTCGCCGCGTACCAGGCATCGTTCGCCGACGCGGACGGGGAGGGCAGGTAACCATGGGCGTCCAGAAACTCCCGCTCGCCAAGGCGCTGAACGAGTCGCTGCGCAAGGCCCTGGAGACCGACCCCAAGGTCCTCGTCATGGGCGAGGACGTCGGCAAGCTCGGCGGCGTGTTCCGGGTGACCGACGGGCTCCAGAAGGACTTCGGCGAGGAGCGGGTCATCGACACCCCGCTCGCCGAGTCCGGCATCGTCGGCACGGCGATCGGCCTCGCGCTGCGCGGCTACCGGCCCGTGGTGGAGATCCAGTTCGACGGGTTCGTCTTCCCCGCGTACGACCAGATCGTCACCCAGCTCGCCAAGATGCACGCGCGCGCCCTCGGCAAGATCAAGATGCCGGTCGTCGTCCGCATCCCGTACGGCGGCGGCATCGGCGCCGTCGAGCACCACAGCGAGTCGCCCGAGGCGCTGTTCGCCCATGTGGCCGGCCTCAAGGTGGTCTCCCCGTCGAACTCCTCGGACGCCTACTGGATGCTCCAGCAGGCCATCCAGAGCGACGACCCGGTGATCTTCTTCGAGCCGAAGCGGCGCTACTGGGACAAGGGCGAGGTCGACACCGAGGCCATCCCCGGCGAGCTGCACAAGGCCCGCACGGTGCGCGAGGGCGCCGACCTGACGCTCGCCGCGTACGGGCCGATGGTGAAGCTCTGCCTGGAGGCCGCCGCCGTGGCCGCCGAGGAGGGCCGGTCGGTGGAGGTCGTCGACCTGCGGTCGATGTCCCCGATCGACTTCGACACCCTCCAGGCGTCGGTGGAGAAGACCCGCCGCCTGGTCGTGGTCCACGAGGCGCCGGTCTTCTACGGCTCCGGGGCCGAGATCGCCGCGCGCATCACCGAGCGGTGCTTCTACCACCTGGAGGCGCCGGTCCTGCGGGTGGGCGGCTACCACGCGCCGTATCCGCCGGCACGGCTGGAAGAGGAGTACCTGCCGGGCCTGGACCGGGTGCTCGACGCCGTCGACCGCTCGCTCGCGTACTGAGGAGACCCGCTGTGATCCGCGATTTCAAGATGCCGGACGTGGGCGAGGGGCTCACCGAGGCCGAGATCCTCAAGTGGTTCGTCCAGCCCGGGGACACCGTCAGCGACGGGCAGGTCGTCTGCGAGGTCGAGACGGCGAAGGCGGCCGTCGAGCTGCCGAGCCCGTACGACGGGATCGTGCACGAGCTGCGCTTCCCCGAGGGCACCACGGTCGACGTCGGCGAGGTGATCATCTCGGTGAACGTCGGCGGTGACGCCCCCGGTGAGCCGGGCGCCGCCCAGCCGCAGACCGCCCAGCCCGCCGCCGAAGAGCCGGCCGCGAAGGACTCCGCCGGAACGGCCGCCTCCGAGGACGACGCCGCGCCGGCCGGCCGCCAGCCGGTCCTGGTCGGGTACGGCGTCGCCGAGACGTCCACCAAGCGCCGCCCGCGCAAGGGGGCCGCGGCTCCCGCGGGCGCCGCCGCCCGCGCGGCCGTCCAGGGCGAGCTGAACGGCCACGGAGCCGCACCTGCACCCGCTGCTCCCGCCCCGGCACCCGCCGCGCCCGCGCCCGCCCCGGCCGTACCGGCACCTGCCGCACCCGCCGCCCCCGGCGCCCGGCCCCTCGCCAAGCCGCCCGTGCGGAAGCTGGCGAAGGACCTGGGCGTCGACCTGGCGACGGTCACCCCGACCGGCCCGGACGGCATCGTCACCCGCGAGGACGTGCACGCCGCGGTCGCCCTGGCCGCCGCCTCGGTCGCCGCGCCCGGCGCCGTACCCGTGGAGCCGGCGGCCGCCGAGGTCCCGGGGGCCCAGCCGCAGGCGCAGCCGGCGGGGGCCCGCGAGACCCGCGTCCCGGTCAAGGGCGTCCGCAAGGCCACCGCCCAGGCGATGGTCGGGTCCGCCTTCACCGCTCCGCACGTCACCGAGTTCGTCACGGTGGACGTCACCCGCACCATGAAGCTGGTGGGGGAGCTGAAGTCCGGCACGGACATGGCCGGGCTCCGGGTGAACCCGCTGCTGCTGGTGGCGAAGGCCCTGCTCGTCGCCATCCGGCGCAACCCGGAGATCAACGCCTCCTGGGACGAGGCCGCCCAGGAGATCGTGCTCAAGCACTATGTGAACCTGGGCATCGCCGCGGCCACCCCGCGCGGGCTGATCGTGCCGAACATCAAGGACGCGCACGACAAGACCCTGCCCGAACTGGCCGCCGCCCTGGGCGAACTGGTGTCCACCGCCCGCGAGGGCAAGACCACCCCGGCGGCCATGCAGGGCGGCACGGTCACCATCACCAACGTCGGTGTCTTCGGCGTCGACACCGGCACGCCCATCCTCAACCCGGGCGAGTCCGCGATCCTCGCGGTCGGGGCGATCAAGCTCCAGCCCTGGGTCCACAAGGACAAGGTGAAGCCCCGTCAGGTCACCACGCTGGCGCTGTCGTTCGACCACCGCCTGGTCGACGGCGAGCTGGGCTCGAAGGTGCTCGCGGACGTCGCCGCGATCCTGGAGCAGCCCAAGCGGCTGATCACCTGGGCCTGACGACCGGACGAGAGTGACATGGGAAAGGGCCCGGACGCGACGGCGTCCGGGCCCTGATCCGTGTGCGGGTGGCGCGGGTCAGTCGCGCTGGGTCCCGGCCGGGAGCGAGCGCAGCTTCATGGTCTTGGCCGTCGACGAGCCGAAGCCGAAGTCCAGCAGCTTGGCGGCGTCGTTGAAGCGGTCGGGGGCGTTCAGCACGACGCCCACGTAGGTCTTGGTGCCCCGGGTGGCGGCGAAGACCAGGCACGGGCCGGCGGCCGTGCCCGTACCCGTCTTGATGCCGACGGCACCGTTGTAGGAGCCGAGCAGCTTGTTGGTGTTGTACCAGGTGTAGGTGCGGGTACCGCCGGTGCTGGTGGTGGCGGTGGTCTTGTACGAGGTCGCCTTGACGACGTCCCGGAAGACCGGGCTGCTGAAGGCGTGGCGCGCCATCTTCGCCAGCTCCGGCGGGGTCGTGTAGTTGTTCCCGGCGGCCGAGATGCCGTCGAAGGAGTCGAACTTCGTGTTCGCCAGGCCGAGCTGCTTGGCCTTGGCGTTCATCTTGCCGATGAACGACTGGGTGCGGGCGGCGGTGGTCGAGCCGGTGCCGAAGGTGTCGGCCAGCGCGTAGGCGGCGTCACAGCCGGAGGGCAGCATCAGCGCCGAGAGCAGCTGCCGGACGGTCACCTTGTCGCCGGTCTTGAGGTCGGCGGTGCTCGCGCCGGTCCGGACGACGTAGTCGCGGTACTCCTGCTTGATGGTGACCTTGCGGTTGAGGTCCACGCCCGGGGTGGTGAGGACCACGATGGCGGTGGTGACCTTGGTGGTGCTGGCCATCTGGCGGCGGGTGGTGTTGGCCTTGCCGTAGATGGCCTTGCCGTCCGCCTGGTCCACCATGAAGCCGCCCTTGGCGCTGATGGAGGGGATCGGCGGGGCCGCGGCGGCGGCCGGCGCGGCGAGCGGGGAGGCGGTCAGCAGCAGACCGCCCGCGAGGGCGACCGTGGCGGCGCGGCGCACGGCCGTGTGCGTGGATATCAAGGAAAACGCTCCGAGTCCGAGTCCCGAGTACGTCGAAGACGCCTCAATCTGGCAGGGCGCCGCATTCCGGCAGGTGGCCGCAATTTCGGCGGGGCGCCTCGATCCGGCGGCCGGAAATGCGAGGCCCACAGGAAGACACCCGAACCGCCGCGAAGGATGTACGGGACACCGGGCAGGGCCCTGTGAGGTAAGTCACATACAGGCGGGGCTGGTTGTGGGCCACGCTCCATCGGCTTGTGGGCCACGCTCCGTCGGCTTGTGGGCCACGCTCCGTCGGCTTGTGAGCCGCGCCCCAGCGGCGGCTCCGGGCTCCCTGATGCACCCCTCTTGTATCTATGCTGTGTGCATGCCTTCCGCCCCACCCGCCGCCGACCGCGTCTACACCCACGTCAAACAGGCCGTGCTCGACCGCCGCTACCAGGGCGGCACCCTCCTCACCGAGGGCGAGCTGGCCGAGGCCGTCGGGGTCTCCCGCACCCCCGTGCGCGAGGCGCTGCTCAAGCTGGAGATGGAAGGGCTGCTCAAGCTCTACCCCAAAAAGGGCGCCCTGGTCCTCGCCGTCTCCGCCCAGGAGATCGCCGACGTCGTCGAGACCCGCCTGCTGGTCGAGGAGTTCGCCGTACGCAAGGCCGTCCCCGCCCCCGAACGGCTGCTGGACCGGCTGGCCGCCCTGCTGGACGAGCAGCGCCGGCACGCCGAGGCGGGCGACCTGGCCGCCGTCGCCGTCACCGACCGCTGCTTCCACGCCGAGATCGTCCGCCACGCCGGCAACGAGATCCTCTCCCGCCTCTACGACCAGATGCGCGACCGGCAACTGCGCATGGGCGTCGCCGTGATGGAGGCCCACCCCGACCGCGTCGCCAAGAACATCGCCGAGCACGCCGAGATCCTCGACGCCCTGCGCGCCGGTGACGCCGAGGGCGCCGCCCGGTGCGTCCACCGCCACGTCAGCCGCGTCAAGGTCCTGGTCAGGGGGGAGGACCGGTGACCGGCCCGACCGCGTCCGCCGCCCCCGCCACGCCCGCCGACCCGCCCGGCGGACGCCGCGCCGCCCTCGTCTGGGGCGTCGGCGTCAGCGTCTACCTGGTCGCCGTCATCTTCCGTACCTCCCTGGGCGTCGCCGGACTCGACGCCGTGGAGCGCTTCGACGTCAACGCCTCCGCCCTCTCCACCTTCTCCATACTCCAGCTGCTCGTCTACGCGGGCATGCAGATACCCGTCGGCCTGATGGTCGACCGGCTCGGCACCAAGAAGGTCCTCACCCTGGGCGTGGTGCTGTTCACCCTCGGCCAGATCGGCTTCGCGCTCTCCCCGTCGTACGGGATGGCGCTGGCCGCCCGCGCGCTGCTCGGCTGCGGCGACGCGATGACGTTCATCTCCGTCCTGCGGCTGGGCACCCGCTGGTTCCCCGCCCGGCGCGGGCCGGTGATCGCCCAGATCGCCGGCCTCGTCGGCATGGCGGGCAACCTGGTCTCCACCCTCGTCCTCGCCCGGCTGCTGCACCAGGTCGGCTGGACGGCCGCCTTCGCCGGCAGCTCCCTCGCGGGCGTCGCCGTCCTCGTGCTGCTGCTCCTGCTGCTGAAGGACCACCCCGAGGGGTACGCGCCCGAGCCGGTGCCGCACCAGGGCGCCGCGTACGTCCGCCGCCAGATCGCCACCTCGTGGCGCGAGCCGGGCACCCGCCTCGGCCTGTGGGTGCACTTCACCACGCAGTTCCCCGCGATGGTCTTCCTGCTGCTGTGGGGGCTGCCCTTCCTGGTCGAGGCGCAGGGACTGTCCCGCGCCGCCGCCGGGGAGCTGCTCACCCTGGTGGTGCTGTCCAACATGGCCGTCGGCCTCGTCTACGGCCAGGTCGTCGCCCGCCACCACGGCGCCCGGCTGCCCCTGGCGCTCGGCACCGTCGGCGCGACCGCCGCCCTGTGGGCCGCCACCCTGGCCCAGCCGGGCGGAGACGCCCCGATGTGGCTCCTGGTCACCCTGTGCGCCGTCCTCGGCGCCTGCGGGCCCGCCTCGATGATCGGCTTCGACTTCGCCCGCCCGGCGAACCCGCCCGAGCGCCAGGGCACCGCGTCCGGCATCGTCAACATGGGCGGCTTCACCGCGTCCATCACCACCCTGCTGGCGATCGGGCTGCTGCTGGACGCCACCGGCGACGACTACCGGATCGCCTTCGCCTCCGTGTTCGCCGTCCAGGCGCTCGGCGTCACCCAGATGCTGCGGCTGCGGGCCCGTACCGCCCGGCGCGAGCGCGAGCGGCTGGTGGCGAGCCGGGTGGAGACCGTCCACGTCCCGGCGTGAGCGACGGTCTGGCTACAGGGTGACGCGTCTACGGGGTGACGCGTCCATGGGGTGACGCCTCTACGGGGTGACGGCGAAGCTCCCGAGGATGGCGTCCGCGAGCCCCTGGTCGCCCTCCACCTTCACCCGGTCGGCGACCGCCGCCGGCCGCACCCGGCCGCAGGCCAGGCGCACATACGTCTCCCAGTCCGTCGAGATCGTCGCCGCCGGACCCAGCGACGGCGCCCCGTCCACCGACCCGCGCCCCTCGGCGTCCACCCGTACCGTACGGAGGAACTCCACCGGCCCGTGCACGTCGACGACGACCGCCGTGTTCGGCGGGGCCCCCGCGTCCTTGGCGACCACCTTCGGCAGGACGGACAGGAGGATGTCCCGCGCGACGAACGCGCCCGGCGAGTCCAGATTCCCCGGGACGCCCAGCGCGACGCGCAGGTCCTGCTCGTGGCACCACACGTCGAACGCCCGCATCCGGTAGGCCAGTTCGAGGGACTGCTCGGCGCCCAGCGGGGCCCGGACCATGGTGTCGGGGGACCGGTTCTCGTTGCGCAGCTGCCGGGCGCGGCGGATCAGCGTGTACTCCAGCTCGGCCGTCATCTCCGGGCCGGTGTGGTGCCGCCGGACGTCGACCTGCACCTCCATGTAGCGGGCGAAGTCCCCGCGTACGTGGTAGAGATCGCGCGGCAGCGAGTGGATCGGGCGCGGGTCGCCGAGCATCTCGCACTCCATGCCGATGATGTGCGACACGATGTCGCGCACCGACCAGCCGGGGCAGGGCGTGGCGCGATTCCACTCCCCCTCGACCAGTGGCTGCACCAGCTCGGATATCGCTTCCACGGAGTGGGTCCAGGCGTCGGCGTAGGGCTGGAGGCTGGGATGGACGGTCACGGGACCCCTCGGGCGGTTCGTACGCGGGCTGGGTGCTGTGGCAGTTAAGTTACGCTGCCCGGAGGCACCCCGGCAGTGCTTTCGTGTGACGATCGTAGGCCCGTGTTGACGGCTCGAATGCCAGGACGGTGGTAGTGTGCGCGCCTCGTTGCTCCAGATCGCGGTCGATCCGGACGAGTCCCCGGACGCCCGGCGGGCCCGTGTCGCCTCCCTGGTGGCCGGTCAGGACGGCCTCGCCGACCTGGTGATCCTGCCCGAACTGTGGACGGTGGGAGCCTTCTCGTACGACGTCTTCGAGGCCGAGGCCGAGCCGCTGGACGGCCCCACCCACCGGGCCATGGCCAAGGCCGCCGCCGATGCCTCCGTCTGGCTGCACGCCGGCTCGATCGTGGAACGCGCCCCGGACGGCGCCCTGTTCAACACCGCGCTCGTCTACTCCCCGGACGGCGACCTGGTCCGCTCGTACCGCAAGATCCACCGCTTCGGCTTCGACCAGGGCGAGGCCGTGCTGATGGCGGCGGGCGACGAGCCGGTCACCGTGCCCGTGCCCGGTCTGCCGCTGGGCCTCGCCACCTGCTACGACCTCCGCTTCCCCGAGCTGTTCCGGAGCTTGACCGACGCCGGGGCGCTCGCCCTGGTCGTCTCGGCGGGCTGGCCCGAGCGCCGCCGCGAGCACTGGACCCTGCTGTCCCGCGCCCGCGCCGTCGAGAACCAGGCGTACGTCCTGGCCTGCGCCACCGCCGGCACCCACGCCGGCGTCCCGCAGGCGGGCCACAGCCTGGTCGTCGACCCCTGGGGCGAGGTCCTCGCGGAGGCGGGCGCGGCGGAGGAGGTCCTCACGGTGGACCTCGACCCGGAGCTGGTGGCCACCACCCGGGACCGCTTCCCCGCGCTCAAGGACCGCGTCCTGGGCCTCGCCCCGCCCACCCGCTGAGGGTCTGGCCCACCCGCTGAGGACCTGGGCGGCTTCAGTCCTTCTCCGCCATCCGCACCACGCATACCGCCACCGCGATCAGCAGCGCCGCGTCGGCGGGGTCCTCCCGGACGACGTCCACGGCGTAGGTGTCCCGCACCCGCAGCCACTTCCGCGAGATCCGGGCCAGCACCTCCCCGCCCCGCGCCACCTCGAACTCCCGGTCCAGCACCCGCCCGGACACGTCCAGCTCGGCGTCCCCGGCCAGGGAGACCACGTAGTGGTTGCGCAGCAGCGACAGCCGCTTGCGCCGCACGGTGGCGAGCGTCGCCCCGTCCCGCTCGACCGTCATGGCCCCGCGCAGGCTCAGCACCTTCGCCCGCAGCGTCACCACCACCCGCCCCGCCGGATCCTTCATCTCCAGCGTGTCGCGCAGCCGCAGCGCCTTCCCGTCCACCAGGAAGGCCTGCCGCCCGTGCTCGTCCTCGATCCAGTAGTCGTCGCCGATGGCGAAGATCTTGTCGCGTACCAGGTATCTCATGCCGGACGAGTACCCCGCCGCCCCCACCGCGTCCCGGGCGTCCCGCGTACGGATGGCACCCTTGACGCATGAACGCTGCTTCTCCAGCCCCGCGCCGTGTCCGTGTCCGTGCCCCCGAGCTGATCGGCAAGGGCGGCTGGCTGAACACCGGGGGTGAGGAGCTGACCCTGGCCGGCCTGCGCGGGCGTGTGGTGATCCTCGACTTCTGGACCTTCTGCTGCATCAACTGCCTGCACGTCCTCGACGAGCTGCGCGAGCTGGAGGAGAAGCACCGGGACACCGTCGTGATCATCGGCGTCCACTCGCCGAAGTTCGTCCACGAGGCCGACCACCAGGCCGTCGTCGACGCCGTCGAGCGGTACGGGGTGCACCACCCCGTCCTCGACGACCCCGAGCTGGCCACCTGGAAGCAGTACGCCGTCCGGGCCTGGCCCACCCTCGTGGTGATCGACCCCGAGGGCTACGTCGTGGCGCAGCACGCCGGGGAGGGGCATGCCGGGGCGATCGCGGCGCTGGTGGCGGAGCTGGAGGCCGAGCACGAGGCCAAGGGCACCCTGCGGCGCGGCGACGGGCCCTATGTGCCGCCCGAGCCGGAGGCCACGCACCTGCGCTTCCCGGGCAAGGCGCTGGCGCTGGAGAGCGGCAACCTGCTGGTCACGGACACCACCCGGCACCAGGTGGTGGAGCTGGCGGCCGACGGGGAGAGCGTGGTGCGGCGGTACGGCACCGGTGAGCGCGGGTTCGCCGACGGGAAGGCGGACGAGGCGCGGTTCAGCGAGCCGCAGGGGCTGTGCCTGCTGTCGGACGGGCGGGTGGTGGTCGCCGACACGGTGAACCACGCCCTGCGGGTGCTGGACCCCGGCACCGGGGAGGTGGGGACGCTCGCCGGGACGGGCGCGCAGTGGTGGCAGGGTTCCGCCACGGCCGGGCCGGCCCGTGAGGTGGCGCTGTCGTCGCCGTGGGACGTGGCCTGGTGGCGGGGCGAGGTGTGGATCGCCATGGCGGGCGTCCACCAGCTGTGGGCGTACGCCCCGGAGAAGGGCACCGTGCGGGTGGCGGCCGGGACGACGAACGAGGGGCTCGTGGACGGCCCCGCCGGTGAGGCGTGGTTCGCCCAGCCGTCCGGGCTCGCCGCCGCCGGTGAGCGGCTGTGGGTGGCCGACTCCGAGACCAGCGCCCTGCGGTGGGTGGATCCGGAGGGCGCCGTGCACACCGCGGTGGGCACCGGCCTGTTCGACTTCGGGCACCGGGACGGGGAGGCCGGCCAAGCGCTGCTGCAGCATCCGCTGGGCGTCACCGCGCTGCCCGACGGGTCGGTCGCCGTCTGCGACACGTACAACCACGCCCTGCGCCGCTTCGACCCGGCGTCGGGCCAGGTCACCACCCTCGCCACCGATCTGCGCGAGCCGAGCGACGCGGTGCTCGCCGGTGACGACATCGTGGTGGTCGAGTCGGCCCGGCACCGGCTGACCCGGCTGCGGCTTCCCGAGGAGGCGGTACGGGTGGACGCGGTGGCGCACCGCACGCGGCGCGAGGCGACCGAGGTCGCGCCCGGCGCGCTGCGACTGGACGTCGTCTTCCAGGCGCCGGCCGGGCAGAAGCTGGACGAGCGGTACGGGCCGTCCACGCGGCTGCTGGTGTCGTCGACGCCGCCGGAGCTGCTCGCCGCGGGCGGCGGCACCGGCACGGAGCTGTCCCGGGAGCTGACGCTGGACCCGGCGGTGACCGAGGGCGTGCTGCATGTGTCGGCGATGGCCGCGTCCTGCGACGACGACCCGGCGAACGAGTACCCGGCCTGCCATGTGCACCAGCAGGACTGGGGCGTTCCGGTGCGGGTGACGGCGTCCGGGGCGGCCCGTCTGCCGCTGATCCTCGCGGGGATGGACCCCGCCGCTCAGTAGGCCGGGCTCAGTGGTCCGGGCTCGGTAGGCCGGACTCGGTGGGCCGGGCTCAGTAGGCCAGGCCCTGGTGGCGGGGCGGCTTCCCGGCCGCCCCGTCCAGGCATCCGGCCACCCACAGGGCGGGGTCGAGGCGCGCCTTGCGGCCGCCCCGGCCCTCGGCCCGTGCGCGGTCGCAGCCGCCGTCGAGCAGCGACCGGACCTGTTCGCCCGTCAGGTCGTGGTGGCGGACGCGGTTGCCGTGCAGGAAGCCCGCCTCGTACGCGATGTCGGCGGCCCACGGGGGCCGTTCGGCGTACGAGGCGACGGCGTAGCCGCCCCCGCCGCCCATCAGGACCACGGCGGTGGCGACCACGCTCCAGAACACCCGCCGATCCGGACCTCGGTGGCGTACGAGTGCCGTCTGTCGTCCCAGCAGAACCATGCCGTCACGGTGTCAGGCACGGCCTTTCGCAAATGTTTCGCCGTGACCGGCCGCCGCCCGCTGCCGTGTCCGCCCGCCGCCGGCCGGCCGTCGTGGGCCGGCCGCGCGGGGCTCAGTAGCGGCGCTCGTCCGCCGGGTCGACGACCGTCGGGGCCACCGGCGGCACGACCGCGCGGCGGCGCCTGGCGATGCTGGTGAACGTGGCGACGCCGATGATGCCGACCGCCATGAGGATCAGCCCCACCAGGTCGAGGTTGACGCCCTGTGCTTCCCAGTCGGTCGCGAAGGTGAGGATCGCCCCGACCGCTATGAGAATGATGCAGCCACCCAGGCCCATGATTCCCGCCTCCTCGTCTGCGTTGGTGTTGCGGGTACCCCGACCCGCAACACCTACGCGGGGAGGGCTACTTCAGGAACGCGACGAGGGTGTTGGCCAGCAGGTACGGGTCGTCGGCGGCGCACAGTTCGCGGGCGCTGTGCATCGAGAGGATCGCCACGCCGATGTCGACGGTGCGGATGCCGTGCC
The DNA here is from genome assembly GCF_043079975.1 of Streptomyces sp. NPDC015131. NCBI lineage: Bacteria > Bacillati > Actinomycetota > Actinomycetes > Kitasatosporales > Streptomycetaceae > Streptomyces > Streptomyces sp. NPDC015131. Next base: position 350,404 of record NZ_JBIBVB010000005.1, on the reverse strand, counting down.
GGGCGGCGGTGATGGGGCCGATGGTGGTGCCGCAGGGCATGTCGTTGCTGGACACGAACGTCTGCCACGGCACGCCGGCCTCCTCGCAGGCGGCGGCGAACACGGCGCGGCCGCTGCCGTCGGTGGCGTACCGCTGGTTGACGTTCACCTTGAGGATGGGGCCGCCGCCCGCGCGGGGGTGGTGCGTGGGGTCGTGCCGCTCCGCGTAGTTGGGGTGCACGGCGTGGCCGGTGTCGGAGGAGAGGCAGACGGTGCCGGCGAAGGCGCGCGCCCGGTCCTCGTAGGTGCCGCCGCGGGCGAAGACGGAGCGCTCCAGGACGCCGCCGAGGAGGGGGCCCTGGGCGCCGGTGTCGGACTCGGAGCCGTTCTCCTCGTGGTCGAAGGCGGCGAGGACGGGGATGAACTCCGGTTCTCCGGCGCCCGCGACGGCGGTGAGGGCGGCGGTGGCCGCGTGCACCGAGAGCAGGTTGTCCATGCGGGGGCCGGCCAGCAGCTCGCGGTCCCGGCCGAGGTAGGCGGGCGCCTCCAGGGCGTGCACCATCAGGTCCCAGCCGGCGACGTCGGCGGCGTCGACGTCGGCCTCCGCGGCGACGAAGCGGATCAGGTCGCCCTCGCGGACGTCGTCGCCCAGCCCCCAGATCGGCTGCATGTGGCGCTGGCGGTCCAGCTTGAGGCCCTCGTTGGCCTGCCGGTCGAGGTGGATCGCCAGCTGCGGTACGCGCAGCAGCGGCCGGTCGACGCTCACCAGCCGGTGGCCGCCGTCGCGCAGGGTCAGCCGGCCGGACAGCCCGAGGTCGCGGTCGAGCCAGGTGTTGAGCAGGGTCCCGCCGTACGTCTCGACGGCGACCTGCCGCCAGCCGTGGGCGCCCATGTCGGGCTGCGGCTTGACCCGGAGGTTGGGCGAGTCGGTGTGGGCGCCGACGATCCGGAACGGGGTGTGCGGGGCGGCGCCCTCCGGGACGTACCAGGCGATGATCGCGCCGCCGCGCACGACGTACTTGCCGCCGCTGGTGCCGTCCCAGGCCGCGGTCTCGTCGAGGCGGCGGAAACCGGCCTTCTCCAGCCGGTCACCGGCGTTGGCCACGGCGTGGTACGGCGTCGGCGACGCCGCCAGGAAGGTCATGAGGTCGTCGGTGTGGCCGCGGTCGAAGCGGGGGGGTGAGCTGCTCATGGCCTTCACTTTACGGGCGCGTCGTCCGGCCGTAACTCCCGTGCGGGGGCCGTTGTCAGTGGTGGCTGCGACGATCGGGAGACGTGGTGGGACGGCAGTCCGCCGACCCGCCGGTCGTGACCGGAGGTGCACTGGTGACCATGACGACCACGCCCGCTCCGCCCGTCTGCGCCGCTTGCGGGACACCGGGGGCCGAGTGGAGCGCGCGGCTGGGGATGCCGCTCTGCGCGGCGTGCGCGACGGCGGCGACGGGGGCCCCGGACCGGGACCCGGTGCGCCTCGGGGACGTCCTGCGGGTGATGACGGCCTCGTTGCGGACGTCCGGGGAGCCGGGCCCGCCGATACCGCCGCCGCGCCCGGCGGGTGCCGGGGCGGTGCCGGCCCCGCGCCCGCCGCGTGTCGGGGCGCTGACGACCTGCCGCCGCTGCGGCTCGCCGGCCCGCTGGCACCGCACGGTGCACGGCCGCTGGGTGGCGATCGAGCCGGGGGAGCGCCCCGTGGCGGCGGTCCCGCGCGCCGAGCGGTGGTATGTCGCGGGGGACGGTACGGCGGTGCGGCTGCATGGTCCGTCGTCGTCGCGCACGTGCCGGGTGGCGCACTTCTCGGTCTGCCGCGCCGGGTGAGCCCGGCGCGGTGACCGTCCGGGCCGGCCTGGGGCGCGGGGCGTGCGTGCGCGTGCCCGGGGCCGGCCGCCCGGGGCCGCGGCGGGGGTGTGACGGCGCCCGCCGCACGACAGCGGCCCGCCTCCCGGGGGGTCGGGAGGCGGGCCGCCAGGGTCCTTCGGCACCGCCTGTGCGTACGGCGCCGTCGGCGCGGACCGGCGCGCGGCCCGGAGCGGGACCGGCGCGCGGGCGGGAGCGCGGACGGGACGGAGGCCCCGTCCGGCTCGCGGACGGGACCGCGGCCCCGCCGGGGCCGGCTAGAACGCGGCCTCGTCCAGCTCCATCAGCGAGTTGTCGACGCCCTCGGCGATGGCGCGCTGGGTGGCGACGCCCGGCAGGACGTTCGCCGCGAAGAACTTCGCGGCCGCGATCTTGCCCTGGTAGAAGGCCACGTCCTTGGCGGACGCGGTCTCCAGCTTCTCGGCCGCCACGGCGGCACCGCGCAGCAGCAGGTAGCCGACGACCACGTCGCCCGACGCCATCAGGAGGTGGGTGCTGTTGAGACCGACCTTGTAGATGTTCTTGACGTCCTCACCGGTGGCGGTGAGGTCGGTCAGCATCTTGCCGACGATGGCCTCGAGGTCCACGGCCGCCTTGGCGAGCGCGTCGCGGGCCGGGGCCAGCTCCTCGCCGCCGGTGCCGACCGCCAGGAACTTCTTGATCTCCTCGGACAGGGCGTTCAGCGAGGCGCCCTGGTCGCGGACGATCTTCCGGAAGAAGTAGTCCTGGCCCTGGATCGCGGTGGTGCCCTCGTAGAGGGTGTCGATCTTGGCGTCCCGGATGTACTGCTCGATCGGGTACTCCTGGAGGTACCCGGAGCCGCCGAAGGTCTGGAGCGACTGGGCGAGCTGCTCGTAGGAGCGCTCGGAGCCGTAGCCCTTGACGATCGGCAGGAGGAGGTCGTTGAGGCCGATCAGGGCCTTGGCGTCCTCGCCGGCCGCCTCCTTGACCTGGATCTCGTCCTGGATCGCGGCGGTGTACATGACGAGGGCGCGCATGCCCTCGGCGTACGCCTTCTGCGTCATCAGCGAGCGGCGGACGTCGGGGTGGTGCGTGATGGTGACCTTCGGCGCGGTCTTGTCCATGAAGTTCGCCAGGTCGGTGCCCTGGACGCGCTCCTTGGCGTACTCCAGCGCGTTGAGGTAGCCGGTGGAGAGGGTGGCGATCGCCTTCGTGCCGACCATCATCCGGGCGAACTCGATGATGCGGAACATCTGGCGGATGCCGTCGTGCTTGTCGCCGATCAGCCAGCCCTTGGCGGGGTGCTTGTCGCCGAAGGTCATCTCGCAGGTGTTGGACGCCTTGAGGCCCATCTTGTGCTCGACGTTGGTGGCGTAGACGCCGTTGCGCGCGCCCAGCTCACCGGTCTCCCAGTCGAACTCGTACTTGGGGACGAGGAAGAGCGACAGGCCCTTGGTGCCGGGGCCGGCGCCCTCGGGGCGGGCCAGCACGTAGTGGAGGATGTTCTCCGCCATGTCGTGCTCACCGGAGGTGATGAAGCGCTTCACGCCCTCGATGTGCCAGGTGCCGTCCTCCTGCTGCACGGCCCGGGTGCGGCCGGCGCCCACGTCCGAGCCGGCGTCGGGCTCGGTGAGGACCATGGTGGAGCCCCACTGCTTCTCGACGGCGACCGCGGCGGCCTTCTTCTGCGCCTCGGTGCCCTCCTCGAAGAGGATGCCGGCGAAGGCCGGACCCGAGGAGTACATCCATATCGCGGGGTTCGACCCGAGGATCAGCTCGGCGTACGCCCAGATCAGGGAGCGGGGCGAGGTGGTGCCGCCGATCTCCTCGGGCAGGCCGAGCCGCCAGTACTCGGAGTCCATGAAGGCCTGGAAGGACTTCTTGAAGGTCTCCGGGATCGGGGCGGTGTTGGTCTCGGGGTCGAAGACCGGGGGGTTCCGGTCGATGTCGGCGAAGGACGCGGCGAAGTCGTTCTCGGCGAGACGGCGCATCTCGTCCAGGACGCTCTTGGCGGTGTCGACGTCCATCTCCTCGAACGGACCGGTGCCGTACACCTTGTCGCGCCCGAGGACCTCGAAGAGGTTGAACTCGATGTCGCGGAGATTCGACTTGTAGTGCCCCATGGCGACGGCTCCGTAAGGCTCGGGGAGGCGGAATCCTCGTACACGTACCAGCTAGTAGCTACGATGATGCTACCCGTCGGTAATAAGAGCAACCCTTTCGGCCGATCTGTGACGTGTCACGCCCTGCGCGGTCGATGGCGGAAGGCGGTCGGCGGGCGCCCGGCGCGGGGTGGCGCTCGGTAGGCTGGGCGCCATGTACGGCTACGACCAGAACCAGGGTGCCCAGCAGCAGTACGCCCCGCCCCAGCAGGGGTACGCGCAGCAGCCGCCGCTGTACCCCGAGCCGTCGCCGCCCTCGCTCGCGGACGCGGTGCGGGCGTTCACCACGGGGTCCCTGTCGGCCGAGGACTTCCAGCAGATCTTCGCCACCTCGAAGGTCTACTGCCCGCGCGGCGACAACCCCGGATTCCTGGCGCTGCACAACACTCAGCAGCCGGTCATCCCGATGTTCACCTCGCTCAAGGAGCTGCGGCGGTACGCGGGCAAGGAGTCCAAGTACTTCGTGATCACCGGCGCCGAGGTGATCGACCTGCTCCCCACCGGGTACGGCTTCGTGCTCGACATGGAGGGCGACCACCGGATGGTCTTCGACGCCAAGGCCGTGGAGCAGATGGTCGACTTCGCCATGCGGCGGATGTACGGCTGACGCCGCCGCACCGGCCGGCCGCCGCATCCCGGGACGCACCGGGGGTGGCGGCCTTTCTTGTGCCCGCGTGCCCCGGGCCGCGGGCGGCTCCGTACGCGGTCGCGGGGTGCCGGCAGCGGTGTGCGGTCGCGGGGTGCCGGCCGCGGTGTGCGGTCGCGGCGGGAATGGGAAGCCGGGAGGAGGTGTTCTGCTGGCAAGAAGTTCATCCTTCAACTAAAGTGGGAGCACGCCGCCCCCGAGGAGGACCCGCCATGCCTGCCGTGACCGTAGAGAACCCGCTCACCCTGCCGCGCGTCGCCGCGCCCGCCGGTGCCGTGCCGCGCCCGGTGCTGGGCGTCACCACCGCGCCCGCCGGCTTCGAGGGGGAGGGCTTCCCGGTGCGCCGCGCGTTCGCCGGCATCCACTACCGCCACCTCGACCCGTTCATCATGATGGACCAGATGGGCGAGGTGGAGTACGGCGTCGGCGAGGCCAAGGGCACGCCCTGGCACCCGCACCGCGGCTTCGAGACCGTCACCTACCTGATCGACGGCACCTTCGTCCACCAGGACAGCAACGGCGGCGGGGGCACCATCCGCAACGGCGACACCCAGTGGATGACCGCCGGCTCCGGCCTCCTGCACATCGAGGCCCCGCCGGAGAACCTCGTCGCGTCCGGCGGCCTCTTCCACGGCCTCCAGCTGTGGGTGAACCTGCCCGCCAAGGACAAGATGATGGACCCCCGCTACCAGGACATCCGCGGCGGCCAGGTCCAGCTCCTCACCTCCCCCGACGGCGGCGCCCTGCTCCGCGTCATCGCCGGCGAGCTGGACGGCCACGAGGGCCCCGGCATCACCCACACCCCCATCACCATGATCCACGCCACGCTGCGCCCCGGCGCCGAGGTCACGCTCCCCTGGCGCCCCGACTTCAACGGCCTGGCGTACGTCCTGGCCGGGCGCGGCACCGTCGGCACCGAGCGCCGCCCCGTCCACCTGGGCCAGACGGCCGTCTTCGGCGACGGCGGCTCGCTGACCGTCCGGGCCGACGACAAGCAGGACGGGCACACCCCCGACCTGGAGATCGTCCTGCTCGGCGGCCGGCCCATCCGGGAGCCCATGGCGCACTACGGGCCGTTCGTCATGAACACCCGCGCCGAGCTCCAGCAGGCCTTCGACGACTTCCAGGCCGGCCGGCTCGGCCGCATCCCCGCCGTGCACGGCATGGGCGAGACCGGCGTCGAGACCGGCTGACGGCACGTCACCCGGCCGGGGCCCGCCCACGGGCGGGCCCCGGCCACGCGTGATGCCGTGGAGGGGTGCACTCGCTCCCCGAGCCCGTCCGGCGGCTCGCCGCCTGGTGCGTCGTCGCCCTGCTCGTCACCGGGGTGGCGGCGGTCGGCATCTGGCTGTGCGTCACCTTCCGGACCGTCGTCACCCCCGTCCTGCTCGCCCTGCTCGGGACCGCCCTGCTCGGGCCGCTCCACCGGCGGCTGGTCGCCATGAAGGTGCAGCGCTCCCTGGCCGCCGGCCTGACCTGCACGGCCGTCGTCGCCGTCGTCGGCGGCGCCACCTACATCGTGGTCGCCGCGCTCATCGACAACGGCGAGCAGATCGTCACCTCGCTGCGCCGCGCCGCCGACGACCTCACCCGGCACTTCGGCGCCGCCGGCACCTCCCTCGACGACCTGGCCGGCAACGCCAGGGAACTGCTCGGGAAGTTCGGCGGGACCGCCGCGTCCGGGGTCATCAGCGGGCTCAGCGTCGTCGGCGAGGTGATCGCCATGGCCGTCCTCGCCCTGTTCCTGGTCTTCTTCTTCCTCCGGGACTCCGGCCGCGCCCTCGCCGGGCTGCGCTCCCTCGTGCCGCGCGGCGGCGCCGACCACGCCGAGGCCATGGCCCGCCGCGCCTTCGGGGCCGTGGAGGGCTTCATGCGCGGCACCACGTTCATCGCGCTGATCGACGCCCTCCTCATCACGGCCGGGCTGCTCGTCCTGCGCGTGCCCGGCGCCGTGGGGCTCGGCGCGCTGGTCTTCGTCGGCGCGTACATCCCGTACCTCGGCGCGTTCCTCTCCGGGGCGGTCGCCGTGCTCGTCGCGCTCGCCGACCGGGGCGTCGCCATCGCGCTCTGGGCGGTCGGCGTCGTCCTCGCCGTACAGCTCATCGAGGGCCACCTGCTCCAGCCCATGATCCAGAGCCGTACGGTCCAGATGCACCCGGCCGTCGTGATGCTCGCCATCACCGCCGGGGCGTCCCTCGCGGGCATCCTCGGCATGCTGCTCGCGGTCCCGCTCACCGCCGCCGCCTTCGGCGTCGCGGGCGAACTCCGCAAGCTGTACGCGGCCGGGGGCGCGGCATAGGCCGTGTCCCCCCGCCCGGACGCCCCCGTCCCGGCTAGCATCCGCGCCGGGGGGCCCGGTGAGTACGGAGGCCGTCATGCAGCACCAGACCCCGCCCGACGCACGCCTGCTGAGGAACCGCTCCCGCCTCGGCCACCAGATCCGCTACGCCCTCACCCACCCCCAGCGGGTGGTGCCCCACCTGCGCCGCGCCGCCCGCAACGCCCGGCTCCGCCTCCGCCACGGCGACGACCACGTCGCGTACTACCGCGCCGTCATGGCCTCCGACACCGCGCGCAGCCCGGAGGCGGCCGTCGGCGGCGTACCGTCGCACGCGCGCTGGCTGGCGGTCGGGCAGATGCAGTACGACTACCTCGTCGGGCACGGCCTGCGGCCCGGCGATCGGATGCTGGAGATCGGCTGCGGCAACCTCCGCGCCGGGTGGCGCTTCATCGAGCACCTGGAGCCGGGCCACTACTACGGCATCGACATCTCGCCCGACATCCTCGTGGAGGCCAAGAAGACCGTCGTACGGTACGGGCTCCAGCGCAAGCTGCCGTACCTCACCCCCGTCGACGACCTGCGGCTGGACTTCCTGCCCGACGCCGCGTTCACCGTGGTGCACGCGCACAGCGTGTTCTCCCACTCGCCCCTGCGCGTCCTCGACGAGTGCCTGGCGCACGTCGGCCGCGTACTGGCGCCCGGCGGGTTCTTCGACTTCACCTTCGACCGTACGGAGGGCCAGGAGCACCAGGTGCTGGGCGAGGACTTCTACTACCGCACCGACACGCTGGTCCGGCTGGCCGGCGAGCACGGCCTGACCGCCCGGTTCATGGACGACTGGGAGCACCTCCCGCACGGCCAGTCGAAGCTGCGGATCACCCACGGACCGCAGGCCGCCGGGACGGAGGCGCATGCGGCCCGGAAGGCGGCGCCGTAGGAGACCCGGCTCACCCGGGAGCCCCGAGCACCGCCAAGAGGCCCCGTGCCCACCCGGGAGCCCCGAGCACCAAGGCCCCGGGCCGGGAGCCCCCCGAACCCGCGCTAGAAGGCGACGCCCTGGAAGGCGTCGCCGTCCCGCTCCTCGTGCAGCTCGAACCAGATCGACTTGCCCTCGCCGCGCGGGTCCACGCCCCACTCGTGCGCCAGCATCTCCATCAGGATCAGCCCCCGCCCGGACGAGGCCATCTCGCCGGGGCGGCGGCGGTGCGGCAGCTCGTCGCTGGCGTCCGCCACCTCGACCCGCAGCCGCCGCTTGCCGTGGTCCCCGGTGGCCTCCGCGACCAGCAGCGCGTCCCCGTCGGTGTGCACCAGCACGTTGGTGACCATCTCCGACACCATCAGCACCGCCGAGTCGACCTGCTCCGGGTCCGCCCAGTCGTGCAGCAGCTCCCGCAGGTGCTGCCGGGCCGCCGCGATCCGCTCCGGCTCCGCCTGGGCGATCGTCAGCGCGGTGCGCCGCGCCGCCGCCGTACGCAGCGGGGCACCCGTCCGGGACAGCAGCAGCACCGCGATGTCGTCCTCGCGGCGGTCGGCGAGCGGACCGGTCGTGTGGTGCGAACCGGGGCCGTGCACCGCCTGCACCAGGCTGTCGGCCAGCACCTCCAGCGACTCGCCCTCGGCGTCGTGCCGCTCCAGCAGGGACCGGATCCGGGCCCAGCCGGTCTCCAGGTCGTGCCCACCGGTCTCCAGCAGCCCGTCGGTGCAGATCATCAGCGTCTCGCCGGGCTCCAGGGTGAGCCGGGTCGTCGGGTAGTCGGTGTCCGGGACGATGCCCAGCGGCAGGCCGCCCTCGGTGGGCCGCTGCATCACCGTGCCGTCCGCCATCCGGATCGCCGGGTCGGGGTGGCCCGCCCGCGCGATGTCGAGGGTCCCGGTGGCCGGGTCCACCTCCAGGTACAGGCACGTCGCGAAGCGGGCCGCACCGTGGTCGCCCTCCGCCCCGTCGGTGATCCCGTAGAGGAAGCGCGAGGCGCGGGAGAGGACCGCGTCGGGGCGGTGGCCCTCCGAGGCGTACGCGCGCAGGGCGATCCGCAGCTGGCCCATCAGCCCGGCCGCCCGCACGTCGTGCCCCTGCACATCGCCGATCACCAGCGCGATCCGCCCGCCGGGCAGCTGGATCATGTCGTACCAGTCGCCGCCGACCTGGAGCCCGCCGCCGGTCGGGACGTACCGCGCGGCCACCTCCATGCCGGGAATCGCCGGCCCCAGCACCGGCATCATCGTGCGCTGGAGGCCCAGCGACAGCTCCCGCTCCGACTCGGCGACCCCCGCGCGGGCCAGCGCCTGCGCCAGCATCCGCGCCACGGTCGTCAGCACGGACCGCTCGTCCGGCGTGAACGACACCGGATAGGTGAACGCCGCCATCCAGGCGCCCATCGTCCGCCCCGCCACGATCAGCGGCAGGAACGCCCACGACTCCCGGCCGAAGCGCTGCGCCAGCGGCCATGTCGCCGGGTAGCGGTCCCGGTACTCCTCCGGGGTCGGCAGGTAGATCGCCCGCCCGGTCCGCACCACCTCCGCCGCCGGGTAGTCGGTGTCCAGGAGCATGTCGGAGAAGGGCCCGTCGTCGCCGGGGTGGTGCCCGTGGTGCCCGATGATCGTCATACGGTCGCCCGAGACACCGAAGACCGCGAGCCCGTCCGGCGAGAAGCCGGGCATCGACAGCGACGCCGCCACCCGCAGCACCTCGGCCGTGGACCGCGCCTCCGCCAGCGCCCGCCCCGCGTCCAGCAGGAACGCCTCCCGCGACCGGCGCCAGTCGCCCGTGACCGGCGTACGGGCGGCGGTGCCCGGCTGCGGCTCGGCGACCTCCTGGATGGTGCCGACCAGCTGGTAGCTGTTGCCCTCCACGAAGGGCTTGGACCGGCTGCGTACGGTACGGATCACCCGGCCGCTCTCGTCCATGATCCGCAGCCGGGCCTCGGCGAGGGTGCCCTCCGCGACGGCGAGGTTCACCGTCCCGTCGATCTCGTTCCAGTCGACGGGGTGGAACCGGGAGCGCACGGCGGCCTCGGTCAGCTCCACCGGCTCAGCGGGCAGCCCGAGCAGCCGGGCGGCCTCCGCGTCGAGCGTGACGATCCCGGATGCGTTGTCCCAGCGCCACAGGCCGGTCGCGATGGCGGCCAGGACGTCCTCGGTGCGCATTGCCCCACTCTAAGAAGACGGACGGATCACCCGCCACCGAGCCCCTGGGCGGCTCGGAGTCCGACCGTGAGCGGCCCGGTACTCTGGGGGCTGCGTTTCACGTGAAACAAGCCCCCCGATCCGCGAAGACTGGATGAACGACGATGCATCGGTACAGGTCCCACACCTGCGGCGAGCTCCGCGCCTCTGACGTCGGCACCGACGTCCGGCTGAGTGGCTGGCTGCACAATCGGCGCGACCTGGGCGGCATCCTCTTCATCGATCTGCGCGACCACTACGGGATCACCCAGCTCGTCGCCCGTCCCGGCACCGCCGCGTACGAGACGCTCGACCGGCAGACCAAGGAGTCCGTCGTCCGCATCGACGGCAAGGTCGTCTCGCGCGGCGCGGAGAACATCAACGCCGACCTCCCCACCGGCGAGGTCGAGGTCGAGGTCGCCGACGTCGAGGTGCTGGGTGCCTCCGCCCCGCTGCCGTTCACGATCAACGCGGACGACGGCGTCAACGAGGAGCGGCGCCTGGAGTACCGCTTCCTCGACCTGCGCCGCGAGCGCATGCACCGCAACATCATGCTGCGCAGCGCCGTGATCGCGGCCATCCGCTCCAAGATGGTCGCCCTCGGCTTCAACGAGATGGCCACGCCGATCCTCACCGCGACCTCTCCCGAGGGCGCCCGCGACTTCGTCGTCCCGTCCCGCCTGAACCCGGGCAAGTTCTACGCGCTGCCGCAGGCCCCGCAGCAGTTCAAGCAGCTGCTGATGATCTCCGGCTTCGACCGGTACTTCCAGATCGCGCCCTGCTTCCGCGACGAGGACGCCCGCGCCGACCGCTCGCCGGGCGAGTTCTACCAGCTCGACGTCGAGATGAGCTTCGTCGAGCAGGAGGACGTCTTCCAGCCGATCGAGAAGCTGATGACCGAGCTCTTCGAGGAGTTCGGCGGCGGCCGCCATGTCACCTCCCCCTTCCCGCGGATCCCGTTCCGCGAGTCGATGCTCAAGTACGGCAACGACAAGCCGGACCTCCGCACCGACCTGGAGCTCGTCGACATCACGGACGTCTTCGCGAACTCCGAGTTCAAGGCGTTCGCCGGCAAGCACGTCCGCGCCCTGGCGGTGCCGGACACCGGTGACCAGCCGCGCAAGTTCTTCGACGGCCTCGGCGACTACGCCGTCTCCCTCGGCGCCAAGGGCCTGGCCTGGGTCCGCGTCGGCGAGGGCAACGCGCTGACCGGCCCGATCGCCAAGTTCCTCACCGAGGAGAACGTCAAGGTCCTCACCGAGCGCCTCGGCCTGGAGCCCGGCCACGCCGTGTTCTTCGGCGCGGGCGAGTTCGACGAGGTCTCCAAGATCATGGGCCCGGTCCGGGTCGAGGCCGCCAAGCGCGCCGGCCGGTTCGAGGAGAACGTCTTCCGCTTCGCGTGGATCGTGGACTTCCCGATGTACGAGAAGGACGAGGAGACCGGCAAGATCGACTTCTCGCACAACCCCTTCTCGATGCCGCAGGGCGGCCTGGAGGCCCTGGAGACCCAGGACCCGCTGGACATCCTCGGCTGGCAGTACGACATCGTCTGCAACGGCATCGAGCTGTCCTCGGGCGCCATCCGGAACCACGAGCCGGACATCATGTTCAAGGCGTTCGAGATCGCCGGCTACTCCCGCGAAACCGTCGAGACCGAGTTCGCCGGCATGCTCCGCGCCTTCCAGTACGGCGCCCCGCCGCACGGCGGCATCGCCCCGGGCGTCGACCGCATCGTGATGCTCCTCGCCGACGAGCCCAACATCCGCGAGACGATCGCCTTCCCGCTCAACGGCAACGCCCAGGACCTGATGATGGGCGCGCCGACCGAGCTGGAGGAGGCCCGCCTGCGCGAGCTGAACATCCAGCTGCGCAAGCCGGTCGCGGACAAGTAGGCCCCGCTTCTCCGCAAGGGCCCGGGATCTTCGGATCCCGGGCCCTTCGGCATGTCACAGCCCGCCCGCGCACGCCCCGCAGGTGCCTGGCTCCGGGCCGCGGAAGGCGCGGTCGCAGACGTCGCAGTTCTGGAGCGGGTGCCGGACGGCCGGCGGTCCGTCCGGTGCCCGGAACGGCGGCAGGGGCGGCAGCTGGGCGGTGAGGCGGTGGGCGAGCAGGGCCGCCGGGCGGTGCAGCGGCTCCCTCGGCAGCCCGCTGGTCAGGGCGCGCTGGACCTCCTCGGGCGTCAGGTCGCGCTCCAGCCACGCGGCGACGCCCGGGACCAGGTGCTCGGCGTCCGTGGCGGAGAGCAGCAGGCGGGGATCGTCGCGGCGGAGGCCGGAGAGCACCCCGAGGGCGGTCCGGAGGAGGTCGGGAGCGGGGTACGCGGGCGACGGGACGGCGGGCAGCGCGCGGCGGCGTACGGGCTTGTCGGCGCCGCCCCGGGGCCGGGGCCTCGGCTCCTCCGGAGCCCCGCTCCGGCCGGGCTGGTTGCACGACACCGTGCGGGTGACCATGTGCCCCCCGGCGGTACGCACCCGGGTGCGGCGCAGATAACCGTGCGCCTCCAGCTCACGCAGGGCGGCCGCGATCCGGATCCTCCCCTCGGGGAAGCGGGCGGCCAGGGTGTCGATGTCGACCTTGGCGCCGCTGCGCAGCGACTGGATGTGAACGGCCAGGCCGATCGCGAGCAGCGACAGCTCGCTGTGCTGGGCGAGGTGGTTGCCGATCACCGTGAAGCGGGTGGTGTGGCGGGAGTTGTCGTGAACGACGCCCCCGCCCGCGGCGGCGCGGGTCCCCCGGGAGGGGTGGTTTTTCCCGCCGGTACGGGACTGGGCGTGCGGTCGCGCGCTAGGGTCTTGGTTATCCATCGGGAAGGGGCTTACTTCCTTTGATGGTCAGGCCCCCGCACTGGGATTCGCACTCCCGGCGGGGGCCGACGCATGTCAGCGGTGAGGTGGTCTGTCGCGCTGAGCGTAGATCAAGCAACCCGCCCCAAAGCCAGCCGAGTTGGTGTTTTTCACCCGCGAGAGTGATCGCCACGCCGAGCCGGGGGAGGAGGGGTGGGGCTTGGCCCGGTTCCTTTATCTCTCACATTCCTTATGGGGACGGTCACCCCCACCGAACCCCCGCTTCCGGTAAGCCGGTTCACGGCCCCGCGCCGGGGCTGGGCGGTGCACCGGACCTCGCGCGTGGTCACTCCCGCGCGGCGAGATAGGAACGCATCCGAAGTACGCATGCCTGTGCCGCCACGAGATCGAGGCGCGAACTCGCCGACACGACAGACACCCTGACACCCTCCGCACAACGGCTCAGAGCGATCTCCGCGTCCCGGACGGTCCAGTCCCAGCCGCTGATGCGGAGGTCTGCCACGCCGGAGAACTTCAGGAAGAACTCCACGGTGTTGTAGTCCGTTCCAGCCCATTCGGCAGGAGGGTTCGAAGGAAGAACCGACGTCTCGCACGACAGCGTCAATGAAGCATCTCTTTCATCGATCTGAGCATAGACGATCGTGCATTCGCTCAGAGGGGGCGGTGACTCGTATGCATCGACCAGAACCTCGGCCGAACTGAAGAACACCGTCCAGTCAGATGCGCCCATAGAAAGTCCTCTCCTCGGTGCTCGGGATGGACTCGTGGCGCATCCTGTCGAGCCGTCGCACAAACAAGTGGCGCCCCTCGTCACTTCCGTCGGGGCCGATCTTGAAGGCGCTGACATGCCCCACCTTGACGGCTTCGGTACTGGTGAAATCGAGGGCTACCCGTGCTCCAGTCACTCGCACGTGGATTCGGCGGTCTGCCGTATCAAGAGCCTGTGCCCGGAGAGAAGCGGAGCGGACGGGGGGCTCCCACAGCGCCAGGGAAAAGTCCTCCACCGCGAGAAACTGCAAGTGGCACTGGATCGTGTCGACATCCGCATCCTTCCATTCCGGAGGAACCGTCGACGGGAACGTCGGCAGGTCCACGCGAAGGGTGACTGTCGGGCCTTGCCAACTGAGATTGACGGAACGCAGATCAAGCGATCCCAGAGGCGGGAGCCGGCCGTACAGGTCCAGGAGGTCATGGGAATTAACCCAAGTGATGTCACCGGTCATAGTAGTAGTGTTCCTCAGCTCCGGGTACCTGGCCATTGCGGGTGTCCTCGTAAGGTCGAACATGCACATGCGAGGGCTGATATCCGGGTTCGCCGGGCTTCTGGTGTCCGAACCAGTGATCCTGGAACACGATGAGATCCTGTCCGTTGGGATGCTCGTACACCTCCTCCCGGTAATAGATCGGCTGATGGTTCTCGTCCATCAACTGCTTGGAGCCTTGCCACTCCGGCGTCGTTGCCGGCACGAAATCGTCGACCTCAAGCGGTTCGGCACCTGCGGGAATTCCCGCGTCACGCAACGCGGTTGCCTTGGCCTCGGCCAGGTTGCGACCAGCCTTTTTACCCGAAGGGCAGTCACCGGGTGCCAGTCCCAGCGGGTCGGTCCACATGTGCGGGTTGTGGACGTACGTCGCTGGATTGGGGGCAGGGCCCAGCCCCAGTGGATCCTGGCTCAGGTACCGAGCCGATGCCGGGTCGTAGTAGCGGAAGTAGTTGTAGTGGAGTCCCGATTCGGGGTCGAAGTACTGGCCCGGGAAGCGGAGCGGGGTGTACGCCGTGGCGTCGCGGTTCCAGGTCGTCGTGCCCCAGAGGGTCGTGCGGGTGCGCCAGGCCAGGTTGCCTTCTTCGTCGACGAGTTCGGTGGGGGTGCCGATCAGGTCGGTGACGATGGCGAAGAAGCGTTCGTCGTCCGTGTCCGTGCGGCGTTCTCTCTGGGCGAGAGGGCGTAGCCCCGCGTGGTCCCAGGTGACCACGACATTTGCTGCGGCCTGCTCGCAGAGGGTCGCGCCGTCCCAGGTGAAATGGACGGTCTCCAGTACGGAGCACTTGGATGTGCGACGGCCCACGGGGTCGTAGGAATAGCGCCAGAGCGTGCCGTCCGGCGTGGTCACCGACGTCAGCCGGTCTTCCGCGTCCCACTCGTACCGCCAGGTGTCCGGCTTGCGGGAGAGGCGGGTCCTCTGACGCAGGACGACACGGCCCTGGGCGTCGTGCTCGTAGCGGACGCTGCCCGCGCGGGTGATGCGGTTGCCGCTGTAGGTACGCGTGCCGAGGACGTCCTGTCCCGGGTGGGAGGCGGGCCACGTGGCCTCCGTCTGGTTGCCGGCGGCGTCGTAGGCGTACCGCTCGCTCCAGCCGTCGGCGTCAACAGCGGTGACCCGGCCTCCATCGTCCAGGTCGAAGCGTCGTGTGCCTGCGAGATCATCGGTTACGGAGATCAGCCCTCCGTCGGGGCGGTATTCGTAGGCTCGGTGCTGAAGACGGGTGCCGCGGGACATCACGTCCTGAGTCGAGAGTCGGCCCGACGTGTCGTACGACGATGTCAGCGACACGAAACCGGCGACCGTACGCCCCACCTCCCGCCCGAGGGGGTCGAAGGTGAAGGCGAGCGAGCGATCTGATGCGGCGAGCCCTGACCTGCGCCCGGCGGCGTCGTACGTCCAGGCGCTGACCGAGCCGCCTGGCGTCGTTCTCCCCACCCGGCGGCCCAGCTTGTCGTACGTGTACGACAACGTCCGGCCGTTGACCGTCTCCGACCTCAGACGCCCGTGGCGGTCGCGGATCCGCTCCAGACGCGCGTCCGGGCTCGTCGCCACCGCCAGTTCGTCGAAGATGTCGTACTCGTAGGTGCTGACCGCGCCCTCGGCGTCCTTGCGGACGATCCGGCCAAGAGCATCACGCTCGAAGTGGATGGTCTGACCCATGCCGTTGGTACGGGAGGCCAGCCGTCCCGCCGCGTCGTAGGCATAGCTCAGCGTGCGGCCGTCGAAGTCCGTTTCGGAACACGGCCGGCCGGCCGCGTCGTACGTGTAGTCCCACGTCAGGCCCTGCGGGTTGGTCACCCGCGTCAGCCGGAGGTTCGTGTCGTGGGAGAACTCGTGGCGCACCCCGTCGGGGCCCGTCCGGGACGTCAGGAGGTCGAAGTCCGTGTACGTGAAGGTGGTCGTGCCGCCCAGCGCGTCCGTGTGCGTCAGGCAGTTGCCCTCCCCGTCGTACGTCCACGACTGCTCCGTGCCGTCCGGTTCGGTGCGCCGGGACAGCCTGCCCTCGACCGTCCAGTGCAGGCGTGTCACCGAGCCGAGCGGGTCGGTGAGGGTGACCGGGCGGCCGAAGGCGTCGCGTTCCCAGCGGGTCGTCGCGCCGAGCGGGTCGGTGATCGCCACCGGGAGGCCGGCGCGGTCGCACCGCAGGGTGGTCGCGTGGCCGAGCGCGTCGGTGACCGAGACGAGGTGGCCGTCCGGGTCGTACGCGAAACGGGTCGTGGCCCCGGCGGAGTCGGTGACCGAGGTGCGGTTGCCGTGTCCGTCGTACGTCTGGCGCACCACCGTGCCGTCCGCGCCGCGGACCCGGACCGGCAGGCCCAGCGCGTCGTACTCGGCGGTCAGCCGGCGGCCGTCGGGCCTGACCACCTCGATCGGCCGGCCCGCCTCGTCGTAGGTGAAGCGGGTGACGTGGCCGAGCGGATCGGTGCGGGACAGGAGCCGGTTGTGCACGTCGTACTCGGAGCGGACGACCGCGCCGAGCGGGTCGATCTCCCCGACGACCTGGACCCGGTCGTTGACGAGGTACCGGGTGGTGTGGCCCAGGCCGTCCGTGAGGGACGTCTGCCGCAGCCCGGTCTCGGCGTCCGTGCCGTCCCAGGTGAACCGGGTCGCGAGGTGCCCGTTCGCACCCGAGTGGTAGACGCAGCGGTGCTGGTCGTCGTAGACGTAGTCGAAGTGGCTGCCGTTGGTGTCCGTCCACGAGGTGATGCGGCCGTGCTCGTCGTACCCGAAGGTCAGCGGCCGGCCGGAGGAGTGGGTGACGGTGGTCAGGTGCCCGTCGGTGTAGCCGTAGCGGAGGATCTCCCGGTCGGTGCCGTCGCCGGCCGCGCCGGCCAGGTGGAGCGCGGTGATCCGTCCCTGATCGGTGGAGACCTTCACGTGGTAGCCGCCGTGATGCACCACCGAGGCCGGGGCGCCGGCCGCGTCGTACTCGTAGCCGATCCAGCGGCCGTTGCGGTCGTCCAGCTGTGTCAGCAGGGCCAGGCCGGGGTCCTGCTCGGTGAAGTGCCGGACCGTGCCGGTGGCGGGGTCGGTGATCGTGTACGTGTCCCCGTCGCGGTCCAGCGGCCAGCGCCGCCCGTGCGTCGGCATGACCGGCACGCCCGGGGCGGGGTGCGGGTATGCCAGCAGGCTGCCGTCCTCGCAGAGGAACACGACGCCCTCCGCGTCGATCTCCAGCCGCTCGTCGAGGGTGCTCGCCCATGTCGGGCCGAACCAGCGGCCCGCCCGGTAGGACGACTCGAAGGTCCGGTTGAGCAGCAGGGGCAGCGAGCCCGGCAGGGTCAGATCCTTCTGCGGCAGGGTCATCCGGCCCGTCGCCATGTCGACGGGGTCCTTGGAGAGCGTCTTGTCGCCCTGCGACCGGCTCGTGTCGTGCGGGTCGCCGTCGTGGGCGGTCTTGCCCTTGCCTCCCCCGCCCGGGGCGTCGAGCGCGCCCTTGCGCGCCAGGGCCCGCAGGCCGCCGGCGCCCTTGGTGCCGACCACCTCCGGGAACAGCCGCCCGCCGAACTCGCTCGGGTCCTCGCGCAGGGCGTCCCACGCGCCCTTGAGCGCGCGGTCGGGGTGGGCGCCCGTCGACACGAGCCCGGCCAGGGTCATGTTGACGTTCTCGTAGTAGTCGGCCGGGTGGGTGCGGTTGTACGGGTCGAGCGGGTTGAGGGAGCGGACGAAGTTGCTGATGCCGACCGTGCCCTTGACCGCGCCGGCGGCGAAGTGCGTCGTCTCGACGCCCGTGCCCAGGGCGTAGTCCAGCAGTTCCGCCTTGGCGCGCTCCGTGCCCGACTTCTCGGCGGGGGCGTGGGCGAGGGCCTCGGTGACGACCCTGTTGGCCGTCTCGGCGGCGGCGTCGCGCTGGCGGCGGGCCGCGTCGAGCAGGTCCTGAGCCTGCTCGCGCACCACCTGCCCCGGGTCGGTGAAGGGCGCCGGTTCGGGCAGCGGGGCATCGGTGGTGCGGGCGTCGTTGTACGCCTTGACCTTCTTGTTGTGCGCGTCGACGGCCTTCTGCGAGACCTCGTTGCCCTCCTTGAACAGGGCGATCGCCTCTCGGGCCATGCCCTGCGCGGCCGTGACCGTCGCGGCGTACGCGGTGAGCGCCGAGGCCGCCGCCTCGCAGGCGTCGGCGGCGTGCAGCCAGTCCGTGGGCAGCGGCCGGAACTTCTCGCGGAAGGTGGTGGCCGCCTGCCCCTTCCAGTGCTCGGAGTCCAGGCCCCTCATCCCGGCGCCCACCATGGAGAAGGCCCGGGCGAAGTCGCGCAGATCGCCGGCGCTCGCGGTGATCGCGGAGGCCCGGCCGTGGATCAGTTCCTCGGCCTGCTCGCTCTGCCCGAGCTGCTTCTCGGCGACCTGCGCCCCCAGCGCGGAGGCCGCGCCGTCGCCCAGGTCGGTGACCGCCTCCGCCAGGCCCTCGGCCCCGACACGGTCGAGGACGCCCCCGACGGCCTCGCTGCCCTTGTCGATGCCCGTGCCGACGATCCTCTCGCCGGCCTCCCAGGCATCCCCCAGCTCATTCAGCCAGTCCGTCACTGCTCATCCCCCCACACCGGCTGCTCCGCCCGCTCGATCGCCTCCTGGGAGGGGTCGAACGTCTCGCGCATGCGCTCGTCCAGTGCGTCCCGCACCGCCGGGTCGAGCGTGCCGTTGTTCTCCATCGAGTCCAGAAGCGCGTCCTCGACGTCGTAGCCGGTGTCCTTCCACGTCTGCTTGACGTTCTCGTGGGCGGTGGCCATCGACTCCAGGCTGTAGTCCGGATTGTCGGTCGCCCGCTGGGACTTGATCTCGTCCCAGTCCTTCGCCTTCACCTCGTCCTCGGTGAGGTGCGGATTGCCGTTCAGCCCATTGACGGCGATCTTGATGGTGTCCTTGACGTACAGCTCCTGCTCGTGGAACGCCCCCGCGGACAACCCGACGGCGGAGGCGAAGGAGTTGCCCCGCTGCATCAGGTCGCGGACGCCCCACTCCCAGCGCTCGCAGAACGTCCGGAAACCGGCGGTGAGTCCCGCGTGGCCCAGCTCCAGACCGGACAGCGCCAGATCCGAGAACCCCCGGCCGGTGGTCGCCTCGCCGATCATGCCGAGGTCCTTCAGCTCCTCGTGCGCCTTGTCGATCCCCGCCGCGATCAGCCGCAGCGCCGCGTTCGACGCCGCCAGATCCGGATCCGTCCCCGTCATGCCGTCCCCCCGGGTTCCACGGCCACCGCGTCCGGGACGATGCCCCGGACCGGCGGGAAGAGCACCCCGTCGTCACCGCCCGCGTCCAGCGCGACTCCCGCGGGCACGCCGAGCATCGGCACCAGGACGTCCAGCAGCCGCGCGCCCAGGACCGTCCGGTACTCCCACTCCCGGCCGCCCTCGCCGCGCGCCCGGGCGAACCGCGCCAGCGACTCCCGGTTCGTGAACGCGCAAATCCACCGCACGCCACCCTGATCGGCCGTCCAGAGGCTGCCGTACGGATCGATCGGGACGAGCACCGCCGTACGCCGGAACTCCCCCAGCAGGATCGCGAACTCGCGCTGTTCCATGGGCGGGTGAACGTCCACCGCAGTGGCCGGTTCCCCACCTGTCTCCCCACCCCACATCACGGTGGAGATCATCACACGTACGGATTTTCGACTGCAACGCGATAGGGGAGAACGGCCGAAACGCGGTGGGCACGCGGTATGGCGTCGGGCCGGGCCGAGGCCGCGGTACGACGGAGCCGCCGCCCTCCGGGGAGGGCGGCGGCCCGGGTGTCGCGTACCGCGGGTGCGGTCAGTCCTTCTTCGGGTCCTCCAGGCGCGGGAACAGGACCGCGCCCTTGGTGACCGTCGCGCCGGCGGGGAGCCGGCCCCAGGTGGCGGCGGACTGGACCGGCTGGGCGGCCAGGGCGCCCAGGGACGGCTCCGCGCCCAGGGAGGCCCAGAGCTTGGCCGAGGTGTCCGGCATGACCGGGTTCAGCAGGACGGCGACCGCGCGCAGCGACTCGGCGGCCGTGTAGAGGATCGTCGCCAGGCGGGCGCGGCCCTCGTCGGACGTGTCCTTGGCGACCTTCCACGGCTCCTGCTCCGTGATGTAGCCGTTGACCTGCTTCACGAAGTCGAAGATCGCCAGGATGCCGCCCTGGAAGTCCAGTTCCTCGCCGATCTTCCGGTCGGCCTCGGCGACCGCCGTGGCCAGGCCGTCGTGGATCGCCTTCTCCGCGTCGCCGTCGGCCGCCGGGGCCGGCAGGGCGCCGTCGAAGTACTTGCCGACCATCGCCGCCACGCGCGAGGCGAGGTTGCCGTAGTCGTTGGCCAGCTCGGAGGTGTAGCGGGCGGTGAAGTCCTCCCACGAGAACGAGCCGTCGCTGCCGAAGGCGATCGCCCGCAGGAAGTACCAGCGGTAGGCGTCCACGCCGAAGTGCGAGGTGAGGTCCTGCGGCTTGATGCCGGTCAGGTTCGACTTCGACATCTTCTCGCCGCCGACCATCAGCCAGCCGTTGGCCGCGACCTTGCCGGGCACCGGCAGGCCCTGCGCCATCAGCATGGCCGGCCAGATCACCGCGTGGAAGCGGAGGATGTCCTTGCCGACCAGGTGCACGTTCGCCGGGAACGTCTCGTCGAACTTCTCCTGGTTCGCGCCGTAGCCGACGGCCGTCGCGTAGTTCAGCAGGGCGTCGACCCACACGTAGATCACGTGCTTGTCGTCCCACGGGATCGGGATGCCCCAGTCGAAGGTCGACCGGGAGATCGACAGGTCCTGAAGGCCCTGGCGGACGAAGTTCAGGACCTCGTTGCGCGCCGACTCCGGCTGGATGAAGTCCGGGTTCGCCTCGTAGAACTCCAGCAGCTTCGGGCCGTACTCGCTGAGCTTGAAGAAGTAGTTCTCCTCCTTGAGGATCTCCACCGGCTTCTTGTGGACCGGGCAGAGCTTCACGCCCTGCTCGTCCTCGATCAGGTCGCCGGGGAGCTTGTACTCCTCGCAGCCCACGCAGTACGGGCCCTCGTACCCGCCCTTGTAGATCTCGCCCTTGTCGTACAGGTCCTGCACGAACTCCTTCACACGGTCCGTGTGCCGCTTCTCCGTCGTACGGATGAAGTCGTCGTTCGCGATCTCCAGGTGCTCCCAGAGGGGCTTCCACGCCTCCTCGACGAGCTTGTCGCACCAGGCCTGGGGCGTGACGTCGTTCGCCTCGGCCGTGCGCATGATCTTCTGACCGTGCTCGTCCGTGCCGGTGAGGTACCACACCTTCTCACCGCGCTGGCGGTGCCAGCGGGTGAGCACGTCGCCTGCGACGGTCGTATAGGCGTGGCCCAGGTGAGGAGCGTCGTTGACGTAGTAAATGGGGGTCGTGACGTAGTACGCCTTCGCCCCCTGCTTCTCGGATCCAGTGGCCGCCATGGTCGAAATCCTATCCGTCCGGGGAAGCTGCCCTCACCCGCGTTTCACAGAGGGAGACGCGGGGGAAGGGGCGGCACCCGGCGGGGAGCGGCGGGCGGCGGCCGGTGGACGCCGGGACCGCGGGCGGAGAGGTCCGCGAAACACGGGGCCCGGCAGAGTGGGGGCATGCGTGTACTGGTTGCCGAGGACGAGACCGCCCTCGCCGAGCTCGTCGCGGCCGGGCTGCGCCGCGCCGGATTCGCCGTCGACACCGCCCACCGCGGCGACACCGCCCTCGACCGGCTCGGGCTGTACGACTACGACGTCGTCGTCCTGGACCGGGACCTGCCCGGCCTGCACGGCGACGAGGTGGCGCGGCGCCTGGTCGCCGCGGGCGCCCGCACCCGCATCCTGATGCTGACCGCCGCCGCCGCGCTGGAGGACCGGGTGGCCGGGCTCGACCTGGGCGCGGACGACTACCTGGGCAAGCCGTTCGAGTTCCCCGAGCTGGTCTCCCGGGTGCGCGCCCTGCGGCGGCGCGGCGCCCGGCCGCCCGTACCGCCGGTGCTGGAGCGGCACGGGGTGCGGCTCGACTCGGTGCGCCGCACCGCCGAGCGCGACGGGCGGGACCTGGGGCTGTCGCCGAAGGAGTTCGCCGTGCTCCAGATCCTGCTGGAGGCGGACGGCGCGCCGGTCCCGGCGGAGGAGCTGCTGGAGCGGGCCTGGGACGAGCACGCCGACCCCTTCACCGGCGCGGTGCGGGTCTGCATGAGCAAGCTGCGCGGCAAGCTCGGCGAGCCCGCGGTGATCCGGACCGTGCAGGGCGTCGGGTACGCGCTGTGATCGGCTACGGGTCGCGCATCCGGACCCGGGTGGCCCTCGTCCACGGCGGGGTCTTCCTGGTGCTCGGCGCCTGCCTGCTCACCGTGGTGAACCTGCTCGCCCGGGCCGGTACGCGCGGCGAGGCCGAGGCGATCGTCGCGGGGGTGGCCGGCGAGGATGTCGTACGGGTCGAGCAGGTCACCGGCGACGTCAGCCGCGCCGCCTCGCACCAGCTGATGGTCTGGTCCGGCGGGGCGCTGCTGGTCATGGCGGTGTGCGCGGTGGCCGTCGGCTGGTGGACCGCCGGGCGGGTGCTGCGGCCCGTGCACAAGATGACCGCCCGCGCGCGGCGGCTGTCCGAGCGGAACCTCGCGGAGCGGCTCGCGATCGGCGGGCCCGACGACGAGCTGAAGGAGCTGGGCGACACGTTCGACGCGCTGCTGGGGCGGCTGGAGGCGGCCTTCGACAGCCAGCGGCGCTTCATCGCCAACGCCTCGCACGAGCTGCGGACGCCGCTGGCGACCCAGCGGGTGGCGATCCAGGTCGGCCTGGACGAGACCGTCCCGGCGGAGGTGCGGCAGGTGCTCCTCGACACCAACCGGCGCAGCGAGCGCCTCCTCGACGGGCTGCTGGTCCTGGCCCGCAGCGAGCGCGGCCTCGCCGAGCGGGAGCCGGTACCGCTGGGGGAGGTGGTGGCGGAGGTGTGCGAGGGGTACGGCGTCGAGAGCCCCGCTTCCGGTTCCGGTTCCGGTTCCGCTGCTGGTTCCGGTTCCGGTTCCCGTTCCGGCGGGACGGTGCCGGGCAACCGCGTGCTGCTGACCCAGCTCGTACGCAACCTGGTGGCCAACGCCGTCACGCACAACGTTCCCGGCGGTGACGGCTGGGTCCGGGTGGCCCTCGACGGGGGCACCCTGACGGTGGCGAACAGCGGGCCGGTGATCGCGGCGGCCGAGGTGCCCGCGCTCTTCGAGCCGTTCCGGCGGGGCGAGGGCCGGGACCGGATGGGCCCCGGCGCCGGGCTCGGGCTCTCCATCGTGCGGTCGATCGCCACCGCGCACGGCGGAACGGCGACGGCCACCGCACGGGACGGCGGGGGCCTGGTCGTGACCGTACGGCTGCCGGTGGACGACCCGGCCCCCGCGCCGTCCTAGTCCTGGTCCGTGCCCTTGGCCCCGTCCCCGTCCCCGTCCTCGTCCTCGCCCTCGCCCGTGCCCGGGAGGTCCCAGGCGGCGAGGGCCTCGCGGTAGAACGTGGCGTGCGGGACCTCCTGCGGCGCCGGGCCCGCGTGGAAGAACCCCGCGTTGGGCGCCTCCAGCTTGCGGAGGTAGTCGAACGCCTTCGCGTCCACCTCGCCGAACGCCACGAACTGCCAGAACACGTCCCCGGCCGCCTCCGCCGCGTCCGCCAGCGCCTGCGTCGCCGCCGTCCTCGACTCGGGGGCGCCGTCCGTCTGGAACAGCACCAGCGCCGGCCGGTCCGCCGCGTCCGACTTCGCCCGGTGGGCCAGCACCTCGGCGACGGCGCGGTCGTAGTTGGTCCGCCCCATCCGGCCGAGGGACTCGTGCAGGGCCTCGATCCGGCCGTCGACGTCGTCGAGGGTGACCTCGCCGGTGCCGTCGACCTCCGTCGAGAAGAACACGACCGGGACGGTCGCCGCCTCGTCCAGGTGCGCGGCGAGCGCCAGCGCCTGCTCGGCGAGGTGCTGCGCGCTGCCGTCCTTGTAGTACGGGCGCATCGACCCGGACCGGTCGAGGACCAGGTACACGGTCGCCCGCGTACCGGTGAGCCCGCGCTTGCGCAGCGCGGCGCCCGCCGCCTTGTACGCCTCGGCGAGCTGCGGCGCCCTGCTCCGCACCCGCGCGGCGGAGACGGCCGCCTTGGGCTGCGGTGCGGGGGCCTCCTGGGCGGCGGCCCGCGGTGCCTCCTGGGCGGCGGGCCGCGGCGCCTCCGCTTCCTCTTCCGCCTGGGTTTCCTCTTCGGCCTGCGGTTCCGGGGCTTCCTCTGCCTCTGCCGGAGCGGGCTCGGGGGCGGCCTCGGCTTCGGGGGCCGCCTCCGGGGCGGGTACGGCCTCCGCCTCCGGCTCGGGCTCCGCGGCCTTCGCCTCCGGCTCGGGCTCAGCGGGCGCCTCCGCGGCCGGGGCCTCTGCCTCCGGCTCCGCCTCGGGCTCTGCCTCCGGCTCCGCCTCGCGGGCCGGGGGGACCGTGGCGCGGCGCGGGGCCGGGTTGTCGAACGACGCCGCCACCAGCTCCGCCGCCGTCTGCTCCGGCGGAGCCGACGACGCGGGGTCCCCGGCCGCGTCCGCCGGCTCGGGCGACGAGGACGCCTGCGCCGGGACCGTCGCCGTGGGCTCCTCCGGGGGCACCTCGCGTTCGGTCTGGGTCGGGACGGACGCGGTCGCCGTCTCGTCGAGCTCCGCACGGTCGCGTCCAAACACCTTGCGCAGCAAGCTCCGAATGCCCATGGGCGAGGCCTTTCGCATGTGGGGTGCCGTGTATGTCCGTACTGCCAGGAACTGCTAGGGAGTGCCATGAATCATCCCTGGCCAGGGCGGACACGTAAGGTTAGCCGCCCCGTGTGGCGCCGAAGGGCAAGGGGCATTTTCGTCAACCCGCCCCGGACGTGCCGCATTCATCGGCCGTTCATCCCGACGCCGCCGACCTGCACATCTGCTTCCCTAACGTCACCGCCGGACCGATTCCCGACACCATGTCGGCGCAGGCTGCGCCGGAGGAGGACGAAGTGCGCAAGCTGCTGCCGCTGCTGAGCACCAACCCGCACGGGGGCGGACGTTCCGCCCTCACCTGCCGTTACCGGTGCGGCGACGCCTGCTTCCACGAGGTGCCCAACACCAGCGACAACGAGTACGCCGGCGACGTCATAGCCGGTGCCCTGTCGCGCCGTTCCATGATGCGCACCGCCGCCGTCGTCACCGTCGCCGCCACCACGGGCGGGGCCGTCGTCGCCCAGGCGGCGACCGGGGGGCAGGAGGCCGCCGCCGCCACGCCCCGTACGCATGGCAAGAGCGACGGCGCCCGCGGCCTGCGCTTCACGCCCGTCGCGCCCAACCGGGACGACAAGGTCACCGTTCCCGCCGGCTACGCCCAGAGCGTCGTGATCCGCTGGGGCGAGCCCATCCTGCGCGGCGCGCCCGCCTTCGACCCGGACAAGCAGACCGCGAAGGCGCAGGCCGGGCAGTTCGGGTACAACAACGACTTCCTGTCCCTGCTGCCGCTGCACGGCGAGCGGGGCCGCCAGGTGCTCGTGGCGAACCACGAGTACACGGACGAGGTGCTGATGTTCAAGGGGTACGACCCCGAGAACCCGACCCGCGAGCAGGTGGAGATCGCCTGGGCCGCGCACGGCCTGTCCGTGGTCGTCGTCCAGGAGCAGCACCGCGACGGCAAGCTCACCCCGGTCACCCGCCACCCGCTCAACCGCCGCCTCACCGCGACCAGCGTCTTCCGGCTGACCGGCCCGGCCGCCGGCAGCCCGCTGCTGCGCACCTCCGCCGACCCGTCGGGCCGCAAGGTCCTCGGCACGCTCAACAACTGCGCCGGCGGCACCACCCCGTGGGGCACCACGCTGCACGGCGAGGAGAACTTCAACCAGTACTTCGCCAACGGCTCCTCCGCCACCGACAAGCGGTACGGCCTCGGCAGCGGCGCCACCGAGCGCAAGTGGGAGCGGTTCGACAAGCGCTTCGACGCCAAGCAGGAGCCCAACGAGTCGCACCGCTTCGGCTGGGTCGTCGAACTCGACCCGTACGACCCGGACTCCACGCCCCGCAAGCGCACCGCGCTCGGCCGCTTCAAGCACGAGGCCGCCCAGCCCCGGCTGACCGCCGACGGCCGCCCGGTCGTCTACATGGGCGACGACGAGCGCTTCGACTACTTCTACAAGTTCGTGTCGAGCAAGCGGATGATGAAGGGGAACTCGCGGCGCGCCCGTGAGCACAACCTCACCCTCCTCGACGAGGGCACGCTCTACGTCGCCAAGCTCACCGGCGACAGCCCGCAGGACGTCGACGGCACCGGGAAGCTCCCGAACGACGGCGAGTTCGACGGCAGCGGCCACTGGATCCCGCTGGCCACCGGCACGGAGTCGCACGTCCCCGGCATGACCGCCGAGGAGGTGTACGTCTTCACCCGCCTCGCCGGCGACAAGGTGGGCGCCACCAAGATGGACCGCCCCGAGGACGTCGAGCCGTCCCCGCGCACCGGCCGGGTGTACGTGGCACTGACGAACAACACCGACCGCGGCAAGCCGGGCAAGGCCGGGGCGGACGAGGCCAACCCGCGCAACCTCAACAAGCACGGCCAGGTGCTGGAGCTCGCCGAGAACTGGGACGACCCGGCCTCCGACGGCTTCGCCTGGCGGCTGTTCCTGGTGGCGGGCGACCCGGAGGACCCGGCGACGTACTTCGCGGGCTACCCCAAGGAGAAGGTCAGCCCCATCTCCTGCCCCGACAACGTGGCCTTCGACCCGTACGGCAACCTCTGGCTGTCCACCGACGGCAACCAGCTCGGCTCGCACGACGGCCTGTTCGGCGTGGCCACGCAGGGCGAGCGGCGCGGTGAGCTGAAGCAGTTCCTCACCGTGCCGACCGGCGCCGAGACGTGCGGCCCGATCATCCAGGAGCGCCGCGTCCTCGTCGCCGTACAGCACCCGGGCGAGGTGGACGGGGCGTCCGCCGAGAAGCCGGCGTCGGCCTGGCCCGACGGGCCCGGGAAGATCGTCCGCCCGTCGGTGGTCGCCGTCTACCGCAAGGACGGCCGCGACATCGGCGTCTGACGCACGGGCTCACGAGGTGGTGCGGCCGTCCCCGCGCCACCTCGTGTACTGCTCGGCGGGGTCCCCGGTGTACGCCCACGGCACCCAGGACGCCCGCCCGCCCAGCAGCGCGAACAGGTCCCGGTAGACCTCGGGCAGCCCCGCGTGACAGGCCGCGTGGACCAGGTAGTTCAGCGGCTCGACCTCCTCGGGGCGCACCGGCCCGGCCGCCCGCCCGCCGGTCCACCGGTCCCGGGTGCGCCGCACCTCCGTGGCCGCCAGCTCGTGCTTCCAGTGCTGGTCGAAGCCCCGTACCGGCCCGCGCCCCAGGGCGCCGTCGGCGACGTACCGGTACTCCTCCACCCGCGCGATCTGCACCAGCACCGGCAGGGGCGAGCCGGGCGGCGCCGCGCCCGCCGCGTCCCGCGCGAAGTCGTACATCGAGCCGTGCGTGCCGTGCCACCGCGCCGACCAGTAGCGCATCACCTGCACATGGCCCTCCAGGTTGTGCGGGTCGCGCCGGCGCAGCTCGTCCCACCAGCGCCGCAGCTCCACCCGGCCCACCCCGCCCGCGTACAGCCGCGCCACCGTCAGCAGCGACACCCACGGCATGGGGTCGGCCGGGCGGGCGTCGGCGGCGCCCAGGCACGCCATGACGGTGACGTCCAGCACCGCCCGGTCCACCTCCGTGCCGCGCCCGGCCGCGATGGCCCGGTCGAAGGCGCGGACGACCTCCGTCGCCGCGCGCAGCACCGCCGCGTCCGGGTCGTCCGGCTCGGCCGCCCGCCACGCCTCGACGGTGGTGCTGCCGGCCGCCGCGTGGGCGAGTAGCCGGACGCGGTGGGTGCGCAGGGCCCAGTCTTCCCCGGTGGCGCGCAGCAGGTCGCGTACGCCCTGCCAGCGGCCGATGACGATGTCGTGCCGGGCGTCGGTGAGGGCCCGGTCGCCCCGGTCGGGGTCGAAGTCCGGCGTGAGGCGCCCGGTGCGGTGGCGCCCGCGCCCGGGCCCGCGGTCCCGGTGCGGACGGCTGCGGCGTACGGACATGTGTCTCATCCCCCGGTCACGAGCGCGGTCGTGGTACCCGTCGTGCTGTTAGAAGTCCGTCGCGAGCGTTTCGTTCCCGTCGGCGCGGTTCCGTTCGCGCGGTGGCGCGTCGTACGGGCCCGCCGCCGCCATCGCCCGCACCGCGTCGAGCCGCGCGGGCCGGTAGTAGGGGCTGCCCTTCCGCCAGTACCAGGCCATCGGTACGACTCCGGCGGCCAGCCCGCCCAGCCCGATGGCGATGGAGGCGCGGGACAGCCCGTCCAGCGAGGCGAAGAAGACCCAGAGCATGAACGCGGCGCCCGCCAGCGGCCACGCGCCGCCGAGGACGAAGTCGCGGACGGACCGCAGCAGGGTGCCCCGGTAGGCGACCACGGCGGCGAGTCCGGCGAGCCCGTAGTAGAAGGCGATCTGGAGTCCCATGGCGTTGACGGCGCTGCCGAGGATGTCGCCCACCGAGCCGAGGGCGGTCGCCGCCGTGAACATCGCCAGCGCGACCGCGCCGACCGCCGCGATCGCCGCCCACGGGGTGTTCCAGCGGCGGTGCACGGAGCCGAGGGCGGCGGGCATGGTCCGGTCGCGGCCCATGGCGAACAGGGAGCGGGTGACCTGGATGAGCGTGGTCTCCAGGGTGGCGACGGTCGACAGCAGCACCGCCACGATCATCAGCTTCCCGCCGGGCCCGGGCCACACGGCGTCGCCGAGCAGCGCCAGGACGTTCGCCCCGCCCGCGGCGGCCTCCCCGGCGGGCAGGACGACGTTGACCGCGATGGTGAACGCCTCGAAGAGGAGGAAGACGACCCCGACGCCGGCGAGCGCCGCGAGGCCCGCCGTCCGGCGGCCGTCCCGGGTCTCCTCGCTGAGGTTGCTGGTGACGTCCCAGCCCCAGTAGGAGAACGCGGCGATCAGCGCGCCGGAGGCGAAGCCGGACGGGCCGTCGAAGTGCCCGAGGCCCAGCCACGACCAGTCGAACGCGGTGGCCGCGCCCCGGTGCAGGACGACCCCGCCGATGAACAGGACGAGGATGACGAACTCCACGCCGGTCAGCAGCAGTTGGGCCCGTACGGTGAGCCGCGCGCCGCCCAGGACCACCAGCAGCATCAGCAGGAACCAGCCGGCGCCGACGGCGGTGGCCGTGGTGGTGTCGGCGGCCCGCCCGGGGGCGAGCAGCTCCAGCGTGAGCTGCCCGGCGGGGAGCGAGCCGGCCACCATGAAGATGGTCGCCGAGACGATCAGCGCCCAGCCGGACAGGAAGCCCAGGGCGGGGTGCAGCGTCCGCCCCACCCACGAGTAGCTGGCGCCCGCGTTGACGTCGATCCGGCCGAGCCGGCTGAACGCCAGCACGATGCCGAGCATCGGTATCGCGCAGTACAGCAGGGCGGCGGGCGCGGCGAGGCCGACCGCGCCGACCAGGACGGCGGTGGTGGCGGCCAGCGAGTAGGCGGGCGCGCTGCCGGCGACGGCCATCACGACCGTGTCGAACGTCCCGAGGACGTTGGGCTGGAGCCCCCGTCCGCGCGCCGGCCCCCGCCCACCGGCCGGCCCCCTTCCGTGCGCCCGCCACCGCCCGCGCGCCCGGGGGCCGGGGACGCGGTCGGAGGCTCTGCGGGACGCCTTGCTCGGTCTGCTGCGCATGACGGATGTCCTTGTGTGGCACGGCACATGGCGGTGGTGCGGGGCGGACGCGGGTGGCGCGTCGGGGCGGGCGCGCGGGCGGCACGGGTGGGCGGGCACGGGCGAGACGTGCGCATCGTAGTCGGGCGGACGCGGTGCGGTGCCGGCGCCCGGAAGGAGGACGTCCGGAATGCGACGGCGGGTGGCGCGCGGAGGACGCCCGCGGTCGCGGTACCCGTGCCGGGCCCGCCACGGGGGAGCCGGTCGGGGGCACCCATGCCGGGCCCGCCACCCGGGGAGCCGGTCGCGGTACCCGTGCCGGGCCCGCCACGGGGGAGCCGGTCGCGGTACCTGTGCCGGGCCCGCCACCGGGGAGCCGGGGGTGGGAGATCCACTTGCCGGGCGGGGGCGGCGGGTGTGCTCTGGAGGGAGGCCAGCGGAAGGAGCGTGCCATGGCCTCTCACATCACGCTGCCCGGACGGCACCGCCGCCCCAAGGAGCGCACGACCCGGGAGCGCACGGCCCGGGGCGTCAGCAGGCCGACCGCCGGCGCCCTCGCGGTGTGCGCGGTGCTCTACGGCCTGTGGGCCGAGGTCGTCGTGCGCCACGGCGACGGCGCCTTCACCGGTGGGCAGGTGGTGCTCGCGGTGGTCAGCGCGGTGGTGTTCTTCGCCCTCTGGTACGGACTCGTCCGCTTCCGGTACGCGCTGCCGCGCGAGGCCCGGGCGGCGGCCTTCGGGCTGCTCTTCGGGGTGACCGTCGGCTTCCTGTACAGCCTGTCCGGGAACAGCGTCCTCACCGTCGCCGTGGCGTCGCTGTTCTGCGCGCTGGGGGCGGGGCTGGGGGCCTTCTACCTGTTCTACACACACGAGTAGCGCGCGATGTCCGGCCCGGCCATCGAGACGCACGGTCTGGTGAAGGTCTTCGGCGACAACCGCGCCGTGGACGGCATCGACCTGCGGGTGCCCGCCGGCACTGTGTACGGGGTCCTCGGGCCCAACGGCGCCGGGAAGACCACCGCCGTGAAGGTGCTGGCCACGCTGTTGCGGCCGGACGGCGGGGAGGCGCGGGTGTTCGGCCGGGACGTGGTGCGGGACGCCGACGCCGTACGGAGCCGGGTGAGCCTCACCGGGCAGTACGCGTCGGTCGACGAGGACCTCACCGGCACCGAGAACCTGGTCCTGCTGGGCCGCCTCCTCGGCCACGGCAAGCAGGCCGCGCGGGAGCGCTCCGCGCAGCTGCTGAACGCCTTCGGGCTGGCCGAGGCGGCGGGCCGGCAGGTCAAGAACTACTCGGGCGGCATGCGGCGCCGCATCGACATCGCGGCGTCCATCCTCAACACCCCCGACCTGCTCTTCCTCGACGAGCCGACGACCGGCCTGGACCCGCGCAGCCGCAACCAGGTGTGGGACATCGTCCGCGCGGTCGTCGCCCAGGGCACGACGGTGCTGCTGACCACGCAGTACCTGGACGAGGCCGACCAGCTGGCCTCGCGGATCGCGGTGATCGACCACGGCAGGGTGATCGCCGAGGGGACGAAGGGGGAGCTGAAGGCGTCGGTGGGCTCCGGCTCGGTGCATGTACGGCTGCGGGAGCCGGGGCAGCGGGCGGAGGCGGAACGGGTGCTGACGACCGCCCTGAACGCGACCGTGCAGCTCGACCCCGACCCGGTGGCGCTCACCGCCACGGTGGACGGTCACGGTACGGAGCTGGGCGCGGCCGAGCAGGCGGCGCGGGCGCTGGCCGAACTGGCCCGGGCGGGCGTCATGGTGGACAACTTCGCGCTGGGCCAGCCGAGTCTGGACGAGGTGTTCCTGGCGCTCACGGACCGGACGGACGCCCCGGAGCACCCGGGCACCCCGGAGCACCCGGGCGTCCCGGGCCACGCGCCCGCCCCGGGCCACGCGGGAGGTCCGGGCCACGCGCCCGCACCCGGCCGGGAGCCCGCGCCCGGCCGCGTACCCGGCACGGAGACGAACGGGGAGCGCACGCCATGAGCAGCACCCTCACCGACGACACCACCTTCACCGCGCCGCGCACCGAGGACCTGGCGGCGCTGCTGGTCACGGGTGAACGCCCGCCGCGCCCCAGCGCGCTGGCCGCGTCCCTGGCCTTCGGCCACCGGGCCATGCTGAAGATCAAGCACGTGCCGGAGCAGCTGTTCGACGTGACGGCGTTCCCGATCATGATGGTGCTGATGTACACGTACCTCTTCGGGGGCGCGCTGGCCGGTTCGGTCTCGGCGTACATCCAGTTCCTGCTGCCGGGGATCCTGACCCTCAGCGTCGTGATGATCACGATGTACACGGGTGTCTCGGTGAACACCGACATCACCAAGGGGGTCTTCGACCGGTTCCGTACGCTGCCGATCTGGCGGCCCGCCCCGATGGTGGGCTATCTGCTGGGCGACGTGGTGCGGTATCTGATCGCGTCGGCCGTGATGCTGGCCGTGGGGCTGGCGATCGGCTACCGCCCGCACGGCGGGGTGCTCGGCGTGGTGGCGGGCGTGGCGCTGCTGCTGGTCTTCTCGTTCGCGTTCTCGTGGATCTGGACGATGTTCGGTCTGCTGCTGCGCAGTGAGAAGTCCGTGATGGGCGTCAGCATGATGGTGATCTTCCCGCTGACGTTCCTGAGCAACATCTTCGTCGACCCGCGCACCATGCCGGGCTGGCTCCAGGCGTTCGTCAACAACAGCCCGGTGACGCACCTGGCGAGCGCGGTGCGGGAGCTGATGGCCGGGGAGTGGCCGGTCGCCGAGATCGCCTGGTCGCTGGGCTGGTCGGCGCTGTTCGTGGTCGTCTTCGGCGCGGTGACGATGCGGCTGTACAACCGGAAGTAGGACCGCCCGGGAAGCGGGCCCCGGGCCGGTTCGCTCAGCCGTCGCCGCGCACCACCACGACCGGGCACGGGGCGTGGTGGGTGACGTGCCGGCTCACCGAGCCGAGCAGCGCCGCCTTGATGCCGGTGTGGCCCCGGTCGCCGACGACCAGCAGCTCGGCGCCCTCGGCCCGCTCCAGGAGCGTCCGGGCCGCCGGGCCGGCCACCGTCCGGCGGTCCACCGAGGCGGCGGCGGACGCGCCCAGGGCGGCCGTCACCGCCGCGTCCAGCGTGTCCCGCGCGGCCTCCTCGGGGTCGGTCTCGGGCGGCAGGACGGGAGGCGCGGGGGAGAGGCCGGGCGCCGGGCCGGCCCAGCCGGTGGGCGGGTACTCCCAGGCCATGACCGCCTCCAGCGCGTCCCCGGTCAGCCCGGCCTGACGGGCGGCCCACCGCAGGGCCCTGAGGGACGGCTCCGAGCCGTCGACGCCCACCACGATCCTGCCCGCCGCCATCACGGCCTCCCGTCGTCCGCCGAGTCGCGCCCCCGGTCGAGGGGCACGGGGTTCTCCTTGCCCGCCCCGGCCCGGCCAATCACCGGCGTACGCCCTGGTGCATCCTCGTACACCCGGCCTCCTTCACCCGGCCAGGAGCTGCGAGCCGGGTACCCACCAGCCCTCGGCGTCCCCGTCGACCGCCCGCAGCATCAGCCGGCCGTCCACCAGGGCGCGCCGGTCGTACCGCACCGGGGTGTCCTTCGCGTACGTCACCGTCCGCTCCTCCGGCCCCCTGCGGCACACCACGCTCACCCCGGCGCGGAAGCGGGCGCGCCGCGCCGGCCGGTAGTCGGAGGCGCACCACTCGCCCGTGAGGTACACGGCGGGGTAGCGCTCCGCGACGTACCAGCCGTCGCCGGGCCCGTCGGCGAGCAGGTAGTGCACGTCCCGGCCCTTGATCCGGGTGCGGTGGGAGGCCGTCGCCCCGGCCGGGGCGCGCAGGTCGAGGGTGCGGGTCGCGGTGACGTGGCCGTCGTCGTCGTACCGCAGCAGGGTGTGCGTGCCCTCGGCGAGGTGCACCCGCCCGCCGTCCGGGCCGAGCGAGGGCGGCGGAAAGTCGTCCGCCAGCAGGTCCGACTGGGCGGCGAGCTGCTCGCTCCCGGACAGCCAGGACAGCCGGCGCAGCAGCGCGACGTGCACCGGGTGGTACGACCCGGTCGGCAGCCCGTGCGTGCGGCAGTACCGCGACAGCCAGCGCGGGTTGCGCAGGTGGGGGAACTCGGCGGTGAGGGTGGTCAGCGAGCCGTCGAACAGGTCGGCCGCGCGCCGGTCGCGGGTCAGGGCCCAGTAGTCCCACAGCCCGAGCGCGGCGAACATGAAGCCGTTGTACGTGAAGTCCGAGGTGCCGGGCGGGTCGACCGGGTACTCGTGGATCCACAGGTGCCGGTCCTCGTCCCGGGCGACCACCCACGGCGTCCCGCCGTCGTCCGCGGTCAGCGACCGGAACGCCCCGTCCGCCGCCCTCCGGTACGCCCGCCGCGCCTCCTCCGGCACCTCGCGGACCTGCGCGAGCTGCGAGAACAGGCTGAGCGCCTCGCCCTGCGCCATGCCCGAGTACCAGGGCGCCCGGTAGGCGATCCCGGAGTGCGTGCCGTGCGTGAAGTCGAAGGGGTACGGGAAGAACCACGCGCCCCGCCGCTCGTGCCGCCGCGCCACCACCCGGTCCGCCTGGGCCCGCGCCCGGTCGAGGAAGAACCCGTCGCCGGTGCGGCGGTGGGCCGCCAGGTTCTCCAGCCCCCACTGGATCTGCCCGACCGGGTGGTCGTGCTCGCGCCCCTCCCAGCGGAACATCCGCACCCCGTCGGCGTCCCGGGTGCCGGTGTCCTCCCGGGCGGCCACCCGGTCGCGCCAGGGCCGCATCGCGTCGGGCACGTCGAGCACGGGCCGGAAGCCCCGTACCGCGAACGCGAACGGCAGCCCGCCGGCCGCCACCGCCACCTCACCGGGCGCCTGTCGTCCCACGTAGAACCCACCTCCAGCCAGCCCCAGCGCGGCCGTGCCGCCACCCAGAACCCTCAAGAACCTCCTGCGGCTCCCCACCACGTTCCCCCCGCCTCGCCGGAACAGTCACTCACTGTTCCCCGAACGGCGGATCACGGTTCTCCCGCGCGCGCCCGCGAGAGGCGCCCTCGGAGGGGCCGCCGGGGGCGGATCGGGCACGTCCGTTGCCCCATCGGGCAACTCGCCCTGAACCGGGTCCCGTTGGTGGGAGCGTGGCCCTCATCACTCGGACACCGGGCGGCGCCCCCGTGGTGTGCTTCGGCGCGCCGGCGGGCGCCGGCCCCCCACGTGCATGGTGAGAGGGACGGAACATGACGAAGAACCACGGGTGGCGGTACGGCGGACGGGCGCTCGCGGCGGCGGCCCTGGCGTGCGGGGTCACCGTGACCGGGGCGCTCCCCGCGGCGGCGGCCGACGAGCCGAGCAGGCCGGAGCTGATGGCGGACTGCGCCTCGGGGCTGGGCAAGTGCACGTTCAACGAGCCGAAGCTCGGGGAGGCGTACCTCGGGGCCTTCCACCAGGTCTCCGACTCGCTGTACAACTGCTCCAGCTCCGACGCCAGCCAGGGCATGACGTGGACCGACACCGTCGGCTCCACCGACTCGGCGGGGGTCTCCGTCACCGCGGGCGGCAAGATCGCGGGCATCGTGGACCTCAGCGTGACGGCGACGTACAGCCACAGCTGGACCAGCAGCCACGCGGAGAGCAGCTCGCTCGACATGACGGTGAAGCCCGGCGAGGTGGGCTGGATCGCCCGGGCGCAGGTGATGCAGAAGGTCTCCGGGACCTGGCAGACCCACTACGACGACCCCAAGTGGGGCCACTACTACTGGTTCTTCCCGGACACCATCACCGGGCCCGCGAAGAGCGGCACCGACGGCAAGAGCAACGCGGTGGTCGTCCGGAGCCGCCCGATGACCGCGGCCGAGAAGGCGTCCTGCACGGCCGACGCCGCCCACCGGAACCGGGCGTTCGTCCAGCGCCGCTGAGGCGCCCCCACCCGGACCGCCGGCGCCGGCGCCGCTTCTTCCGGTCGCTGGAGCCGTCCGGCACCCCGCTGTTCCGGCTCGCCGTCCTGCTGGACCACCCGGCCGGCGCGTACGAGGAGACCCTGGCGTACGAGGAGAGGGCGCCGGCCCTGCTGCCGCGCCACGGCGGCCGGCTGGAGCGGCGGCTGCGCACCGCCGACGGCCTGTCGGAGGTCCACCTGCCGGCGTTCCCCTCCGAGGACGCCTGCCGCGCCTGCCTCGCCGACCCGGAGCGTACGCCGGACGGACGCCTCACCACGCGCGTGCTGGAGGTGACCGAGGTCCACGGCTGACACACTCGGGGCATGGCATCAGTGATCGCTGTGACCGGGGCGAGCGGCCGCGTCGGCGGCCGGGTCGCCCACCGCCTCGCCGGCCGGGGGGTCAAGACCAGGCTGCTGGGCCGGGACCCGGCCCGGCTGCCGGACCTGCCGGGCGCCGAGAAGGCCGGCCCCGCCCCGTACGGGGACGGCGAGGC
This sequence comes from Streptomyces sp. NPDC015131, assembly GCF_043079975.1. Taxonomy (NCBI): domain Bacteria; kingdom Bacillati; phylum Actinomycetota; class Actinomycetes; order Kitasatosporales; family Streptomycetaceae; genus Streptomyces; species Streptomyces sp. NPDC015131. The sequence goes on along the minus strand of NZ_JBIBVB010000005.1, from coordinate 314,334 downwards.
GATGCGCCGCGCCCTGGACGGCGCCGACACGCTGCTCCTGGTCTCCGCGCACGAGAGCGCCGACCGCGTGCAGCAGCACCGCACGGCGATCGACGCGGCCCTCGCGGCCGGCGTGCAGCGGATCGTGTACGTGTCGTTCCTCGGCGCCGCGCCGCAGGCGGTCTTCACCTTCGCCCGCGACCACTGGCACACCGAGCGGTACCTGGAGGCCCAGGGCGTGCCGCACACCTTCCTGCGCGACAGCTGGTACCTCTCCGGCCTCCCCGCGATGACCGGCGCCGACGGGGTGCTGCGCGGCCCGGCGGGCACGGGCCGGGTCGCGGCGGTCGACCACGCGGACATCGCGGACGTGGCGGCGGCGGTCCTGCTGGACGACGGCGCCCACGACGGGGCGGTCTACGACGTCACCGGCGAGGAGGCGCTCACCCTCGCCGAGGTGGCGGAGGAGCTGTCGAGGGCGGCCGGCCGGGCGGTCCGCTACGTGCCGGAGACCCGGGCCGAGGCGTACGCCTCCCGCGAGGGGTACGGCGCCGAGCACTGGGAGGTCACCGGCTGGGTGACCTCCTACGAGGCCATCGCGGCGGGTGAGATGAGCACGGTCGCCGACACCGTCCGCCGCCTGGCCGGCCGCGCCCCGCTGACGCTCCGCGAGTACCTCGCCGCCCACCCCGAGTCCTGGGCGCACCTGGTGTGACGCGCCGGCCGGCCGTCCCCGCGCACGAGCCAGGCCCGGCGGACTGCATCTTTCGGTGCAGCGGAGGCTCGTCCGCGCTCATGACGCGGCCGGCCGGGGCCGCCGGGACGCTGGAGGGCATGACCGAGACCCTCCGACCGCCCGCCGGGGCGGCCCCCTCCACCCGCCGCCTCGCCCTCCTCGACGTCCTGCGGGGGGTGGCGATCCTCGGGACGCTGATGACGAACGTCTGGGTGTTCACCGGCCCGGGCGGCGAGTGGGGCGTCCTCCAGGGCACCCTGGGCGGGGCGGAGTTCGGCTCCGTCGCCGAGGCCGCCGGGAGCGTGTTCCGGCTGCTCGCGGACGGCAAGTTCCTGTCGATGCTGACGATCCTCTTCGGCGCGGGGCTGGCGATCCAGTACGGCTCCGCCGTGCGGCGCGGGCAGCCGTGGCCGGGCCGCTACCGGTGGCGGGCGCTGTTCCTGTTCGCCGAGGGCACCGTGCACTTCGTCCTGGTCTTCGCGTGGGACGTGCTGATGGGGTACGCGGTGACCGCGCTGCTGGTGGCGTGGCTGCTGACGCGCTCGGAGCGGGCGCGGCGGCGGGTGATGTGGTGGGCGGCCGGTGTCCATCTGACGCTGATGGGGCTGCTGACGGCCGCCCTGGCGGCGGGCCCGCCGGCCGGTGACGGGGGCGTGTCGCCCGAGGTCGCCGACCTGTACGCGCACGGCGGCTGGGCCGACCTGATCGCCTTCCGCCTCCAGAACGCCGTCGCCCTGCGGCTGGAGCCGGTCCTGACGTTCTTTCTGCTGCTGTTCCTCTTCCTGCTGGGCGTGCGGCTCTTCCGGGCGGGCGCCTTCGGCACGGACGGCGCGGCGCGGGCGATCCGGGCGCGGATGCTGCGCTGGGGGCTGGGCCTGGGCGTCCCGCTGAACGTGGTGGTGGCGCTGGCCGGGCCGGACTTCTTCCTGCTGGGCCGGTACGGGGCGGCGCCGCTGATGGCGGTCGGCTACATCGGGCTGATCGGCGCGGCCGTGGACCGGGTCCGGCGGCCGGGGCTGCTGACGCACGGGCTGACGTCGGTGGGGCGGATGGCGCTCACCGGGTACGTCCTGCAGAACCTGATCTGCGTGACCGTCGCGTACGGCGCCGGTCTCGGCCTCGCCGCCCGGCTGGGCGGGACGGAGAACCCCTGGTGGGTGATGGGACTGTGGGCCGGGGTGTCGGCGGTGCTGCTGGTGTTCTCCACCCTCTGGCTGCGCCGCTTCCCGGCCGGTCCGCTGGAGTCGGTGCAGAAATGGGCGCTGCGCCGGGCGTGAGGGCCGGGGACCTCAGCCGGTGAGCGGGCCGCGGGCGCCCAGGGTGCGTACCGCGTCGACGATCAGGTCCCAGAAGGCCGCGGCGTCCACGCCCGTGCCGACCCGGGCGTTGGCGGGGCGGCCGGTGACCCCGTCCAGGTCCACCACCGTGGCGCCGCGCGTGTGCGTCCCGGTCAGCTCCACGGCCACCGCGGCCGGGACGGTGCTGACCAGGCCGGGCGCGACGAGGTGCGCCACGGTCAGCGGGTCGTGCAGCGGCGGCGCGGCGAGGCCGAAGACCTCCCGGTAGGCGGCGCCGTAGAAGGTGAGCAGGTCGGCGCAGACCTCCGCCAGCGGGGTGCCGAGCGCCCGCAGCCGGGTGAGCACCTCGGCGGAGGCCGGGACCTGGTGGCTGACGTTCAGGCCGATCATGGTCACGTCCAGGCCGCTGGAGAACACGATGTCGGCGGCCTCCGGGTCGGCGGCGATGTTGAACTCGGCGGCCGGGGTGCGGTTGCCGCGCCCGGTGGAGCCGCCCATCAGAACGATCCGGTCCACCCGTTCGGCGGCCAGCTCCGGGTGGGCGAGCAGGAACGCGGCGATGTTGCTCAGCGGCCCCGTCGGCACCAGCGTGACCGGGCCCGGGTGCCCGAGGAGCGTCTCGCGGATCAGGGTGATCGCGTCCCGGGGGTCCAGCGGCACCGCCGGCTCACCGAAGCCGGGGCCGTCGAGACCGGACGCCCCGTGGATCTCCGGGGCGGTGATCCCAGCCCCGTGCAGCGGCCGGGCCAGCCCCGCGGCGACGGGCACGCCCCCGATCCCGGCGACGGTGCACACGCGGCGGGCGTTCAGGGCGGTCTTCCCTACGGGCGCGTTGCCCGCGACGGTGGTGATCGCGAGGAGGTCGACGGCCGGGTGGGCGGCGGCCAGCAGGAGGGCGAAGGCGTCGTCGTGCCCCGGGTCGCAGTCCAGGATCACGGGGATGGGTGTCATGGAGGCAGTCCTGCCCGGTGACGCCCACCCCCCAATCACCGGGTGCTGCGGCGCCGTACCCACCACAGGGCGCCCGCCGCCAGGAACGCCGACCCGACGAAGGTCGCGGGCAGCAGCAGCGACCCGTCACCGGACCCGCCGTCCCCGCCGGTCGGCAGGGTGGCCACCGACACCGCGTCCGTGGGCGGCGCGCCGGGCGCGGGGCGGCCCGGGGGCGCGGCGGCCGGGGAGCGCGGCGACCGCGCGGGCTGCGGCGCCGCGGCGGCCCGCGCCGGGAGCGCGGCGCGCGGCGGCAGCAGGGAGCCCACCGGGCGGGCGTGCGGCGCGGCGGCGAAGCCCCAGTCGAGCAGCGAGCGGGCCTCCTCGTACACGGCGTACGCCCCGCCCTGGCGGGGGTTCATCACCGACACGACCAGCGTGCGCGAGCCCTTGCGGGCGGCGGCGATCAGGGTGTGGCCCGCGTGGGTGGTGTAACCGTTCTTCACCCCGAGGAGGCCCGGGTAGCGCCGGACGCCGTCGGCACCGGTGAGCAGCCGGTTGGTGTTGCGGATGCCGAAGGACCAGCGCCCGGCGGGGAACTGGGCGTAGGGCGTGGCGGCGTAGCGGGCGAAGTCCGGGTTCCGCAGCCCGGCGCGCCCGAAGACCGCCAGGTCGTACGCGGACGACACCTGGCCCGGCGCGTCGTAGCCGTCCGGGGAGACCACCCGGGTGTCGTGGGCGCCCAGGGACCGGGCGGTGGCCTGCATCTTGCGGATCGTCGCGTCCCAGCCGCCGTTCAGGCCCGCCAGGACCCGCACGGCGTCGTTGCCGGAGCTGAGGAACACCCCCCGCCACAGGTCGGCGACCCGGTAGGTGACCTCCTCGCGGACGCCCACCAGGCTGCTGCCGTCGCCGATGCCCCGCAGCTCGTGCTCGCTCACGGTGTGCTGCCGCTCGGCGGGCAGACCGGGCAGGGTGGCCAGCGCGAACAGGGTCTTCAGCGTCGACGCGGGCGGCAGCCGCCGGTGCGCGTCGCGCGCCGCCAGCACGTCACCGGTCGCGGCGTCGGCGACCAGCCAGGACCGGGCGGACAGCCGCGGCGGGGCCGCCACCGTGCGCGGGACGCGCGCCTGGGTGCCCGCCCGGTGCAGGAGCGCCGGGTCGGCGCGCACGGCGACGGGCGGCGGGACCGGCTCGACGGGACGCGGACCGGTCGCGGACGAGGCCGGCGCGGACGGGAGCAGCAGCAGGGCCGCCGCCACGAACGAACTGACGATCATTCAGCCACCGTAGGGACGCGGCGGACGGGGCGCCGAGCGGTGTGCCGCCGACCGGAGTACCCCGGTCGCCCGGCCGCCCGCATTAGTCGGTCCTCGTGGGGCACCTGCAAGGGGGCCCCAGGGACTCCCGTCACCCGTACCTCAGGAGGAACGACATGAACACGGTCCTGCGCGACAAGGTCTTCATGCGGCTTCTCTCGCCGGAAGGCCGTGAGCTGCCCGTGCTCGCCCACCTCGGCTACGACCCGCGCGACCCCTACGCGGTCACCGTCGGCTTCACCCACGGCGGCTTCGTCTACGCCGAGTGGCGCCTGGACCGCGACATGCTGCGGGACGGCACCGCGCACCCGGTCGGCGAGGGCGACGTCCGGATGTGGCCGGTGCTCAACGGCACCCGGGAGGAGCTGCGCATAGAACTGCTCCACACCGCCGTCTTCACGGTGTGGGTGCCCTCCCTGCGGCGCTTCCTGGAGCGGACGTACGAGGAGGTCCCGGCGGGCCGGGAGCGGCTGGAGGACCTGGACGCGTTCCTGGCGGAGCTGCTCGCCGCCGGGTGAGCGCCGGGCCCCGGGGTCACCCCAGCAGCGGCGCCGCGGCCGTCGCCGCGCCCAGCGCCGCGCCCGCCACTGTCTGCGCCACCGTGTGGTACCGCAGCGCCACCCGGGACCAGCACACCGCCACCGTCATCGCGTACGCCCCCAGCCACCAGGGCGAGTGGACCGCCGACAGCAGGGCGACCACGGCGGACGCGACCGCCGAGTCGACCGAGATCTTCCACACCGTGTTGACCGCCAGCAGCCCCACCGTCATCACCCACAGCGCCAGCATCGCCCGCAGGATCCCCGCCGGGGCGTGCCCCAGGACCATGACCGCCGAGCCGGTGCCGATGGAGCCGAGGATCACGAAGAAGATCGGCGCCCGTTTGGTGCGGTCGACGACGTGCCGGTCGCCCCAGGTGCCGCGCGAGCGCTCCCACTCGATGTAGCCGGCGGGCACCAGCCCCGCGCAGAGCGCGCCGAGGAGCCCCCACAGCAGCCCCGACCAGTGCCCGGCCGCCGCCCACCCGAGGGCGAGCATGCCGACGAGCAGCACATTGCGCGGCTGGAACACGTCGGTGACCACCCGCGCCGCGGACCGCGCGCCGACCCTGCCCCCGTCACCTGCGCCCGTGTCCATGTCCGTGTCCGGGGTCGTGCCCGTGCCGGCGCTCACGCGGTGCGCTCCAGGGGGGCGAGGAGCCCGCGCGCCCGGGCCGTGTCGGCCTTCCGGTACGCGACCGCGACCCGTACCAGCCACGCCACCTCGCCGTCCTGGTCGGTCGCGTGCTTCTGCTCGACCGCCGCGGCCCTCCCGGCGGGCGCCCCGTCCGCCTTCGCGGCAAGCGCGGCCTTGATCCAGTACGCGTCGGCCAGCGGCCCCGGCCCGCCCGCCGCCGAGGTGGCGGCGCCGACCAGGCCGTCGGGGACGTAGTGGCGCAGCTTCTCCACGGCGTCGGCGATGTCGGCGGCCCACCGGTCGACCCGCAGGTCCGCCGGGGTGTCGAAGCGGGTCAGCTCGCGCAGCAGCGGCGCCGGCGGCTCGAAGGGCTGGTCGGGGAAGGCGGTCATCAGCGCGTGCCACAGCGGGTGCAGCGTCGCCTGCGCCCGCCACAGCTTCACCCGCCGCCACCCCTTGCTGAACGCCGGGATGGAGGCGCCCACCGCGAAGAGCGCGAACAGCACGATCTGCGCCAGCTCGGTCGCCTTGTCGAAGGACTGGGCGAAGGAGTGGCCGGGGCGGTGGACGACGCTGGCCCACAGGAACAGGGTGCGGCTGACGGTGTAGGCGACGCCGATGAACATGGCGGCCGTCATCATCCCGAGCCCGATCCGCAGGTGCCGCAGCCGGGCGTCGCCGGTCGCCAGCGCCCACTGGTAGGCGCAGACGGCGGACGCGGCGCCGAGGTAGAGGTAGAAGACGCTCATGTAGAGCGTGGCGCCCCACTGGCCCGCGTGGTCGGAGACGAACCGGTCGGAGGGCTCGGACCGGTCGACGACCGTGAAGAACAGCACGGTCAGCAGGATCAGCGTGGCGACGGACGCCTTGGCCGCCACCTGCTGCACGGTCCGCGCGAACCGCACGTGCCGGGGCACGCCGCCCTCCGCCGGGTAGTGCCCGTAGATGGCGACGATGTAGCTGAGGATGGCGAGGATCGCGACGGTGGACGTGTAGTGCTTGATGAGGACGGCGAGGTCCACGACCGGGCTGTCGTTGAGGCCGGTGCGCACGGCCTCGGTCTTGGTCCACAGCGCCGCGGCGAACCCGGCGTAGCAGCCCCACAGCGCCCGGCGGCGCCGGTCCTCCTCGTCGCCCCACAGGGCGGCGGGCATGCGCCACAGGGCGACGGCGGTCATCAGGCCGGCTATGAGGTAGCCGGCGACGTCGAGCGCGCTCACGGATCGGCCTCGGTCCTCGGGGTGGGATCGGTCGGGTGGGTCGGGTCGGTCGGGTGGGGCGGGTGCGTGGGGGGACGGTCCGGCTCTACTCGGCCCGGCCGACGGGCCGTTCACGCCGGAAGAGGCCGCGGCGCCGGTGAGCGACGGGTCTCGACAGGGAGTTGGCGAGCCGCCCCACCATGTCATCACTGGTCATGTCCCGTGCCATCCGGGGGATCAGCGAGGCGCCGAACTCGGCCACCCGCTCGTCGTGCGTGTCGTACTGCGCCCGCGCCTGCACGGTGGTGTCCGGGCCCAGCATCCGGGAGATCAGCGAGGCGTCGAAGACCGGCAGCAGCCGGCTCAGCCGGTCGGCGTCCAGGGACGTGCCGTGGTCGAACCACTCGTGGCACAGCTCGTGCAGGATGACGTGCTGGGTCTGGTACGCGGTGGGGCGCCGGCGGTACAGGACGAGGCTGGTCGTCCCGGTGGTGAGGCGCAGCCCGCACGCGGCGTTGACGCGCGCCAGGCTGTCGGGCAGCTCGCGCAGGACGATGGTGCGGCCCCGCGCGGCCTCCATGTTGGCGACCAGCGCCTCGATCGAGAAGGGTGCCGGGATGGGGAGGTCGGCCAGTCCGGCTTCGCACTCTCTCCGCAGCTCGCGCATGGACATGGGCGCCTCTGGGGCCTCTCGTTCGGCTCGCCCTCCTGACGTGCGCGAGTTTACCGGCCGTCCGGATTCCCCCCGCCGGGCTCGTCGCCCCGGCCCGCCCGGTGCTCGTCCCGCGCGGTCTCCTCCAGCAGGGACAGCGCGAACTGCAGCAGCTCCGCCGGGATTCCGGCGTCGTCGTTGCCGCGCGCGGCGATGCCGCTGATCTCCCCGGTGCGCCGTCTCGCCAGGAACTGGAGGCCCGCCAGGACGTCGTCCACCACCTCCGACTCGTCCTTGAAGAACCGCCAGTCGACGCCGAAGCCGAGCCCCAGCGCCTTGAGGATGTCCTCGGAGGGGTGGGTCACCTTGCCCGCGAGGATGTTGGAGAAGTAGCTGTGGGACAGGGACCCGCCGCGCTCCTTCACCAGGTCGGCGAAGACCCGGCCGGAGATCTTCCGCCCCGGGAAGGTCTTCTCGACCATGTACGCGACCTTCTGCTGCAACGTCCGCAGTTCGGGCGTCCGCTCTTCGCCGTTGTCCATCCGGGTCCCCATGTGTTCTCGCACCGGCTCGCGCCGGCGCGCATCGGCGACAAAGCGGAGCAACCTGCTCCCTGCCGCAGAACCAGACTTGCGCAACCACTCTACGTCACTGTTAACTCGAAAAAACACGGGCAGGGGGCCACGAGGGGAGTCCCTTGCCCGTGCGGCACCCCGTCATGCCCGGCAGCCCCCCGACAGGGGTGTAGCCCATCGCGACGGGGGATGCACGATGGGCTACGCCCGCATTATGGCACTCCACCGGAGCGCGCGGGCGGTCGCCCCGCCGTTTCCGCGCGCCCCCGCTCGGCGCGCACACCTCCGTACCGCTCGCTAGCGTGACAAGTGCGCACCTACCACTCAGGAGTGGAAAAAGAGGGAACGATCATGGCACTGCAACCCGAGGGCACGCCCTGCTGGGCGGACGCGATGTTCGCGGACGTCGAGGGCGCGAAGCGGTTCTACGGTGACGTCCTGGGCTGGACGTTCGGGGAGTCGAGCACCGAGTTCGGCAACTACACGCAGGCGTACGCGGACGGCAAGGCGGTGGCCGCCGTCGTCCCGCCGATGCCCGGCGCGGAGGAGCAGTCCGCCTGGTGCCTGTACCTCGCCTCGCCGGACGTGGAGGCCACCGCGCGGAAGATCCGCGACAACGGCGGCCAGATCCTGATGGAGCCGATGAAGGTCGGCGACTTCGGCTCGATGACCCTCGCCCGCGACCCCGGCGGGGTCGTCTTCGGCGTCTGGCAGGGCGGCACCCACGAGGGCTTCGACGTGCGGGGCGTCGACGGCGCCTTCTGCTGGGCGGAGGTCTTCACCCGGGAGCCGGACAAGTCCGACGCCTTCTTCCCCGCCGTCTTCCCGTACACCGCCAAGGCGATGGACATGGACGCGCACGGCGAGGAGTTCCGGACCTTCCACGTGGACGGCGACCCCGTCCTCGGCCGGATGCGGATGGGCGAGGAGTTCCCGGCGGACGTCCCGCCCTACATCAACGTGTACTTCGGCGTCCCGGACTGCGACGCCGCGTGCGCCACGGCCGTCGAGCGCGGCGGCGCGGTCGTGTGGGGCCCGATGAACACCCCCTTCGGCCGGTTCGCGAGCATCCTCGACCCGCACGGCGCGACGTTCTCCGTGATCGACGGCAGTACGACGGAGGGCGAGATGCCGGAGATGAGGGACATCTGAGGGGCCGGCGGCCCGCCGCGCGAGGGGGCGGGGATCAGCCGGGGTTGGGACCGCTCAGCGTGCTGGGCGTGACGGCGATCTCCACCCGGGGCGTCTGCTCCGCGGCGGTGTCGGGCGAGAACAGCGCCATCCCGGCCAGTACGGCGGCGAAGAAGGCCACGCTGCCGGCGATCAGGCTCGCCACCCGGGGGCGGCGGCTGACGAACCGCCGGGCCCCGGCCACCCCGGTCGTCCGCGCGGGAGCCGCCGCCCGCCGCCCGCGCCCGCCCTGCCGGGGGCCGTCGGGCAGCGCGTACGTGGTGGCGGTGCCGCCCTCCGCGGCCGGCAGCGGCCCGGGCGGCGCCTGGCGCCCCGCACGGGACGCCGGCCGGGCCGCCGCCCGGGACGAGGGCCGCGACGCGGACCGGGACGAGGGCCGTGGAGCGGCGTGCCCGGCGGCGGTGGAGGCGTACGCGGCCGGGCCGGCGGGCGCGGGGGCGTGCGCGGGACCCGGGCGCGGCGCGGACCCCGCCGGGCCGGGAGTGTGCGCCGGGGACGGGTCGGGAAGCGACTGCGCCCGCCCCTGCCAGGCGCCCGAGGCGAACCAGTCGGCGACCTGCTGGGCCGACGGCCGCTCCTCCGGCTGCTTGGCGAGCATGCCCAGCAGGTAGTTCTCGAACGCGGGCGGCACGTCCACCCCGAGCCGCAGCGGCGGCACCGGCGCGGTGTCGATGTGCTGGTACAGGATCGCCGTCGCGGTGTCGGCGTGGAACGGCGGCCGCCCGGTGAGCAGTTGGTACAGCACGCACCCCAGCGAGTACACGTCCGAACCGGGCCCCGCCGGCCGCCCCAGCGCCCGCTCCGGGGCCAGGTAGAGGCTGGTGCCCACGATCTGCCCGGCCTGGGTCAGCGCGGCGGCCGGGTCGTCGACGAACCGGGCGATGCCGAAGTCCCCGAGCTTCACCGTCCCGTCCGCGTCCGCCATCAGGTTCCCGGGCTTGATGTCCCGGTGCACGATGCCCTGCCGGTGCGCCACCGCCAGCCCCGCCGCCGTCTGCGCGGCCACGGCCGCCACCCGGGCGGCCGGGAGCGCCCCGGCCGCGGCCAGCTCCTGCGCCAGGCTGCGGCCCTCCACCAGCTCCATGACCAGGTAGAAACGGCCTTCCCAGGCCCCGAAGTCGAAGACCGCCACCACATGCGGATGGCTCAGCCGCGCCGCGGTCTGCCCCTCCAGCCGGAAGCGGGCGGCCGTCTGGGAGTCCGAGTCGTCGCCCAGGAGCAGCTTGATCGCCACCGGCCGGCCCAGCACCTCGTCCGTGGCGCGCCAGACCTCTCCCATCGCGCCGCGGCCGATGGGAGTCTCCAACCGGTACCGATCCGCCACCAGCACCCTGTGCACCTGCCTGATTCGATCGATCCACCGGCCCGGCCGCCGCCCCGGCGCAACTGCGCCGGGCGGCAGGGGTGATGGGAGAGTCCGCGACGCGCTCAGGGTACCTACCGCCGGCCGCGCGCACTGCGGCACCATCGGCGTACCGCATCCGCAGTACCGCGGTCAGGACCAGGCGCCCTGGCCGCGTGTCACGCCGTCCCACCGCCGTCCCGCACCCCCGTCCCGCACCACAGCACCGCGCCGCCGAACCGCACCGCCGTCCCACCCTCTGGAGTCCCACGTGCCCCAGCAGTCCCCCAGGCCCTTCCTGTACGTCGTCGTCTGCGCCTCCGGCATGGCGCCCGGCGTGGGGGCGCTCATCACCGCCGCGCAGGACCGGGGGTGGGACGTCGGGGTCGTCGCCACGCCCCTGGCCCTGGGCTTCATCGACGCGGCGGCCGTCGAGGCGCGGACCGGACACCCCATCCGCTCCGCCTGGCGCCGCCCCGGCGACCCGCGCCCGCTGCCCGACCCGGACGCCATCGCCGTCGCCCCCGCCACCTTCAACACCATCAACAAGTGGGCCGCCGGGATGGCGGACACCCTCGCGCTGGGCATCCTCTGCGAGGCGTACGGCTTGGGCGTCCCCACCGCCGTCCTGCCGTGCCTCAGCGCGGCCCAGGCCGCCCACCCCGCCTACCCGCGCAGCCTGGACGCCCTGCGGGAGATGGGCGTACGCATCGGCGGCCGGGAGAGGGAGTTCCGCTGGGAGGAGGCCCTCGAACTGCTCGACATCCGCCCCCCGGCGGCCGGTTGAGACCTACCCTGGGACAGGGAGGTGCCGATGCGGGCGCTCGTGGTGGGGGTCGAGTCCTACGAGGCGGGGACGGCCTGGGACCTGGACGGCCCGGTGCGCGACGCCCTCGGCCATGTGGCCTGGCTCCGTGAACTGGGCCTCGAACCCGGTGACATCACGCTGCTGCTCTCCCCGCTCACCCGCAACGCGGACCTCGCGGCCGGCGCGGGCCTGCCGTACCGGCCCGCCGACCGCGACACCGTACATCGGGTCCTCGCCCGCGAACTGGCCGCCGAGCGCAGCGACTGGCTGTTCGTGGCCTGGTCCGGGCACGGACTGGTCGACGCCGACCTCGCCCGGCGGCTGCTGTTCGCCGACGCGGTCCAGCAGGACCTGCGCTGCCTGGACGTCGAGGCGGCCCTCGCCCTCTACCGCTCGGACGGCGCCCCCGGCCACCCGCGCCAGCTGTGGCTGCTCGACGCCTGCCAGACGTACGCCGGTACGGCGGGTACGGCCGGGGCGCTGCGCCCCGACCCGCTGCCCCGGGCGACCCCGCGCCAACACGCGGACCAGTACGCCCTGTTCGCCTGCGGGCCCGGCGAGACCGCCCGCAACGGCCTGCGGTCCGGCCGGTTCAGCGCCGAGGCGCTGCGCCTGCTGCGCGCCGACCCGGAGGCCCGCACCTCGCCCATGCGGCTGGCCGACGCCCTGCGCCGGACGACCGGGACGGCCACCTCGCTCTGGTTCGACGGCGACGGCGGGGCGATCCGGACCCGCGGCGAGGCCCCGTCGTCTCCGGAGACGCCCCCGCTGCCGGAGGCCCCGGCGGGCCCGGCGGCCGGCGCCGTCCCGGCGCCCCGGCGTACGCCCCCGCGCCGCCGGAGACTGGAACTGGCCGACAAGCGGCGCCTGCACGACGCCCTCCACGCGGTGGAGGTGATGCGCGCCCCCGGCTCCCGCGACCTCGTCATCCGCTCCCTGCCCGACCCGATCGCGGGCAGCGTCCCGCGCCGGGCGGAGGCCAGGACGGAGATCCTGGGTCTGGTCGACACCTGTGTGAGCTTCGCCGACGGGCTGACGCACCTGTGGGAGGCGGTGTCCGTGGTGGACCCGGGGACGGCCGCCCTGGACGATCTGCTGGACGTGCTGCGCGACTACCCGGAGTGGTTCACCGAGCCTGCCGCGGACGGGGGTTGAGGCTCCGCGATTCGGCCACGGGCGCCCCGCCGGGCCCCAGGCTGTCCGGTAGCGCATGTTTCCCGCGGTGGCGCCTTGGGACATCATGTAAGGGCGGCGGATCGAACACCGCTCGGACACCGGGGGAGGTCTACGGCAGTGGAAAAGCCGGAAACCGCCATCACGTCGGACCTGCCCGATCTCACGGGCACCTCCTTGGAGGAGCTGCGCTCCCGGCCCGACGAGACCAGAGCGGTTGCCAAGGCGCGGCTGCTGGTGGACGCCGGACGCTCGGCCAGGAGCATGTCGCCCGGCTCGGAGAACAGCTGGACCGCCTGACCGCCCGCCCGGCACCCCGCGGAAGGTCCGGCGCCCGCCCGGCACCCCGCGGGAGGCCGGACGCCTGACCGCCCGCCCGGCACCTCGCGGGACGGCCCGACGCCCGCCCGGGCGGCGACACAGAGGGACGGTATGCGCCCTGACCCACTGCGCCGAGCGGAGTCGCGGCACTCACTGTCACCCCGTCACTTCCGGGAGCTGGCCCGCGCCGAGGGCGGCCACGAGGCGCTGACCTGCCTGTCCCGGGCCGAGTACAGCCACCGCCTGCTCCTGTTCGACCTGCTGATGGACGCCCTCACCCCGCTGGCCGGGGTGACCGGCCCGCTGCCCGCCGCCCAGCGGGCCTGGGACCTCCTCGCCGTGGCGCAGCGCCACCGCCCCGCCGCCGTGGAGGAGCTGCTCCTGCTGCCCGAGACGGGCCTGTGGCTCAACCGGCTGCTGGCCCGGCTGCGCGCCCCCGCCCGGTCGGGCACCCCGCTGTGGGCGGACACCGGGCACCTCCACGCGCTGGCCGTGGCCGCCGCCGTCCGCGCCGGGCTGCCCTTCTCCTTCCCCGTCCCGGCCCACCACGGCAGGGTGGCCCTGCCCACGCTGGGCGTGGCCCGGCTCCCCGTACCCCACCGGCCCGGCGCCGCCGCCTGGGACACCGCCGAGGTCCGGTCCTCCGGCGGCCGGGTGACCGTCGGCGGCCGCGGCGGGCGGACCCGGCTGCCCACCCGGCCGGACCGGCCCGCGCCCGGCTGGACCCCGGTGCGCCGCGTCGCCCTCGCCCCCGGCGGCCCGCGCCGGGTCGTGGTGGACGACCTCGGCGCCCACCGCACCGCCCCGCTGCCCTACGGCGCCGCCACCCGGCTGACCCCGGCCGCGTACACCGCCTGGAGCCGGCTGCTCTCCGACGCGTACGCCCTGCTGACCGAGGTGGACCCGCCGACCGCCGCGGCGGCGGCGCTGCTGCTGCGCTCGGTGCAGCCGCTCCCCGCCCACGAGCCCTTCCGGGTCCGGAGCGTCACCAGCGGGCACGGCGTCGGCGGCATGGCCTCGTCCCTGCCCGAGTCGGCCGCCCAGTGCGCGGCGACCCTGGTCCACGAGCTGCAGCACAGCAAACTGAGCGCCCTGCTCCACCTGTGCCCGCTGTACGAGGCGGAGGGGACCCCCGCCCGCCACTACGCCCCCTGGCGCGACGACCCCCGGCCGCTGGGCGGCATGCTCCAGGGCGCCTACGCCTTCACCGCCGTGGCCCGCTTCTGGACGGCGTACGCCGCCCGCCGCCCCGAGGCGCCGGACAGCGCCGTCGCCCGCTTCGACAGCGCCCTGTGGCGTACGCACCTGGCGCGCACGGTCCCGGACCTGGCCGCCGACCCGGCGCTCACCCCCGCCGGGCGCCGCGCGCTGCCGCACCTGCTGGACGCCGTGCGGGAGCTGGGCACCCCCGGCGGCGGCCCCGAGGAGCGCCTCGCGCTGCGGCTCGCCGCCGACCACCGCGCCACCTGGCGGGCCGCCCACCTCCGCCCCTACCCGGGGGACGTGGACGCCCTCGCCGCCGCCTGGACCGCCGGCGCCGCCCGCCCGCCCGGGCTCCCGGACCGGCGCCTGCCGCCGGAGGACGCCGGGCACCGGCTGCTGGACGCCCGCGCCATGCTCGTACGCGTCGGGCTCGCCGACCCGGGCGCCCTCGGCCGGCTGCGCGACACCCGCGGCGCGACCGTGCCCGGGGTCGCCGGGGCGAGCCGCGCCGACCTGCTGTGGGCGTGCGGCGACGCACCCGCCGCCCGCCGCCTCCACCTGCGCGACCTGCCCCGGCGGCCCGCCGCGTGGACCGGCCTGGGCCTCGCCCTCGCGGACACCGGCGAGGCCCCGGAGGCGGTGGCCGCCCTGATGGCGCACCCCGAGCTGGCCGCCGCCGTCCACCGCACGGTGACGGCCCGGACGGGCCGCGCCCCGGACCCGGTCGCCCTGGCCCGGTGGCTGGGCCGGGGCTGAGCCCCCCGGACGGGAGTCCCGGACGGGCGTTCCGGACGGGTGGCTCAGACGGGCGTCCCGGACGGGCGTCTCAGATGGGCATGGGGTCGATGTCGCAGTTGGCGCGGCGCCAGGCCAGCATGTCCGCGCACGCCGGGTGGCTGTCCCCCAGCGCGGCCCGGACCCCGTCGATCGCCGCTCGGTGCAGCTCCTCCGCCTCGCCCGTACGGCCGAGCGCCCGCAGGTCCGCCGCGGTGTTGCCGCGCAGCACCAGCACCGTCGGGTGCTCCTCGCCGAGCGCCTCGACCAGCAGCGGCAGCGACCGCTGGTCGAGGTCGAGCGCCCCGGCCGCGTCGCCCTGCGCGAACAGGTCGTTGGCGAGGTTGACCGCGCAGATCAGCGTGTGCGGATGGGCCTCGCCGAGCTTGTCGCGGAACCGGGCGAGCGCCGACTCGTTGAGCTTGCGCGCCTGGTCCACCCGGTCCAGCAGCCGCAGCGTGATCGCCGTGTTGGCGTCCGCCGCGGCCGTGTGCGGATGGTCCAGCCCGAAGATCTCCGCGTACAGCGCCCGGGTCCGGTCGCCCAGCTTCAGCGACTCCTCCAGCGAGCGGTTCTGCCGCAGGTCGATCGCCAGGTTCAGCGACGCCTGGAGCGCGTCCGGGCTGCGCTCCCCGTACCGCTCGACCAGCGCCCCGCGCGCGTTGCGGGTGTTGGCCTCGGCGGCGGCGTGGTGGCCGGCCTTGCGCTGGGCGACACCCAGGCGCGCGATCGCCTTCAGCGTGTTGGGGTGCAGGTCGCCGAAGGTGTCGCGGTAGATGTCGATCGCTTCCTCGTACGCCTTCTCGGTCGCGAGGTAGCCGCCCAGCTCCTGCTTGTCCAGGTGGAGGGACGCCTCCGAGCTGAGCGTGGTGGGCGCGTCGGCGCCGAACAGCTGGACCTTGGTCCGCCAGCTCGCCCGGTCCAGCTCCAGCGCCCGCGCGTACAGGCCGTTGACGCGCAGGGTCACGCCCAGGTTGTGGGCGTGCAGCAGCGTTTCCGGGTCCTCGTCGCCGTACGCCCGTACGGCCCGCTCGTAGACGGCCTCGTCGAACTCCAGCGCACCCCGGAAGTCGCCGCGCGCCCGCCGGTCGCCCGACACCTGCCCCTTGACGCGCAGGTACTCCTCCTCCAGGTCGGGCCCGGCGCCCTCCAGCGTGGCGAGCATCCGCTCGCCCAGCTCGGCGGCCTCCTGGTAGCGGCCGTCGCGCCACAGCACGAACCGCAGGTGCCGGCCGAGCACCAGGGTCTGCTGGTCGTCCTCGCCGAACAGCCGGCACCAGTCGGCGTACGTCTCACGGGCGAAGTCCAGCGCCGCCGCGTGGTCGCCCCAGTAGAAGAGGTACTCCGCCACGTTGTGCACCATCTGGCGGACGTTGCGGTGCGGCGACAGCGCCGCCTTGGACGCGATGACGTGCGGGTACAGCTCGCCGAACCGCTGCCAGTTCCCCGGCGCCTGCGGGTCGCTGGGGGCGTTCGCCGCGAGCAGCAGATGGGCGCCGTGCCGGAACCTGCGCCGCTGCTCCTCCGTCATCCGTGCCTCGAGCACCGCCTGCACCAGCCGGTGCATCTGGATCGAGTTGGTGCGGTGGTCGATCTTGGCCAGGGAGTACCGGCTGATCTCCCGGATGGCGCGGCTCAGCCGGATCGGGTCGGTGAAGATCCGGTCCAGCTCGGGCGCGATCGGCTCCGACACGGCCGTGGAGAAGAACTGGCGGTTGACCGGCTCGGGCGCGAAGTAGGTGCACAGCTCCAGCAGTTGGATCGCCCCGGCGTTCTTCCCCTCCACATGGTCGAGCGACACGTTCCACGCGGTGGCGACGGTCTTCTCGTACTGGGTGGGCGGTGACACCGCCATCAGCTCGGCGGCCTTCTCCTCGAACACCCTCCGGTACTCCGCCGGGGGCATTCCCGTCTCCGCGCGCCACGCCGACGCCTGCTCCACCGCGAGCGGCAGGTCGCCGAGGATTTCCGCGAGCATGTCCGCGTCCTCGTCGGACAGGTCGGGATTACGCCGCCTCAGCAGCTGGATGCTCTCTTCCCGTTCGAACACATCGACCTCGAGGGGATGGGCCAAGGTGTTCCATTGAGGGTTGCGCGATGTCACGATCACGGAGCCTACCGGTCCGCCTTCCGGTGCGCTCGGGAAGTATTCCTGCACGGCCGCCGGGCTTTCCGCGTTGTCGAACACCAGTAGCCAGCTGTTGTACGGATTTCCGGTGCGCAGCGCTTCCAGTACGGCGGGCACGGCGGTAATGGCCTCGGAGCTGACCGGGAGGTGGAGCCGCCGGGCCAGTTCGACGAACGCCTGCTGAATTTGGGTGGTCCGCTCGGCGGGGATCCACCATACGACCTGGTATTCGGACGCGTGCCGGTAGACGTATTCCAGGGCGAGCTGGGATTTCCCCACGCCGCCCATTCCGTGCAGGGCGTGCGGGAGGACGGCGGTGGGGCCCCGGCGCAGCCCGTTCTCCAGGGCGACGAGCAGTTCCTCGCGGCCGGTGAAGACCACGTTCCTGGGCGGCATGTTGCCCCAGACCGTGGGCATCGAGGGCCGTCCACCCCCTCCGGCCGAGGGCTGCTGGGCCGGGGTCTGTGCCGGGGCGGGGACCGTGCTCACGTGGGGGCCTCCAGACGGGGGAATGGTGCTGTCGCTGTTGTCGGGGAGTGTCTCATCGGAGGGACCCGGCGAAACGCTGGTCCGGTCGTTCGAATGAGTGGTCCCGATGCGTGCGCCGAGCCGTGCGGCGCGGCGCAGATGGGAACCGGAGATCGCTTGCAGTGCGGCGTGTTCGGCCTGCCGGAATCGGAGATTGTCGGCGGTCTCCTCGACCGCGTCGAGCGGGTCCGGGGATTGCTCCCCGGGCGCTCCGGCGAGCGGGCGCGCGGTGTTCTCCAGGTAGTCCAGCAATTCCCTGGCCGCCTCGTTGTGCGGGGCCAGGAATTCGGCGGCGGTTTTCAGCGCCCTTTCGGTGGCGGTTCTGCTTCCGGCCGCGAGCAGTTCCTCCCGTACACCGTCGGTGAAGAGGTACGAATGCCCGCCGCAGCCGGGCAGCGGTTCCACGAGAGGGCTGATGAGGAGTTCCGCCAGATGGGCCTCGGTGGCGCGCGGCATGGTGCGCCGGCGCACCTCCCGCATGGTGTCCAGGTCGAGCTGGACGGCGGCCAGCCGGGTCGCCAGGTCGAAGGCGTCCAGCGACGCCCGGTTGCGGTAGCGGGCCACCAGCTCGGCCGCCGAGAGCCGCCGAACGGGGGCCGCCCCCGGGGCCTCCAGGGCCTCTGGGGCCTCTGCGGCCTCCGGGGCCTCCGGGGAGGCGGAGCCCGGGAAGGCGGACGGGCGCGGTGGCAGGGCCCGGCCGGACGGCCGGGCGGGCGTCCGGGCGGAGGCGAGGACCGCCGGGAGGTCCGCCCAGCGGGGCGTGGTGCCGGCCACGAACCGGGCCCACGGGTCGAGCCATTCGGGGCTCAGCTCCAGCACCGGGACGGCCACCACCCGGCCGGGCGCGTCCGGCAGCAGGGACGCGGCGAGCGGTTCGGCGGGCGCCCACTGGACCTGGCCGGCCGCCGCCCCCCGGCCCTGCGCGCGCAGCCGCACCCGGACCGGGAACAGCCCGGTGCCCGGCCACAACCGCTGCGGCAGCGTCTGCACCACGGCCACCGGCTGGGAGCCGCCCCACCGGGCCGCCAGCCGCTGGGCGGCACCGGACCGCCAGGCGGGCGCGGCCCCGTCGGTCAGCACCAGCACGATCGTCCGCCCCGTGGGGTCGGTGAGGCCGCCCGGGGGCCGTTCCCGTCCCGGCCGGCCCGCCCGCCCGGGGCCGCGCAGCACGGCCCGCCCGGCGTCGGCGGTGTCCAGGGTGAGGACGTCGACGTCCCGCAGCCCGCCGTAGGTGCGCAGCGCCGCCTCGAACCGGTCGACGGCCGGCTGCCAGAGCGCCATGTGGGGGGCGCTGTCCACCACCAGGACGGCGCTCCACCGCCGCTCCGGCTCCGGCGCCGTCACGGGCGGCAGGTGCGGGGCCAGGGCGATCCGCTCGGCGGTGGCCGGCTCGTCGAGCCCTTGGGCGTACGCCGATGCGAGGTGGGTGCGCAGGGGGCGCAGGGCCCGCCCGAAGTCGCGCGCATCGGGAGGGCGCGGCACCGGTCCGGCGAGGGCGCGGGCCCGCGCGAGTGCGGGTGCGTGCAGCGGCCCGTGGCCGGGCGCGCCGGTGGTGCCCGGGCCCCCCGGGAGCGGTAAGGCGCCACCCGGCGCGGCGCCTTCAGGCGCGTCGGGCGTGAAGGTCTCCGGTGAGCCGGGTGAGCCGGGTGAGCCGGGTGTGGGGTCGCCGGGGGCGAGTGCGTCCGGGGCGGGTTCGTCCGGGGCGAGGGTGGTACTGCCGGGTGCGTCGCCGTCCGGGGGCGGGTCGTCCGGGTCGTCGCCGCGGGCGCCCCGGTGGTCGGTGGCCGATTCCCGCCGCCCGTCCTCCCGGTCCTGGGCGTGGTCGTGGTCGTGGTGAGGTGCGTCCGCGTCCGGCGCGTGCTCCCCGGCCCCCGGCCCGTCCGCGAGCCAGGGGTGGTGCGCCGCGAGCCAGACGGCGTCGGCGACCTCCCACGCGTACAGACCCGTGACGGGCGGGCCGCTCTCGGGTGCGGCGATGCGGCCCGGTGGGTCCGCCGGGCCGTCCCGTCGGTGCCGCCCTTCCGCACCACGGGCCGCCGAAGTGTCGCCGGTCACGCCGTATCCGCCCCTTCACCACCCAGAGGGTGCCAAATGGCGGAGAGGACCGCTTGCCACTCACCGGCGTCGCCGCCGCCCGGTTCGTAGAGACCGGAGGTCGCCAAATGGGCGGCATTCAGCAACTGGTCGGCGGCCAGTCCGCCCACCCGGGCGCTGCGCCGGAGGAAATCCTGGATCAGCTCGTCGCGCCCCGGTCCGAGCCGGTCGCCGAAATGCCCCGCGACCAGCTCCGCCAATGTCTCCGCGTCCGGGTCCGGAATGTCGAGCCGGAGGCACCGGCGCATAAACGCCTCGGGGAACTCCCGTTCGCCGTTGGAGGTCATGACGACGATCGGGAAGGTGTGCGCCCTGACCACCCCTTCCTCGATGACGGCGGTGCCCCCGGGATCAGCCGTATGGACGGTCGCCGTCGGCTCGTTCCGCTTCACCCGGACGAGTGGCGGCACGTCGAACCAGGCGTCCTCGAAGAGGGTCAGCAGGTCGTTGGGGAGGTCCGCGTCGCACTTGTCGATCTCGTCGATGAGGACCACGCGGGGCAGCCGGTACGGCAGCAGGCCGGTGCCCAGCGGCCCCAGCTGGACGTAGTTCCCGACCCCCGGCCGGTCGCCGCCCGCCCCGCCCTGGCCCTTGCCGTCGTGACCGCCGTCCCCCTGGACGTGCTCACCGTCACCGCCGGCGTCGCGGGCTCCTGAGTCGCGGGCTCCGGGGTCGGCGGCCCCGGCGGCGCGGACCTCGTCGTGCGTCGCCTGGGCGCGGCCGATGGCGTCGTACTCGTACAGTCCCGAGGCGAGGGTGGTACGGCTCGTCACCGGCCAGTGGAGCACCCGCCCCAGCCGCAGCTCCCGTGCGATCCGGTACGCCAGACCGGACTTGCCCACCCCGGGCCGGCCGCTGACCAGCAGCGGTCTGCGCAGCAGCAGCGCGGCGTTGACGAGGCGCACCTCCTCCGGGCGGGGGGTGCGCGGTCTGCCGGGCGGGCCGAGGCGCCGGTCGGCCTCGTCGTCGTCCGGTGGCTGGGGCATGGTCGCCGGGGCGCGGAAGTGCCGCCAGGGCGGGCCCTCGGGCCAGGTCCTCGACTCGTACGGTTCGTCCGGCGACAGCTCCCCGGTGCCCCGGTAGAGCGGCCCGCCGTTGTGCGCCGCGTTCACTCGGTCCCCCCTACAAAGGTGGCGGGAGCGCTCTGCCCGCCCTCGAGAATCAGCTCGGGGTCGTCCCAGATCATGCTCAAGGACCGGATCGCTTCGGCGTCCCGGTCGGTCACGGCGCTCGCCCCGCCCGCGGCGGTCCTGGTGGCACGCACGGCGACGTCCGACTTCCACTGTTGCGCACGCTCGGGGAGCCCTGCCAGTCCCTCATTGGCCAAGGTCTCTCGGATCATGCTGCGGAACACCTCCGACGCCGGGTCGTCGCGGTGATACACCACTATGGGTACCCCGAGGTCGAGAGCACGACCCATCTCCCTCAGCCCCAGCTCGGTGTCCCGGTGGGGCGGTCTGCTGAGCACCATCGCCACCACGTCGTCGTCCCGCCCGATCTTGGCGTCCAGCAGGGCGAGATGCTCCGCGTCGGTCAGCGTCTCCGGGTCGCACTCGTGGACCAGGCCGGGGCCGCCGGTGCGCCAGTGGGCCCAGCGGGCCCGCCAGGCGTTGTGGTAGCGGGTGCGCTGCACCCGTTCCAGGCTGTGCAGCAGGATCTCCCGGTAGCGGCTCAGCAGGGAGTTGGGGAAGCCCAGGGACGGGTCGCGGTCCCACCACTCCACCGGCTCGGTCAGCAGCTCCGCCGGGAGGAAGAGCTCCAGGGCGGCGTTCTCGGCGCGGGAGTGGCGTAACTGAGTCATGTGCGTCAGCAACTCTGCCACAGTGAGCGGGAGTTGGGTGCGGGTCACCGGTTCGCGCGGTTCGGTGTGCGGATCGCGGTGCAGGGCCTGCGAATCGGTGTACTTCACGCATGCGGAGACGTGGTACCGCTGGGCGCGGGCGACCCGCCGGCGGCCCACCCCGCCCTGCGGGGTGCGGTCCGGCTCGACCTTGACGTAGATCCTGATCAGCGGCCTGCCCGGCCGGACCGGTGCGGCGGCCCCGGTGCGGGCGGGCACGGGGGCCGTGCCGGCCGGGGGCTCGTCCACGGGGGCGGCGCTCCCGCCGGGCGGGGCGCCGCTCAGCCGGGTGCGCAGGGCCAGCAGGGGACCGGTCAGATGCCACTGGCGGGCGAAGTGGTCGTTCCAGCCGCGTAACTCCCCGACTCCTGCCGCGACTTCCGGGCAGAGCGCGGCCGTGTGCTCCAGGAAGGCCATGGCCGGCATCAGGGCGCCCGCCCGGCTGTTGCGGTCGGCGAGGTGGACGAACGCCTCCCACGGGGTGGCGCAGTGCTCCGGCAGCGGTACGAGACCGTCGGTGGCGCGGTCCACCAGGGCGCCCAACTCGGACACCGGGGTCTCCAGCACCCGCCGCAGCGGCGCCCAGTCGGGCCCCGGGAAGGCCAGGCGGGCCTTCCACTCGGCCAGCAGCAGGAACAGCGCCGGCTCCAGCGCGGGCGTGACCAGGCAGGTGGCGTCGACCAGCCCGTCCATGCCCCCGTCCAGGGCGGCGCAGTTGTGGACGACGCTGAGGAACTCCTGGCGCGGCACCGTGAAGCTCACGGCGGTCAGGCCCGGAATGTGCTGGTGCACCATCTGGCGCCACAGCTCCCTGCTGCTGTCGTTGATCAGCCGGACGGCCGGATCCTCCAGCGCGTCGACGAAGGCGCGCAGGATCCGCAGCTGTACGGCGTCGAACCCTCCCGTGGCGGCCACGCGCGTCCCCCCTCGCACCGTGCCGTGTGCTGTCGGCCGATCCTTCCCGTGATGTGTCTGCCCGTCTGGTTTCCCCGTCGGAATTCGCCAGGGGTCTCCCCGTCGGATCTCCCCGTGGGATCTCCATCGGATTCTCGTCGGACGGCCAGGTTAGGCCGTTCGCCGCTCACCCGGGGAGCGCTGTGGAAAACTCCCGGAAGAACATGTCATTGGCCCAGTACGCGCTGTGGGCCGCCGACACCGGCTGCCCGTTGTCCACCTCCACGTCGGTGACCCGGGGATCGTGCCCGAAGGCACCGGAGGCCAGGTAGGACAGCAGGTCGCGGCGGTCGTAGATGTTGAGCCAGCGGGGGAAGCGCCGGGGCAGCCCGGTGCCGTACGGCAGCGAGGGCAGCGCGTCCAGCTCGTACAGCAGCGGTGCCTGCGAGCCGACCGTCACCAGCAGGTCCACGGCCAGGCCGGGCGGCGGGTCGGCGAGCAGGTCGACGGCGATGATCCCGCCGAGGCTGTGGCCGAGGACCACCACCGGGCCCTCGCCGGGCAGGGCGCGGATCGTGGCGGCCACATGGTCGCGCACGGCCTGGCCCCGGGTGAGGTAGCTGAGGACGTCGCCGAAGAAGCCGACCGAGCGGCCGCTGATCGCACCGCGCCGCGCGACCAGCATCCGGGAGCCGAGGGAGCGTTCGAAGAGCCGGGCGGAGAAGCCCAGCGCCGAGACCAGCAGGTCGCTCAGGCCCTTGATGTCGCCGCCCAGTTCGGCGGTGAGCGTGTCGGCCAGGTCGTCGCGCGCCGCGACGGGCACCTCGCCGGGCGGGCGCCCCGAGTGGACCAGCGCCCAGGCGGTCAGCGCGCGGGCGGCCAGCCGGGGCAGGGCGTCCCCCTCGGGGGCGGCCGACGCGGCGGCGCGGCGCAGCGCGGGCGAGGCGAGCAGCGCGGCGACGGCCTCGGTGAGCGGTACGGAGGGGACGGCGGCCGCCCAGGCGGCCCGCGCCGCCGGTGCGGCGTCCAGTCGGCCGACCAGGTCCAGCAGGGCGTCGCCCGGGGCCGCGGCGCCCGGGACGAAGGCGGGCGCCGCACTGCCCGGGGGCGGGCCCGCGAGGGCGTAGGCGTCCAGCTCGGCGAAGGGGTCGGCGTACAGCATCGCCCAGCGCAGCCGGGCCTCGTCGTCCTCCCGGGTCTCGTCCCCGTCGAGGGCCTCGTCCTCGCGGGCGGGGACGAGCCCGGCCGGACCGGTACCGGCGGCCGCCCCGGCACCGGCCGTCCCGGGGCCCGCCGGGCCGGCACCGGCCGGCGCGTACCCCGGGATCGAGACGCCCCCGGCGCGCAGGTAGGAGCCGAGCGGGGTGCCCCAGTCGCACGGCTCGACCCGGGCGTCGGGCCGCACGCGCGCGAGGCCGGCCCGAACGGCCTCCAGGGCGGTGGTGTAGGACGGCTCGCGTACTCCTGTGCCGTGCACGAACAGGACCCTGACCATGTGCCCCCCAAGTCGCTTGTCCACAAGCCTGGTTCGGCGAGTTTAGGGCTCCGGGGGGTCAGAGGGAGGGCGTACGCGTGACTGTCCGTCCCAGGGCCGTCGCCGCCCTGGCGAACACGGCCGCGTCCAGGACGGCGGCGCCGCCCGGGTCGTTGTTGAAGTACACGTACACGTCGTCCCCGTCCGGCCAGGCGTCGGCGATCCGCCCCGCCCAGGACGCCAGCGCCCGGCGCCCGTACCGGGGCCAGGGGCGGGCCGCCCCGGCGTGGAACCGCACGTACCCCCAGGGCGCCGTCCGCCACAGCGGCGTCACCGGCCGAGAGCCCCGGTCGGCCCAGCACAGGGCGGCGCCGTACCGCTCCAGTACCGTCCGCAGCTCCCGCTCCTCCTCCCACCACGACGGGTGGCGCAGCTCGACGGCCACCCGGACCGAGCCGGGAAAGCAGCCCAGGCAGGTGTCCAGCGCGGCGACGTCCGCCCGGAAGTTCGGCGGCAGCTGGACCAGGAGGGGCCCCAGCCGGTCGCCGAGGCCCTCCGTGCGGTCCATCAGCCGGCGTACCGGCTCCCGCGGATCACGCAGCCGCTTGATGTGGGTGAGGTAGCGGCTGGCCTTCACCGCCATCGTGAACCCGTCGGGGGTCCGGTCGTGCCAGGCGGTGAAGACCTCCGTGGTGGGCAGCCGGTAGAAGGCGTTGTTGTTCTCCACGGTCGCGAAGTGGCGCGCGTACTCCTCCAGCCACAGCCGCTGCGGCAGCCCGGCCGGATAGAGGCCGCCGCGCCAGTCCGCGTACTGCCACCCGGAGGTCCCGACGTACAGGGGCATACCCCCATGGTGTCCGGTCAGGGGCGCTTCCACCACGCGGCGGAGGCGTCCCGCAGGGTGTTCGTCCCGCAGTGCACCTC
This sequence comes from Streptomyces sp. NPDC015131, assembly GCF_043079975.1. NCBI lineage: Bacteria > Bacillati > Actinomycetota > Actinomycetes > Kitasatosporales > Streptomycetaceae > Streptomyces > Streptomyces sp. NPDC015131. The sequence goes on along the minus strand of NZ_JBIBVB010000005.1, from coordinate 289,776 downwards.
GCCCATGCCGAGGTGGTACGTGTACCAGTCGTCGATGTACGACACCTTCAGCCCGGCGCCCGTGTAGGCGGCCGTCACGGCGGTGGTGAAGATGTCCTTGCCGCCGATGACCGGCCCCCACTGGCGCGGCGCGAGGTAGCGGTCGCCGCCCAGCAGGACGCCGTTGACGGCGCCGGGGACGTACGCGCTGGTCATCACGGTCCCGGGACCGGCGGCCCGGCCGTCCCGGCGGGTCAGGTTCTTCTGCTGGCCGTACTCGGTGACCGCCTCCGGCACCTCGCCGGCGCCCAGCCGCGACAGCCGGGGCATCCGGTCGCCGCGCTCACCCACCTGCTCCTTGCCGCGCGTGTACAGCGCCGGCACCCGCACCACCTCGGCGTCCGTGACGCCCGTCTCCCGCTGGAGCACCGCCAGGTTGGCCCTGATCCGTGCGGCGGCCATGGTGTTGTCGGCGATCAGCTCCTTGGAGGCGAGCGCCTGGTCGATGGTCTCCCTGGGGGCGTAGCGCTCCACGGAGTCCGGCACCGAGAACATCTTGGTCCTGCCGTGGCCGGCCTTCTGCGCGTCCCGCAGCAGCCGCAGGCCCGCCTCCGGGTCGGCGACGCCGATCCGCCACCCGCGCGGGGTGCCGGGCGCCGGGAGGAACTGGACGAACTCGTCCACATGGCCCACGTGCAGCCATGACGTGTCCAGCAGCAGCGGGTCCTGGAAGCCCTGCGAGGCCAGCATCGTCCGCATCGCCTGCGCGGGCTTGGACCCGTCGTCCTTGCGCTCGCCCATGATGATGCGCCCGGCCGGGAAGGACCTGCCCTTGTGCGTGTACGGAGGGACGGTCTCCAGGTTCCCCATCGAGTTGAGGGTCCACTCCTCCGAGTCCCGCACCCCGGAGACCTGGACGACACCGACGCCGTTGCCGCGCAGCTTCTCGAACAGCTCGCGGCCGGCCTCCCGGTCGGGCTGCGCCGAGCGGATCATGACCCGTATGGCCTGGCGGCGCCCGTCGGGGCCGGTCATGCTCACGTATCCCGGCTCGACGAAGTCCTGCGCCCAGACGTCCTGGTACTTGTCGAAGGTGACCAGCGGCGCGGTGACCCCGGCGGCCTTCGTCTCCTTGGCCAGGGCGCTGACGAACGCCTGCTGACGGCGCTCGTAGTCCTCCTTGCCTGCCACCTTGGTGACCAGCACCTGCTGCGTCTTCTGCAGGTGGTGGTGGGTGAGCAGCGGCGCCACGCGCAGGGTGATGTCGTCCGAGCCGGCCGGGCGGCCCGGTGCGGTCACCGTCAGGCGGATCACGCCGCGCCCGTCCCAGACCTTGGCGTCGCGGACGATGTCGGTGCTCTCGACGCCGAACTCCAGCCCGGCGCGCAGTTCGGCGGCGGTGAGGCGGGTCTTGCCGGTGACGTGCGCCCAGCCGCCGGCGCGCTTGACGAACACGCGCGTGTGCTTCCCGCCGACCGGGACGCTCACGGAGCCGGTCGCGGTGGCGGGCAGGCCGGGTATGGCCGCCGCGCGGACCCGGGCCAGGTCGGCGAGGTCGGCGTTGCCGTTGACGATCGCGTCGGCGGCGTCGTTGCAGGCCGCGAGCTTGGCGTCGGTCAGGGGCTTTCCGCCGGGTCCGGCGGTCGGGCATCTCTTGGTGTCGTCGTCGATGTTGGGCAGGAACACCGCGCCCCGGTCCGGGGTCCAGGTGTCCTCGCCCGTGGTGTCGGTGGTGCCGGTGAGGTCGATCCGTCCGTCCCGGTTCACGTCCGCCCGGAGGTCGACCGGGGGCGGGGCCGGGGCGGCGGGCGCGGAGAACGCGGGTGACGCGGGCGCCAGGACGGCGCCGATCACCGTGAGGGCCAGGGCCGTCCGCCCCGGGGTGCTCGTAACCACCATGCTTCCCTTCGTGGGAGGTTGGGTTGCCGAGCCGGAAGAGGGCAAGCGGGGGGCGGGAGTTGCCTGGCGGGCGGATTTCGGGCGGAACCCGGGGCCGGTCATGCGCGAGGGGCCGCCACCGGTGGGTCCGGTCGCGGCCCCTCAGGTCGTCGCGGGGTCGGTGTGGGTGGCGCGTGGGTTACCGCACGGCGGAGAGCGACATGACGATCCCCTGCGCGAACTGGGTGGCCCCCGACATGCCCAGCTGACCGGCCATGGCGACCGGGCCGCTCACGCCGGTGACCGGGCCGGTGACGCTGCCCAGCGGCCCGGCGGCGGCGCCCAGCGGGTCGGTCGCGGTGTCGGTGGGTGCGCCGGTGGCGCCACTGGGCTGGTCGGTGGCGCCACCCGGGAGCCCGCCGGGCAGCCCGGGGAGTCCGGGGAGTCCGGCCGGGAGCTGCGCGGGGAGTGCGGCGGGGAGCTGGGTGGGCAGCGCGGCAGGCAGCGCGGTGGGCAGTTCCGCGGGCAGGGCGACCGGGAGGCCGGCAGGGGCGCCGCCGGGGAGGCCGCCGACCGGGGCGGCGACCGCCTGGGCGGTGCCCGTGGCGCCGAGGGCCAGGGCTGCGGCGCCGGCGGTGACGGCGAGGGCGCGGACGGAGAGGCGGCGGGGCGTGGAGGCGTCGTTCGTGGCCATGGGCTTCTTCCGGTGTGGACGGTCTGCGGTACTTCCCCAACGCCCTCGTCCGACCGGAGGGCACGGTTCCGGCCTGCTGGTGGCGCCGCGCGGCGCCCACGCGGCGCTCTCGTGGCGCCTTCGGGGTGCCACGTGGTGGCGTGATGGCGCCATCTGGCGCCAGTAGGGCGCCAGAGGGGGTTGCGGTGGCGCCATGATGGTGCCACTATGGCGTTATGGACCTCACGCCCTATGTCGAACACCTCAGGCAGGAGCTGGCGGTCGCCGCCGGCGCCGGCGGTGACGACGCCCGCGCCCTGGCGGAGCGGCTCACCGCGCCCCTGGAATCGGCCACCCGGCTCGCCCTGTTGAACGCGCTGTCCGCAGCCATGGACGAGGTGACCCAAGACCTCGCCCCGGGCTCGGTCGACGTCCGGCTGCGGGGCCTGGACCCCGAGTTCGTGGTGACGCCACCACCGGTCCATGTGGCGTACGAGGACGGGGGCCACCACCCGGTGGCCCCTCCCGCCGCGCGGCCGGCCGAGGCGCCGGCGGCCCCGGACCGGGTGGCGGAAGGTGCCGAGGGCGGCACGGCCCGCATCAACTTCCGGTTGCCCGCCCACCTCAAGTCCAGGGTGGAGGACGCGGCGGGCCAGGAGGGCCTGTCGGTCAACGCCTGGCTGGTACGGGCGGTGACGGCGGCCCTCGAACCGGGCGCCGCCGACCAGGGGCCCGCCCCCAGCCGCCACCGCCGCCCGCAGGGCTTCACCGGCTGGGTCAGATAGCGGCTCCGCCGCCCGCAGGGCTTCACCGGCGGGTCGGACAGCGGCCCCGCTCCCCGGAGCGCCGACCGGTGCTCCGGACCGCTCCCCGCCGCCCGGAGCGCCCGCCGGTGCTCCGGACCGCTCCCCGCCACCCGCATGAACACCCATCACAGTCACGAGGACGGGACAGCCATGCCTACTTTCGACACCCCGGAACCGATCACCGTCACCCTCGAGTTCGACGTCGGTACCGTCCGGATCACGGCCGGGGAGCGCACGGACACGGTCGTGGACGTCCGGCCGAGCGACGGCACCGAGGAGAACGACGTCAAGGCGGCGGAACAGACCAGGGTGACCTGCGCCAACGGACGTCTGGACATCAAGGGGCCCCGGAAGCGTTCCGTCTTCGGCAGGAGCGGCTCCATCGAGGTGACGGTCGCCCTGCCGGCCGGGTCCCATCTCGAAGGCAACGCCCCCGCGGCGGACTTCCACTGCGAAGGCGTCTTCGGGAAGTGCCGCGTCAAGACGTCCGCCGGTGACATCCGGATCGAGGAGGCCGCCTCGGTGAACCTGAGGACCGGCCACGGGGACATCCGGGTGGACCGCGTCGACGGCCCCGCCGAGATCGCCGGCGCCGGCCGGGTGGACCTGGGCGAGATTACCGGCGCGGCGACCGTCAAGAACGGCAACGGCGAGACGGTCGTCGGCGAGATCACCGGAGAGCTGCGCGCCAACGCCTCCAACGGCCGCATCTCCGTCGGCGTCGCCCGTGCGGGCGTCGACGCCAAGGCCGCCAACGGTGCCATCCGGATCGGTGAGGCAGTCCGGGGCCGGGTGGTCCTGCAGTCCGCCGCCGGGGACCTGGAGATCGGCATCCGGGAGGACACGGCCGCGTGGCTCGACGTCCACACCCGGTTCGGCAACGTCCAGAACGACCTGGGCCCCGCCGGCGGCCCCGGGGACGCGGCCGAGACAGTCGAGGTCCGCGCCCGCACGGGCATCGGGGACATCGTGATCCGCCGCCCCTGACCGGGGGCGGAGGTACGCCCGGGGGCGGTGCGGGGGCGGAAGGGGGCGCGGGGCGGCTGGTGTTGGGCGCCGACTTGCGGGCGGGTGCCTGATGTTGGGCGTTGCCTGGGGCGCTCGGTCCGCCCGGGGGGTCTGGGGCGCCTGGGGTGTCTGGAGCGTCTGCGGCGCCCGGTTCGCCTGGGGCACCTGGGGCGCCTGATGCGGGGCGTCGGCGGGGCGGGGGCCTAACGCCGGCCCCGGGGGAGGGCGCCTGACGCAGGGCGCCGGCCCGGGGCGCCCGGTCCGCCCCGTCCGCCCAGGGCGCCATCCGGACCGCCCGCCCCGTGGCCCCGACGTCCGCCCTGACCGGGGCGTTCCGCACCTCGCACCGACACCGACACCGCCCACGCCCACCGAACTCGACCCCCGCGCCCGTGCCGGGTCGGCCCGCCCGAGGGCCCGGCCGGTCCCTGAGCCCGGCGCCCCGAGTACCCCGGCTGCCGACTGCTCGGGCACCTGATGCCCCGCGCCATGTCGGGTCCGGCCCGCGCGGCACCCGAGTGCGGCCGGCGACGCGGGCCACCGGCTCCGGCACCCTACGACGGGCCTGCGGCCCGGGCCTCGGCCCCGTACCGCCGCCGCGTACCTCGTACCGCCGCGCACCACACCGCGCACCCGCACCGACGGACGACCGCGCGCACCACGAGACGCACACGCACCACGCACCGCGCGCCACTCACCGACCACCGCCGTACCGCGCCGCGCGAGTTGCCCCTCATCCCGCTTCCGTCCACTCACGAGACAGGACAGCCATGACCACATCCATGCCCCCGTCCGCATCACCGGCCCGAACGGCGTCGGCCACCGCACCGGTGGCGATCGACGTCACGGGGTTGTCGAAGGCGTATGGCGACAAGGTGGTGCTCGACGGCATCGACCTGCGCATCCCGGAGGGCACGATCTTCGCGCTCCTCGGGCCCAACGGCGCCGGCAAGACCACCACCGTGCAGATCCTCTCCACGCTCATCCCCGCCGACGGGGGCGAGGTCCGGCTCGCGGGGCACGACCTGGTGCGCGAGGCGGACGCCGTACGCCGGGCGATCGGGGTGACGGGCCAGTTCTCGGCGGTCGACAACCTGCTGACCGCCGAGGAGAACCTGCTGCTGATGGCGGACCTGAACCACCTGTCACGCCGCGAAGGGCGGCGCCGCGCGGCCGAGTTGCTGCGCCGCTTCGAGCTGACGGAGGCGGGGTCGAAGCCCGTCACCACCTTCTCCGGAGGGATGCGGCGCAAGCTGGACCTCGCCATGACCCTGGTCGGCGATCCGCGCGTCATCTTCCTCGACGAGCCGACCACCGGGCTGGACCCGCGCAGCCGCCGCACCATGTGGGAGATCATCCAGAGCCTGGTCGCCGAGGGCGTCACCATCTTCCTGACGACGCAGTACCTGGAGGAAGCGGACCAGCTCGCCGACCGGATCGCGGTGCTGGACCGGGGCGCCATCGTCGCCGAGGGCACCGCGCAGGAGCTGAAGGGCCGCATCCCCGGCGGGCACATCCGCCTCCGCTTCGCGGACGCCGAGGGACTGGCCGTGGCGGCCGGACTGTTCGGCACCGGCACGCCTGACGACGAGGCGCTGACCCTCGACATCCCCGGCGACGGCCGCATCCCCACCGTCCGGGCGGTCCTCGACGTCCTGGACGTCGCCTCGGTCGAGGCCGAGTCGCTCAGCGTGCACACCCCCGATCTCGACGACGTCTTCCTCACTCTCACCGGGAGCACCCGATGACCACTCTTTCCTACGCCGCGCGCGACTCCAGGACGATGCTGCGGCGCAACCTGAAGCACGCGCTGCGCTATCCGTCCATGACCGTCATGGTCGTGGCGATGCCGGTGCTGATGCTGCTGCTGTTCACCTACGTCTTCGGTGGCGCGCTCGGCACCGGGATCGGTCCGGCGGCGGCCGGCGCGGGAAGCGCCGAGTACATCGACTACCTCGCCCCGGGCATCATCCTGATGGCCGCGACCTCCGGGGCGCTCGCCACGGCCGTGTCGGTCTCGGTCGACATGACCGAGGGCATCGTCAACCGGTTCCGGACGATGGCGATATCGCGGGCGGCCTTCCTGACCGGCCATGTCGCCGGGAGCGTCATCCAGACGATGCTGAGCATCACGCTCGTCCTCGGCGTCGCCCTGCTGGTCGGCTTCCGGCCGAACGCCACCCCGGTCGAGTGGGCCGCCACCGCCGGCGTCCTGACGCTGCTCACCCTGGCGCTGACATGGCTGTCCGCCGGCATCGGGCTGGTCGCCAAGAACGTGGAGACCGCCAGCAACATCCCGATGCCGATGACGTTCCTGCCCTTCCTCGGCAGCGCCATCGTCCCCACGGACTCGATGCCGACCGGGCTGCGCTGGTTCGCCGAGTACCAGCCCTTCACACCGGTCATCGAGACGCTCCGCGGGCTGCTCATGGGCACGGAGATCGGCACCAACGGGATCGTCGCGCTCGGCTGGTGCGTCGGCCTCAGCCTGGTCGGTTACCTCTGGGCCCGCTCGGTGTTCAACCGCGGCGCTGTCCGCTGACCCTCCACCTCACTCCGACACTCTCCGACAAGAGAAAGCGACCACCATGAGCCAGGAAGTCACCGCATTACCCGCCGAGCGCCCCGCCGGCTGCCCCTTCGACCCGCCCGCCGAACTGGGCGCCCTGCGCGAGGAACGGCCGCTGACCCGGCTGCGCTACCCGGACGGGCACCTCGGCTGGCTGGCCACCGACTACGCCACCGTGCGCGCGCTCCTGGCGGACACCCGCTTCAGCTCGCGGCAGGAGCTGATGCACTTCCCCTTCCCCGGCGGCCCCGAGGGCCCGCTGCCGCCGGCGCCGGTCGGCGACATGACCGCGATGGACGCCCCCGAGCACACCCGCTTCCGGCGCCTGCTGGCGGGCAAGTTCACCGTCCGCCGGATGCGCCGGCTCACCGCGCGGGTCGAGGAGATCACCGCCGAGCACCTCGACGCCATGGAGCGCGGCGGACCGGGGGCCGAGCTGGTGGCGGCGTACGCGCACCCGGTGCCGGCCCTGATGATCTGCGAGCTGCTGGGCGTGCCGGAGGACGAGCGGGACACCTTCAAGCAGCGGGCGGCGGCGATCAGCGACCCGGGTGCGAGCCTTGACGAGCAGGTGGCGGCGATGGCGGGGCTCGGCGAGTTCGTCCACGCGCTGGCCCTGGCCAAGCGGGCGAGGCCGACGGACGACCTGTTGAGCGACCTGACCGGCACGGACCTGTCGGACGCGGAGCTGGCCGGCATCGGCAGCTTCCTCCTGGCGGCCGGCCTGGACACCACGGCCAACATGATCGGTCTGGGCACGTTCGCCCTGCTCCGCCATCCCGAGCAGGCGGCCCTCCTGCGTACCGATCCGGAGAGCGCCGACCAGGCGGTCGAGGAGCTGCTGCGCCATCTCAGCATCGTCCACACCGGCATCCGGACCGCGCTGGAGGACGTCGACCTCGACGGACAGCTGATCCGGGCGGGCGAGTCGGTCACCCTCTCCGTCCAGGCGGCCAACCGCGATCCCGCCCGGTTCGCCGAGCCCGACACGCTCGACCTGCGCCGCAGGGCGACCGGGCATCTGGCCTTCGGGCACGGCATGCACCAGTGCCTCGGCCAGCAACTGGCGCGCGTGGAGCTGAGGGTGGCCCTCCCGGCGCTGTTCCGTCGGTTCCCGACGCTGCGGCTGGCCGTGCCGCCCGAGGACGTGCCGCTGCGGGCACCGATCGGCATTCATGGAGTGACCCGGCTGCCGGTCACCTGGGACGAGAAGGGCTGAGCCGCCATGGGGACCGTGGACACCGTGGAGATACGGGTCGACCGTGAGCGTTGCGTGGGGGCGGGGATGTGTGCCCTGACTGCTCCCGACGTGTTCGACCAGGACGGCGAGGACGGCCGCGTCCTGGTGCTGGACGCCCGGCCGGCCGGTGGCCGTAGCGCCGCCGCCCGTCAGGCCGCCGGTTTCTGCCCCGCCGGGGTGATCACCCTGCTCGCCGGGGACGCCGTGCTCGCCGGGGACGCCGGGGACGACGGCACGCCGGGCTGAGGCCCCGTATGGCGGCCCGTACGACGGCCGTACGGCGACCCCAGGGCGGCCGGCACGGCGGCCGTACGGCCGGACACCGCCGTCCTGGGCCGTTCGGGTGAGCGCTCAGCGGACCGGGCGGCGGCGCCCGCGACGCCAGCGGAAGCCGAGGAACAGCAGGCCGAGGACGAGGACGACGATCCCGATGACGAGGAGGTACAGCAGGCCCTCCACGACTACGCCGATGAGCCCGAGGACGATCGCCACGATGACCAGCAACAGGAAGAACGCCATGGGGACGAACACCTCTCCTCTACTTCTCCGGGGGGTGGGCGGCCGGCGGGCGGCCGTCGGTGGCGGGGAACGTCAGCGGCGGGCGAGCTTCCGCTCCCCGTTGGCGCCCGGCCGGTAGGCCATGCCGTAGTGCTCGAAGATCCCGGCCTCGCTCTCGGCCGGCAGGACGTCGTCGGTGCCGATCGACGGGGCCTTGCGCACCTCCGCCTTGGGGTGCGACACCTTCAGGTAGTCCGGCCCGACGATCGCCTCGTCGAGCGGGACGAAGACCAGCCGCTGCCGGGTCGGCAACCCGGTCCGGACGGTGGCCACGGCGGGTTCGTCGGTCACGGTGTCCACATAGATGGCCTCCAGCACGCCGATCTTGTGCCCCTTGGGGTCCACGACGTCGTGGTTGCGCCACTCGCGGATGTCTGCTGACTGGATCATGCCTTCTGCCCTCTGAGCGGGTCCGTACGGTGGTTCTCGGTGTCCAGCCTCCGCCCGGGCGGCGCCCGCCGCCACCGCACGGCCCGGGACACCACCCGGGGGTGTACTGGCCGGACACGGATGCCTTATGTTGCGGAGGCAAAGCGAGGGGGACGGACGACGCATGGCACGGGACTACGACAGCCAGCTTCTGGAGTCGGTGGCCGTACGCCGGCGCAGAATGCGGGACGCGCTGCTCTTCGGCGTGCAGCGGGTCCGCCGCACGGCGGACGAACGGCTCGGCAAGGTGTTCGCGGGCATCGCCATCGCGGCCGTCCTGTGCGCCGGGTGCGTCGGGTGGTCCTTTCTCCAGCACACGCTCGCCAAGCAGAAAGCCGAGCAGCGTAAGCAGGAACAGCGCTACGAACAACCGGCGAAGCCCACGGAATCCCCCGATTCCCCCCAATCCGGCGATACCGAGAAAAGTGCGCAATAAAGGCCGACAACTCCCGTGCGGGGAATGGGGGAAAAGCCCGGCGACGCCGCCGTGGAGCGCGATCGAGCACGGTCGAAATGGCCCGAATCTTCCCGACGCCGCGATGATAGGTTCCCGTAAGTGGTGAGCACAGCAACGACTTCCCGGGCGCAATTGAGCCGGGTGACCCTGGTCGGCGAGCGTCGCCGGGCCGACATCGTCCTGCCCTCCGACACCCCGATCGGGCAACTGCTGCCCGACATCCTGCAGTTGCTGGACGACCGGGCCGCGTCCCGGCCCATGACCCGGCAGCTGATCACGTCCGACGGCTCGGCGCTGCCCCACGACAGCACGCTCGCGTCCGCCGGGGTCGCCGACGGTGCCGTCCTCCGGCTCGTCCGGGCGCACTCGGCGCCGCCCGCCCCCGTGGTGCACGACGTCACCGACCTGGTGGCCGACGACCTCGATCTCCAGTCCTGGCGCTGGCGGCCCGCCGCCCGCCGGGCCGGCGCGGGAGTCGCCACGGTCACTTTCGCGGTGGTCGCCGCGCTGCTGGCCCGCCGTGAGTTCGCCCCGGCCGCCCTGGCCGGCGTCCTCGCCGCCGTGACGGTCCTGCTGCTGGCGGCCGGGGCGCTCGTCGCCCGGATCGGCGGGGGCAACCGCGGCCTGGCCACCGCGCTGCTGCTCGCCTCCGGCGGGCTGGGCGTGCTCACCGCCTGGAACGCCGCCGACGCGCACGACTGGTCCGGCGCCGTCCGGCTGGCCGCCGTCGCGGGCGCCGTGGTGGTGACCCTGGCGATGCTCGGGTACTTCTCGCCGCTCGGGCGCGGCGGGCTCATCGGCGCGGGCGCCACCGCGGGGCTCACCCTGGTGTGGGAGGCCGTCGCCGCCCTCCAGGACGACCCGGCCCGGCTGGGCGCCGTCATGGCCGTCTTCTCCGTGGTGCTGCTCGGGCTGCTGCCCCGGCTCGCCCTGATGGCGTCCGGGCTCACCGCGCTGGACGACCGGCGCTCGGGCGGCGCCTCCGTCAGCCGCCACGAGGTGGGCAACGCCCTCGCGGCCACCCACCGGGGCCTCGCCCTGGCCACGATCGTCACCGCGGCGTCGGCCGCCGCCGGCGGCTGGCTGCTCACCCTGGCCGACCGGCCGACGATCTGGACGGTCGTGCTCCCCTCGGTGACCGCCGTGGTGCTGCTGTCCCGCGCCCGGGCCTTTCCGCTGGTCGCGGAGGTGGTCGCGCTCTTCGCCGCCGCGGGCGCCCTCGTCGTCCGGCTCGTCGTGCTCTGGATGGATCACGCCGGCGGCGCCGGCCCGCTCGCCGTGCTGTGCGCGGCGGCGGTGCTTCCGCTGGTGGTCCTGGCGGTCCAGCCGCCGGAGCACGTACGGGTACGGCTGGGGCGTACGGCCGATCTCGCCGAATCCATCGGCATGGTGGGGCTCTTCCCGCTGGCGGTGGGGGTGTTCGGCGTGTACGGGCAGCTCCTCGACAAGTTCTGAGACAAGCGGCAGCGGCAGGGCGGGAGAAGAAGGGCAGACATGCCGAACGGAGACAACTGGCAGGGCGACGTCCTGCGCGACCTGCGCGCGGGTACGGCGCGGCGCCCGGACGCACGCCCCGAGGCGTCCGGCGAGAGCGGCGACCCCCAGACCCCCGCCACCCCGCCGGCCCCCGCCGCCCCGCAGGCCGGCAACGCCCCGGCGGCCCCCGAGCCGTCCCCCGTACCCGGACCCGGAGCCGGACCCGGAGCCCCCGCCCCCGCCGGGCCCCCGGCCCCCATACCGCCGGCCCCCATACCTCCGGTACCGCAGGCCCCGGTCCCGGCCCAACAGCCCCCGGCCGCCCAGCAGCCGCAGACGCACCACACGCCCCACCCCACCCCGCACACCCACTCCACCCCGCACCACCCCACCCACAGCACCACCCCCCATCCCACCCCCACCCACAGCACCAACACCCACCCCACCAACACCCACAGCACCCCAACCCCCACGCACCCCGCGCACCCCACCCACCTCAACCAGCCCCCACGCACCCCCCGCCCCACCACCACCCCCGACTCCCGGCCCGTCGTCGACAAGGGGCTCGCCCCCGCCGCGCGGAAGCCGCGCCACGGGGAGCCGCTGACGTCCCGGACGGTGCGCGCCGTGCGGCGTACCGTCTCCTCCTCCGCCGCCCGCGAGGTCGCCGAGACCACCCGTACCGCCGAGACGCTCCAGCAGCCGGTGACCACCGGCCGGCAGATCGCCGTGACCTCCATCCGCGGCGGAGCCGGCAAGTCGACCGTCGCCGCGCTGCTCGGACTCACCTACGCGCACTACCGGCAGGACCCGGTCCTGCTGGTCGAGGCCGACCCGGCGCTGGGGTCGCTGCCCCTGCGGCTCGGCGCCGAGACGCTGCGGTGGACCACCGGCGACGTCGCCGGGATCGTCGAGCCGCAGATGTCCCTGCTGGACGTCACCGGGTACCTCGTCCAGCTCCCGGACAACGCCTGGCTGCTGCCCGGCAGCCAGGGACGCATCGGCGCGATGCTCGACACCAGGGCCTACGAGCGGGTCATGGTCGCGCTGCGCCGCTACTTCGGTGTGACCGTGGTCGACTGCGAGACCCTGCCCGCCGAGGTGGCCCGCGTCGCGCTGTCCGCGTCCCAGGCCCGCGTCCTGACCACGCCGGCCACGCTGGAGGGCATCACCAGCACCTACGCGGTGCTCCAGTGGATGCAGGGGCTGCCGAGGCACGTCATCGCGGGCACCGTGGTCGTGATCGGCGAACTCGTCCCGCACACCGGGATCGACCTGGACGAGGCCCGCGAGCGGCTGGCGTCGACCGGGGCGGGCGTCCACGTCCTCCCGTACGACCGGCATCTCGCGGCCGGCGGCGCCATCCGCACCGACCTGCTCGCCCACCCCACCCGGCAGGCCGCCACCCGCCTGGCCGCCGAGGTGTTCCAGCTCTCCCAGAAGCGCCACTGAGGGGGAGGGAGAAGCGACATCATGAGCACCCGGCTGATACACCGCCCGGCCAGGACCACCCGGCCGCCCGCCGCGTCCGAGGCGCGTTCCATCGAGGCGCCGCCCAACCTCCCCGAGGGCAAGGGCGGCAACATCGCGATGTCGCTGCTGCCCGTCGCCGGTGTGATGTCGTCCGTCGTGATGATGACGGTCGTCCGCAACAGCCAGTTCGCGGCGCTGGGCGCGCTGATCCTGGTCGTCACCATCGTCGGCTCGCTGGTGCTGGTGTTCTCGCAGCGCGGCAAGGCCCAGCGCACCCGGCGCACCCAGCGCGAGGCGTACCTCGCGTATCTGGAGGACCTGCGCGAGGAGCTGTCCGGCGAGGAGCGCGAGCGGCGGGAGCGCGCCGACGTCCTCAACCCGCCGCCGCACGCGCTGTACGACATCGTCCGCGACCCCGCCCGGCTGTGGGAGCGCCGCCGCACGGACGCCGACTTCCTGCGGGTACGGGTGGGCACCGGCGAGATGCCCGTACGCGACCTGCGGATCGCCGACCAGGGCGGCTCGTCCGTGCTGACCCCGCCGGACCGGTTCATGCTCAACGAGGCGTCCGCGCTGATGGACCGCTTCCGCACCGGCACCGAACTGCCGCTGACCGTACCGCTGGACCGGGTCGGCAACATCAGTGTCGTCGGCCCCCGCGAGGACTGCCTGCGGGTGGCCCGCGCCCTGATGGTGCAGGCCGCCGCCCTGCACGCCCCCGACGACGTGGGCATCGCGCTCGCGGTGCCCGGCGACCGGCTGGCCGACTGGGAGTGGGCCAAGTGGATGCCGCACCTGCTGGACACCGACCAGTTCGACGGGCCGGTCGCGGCCCGCCGCATCGCGCCGTCCGCGCCGCAGCTCGCCCGGCAGCTCGTCCCCGAGCTGCGCCGCCGCGCCTCGTACGCCGCCGAGGTGCGCCGCGGCCTGTCCGGCAAGGACGCGCTGTCCATGTCGTCCCGGCTGCTGGTGATCGCCGACGGGCACGGCGAGGACGCGGTCGACCTGCCGCGCCCCGACGACGCGGTCGGGCTGCGCGAGATGGGCGTGACCGTGCTGCACCTGCTGGAGCGGCGGGTGCAGGAGCCGGGCCACGTCGGGGTGCGGATCACCGTGGACGGGGACCGGGTCGCCATCGAGGACCTCCGCGAGGAGGAGCCGGTCGGCGCGCACGGCACGGTGGACGAGGTGACCACGCCGTTCGCGGAGGGGCTCGCCCGGATGCTGGCGCCGCTCCGCCTGTCGGCCGAGTCGCTGGTCGACGCGCCGCTGTCCGGGCCCGTCGACTTCGCCGACCTGCTCGGCATCGACGACGTGGCGGACCTCGACCTGGCGGCGCTCTGGGCACCGCGCGGCGAGCGCGCCTTCCTGCGCGTACCGATCGGCGTCAGCGACGCCCGCGAGCCGGTGCTGCTGGACCTGAAGGAGTCGTCCGAGCTGGGCATGGGCCCGCACGGGCTGTGCGTCGGCGCGACCGGCTCCGGCAAGTCGGAGCTGCTGCGCACCCTGGTCCTGGCGCTGGTCGCCACCCACCCGCCGGAGGACCTCGCGCTGGTCCTGGTCGACTACAAGGGCGGTGCGACGTTCGCCCCGTTCGCGGACCTGCCGCACGTCGCCGGGGTGATCACCAACCTGGAGAACCAGGCCGGGCTGGTCGAGCGGGTGCACGCCTCCCTCGCCGGCGAGGTCAAGCGCCGCCAGCAGGTCCTCAAGGACGCCGGCAATGTCGCGGACATCGGCGACTACGCGGCGCTGCGCGCCGGCAAGCGGCCCGATCTGGAGCCGCTGCCGCACCTGTTCATCGTGATCGACGAGTTCGGCGAGCTGCTCACCGCCAAGCCGGACTTCATCGACCTCTTCCTCTCCATAGGCCGCATCGGCCGCTCCATCGGCGTGCACCTGCTGCTGTCCAGCCAGCGCATCGAGGGCGGCAAGCTGAAGGGCCTGGACACCTACCTGTCGTACCGGCTGGGCCTGCGGACGTTCTCCGCCGACGAGTCCCGCACGGTGCTGGACACCACCGACGCGTTCCACCTGCCGCCGCTGCCGGGCTTCGGCTATCTGAAGGTCGACACCAGCCACTACGAGCGGTTCAAGGCGAGTTACGTCTCCGGCGCCTACCGCGGCCCGGTCCGCCGCGACCAGGACGAGGACACCGGCCCGCTCGCCCTGGAGTACGAGGCGTACAACACCCTCGGCGGGACCGAGGAGACCGGGCCTGCCGAGGCGGCGGTACGGCGCCGGGAGACCGGCCCGACCGAACTGGGCGTCATGGTCCGGCAGCTGGAGAGCGCGCCCACCGAGCCGGTGCGCCGGATCTGGCTGCCGCCGCTGCCCTCCGCGGTCGCCCTCGACCAGGTCGCGGGCCCGCTCGGTGCCGGCCCGCGCGGCATGCAGCTCGCCGCCCGCCGGGGCCCGCTCCAGGTGCCGCTGGGGCTCCTCGACGACCCGACCAGGCAGTGGCAGGGCCAGTGGTTCCTGGACCTCACGGTGGCGGGCGGCCACGCCGCGGTCATCGGTGGCCCGCAGTCCGGCAAGACCACCCTGCTGCGCACGCTGGTGCTGTCCCTCGCCCTCACCCACACCCCGCGCGAGGTCGGGGTGTACGGGCTCGACCTGGCCGGCGGCGGCCTGGCCGCGCTCTCCGGGCTGCCCCACGTCGGCGGTGTCGCGAGCCGCGCCGACCGCGAGCGCGCCGCGCGCACGGTCGAGGAGGTGCGGACCATGCTCGCGGTCCGCGAGGAGCTGTTCCGCGAGCACACCATCGACTCCGTGGAGCAGCTGCGCACCCTGCACGCGGCGGGCCGGCTGCCGCAGCTCGCCTCCGCCGAGATCGTCCTCGTCGTCGACGGGTTCGGCGCGCTGCGCGACGACTTCGACGAGCTGGACGACGCCGTGGTCGACATCCTGAAGCGGGGCGGCGGGTACGGCATCCATGTCGTCGCCGGCATGCTCCGCTGGAACGACGTGCGGATCGCCACCCAGTCGTACTTCGGCACCCGCGTCGAACTGCGCCTGAACGACGCCACCGAGACCAGCGTCGACCGCAAGCTGGCCGAGACCCTCTCGCCCGACGAGCCGGGGCGCGTCCTCACCGACGGCAAGCTGTTCGCGCAGGCCGCCCTGCCGCGTACGGACGGGCTGACCGACAACACCGAGCTGGGCGCCGTCCTGGAGCGCACCGCCCGGCAGATCCGCGCCGCCTGGAGCGGTGACGTCGCGCAGCCGGTGCGGGTGCTGCCGCACGTACTGGAGCCGCACCTGCTGCCGGGCCCGGTCGCCGAGCCGAAGCGGGTGCCGATCGGGCTGGACCAGACGGCCCTCGCGCCGGTGGTGCTGGACCTGTTCGAGCACGACCAGCACCTGCTGGTGATGGGTGACAGCGAGTGCGGCAAGACGAATCTGCTGAAGACGGTCGCCACCGGCCTCGTCGAGCGGTACGGCGAGGACGAGCTGGTCCTCGCCGTGATGGACCCGCGGCGCGGCCTGCGGGGCGTGGTGCCCGAGGAGTTCCTCGGCGGGTACGCGTACAACGCCAAGCTCTGCGGGGGCCTGGCCGCGGGCATCGCCACCGAGCTGGAGAAGCGGCTGCCGGACGACAGCGCCCGGCTGGAGGACCTGGAGCCGGGCAGCTGGGGGAGCGGGCCGCGGATCGTGGTCCTCGTCGACGACTACGACGTGCTGACGACGGCGGGTCAGGCGCCGCTCGCGCCGTTCCTCCCGTACATCCCGTCGGCGGTCGACATCGGCCTGCACTTCGTGGTGACGCGCCGCGTCGCGGGCGCCTCGCGCGGCATGTACGAGCCGCTGGTGCAGGGCCTGCGCGAGTCGGGTGCTTCGGCGATCGTCATGGCGGGCGACCGCAGCGAGGGGCAGCTGTTCCCCGGTGTGTACGCCTCGCAGCAGCCGCCCGGCCGGGGCGTGCTGATCCGCAGGGGCCAGTCGAACCGCCTGGTGCAGACGGTGTACACCCCCGACAACTAGCACCACCCCTGGCACAAGCCACCACGACACCACGACACCACGACGCCACGAAGGACTGGACGCAACCATGACCAAGGACGTCATCGCGCTCACCGCGCGCATGCCCGACCCGTGGACCGTGCTGGCGGGCCTGATGTCCGGCGGTCCGGACAAGCGGGTGGACACCGCGGGCGAGGACGCCGTCGTCCAGCTCTGCGACGAGGAGGGCCGGCCGCTGGTCTCCGTCGAGGCGCCGTTCCTCGTGCAGGTCGAGGGCGAGGCGGAGCGGCTGCTGGGCGCGGTGGCGCCGCCGGTGCCGTTCTGGTGGACCGAGGCGCGGGCGACGACCGGTGTGGCGGAGGCGGAGCGGCTCGCGGGCACTTTCGCGGCCCGGCTGGCGTCGCTCGCGGGCGGTTCGGCGTGGCCGCCGGACGCGGCGCGGTCGCTGGCCGTGGTGGCGTCGGAGGGCGTGGGCGTGGCCCCGCCCGCGGAGGCCGGGACGCCCGCGGTGGACGTGCTCACCGACCATGTCGCCGTGGTCATCCAGGACCGTCCGGTGGTGGCGATGACGGCCTGGCTGGCGGACGCCTTCCGCGCGGCGTCGGCGGGCGGGCTGGGGCTCCAGGTGGTCAGCCCGGCCGGTACGACGCTCTCGCCGGCCGCCCGGGAGACCTTGTCCGGCTGGCCGTCGCGGTGGGTGGTCCAGGACGAGCGGGACGGGTACTACGACGGCCTGTCCGGGGCGGTACTGGCCTGGCAGGACGGCATGTTCGCCCCGGTGGCGGCGGCCGACTCGACCGGGGCGGAGCCGCGCGCCCGGGTGGCCGCCACGTACCAGGAGGGTGTCGCCGACACCGGTGAGCGGCAGTTGGCGGTGACGTTCCGCACGGTGCACCCGGCGGACGACCGGCTGGTGCTGGGCGGCGCGCTGGAGGCGGTGTGGCGCGAGCTGACCGGGGCGCCCCCGGCCGGATGGGGGACGGCGGAGCCCGCCAACCTTCCGTGGTCGGTACGCCAGTTGACGGATGTGGCCTTCGAGCGGTCGCCTGAGTCCACTTGGGCGGTGGTGGTCGGCGGCCCGGAGCGGCCGGGACTCGCCACCGTACGCGTGAGCCGTACGAAGGCGGGCGTGGAGGAGGCGGTCACGCTGGCGTTCGGGTACGGGGCGGACGAGGAGCCGCCGCTGGACGCCCTGCCGAGGGCGGCGGAGGTGCTCGCCACCCGCCACCACCTGCAGTCGATGCTCGTACAGCTCCGCAAAGCCCGGCGCGACCTGGCCGTACCGCCGCGCTTCGAGGGACCGGGCGTTCCGGTGGCGTTCGTGCTGGGCGCGGAGGAGGTCAGGTCGCTGCCCGGCGACCGGGCCCGCAGGACGCCGCTGGAGGCCGCGCCGGTGCCCCTGGGCCCCAAGTCCCGGCCCGCGCTGTACTACCCGCTGCCCGGGGACCCGTCGGACCTGTCGGGCTGGCGGGACTTCGAGCGGCTGGTGCGGCACCTGAAGGGCGAGTGATCCCGGGACGATGTCATGTGTTCGTCACAGAGGGCCGCGGTCGCGTGATTGCTGATTGCACGAGCGACGCGTGAGTTGATAGGCATGTCGTACATTCGATCCAGTGGATCGACCATCGCAGCGGGGGTGAACCGATGAAGTTCGACATGGGGGCGCAGGTCCTGTCGACCCTGATGTCCCAGTCGCAGGGTTCGAGCAACGACCTCGGCCTGTTGATCCGTCAGCTGGTCCAGGCGGCGGCGCCGCTGGAGGGCAAGTTCAACGGTGCGGGCAAGGTGGCGTTCGACTCGTTCAAGTCGCGCTCGGACGAGATCACGGCCGCGCTGAACGGCTCGCTGGCGGCCATCCTGGGCGGCCAGTCGGGCATGGAGACGGCGTTCGGCACCGGTGACACGGAGCAGGGCGACAACGCGCGGACGCAGATGTCGTCGGCGAACTTCGACGCGGCCCGCTTCTCGGGCCGCTGATCCGATCCGTACACGGGGAGTTGATTGCTGATGGCTGCTGCGGGTAGCGACCGTCGTTCGTACGACACGGGTGCCTCGTCCGAGGCGCAGGTGAACATCCAGGCGGTGATCGCCCGCCTGGAGCAGGTGATCACGGCGCGTGACGCGCAGGTGAAGGCGGCGATGACCGACTTCGCCGCCGACGGCGTGGCGGACGAGTACCACGGCAAGGAGCTGCGCTGGAACTCGGCCTCCCAGGAGGTCCGCAACATCATCCAGCTGCTCAAGACGACGCTGGAGAAGAACGACGCGACGGCGCAGCAGACGCTTCAGCGCGCGAAGGCCGCCGTCGACAACATCGGCTGACGCCGGATCTGCTGGTAGCACGGGGGAGCGTTCATGACGGCGTGGGACATCCAGCCCCAGGGGGTCCAGGGCCAGTTGAAGGTCGTCGGCACGCACGCCGGTGACCTGGAGAAGGCCCTGACCGCCCTGGTCACGGACATGCAGCAGGCCGCGACGGCGGCGGGGACGGCGGTCCCGGGCTCGGCGGCGGAGGTTCCGCTGCAGGGCCCGACGGCCTCCGGCAAGCCGCTCACGCAGAAGGCGTCGGGCCCGGTGGGCGCGGCGCTCGCCCAGTACATGACCGAGCGGCAGAAGTCGCACTTCGAGCCCATGGCCAAGCGCATCCAGGCGGCGGTCATCGGCGCGGCCACGGCGACCAACGAGTACGTCGAGGGCGACTTGGACCAGGCCAAGGAGGCCCAGGACGCGGCCCGCCAGGTGCGCCTGGACCTGCTCAAGGAGCTCGGGGGGAAGAAGTGAGCGAGAACCAGCCGGTCGACCCCGCGGAGGTCCCCGTCTTCACCGGGGACCTCACCCTGCTCGACCAGAAGGTCAAGGCGCTGTCCGGCGCCGGCGGCAAGATCGCCACGGCCGCGGGCGACGTCCACACGTCCTTCGGCGGCCTGCGCTCCTTCTACAAGGCGCCCGAGGCGGAGCAGCTGTTCGCCACCACCCAGCCGGTGAAGGACAAGGCGCTCACCATCAGTTCGGACCTGTGCACCATCGCCGGTGCGCTCGGCTCGTACTCCCAGGAGATCACCCCGCTCAAGAAGAAGCTGGACGACCTGCGCGGGGACGCGGTCGCCTTCCGCGCGAAGATCGCCGACGACGACAAGTGGCGCGAGGACGGCGACCTCGTCGAGGAGAACAACAACCGCCGCAATGAGATCGCCGAGGTCTGGACGCAGTTCCAGGCCGCTGAGCGCACCGCCCACGCCAAGATCGTGGCGCTGGTCGGCGGCGAGGCGCTGAAGGTCAACGACGGTTCCAACGGCAAGGGCATGTACGGCTACGACGCCGAGGCCCTCAAGCAGTCCAAGAGCCTGCCGTGGGGCGAGGCCGTCGAGGAGTCCACACCGTGGTGGCAGGTGTGGGAGCACGCCTACGACTTCGGCAAGGGCGTCATCGTCGACGGCGTGTGGGGCACCATCAAGGGCCTCGGCACCCTGGTCGGCTTCCAGGGCTGGGACGCGGCCGGGCAGGCGTGGAAGGGCCTGGGGCAGCTCGCCACCGGCCTGGTGATCACGGCCAGCCCGCTGGGCGCGGCGTTCTGGATGGCGGACGACAAGGATCTTCCCGGCTGGATCAGGGACTCCCGTACGGCGATGAAGGAGACCGGCAAGGCGCTGGTCGCCTGGGACCAGTGGGGCTCCAACCCGTCCCGGGCGGCGGGCGCGGTCACCTTCAACGTCCTCACCACCGTGTTCACCGGTGGCGCGGGCGGCGCGGTGGCGGGCGCGGGCAAGGCGGGCGCGGCGGCGAAGGCGATCTCCTTCGCGGGCCGGGCCGGCCGGGCGATCGACCCCACCACGTACCTCTTCAAGGGCGCCGGCGCGGGCTTCACCAAGATCGGTGACGTGATGGCCGGCTTCAAGGGCATGGGCAACCTCAATGTGCCGCCCATCCCCGAGGGCGCGTTCGTCCTCCCGGAGGGCACGGTCGTGCGCCCCGACGGGACGGTCCACCTCCCGGACGGCACCCCGCTGCCCCCGGGCGCCATCGAGGTCCCGGCCGACACGGTGCGCCTCCCCGAAGGTACGGCGGTGCCGCCCGGCGCGGTCGACCTCGGCGACGGCATGGTCAGGCTCCCCGACGACGCCCCGGCCCCGGCGGGCTCGGTGCCGCTCCAGGAGGGCACGGTCGCGGTGCCCAAGGACACCCCGACGCTGCCGCCGGACGCGAACCCGCTCCCGGTGGCCGACGGCGATCCGCCCCGGTACATCGACAACGACGGCAACATCCTCGACGAGTCCGGCAAGGTCGTCGGCGACATCGAGAAGGCCCCGGTGGACGTGGTGGACCGCCCCGCCCCGGACGCGGGCGCGGACGTCCCGCGCGTCGACTCCCCGGCGAAGGTCCCGGCCATGGCGGGCGCGGCGGTCCACGCGGGCGACAACGCGCCCCTCCACCTGGGCGGCAGCCTGGACACCACCCTGGGCGACCTGGGCCGCGCCACCCCGGAGACCCCGCCGACCCCGGCGGGCGTGGCGGACAACACCCCGGGCGGCATGGCCGACAACCTGCCGACGTCCCAGGCGGGCAACAACCTCCCGGGCGGCGGAGCGGGCAACAACCTCCCGGGCGGCGGCGCGGGCGACCACCTGCCGGCCAACAACCTGGACACCCCCCGAGGCACCGGCGACGGCACCCCGCCCCCGCCCGGCGGCCACGGCGACACCCCGCCGGCCGGCGGCGGCGGCCGGGACGTCCCGCCGGGCGCCCCGGCGGCCGACAACGCGACCCCGTCCGGCGGCGGCCCCGAAGCCCCCACGGGCGGCGGCAACGGCCCCGGCCTCCCGGACACCCCGGGCACGAACGCCCTGGACGAGGCGGCGGCCGGCACGGACGACGCCGCGGCAGGCACGGGCGACGCCGCGTCCACGCCTCCTCGGGTGATCGAACGTCCTGAATTCATGGGTGACGGTGACCATCCGTACGGTCCCGCTCGTTCACTCTCGGACGAGCAGATAGCCGAGATCCAGGTCTACCGGGCCAACCACGAGGACGGGTACTTCGAGAAGTACTACGCGATCGACGGGCGGCGCCTGAACACCAAGGTCGTCGACGAAAGCCTGCGGGTTCCGCCGCAGCTCATCAAGGAGACGCCGGACGGGCCCTGGATCTCCGCCAAGAACGCTCCCCCGCCCATTCCCGAGCGGTACCTCGACGGGAAGGGCGCGTCCGGTACGCGCGCCAAGCCCGAGGTGGACGCGGACACGCTCCGGGTCCTGGACGAGGCTGCCGGGCGGCGCCGCAGTGCCATCGACGCGGCCCTGGCTGCGGAGAAGGTGAAGACGGGACACTCGGCGCTGCCCGAGGACGACGCCCTCCGGCTGGAAGCGCAGGAGAAGTACCGCGCGGCCATGCACGAGCAGACCAAGGCCACCGAGGCCTACGGAGAGACCGTCGCGGCCGAGCAGGTGGTGCCGCACCACTACGACGACATCGTCCGCCGGGAGACGCTCTACGGTCCGAAGAACGGCAATGATCAGTTCGACCAGGTGTACCTGCGCGAGGACGGCAAGTACGTCGTGGTCGAGGCCAAGTCCAACGTCAACACCGACCTCGGTTCGCGCAAGCTTCCGCAGGGTGGCCGGGCCATGCAGGGGTCGCGGGAGTACTTCCTCGACATCATCCAGCAAATGAAGGCTCGTGACCGTGAGTTCCCGAGTGAGAGCGTATTGGCCGAAGCCCTTGAGACTGCTCTCGATCAGGGCAAACTCGACTACATATTGGTCAAGGGCAAGTCGAATGGCGCCCTGTACGGTGGCTATGAGATGAAGAAGTTCGACATCCGGCTGCGCGACAAGAACGGGAATTTGGTGTGACGGAGACAGTGGTACGGCACGGTGAGCCCGGGCCCGACGACCAGAGGTATGCCGAATCCCGCGGCGCGGACCTGCTGCGGACGGTCGCCGCCTTGGAGACATCACCCGGCAGGCTCGACAGCGTGATGGACACGGCCCTGCTGCACGTGCAGGCCCGCCTGGCGGTCAACCCGGACGCCTCCGCTCTCCCCACCTGGGAGGCGACCGTCGCGGCGATGCAGGTCGGTTCCGCGCTCTTCACCGTGGCGGCTCGGTCCGAGGGCCCGGTCGAGTGTCGTATCGCCGACGAGGTGCGGACCCTGCCTGTCAGGGGGCCGGGGCTGTACTGCAAGCCGGGCAACTGGATGACGGCGTTCTGGCTTGCGGTCGTGTGTCGTGAGCAGGCGCGGATGACCGCACTGTGCGAGATCCCGTTGAGCCTGATGCGGGAGTCGGGTACCGAGTACGACGAGTTCGTCTACCTGTGGATCGATGCTCTCCAGACGTACTGGCTGGAACGCCCGGGGCTGGGCGAGAAGCTGCTGGCGGCGATCGAGGCGTCGTACCCGGAGAACATCCGGGTGGCCGACGTGGAGCTGGTGGAGAAGGTTCTGTACCAGCCGGTCAACCTCTTCCAGTGCTTCCTGCGCAAGGACCACGCGGCGTTCAACCAGGCACTGGTGGAGGCGCTGCAGCTGCACAAGTCGTACTGGACGGCCACCGAGCAGCGCGAGCGTAGCGTCGAAGGATACTTGGCGCTGGGCCCGCTGGCGATCGCGTGCCTCGCATACGATGCCGGTTTCCCGATCAACGTGGAGTCGGACTACCTGCCCAGCCAGCTGCTCAACCGCGCCTGGCTCGGCGAGTTCCCGACCTGAGGTCGCCGACCCCCATTGAGGATTCCCTTGTCCCAGCAAGTCACCCGCCACGGCATCCCGTCCGGCCCTGAAGCGGAGGCGTTGGCGCAGCGTCTCGCGGATCACCTCACGGTCCAGATCGATGAGTTGGAAGTCTCCACGGACCTGATCGAGGCGACGTTCAACACGTCCCTTCTGGTCCTGAACGCCCGCTGCGTCCTCGATCCGCGGGCGGCGCAGGCGGAGACCTGGGACGCCGTGGTCAACGCCATGCAACTCGGTTCGGCGGTGTTCGCGGTGACGGGTATCGAGGAGGGCACGGTCGAGTGCCGGATCGACCGGAAGGTCCGGACGCTGCCGGCCTCCGGCCCCTCCACGATGGCCGACGCCGGGCTGTGGCTGCAGGCCTTCTGGCTGGCGGTCGTCTGCCGTGAGCAGCAGCGCATGACGGAGCTGTGCGAGATTCCGCTGGAGCGTCTGCGTTCGTCGGACGGCCGCTACGACGAGTACGTCTACCACTGGGTCGACACGCTGCAGACGTACTGGCTGCGCCGCCCGGGGCTGGTGGAGAAGCTCACCACCACGATCCAGACCTCGGACCCGTCTGTCGCGACGACGATCCCCCGCGACATGCTCCAGGGCCTGATGTATCCGCCGATCAACCTCTTCTACCACTTCGTCCGCAAGAACGAGGAGGGCTTCGGCCCGGCCCTGGTGGAGGCGCTGAAGCTGCACCGGGCCTACTGGACGCTGACCGAGGACCGGGCCACCGACATCGACGGCACGGTCGCACTCGGCCCGCTGGCCATCGCCTGCCTCGCGTACGACGGAAAGCTCCCGTTCGACGTCGAGTCGGAGTACCTGCCCAAGCACCTCCTCGAGCACGGCTGGCTGGGCGAGTACCCGACGTAGGTGCATCACATGACTGCTGCTGAATCCCGTCGCGTCATGGACCGGCTGCATGCCATCCCGTGGGAAGCCGATTTCGACGTCTCACTCAGGCATGCCCGCTCACGGGCCCTGCTGATGCGCGAGTATCTCCGCCGGGCCGCCCACTGGGCTCGGGCGTACGGGGCCGAAGGCGTGTGGCCCTTCTTCGACATCGCGGAGTACGTCGATCCGTCCTCCATCGCGCTGGACGGGGAGGTCTCGGCCGAGCTCGAGGAGTACATCCACCGTCGCGTCGGCACACCCTCCATTCGGAGAGTGTGCCGCGGTGCGGTGCACTGGGCTGCGGTGCGCACCCAAACGAAGGTGCGGCTGCCTGACGTCCCGGACATGTACGAGCCGCTCCTGCTCATGTTCGAACGCGGCGGGGGTTACAGCATCGGCCAGTTCATCGATCTCGATGGAGTGGCCCTTCCTCAGGGGTCCCTGGACCAGCATCTCTCCGCTTCTCCCTTCCTGACGCTCCAGCCTGCGACGCTCGACGCTCTCGACGGCCGGGGGCGTACCACCTACTACGCGAAGATCAGTGAAGGCTTCCCGCGTAGCAGCCCGCGGGGCATCGTGCGGCGGCGGATCATCGGCCGCGGAAGCGAGACCCACGACGAGGCGTTCACGTGCAACCTGCGCTGGGAGCGGACCGAATACCTCAGGCGGTACGACCTTGGCCACCAGGAGATCGACCGCGTCAAGATCACCGAGATCGAGGCCGCCGCGCTCATCGAGTCGGCCATCAGCGGCTCGTGATCGCGGGCCTCCCGAGGCTGGAGGAACGGGTGACTTCCACGGCGAGGATCGACATCGACGATCCGGACGTCGACATGGACGGAGCCCAGCGTCTGCTCTACCGGGGAGCCCTCTACACCGGGGAAGTCGCCGAGTACCAGGGCGGGCACCTGATCAGCCTGGACGAGTACACCGACGGCGTCCAGGACGGATGGTCGCGGGAGTGGTACCGGGACGGGACCCTCCGTTCCGAGGGCTTCGTCCGGCATGGTCGGCCCATCGGGGAGTTCAGGGAGTGGTACTCCAATGGCGTCCTCAAGGAGCGGCAGTTCTTCGACGGCTCTGCGGCGTCGCTCCGTGAGACGGACACCTGGGACGAGACGGGCGCCCGGGTGTCCTCGTGGCGTCATGAGACCTGAGGGACGTCATAAGACCTGAGGGACGTCATAAGACCTGACCGGGCCCCGCCCGCCCGGCCCACGGCGCTACGACGGCCACTCCACCTTTCCGCCCGCCACCACCAGCGGCTCCGGCCGGTCGCACTCGTAGAAGCGGATCGACCCGAGGGCGACGCGGTCACCGGGGCGCACGTGCCCGTCGGCCGCACGCGCCGCCAGCCAGACCAGCACGTCGCCGACCTCGTCGAACTCGTCCGGGTGGACCTCCTGGCGTGAGGTCAGCGCCCACCCGCCGGAGGGGCGGCGGGCCAGCGCGGCGGTGAGGGCACCGCCCACCCTGTACGCCGCCCCGTGCCGGCCGAGCAGCGGGGCGGGGCCGTCCTCGCCTCCCGGTACGGCCCCCGCCCCCAGCCCCAAGTGCCCGCGCACCGCGCTGACTTCTGGCTCCGAGAGGTCGTCCCGCAGGTCGAGCGAGACGGTGAGTTCGTAGAGGTCCGCCATGCACGGCACCGTACCCGCACCGCGAGGGCCCCTGACGGGGGCCCCGGGTGCAGGGCTCAGCAGTACTTCGACGAACCGCTCGCGCCCCACGAGCAGGAGTCGGCAAGCGCGCCCGACGCCTTGCTCAGGTACGCAGTGTCGCCGTCGTTGTTCCACACGTACGCCGCGCGGCCCCAGTAGCGGTACCCCGCCGTGTTGGTGCCGCGGCCGGTGTGGACCTTCACGTACGACTTGGCGCCGATCGTGCCGCTGAAGGTGTACGTCCAGCCGGCCCGGTCCTTCAGCTTCCAGTTGCTGAGGGAGATCGCGGACGTGCTGGAGTTGTAGAGCTGCACCCACTCGCCGTTCAGCGACGCGTTGGAACGGTTGTCCGTGCCGGGCGAGTTGTACGACACCCGGTAGATGCTGACGCCCCCCGCCGCCTGCGCGGCCGGCGCGGCGGTGAGCAGTCCCCCGGCGAGGGCGGTGGCCACGACCGCCGCCGACGCTGCGAAACGAACCTTCAAGAGTCCTCCCCAAAGTGAACCGTGCGTTCCACGGCAGGCAAAGCACACCATGTGGTGATCTGGTTACTGGCCGGTTTCGCCTCATTCGCGGAGGCAGTGATGCATGACCACGAGTTCTCAGTGAGCGACACAGCGGTCGACGCCGCAGCGGTCGACGCCGCAGCGGTCGACGCCGCAGCGATCGACGACACAGCGGTCGACGACACAGCGGTCGACACCGCAGCGATCGACCCGTTGGTGATCGACCCCTCCGGCCGCGACATCCACGGTGAAGCGGCCCGCTTACGCGAACGGGGCCCCGCCACCCGTATCGCGCTCCCCGGCGGGGTCGAGGCGTGGGCGGTCACCGAACCGGCCCTGCTCAAGCGGCTGCTCACCGATCCGCGCGTCTCCAAGGACCCGCGCCGGCACTGGCCGGCCTGGATCGAGGGCCGCATCGCCCCGGACTGGCCGTTGTTCACCTGGGTCGCCGTCCGCAACATGTTCACGGCGTACGGAGGCGAGCACAGGCGCCTGCGCGCACTGGTCGCCAAGGCGTTCACCGCCCGCCGCACCGCCGCGCTGCGGCCGCGCGTGGAGGAGATCACCGCGCGGCTGCTGGGCGGGGTCGAGGAGGCCGGCCGGCGGGGCGGCGTGGTCGACCTGCGCGAGCTCTATGCGTACCCGCTCCCCATCCAGGTCATCAGCGAGCTGTTCGGGCTGCCCGACGACCGGCGGGACGAGCTGCGCGCCCTGGTCGACAGCATCTTCCACACCGCCGCCGACCCCGGCGAGGTCACCGCCACCTACGCCCGTCTCTACGCCGTCCTCGGCGAACTCGTCGCCATGAAGCGGAAGTCACCCGGCGACGACATGACCAGCGCCCTCATCGCCGCCCGGGACCACGAGGCGGACGAGGCCGGCGGCGACGGCAGTGCGGTCCGGCTCAGCGAGCAGGAACTGCTCGACACCCTGGTCCTGATGATCGGCGCCGGGCACGAGACCACCGTCAACCTCATCGACAACGCCATTCACGCCCTGCTCACCCACCCCGAGCAGCTCGCCCATGTGCGGGCAGGGCGCGCGTCGTGGGACGACGTCGTGGAGGAGACGCTGCGCTCCGACGCGCCCGTGGCCAGCCTTCCGCTGCGGTACGCCGTCGAGGACATCGCCCTGGACGACGGCCTCGTCCTCCGGCGGGGCGACGCGATCCTCGTCGCATACGCCGCGGCGGGCCGCGACCCCGCGCGGTACGGGAAGGACGCCGACCGCTTCGACGTGACCCGGCTCGACAAGGAGCACCTGGCCTTCGGGCACGGCGTCCACTACTGCCTGGGCGCGCCGCTCGGCCGCATGGAGGCCCGTATCGCGCTGCCCGCGCTCTTCGAACGGTTCCCGGACATGGAACTGGCCGTCCCACCGGCGGAGTTGAGCCCCGTGGAGTCGTTCATCTCCAACGGGCACCGTTCGCTGCCGGTGCGGCTCGGCGGCGTGTAGACGGCGGCGGCGAGCGGGGCGGCGCGGATGATCGCCGCGACGACGTCCCGGCCGCCGGGCGGACCGTACGCCGACGCGCCGGGCCGCCCGTCCGGCACCTCGGGCGGCACCTCGGGCGGCGCCCCGGACTGCGTCCCGTACAACTCCCCGGACGGCGTCACGGCCGCGTGTACTGACTGTGGCTGCGGCGCCTGCGCGGGCAGGCGTGGGCGGCGGCGAGCAGCGCCTGGATACGGTCGCCGAAGTCGGCCGCCCGGCGCAACGGCGCCCGGAACGGCAGCCGTACGTCGGCGTGGGCGCGGGCGTGCTCGAGCCGCAGCGTCACCCCGTACCGGTCGATGCCCACCGGCACCACGCGCCGCACCCCGTGCAGGTGGCGCGGCTCGACCAGCCGCGTGAGGTGCGCGACCGCGTCGGGGTGGTCGTCCGTCAGGTGCAGGAGCAACGCCGCCTCGTGGCCGGCCAGCGGGTCGGCCTCGGCGAGCACCAGCTCGTCCAGGCCGACGCCGTACGCGCCGTCCCCCGTGTCGAGCGTCGCCCGCACCGGGTCCAGCCGCAGGACGAGACCGTCCTCCGTGCCGCGTGCCCCGTCCTCGTGGGTGAGCCACCCGGAGAGCGTCACCCGTGCCCGGACCCGGTCCCGTACGGACGTCGGCGTCACGTCGGTGAACTGGAGCATGGCGGCGAGGTCGCCCCGCGGCGCGCAGGCCACGGCGGCGGCGAGGCGGCAGTAGTCGGGGAGGCGGAGGGTGAGTCTGCCGCGCGCGTCGAGGGAGTGGGCGCCGGCCAGATCGCAGCTGTACCCGTCCGTGGTCACCGTCAGGGAACGCGCGGCGGACAGCACGGACCGCACCCGCTCCGCGGGGGACGGCTCGGACGGCCGGGCATCGGCGCGACGACTCATCAGTGCTCCTCATCGCTCTTAGGTAAGGCTTGCCTAACCTAGCGGAGGAGGGGCGTCCCGCGCCACCGCACCGGCGCGATCTCGCCACCCGGCCACGACGCCGACGTCCGGATCCGGGCGGTGTCCGGCATCCGGCGCCCATCCGGCCGGGCCCGCCCCGGCCACTACGCTGTGCCCGCCCACCCCACCACTCCCGCCCTACGCGACCACCCCAGGAGCCCCTGTGACCGTCACCGCGGCCCGCCGTGCCTGGCTGACCGACCTGCCCGTCCTGCTGGTCGCCGTGGTCTGGGGCTCCAGCTACCTCGCCGCCAAGGGCGTCACCACGGGTCAGACGGTGCTGGCGGTCCTGGTGTTGCGGTTCGCCGTCGTGCTGCCCGTCCTCGTCGTGACCGGGTGGCGCCGGCTCCGCGCGCTGAACGGCCCGCAGCTGCGCGGAGCCGGTCTCCTCGGCCTGATCCTGGCGGCGATCTTCGTACTGGAGACGTACGGGGTCGTGCACACCTCCGCGACCAACGCAGGGCTGATCATCAGCCTCACCATGGTCCTCACCCCGGTCGCGGAGAGCCGGCTGAACGGCACCCGTCTGCCGCGGCCGTTCGTCGCGGCGGCCGGGCTCTCCGTCCTGGGCGTGGTGCTGCTGACGCAGGGCGCGGGCTTCAGCGAACCGTCGCTGGGCGACCTGCTGATGCTGGGCGCGGCCCTCGCCCGTACCGTGCACGTCCTCGCGATGTCACGGATGCGGTCGGTGCGCGGCGCGGACGCCATGTCGCTGACGACCGTCCAGCTGGGCGGCGCGGTGCTGGTCTTCGCCGTGCTGTGCGCCGTCCCCGGCACGGGCGCGACCCCGTGGGCCGCCGCCGCCGGATTCGGCGCCGCCGACTGGGCGTGGCTGCTGTACCTGTCGGTGTTCTGCACGCTGTTCGCCTTCTTCGTGCAGATGTGGGCCGTACGCCGCACCTCGCCGTCGCGGGTCAGCCTGCTGCTCGGTACGGAACCGGTGTGGGCGGCCGTCGTCGGCATCGCCCTGGCCGGCGACCGGCCGGGGCCGCTGGGCCTGCTGGGCGTGGTGCTGATCCTCGCGGGCACGGCATGGGGCCGTACGGCCGCCGACCCCGCCGCACGTAAGGCCCCGGTACGGGCCGATGCCCCGGCACGGGAGGACGCTCCCGTACGGAACGACGCCCCCGTACGGGAGGACGCTCCCGTACGGGACGAGGCCGCCGTACGGGAGGGCGCCCCCGTACGGAACGACGCTCCCGTACGGGACGAGGCCGCCGTACCGTAAACCGTCCCCCGATCCGGACTCCGGGCATCCGTACAACCACACCCCCCACCTGCGGGTCTGCACAGCGTGACGAAGATCGAACCTCGCCGGCTGGCGACCACGACAGCAGCCGTTCTCACGCTCCTCGGCGCCTCTGCGCCGCTGCCCGCGCTCGCGGCGGACGACGGCACGCCCGCCCCCCGGGCCGGGGCGGCGGCCATGCAGACCGGCGCCGTGTGGAACGACCCCACGGACACGGCGAAGCAGTACGCGATACGCGACCACCTCGTCGCCCTCGTCGACGGCGCGACGCCCGGATCGGACATCAAGATCTCCGCGTACGTCCTGGGCGGGAGCAACGAGCCCGGCGGCACGACCCACAAGCTGCGGGACAGCCTGGTGGCGGCGCACGAGCGCGGGGTGAACGTCCAGCTGATCCTGGACAGCGAGAGCAGCAGGTACTGGGAGAGCAAGAACGTCTTCACCCACCTCGCCGCCGCGCTCGCGGAGCCCACGGGCAAGGGCAACGACTCCTGGCTCCGCATGTGCCCCTTCACCCCGCGGAACCCGGCCGACCCCAATGACCAGGACATCGACTCCCAGGCGTGCCTGGCGAAGGACCCCAACGAGACGGACGACTGGGGAGGGGTGAACCACAACAAGTTCTACCTGTTCTCGGAGACCACCGGCACCGGCACCGTCCCCGTGAAGGACGTGGTCGTGCAGACCTCGGCCAACATGACGACCTGGGACGCCAAGTACGCCTGGAACGACGCGCTCAGGGTGGTGGGGAACCAGACCCTCTACCGCGCCTATCAGGGGTACTTCGAGCTCCAGGCGGCCGCGCAGGCGGACCGGACGAAGGTGATGTCGGACGTCCGGCTCGACACCCAGGCGGGCCGGGCCAAGGCGTACTTCTTCCCCCGCTCCGAGGACGTGATCGTCAACATCCTCAAGACCGTGGACAACCCCGTCCCCGGACAGACGGGCCCCTGCCGCGGCAACTCCGCGGGCTACGGCACCAAGGGCGGCCACACCGTGGTCCGGGTCGCGATCCACGGGGTCACCCGGAACGAGGTCGCGCAGGCCCTCGCGGCGCTGGACACCGCCGGGTGCTACGTGGACGTGGTGTACCGCACCATGAGCGACGAGGCCCGGGCCACCCTCGAAGGCAGCGGCGTCACACTGCACCAGCTGAACAGCGACACGTGGTCGGACACGCTCACGTCGACGCACAGCAAGTACGCGCTGGTCGAGGGGACGTACAACGGCAAGGCCGACCAGAAGATCGTCTTCACCGGCAGCCACCCGTACACCAAGTCGGCGCTGACGACCAACGACGAGGCGCTGCTCAAGTGGGACGACTCCGCCGCCGGGGACGTGCCGCACACCCCGTCGGTGTACGACAGCTACCGGTACAACTTCTGGGCGCAGCGCGCCGCGGCCGACGCCCAGCCCCAGCCGGCCCCGCTGCCGCAGCCCCAGCCGTAGCCCCAGCGGCCGGAATCGCCGTCACCGCCCGCGCCGGTCACTGCGCCGGCGCGGGCTCCGCCGCGGACTCCGGCGCGGGCTCCGCCGCCGGGGAATCCACGCCCCCGCCCCCGCCCCCGTACGCCACCGTCATCAACCGGTCGGCGCCCGGTGACTCCAGCTCGTCGACCACCGCGACGGCCAGGTCCTCCGCGCTGATGAAGGAGCGGCCCTCGGCGTCGGTGAGCAGCGTGTCGGTACCGCGCCGGTAGTGGCCGGTGCGCTCGCCCGGTTCCAGCAGGGCCGGCGGGCACAGGTACACCCACCCGTCGCCGCCCCGCTCCCGGCACGCCTCCCACTGCGCCACCCCGGCGACGGCGACGGGGCGCACATGATCCGGTACGTACGCGGGGTCGTCGGCGACGCGTACGCCGGGCGCGCCCGGGCTGCGGAGCACCCCGGCGCCGCCGACCACCAGGACGCGTACGCCCAGCTCATTGGCGACGTCCAGGACCGTGCGGGTGGCGCCGACGAGGAAGTCCCGGTCGACCGGCTCGGTGCGCAGGGCCACGACGACCCGGTCGGGGGCGTGCGCGACCAGCGCGTCCCGCAGGGCGCGGGCGTCGGCGGCGTCGACCGCGACGGGGGTGATGCCCTGCTCGCCGCCCGCCGGGGTGCGGGACAGGGCGAGGACGTGGTGTCCCCGGGCCCGGGCCTCGGCGGCCACCCGGCGGCCGACCATTCCGGTGGCGCCGAGCACGGCGATCGTCAGCGCAGACGTCTCACGCGACATGGCTTCTCCTCTTCTCGTACGGACAAGGGACTTGTGGACAGGGGATTGGTGCACGGGTGACTCCCGGACGGGGGACTTCCGGACCGGGGACGGGAACTGCGCGGCGAGCAGGGCCGCGAGGGCGAGGACGCAGCCGGCGGCGCCCACCGGGCCGAGCGTCTCACCGAGCGCGATCCCGATGGCGGTGGCGACGAGCGGGGACAGCAGGACCAGGGGCGCGGAGGCGCCGACGGGCAGCCGTCCGATCCCGCGGAACCACAGGGTGTACGCGACGAGGCCGCCCGCGCTGCCGAGCCACAGGTATCCGGCGGCGGCCCCGGCGTCGATCCGCTCCGGCAGCCCTTCCGCGGCGAGGGCGAGGGGCAGCAGGAACAGCCCGCCCGCGGTCAGTTGCCAGCCCGCCAGGGTCAGCGGCCCGACCCCGTCCGGCCGGCCCCAGCGCTTGGTGAGGACGATCCCGGCGGCCATGCCCGCGGTGCCGCCGAGCCCGGCGACCACCCCGACCAGGTCGAACCGCGCCCCGGGCCCGAGCACCACGAACCCGACGCCCACGACGCCGGCCACGCTCCAGGCGAGCCGCCAGGCGGTGGGGCGTTCCCGTACCACCGCGGCGGCCAGCCCGGCGACCATCAGGGGCTGGGCGGCGCCCAGCGTGGCGGCGACCCCGCCGGGCAGCCGCTCGGCCGCGAGGAAGAGCAGCGGGAACAGCGCGCCGATGTTGAGTACGCCGAGCACGGCGGCCCGCCACCACCACGCCCCGCGCGGCAGGGTCCTCGTGAGGGCGAGCGCGACCAGCCCGGCGGGCAGCGCGCGCAGCAGCCCGGCGGACAACGGGTGCCCTGCCGACAGGAGTTCGGTGGTGACGGCGTAGGTGGTGCCCCACGCGGCGGGGGCGAGCGCGGTGAGGGCGACCGTGCGGACGCGGACGGGAGACATGCGCGGAAGTCTCCGTCCCGGCGCTCATGAATCCAACGCATCCTTGCCATGGCACCCATGAACGGAAACGATCCCGGGGTGGACCTTCAGCAGATGCGCTATGTCGTCGCTCTCGCCGAGACCGGCAACTTCACGCGGGCGGCGGAGCGTTGCTCGGTGGGGCAGTCGACGCTCAGCCACCGGATAGCGGGCCTGGAACGGGAGCTGGGCGTCCGGCTGTTCGCCCGGACCAGCCGCCGCACGGAACCGACCAGTGCGGGAGCGGCGTTCCTGGTGAGGGCGCGGGAGTGCCTCGCCGCGGCGGAACGCGCCGCCGCCGACGCCGCCGCGGCGGCCGGGGTGGTGCGCGGCCGGCTGGCGGTGGGGGTCATCGTCACGACGGCCGCCGTGGACGTACCCGAACTGCTCCAGCGCTACCGCGCCCGCCATCCGGACGTCCGGGTGCTGCTGCGGGCGGGCGGCAGCGACGAGCTGGCCGCGGCGGTCCGGAGCGGTGACCTGGACATCGCCTTCCTGGGCCTGCCGGACGACGAGCGTCCGTCCGGCGTGGAGACCGTGGTGCTGGACCACGACCACCACGTCCTGGTGGTCCCGGCGGCCCACCGCCTGGCGGGTGCCCGGCGGGTCACGCTCCGGGACGTCGCGGGTGAGACGTTCGTCGACTTCACCCGGGGCACCCCCGGCCGCGCCCAGTCCGACAAGGCGTTCGCCGCGGCCGGGCTGGTCCGGGACGTCGCGTACGAGGCGGGCGTGGCGGAGCTGATCACCCGGCTGGTCGCCCGCGGCCTGGGCGTGGCCCTGCTGCCGTCGGCGTTCGTGCGCCCGGTGGCCGCGGGCGACCCGGCCCTGGCCCTGGTCCCGGTGGCGGACGGCCCGCGCAGGATCGAGTGCCTGGTCTGGAGCCGCTTCAACCCGAGCCCCGCCACCCGGGCCATGCTCCAGGTCCTCGGTGTCCGTACAGCAGACGTCGGTACAGCCACCGCCCGTACAGCCACCGCCCGTACGGCCGCGAGCGGCTCTCCGTAGCCGCCCGCGAGCGGAACTCCGTAGACTCCCTGGCATGGCATGCCGCATCAGTGAGCTGGTCATCGACGCCGCCGACCCCGCCCGGCTGGCGGCCTTCTGGAGCGAGGTCCTGGGCTATGTCGAGGTGGGCCGCGAGGACGACGGGAGCATCGAGATCGGCCCGCCGGACACCGGTTTCGGCGGCCCGCTGCCGACGCTGGTCCTCAGCCCCAGCGACGCCCCGCGCGCCGGGAAGCTGCCCCTCCACCTCGACGTGAGCCCCACGGACCGGGACCAGGACGCCGAGCTGCGGCGCCTCCTGGCGCTGGGCGCCACGCCCGCCGACGTCGGTCAGACGGGCGAGGAGAGCTGGCACGTCCTGGCCGACCCGGAGGGCAACGAGTTCTGCCTGCTGCGCACCCGGATCCGCCCCGTCTGACGCCCCGTCAGACGCCCCTTCATCCCGGTGTCACCCCCGGTGTCACCCCTCAGCTGATCGAGGTGTCGCCGAGCCGGATCAGCAGGCGGCGCAGCCCATCGGCGAGGGCCTCGCACTCCTCCCGGTCGAACGGTTCCAGCATCCGCGCCTCGTTGGCGAGGTGGTCAGCCATGTAGGCGCGGGTGACCTCGTGCCCGTGCTCGGTGAGCCGGATCCGCACCGAGCGCCGGTCCACCGTGTCCCGTACCCGCTCGACGAGGCCCTTGGCCTCCATGCGGTCGATACGGTTGGTGATGGCGCCCGAGGTCACCATGGCCGCACGGCGGAAGGCGCCCGCGGTCAGCTCGTACGGCGGCCCTGAGCGCTGCAGCGTGGTCAGGACGTCGAACTCGCCCAGTTCGAGGCCGCGTTTGGCGGCGAACGACCGGAACTCCTTGTCGAGTGCGACGCCCAGCCGCTGGAGCCGGCCGAGCACCTGGACGGGCCACAGGTCGTCGGCGAGGTCGGGGCGCTCGCGCGTCCACTGCTCGATGATGCGGTCCACGGCGTCGGTGCCGCCGTTCTCCTGCGCTTCGCTCATGCCCCTGCCCTGCCTTCCCGACCCCCCGCGACCAGCGGGCGGCACCCAGAATATCTCAACGCTGAATCACTTGACGTTGAAGCACTTCCCCTGCTTCTCTGATCTCTCAACGTTGAAATAGTCAACCTTGAATGAAGCGTCGCACCGACCGAATCGGGGGTCGTCATGTCCGTCACCGTGCCCGCATCCCGCCCCGCCGCCCCACCCCGGCCCCGCCGGCTCCCGGCCCTGTGGCTGGCGCTCCTGGCCGCGCCCGTCGCCACCGGCGCCAACGCGCCCGTCCTGATCCTGCCCGACATATCCCGCTCCCTGGGCGTCAGCACGTCCGGCGCGACCTGGCTGGTCACCGCCTTCGCCTGGGCCATGACGGTCGGCACGCCCCTGCTCGCCGCGCTCGTACGCCACCGGGGGCTGCGCGTGGCGCTGACGACGAGCACGGTCGCGGTGGCGGCCGGCACGGTGCTCGTCGCGAGCGCGCCGTGGCTGCCCCTGGCCCTGCTCGGCCGCGCCGCCCAGGCGCTGGGCGGCGCCGGGCTGGTCGCCGTCGCCATGAACCTCGCCGGGACCACCCGCCGCATGGGCACCATCACCGCCGGGTTCGGGGTGATGGGCGCCCTGGGCCCGCTGCTCGGCTCCGCCCTCGCGCAGGGCGTCGGCTGGCGGGCCTCGCTCGCCCTCTCGGCGCCGGCGCTCCTCGCGGTGCCGGCGGTCTGGCGCCACACGGCCGGCGCCGTACGGGCGGACGCCGCGGGCGGCCCGCGGTTCGACGCCACCGGCGCCGGGCTCGTCGTCGCGCTGGTCACGGCCCTGGTGCTGATCCCCACGGCCCCCGCCGTGGGCGTCCCGGCCGCCCTCGCCGCCGTGCTCCCGCTGGCGCTCCACGTCCGCCGCCACCCGGACGGCTTCGTCCCGGCCGCCCTCCCGCGCTCCCGCCGGTTCACCACGTCCGCCGCGCTGGCCTTCGCCTTCTCCACCTCGTACTTCGTCCTGCTGTTCGCCCTCCCCGAGCTGGCGCGCCGCCACACGGACTGGACGCCCGCCACCGTCGGCACGGGCCAACTGGCCGCCCTCCTGGCCGGCTCGGCGCTCTCCTGGCTCCTCACCGCCTCCGCCGCCCGCCTGGGCCACCGCCCGGTGCTGGCCCTCCTGGTCACCCTCGGCGCGGCGGCCCCCCTCACCGCCTTCCTCGCCCCCTCGGGCCCCACCCTCCTGGCCGCGGCCTCGGCGGCGGTCCTCACCGCCACGGCCGCCAACGCGGTCCTGTCGCTCCACGCCACCCGGCACACCCCGCCCGCCCAACGCCCGGCAGCCATCGGCCTCTTCGTCCTCTGCTACCAACTCGGCGGCGCCCTGGGCCCGGCCCTGGCAGCCCACCTGTTCCTCCCCTGACCCCGCGGCCGATCCGCCGGTGATCAGCCGGACGGGCTCATAGGATGGGGCTGCCGCCCACGCCGGGGAGCGGCAGCGGAAGACACAAAGGGGGCGGTGTGAGGTTCGTCGTGCTCGACCGGGCCGACCGGGTCCCGCCGGCTCCCCGACCGCTCGCCGTACTGATCAGGGATGCCTGGGACGACTTCGGCTGGCGCACCATGTTCCGCCTCCAGGTGATCGACGGCCGGGGACGCCACGACATCGGCAATGTGAAGATCGCCTCGTTCGACATGGGGGAGGCCGGCGAGACCGTCGTTCAACTGCCGCCCTCGTTCCGGGCGCTGTCGGACGAGTACTTCTCCGTCGGCCAGGACGACACGTACTACGAGAGGCTCAACGAACTCGCCGGCGGTACGTCCGAGGCCGTACTGCGCGGGCTGCAGGACATGGCGCTGGACGAGCGCATCTTCGCCTCGGTGCAGGACCTGGCCGTCACCCGCGTCTCCCTGCTGCGATCGCTCAGGACGCACACGGTCGAGCGGCAGTTCCGGCGCATAGCCCGAGGCGGAGTGCGCCGCACCTCGTTCGACATCGGCTACGCCTCCCCCGCGCCCGACGACGGTGACCGGATGACGCTCGGCTTCCGGGTCGTCCCGGGCCAGAAGCCGCCGTCCAACATCCATGTGGTCACCGGGCGCAATGGCGCGGGCAAGTCCGTGCTGCTGCAGCGACTGTCGCGGGCGGTGGCCGACCCGGAGGCCGACCCCGAAGACGTGGGCTGGATCTACGAGGCGGACACGGCCGGGGGACCGGACGCGCCCCCTTCCCCCTCCGCCGTCATGCCGGGCCGCTCCTTCGCCAACCTGGTACGGGTCTCCTTCAGCGCCTTCGACACACCACCCGGACTGCCCGAGGACGCGGAGGACTTCCCCACGGCGTACGTGGGACTGTGCTGGCCGTCCGTCCCAGGACAGACGGTGCAGATGAAGACACGGTCCCGGCTCAAGAAGGAGTTCGCCGACAGCCTCGACGTCTGCCTCGGCACCCCTGAGCTGCACGAGCGCTGGACGGCCGCGCTGCGGACCCTGTCGTACTCCGGCAGTGGTCTGCTGCCCGAGGGATGGCTGGACTCGTACACCGCGATCAGCTCCGTCGCCCGCCGTCGCACCGTGGCCCGCCGCCTGTTCAGCTCGCTCAGCTCGGGCCACAAGGTCGTCCTGCTGACCATGACCTCGCTCGTGGAGAACGTCGGGGAACGCACCCTGGTCCTCATCGACGAGCCGGAGACCCACCTGCACCCCCCGATGCTGGCGGCCTTCGTCCGGGCCCTCTCGGACCTCCTGACCGACCGCAACGGGCTCGCGATCGTCGCCACGCACTCACCGGTGGTTCTTCAGGAGGTGCCCGCCGACTGCGTCTGGAAGCTGCTCCGCCACGGTGACCGGTTCACCGCGCACCGGCCCGCGATCGAGACCTTCGGGGAGAACGTCGGCGTCCTGACCCATGAGGTCTTCGGCCTGGAAGTCACCGACGCGGGCTTCCACCGCGATCTGAGCCGCACCGTCCGCGAGGGCCTCTCGTACCCCGAAGTCCTCGAACACTTCCGGGGCCGCCTGGGCGGCGAGGCCCGCATCATCGCCCGTTCGCTGATCGCCGAGCGCGACAGCCGCACCGCCGGGTGGGACGAGCGAGGTGACTGAGTGATCCCGATGGACAAGCCCGCCCTGGACACCGGCGCCGTGTACGACATCTGCACGGCCACAGTGCGCTCCGCCACCGTCCACAAGACCCTGAAGGGGCTGCGGAAGACGGTCGTCGAGGCCGCCGTCGCGTATGAGACCGCCGCAGCACAGCAGGCACAGCACACGCTCACTCACCTCAAGCACCAGCCGGACGGCGAGGCGGCCGTCAAGGCCGCCAAGGCCGCGAAGACGAAGGGCGGCGCCAACGAGGAGCTGAAGAAGACCTACGTCAACCGCATGGTGGGCGGGACCGAGCAGGCACGCACCGTCTACGAGAAGCTCCGCGGCAGCTGCAAGGGACTGTGCGCCCTGTGCGGGCACGGCGCCGCGGACACCCTCGATCACCAGCTGCCGAAGGACACCTTCCCGCTGCTGTCCGTCGTCCCCGTCAACCTCGTCCCGGCGTGCTCCCGGTGCAACCACCAGAAGAAGGAGCGGGCCCCCGCGCACGCGGGTGACCAGACACTGCACCCCTACTTCGACGGGAAGGTGCATGAGCACCTGTGGCTGTTCGCCCGGATCACAGAGCCCCCGAAGCCGTCGGTGATCTTCCGCGTCGACCCGCCACCGGACATGCCGCCCGCCCTCGCCGCGCGAGCCCATCACCACTTCGACGCGCTGGACCTGCCGGGGCTCTACAACGCGCAGATCGGCTACGAGCTTCAGGCACTCGGCCTGACCCTGTCCAAGCACCCCTTGGCCCCCGGGGACCTGCGCGCGCACCTCCACGAGACCGCCGAGATCAAAGCCACGGTCGAGGGCCCCAACTCCTGGAAGGCCGCCCTGTACCGGGGCCTCGCCGACAGCGCGTGGTACGTGAACGGCGGCTGGCAGGAGCCCTGGAACTGACGAAGGGCGTACGCGGCCGAGTCCGTCAGCCGGACGCGGCCTCGTCCTCGGGGAGCAGGTGGGCCAGCAGCAGCTTGATCACCAGAACGGGTGCGAACCAGGCCAGTTCGCGGGGGATCTCCGCCATGGTCGATGCCGCGGTGATCGCCAGCGCGGCGGCGGCGAACGCGACCGGCCGCCGCAGGTCGGGCGGGGCGGCCAGGACGACTGCCGCTCCGCCGAGCGTGACCCCGTAGACGACACCGGCGGCCGCCCACCCGAACCCCGGAACGAGCAGGGCCAGGGCGAACGGCTGGACGTGGACCGCCACGAAGGCGAAGTGGTGCCGAGCCGTACGCCCGGGTCGGTGGAAGCGGCGCTTGGCCGACCGGGTCGCGTTGACGACCGTGCCGCCGAAGAGGTCGAAGGCCACCACGGCGACCACGGTCAACGGCAGCACCGCGTACCGGGAGTGCAGAGCGAGGGTCACGGCGAACACGGTGCCGGCCAGCGCACCCGCGTAGCAGACGATCCGCTCACCCCGGTCGGCCTGCGGCGCCACCAGCTGCGCGTCGAGCCACCGGACGGCCGTCATGGGCCCGGTGGCCCTCATGCCCCCTCCCGGCGGCGCAGTCCCTCGACGCACATCTCGACAATGGGCGTGGCCAGTTCCGTGATCGGCAGCGCCGGATCGACGATCCACTGCACGAGGCAGCCCTCGATCGCCCCGACGACGACGGCCGCGTGGCCTTCGCCCACCCCGGCGCGGAGGACCCCCTGAGCCTCGGCTTCGGCGAGGAGTTCGGCGATCACCGCGCGGTGGTCGCGGTAGACGGCCGCGATGTCGACCGCGGAGGCGTCGCCCTGCCGGCCCGCGGCCCACAGGTCGACGAGGATCCGGGCGAGCTCCGGCTCGGCCGAGACCATCCCCACCACCGACCGCACCAGCGAGGCGATCCGCTCCAGTGCGTCCCCCGTGCCGGTACGAGCCAGCTGGATCACCGCCCGCGAAGCGGCCCCGTACGCCTCGAACGCAGCCGACAGCAGGGCGTCCCTGCTGTCGAAGTACAGGTAGACGCTGCCCTTCGCGACACCCGCCTCCTTGGCGACATCGTCCACCCGCGTCGCGGCGAAGCCCTGCCGGGCGAAGACCCGCACGGCGGCACGCAGGATCATGTCCCGGCGGGCCTCCGAGTCGACTTTCCGTGCCATTCCATCAGCTCCCCATAAATGACTGACTGGTCAGTCATCATGAGTCACCCGCATGCCCGCGTCAACCACCACCGGACCCTTTCCCTGAGCCGGCGAGGGGAGTTGGCGGGTCAAAGAGGAATGATGCGGATCTGGCTGCCGCAGAGTTTGGCCATGTCGTCACGGTCGGACGTCAGCACGGCGACGGGTTTCGGCTGGCGAAGAGCGACCTCGGCGACCGTGGCGTCGATGGCGTGCTTGCGCCCGTGCAGTCCGGCGTTCTTGAGGAGTTCAGCTGCCGCTTTCGCCGCTTGTTCGGTGACCGGCTCCGCCTTGATTCGGGACAGAGCCCAGTTCAGGCGAGGCATGCGGGTTCGGGAGTGGCTGACGTCCACGATGGTGTTCGCCCCGATGACAAGGTCGGCTCCCATGTCGTGGAACACCTGCAGCATGGCGAGGAGCTCGCGGACCTGCGCGATCCAGGCAGACAGCCCTTCCGAGTCCAGCACGACGGTCTCGATACGCTCGCTCACGCGGCATCCGCGCCCTTGAAGGAGTCGGTGGAACCAAAGATCTTCGCGCGCCTCGGCGAGTTCCTCGTCGCTGAAGGGTCCGCGCTCCTCCTCGTGGCGGCGGAGGTGGCTGCCCAGGAGCTGGTGCCGGATCTGGCGGGCCACGGCTTCCGCCACATAGCCGACCACGTTGTCCGTGAGCTTGCGGAGCTCCGCCACCTGGTCGGTGGGCAGTGAGACGGTGATGCGAGTCGTCGACGCCATGCTCGAAGCATGCCGGAGTATGTGTGCAGTGGTCCGTGATCGGCTCCTATGCCCGGCGGCTGGTGCGGATCTGGTGCGCGACGCCTTGCGTGGTCCGGGCAACAACAAAGCCCCGGGCCGATGGCCTGGGGCTTCACTTTGGAGCGGGTGACGGGAATCGAACCCGCGCTCTGAGCTTGGGAATCACCCGGCACTTGATCATGAATCTGGCCTTCGACCTGCGGAAACGCGAGTTAGGCACCTCATCGGTGCTGCCTTGGGTCGACGCCCTGTTGACCGCTGTGCACCGCCTCTACTGGCACGTTATGGCACGCTGCTGCCGACCGGCTGTAGCGGCAAGTGGTCGCGCTGATTAGCTTTGAGCCGAGGGTGCGGGGCGGCGGAGCGTAAGCGGTCTCGTCGTCTGGGGCAAGGCTGTCAGTGTTGTCGGCGAGACTGCCAGAGTGCTCGAACTTCTGTGGTCAGCCCTGGTAGCGGTCCTCGATGCGGTCTTGACCGTGTTGAGAGTGGTCTTCTGGCCCTTGCTGCTGGGCGTTTTCATCTGGGCGCTATCGATGCAGGTGGATCCTCGCGATGTACTGCGGCTTCGGTGGATCCTTGAGCGGATAGCCGCTATTGCCGAAGGCGTGGGACATCTCCTGCTTGGTGTGTGCCTGCGCGTGTACAGGCAGACCCTGGGCGGCGCCTACCTCCGTCGGAGCAGGCGCCGCGCTGCGCAGCATCTAGTCTGGGCACGGCGGGGTTTCGGCCGGGATGCCGACAGCCTGTTCCCCGCCAGTCGGCAAATGCGCACAGTTCTGCGCTCGTGGCATCAGGCCGCCCCGCTGGCCGCCGGCGCCTACATCTTCAAGGCGTACATCCTGCTGCTGGTGTTGCTCAACCTCGGGGGACTTGTCGATGCCGCCACCAAATGGGCGTCCCGTACATGGGCGGAGAGTGAGCATGCTCCCGTTCCGTGGTGGGCGCCTAGCGGCGGCTTGTGGGGGCCGGCCCGGCCGGTCGCCGACACCGCCGAGACGCCGGGAGCCGTTGTGACGGTAGTGGCGAGCTTCCGGGCGTTCGCGGAGGCGATCTGGGGGAAAGCCGCTCAGTATCTTCCAGCCCTCGCAGCTCCGGAAGGCCGGACTGCCGAGGTGGTTACCGCGATATCCGGACTTGTTCTCGCCCTCGTGCTACTCCTTGCACTGAGGGCCGGGATGAGCGTTCTCGGTAGGCGCCCTGGTCCAGCGCGGGACGGCCATAGGCGCGACCCAGGCTTCGTTGACCCCCTTCCCCGTGGGTGGTGGCTACGGTCGCTGTTGAGTCTGCGCCCAGGGGTGGCCAGTCGTACCCGGCCGGTTGCGGTCTTGATTGACTGTCTTGCCCGTGTGGGCTCGGCGCGGCGCTACTTCCAGACCGTTACGCAAACTCGTAGCACCCTTTATGTTCCTCGCGTGGACCTTGCCGGGGCTGAGAGGGTCGTGTGGTCGGCATGGAAGGTTAGGCACGGTCCGGTACGCGGTGCGCTTCGGCGGGACTACCGGAAGCACGCGGCCGAGGTCGTGGGGGTAATCCGGCGGCTAGAGGCGCGGCAGAACATCGACGACAACACGGGCCAAGTCTTCGAGGAAATGGCGCGTGTGCTGCTGACGATTGCTGAACGGTATGCGAGCGGCAACACGCTGGCCTTGCTCGATCGCGCGGATGTCGAGGGCGTAGAGCCTGCGGTTGACAGGGAATGGGTGCGATTGGTCATCCTCGGCGTGGCCATGACTGGCGCTGCCATCACAGCGGGCTTGACGGAACTTTCGGCCGCAGCGTCCACCCAGATCGTTGCCGTGGTCGGCGCTGTTGCCTGGGTGCTTTTGTACCGTGACAGGCTGTCGCCGGGTGATGTGCTCGACGTGATGCGTGGCCAGACCCGCAAGTGATCATGCTGGAGTCAGCCGTCCGAGGTGGAGCCCTTCGAACGCTGCTGCTGCCCTGTTCGGCGGTAGTAACCGTGAGGTCCCGCTCAGGTTCGGGCCAACGTCCGACAGCCAGACCAGACGTTCCCATAGGGCTGGCCCTTCATTTCTGGCGGGCCCTCGGGACAATGGGATACGTTCGGCTCGTATCCGAGGGGGCGGAAGGAGGCGTGGGTGTCGTACGAACCGAAGCTCGCCGCCGCGCTCTCTGGGGCCACTATGCGCCAGCTCTCTCATTGGCGCCGGGCAGGCAAGAACGGGGCCGTGCTCGTGCCCGAGGTGTCCGACGCACGTCCCATCCTCTACTCGTTCCGAGACGTCGTGGCGCTGCGTGCTTGCGTACGCCTGCGTCAGGAGACTTCGCTCCAGAAGATCCGCAAGGCTCTGAGTACTCTCCGGGAGGACCTCGGCGAGCGAGAGCACCTCTCTTCGTACGCCCTGGTTACGGACCGGGACACCATCTACCTCGCCGAACACGGCCAGGCAACAGATCTCCTCAGGGGTGGCAACTACGTCATCCACCAGCTCGTCGACGTGCTGGCGCCGTTCTACCAGGACGGACGCCACATCCCTGCATTGCTGCACCCGAGGCAGCACTTGACCGTCGAGCCCGCCGTACGCGGAGGGGAGCCGGTGATCCAGGGGACGCGCGTGCCCGCTGCGGAGGTCGCCGCACTGGTACGCGACGGCATCGAGCCCGAGCGCATCACGGACTTCTACCCTGGCGTCAGCGCTGACGCGGCCCGGGACGCGCTCGACTTCAGCGACTACGTCGACAGCTACACCGACAGCGCGCCGCGGCAGGTCGCCGCTTGAAGCTGCTGCTCGATGAGAACGTGCCGCGCCCCATGGCGGGGATCGTGCGGACTCTTCTGGCAGCGCACGAAGTGCTGCACGTCTACGACCTGGACGGATGGGCCGGCACCAAGGATATCGAGCTGTACGGCAAAGCCAAGGTCGAGGGCTTCCAGGC
Organism: Streptomyces sp. NPDC015131; assembly: GCF_043079975.1. Classification (NCBI taxonomy): domain Bacteria; kingdom Bacillati; phylum Actinomycetota; class Actinomycetes; order Kitasatosporales; family Streptomycetaceae; genus Streptomyces; species Streptomyces sp. NPDC015131. Next base: position 245,809 of record NZ_JBIBVB010000005.1, on the reverse strand, counting down.
CATCATCACCAACGACGGCAAACAGCTCAGTCGGCCGCTGGAGGTTCGGGCGATCGCCGAGTCCGGCCTCCATCGCATCGAGTACCGGACGAACCACAAGCACGGTGGTCTCGTCGGTCTCGGGACAGCCATAGCGACGGTGTGCGCGGCTCTGCCTCATGCCCTGGACGATCTCGCCAAGGCGGAGGGGCAGAGGCTGGTCTTCCTCACCTCCGTAGACCCGCAGCGCAACAGTCGCCTGCGCATGACCGACCCTGCTGCGACGCCGCCAAAGCACTGGCCCGCAGCTGCCTAGGCCAGGGCTTCGTATGAAGCTCATCGCCCTATGAGCTGCCAGCACTGCCGACGGAGGCTCCAGGCACTTGCTGTGCCTCCCCGGAAGTCCTCTAAGCGCGCCGCACGGTGAGGCGCGGTGGACTCCCCAAGATCAAAGAATGTGGCGTTTGAGGTACAGACTTCGATCTTCAAGTGGGTGAACATGACTATATGAGGCAAATCGTCCTTCGGGAGGTGTGACGATGCCTGGCCTGACGGATGCTGAGTGCGGCCCGGACTGGAGCCTTCTTCGAGCGCACGATCTCTGGGCGCTGCCAGTGGAGGTACTGACCGAGGTCATGGAGGTCGGGGTGGTCGAGCTGGAGCTTCCCCAGGGCTCCTCCGCCTTCCCGTTCCGGAAGACGGATGGCAGGTGGATCGCTGTGCAGAGTGGTCTGCCACCGGTCGAGCGGAACCGCTTGGTTCGTGACCTGCTGTTCTCGTACCTCGCTGAGGCTGTCGGCTCGGATAGACGGACGTCCAGGTTCCGTGCGACGGACATCAGGGCGCTGTACGCCGGAAGTCAGTGGGAGCCCAAGGACGGCTGGCGCGATGACGAGGAGGTGATCGCTGTCCTGCGGTCCTTCGTCGCTGAACCGCTGGGCGGGGTCGCTGAGGACATTCCGGAAAGCGCCTATCCCTTGCCTGGAGAGGTGGGCGCCGTCATCGCCTTCGGCTATGACGAGGCAGGCAGACGATGCCCGCTTGCCTGGGTGGATTCCCGGCTCCCCAGTGGGCTGAGGGCGGACTTGTGGGGTTTCAATGTGGCACTGATCGCCGAGGGGGATGTGGCGGAGAGCCAAGCGGATGCAGAAGGAATCCTCTACATCGGCAGACAACGTCGGCCTGTTAGGGGGCCAGGGCCTGCGCTGTTGGCGGCGCTGACAGTTCAGCGGTTCGGCCGCCGCCCCCAAGACTGTGACTTTCCACTGCTCAGCCCGCCGGCACAGAGAGGGGACTTAACAGGACCGGCAGGGATCAGCTCTCCGTTCAGATGCTCATAGGGCACCCATGTCAGAGCGGGCCATGCGGGATGAGTAGAGCAAGGTCGTTGGCGTCGGACAGGATGTTGTACGCGCCGGTGATGGTGCCGTTGCTGTTGAACCTCGCCGCGTTCGTGCCGCCGCCGGAGCTGCCTACCTCGGCATTGAAGAAGGTGGATCCAGCTCGAGCCGTCGGCGAAGCATGCTCCGCCGTCGGGGGCCTTGTAAGGACGTCTCCGGCGTTCTGTCCTGGGCCGGCGCCCTCGATCCCGACGGCAGCCCCACCGCCACCCGCTGCCAGGTGCCCGGCCGAGGTGCAGTGGACTGGACCCAGTGGTCCTAGCGGTGCGGCGGCGCTCTCCGCGTTCATCGCGCCTCTGCGCGACGACGAGGCCGATGGGCATCGACCGGAGATCTGGTTCGGGACGTCGGGAAGCTGGTGCGAGCTGGACCTCGCGCAGCTGGGGTCGGTCATCCGAGAGCTGGAGGAGTACACCGTCGTCCTGCATGCTCTGCAGCACCGCTATGCGGCTGTACTCGCCGGCACGGACTTGACGAGCGCTCCCATCGGCGACCCGGCCCCAAGCCACCCGGTGGAGATCACCGCCCCCTGCCCTGCTTGGTGCAAGTACCGAGCGGAAGGGCACGGCTCGGACTGTCTGCAGGACCGCTACCACTGCGGGGAGGAACGCTCCGTAGAGCTGAGCCTGCAACATCCGGAGAAGGGCCCAGACGGGGCGATCCTGCCTGAACGTGTGGAAGTACACCTGGAACAGCTGGCGTACGGGCGCCTTCCCGCCCTTGCTCTCACCATCGACGGTAACGGCGGCGGGTTCGGGTACCTGTCGCTGACCGAGGCCAGGCAGCTCCGAGCCGACCTCGGTGAGCTCATCTCGGTAGCGGAAGAGTGCGCCACCCCGGACGCCCTGCCATTGTTCGAAACGGTGACGGCTCACATGGGGGCGAACGTGGTCGAAGACCCGCGGCTCGACCCTCGCTCTACGGGGTACGCGGTGGGAGACAGCAGTCCCGGCGGCGGCAAGCTGTGGGTCTGCGTTCCCGCGGGACTGTCAGAGGAGCTACGGGAGCAGACGGTCAGGAACTTGCTGGCCGGCGCGACAGACCGGCATCGAAGGGAATTGTGGGAAGGCGATTCCTCCCTGTTCGTCAGCGGTGACCGAGCAGCCTGGGCGGAAGCCTGCAAGCGAATCGCGGCCTGAAAGCCACCCCGGTCCGGCGGGCAGGCCCCTGCCCGCCGGAGCAGGCTTGGCCGTGCCGGTAGCAGCCCTGGCGGCAAGAGACGCCGGGCGGTCACACGCCGTCGTACACCCAGGCGCGGCCTGACTGGCGGTACTCCTCCACGGGGATCGGGTCGACCCCGGCCCTCATGCGGGCGGTGTACAGCAGCCCGTCGAGGTGGTCGATCTCGTGGTGGATGAGGCGGGCGAGGCCGCGCTCGTACACGGTGGTCACGGTTTCGCCGGTCAGGTTCGTGGTCTCGACGGTGATCTGCAGGGGGCGGGGGACGAGGCCGCGGACGTCGAAGAAGCTCAGGCAGCCCTCGTACTGCTCGTCCGCGTCGTCGGAGCGGTCAGTGATCCGCGGGTTGAGCAGGGTGATCGCCGGGGCATCACCGGGCGGCTGGACGACGGCGGCGGCACGACCGATGCCGATCTGCGGGGCGGCGATGCCCATGCCTTTGGCGAAGGGGTGCACCTGACCGATCCGCTCCATCGCGGCGAAGAGCTCGTCGGTGATGCGCTCGGCCTCGCCGCGCTCGGCGGGCAGGGTGAACGCGCGGGCTGGGTCGGCGAGAATGCCGGCGCCGAGCTGGACGACTCCAAGGTCTCGCATCTGCTGGCTGGGCCGCGCCTCAATCACCTGAAGTCCCCTTGCTCCGCGTTGTGTTCGGGTCGTGCCCTGAACCTCCACTCAAGACGGTACCGAGCGTGGAGTGCGGGGGTGGTCGTGATCCATGTGAATTGCCGTAGTTCACCGTCATCGCTGAGGACGGGAGGGGTCCGCAGCGGGGAGGCTTCGGCGGTCATGGAGGTCTCAGTGCCCCACACAACCGGATCAAGGGCGGCAGGGAAGGCAAGCTGGACTTCCAGTTGTTCGGTGGGCAGGCGCACGGCCCGCTGGAACCAGTTCCCCCACTTCTCGTCACCGACGGTGTACGCGTACTCGATCCACACCGATTCGCCCGGGTAGAGCGGGAAGCGGCCGTGCTCGTTTTCGAACAGCAGCCAGACCTCCTTGAAGGCGTCACGGTCGTGCTTGGCCTGCCACCGCATCATCTCGCCCCGGCAGGTGGCTGTGAGGTCGAGTTCGTCCCAGGTCAGCGGATGGGCCCGGTAGTGCGCGTTGGACTGCTCCGGGTCCCCGGGGTAGCGGTCGACGGAGATGCGGATCAGGTAACGGGTCACGGGTTCCTCGCCGGTGTTCCGCAGCAGCCGCCGCATCGTGAGCCGGTACGAGCGTCCGTCGTACTGGAGCCGGGCGGCGTCGTGTTCAACGACAAGCGCGGAGCCGGTGGCGTACGGCTGCTCGGGCCTGCGCGGGGGCGGCGGGGCCACGGCCGGGCGCCGGGATCTCGTTCGGGCCTGCTCGTAGTCGCACCAGCGCCGCCAGATCGCCTTCCCGGCGTTCAGCGTCTCTTCGGCAAGCCGGGCAAACTCCTCGCTGGGCTTGTGGCGGCCGGACTCCATGTGGCTGACGTACGACGGGTCAAAGCCCATGGCCAGCGCTAATGCCCGCTTGGACATGCCGCGTACGTCCCGCCACCGCGCGACCTCGGCCGCGAAGTCCTCGGCCGCCTGCTCGACGGTGATCTCTTCGCTGTGCGCGTCCATCGAAGCCCCGCCCCGCGTCACTTGTTGGTGAGCATGAATGAACCGTGAGTGATCCAAGTTCACCATCCCGTCACGGCCTGCGTCGCCGTTTTGCTTCCCTCAGCGGCCCGGATCGACCCCCGGGCGGATGAGGGAGGCGACGCATCATGCGCGTGCTGTACCTGCTGAACATCTCCAACCCCGACCGGCTGTCCGCGGATTCGGGGTGGATCTTCGCGGACCTGCTCGCCCCGGCCCTGGCCGACGCCGGGGCCGAGGTGACCGTTGCGGCCCCGGCTGCGGCCGGGGATGCCCGGTGCGGCTTCCACCAGATCAAGGTGCCGGGGACGAAGTACCGGGCCCGGTTCTCGGCGGACATCGACGAGCTGGTGGCGCTGATCCGGGCCGAGAAGCCGGATGTGGTGGTGGTCAACCAGGTCGAGGAGGCCCCGGCTATCCGTACGGCCCTGCTGGAGGCCGGATCGAACGCGCTGCTGGCCGGGTACTGCCACTACCTGCCGTTCTCCTTCACCGGCGGCGGCCAGCTCATGCTCGACCCGTCCCTGAACGACGCGGGGCTCGGGCGGCCGGTGCTGCTCGCGTTCGCCGCCGGCCTCGCCGCCTGCGACCGCGTGATGGCCCACTCCGCCACGGCTGCCTCCTGGGTATCGGCCGCCGCCGCCCGGATGACCGTAGACCTCGGCGAGAAGCTGCGGGTGGTACCCGCCCCGCGCGACGAACGCCTGGTTCGCGACCCAGCCACCACCCGGCCCGCCTCCGGCACGGCGATCGGTGTCTACAACCATCGGCTGTACGCGCACTACGGCACCGGGCAGTTCGTGGACCTCGCCCGCGGCCTGGTCGCATCCGGCACGGTACGGCTTCGGGTCATGGACCTGTTCGGCCGGCGCCGGGCGGAGCGCAAGGGCCTGGACGACAGCCCCGAGAGGATGCGGGACCAGCTCGCCGAGCTGCCGCACGTCCAAGTCGTCTCCGATCGCGGCGACAGGGTCCGCTACAAGAACCTGCTGACCGGTGCCCGCTTCGGCATCGCCCCCTTCCGGCAGGGCTGCCCCTGGTCGATGAGCGTGATCGACTGCCAGGGCATGGGCCTGCCGGTCATCGCCCCGCGTCTGGGCTGGCTCGCCGAGCACATCGACCCCGAGCTGTGCTTCGCTACCCCGGCCGAGGCCGTCGCCCTGGCCGAGCGCCTGGCCACGGACGACGAGTTCCATGCCGTCCACGCAAAGCGCGCCCACGCCTCCACCGCCGCCTTCACCCCCGCCCTGGTCGCTGCCCGCTACTTGGAGGCGATCTCGTGACCAGCTTCGATGCCGTCTTCCTGTCGTACGACGAGCCGATGGCCAACTCCCTGCACTCCCGTCTCCAGCGGACGCTCGGCGGCACGGTCAAGCGGCTGCACGGTGTGCACGGGATGCGCCGGGCCTACCGGTTGTGTGCCGAGGTCGTCGAGCGCGAGCAGTTCTTCCTCGCCGACGGCGACTTCGCCATCGACACCGACTTCGATGTGGCCGCTGTCGAGCCGCTGGACGAGGGCATCTCCATGCGGGTGTGGCGGGCGGTCAACCCGGTCAACGGCCTGACCTACGGCAACGGCGGGCTGAAGCTGATCCGTCGCAGTGCCCTGCGGGAGATGGGCGAGGCCGTAGACGTGCTGGCCGCTCTGCCGGGACGCATCGAGTTCGCCCAGGAGACCGCCGGGATCACCAGGTTCAACCAGAGCCCCTTCCACGCCTGGAAGGCCGGTTTCCGCGAGTGTGCGATGCTTTCGCGCGGCAGCGAGTACGGCATGACCGACGTCGACGCCCATAAGCGCGTCGAGGCATGGACGCTCAGCCGCAGCGGCGAGTTCGCCGTCTACGCCGCAGCCGGAGCCCGTGAAGGCGTCACCTTCGCCCGCCAGACCCCGCGCGATCCGCAGCAGTTCGATCACCTCAACAGTCCCATCTGGCTGCGGAAGAGGTTCACCGCCGCCCACGGTGACCAGGCGGTCTCCGGATGACCGGCCCGCTCGTGCTCATCGAGCCGTACGCGAACCGCCTGGGCGGGCACCATCAGCGCACGCTGGTGGCCCTCGCCCAAGCCCGTCCCGGCAGCCTGGTCATCGCCCCGCGCGGACTCGCCCGAGACGCGGTGGCGGCCCTGCGCGAGGCGGGGGCCCGGCTGGCGACCGTGCCGGCCGTGCGGCGGGCGGCCGTGCTGCTGGCCGCCGCCCGGCTCGCAGCCGGGCTGTCGGCCGCCGGGCAGCGGTTCTTCCGGTCGCGCCGCTGGCCCCGCCGCCTGCGGCGGCTGCCGCACCAGATCACATTGATCGCCCGCTGCCTGACCGAGGCATCCGCCTTGCGGTCCGCCCGCCGCCTGGAGCCCGGCGCCGACGCAGTGGTGATCCTCACCGCGAGCGATGCCCTGCACGGGGCCGCCGCCCTCCTCGGCGGCCAGCCGCACCTTCGGTTCGTCCACGAGGCCGTGACCACCGAGAACGCCGTCGTGAGGCTGCTTGGCCGGCTCGCTCGCCGGGGCGAGCAACGGGTGATCGCGGTGTACCCGACTCAGGCCGTCGGCGATCAGTTCGCCGCGGCCTTCCCTCGCCTGCCAGCAGTGGTGCGAGCCTTCGCGGTCGACGACGGCCGCCGCCTGACCGACGCTGAACGCGACGGCGGCCGGACGGCGTTCGGCATTCCCGCCGCCGAAGCCGCGGTGTGTCTAGTGGGCGGCTGGTGGCCTTACAAGGACATCGACGTCATCGACGCCGCCCTGGTGCGGCTGAAGGAGCCCCTGCACCTGGTGGTGGCGGGCGATCCGCTCGACGAAGCCGTACTCGAGCGGTGGCGGGCCCAGCCCTACCTTCGTCTGCACACCGTGCCCGGTCCCGTCGCGGAAAGCGTGCTGCGGCTGGTCTACGGCGCCGCCGACGCTGCCCTGGTCGCCCGCCGCCCCGCAGTCGGCAAGGAATCCGGGCTTGTGATGGACGCCGTCCGCCTCGGCGTCCCCCTCATCGTCTCCGACCACGACCCCGTCCTCACCGGCCGTCTGCGCGGCCAACCCTGGTCCCTGACGTTCACCGCCGGCGACCCGGACGGTCTCGCCGCTGCCCTGCACGCCGTCATCTGCCAGCCGCCCAAGCCGCCGGGCTCCGAGGCACCCGGCCTGGTCGGGTTGTGGACGGCCGCCGAGCAAGCCGACTTCCTCACCCGAACCTTCACCACGCTCACGGCCAAGGAGTCCTGATGCTGAGCACGCCTCCCGCCCTGATCGCCGTCATCGGCCCCATCGAGCCTGCCCTGCTGGCCGCCTGGGTCCGCCACTACCGGTGGCTCGGCGTCGAGCGGTTCCTGATCGCCTTCCATTTCCCCGACCACGTCCCCGACACCCAGCGGCACGAGCTCCAGACCGCCTGCCGCGAACTCGGCATCATCCCCACCGGCACCAGCACCGGCCCCTGGCACGAGCACACCAACACCCAGCTCCGCGACTCCCTGCGACACCAGGCCGGTCCCGGCTGGCACCTGCTCGCCGATGCTGACGAGTTCCAGCAGTACCCCGCGCCGCTCCACGAGGTGATCGCCCAGGCCGAGAAGACCGGACACCGGGTGGTCGGCGGGCTGATGCTCGACCGCGTCGCCGCCAGTGGACGCCTGACCGGCTGGAGGCCCGAGGACGGCCTCGACCTGGCCTATCCTCTCGGCGGCCACCTCACCCACCGGCTCCTGCACGGCGACCCGAGAAAGATCGTCCTCGCCCGCCACGACGCCACCGTCTCCTCCGGCAACCACCGCTCCCCCGGCCACCGGCCGAACGCGGACTGCATCTGTGCGGTTCACCATTTCAAGTGGCGCTCGGGCGTTCTCGACGACCTCCGCCGCCGGGTGGAGCACTTCACCTCCGGCACCTGGCAGCAACACACCCCGGCCGTCCGCGACGAGGCGGGCCGCCTGCTGGCCCACGTCGGCCAGCACGGAGGCGTGATCAACACCAGCGATCCGCGGTTCGCCTTCCGCCGGGTCAGCCTGGACCGGATGCCCTTCGGCTGGCCCTCCGAGGCCCGCAACATCTTCACCACCTGGCGTCCCCACGCTCACAGCGGCCAGGATTGACAGGCAGCACTCGCGCTCGCGGACACCATGTCGCGAAAGGATGACCACGTGCCCCTCGCCGTACTGCTGGTCGGCCTCACCGGCTCCGGGAAGACCACGGTCGCCCAGGCCCTGGCCGACCGCGGCTACCTCCGGCTGTCCGTGGACGAGGAGGTCCACCGACTCCACGGCCGGTACGGCGTGGACTACCCCGAGCACACCTACTTCGAGCGGGAACGACCCGTGGTCGAAGCGATCCGGGACCGGTTCACCAAGGAGATCGAGGCCGGGAAGGACGTCGTCCTGGACCACGGCCTGTGGCGCCGCAGCGAGCGCGATGTCTGGCGGCAGGCCGCCCACGAAGCGGGCGGCCTGCCGGTGGTGGTCCACCTCCCCGCCGACCGCGAAGAGCTGCTGCGGCGCCTGGCCGAACGCAACCAACGCGAGGACGCCAACGCGCTGACCGTCTCTCCCGAAGCCCTGGACGACTTCTTCGCCCGCTTCGATGCCCCGGCCGACGACGAGGACGTGATCCCCTACACCGGGGACCTGGACGTGCTCGTGACGGCCCTCACCGAGGCCCGAGGGCGGTAAGGCGGGGCCTCGAGCCCGGTGCCGTCAGCTGCACAACCGGGTCGCGTCGGCGCGTGTCCCCTCGTACGGCAGGTGCGTGCGCGGCGTGGCCGCGACTGCTTGTCGGACCGTCAAGCGAATCTGCAGGCGCTTGTGGCGCATGCCATCTGAAATGCGTCTCGCCATTCAGGCGGCAGCCTGTCTGCATGAGGCAGCTGGTGCGCCCCGGGGCCTCCGGCCGGGGCATAGCCCGGAGCTGGGGCACGCAAGTGACAGGGGACCAGTGACCGGCCCGGACAACAACAAAGCCCCGGGCCGATGGCCTGGGGCTTCACTTTGGAGCGGGTGACGGGAATCGAACCCGCGCTCTGAGCTTGGGAAGCTCATGTTCTACCATTAAACTACACCCGCGTAATACGGACCGGTGATCCGGTGTCGTACCGCCGCTCACTGTACCCCATCCGCGGGCGCCCGGTGTATCGCGGCGCGGGGGTCTCGTGTCCGGTGGGGGAGTGATCCGGGCGCGGGCGGCGGGAGTTGGGGCGTACGGGGGCGAGGCGGAGTGCCGCCTGGAGTGGCGTCCCGTAGATCCCCTAATGTGGCGGTCTCGTCCGCGCCGCGCTGGGGAAGGGACCCGATGGACTCCAGGACCGTCGTCCGCTGTGCCGAGGGGCACGTGTTCAGTACCGCCTCGTTCCCGATGCAGCAGCTCGCGGCCGGGCGGATCGGGCCCGGGCGGTTGCTGCGGTGTCCGCGGTGCGCACGGTTGCGGCGGGCCGTGCCCGTGGGGAGCTCGGGGCGGTAGCGGCGGCGGGACGTCCGATTGGGGCGGGCCCGGGCGCTCTGCGTATCCTCGGGACGTGCTTCTCTCAGACAAGGACATCCGGGCCGAGATCGACGCCGGGCGGGTCCGCATCGACCCGTACGACGACTCCATGGTGCAGCCCTCGAGCATCGACGTGCGGCTGGACCGCTACTTCCGGGTGTTCGAGAACCACCGCTACCCGCACATCGACCCCGCGGTCGAGCAGGCCGACCTGACGCGGCTGATCGAGCCGCCGGGCGACGAGGCGTTCATCCTGCACCCGGGCGAGTTCGTGCTGGCGTCGACGTACGAGGTGATCAGCCTCCCCGACGACATCGCCTCCCGGCTGGAGGGCAAGAGCTCGCTGGGGCGGCTCGGGCTGGTGACCCACTCGACCGCCGGGTTCATCGACCCGGGCTTCTCGGGGCACGTCACGCTGGAGCTGTCGAACCTCGCCACGCTGCCGATCAAGCTCTGGCCGGGCATGAAGATCGGGCAGCTGTGCATGTTCCGGCTCAGCTCGCCGGCGGAGTTCCCGTACGGGAGTGAGCGCTACGGATCGCGGTACCAGGGCCAGCGGGGGCCGACCGCCTCGCGGTCCTTCCAGAACTTTCATCGGACGCAGGTGTGAGCATGAGTGACGTACGGGAGAACCTGACCTACGACCGGTTCGGGAAGGCGATCCGGGAGCTCGCGCAGACCATCGCGGACGACGGGTACGAGCCCGACATCGTGCTGAGCATCGCGCGCGGCGGCGTGTTCGTCGCCGGCGGCCTGGCGTACGCCCTGGACTGCAAGAACATCCACCTGGTCAACGTCGAGTTCTACACCGGCGTCGGGACCACCCTGGAGATGCCGGTCATGCTGGCGCCGGTGCCCAACGCGATCGACTTCAGCGACAAGAAGGTGCTGATCGCCGACGACGTCGCCGACACCGGCAAGACGCTGAAGCTGGTGCACGACTTCTGCCTCGGCAATGTCGCCGAGGTGCGCAGCGCCGTGATCTACGAGAAGTCGCACTCGCTGGTGAAGTGCGAGTACGTGTGGAAGCGCACCGACGAGTGGATCAACTTCCCGTGGAGCGTGGAGAAGCCCGTGGTCCAGCGTTCCGGGCAGGTCCTGGACGCCTGAGGTACGCCGAACGACACGAGAAAGGCCCCCGCACCGGACGGGGGCCTTTCTCGTACGCCCGCGCTCAGATCGTGCCGAGCTTCAGCAGCGACAGCAGCGCGACCAGCTGGATCGCGGAGGCGCCGAGCGCCTTCGGCCAGGGCAGGTCGTGCGAGGCGCGCACCATCGAGGTGAACAGCGCCGCGGCGGCCAGCCAGGACAGCCAGCCCACGACCTGGACGAAGGTGTTCTCGCCGCCCAGGAAGAGGGCGAAGAGCAGCCGCGGGGCGTCCGTCATCGACATGATCAGCATCGAGAGGCCGACCGTCGGCTGCCAGCCGCCGGTGCCGCCGAGCTGGCGGGCCAGGGTGTGGGTGACCGCGCCGAGGATCAGGCCGCCGACCACGAACATGGCGCCGGTGACCAGGACGTACGGGATGGCCGTCGACAGGGTCGCGTTGATCGCCTCGTCGCGGGCCCGGTCGAACCCGAACAGCGCGAGCAGCCCGTACAGGAAGGTGACGACCAGCGCGGGGCCCCACACGGCGTGGTCGCGCATCTGGAGGAACGTCGGGCCGGGGCGCGTCACGATGCCGCTGAGCAGCTGCTTCCAGTGCAGGCGCGGGCCCGCCGGGGCGGCGGCGCCGGCCTGGTACGTGGCGCCCTCGCCGTACGCCTCCGCCTCGTCGTGGATGCTGAACGCCCGGGTGTGGCCCGGGTTGTTCGCCGCGTACGGGTCGTGCGGATGCCCCTGCGGGTGCGGGTGCCCCTGGGCGGCATGCGGATGCCCTTGGGCGGCGTGCGGGTGCCCCTGGGCGGCGTGCGGGTGCCCGTGGGCGGGCGGGGCGGCCTGCTGGTACGGGTCGCCGAAGTACTCCGGCTCGCCGTAGGGCTGCTGCTGCCCCTGGGGCCACTGGTGCTGCTGCCCGTGCGCGTACGGGGGCGGCGCAGCGGGCCCGCCGTAGGGCGCCTGCTGCGGTTGTTGTCGCGAGGTGCGGTTGTCCCGGCCGCGTCCGATCCTGAATCCAGCCACGTCAACGAACGTACCCGGTCCCGGCGGTGTCCGTGGACGGGGCCCGGGGACCGGGCGCCATTGCTGCGGAGCTGTGACATCCCCTAGGGGCCCGTCCCGGAGGCGACGGCGGGGGTACGGGAACGGCCGGGCCGCCTCCGTGAGGCGGCCCGGCCGGGGGCCCGGGGGTGCGCGGTGCGCCGGTTACTTCACCGGCTCCGGCTCGGCGCCGGCGTCCGCGTCCTCGGCCGGGGACGCGGGGTCCGCCGGCTGCTTGACGGACTCCAGCAGCAGCTGGGCCACGTCCACGACCTGGAGGCTCTCCTTCGCCTGGCCGTCGTTCTTCTTGCCGTTCACGGAGTCCGTGAGCATCACGAGGCAGAAGGGGCAGGCGGTGGAGACGATGTCCGGGTTGAGGGACAGCGCCTCGTCGACGCGCTCGGTGTTGATGCGCTTGCCGATCCGCTCCTCCATCCACATCCGCGCGCCGCCGGCGCCGCAGCAGAAGCCCCGCTCCTTGTGGCGGTGCATCTCCTGCTGGCGCAGGCCCGGGACGGCCGACATGATCTCGCGCGGCGGCGTGTAGACCTTGTTGTGCCGGCCCAGGTAGCAGGGGTCGTGGTAGGTGATCAGCCCGTCGACGGGGGTGACCGGGGTGAGCCGGCCCTCGTCGATGAGGTGCTGGAGCAGCTGGGTGTGGTGGATGACCTCGAACTCGCCGCCCAGCTGCGGGTACTCGTTGGCGATCGTGTTGAAGCAGTGCGGGCAGGTGGCGACGATCTTCTTGGCCGACTTCGGCTTCTTCGTCGACTCGTCCTCGTCGTCCTCGCCGAACGCCATGTTCAGCATCGCCACGTTCTCCTGGCCGAGCTGCTGGAACAGCGGCTCGTTGCCCAGGCGGCGCGGCGAGTCACCGGTGCACTTCTCGTCGCCGCCCATGATCGCGAACTTCACGCCCGCGATGTGCAGCAGCTCGGCGAACGCCTTGGTGGTCTTCTTGGCCCGGTCCTCCAGGGCGCCCGCGCAGCCGACCCAGTACAGGTAGTCGACCTCGGTGAGGTCCTCGATGTCCTTGCCGACGATCGGGACCTCGAAGTCGACCTCCTTGGTCCACTCCACGCGCTGCTTCTTGGCCAGGCCCCAGGGGTTGCCCTTCTTCTCCAGGTTCTTGAGCATCGTGCCCGCCTCGGACGGGAACGCGGACTCGATCATCACCTGGTAGCGGCGCATGTCGACGATGTGGTCGATGTGCTCGATGTCGACCGGGCACTGCTCGACGCAGGCGCCGCAGGTGGTGCAGGACCACAGCACGTCCGGGTCGATGACGCCGTTCTCCTCCAGCGTGCCGATCAGCGGGCGCTCGGCCTCGGCGAGGGCGGCGGCCGGGACGTCCTTCAGCTGCTCCTCGGACGCCTTCTCGTCGCCCTCCATCGTCTTGCCGCCGCCGGCCAGCAGGTACGGCGCCTTGGCGTGCGCGTGGTCGCGCAGCGACATGATCAGCAGCTTCGGGGAGAGCGGCTTGCCGGTGTTCCAGGCGGGGCACTGCGACTGGCAGCGGCCGCACTCGGTGCAGGTGGAGAAGTCGAGGATGCCCTTCCAGGAGAACTGCTCGACCTGGGAGACACCGAAGACGGCGTCCTCGGCCGGGTCCTCCCAGTCGATCTCCTTGCCGCCGGTGGTCATCGGCTGGAGCGCGCCGAGCGCGGTCTCGCCGGTGGCGTTGCGCTTGAACCAGATGTTCGGGAAGGCGAGGAAGCGGTGCCAGGCCACACCCATGTTGATGTTGAGCGACACCGTGATCATCCAGATCATGGTGGTGCTCAGCTTGATCATGGCGAAGAGGTAGACCAGGTTCTGCAGCGCGGCGACGCTCAGCCCCTTGAAGGCCAGGACCAGGGGGTACGAGGCGAAGTACGCGGCCTCGTAGTGGTCGACGTGGTGCAGGGCGCCCTCGAGGCCGCGCAGCACGTAGATGGCGAGGCCGATGGTGAGGATGACGTACTCGACGAAGTACGCCTGGCCCATCTTCGAGCCGGCGAACCGGGACTTGCGGCCCGGGCGCGAGGGCAGGTTCAGCAGCCGGATCACCATGAGCGTGGCGATGCCGAGGGTGGTCATCGCGCCGATGAACTCGATGTAGAGCTCGTACGGCAGGAAGCCGCCGATCACCGGCAGCGTCCAGTCGGCCTGGAAGAGCTGGCCGTACGCGGTGACGATGGTCGGCGGCAGCGTCAGGAAGCCGACCGCCACGAACCAGTGGGCGATGCCGACGATGCCCCAGCGGTTCATCCGCGTGTGCCCGAGGAACTCCCTGACCAGGGTGACGCTGCGCTGGTAGGGGTTGTCGGTGCGGGCGCCGGCGGGGACCGGCTGGCCCAGCTTGAAGTAGCGGACGAACTGGCCGATGGCGCGGGCGAGCAGCGCAACGCCGACCACGGTCAGGGTCAGCGACACAATGATCGCGGCGAGTTGCATGGAGGCTCCTCGGGCCTGCGAGGGTGGGAAGGCTCAGGTACTACTACTAAGCGGTAACTTATTCAGTCCGTGCTGAGCGTACCCACTTATTCCGCCGCACTGTAGCCGCGGCCGCGGTGATCTGCGTCGCTGAGGTGAGCCTGACCCGACACGGTCCGTACGCTGCGCAGCAGCAGCGCGAGGTCCAGCCCGAGCCACTGGTGCTCGACGTAGTGCTGGTCCAGGAGCAGCGGCTCGTCCCACGGCAGGGTGGAGCCGCGCCGGGTCTGGGCCAGGCCGGTCAGGCCCGGTCTGACGCTCCGGCGCCAGGGGGCGGCCCCCGCCGGGTCGCCGGCCGGGAGGGGCGCGGGGCCCACGAGCGCCATCTCGCCGCGCAGGACGTGCGGCAGCCGGGAGAGCACGTCCAGCCGGAAGCGGCGGACGGGCAGGTGGCGCAGCGTGAAGGGCCGCCCGCCCAGGCCGCCGCACGTCTCGCGGACGAACACTCCGCCGGGCGGCCGTCTCAGGGCCGTGACGGCGGTGGCCGCGAGCAGCAGCGGGGCGGCCAGGGCCAGCAGGACCGACCCCAGGGCGACGTCCAGCACCCGCTGCGGATGCGGGGAGCGGACCCGCCCCACCAGCGGCGGGCGCCCCACGAGCGGCGGGCGCCCCGCGCGCGGCGGGTGTCCCGTACGTGACGGGCGTCCCGCGCGGGGCAGGCCCAGGCGCGGCAGCCGGACCTGGGGCAGCCGCACGCGCGGCAGACGGAGGTGTGGGGAGCGGGAGCGGGGGGAGGGGCGCATGGGCATCCACCTGACGAGTTCGCGGCCGGTGCCGATGAATGCGGCTTTTCGCACCTTTTGGCACGTTCTTCAAACGATCGCACGGGTGTGTGTGAGTCGGTAGTGCTTCGTGGGTATGCGGCGGGTCGTGGCCCAGGGACGGCCGGGAGGCCGGGCGGCGCCTGACAGGCGGCCCACCAGTGAAGTTGAGCCCCGCCGACTCAAGTCTGTTGACTCATGTCGGGCTGTCGTGCATCCTTGAGCCTGTTCCACTCAAGTCAGCTGGAGGAATCGAAATGGCACGTGCGGTCGGCATCGACCTGGGCACGACTAACTCCGTCGTCAGCGTTCTGGAAGGCGGCGAGCCCACCGTCATCACCAACGCCGAGGGCGCCAGGACCACGCCGTCCGTCGTCGCCTTCGCCAAGAACGGCGAGGTGCTCGTCGGCGAGGTGGCCAAGCGCCAGGCGGTCACCAACGTCGACAGGACCATCCGCTCCGTCAAGCGCCACATGGGCACGGACTGGAAGATCGAGCTCGACGGGAAGAACTTCAACCCGCAGCAGATCAGCGCCTTCATCCTCCAGAAGCTGAAGCGCGACGCCGAGTCCTACCTGGGCGAGAAGGTGACCGACGCGGTCATCACCGTCCCGGCGTACTTCAACGACTCGGAGCGCCAGGCCACCAAGGAGGCCGGTGAGATCGCGGGCCTCAACGTCCTGCGCATCGTCAACGAGCCGACGGCCGCCGCTCTCGCGTACGGCCTGGACAAGGACGACCAGACCATCCTGGTCTTCGACCTCGGTGGCGGCACCTTCGACGTCTCGCTGCTGGAGATCGGCGACGGCGTCGTCGAGGTGAAGGCCACCAACGGCGACAACCACCTCGGTGGTGACGACTGGGACCAGCGCGTCGTCGACTACCTGGTCAAGCAGTTCCAGTCCGGCCACGGCGTGGACCTGTCCAAGGACAAGATGGCCCTCCAGCGCCTCCGCGAGGCCGCCGAGAAGGCCAAGATCGAGCTGTCCTCGTCCACCGAGACCTCGATCAACCTGCCCTACATCACGGCGTCCGCCGAGGGCCCGCTGCACCTGGACGAGAAGCTCACCCGCGCCCAGTTCCAGCAGCTGACCGCGGACCTGCTGGAGCGCTGCAAGACCCCGTTCCACAACGTGATCAAGGACGCGGGCATCCAGCTCTCCGAGATCGACCACGTCGTCCTCGTCGGTGGCTCCACCCGTATGCCCGCCGTCGCCGAGCTCGTCAAGGAGCTGACCGGCGGCAAGGAGGCCAACAAGGGTGTGAACCCGGACGAGGTCGTCGCCATCGGCGCCTCGCTCCAGGCCGGTGTCCTCAAGGGCGAGGTCAAGGACGTCCTGCTGCTCGACGTCACCCCGCTGTCCCTCGGCATCGAGACCAAGGGCGGCATCATGACCAAGCTGATCGAGCGCAACACCACGATCCCCACGAAGCGCTCCGAGATCTTCACCACGGCCGAGGACAACCAGCCGTCGGTGCAGATCCAGGTGTACCAGGGCGAGCGCGAGATCGCGGCGTACAACAAGAAGCTCGGGATGTTCGAGCTGACCGGCCTCCCGCCGGCCCCGCGCGGCGTCCCGCAGATCGAGGTCTCCTTCGACATCGACGCCAACGGCATCATGCACGTGACCGCCAAGGACCTGGGCACGGGCAAGGAGCAGAAGATGACCGTCACCGGCGGCTCCTCGCTGCCGAAGGACGAGGTCGACCGGATGCGTGAGGAGGCCGAGCGGTACGCGGAGGAGGACCACAAGCGCCGCGAGGCCGCCGAGACCCGCAACCAGGGCGAGCAGCTCGTCTACCAGACCGAGAAGTTCCTCAAGGACAACGAGGACAAGGTCCCCGGTGACGTCAAGACCGAGGTCGAGACGGCGGTGGGCGAGCTCAAGGAGAAGCTGAAGGGCGAGGACACCGCCGAGATCCGCACGGCCACCGAGAAGGTCGCGGCCGTCTCGCAGAAGCTCGGCCAGGCCATGTACGCGGACGCGCAGGCCGCGGGCGGCGCCGCCGGTGCCGGCGAGGCCCCGGGCGCCGCGGGCCAGGGTGCCGCCGCCGACGACGACGTGGTCGACGCCGAGATCGTCGACGACGAGAAGCCGAAGGGGGCCGCATGACGGAGGAGACCCCGGGCTTCGAGGAGAAGCCCGACGTCCCCTCCGGCGCCACGCCCGACGACGCCGCCGAGCCCGCCGGAGCCACTCCTTCCGCGAACACCGCGGAGGAGGGCCCGGCGGCCCCGGCAGGGGACGCGACCGCACAGACCGCCGGCCTGACGGCCCAGCTGGACCAGACCCGCACCGCGCTCGGCGAGCGCACCGCGGACCTCCAGCGGCTCCAGGCCGAGTACCAGAACTACCGCCGCCGGGTCGAGCGCGACCGGGTCACGGTCAAGGAGATCGCCGTCGCGAACCTCCTGACCGAGCTCCTGCCGGTGCTCGACGACATCGGCCGCGCCCGTGAGCACGGCGAGCTGGTGGGCGGCTTCAAGTCGGTGGCCGAATCGCTGGAGACGGTCGCCGCCAAGATGGGCCTCCAGCAGTTCGGCAAGGAGGGCGAGCCCTTCGACCCGACGATCCACGAGGCCCTGATGCACAGCTACGCGCCGGACGTCACCGAGACGACCTGCGTCGCGATCCTCCAGCCGGGGTACCGCATCGGCGAGCGGACCATCAGGCCCGCCCGCGTCGCGGTGGCCGAGCCCCAGCCCGGGGCCGCGCCGGCCGCCCAGGCCGGCGGCGCGCCCCAGGACCAGGAGGAGCAGCAGAAGGCGGCCGACGAGGAGAGCGGTGGCCCCGAGGAGGGCTGACGCGGTGACCGGTGAACGGGAGGAGGGACGTCGATGAGCACGAAGGACTTCGTGGAGAAGGACTACTACAAGGTTCTCGGCGTCCCCAAGGACGCCACCGAGGCCGAGATCAAGAAGGCGTACCGGAAGCTCGCCCGCGAGTTCCACCCGGACGCCAACAAGGGTGACGCGAGCGCGGAGGCGCGCTTCAAGGAGATCTCCGAGGCGAACGACATCCTCGGCGACCCCAAGAAGCGCAAGGAGTACGACGACGCCCGCGCCCTCTTCGGCAACGGTGGCTTCCGCGCCGGTCCGGGCGGCGGAGCCGGCGGCACGTTCAACTTCGACCTGGGCGACCTCTTCGGCGGCGCCCAGGGCGGGGCGGGCGGCGCCGGCGGCTTCGGCGGCGGACTCGGGGACGTCTTCGGCGGCCTGTTCAACCGGGGCGGCGCGGGCACCCGCACGCAGCCGCGCCGGGGGCAGGACGTCGAGTCCGAGGTGACGCTCAGCTTCACCGAGGCGGTCGACGGGGCCACGGTCCCGCTGCGGATGTCCAGCCAGCAGCCCTGCAAGGCGTGTTCGGGCACCGGCGACAAGAACGGCACGCCCCGGGTGTGCCCGACCTGCGTCGGCACCGGGCAGGTCTCGCGCGGCGGCAGCGGCTCCTTCTCGCTGACCGACCCGTGCGTGGACTGCAAGGGCCGCGGGCTGATCGCCCAGGACCCGTGCGACGTCTGCCACGGCAGCGGGCGCGCCAAGTCGTCCCGCACCATGCAGGTCCGCATCCCGGCGGGCGTCTCCGACGGGCAGCGCATCCGGCTGCGCGGCAAGGGCGCGCCCGGCGAGCGGGGCGGACCGGCCGGCGACCTGTACGTGGTGGTCCATGTCGACACCCACCCGGTCTTCGGCCGCAAGGGCGACAACCTCACCGTCACGGTGCCCGTCACCTTCGACGAGGCGGCGCTCGGCGGCGAGATCAAGGTGCCCACCCTCGGCGGGCCCCCGGTCACCCTGAAGATCCCGGCCGGCACGCCCAACGGCCGGACGATGCGCGCCCGCGGCAAGGGCGCGGTCCGCAAGGACGGCACCCGCGGCGACCTGCTGGTCACCGTCGAGGTCGCCGTGCCCGTGGACCTGGGCGACAAGGCGCGCGAGGCGCTCGAAACGTACCGGGAGGCCACGGCGGGCGAGGACCCGCGGGCCGAGCTGTTCCAGGCCGCGAAGGGGGCTTGAGATGGACGGACGCCGCCGCAATCCGTACGAGCTGACCGACGAGACACCGGTGTACGTCATCTCGGTCGCCGCCCAGCTGAGCGGGCTGCACCCGCAGACGCTGCGTCAGTACGACCGGCTGGGCCTGGTCTCGCCGGACCGCACGGCGGGTCGCGGCCGGCGCTACTCGGCCCGGGACATCGAACTGCTCCGGCAGGTGCAGCAGTTGTCCCAGGACGAGGGCATCAACCTGGCGGGCATCAAGCGGATCATCGAGCTGGAGAACCAGGTCGCCGCCCTCCAGTCCCGGATCGCCGAGCTGTCGTCGGCGGTCGAGGGCGCGGCGGCGGCGATGCGCCAGCGCGAGGCCCAGGTGCACGCCTCGTACCGGCGCGACCTGGTGCCGTACCAGGAGGTCCAGCAGGCGAGCGCGCTGGTGGTGTGGCGCCCGCCCAAGAAGCGCGGCGAGCACACCTGAGCGGTCCGAGAGGCCCCTTCCGCCCGGCGGAGGGGGCCTCTCGGCGTACGCGCCCGGCCGCGCCGCCCCGGTAGGTCGCCGCCCCGGTAGGTAGCCGCCCCCGGGCACCGCGCCTCCGCAGGGCGCCGCCCCCGGGCGGGGCCGCCCGGACGGGCCGCGGCCTCCGCCCTCCCGTACCGGCGTGCGATGATCCCGGGATGCTGACGACTCGGGGGACCTCGGGCGCCCGGTGGCGCTCCGGCGCGGTGCTGGTGGCGCTGGCCGCGCTCGCGGTGGGCTGCGACGACGAGACGGGCGACGCGCCGCTGCCCCGCCCGGTGGCCTCCGCCCCGGCCCCGGCCCCCGCGCCGCCGCAGGGCGCGCCCGGCGAGACCCCCGCCGGGGACGCGCCCTGCCCCGCCTCCGGGGTGCGGGTCGGCACCGGCATGACCGAGGCGGCCATGGGGCTGCGGGCGATGGGCCTGACCCTGGAGAATTGCGGGACGAAGCCGTTCGAGGTGAGCGGGTACCCGGTGCTGGAGGTGCTCGACGAGCGGCGCGCCAGGCTGGACGTCGCCGTGGTGCGCGGCTCCAGCGTGGACAGCACGACCAAGCCGTCGACGTTCACCCTGGTGCCCGGCACGAAGGCCACGGCGTCGGTGGTCTGGCGCAACACGGTGACCCGCACCGACGTGGTGGCGACCGAGGGCGCGTACGTCCGGATCACCCCCGCGCCCGGCGCCGCCGCCCAGACGGCCGCCCCGCAGGACGGCGGCCCGCTGGACCTGGGCAACACCGGCCGCGTGGAGCTGACCCCCTGGCGCCCGGCGCCGGACCGCTAGAACAACTCCGTCACCACGTCCAGCAGCGACTCCCACAGCGGCTGGGCGCCCGTGCCGAAGGCCGCCGCGAGTGCGGTGCCGACGGCGGCGTCCTGGGGCGACACCCGGGCGCCCTCGCGCCACTCGGCGCTCACCCGGCCGTCGCCGGAGGACTCCAGCTCGCCGAGCCTGCGGCCGTCGCGGAGCAGCCGGCTCTCGCCGTACGAGCAGGGCACCAGCCGGTAGCGGGTGCCGTCGACCCGGGCGTCGACGCGGTACGAGCGCCGGGACAGCCGCCCCTTGGCGGGGGTGAGCCGCTGGGGGCGGCCGTCGACGGTGAGCGTCAGCAGGGCCGGGTCGCGGGTGCCGATCGGGACGAGCGGGTCGGCCTCCGTGCCGGCGGTCCGGGCGATGCGGACGTGCGGGAGGCCGGGGCCGGTCACGTCGACCGGGCCGGTGGCGGCCGGCAGCTCCACGACGGGGGCGAGGGCGGGGGTGGGGTGCTGGTCGTGCACGGTCAGTGGTCCTGCTCCAGGATCTTGGACTGGGCGATGAGGTAGCCGAGTTGGGCGCGGCTGCCGCTGCCGAGGACGGCGGCGAGCTTGGCGATGTGGGCGCGGCAGGTGCGGACGTTCATGCCGAGGCGGCGGGCGATGGCCTCGTCGACGTGGCCCTCGACGAGGAGTTTGGCGATGGAGCGCTGGACGCCGCTGATGCCGTCGGACTTCAGGTCGTAGGGGATCTCCTCGTTGATGGGGACGGCGAGCTGCCAGAACTGGTCGAACACCCCGGCGAGGTAGGCGACCAGGCCCGGGTGGCGCAGCTCCAGGGCGACCTGGCGGTCGCTGCGCGCGGGGACGAAGGCGACCTCGCGGTCCACGATGATCAGCCGGTCGATGATCTGCTCCAGGGTGCGCACCTGCACCTCGGGCCCCACGTGTTCCAGATAGGTGAGCGTCAGTTCGGTGTGCCGGGCGGTGTGCTGGTACAGCGTCCGCATCCGGATGCCCCGCCCCAGCAGGGGCCGTACGCGGCGCAGCGCCTCGCTCAGGCCGTGCGCGGGGCGGCCGCCGCCGGGCTGGACGGTGAGCAGCTCCTTCTCGCAGCCGGCCACCACGCGGTCCAGGGTGGCGTTGATCCGGCTCAGGCCCTCCAGCACGGTGATGGCGTGGGTGGTGGGCGCGTTCTGGGCGCTGATGGCCATGAATGGCTCGAACGCGTCGGACAGTTCGACGGTGAGCCGTCTACGCTCCAGGATCTCGCGCTCGATGGGCTGGAGCAGCTGGGCCAGCGCGGAGGACGGCGGAACCGGGCGGAGCCACTGGGCGTCGTCGGGGTCGGGGTGCAGCAGCGAGAGATCGAGCAGGCAGGGCACCTCATCCGCCTCTGACCGGGGTATTCGTCCGCTGCGCAAGGCGTTGGCGTAGAGCTCGGACCCCTCCTGGCACAGCTCCGAATGGCTATGGGGGTGGCCGGGCTTGTCCGGTTTTACGCTCATCTGTACACCCCCAGGCTCCTGCATCTCAGGAACATGATGCCTGCCGTAGGTGGTGGAAGCGTGGAGAGTGAGCAATCGTCGTAGCCGCGGGGGTTGGAAAGAGACGTTGCCTTCAAGTGAGGTTGCTCGGTGATGACGAAGAGACTCATACGCGCAGTGGTGGCCGGTGCGGTCGTCGCTGCGGGCGCGGTCGGGGTTATGGGGGCGGCCGAGGGTCAGGACTCGCAGGCGGCTCCCGGCGTCGGCACCACGACGCAGGACCCGGGCTGGACCGCGGCGGGCCCGACCGTGAACGACCCCTCCTGGACCGCGGTACCCGTCAGGTCGGGTACGGCCGCGCAGGACCCCGGCTGGACCATCACGTCCGTGCCCGTGTCCGCGGCGGCGATCGACCCCGCCTGGACCGTCGTCGGCGCATGAACGTTCCCGACGACTCGCGCTTCCGGCGCGAGATGGCGTCCGCCTACCGTTCCGGGTGGCATTTCATCGACCTCGTCACGGCTGTGCCGCATCGTGGCGATTCGTTGATGGTCACCCTCTTCGGTGAGCCGATCGTCATCACGCGCGGAGAAGACGAGGACATCCGAGCCTACCGGTGTCTGCGACGGCCCCGCGGCGCCCCGCAGCCCGTCCGTTGCGCCATCCGGTACGGCATGATTTTCGTCAACCTCGACCAGCGTGACCACCAGCTCGTCGAGCCGGAGACCACCACCGCCACCCCCCGCAGCGCCTGAGCGGTTCCCCCGTCGTTGTAAATCGCTCAGGTGCTTCCCCCACACAGCGGCGCCATCGTGGACCTGAACACGATGGCGCCGCTGTGCTGTGCGCGTACGGGAAGCTGTGCTGTGCGCGTACGGACGTACGAACGAGGCGGGCGTCAGGCCCGCCCCATCGCCCGGGTGAGGGCGATCTCGATCACGACCCGGTCCGGGTTGGGCGACGGCACCCGCCGGTAGCGGGCCGCGTACCGCTCGACGGCGTCCGCGACGGCCTCCGGCTCCGTACGGACGCGCGCGACGCCCTCCAGTGTGGCCCAGCGGCCCCGGTCCACCTGGCACACCGCCACCCGCGCCCCCTCGGGGCCCGCCGCCAGGACATGGGCGGCCTTCCGGCTGTGCCGGTTGGTGATCACCCGGGCGAGGCCCCGCTCGCCGCCCTCCGGGTCGTACGTCACGCCGACCGGCACCACGTGCGGAGTGCCGTCCGGCCGGTGCGTGGTCAGGGTGCACATGTGGTACTCGCGCCAGAAGCCGAGGTACGCGTCGCCGGGGTCGCGCGGGTCGATGGCCATGCGCGCGAACCTACCGCCGGCGGGTGTCCCGGACCACCTTGAGTGGAATAGACTCAACTTTACGTACGTTGTGGGAGTCATAGCCGTTGAGTCATAGCCGTAACGACTCGCTGCACCGAGGAGGAGAGACCGCACGTGGACGCCGAGCTGACCAACAAGAGCCGGGACGCGCTGAACGCCGCCAGCAGCCGTGCCGTGTCCGGAGGACATCCGGACCTGACCCCCGCCCACCTGCTGCTCGCCCTGCTGTCGGGCCAGGACAACGAGAACATCGTGGACCTGCTGGCCGCCGTCGACGCCGACCAGGCGGCCGTGCGCTCCGCGGCCGAGGGCGTCCTGGCCGCGCTGCCCAGCGTCGCCGGCTCCACCGTCGCCCCGCCCCAGCCCAACCGCGAGCTGCTCGCGGTCATCGCCGACGCCTCGCGGCGGGCCGAGGAGCTGGGCGACGAGTACCTCTCGACCGAGCACCTGCTCATCGGCATCGCCGCCAAGGGCGGCCGGGCCGGTGAGGTGCTGGAGAAGCAGGGCGCCACCGCGAAGAAGCTGCTGGACGCGTTCGAGAAGGCCAGGGGAGGCCGCCGCGTGACCACGCCCGACCCCGAGGGGCAGTACAAGGCGCTGGAGAAGTTCGGCACCGACTTCACCGCCGCCGCCCGGGACGGCAAGCTCGACCCGGTCATCGGCCGCGACCAGGAGATCCGCCGCGTCGTGCAGGTCCTCTCCCGGCGGACCAAGAACAACCCGGTGCTCATCGGCGAGCCGGGCGTCGGCAAGACCGCCGTGGTGGAGGGCCTCGCCCAGCGCATCGTCAAGGGCGACGTCCCCGAGAGCCTGAAGAACAAGCGGCTGGTCGCCCTCGACCTCGGCGCGATGGTCGCCGGCGCCAAGTACCGGGGCGAGTTCGAGGAGCGCCTGAAGACCGTCCTGTCCGAGATCAAGGAGAGCGACGGGCAGATCATCACCTTCATCGACGAGCTGCACACCGTCGTCGGCGCGGGCGCCGGCGGCGACTCCGCCATGGACGCGGGCAACATGCTCAAGCCGATGCTGGCCCGCGGCGAGCTGCGCATGGTCGGCGCGACCACCCTCGACGAGTACCGCGAGCGCATCGAGAAGGACCCGGCCCTGGAGCGCCGCTTCCAGCAGGTCCTGGTCGCCGAGCCCACCGTCGAGGACACCATCGCGATCCTGCGCGGCCTCAAGGGCCGGTACGAGGCCCACCACAAGGTCCAGATCGCCGACTCCGCGCTGGTCGCCGCCGCCACCCTCTCCGACCGCTACATCACCTCCCGCTTCCTGCCCGACAAGGCCATCGACCTCGTCGACGAGGCCGCGTCCCGGCTCCGGATGGAGATCGACTCCTCGCCCGTCGAGATCGACGAGCTGCAGCGGGCCGTGGACCGCCTCCGCATGGAGGAGCTGGCGCTCAAGAACGAGTCCGACCCCGCCTCCGTGCAGCGGCTGGAGAAGCTGCGCCGCGACCTCGCCGACAAGGAGGAGGAGCTGCGCGGCCTGACCGCCCGCTGGGAGAAGGAGAAGCAGGGCCTCAACCGGGTCGGTGAGCTGAAGGAGCGCCTGGACGACCTTCGGGGCCAGGCCGAGCGCGCCCAGCGCGACGGCGACTTCGACACCGCCTCCAAGCTGCTGTACGGCGAGATCCCCGCGCTGGAGCGGGAGCTGGAGGAGGCCAGCGAGGCCGAGGAGGAGGCAGCCAAGACGGCCGGCAGCAAGAGCAGCATGGTCAAGGACGAGGTCGGCGCCGACGACATCGCCGACGTCGTGGGCTCCTGGACCGGCATCCCGGCCGGCCGCCTGATGGAGGGCGAGACGCAGAAGCTGCTGCGCATGGAGGACGAGATCGGCCGCCGGCTGATCGGTCAGAGCGAGGCCGTACGGGCGGTGTCGGACGCCGTGCGCCGCACCCGCGCCGGGATCTCCGACCCCGACCGGCCCACCGGCTCGTTCCTCTTCCTCGGCCCCACCGGTGTCGGCAAGACCGAGTTGGCCAAGGCCCTCGCGGACTTCCTCTTCGACGACGAGCGGGCCATGGTCCGCATCGACATGAGCGAGTACGGCGAGAAGCACAGCGTCGCCCGGCTCGTCGGCGCCCCTCCCGGCTACGTCGGGTACGAGGAGGGCGGCCAGCTCACCGAGGCGGTGCGCCGCCGCCCGTACAGCGTGGTGCTGCTGGACGAGGTGGAGAAGGCCCACCCGGAGGTCTTCGACGTCCTGCTCCAGGTGCTGGACGACGGCCGCCTGACCGACGGGCAGGGCCGCACGGTCGACTTCCGCAACACCATCCTCATCCTCACCTCGAACCTCGGCAGCCAGTTCCTGATGGACCCGGTGGCCCCCGAGGAGCAGAAGAGGGAGCAGGTGCTGGAGGTCGTCCGGGCCTCCTTCAAGCCCGAGTTCCTCAACCGCCTCGACGACATCGTGGTCTTCACCGCGCTCGACCGGGACCAGCTCGCCCACATCGCGGGCCTCCAGATCGACCGGCTGGCCAAGCGCCTCGCCGAGCGCCGGCTCACCCTGGACGTCACCCCGGCGGCCCTGGACTGGCTCGCCGCGGAGGGCTTCGACCCGGCGTACGGCGCCCGGCCGCTGCGCCGCCTGGTGCAGACGGCCATCGGCGACCGGCTCGCCAAGGAGATCCTCGCGGGCGAGGTCACCGACGGCGACACCGTCCGGGTGGACCGCTCCGAGGACGGCCTGACCGTCGGCGCCGAGCGGTAGCCGCGCCCCGCCCGCACCCCCTCCCCGCGCCGGGCCTGTCAGCTCGCAGCGGATCGGCCGTGTTCCGGCTTGCCACGCCCGGCCGGGGATGGGGGAGGATGGCAGGAATCGTTCGAAGGGAAATTCACGGTGAGCATCGACCCCGGCTCGATTCCGAACTTCGGTGGCCAGCCCGAGCCCCAGCAGGGCCCGGGACCGGCGGGCCCCGTCGTCCCGGACCAGGACCTCGTCAAGCAGCTCCTGGACCAGATGGAGCTGAAGTACGTCGTCGACGACGAGGGCGACCTCGCGGCGCCGTGGGAGGAGTTCCGCACGTACTTCATGTTCCGCGGCGAGGACGAGCAGCAGGTCTTCTCGGTGCGGACCTTCTACGACCGCCCGCACCCGGTCGAGAACCGCGCCCAGATCCTGGAGACGATCGACGACTGGAACCGCCGCACCCTGTGGCCCAAGGTCTACACGCACCTCCACGAGGACGAGCAGGGCGGCGCGACCGTGCGGCTCATCGGTGAGGCGCAGATGCTGATCGGCACCGGCGTCAGCCTGGAGCACTTCGTCCAGTCGACCGTGAGCTGGGTGCGTGCGTCGATCGAGTTCGACAAGTGGATCGTGGAGCAGTTCGGTCTGGAGACCGGCGACGAGAAGCCCGGCGACGCCGAGGGCTGAGCCCGGCCCCCGGAGTCCGGGCCCCCGGGGGCCTGGAGTGTCTACAGGGCCATCGGGGCGATCGTCAGCAGATACGTCCCATAGGCGTACGAGAGCCCGGCCAGGGCGGCGACCACCACGGCCGCCGCCCCCGGCCGGGCTCTGCGCAGCGCCACCGCCAGCGGCAGCAGCAGCGGGAAGGCGGGCAGCAGGAAGCGGGGCTTCGACTCGAAGAAGCCCGCGCCGCCCACCGCGATGACCACCAGCACCGCCGTGTACACCAGCAGCGGCAGCGGCGGCCGGTCCAGCAGGAACAGCGCGAACAGCACCACCCCGAGCGCGGTGATCAGCAGCGCGACGGTGAAGCCCAGCTCCATCGGCCCCGTCACCACCCGGCGGGCGAAGCCGAAGGTGCCCACCCCGAAGTCGAACCGGGACGTCCACCCCGCCTGCACCGCGAAGTACCCGCCCAGCGGGTCGCCCGTGCGCACCCCCACCCACAGCAGGTAGCCCACCCAGCCCACCGGCGCCACCGCCGCCCCGGCCCAGGTCCGCCAGGCGGCCGCCCAGGCCCGCCACCGCGCCCGCCGCTCGCCCCGCAGCAGCCGGTACGCCTCGTACAGCGCCGCCGCGCCCACCGCCGCCGCGACCGCGATCCCGTTCGGCCGCGCCGCCCCGGCCAGCGCGGCCAGCGTCCCCGCCCACAGCCAGCGGCCGGTGAGGACCGCGTACAGCGACCAGGCGGCGCACGCCGTCAGCAGCGGCTCCGTGTACGCCATGGTCAGCACGATCGAGTGCGGCAGCAGGCCCCACAGCAGCACCAGCGCGGTGGCCGTGCCCCGCCCGTGCAGCCGCTCACCGAGCAGGAAGATCCCCCAGGCCGCCGCCCCGGCTGCCGCCCAGGCCACCATCAGCCCCGCCGTGCCGCCCGCCACCGGCAGGACCGTGGTCACCGCCCGGACGAGCGCCGGGTAGAGCGGGAAGAACGCCAGGTCCGACTGGACGACCCCGTCCGGCCAGTACAGCGTCGTGCCGTAGCCGGCCGAGGCGATCCCCAGGTACCAGTCCGAGTCCCAGGACAGGGCCAGCAGGGCGCGCGGCGAGCGGCCGGTGTGCCAGGACCACAGCGCCAGCAGCAGCATGCCGGTGAGCCGGGCCGCGGCGAACAGCCCCAGTGCCGGTGCCGCGCGGTACAGCGCCGCGCGCCACCGCGGCACGGGCCGGGCGGTTCCCGCGGCGGTCACCTGGTCGAAGGTCTCGGCGGACAGGGGGCACCTCCGTGCGCGCGTGGACGGTCACCCCGATCCTTGGGCGCCGTCCGGGCGCGGCGCGACCGCAGGCGGCCCGCCCGGGTGGTCCGCCCGCCGCCGCCCGCCACGCGCGCGTGTCGCCGTGACACGGCGCCGCCCAGCGGCTAAGAAGGCCCGTCCGGAGCGCGCGCGGCCATGAAGCCCGTCCAGGGCGGGGCGGCCACGAAGGCTCGTCCGGAGCGCGCGCGGCCACGAAGGCCCTTCAGAGAGCCCCGAGCCGCTTCACCGCGTCCTGGAGCACCTCCGCCCGCTTGCAGAACGCGAACCGCACGAACGGCGCGCCCTGCTCCCGGTGGTCGTAGAAGACCGCGTTGGGGATGGCGACCACCCCGCAGCGGGCGGGCAGCTCCCGGCAGAACGCGATGCCGTCGCGCTCGCCGAGCGGGGTGATGTCGGTGGTGACGAAGTACGTCCCCCGCGGGCGGAACACCCGGAAGCCGGCCTGCTCCAGCCCGTCGGCCAGCAGGTCCCGCTTGGCCCGCATCTCCGCGCGCAGGCCGGTGAAGTAGCTCTCCGGCAGCCGCAGCGCCTCGGCGATCGCGTACTGGAACGGCCCGGCGGAGACGAAGGTCAGGTACTGCTTCGCCGACCGCACGGCCGCGACCAGATCGGCCGCGCCCGTCACCCAGCCGACCTTCCAGCCCGTGTACGAGAAGGTCTTGCCGCTGCTGGACACGGTGACCGTCCGCTCCCGCATCCCGGGGAAGCCGGCCAGCGGCAGGTGCGTGGCGTCGTCGAAGACGAGGTGCTCGTAGACCTCGTCGGTGACGACCAGCAGGTCGCGCTCGACGGCCAGTTCGGCGATGGCGGCCAGTTCCTCGCGGGTGAGGACGGTGCCGGTGGGGTTGTGGGGGGTGTTGAGCAGGAGGAGGCGGGTCCGGTCGGTGACGGCGGCCCGCAGCTCGTCCAGGTCCAGGACGAACCGGTCGCCGTCCGGGCGCAGGGTGACCGGGACGCGGGTGCCGCCGGCCATGGCGACACAGGCGGCGTACGAGTCGTAGTACGGCTCCAGCGCGATCACCTCGTCCCCGGGCTCGACCAGCGCCAGCAGGGCGGCGGCGATCGCCTCGGTGGCGCCCGCGGTGACGAGGACCTCCGTGTCGGGGTCGTGGAGGAGGCCGTACCGCTCGCGCTGGTGGCCGGCGACGGCGGCGCGCAGCTCGGGCACGCCGGGGCCGGGCGGGTACTGGTTGCCCCTGCCGTCCCTGAGTGCCCGGACGGCGGCCTCGCGGATCTCCTCGGGGCCGTCGGTGTCGGGGAAGCCCTGGCCCAGGTTGACCGCGCCGGTGGAGACGGCGAGGGCGGACATCTCCGCGAAGATCGTCGTTCCGAACTCGGCGAGGCGGCGGTTGAGCGGCGGTCGTGTCATGGCCGCCATCCTGGGCCGAAGCTCCGGGGTTCCTCAAGTGCGCTCTGCCGCCCCGCGCAGCACCGGACACCGGCCCCCGGCCGCCGAACCTCTGGAGTTCCTCAATTCCGATTGGGAGGGGTGCGCAGGAGGGCATCCCCCAGTCACGTACGACACGGGGGAAGGGGAAGCACATGGTGATCGTCCTGATCGTCGCCGGCCTGATCGTCCTGGTGGGGTTCCTCGTCGCGGTGGGCGCGGCGGGGAGCGGGAGGAGCCGGCGCCGCGGGAGCGCGTCCGGCGGCAGCTGGTGGGCCGGGTCCACGGGGGGCTCCTCCTGCGGGGGCGGCGGATCGTCCTGCGGGGGCGGCGGATCGTCCTGCGGCGGCGGCGGTGGCGGTGGCGGCGGCGGCGGAGGATGTGGCGGCGGAGGCAGCTGACACGGGGCAGCCGGTCCGCGGCCATCGGAGGCACCCGGCGGTGAACTCGCGCCGGGTGCCTTCACGTTGGGTTTTGTGGGTTCCCGTACTCGGTTCTCCTTGAACAGTTGAACCGGCAGGCCCCCCAGGGGATGGAAACCCCGCCAAGTTGGGTAAAAGCGCTGTGAGCCGCCCGCGGTTCATGATTCCCTCGCTGTCGAGAACTTCCAGCCGTCGGAGCTCGTGTGTGGATTTCGCGACGGAGATCCCCCAGCCCCCCGAATGGCTTCCGGGACGCCCCCGGTTCACCCGCCAACCCTGTTTGCGGAGCCGACCCATGCTCACGACGCTCACGACCTCCTACACCGACACGCGCGCCGCCGACCTGGCCTGGGCGCTGGGCCGGGAGGCGCTGCCCGCACTCGCCGTCCTGGATCTCGAACTCGCCGGAGCGACCCTCCAGCTGAGACTCCTCGGCGCGTCCCACCAAGTCCTGCTGGAGGAGGAGAACGGCAGTTGCTCCGAGACCGTGGCCTGCATGCCCGGCAGCAGCACCCCGCTGCCGCTGGGCGTGGCGAAGCGGATCGGGCCCTGGGAGTACGAGTTCGCCGCGCGCGTCGAGACCCTGTCCGGGGGCTCGTTCGCCGGGCGGGCCCAGGAGTTGCTGGCCCTCGTCGCCGACCACCCGCACGGTCTCGCCGGGACGTTCCCCGGTTCGCCGCACGCCTTCACCGCCATGCTCGCCCAGCGGCACGAGGGCCAGGTGCGGTGGCGCACCTGGCACGCGTACCCCCAGGAGGGGCAGCTCGTGGTCACCAGGACCAGCGTGGGCGTCCGTATGCACGCACCCCTCTAGTTGCACTCGTGTGGGTGACAAATGGTCATCGGGGCGTAACGTAGCGTTAATGGCGTGATCGAAGCGCCGCACGTCTCCGTCGCCGCGCCGCCCTCGCAGGCGGGCCCCGGCCCCCCGCCCGTGCGGCAGCGGGCGGGGCGGTTCCTGGTGCTGGCCACCGTGTTCATCTGCGCCGCCTGCGGCCTGGTCTACGAGCTGGAACTGGTCGCGCTCGCTTCGTATCTGATCGGTGATTCCGTCAAGCAGGCGTCCGTCGTCCTGTCGGTGATGGTCTTCGCGATGGGCATCGGCTCGCTGCTGGCGAAGCGGCTGCGGTGCCGCGCGGCGGTGGGCTTCGGCCTGCTGGAGGCCGCGCTGGCGCTGATCGGGGGCTGCTCGGCCCTCGTGCTGTACGCCCTGTTCGCCTGGGTCGGCGAGTCGCGGTTCGCGCTGGTGGGCTTCTCCCTCGCCATCGGGGTGCTGATCGGGGCGGAGATACCGCTGCTGATGACGCTGATCCAGCGCATCTCGCGGCGGGCCGAGCAGGACGCGGGCGGGACGGTCGCCGACCTGTTCGCCGCCGACTACGTGGGGGCGCTCGTCGGCGGGCTCGCCTTCCCGTTCCTGCTGCTGCCCTGGCTGGGGCAGTTGACCAGCGCGCTGCTCACCGGCGCGGTCAACGCGGTCGCGGGCGGGGCGCTGGTGCTGTGGCTGTTCGGGCGCGACCTCACCGCGCGGGAGCGGTGGCTGCTGGTCGTCGTCAACGCCGCGGTGCTGGGGCTGCTGGCGACCGCGACCGTGCTGGCCGACGACTTCGAGCGGTCGGTGCGGCGGGCGGTGTACGGGGACGAGGTGCGCGTCGCCGTGCACACCGACGTCCAGGAGGTCGTCCTCACGGGCGGCCCCGGCGAGCCGCCCGAGCTGTACCTGGACGGCAGGCTGCGGGTCAGCGGCCGGGACGAGCACCGGTACCACCGGGCGCTGGTGCACCCCGCGATGCGCGGCCCGCACGCGCGCGTGCTGATCCTGGGCGGGGGCGACGGGCTGGCCCTGCGGGAGGTCCTGCGGACGCCGGGGGTCCGGTCCGTGACGGTGGCCGAGCCGGACCCGGGCGTGGTGGACCTCGCCCGGCACGACCCGGCCCTCGCCCGGCTGAACGGCCACGCCTACCGGGACCCCAGGGTGCGGGTGGTGCACGGGGACGCGTTCGCCGGGCTGCGGGCGGCGGCCGGCCGGGCCGAGGCGTACGACGTGGTGATCTCCGACCTGCCCGACCCCGCCATCACGGCCAGCACCAAGCTGTACTCGGCGGAGTTCTACGGCCTCGCCTCGCGCGTCCTCGCCCGGGGCGGACGGCTCGCGGTGCACGCCGGGCCCATGGCCTCCCGGCCGCACCTGTACTGGACGGTGGACGCCACCCTGCGCGCGGCGGGCTTCACCACCCGCCCCTACCGCGCCACCGGGCACCTCTCCGGCTTCGCCGCCGGGCCCGACCGGTCCGCCGGCACCGGTGCCGCGGCCCACGACTGGGGCTTCCTGCTGGCCGGGCGGGACGGCCCGCCGCCCGACCCGGCCGGGGCCGCCGGGGTGCGCCGGGTGCCGGCGGCCCGCCCGCCGGGCCTGCCGCCGTCGACGCTGGTGCACCCGAGGTACGGCGAGTGACCCCTTTTGCCTCGCCCGCATGGGAGACGTGACGGCCGGGCGTGGGTAGGCTCGGGATCCATGGAGCATGAGGTGTTCGTTCCGGTTGAGGCAGAGGCCCTTCGCACCGTGCTGGCGGACCCCGCCCGGGTCGCCGCGTGCGTGCCGGGCCTCCAGCAGGACGCGGACGAGTCCGCGGGACCGCTCGCGGGCCGGCTGAAGGTACGGGCCGGGGGCCACTCGATCACCTACCGGGGCGCGCTGCACCTGACCGCCCACGAGGACGGGTCGTACACCGTCGAGGGCGAGGGCACCGAGGTGCGCGGCAGCGGCTCGGCGAAGCTGTCCCTCACCGTGGCGCTGTCCCCGGGGGACGACGGGACGACGCTGCGCTTCCGCGGCACGACGAGCGCCGGGGGCCGGCTGGCGGAGCTGCCGGACGACACGGCGCTCTCCGCCGCGCACCGCCTGCTGGACCGTTTCGCCGAGTCGCTCGCGGAGGCCGCGGGCCCCAACACCGCCGAGGCCGGCATCACCGCCGACGCCGACACCGACGCCGACACCGCCGATGCCGACACCGCCGACGACCTCGACGACCTGGACGTGGACGACGACGGGGTCGACGACGGGGTCGACGAGGGCGCCGAGCGCGCCGGTTCGGTCTTCGACGCCCCCGTCCCGCCCCCGTCGCTGGACCCGCTCGCCGACGCCGAGTTCGAGGTGCCCGCCGTCCCGGGGGAGCTGCCCGGCGAGCCGGGCGCCGAGGCCGCGCACGCCCGCCGCACCATGATCGGGCGCAGCGCCGAGGAGGTCGACCACGCGCCGCCGCGCGGCCGTTACGCCCCCGCGCCCGGGCCGGAGACCGCCACGGCCTCGGCCACGCTGCGGTGGCTCGCCCCGGCCGCCGCGCTCGCCCTGGCCTCCGCCGTGGTGGTGGGGCGCGCGCTGCGGCGCCGCAAGTAGTCTCGGTGGCGTGACCAGTAGCGAACAGAGCGTCCGGCTGGTGGCCGGAGACGTCGAGTTGACGGTGCGTCCGGACATCGGTTGCCGGATCGAGAGCCTGCGGATCGGCCGGGACGAGGTGCTCCGGCAGGGCGACCGGTACGGCTGCTTCCCGATGGTGCCCTGGTGCGGGCGGATCGCGGGCGGCCGGTTCCTCAACGGTGCCACCGCGCACCAGATGCCGCTCAACGCCCCGCCGCACGCCATCCACGGCACCGGGCGGGACACCGCCTGGCGCATCGCCCTCGCCGACAAGGCGGAGGCGGTGTTCACCTACGACCTCGCCGAGCCCTGGCCGTACCCGGGCCGGGTCACCCAGACCTTCCGGCTCACCGAGGACGAGCTGACCCTCCAGCTCGGCGTCGAGACCGGCGGCGACTCGTTCCCGGCCCAGGCCGGCTGGCACCCGTGGTTCCGGCGCAACCTGGGCGGGGAGGACGTCCGCGTCGACTTCACCCCCGGCTGGCAGGAGGAGCGCGGCGAGGACCACCTCCCCACCGGCCGCCGCATCCCGCCCGGGCCCGGCCCCTGGGACGACTGCTTCGGCATGCCGGACGGGGTCGACGTGACCCTGACCTGGCCGGGGCAGCTGGAGCTGAAGGTCACCAGCCGCGCCGAGTGGGTCGTCGTCTACGACGAGCAGGCGGAGGCGGTCTGCGTGGAGCCCCAGTCGGGCCCGCCCAACGGGCTGAACACCGCACCGCGGCTGGTCACGCCCATCGAGCCGCTGGAGATCGCGGCGACCTTCGCCTGGCGGCGGCTCTGAGCGCGACGGCTTTAAGCTTCGGGGCATGACTGACGTACGAGCCGATCTGCTCCAGCAGATCAAGGACAAGGCCGTGGTGCACGGCAAGGTGACCCTCTCCTCGGGTCTGGAGGCCGACTACTACGTCGACCTGCGCCGGATCACCCTGGACGGCGTGGCCTCGCCGCTCGTCGGTCAGGTCATGCTGGATCTGACCGCCGACCTCGACTTCGACGCCGTCGGCGGCCTCACCCTGGGCGCCGACCCCGTCGCCACCGCGATGCTGCACGCCTCGGCCGCGCGCGGCCGGACGCTCGACGCCTTCGTCGTCCGCAAGGCCGCCAAGGCGCACGGCATGCAGCGCCGGGTCGAGGGCCCGGACATCAAGGGCCGCCGGGTCCTGGTGGTCGAGGACACCTCCACCACCGGCGGCTCGCCGCTCACCGCCGTCGAGGCCGTCCGCGAGGCGGGCGCCGAGGTCGTCGCCGTGGCCACCATCGTGGACCGCGCGACCGGTGCGGCGGAGAAGATCAGCCAGACGGCCGGAGTGCCCTACCGGTACGCCTACGCGCTGGACGAGCTGGACCTCGCCTGAGCTGTCACCCCGGCTGAGCTGGGGTTTTCCCGGGGTGCGGATGGTTTCACGTGAAACGGTCCGCACCTCGCGGTATGCGGGGTGGAGCCCGGGACGGAGTCTGGAAAGATAGGGGCGACGATGACGTCGCCCCCAGGTCAGGGATCAGCAACGCAACGCAACCGCAGATCACAAGGAGCGGACAGATGCCCATCGCAATCCCCGAGGTCTACAACGAGATGCTCGACCGGGCGAAGGCAGGCAAGTTCGCCTACCCGGCCATCAATGTCACCTCGTCGCAGACTCTGCACGCCGCCCTGCGTGGATTCGCGGAGGCAGAGAGCGACGGCATCATCCAGATCTCGACCGGTGGCGCGGAGTTCCTGGGCGGCCAGTACAGCAAGGACATGGTGACCGGCGCGGTCGCCCTGGCCGAGTTCGCGCACATCGTCGCCGCCAAGTACGACGTCACCATCGCGCTGCACACCGACCACTGCCCCAAGGACAAGCTGGACGGCTATGTCCGCCCGCTGCTGGACATCTCCGCCGCGCG
Source organism: Streptomyces sp. NPDC015131 (assembly GCF_043079975.1). Taxonomy (NCBI): domain Bacteria; kingdom Bacillati; phylum Actinomycetota; class Actinomycetes; order Kitasatosporales; family Streptomycetaceae; genus Streptomyces; species Streptomyces sp. NPDC015131. The sequence continues at coordinate 210,939 of NZ_JBIBVB010000005.1, read as the reverse complement.
GGTCGCCAAGGGCGAGAACCCGCTCTTCCAGTCGCACATGTGGGACGGCTCCGCCGAGACCCTCGCCGACAACCTGGCCATCGGCCAGGAGCTGCTCGCCCAGGCCGCCGCCGCCAAGATCATCCTTGAGGTCGAGATCACCCCGACCGGTGGCGAGGAGGACGGCGTCAGCCACGAGATCAACGACGAGCTGTACACCACCGTCGACGACGCCGTCCGCACCGCCGAGGCCCTCGGCCTGGGCGAGAAGGGCCGCTACCTGCTGGCCGCCTCCTTCGGCAACGTCCACGGCGTCTACAAGCCGGGCAACGTCGTGCTCCGCCCCGAACTGCTCAAGGACCTCCAGCAGGGTGTCGCCGAGCGCTTCGGCAAGGCCGACCCGTTCGACTTCGTCTTCCACGGCGGCTCCGGCTCCACGGCCGAGGAGATCGCCACCGCGCTGGAGAACGGCGTCGTGAAGATGAACCTCGACACCGACACCCAGTACGCCTTCACCCGCCCCGTCGCGGACCACATGCTCAAGAACTACGACGGTGTGCTCAAGGTGGACGGCGAGGTCGGCAACAAGAAGACCTACGACCCCCGCACCTGGGGCAAGCTGGCCGAGGCGAGCATGGCCAAGCGCGTCACCGAGGCGTGCGCCGCCCTGCGCTCGACCGGCACCAAGCTGAAGTAGGCACCCGCACGACCGACACGGGCCCGGCATCGCGGACGCGGTGCCGGGCCTGTGACACTGGGGGCATGGGTATCCACGAAAACCTGCTGGGGGGACCGCCCCCCACCCACCTCCCCGACGACCCCGAGCCGCGTGAGCTGCTGGCGAACGGCACCGCACCGGCGGACGTCGCCGCGAAGTACCCCGCCTCCTCGCTCGCCTGGGCCCAGCTCGCCGACGACGCGTTCGAGGGCGGCCGGGCCGTCGAGTCGTACGCGTACGCCCGGACCGGCTACCACCGGGGCCTGGACGCCCTGCGCCGCAGCGGCTGGAAGGGCCACGGTCCGGTGCCCTGGGAGCACGAGCCGAACCGCGGCTTCCTCCGCGCCCTGAACGCCCTCGCCCGCGCGGCGCAGGCGATCGGCGAGCAGGAGGAGTACGAGCGGTGCTCGGCCTTCCTGCGGGACTCCTCGCCCCTGGCGGCCGACACCCTCCGCTGACCTCGCGCGTCGGCCGTACGGCACACCGACCCGCCCCGTCCCCCCGGCCCCGCCGGCCGGGACCGGGCGGGTCGTGGCGTTCCGGTTCGTGTCATCATGCGAGTGGGACCGCACATGTGCACGGTCCCGAGGGGACCGGGGCTCCACCCGGAGGCTTCGCGAACCGAGCGCCGGAATACGGAGCAGACCGCTACCCGGTAGCACGCATTGATGGAGACAGCGATGTCTACTGCCCCTGATGCCTCCCTGCCCGGTTCGGACGCCCCGAACCTGGAGCACACAGGCACGACGCCGTACGAGGACTATGTCCAGGCGGATGTCCTCACCCACCTCCAGCACCCGCTCTCGGACGATCCGGGCGAGATGGTCTTCCTGGTGACGACCCAGGTCATGGAGTTGTGGTTCACCGTGATCGTCCACGAGTGGGAGACCGCGAGCCGCGCCCTGCGCGAGGACCGCGTCCCGGTGGCGATGGACGCGCTGGAGCGCTCCACCCGGGAGCTGGAGGCGCTGAACGCTTCGTGGAAGCCGCTCGCCCGGCTGACCCCCGCCCAGTTCAACGCGTACCGCGGCGCCCTCGGGGAGGGTTCCGGTTTCCAGTCGGCGATGTACCGGCGGCTGGAGTTCCTGCTCGGTGAGAAGTCCGCGTCGATGCTGGTGCCGCACCGGGGCGCGCCGCGCGTCCACGCGGAGCTGGAGAAGGCGCTGCACGAGCCGAGCCTGTACGACGAGGTGCTGCGGCTGCTGGCCCGGCGCGGGCACCCGGTGCCGGACAGCGTCCTGCACCGCGACCTGTCGCAGAAGTACGAGCCGTCGCCGGTCGTGGAGGAGATCTGGGCGCGGATCTACGCGGACGCCGACCAGCACGGTGAGCTGGTCCGGCTGGGCGAGGCGCTGACCGACGTCGGCGAGCTGGTGTGGCGATGGCGCAACGACCACCTGGTGGCGACACGCCGGGCGATGGGCGCCAAGACGGGTACGGCCGGTTCGGCCGGAGTGGCCTGGCTGGAGAAGCGGGCCCGCAAGAACGTGTTCCCCGAGGTCTGGACGGCCCGCAGCCATGTCTGACGACCTCCGGGACAGGGCGGCGTCGCTGGACGCCCAGGACGAACTGGCCGCGCACCGGGAGCTGTTCGCGCTCGACGACGGCGGTGTGTACCTCGACGGCAACTCGCTGGGCGCGCTGCCCCGGCACGTACCGGACCGGGTGGCGGACGTCGTCGCCCGGCAGTGGGGCGAGCTGCGGATCCGGTCGTGGGACGAGAGCGGCTGGTGGACCGCGCCGGAGCGGATCGGCGACCGGATCGCGCCGCTGGTTGGCGCCGCGCCGGGACAGGTCGTGGTCGGCGACTCGACCAGCGTCAACGTCTTCAAGGCGCTGGTGGGCGCGGTGCGGCTGGCCGACCTGGCCGGCCCGGACCGGGACGAGATCGTGGTGGACGCCACCACCTTTCCCACGGACGGGTACATCGCCGAGTCGGCGGCCCGGCTGACCGGCCGGCGGCTGGTGCCCGCCGCGCCGGGCGAGGTGGCGGACGCGGTGGGGCCGCGCACGGCCGCCGTGCTGCTCAACCACGTGGACTACCGCTCGGGCCGGCTGCACGACCTGCCGGGCCTGACGGCCGCCGTCCACGCGGCGGGCGCGCTGGCCGTGTGGGACCTGTGCCACAGCGCGGGCGCCCTGCCGGTGGGCCTGGACGCGCACGGGGTGGACCTCGCCGTGGGCTGTACGTACAAGTACCTCAACGGCGGGCCGGGCGCCCCGGCCTTCCTGTACGTCGCCGAGCGGCACCAGGCGGGCTTCGACTCCCCGCTGCCCGGCTGGAACTCGCACGCCGACCCCTTCGCGATGACGCCCGGTTACGCGGCGGCGGACGGCGCGCTGCGCGGGCGGGTCGGCACCCCGGACATCCTGTCGATGCTGGCGCTGGAAGCGGCGCTGGACGTGTGGGACGGGGTGGCGATCGACGCGGTGCGCGCCAAGAGCCTGGCGCTGACGGACTTCTTCCTGGAGTGCGTGGAGCGCCATGTGCCCGGGGGGCGGGTCACGCCCGTGACGCCCCGGCCGCACGCGGAGCGGGGCAGCCAGGTCAGCCTGCGCTGCGAGGACGCCCCGGTGGTGATGAAGGAGCTGATCGCCAGGGGGGTGGTCGGCGACCTGCGCCGGCCCGACATCCTGCGGTTCGGCTTCACCCCGCTGTACGTGTCCTTCGCGGACGCGGAGCGGGCGGCGCGGGTGCTGGCGGACGTCCTTTCGGTGCGTACGGGCTGACGTTCGGGCCGATCTGCGGGGGCGGCCGGTGCTGGTACCGTCCCCGCAGGTCAGGCCAATTCGGCCCCGTCACCGAAAGGTTGGAGCACCATGCCCGACCCCGCCGCACGCGACGCCGCCGAGGAGGCTTCGGCCCTGTCGCACCCGGCCGTCGACCCGGACTCCACCGCCTCGTACGGCGAACACCCGGACCAGGTCGTGGACTTCTACGCCCCCCGCGAGGGTGATCGCGCACCGCTCGTCGTCGTGCTGCACGGCGGGGCGTGGCGGGCGCCCTACGACCGCCGGCACGTCACCCCTTTCGCGGACTTTCTGGCGAGGCGCGGGTTCGCCGTGGCCAATGTCGAGTACCGGCGGGGCGGCGAGATCCCGGCGCCCCGGGGCGGCGGGCCGGTGGCCGGGCGGTGGCCGGAGACGTTCGACGACGTGGCCGCCGCGCTGGACGCGCTGCCGGGGCTGGTGGCCGCGCACCTGCCGACGGCCGACCCGCGCCGCACGGTCGTGACCGGCCATTCGGCGGGCGGGCACCTGGCGCTGTGGGCCGCCGCGCGGCACGTCCTGCCGGCCGGGTCGCCGTGGCGGCAGGCGGCGCCGCCCCAGTGGCGCGGGGTGGTGGCACTGGCGCCCATCGCCCACTTCGGGCGGGCGGTGGAGCTGGACGTGTGCGGTGGCGCCGTGCACCAGCTGCTCGGCGGGCCGGACGCCGCCGGGGCGCGGGCCGCGCACGCCGACCCGGCGGAGCTGCTGCCGACCGGGATCGCCACGACCGTGGTGCAGGGCCGGGAGGACAGTGTGGTCCCCCGAGGGGTGGCCGAGGCGTACGTGGACGCGGCGGCGAAGGCGGGCGAGATGGTGGGCCTGACGCTGCTGGACGGGGTGGGGCACTTCCCGCTGATCGACCCGGCCGCCGACGCGTGCGCGGTGGTGGCGGAGGAGATCGCCCAGCTCGCCTGGTGAGCCGGGACGACCCCGGGACGACCCCGGGAAGCCCTCGTACGATCGCGGACCGAAGCTGACCGCAAGGGTTCGTACGGTCGGTCGCATGACGAACCACGACCACGACATGACCCTGGTCACCGGTGCCACTGGCACCGTCGGCCGCCAGATCGTCCGCGAGCTGCTGGAGCGCGGGCGGGCCGTCCGCGCCCTCACCCGCGACCCCGCCCGGGCTGACCTCCCCGACGCCGTCGAGGTGGTGCGCGGCGACCTCACCGACCCCGAGTCGCTGCGCGGCGCGCTGGACGGCGTCACCGGACTGCACCTCATCACCTTCGGCGGCCCCTACTTCGCCCCGCTGGAGACCGGCCCCCGGATCATGGAGCTGGCCCGCGAGGCCGGCGTCCGGCGGGTGACCGTCCTCAACGGCGGCGGGTCCACCCCGCTGGAGAAGGCCGTGCGGGCGGGCGGCCTGCCGTGGACGGTGCTGATGCCGGTGGAGTTCATGGCGAACGCCCTGGAGTGGGCCGAGGGGGTACGGGCCGGCGACGAGGTCCGGGAGCCGTTCACGGGCCGGCTCAGCGCCATGGTCCACGAGGGCGACATCGGCGCGGTGGCGGCCGTGGCGCTCACCGAGGAGGGGCACGCGGGGCAGGTGTACCTGATCACCGGGCCCGAGGTGCTGAGCGTCCGCGACAAGGTGGACACCATCGCCGCGGCCCGGGGCGGGGAGATACGCCTCGTGGAGCTGTCCGAGGCGGAGGCGGTCGCCCGGTGGCGGGCGGAGGGGCAGACCCAGGAGACGATCGACTTCCTGCTGGACGTGTACGGGAACACCCCGAAGGAGGGCCGGACGGTCCTGGACACCGTGGAGAAGGTCACCGGCCGCCCGGCCCGTACCTTCGCGCAGTGGGCCCGCGAGCACGCGCCCGCGTTCCGCGCCTGACCCTTCGGCCTCCGCGCCGCCCGATGACCTGCGGTTTCCGCGCCGCCCGAGCCGCGGGCCCCGGCGGCGCGGCAGTCGCCGGGGGACCGCGCCCGGCCGCGTAGTACTCCAGGGGGACGCGGAAGGATCCGCATCCAAGGTGACGACCGCGTCCCCGGCGTTGCTTACCGTTGCTGACGTGACCGACACCGACACCGGCGCCACCAGGCGCAGCCGCAGCCCGGAGTACCGGATGGCCCAGGGCGTGTTCCTGGGCATGCGCCGTGAGCTCCTCGACGACGCCCTCGCCTACCGGCCGCTGACGCCCATGCGCACCGACGGCCCGGTGACCGGACGGCTGCCGCGCGCCCTGCGCGAGTACCTGGCCTGGTTCCCGCACGCCCTGGTGGTGGGCGCCGCGCTGATCGTGATGTCCGTGGGCTACACGGACGGCAACCCGGGGCCGTCGGTCATCGCGGCCGCCGCCATCCTGCTGACCCTGGTCCGCCCGGTCGGCGCGTTCTGGCTGTCCCTGGCCACGGCGCCGTTCGTGAGCATCATGTCGGGCTACTGGGACGGCTGGCCCTGGTCGCCGGTGAGCTTCATGGGCCAGCTGACCGTGATGACGGTGGTCGCCGCCCGGACCCGGCCGCGCACCGCCGCGTGGATGTGGGTGATCACCGGGGCCTTCGGCTTCTTCTGCGAGATCTTCCTCAGCCGGGGCAGCACCGGCGCGACCTGGCCGCTGCTGGTGACCTCCGCCTTCGTCCTGCTCTGCGTCACCGTCCACCAGACCCGCCGCGAGGCGCGCAAGGAGGTCACCGCCCAGCAGACCGCCACCGCCCAGGAGCGCTCCCGGCGCACCCTGCTGGAGGAGCGCACCACCATCGCCCGCGAGCTGCACGACGTGGTCGCCCACCACATGTCGGTGGTCGCCATCCAGGCGGAGGCCGCCCCCTACCGGGTGGAGAACCCGCCGCCCGAGCTGGAGCAGGCGTTCGTCACCATCCGGGAGAACGCGGTCGCCGCGCTGACCGAGCTGCGCCGCATCCTCGGGGTCGTACGGGCCGAGGACTACGAGGCGCCCGACGCGCCGCAGCCGACGCTGGCCGACCTCGGCGCGCTGATCGCCAACGTCCGGGAGGCCGGCCTCACCGTGGACGCCACCGTCACCGGGGCGGCGCGCGAGCTGCCGCAGGGCGTCGAGCTGTCCGCGTACCGCATCGTCCAGGAGGCGCTGAGCAACGCGCTGCGGCACGCGCCGGGCGCCGCCGCGAAGGTCGAGGTGTCGTACGTGCTCGGTGGCCTGGGCCTGCGGGTGGTGAACGGGCCGCCGCGCGGCCTGGTGAAGCCCTCGCCCGGCGCCGGCCACGGGATCACCGGCATGCGGGAGCGGGTGGCCATGCTGGACGGCGAGATGACGGCGGAACCCACCCGGGAGGGCGGCTACGAGGTCGCCGCGTTCATCCCGGCGCAGCGGCAGGAGGCGGCGTGACCATCCGGGTGCTGATCGTCGACGACCAGATCATGGTCCGGGAGGGCTTCTCCGTCCTGCTGAACGCGATGCCCGACATCGAGGTCGTCGGCGAGGCCGTCAACGGCCGCGAGGCGGTCCGCCAGGTCGAGGCGCTGCGGCCGGACGTCGTGCTGATGGACATCCGCATGCCGGAGATGAACGGCATCGACGCCACCCGCGAGATCGTCGCCGCCGACGGCGACGCCAAGGTGCTGGTGCTGACGACCTTCGACCTGGACGAGTACGTGTACCAGGCGCTGCGCGCCGGGGCGTCGGGCTTCCTGCTGAAGGACGCCTCGGCGCGGCAGCTCGCGGAGGGGGTGCGGGTGGTCGCGGGCGGTGAGGCGCTGCTGGCGCCGACCGTCACCAAGCGGCTGATCACCGAGTTCGCCAAGACCGCCGAGACGGCCCGCCCCCCGGCCCTGGCGCAGGTGGGCGACCTGACCGAGCGGGAGACGGAGGTGCTGGTGCTGATCGCCCAGGGCCTCTCCAACGGCGAGATCGCCTCCCACCTGGTGGTCGCCGAGTCCACGATCAAGACGCATGTGAGCCGCATCCTGGTGAAGCTCGGGCTCCGCGACCGCACCCAGGCGGCGGTCTTCGCGTACGAGGCACGGCTGGTGACACCGGGGTGATCGGACTCTAGGGTCGGGGCGCATGGACTTCGACCCGTGGTCGCCCGCGTTCGTCGCCGACCCCTACCCCGCGTACGCCGAGCTGCGCGCCCGGGGCCGGGTGCACTGGTTCGAGCCGGCCCGCCAGTACCTGGTCCCGCACCACGCCGACGTCTCCGCGCTGCTGCGGGACCGGCGGCTGGGCCGCAGCTACCGGCACCGCTTCACGCACGAGGAGTTCGGCCGTACGCCGCCCCCGGCCGCGCACGAGCCGTTCCACACCCTGAACGACCACGGCATGCTGGATCTGGAGCCGCCGGACCACACCCGGATCCGGCGCCTGGTGTCGAAGGCGTTCACCCCGCGCACCGTCGAGCGGCTGAGGCCCTATGTGCACCGGCTGGCCGGCGAGCTGGTGGACGCGCTGGTCGCGGAGGGCGGCGGCGACCTGCTGAGCGCCGTCGCCGAGCCGCTGCCGGTGGCCGTGATCGCGGAGATGCTCGGCATCCCCGAGTCGGACCGGGCGCCGCTGCGGCCGTGGTCGGCGGACATCTGCGGGATGTACGAGCTGAACCCGGACGAGGAGACCGCCGCGCGGGCGGTACGGGCGTCGGCCGAGTTCTCCGCGTACCTGCGGGGACTGATCGCCGAGCGGCGCTCCTCGCCCGGCGACGACCTGATCAGCGCGCTGATCGCCGCGTACGACGAGGGTGACCGGCTCACCGCGCAGGAGATGGTCTCCACCTGCGTCCTGCTGCTGAACGCGGGCCACGAGGCGACGGTGAACGCCACGGTGGGCGGCTGGTGGACGCTCTTCCGCCACCCCGAGCGGCTCGCGGAGCTGCGCGCGGGGCGGGTGGAGCCGGCGACGGCCGTGGAGGAGCTGCTGCGGTACGACACCCCGCTCCAGATGTTCGAGCGCTGGGTGCTGGACGACATCGAGATCGGCGGTACGACCGTGCCGCGCGGCTCCGAGGTCGCCCTGCTCTTCGGCTCGGCCAACCGCGACCCGGCCGCCTTCGACCGCCCCGACGTCCTGGACCTGGCCCGGCGGGACAACCCGCACATCTCCTTCGGGGCGGGCATTCACTACTGCCTCGGCGCCCCGCTGGCCCGGGTCGAGCTGGCCGCCTCCCTGACGGCGCTCCTGGAACGGGCGCCCGCGCTGCGCCTGGTGAAGGAGCCGGAGCGGCGGCCGGGCTTCGTCATGCGGGGACTGGAGAGCCTGGTGGTGGAGGTGTGACCCACGGCGTGTGCCAGGGGCCCGCGGTGTGACCCACGGCGTGCCCCAGGGGTCCGCGGTGTGACCCACGGCATATGCCCTCCGTGCCGGGGCCGGTGCGATCATGGGCGGATGCCGACCGTCCTGCGCCGTACGCTCGCCGTCCTCGTCCTGCTCGCCGGGGCGGCCCTCGGATTCTGGGTCGTCTTCGGGGCCCCGCACCACTGGGAGGGCGGGATGCGGCTGGTGAAGTTCGCCCTGGGGCTGACCAGCCTCGGCATGATCACGGGCAGCGCGTGGCTGATGTTCCCCGGCTCGGCGGACGACGAGGACAACGACCCCCCGTCGCCGACGTACGCCGGCCCGCTGGACGCCCTGTAGGCGGGACCGTCAGGCCCGCAGGTAGGTGAGCACGGCGAGGACCCTCCGGTGGGTCCGGTCCGTCGGGGGCAGGTCCAGCTTGGTGAGGATGTTCCCGATGTGCTTGCCGACCGCCGCGTCGGACACCACCAGCTCCCTGGCGATCGCGCTGTTGGACTTGCCCTCGGCGATCAGCGCCAGGACTTCGCGCTCGCGCGGGGTGAGCTGCTCCAGCGGGTCGCGGCGGCGGCGCAGCAGCTGGCGCACCACCTCGGGGTCGACCACCGTGCCGCCGTCCGCCACCTCACGCAGCGCCGCCACGAACTCCTCGACCTGGCCGACCCGGTCCTTGAGCAGATAGCCGACGCCCGAGCCGTCGCCGGAGTCCAGCAGCTCGGCCGCGTACGTCCGCTGCACGTACTGACTGAGCACCAGGACCGGGAGCGCGGGCAGCTTCTCGCGCAGCCGCACCGCCGCGTGCAGGCCCTCGTCCTGGAAGCCGGGCGGCATGCGCACGTCCGTCAGCACGATGTCGGGGGAGTGCTCCTCGACCGCGGCGACCAGCGCCCGCGCGTCCCCGACGGCCGCCACGACCTCGTGGCCGCACCGGCCGAGCAGACCGATGAGCCCTTCCCGCAGCAGCACGCTGTCTTCGGCCAGCACTACCCGGAGCGATCGGCCGCCTGGGTCAACTCGCAAGGAAACTCCACCCGCAACAGGGTCGGCCCACCCGGCGGACTCGACAGGGCAAGTCTGCCATCCAGGACCGACACCCGGTCGGCGAGACCGGTGAGGCCGCTGCCCGCCGAGACGTCCGCGCCGCCGCGGCCGTCGTCACACACCTCCAGGAACAGGCGCCCGTCGCGATGGCCGCCGCTCACCCGCGCCCGCTCGGCCCCGCTGTGCTTGGCCACGTTCGCCAGCGCCTCGCAGACCACGAAGTACGCGGCGGACTCGACCGCCCTGGCCGGCCGGCCGGGCAGCGCGAGGTCGACCCGGACGGGCACCGCGCAGCGGTCCGCGGCGTCGGCGACCGCCGCCGCGAGGCCGTAGTCCGTGAGGACCTGGGGGTGGATGCCGTGGATCAGCTCACGCAGCTCCACGAGCGCGTGGCCCGCCTCCTCGTGGGCCTTGGTGAGCTGGTCGGCGAGCGGTCCGGGCGGGGCGTCGAGCCGGGCCAGCCCGAGGGCCATCGTCAGGGCCACCAGGCGCTGTTGGGCGCCGTCGTGCAGATCGCGCTCGATGCGGCGCCGCTCCGCCTCGAACGCCTCGACCAACCGGACCCGGGAGCGGGCCAGTTCGACCACCCGGGCGTCCAGCTCGCCCTCGCGGGAGGCGATCAGCAGCCGGGTCAGCGCGGCCCGGGCGCCGCCCGTGACCCCCAGGACATAGGCGCCCAGCGCCAGCAGGGCCAGACCCAGCACGGCGACGGCCCACGCGGTCGGCCAGGTGGTGACCGTCCACTGCTTGAGCACCTTCACCTCCTCGCCGCCGCCGACCGTGGCCATCAGCAGCGGGGCCCCGACCAGCGACAGCGGAAGGAGCAGCGCGGCCGTGACCGCCAGGGCGTCGACCGGCCACAACAGCCCGGCGAACAGCAGCGCGTACCCCAGCTCCCGCCAGGTCGCCTGCTCCCGCAGCCGGGTGGTCAGCCAGGCCCGCAGCCCCGGCGCGGCCGGCACCCGGTGCCCGCCGGACACGGGATCGCGGTCGAGCAGGCGCAGCCGGCGCCGCTCCACCTCCGCCACCGGTATCCCGCTGAGGGCCACCAGGAGCAGCAGCGGCAGCCCCACCACGACGACCGCGAGCGCGCCGACGACCGCGGTCAGCGCCACCAGCCCCACCAGCACGGCCGCGCCGGTGACCGCGCCGGTGAGCAGGTACGCGGTGGCCCGCCAGGGCCAGGGCGTCAGCGTGAAGCCCGGCCGGGACATGGCCTGCCACACATTCCGAGGGTGCATGGCACGACCGTAGGCGGCCCCTCCCGCCCGGTGCCATGGGCCGGGCACCCGGACCGGGGGTAGGGCCTGCCCTACCCCCGGGTCTCGTCCTGGCCTCACTGCGCGAACAGGGGTTTTGGGGGTTTCGTTGACGCATCGACCGGCGCTGCCGGACGAGCCGTGAAGACGAGCCGTGAAGTCGACCGGTGGCCGTGAAGACGACCACGAGCCGTGAAGACGACCGGTGGCCGTGAAGACGACCACGAGCCGTGAAGACGACCGGTGGCCGTGAAGACGACCACGAGCCGTGAAGACGACCCGTGATGACGAGCCGTGGAAGACCAGCCCAGGAAGACCCGGGGAGAAGGTGCGGTGGGGACCCCATGACCGACGACGCGATCCGAATGCGCTCCGTGACCCGCAGGTACGGGGCGGGCGGGGCCACCGTCACCGCCCTCGACGCGGTGTCACTCGCCTTCCCGAAGGGGACCTTCACCGCCGTGATGGGACCCTCCGGCTCCGGCAAGTCGACCCTGTTGCAGTGCGCCGCGGGCCTGGACCGGCCCACGTCGGGCTCGGTCACTGTGGGCGGGACGGAGCTGACCGGGCTGAGCCAGACCCGGCTGACCCTGCTGCGCCGCGAACGCATCGGCTTCGTGTTCCAGGCGTTCAACCTGCTGCCGTCGCTGACCGCCGAACAGAACGTGGCCCTCCCGCTGCGGCTGGCCGGCCGCCGCCCGAAGAAGGCCCGGGTGCGGGAGGTGCTCGACCAGGTCGGGCTCGGCGACCGCGCCCGGCACCGCCCGGCGGAGCTGTCCGGCGGCCAGCAGCAGCGGGTGGCCCTGGCCCGTGCCCTGATCACCCGCCCCGACGTGCTGTTCGGGGACGAGCCGACCGGCGCGCTCGACTCGCGGACCGGCCGCGAGGTGCTCACCCTGCTGCGCGGCATGGTCGACCGGGACGGCCAGTCGGTCGTCATGGTCACCCACGACCCCGTCGCCGCCTCCTACGCCGACCGCGTCGTCTTCCTCGTGGACGGCCGGGTCGACGGCGAACTGGCCGGCGCCTCCGCCGGGGACGTCGCGGCGCGCATGACCCGGCTGGAGACCGCCCCGTGCTGACCACCGCCCTGCGCACCCTGCGCACCCGCTGGACCACCTTCACCGGCAGCTTCGTCGCCCTCTCCCTAGGCGTGGCGCTGATCACCGTGATGGGCCTGGCCCTCGCCTCGTCGGCGGACGCGCCCGACCGGGCGCCCGAGCGGTTCGCCGCCGCGCCGGTGGTCGTCAAGGGCCGGGACACCCTCGCGGTGCCCACGCCGATTGGCGACCGCGTCCAGCGGCTCGCGCAGCCGCGCCCCGTGCCCCGCGACGTGGTCGCGCGGCTGCGAAGCCTCGGGACCGTCGTCGAGGACCGGTCGTTCGCGGTACGGGCCGAGGGCGGGCCCGCCGACCTGGTGGGCCACCCCTGGTCCACCGCCGCGTTCGCGCCGTACGAACTCGTCGCCGGGCGCGCTCCGGTGGCCGCCGACGAGGTCGTCGTCAGCGGTGACTGGGCCCGCCCGGGCGCCCGGGTGCGCACCGGCGGCGGCACCGTGCGGGTCGTCGGCACCGTGGCCGGACTCGGCTTCGAGAACGCGGTGTTCCACACCGACGCCCGCGCCGCCCGGCTGTCGCCGCGCAGCCTCCAGCTGGTGGTCGACGCCGACGCGACGGCCGTACGGGAGGCGGTGCGCGGCGCCGGGGGCGTCACGGTCCTCACCGGCGACGCGCGCCGGTACGCCGACGCCGACCCCGACCGGGACGCCGAGGCGCTCACCGCCATGAACGCCCTGTTCGGCACGGCCGGAGGCGTCACCGGTTTCGTGTCGGTGTTCGTGGTGGCCTCGACGTTCGCGTTCTCGGTGGCCCAGCGGCGCCGCGAGTTCGGGCTGCTCCGCACCGCCGGGGCGACCCCGGGGCAGCTCCGCCGCCTGGTCGTCACCGAGGCGCTGGTGGTCGGCGTGCTCGCCTCGGCCGCCGGCTGTCTGCTCGGGGCCCGGCTGGCGCCGAAGCTCGCCGCCTGGGTGGCCGGCGAGGGCCTCGCGCCCCGCTGGTTCACCATCGGCGACCACACCTGGCCCTACCACCTGGCCTTCTGGACGGGCCTGTGCGTCGCCCTGTGCGGGGTGCTGGCCGCGTCCTGGCGGGCGGGGCGCACCGGCCCTGCCGAGGCACTGCGCGAGGCGTCCGCCGAAACCCGGCCCCTGACCACCGGCCGCCTGCTGGCCGGCGCGGCTCTGCTGGCCACCGCCGCGGTGACCCTCGTCCTGGCCCTCATGAGCGACCCGGGGGAGCTGCTGGGGCGCAAGACCTACATCAGCCGGCCGATGCTGCTGATCACCGCCGCCGCGCTGCTCGCTCCGGTGCTGATACCGCCCCTGGCCCGGCTGATCGCCTGGCTGCCGGCCCGGCTGCCGGGCGCCGGCGGGACGCTGGTGCGGGAGAACGCCGCCGCCGGGGCGCGCCGCACCGCCGCCGTCGCGGCACCCGTGCTGGTCACCGTCGCGCTGGCGGGCTCGCTGCTGGGCGCCACCGCGACCCTCGGGGCGGCGCAGGCCACCGAGGTGCGCGCGCGGACGGCCGCCGACTTCCTGGTCACCCCGGCGGGCGGCACCGGATTCGACGAGGCGGCGCTGCGACGGCTCCGGGCCGTTCCCGGCGCCGAGGTCTCGGCGAGTGCGTCCAGCGCCGTGTACGTCCTGGAGGACGGTGTGGCGCTCATCAGGTCCGACGCCCGGGCCGCCGAGCCGGGGCCGCTCGCGGCGACGGCCCGTCTCCCGCTCACCGCCGGCCGGGCGGGCGACCTGGACGACGACTCGATCATCGTCAACGAGGAGTGGCGGACGCACACCGTGGGCGAGCGGGTGGACGTCTGGCTCGGCGACGGCACGCGCCGGTCCCTGCGGATCGCCGCCGTCATGGCCGTCGGCACCGGCGACAACGGCGTCTACGTCACCCCGCGCAACGCCCCCGCCGCCCCCGTCGACCGGGTCGACGTGCGCCTCACCGGCGGCGCCGACGCGGACACCGTGGCCGCCGGGCTGCGCCGGGCGGTCCGGGCGTCGGGCGGGGAGGTCCTGAGCCGGGACGCCTGGCTGCGGGCGGCGTACCCCGAGACCAGCCGCACCACCCGGGCGGGGCTGTTCCTCGTCCTCGGGATCGCGCTCCTCTACACCGGCATCTCGCTGGTCAACACCATGATCATGGCGGCCTCCGACCGGACCCGCGAGCTGGCCGCGCTGCGGCTGGCCGGCGCCACCGGCCGGCAGGTGCTGCGGCTGGTGGGCGCCGAGGCGCTGACGGTGGTCCTGGCCGGCGGGCTGCTGGGCGCGCTGGTCGCCGGGATCGACCTGGCGGGCATGTGGGGCGCGCTGAAGCTGCTCGGGGTTCCGGCGCCGTCCGTCGCGGTCCCCTGGGCGGAGCTGGCGGCGGTCCTGGGCGCCTGCGCGGCCCTCGCGGCCCTCGCGGCGGTCGTCCCGGCGGGGCTGTCCCTGCGCCGCGGGGCCCTGGAGCAGGCAGCCGTACGCGAGTGATCGCGACCCTCGCCCGCGGCCCCTGCCCGGTCCGGCCACGACTAAGGCCCCCACCCCCGCCCCGGGCCCCCGCCCCCCGCCGCTACGGCACCGCCGTCCCGCGGGACCGCTACGGCACCGCCGTCCCACGGGGGCGGGGGTCGGCGTCCACGGGGACCACGGCCGGCAGGGTGAGCGACCAGGCGCCCGGGCGCAGCGTCCATGTGCGGGTGGTGACCGGGCCGCCGGGCAGGCCGTCCGCGTGGTACCGGAAGGGGGCGCCCGACACGGTCACGGCGGCCGCCCGCGTCCGGACCGGCTCGGCCGCCCGGGGGCGCACCACCACCTCGGCGGCACCGCCGGCGGGCTGCACGGTGACGCCCTCCACCGGGTCGCCCGTGTCGCACAGCACCCGCCCGTCCGCCTCGACGCGGAGCCGGTGCGACCGTATCGCCGGGACGCGGGCCCCGGGGTGCGCCGGACCGACCAGGGTGCGCACCAGCGACCGGCAGGTGCCCCACACGGAGGGGCCGCCGTCGGGCGCCCGGGGGTCGCCGGCCGCACCGGCCGCGAGGACGCGCAGCTCCCGCACCACCACGTCGTCGCCGTCGTCCACCAGCAGGTCCAGCCGCCGGGCCGCGCCCTCCAGGACCGCCCGCGCCGCGGGCACCGTGCTCAGCGGCACGCCCAGCGCTCCGGCCAGCTCCACCGCGCCGCGCGGCCCCACCGGCACCATCGACAGCGCCCCGTCGGCCAGCTCCCGGCCCCGGTGCAGCAGCGCCACCGCCCGCAGCAGCGCCCGGTCGTCACCGATGACCACCGGCCGCCGCGAACCGCGCCGCGCGAGGGCCCGGGCGAACTCCGCCGGGGTCTCCGGCAGGCAGATCTTGGTGTGCGCCCCGGCGCGCAGCACATCCCTCGCGATCCGTACGGATTCCCCGTCGTTCCGGCGCGCCACCGCGTCGATGACGACCACCAGCTGGTCGGGAGCCGACACCTCGGTCCTTCCTCGGGTAGCATCTTTGTGCAAGAGCCCCTTGCGCTATTGCGCCAGGGGCTTCGTCTATTCCGGGGCACCCGGTCCGACGGCTCAGGCTGTGTCGTACACCGTCGTACGACGTCTGTACTTCCCCTGGCCTTGGACATGCCCCGCCCGGAAGGGGTGTACGCCTGTGCCCGCACTTGTGCTGCTCGGTGCTCAGTGGGGTGACGAGGGCAAGGGAAAGGCCACCGACCTCCTCGGTGGATCCGTTGATTACGTGGTGCGCTACCAGGGCGGCAACAACGCCGGCCACACGGTCGTCGTCGGCGACCAGAAGTACGCGCTGCACCTTCTCCCTTCCGGAATCCTCTCGCCGGGGTGCACCCCGGTGATCGGAAACGGTGTCGTCGTCGACCCGGCGGTCCTGCTCTCCGAGCTGAGCGGACTGAACGATCGCGGCGTCGACACGTCGAAACTGCTGATCAGCGGTAACGCGCACCTGATCACGCCGTACAACGTCACCCTCGACAAGGTGACGGAACGGTTCCTCGGCAAGCGCAAGATCGGCACCACCGGCCGGGGCATCGGCCCCACCTACGCCGACAAGATCAACCGCGTCGGCATCCGCGTCCAGGACCTCTACGACGAGTCGATCCTGACGCAGAAGGTCGAGGCGGCGCTGGAGCAGAAGAACCAGCTCCTCGCCAAGGTCTTCAACCGCCGCGCCATCGAGCCGGGCCGGATCGTCGAGGAGATGCTCCAGTACGCGGAGCAGATCCAGCCGTACGTCGCGGACACCACCCTGATCCTGAACAACGCCATCGACGAGGGCAAGGTCGTCCTCTTCGAGGGCGGCCAGGGCACCCTGCTGGACGTGGACCACGGCACGTACCCCTTCGTGACCTCCTCCAACCCGACCTCCGGCGGTGCCTGCACCGGCGCGGGCGTGGGCCCCACGAAGATCAGCCGGGTCATCGGCATCCTCAAGGCGTACACCACCCGTGTCGGCGCCGGCCCGTTCCCGACGGAGCTGTTCGACGACGACGGCGAGGCGCTGCGCCGCATCGGCGGCGAGCGGGGCGTCACCACCGGCCGCGACCGCCGCTGCGGCTGGTTCGACGCGGTCATCGCCCGGTACGCCACCCGCGTCAACGGCCTGACCGACTTCTTCCTCACCAAGCTCGACGTGCTCACCGGCTGGGAGCAGATCCCGGTCTGCGTGGCGTACGAGATCGACGGCAGGCGCGTCGAGGAGCTGCCGTACTCGCAGACGGACTTCCACCACGCGAAGCCGGTCTACGAGTACCTGCCCGGCTGGTCCGAGGACATCAGCAAGGCGAAGACCTTCTCCGACCTGCCGAAGAACGCGCAGGCGTACGTGAAGGCGCTGGAGGAGATGTCCGGCGCGCCGATCTCCGCGATCGGCGTCGGCCCCGGCCGTACCGAGACGATCGAGATCAACTCCTTCCTCTAGACCGGGTCGGCGACTCCGCGCGGGGAGTCCGGTCAGTTCCGCTTCGCGGGCTCACCGGGCTCCCCGTCCGCGTCCCCGCAGACCCGCAGCCCCTCGGGGGACGCGCACGGCAGATGGCCGTGGGTGCGGATGACGTCCTGCCCGAGGCCCCGGGTGAGGTGGGTGAGGAAGGACGCGGTCAGCGAGTCGGCGGGCGGCCGGCCGTAGGTGTAGGCGTACTCGATCTCCTTGTACGGGTACGGGGAGGACCGCGTCCCGATCTCGTCGACGCTCGCGCCCCGCCCGTCGATGGCCGGCCGGTGCAGTCCGGTCAGGCCGGTGCCCGCGCGTGCCTCGCTGTAGCCGAGCGCCCCGGGCAGCCGGGCGACCGTCGCCAGCACCTGCTCGGTGGAGTCCAGCTCGCAGCGGACGACGGGCGCCCGGGCGTCGTCCTTGGTGACGCAGTCGCGCGAGGACTGGGCGGGCTCGTTGCGGCCGAGGACGCGCCGCTGGAAGACCTCCCGCGTACCGGAGTTGGCGTCCCGGCTGACGAGCAGGACGGGCAGCGAGGGCCCGCCGAGCTGCTTCCAGTCGGTGATCTCGCCCCGGCTCTCGCGCAGCTCGGACCAGCCGCCCGGCTCGTGCGTGGTGAGCAGGAGTTCGCATGAAGTTCAATCGAGACGCATTCTGGTCTAGACCTTGACAGGTACAGACCACTCACGCTTCGGTGGGACACGTCCGCACGGCCGCCCCGCACGGCCGTCCCCACGGCATTCCCCCACGGGCACAACCCCCACGGGCACGTACCCCCACGGAAGGACACGTCTGTGCTACGACGTCTGACGATCCTGCTCGCCGCCCTCGCCACCGCCGCCGGCCTCGCCGTCGCCGTCCCCGCCAGCGCCTCGGCGGCCGAGTGCGCGACGGCGTGGAACTCCTCCACCGTCTACACGGGCGGCAAGACCGCCTCGTACAACGGCCGCAACTGGCTGGCGAAATGGTGGACCCAGAACGAGCGCCCCGGCTCCTCCGACGTCTGGTCGGACCAGGGCGCCTGCGGCGGAGGCGGCGGCAACCCGAACCCGGACCCGTCCGGCTTCGTGGTCAGCGAGGCCCAGTTCAACCAGATGTTCCCGAACCGGAACTCCTTCTACACCTACAGCGGCCTGACCGCCGCCCTCAGCGCCTACCCCGGCTTCGCCAAGACGGGCAGCGACACGGTGAAGAAGCAGGAGGCCGCCGCCTTCCTCGCCAACGTCAGCCACGAGACGGGCGGCCTGGTCCACATCGTGGAGCAGAACACCGCCAACTACCCGCACTACTGCGACCGCAACCAGCCCTACGGCTGCCCCGCCGGCCAGGCCGCCTACTACGGCCGTGGCCCGATCCAGCTCAGCTGGAACTTCAACTACAAGGCGGCGGGTGACGCCCTCGGCATCGACCTGCTGAACAACCCCTACCGCGTCGAGCGCGAGCCGGCCGTCGCCTGGAAGACCGGCCTCTGGTACTGGAACACCCAGAACGGCCCCGGCACCATGACCCCGCACAACGCCATGGTGAACGGCGCGGGCTTCGGCCAGACGATCCGCTCCATCAACGGCGCGCTGGAGTGCGACGGCAAGAACCCGGCGCAGGTCCAGAGCCGGATCAACAACTACCAGCGCTTCACCCAGATCCTCGGCGTCCCGACCGGCGCCAACCTCAGCTGCTGAGACGCACGCGTGACGGGCTCTGCCGAGCCCCACTCGTAAGGGTGAATTCGGCATATGACGAAGGGGTGGCCACCGGCGGGTGGCCACCCCATTTTGCTGAAAAACCGCAGGTCGCACCGGAAACCGGGTTTCCCGCCCTCGGGTGCCGAATGACTGTATGACGAACGGTTGTTGATTGCGGTGATCGTCTCGCATGCCGCTAGATTCGCGGCACCACCAAACGAAATGCCCCCGCGATGGGCCAACATCCGGGGGCGTGACACCAGGAGCACTACCTCCCAATGCGCGTTTACCGTACCGCGCCCACGCGCGCCTTCACCACTTTCAGCAACGCCCTGCTGCGCGACGCCACCATCTCGTGGTGCGCCGTGGGCCTCCTCGCCTATCTGGTGAGCCTTCCGAACGGCGCCAGGGCGAGCATCCGCAAGCTCTCCGAACAGCGCAAGGAAGGCCGCGACCGGATCGCCGCCGCCCTCCGGGAGCTGGAGGACGCCCGCTACCTGCGCCGCCTGACCCGCCGGGACCGCACCGGGCAACTGCGCACGGAGTACGAGGTCTTCGACACCCCGTACGACCCCGAAGCCCCCGCTCCCGGCCCGTCCGCCCGGCCCGCCGCAGGCCCCGCCGCCGCGCCCGCTCCCGCCCCCGCCGCCGCGCCCGCCCCCGGAATGGCCGGAAACCCGGCCTCCGGTGACCCGGACCACGGCGCACCTGGCCCGCTCCCTCCGGGAGAAAAGACGGGGGTGCAAGAACCTCCCTCCCCGGCCGTCCGGTTGCTCACCTCACTGGGCCGGAGCGAACCACGGCTCGCCCTGGGGGCGGGCGAGGCGGAACGGCTGAGGACCCTGGTCGAGGAGTGGTGGGCGGTCGGCGCCAGTGACGCCCTGATCCGCGAGGCGCTCACCTCCGGCCTGCCCGCCCGCGTCCACGCCCCCGCCGCCCTGGTGGCCGACCGCCTCCGCCGCAAGAAGCCCGCACCGCGCCCGGCGGCGCCCGTGCGCCCCGAGTGCGGCGTCTGCGGCGTGCCGGTGCCCGAGGGGGCCTCCTGCGCCCGCTGCGAGCCCGCCACGCCCGCCGTCGCCGGGTTCGTCGCGGCGGCGCTGCGCGGCGGCGCGTCGGTCCGGCAGGTCCTGCGCCGCCGCTGAAGACTCCCGGCCGCCGAGCGGCGGCCGGGTCACCTGAAAGAAAGGGTCGAAATGACCGCATTGCTGGACCCGCCCGAGACGGTATACCGCCGGTATACTGCCGTCATGGCCGACACCACCGTCAAGGTTGATCCCGCTGTCCGTGACCGTCTCATGGTGCTCGCGCGGGAGCGCGGCATGACGATGCGGGATCTGATCGCCGAGCTGGCCGGAGCGACGCCCACCAAGGAAGAACTCCGGAGGCGGTACGAGGAGACGAAGGCGTACTGCGAGACGCACTTCGGCGTCACGCTCACGGACCAGGATCACGACCGAGTGGAGCAGGTCTGGCAGGAGTTGGAGGCCGGGCGGCCTGTGGACAGCCTGTGACCCGGTCCACCGCCGTCGTGTACGACGAGTCCGCTCTGCTGGCTCTGGGCTCGGGCAACGTCCTGGCTTCCCAGTTCATCGCGAACACCCAGCGCGGCCCCACCCGGCACGTCTACGTTCCCGCCATGTGCCTCACGGCTGCGGACGGTGTCCGTAAGGGCCTCGCCGAGCATGTGGGCGCGCTGCCGGCCGCCGAGATCGTGGAGCTCGATTTCGCGGGCGTCTGCGCTGTGGGAGCGCTGATGCGGGACGGGGTGGAGTGGCGGCTCGGCCACGCGATCCATCTGTCCCGTCCGACGCCGGACTGGCCGGACGGCCGACCGGTGCTGACGGCGAAGCCCGAGCTGTACGCGGACATGCCGCTCGTACGGACGATCAGGCTGCCCGAACAACCCTGACGAGCCGATCGACGCGGGGCCCGGAGCGCGCCCGGGCCCCGCGCCCTACTCGGCCCAGTCGAGGAAGGCGCCCCAGGCCGCCGGGGCGAGGGCGAGGGAGGGGCCGCCGGGGTTCTTGGAGTCACGGACGTGCACGGCGTGCGGACAAGCGGCGACCTCGACGCAGTTACCGCCACTGTCGTCACTGTATGAGGAGGTACGCCAGTCGAAGGCCACCTCGACGCAGTTACCACCGCCGCTGTCGCTGTAACTCGACTTGAACCACCGCAGGGTGCCGCTCATCTAAGTTCTCCTGCCAACTGCTCGAGGAGGCCCAGCGATTCACCAGGGCCCAGCGCCTGAGCTCGGATCTTCGCATACCGCTGGCTGTACGTACTCACCTTGGCGCGGTCCTTGATCAAAAGGCTCTCGGCTTGGATCTCCAGGTACACGAGGTGGTCATGCTCCTGTGTCTCGACAAGGTTGATGTCCCCTCGGTCACCAGCGTGCTCCCCGCTCAGCCCGCAGTCCAGGGGCAGCACCTGGAGGGTCACGTTCCGCCGCCGGGCGCAGTCCGCGAGGTGGGCCAGCTGCTCGCGCATGACGTCCGCGTCGCCGATGGTCCGCCGCAGGACGGACTCCTCCAGGATCAGCTCGACCAGCGGCAGCGGCTCCCGCTCGAAGAGGGCGCTGCGCGCCATCCGCGCCTCGACCAGCTCCTCGACCCGCTGCTCGGGCAGCGGCGGGTAGCCGCCGCCGATCAACGCCCGCGCGTACGCCTCCGTCTGGAACAACCCGTGCACAACCAGCGTGGCGTACAGGGACAGGCTGACCGCCTTCTGCTCCAGCGGGGCGTAGCCCTTGAACTGCTCCGGGTACTTCTCCAGCCGGACATACACCCGCGCGGCCTCGAAGAGGCCGAGACCGTCGCCGAGCGCCCGGTCCAGGGCCACCAGCATGGTGTCGCTGGCGGGCTGGGCGCAGGTCTCCATGGCGCTGATCGCGGCTGCCGTGAAGCCGGTCTCCTTGCCGAGCTGCTCCTGGGTCCACCCCTTCCGGACGCGTAATTTGCGGGCCATCTCCGCCACGAGCCGCATCACCGCGCTCGCCGTTTCCTTGTTCTCACTTCGGGCCAAATTGCGTCACCGCCTCGATTTCAACCGGTCTCAACCGGTCACAACCAGACCACGCCGGATTCGACTGCCCTTGGGTGCCGTTCCCGCAGGTCAATGCGGTCTCGACGGATTTCCGCAGTCGGGGGAAACGGTAGCGGCGACCTTCCACAATGTCCTTGTGAATGCGCCAAGTTGCCACGCAGAGAACGCCTGGGTTCCGGCGTCCGGTTTTCAACTTCGCAAGGCGGGTGTGCAATTCGACGCCGTACGCGTCGACGGGGACGGCGGGCGCCGGGTCGCCGACGTCATGGAGCAGATGACGTCCGGCGACCCGGGGCCGATCGTCGTGGAGGCGAACGGCCGGCGGGGGGTGTACTTCCTGCTGCCGCCGGGCAGCACCGCGCGGCGCGCGTGGCCGCGCTGGGCGATGCCGTTCAACGCCTGCCACGGCACGGTGAGCTATTTGCCGGTGCCCGCGCTGCACGGGAACACCTGGCCCCTCGCCTGGCGCTGCCCGCCCCCTGCCGACGGCCGGTTCGTCCACCCCGCCCTGCTCCGCAGCACGGTGCTCGCCCTGGAACGCCTGCTGTCCTCTTGAGGCCACGGCTTCGTGGGCGACCGGCAACTGCACGATGCGCACCGCTCACTGCACGACGATGGTGTCAGTCGCCCTGGCCGTACAGCCCGGCCAGCTCGGATCCGCCGGCCCAGTGGATGTTCGTGATCTTGTTGAGGGTCGTCGGGTCGCTCCCGTACGGCTCGGCTCCGCTCTCGAAGAGCGCCCAGACGTGCTCGTTGCCGTCGGAGTTGCCGTACGCCAGGCCCTCCATCATCGAGGGGGCGCGCATGCAGAAAGCCGTCCCGTCGGTGATGTCCGTCTCGTACGACGTGGGTCGCACCCAGACGTTGCTGCGCTTGTTGCGGCCGAGCGACGTGGCGAAGATGTACTTGTCGCCCACGACCGCCATGCCCTGGGTCTTCGTCGGCACCCAGCGCTTCTTGCCGGTGTACGTCAGTGCACCGGTGCTGCTTGTCGAGTACTGCCACATGCTCTGGTGGCTCGTGTCGGAGAAGTCACCGGTCCACAAGGTGGTGCCCTCGCCACCGCCGAGTCCGAGGAACGAACCCTTGCCGGCGATGTCCTGCGTACCCTTCGGCTGGATCACCTTGTTGGTGTTGGCGCCCGCCAGCTCCGCACGCACGGTGGCGGTCGACCAGTACTTCACGCTGCCCTCGCCGCTGACGTACACGTGACCGCCGGTCACGACCACACCGCCCGCATGGGTCTTGGGGATCAGCATGTGACCGAGGCTCTCGCCCCGGCGGGGGCCGCTCAGGGCGATGCCCCAGATCGCGCTCGCGCCGTCACCGCTCGAGTGGTACGCCGAGATCAGCAGGACGTCTTCGCTCGTCCCGTCCCAGTTGTTCCAGTACGCCAGACCCTGCGGAACGAACCCGCCGCTGTACAGACCCGGCGGCACGGCCACACTGTTGTGGAACGTGCTGTCGTACGTCTCACCGGCGGAATCCCCGGGGTAGAAGGGCCGGGTCGCCCCCGGCGTCGTACGGCAGTTGGCGTCCTCGGCCGCTGCCAATGTCGACACCGACACCGATGTCGATGTCGATGCCGATGCCGGCTGTGCGGGAGCGGTCATGACGGCACCACCAGCCACTAGCGCGGCGATCGCGATGGACGTCGTTATTCGGGTGGGCAGCATGGTGATTCCCCTTTGGCGTGTATGTACTTGGGCGTGCTTGATCGCGCGTGTGGTGCGTTCCCGCAAGCTGGATCCAACGTACATTCGATCGCGTATCGTCCCGTGCGCGGTGGCCGCGAACGCTGACCGGGTCCTGCGATGTATTCGTGAATGTTCGGTGTCGGGGTTGGACAAGGCCGTCAGGGCTTTCGGCGTGACGGTTGTTTCGGAGCACACCGAACTCAACTGCTACCGGAAGTCCCTCAGTTGAGCGGCCGGCGGCCTGCCGCGCCGCGGCCAGGATGCGCTGGTACTCCGCGGGCAGCACGGTGCTCGCCCTGGAACACCTGCTGTCCTCTTGAGGTCAAGTCCGCTTGAGGTCCTAGCGTCCCTCCCGTCGACGTCCTACCGATGCACCGATCCACCGATCCACCGACCGACGGGAGCAGGGTCATGATCCTCATTGCGGGAGCCACCGGGAACATCGGCCGCGCACTGGTCCGCGAGCTGCGGGCGCGCGGTGCCGGGCCGGTGCGGGCGCTCAGCCGGGCCCCGGCGCCGGGGGCGTTCCCCGACGGGGTGGAGGCGTGGGCGGGCGACCTCGGTGACGCCGGGTCCCTGCGGCCCGCGCTGGAGGGGGTGCGGGCGCTGTTCCTGCCGGCGGGGCTGGGCGCCGACGCCGAGGTGATCGGCGCCGCCCGGCGGGCGAGGGTGGAACACCTGGTGCTCGTTTCGTCCCTCACCGTTCAGTCGCACCCCCACCTGGGGCCGGCCCGCGCCAACGCGGAGACCGAGCGGCTGGTCCGGGACAGCGGCATGTCCTGGACCGTGCTGCGGCCGACGCAGTTCGCCTCCAACGCCCTGTGGTGGGCGGACTCCGTGCGCACGCACGGAACGGTCCGGGTCCCGTACGCCGACATCGGGCTCCCCACCATCCACCCCGCCGACGTCGCGGCGGTCGCCCGCGTGGCGCTGACCGAACCCGGCCACCACGGGCGCACCTACGCACTGACCGGCCCCGAACGCATCACCCCCCGCCGTCAGGTGGCCGCCCTCGCCGCCGCCCTGGGACGGGAGGTGCGCTGCGCCGAGACCACCCGGGCGGAGGCCCACCGGACCATGGCCGCCCTCCTCGGGGCCGAGGTCGCCGACGCGGTGCTGGACGTGACCGGCGGCGACGTCAACGACGAGCTGCTCGCCGTCCGCGACACCGTCCCCGCACTCACCGGCTCGCCCGCCCGGACGTTCCACCAGTGGGCCGCGGAGAACACCGCCGCCTTCCGCCCGGACGTCACACCCGTGTCGCGATGACCACCGTGGCGTACAGGTCCTCGCACGTCACCACACGCGCGGCCAGCCCGGCGGCGGTGGCCACCTCGGTGGCGGCGGCGGCCTGGTGCTCGCTCGTCTCGAACAGCAGGCTCCCGCCGGGCGCCAGCCACCCGGGCGCCTCGGCGGCCACCCGGCGCAGCACGTCCAGCCCGTCCGCGCCCCCGTCCAGCGCCACCCGCGCCTCGTGCACCCGCGCCTCGGCGGGCAGCAGCTCGACCTCCCCGGTCGGTACGTAGGGGACGTTGGCGAGCAGGACGTCCACCCGGCCCCGCAGCCCGGCCGGCAGGGGCGCGAACAGGTCCCCCTCGTACACCCGGCCCCCGGCTGCCGTGACGTTCCTCCGGGCGCACCGCACGGCGGCCGGATCGATGTCGGCGGCGTACAGCTCGGCGCCGCCCAGCCCGGCCGCCAGGGCCGCGCCGAGCGCCCCCGAACCGCAGCAGAGGTCCACCACCACCGCCCCGGCCGGGGCGAGCAGCTCGGCCTGGTCGACCAGGAACTCGGTGCGGCGGCGCGGCACGAACACTCCCGCGTCCACGGCGTACCGCAGGCCCCGGAACTCGGCCCATCCCACGACGTGTTCGAGCGGTCGCCCGGCCGCCCGGGCCTCGACCATGCCGTCGAGTTCGGCGGGCGTGCGGGCGGAGGAGTGCAGCAGCGCGGCCTCGTCCTCGGCGAAGACGCAGCCGGCGGCGCGGAGACGGGCGGTGGTGGTGGAGAGGGAGGGTGAAACGGGTGTCACGGACATGGGGCGCAAGCCTTTCGGGACGCGTGCGGGCGCTCCCGGGGTGTGACCCGTTTTCCTACGAGCCGTGAGAGGGGAGAGCCCGGCCTGACCTGGCGTTGATGGGTCTCACCTCCCGAGTCGCTTCTCCAACGAGGGGGCCACCCTACCCCCCCCCGCCCCCCCACCCACCCCCCGGAACGCCCCCGCCCACCACTCAACCGGCCGCCCCACGTGCACCGCACCCGGCCGCCCCACGCACCCAGCCGCCTCCGCCTACCGCGCACCCGACCGCACAGCAGCCGAGCCACCCACCGCGCACCCAGACGCCTCCGCCCACCGCGCACCCGGCAGCACCGCGCGCACCCAGCCGCCCCCCGGCCGCCACGCCAACCGGCTTACCACGCCCAGCCGTTCACGCCCGCCGGCCGGCGCCGTCCTGTGTGGCTGCCACCGCCTCCAGCGCCTCCGACAGGCGCTCCAGCACCGCCGCCGTCTCGGCGAACGCCTCCTCTCCCAGCTCGGCGGCCAGCCGGTCGGCCAGCTCCGCGTGGCCCGGCTCTATCCGGGCGATCGTGTCCCGCCCCAGGGGCGTCGGCGCGAGCAGCTTGGCGCGCCGGTGCGCCGGGTTGGGGCGGTACTCGGCGAGCCCCTCCTCGACCAGCAGGTCCGCGATCCGCTGGACGCTCTGCCGGGTGATCCCCATCGCGCGGGCGATGCCGGACACCGGCAGCGGCTCCCGCAGCACCGCGCCCAGGACCTGCCACCACGAGGCGGTGATCCCGGCCGGCCGGGCCAGCTTCTCGGAGACGGCGAGGAACTGGCCGTTCAGCCGGAACACCCCGAGCGCCGTGCTGCTGAGCAGCTCCTGAAGCCGCCGTTCCACTCGTGTCATGCGTTCAGTTCCTCGTAGGCCGCGGGGTCGGAGTCGTGGAACAGCCGGTACCAGGCGTCGAGTTGCGCGCCCTGGAAGGCGCCCATCCTCCCCAGCACCTCGCGGGCGAAGGCCACCGGCTCGGTGGGCCCGGCGGTGATGAGGTCGCCGGCGGTGACGGCGTCCGTGTCGACGTAGTGCGCCCCGCCCCGGTAGCCGGTGGCCGCCAGGTAGAAGGAGACCGCGCTGGTGTGGGGGCGGTCGTCGAGCAGGCCCTCGCGGGCGAGCCCCGCCGTGGCCCCGCATATCGCGGCGACCGGCACGCCCGCGTCGAGGAAGGTCCGCGCGGTGGCCGCGAAGGGCGCCAGGTCGTCACTGGTGTCCCACAGGTCGGCGCCGGGGAGCAGGAGCATCGCGCTGTCCTCGGGCCGCAGCTCGGCCAGGGCGAGATCGGGCACGATGCGCAGCCCGCCGATGCTGGTCACCGGGTCGGTGCCGGGGCCGACCGTGCGGATCTCGAACCCGGCGCGGGCCAGCCACGCCGTGGCGTGACCCGTCTCCCAGTCGGCCAGGGTGTCGTACACCCCGAGGTGGACGGTGCGGGGGGTGGAGGTGCGGGGAGTGCTGCCGGACATGGTCGCCTCCTGCGGTCCGTGCGGGCGGCCGGCCGGAGCGAGACCCACCCCGTCCACCCACCCTTCCGATGACAGAATCCTGTCATCTCGACAGCATCCTGTCAACACCCTCGCCCATCCGGCCCGACACCCTGCCGACCTCCGTGCCTTCCGGCATACAAGATGGCCATACCGGCGCACACCAGCCCGTCCTTACCCTGGGCCGCATGACCCCTCATGCCACACCCGCCACTCCGGCCGACCCCGCGGCCGGCGCCGCCGTCAAGGCCGCCGACCGGGCGCACGTCTTCCACTCCTGGTCCGCCCAGGGCCTGATCGACCCGCTCGCCGTCGCCGGCGCCGAGGGGGCGTACTTCTGGGACTACGACGGAAACCGCTACCTCGACTTCACCAGCGGCCTCGTCTACACCAACATCGGCTACCAGCACCCCCGGGTGGTCGCCGCGATACAGGAGCAGGCGGCCCGGCTCACCACCTTCGCGCCCGCCTTCGCCATCGACGTCCGCTCCGAGGCCGCACGCCTCATCGCCGAGCGCACGCCGGGCGACCTCGACAAGATCTTCTTCACCAACGGCGGCGCCGAGGCCGTCGAGAACGCCGCCCGGATGGCCCGGCTGCACACCGGCCGCCCCAAGATCATGAGCGCTTACCGCTCGTACCACGGCGCCACCTCCACCGCGATCAACCTCACCGGCGACCCCCGCCGCTGGGCCTCCGACACCGCCTCCGCCGGCGTCGTGCGCTTCTGGGCGCCCTTCCTCTACCGCTCGCCCTTCTACGCCGAGACCGAGGCGCAGGAGTGCGAGCGCGCCCTGGCGCACCTGGAGGACACCATCGCGTTCGAGGGGCCGCAGTCCATCGCCGCGATCATCCTGGAGACCGTCCCCGGCACCGCCGGCATCATGACCCCGCCGCCCGGCTACCTCCCCGGCGTGCGCGAGATCTGCGACCGGTACGGCATCGTCCTCATCCTCGACGAGGTCATGGCGGGCTTCGGCCGCACGGGCGCGTGGTTCGCCGCCGACCACTTCGGCGTGGTGCCCGACCTGCTCACCTTCGCCAAGGGCGTCAACTCCGGCTATGTGCCGCTCGGCGGCGTCGCCATCTCCGCCGAGATCGCCGCCACCTTCGACAAGCGGCCCTACCCCGGCGGCCTCACCTACTCCGGCCACCCGCTCGCCTGCGCCGCCGCCGTCGCCACCATCCAGGTCATGGAGGACGAGAAGGTCGTCGAGCAGGCCGCCCACCTCGGCGAGAACATCCTCGGCCCCGGTCTGCGCGAGCTGGCCGAGCGCCACCCCTCCGTCGGCGAGGTGCGGGGCCTCGGCGCTTTCTGGGCCCTCGACCTCGTACGCGACCGCGAGACGCGCGAGCCCCTGGTCCCGTACAACGCCCAGGGCGAGGCCAACGCCCCCATGGCGGCCTTCGGCGCGGCCTGCAAGAAGAACGGCCTGTGGCCCTTCATCAACATGAACCGCACCCACGCCGTCCCTGCCTGCAACATCACCGAGGCCGAGGCCAAGGAGGGCCTGGCCGCCCTCGACGCCGCCCTCGCGGTGGCCGACGAGCACACCGCGTAACCGCGCCTCCGAGCGCCCCCTCCGGCTGGCTTAAGGTGTCCGGAGCCGGACGGAGGGGGCCAGGAACCATGCCCGCGAGCGGAGCTGTGACCCGCAGCACCCTGCGCCAGCAGGTCGCGGACGCGCTGCGTGACGAGGTGCTCGCGGGGCGTCTCCAGCCGGGCCAGGAATTCACCGTCAAGCACATAGCGGAGCAGTACGGGGTGTCCGCGACACCCGTACGGGAAGCCCTGGTCGACCTCACCGCGCAGGGCCTCCTCGACTCCGACCAGCACCGGGGGTTCCGCGTCCACCGCTTCTCGGTGGACGACTACCGGGGCATGGTCGAGGCCCGGGCGCTGATCGTGGACGGCATCTTCCAGCGGCTGTGCGAGCGCGTCGGCGACCTCCACGCGCGCGGGGCGCCGCTCGTGTCGGTACGGCGGCGGGCGGAGGAGGCCGCGCGGGCGGCGCGCGCCGGGGACCTCGACATCCTGATCGGGTACGACCTCCGGTTCTGGCGCGAGCTCAGCGGCTTCGTCGCCAACCGCTACATCGCCGACTTCCTGCACCGGCTCCGCGTCCAGGCGTGGGTCTTCGCGGTCCCGCACCTGCGCGCCGCCCGCGAGCCCCGCGCCTGGCTCTGGAACGGCCACGAGGCGCTGGTCGACGCGGTGACGCTCGGCGAACCGGACGCCGTGACGGCCGCCCTCGACGCGTACCACGCGCACTGCCTGCGCTGGGCGGACCACCTGGACGGACCGCGCTGACGCCCGGACGGACCGCGCCGCGCGGTCGACGCCGTCCGTACGGCCGCCCCGGCGCTCTTACCGCTCATGACGGGTGGGTAGGGGAGGGGAACCCGGCGCGCGGAAGCACCCGGGCGCCGGGGGCACCCGGCGGCGGTGCACGCGCGAGGAGCGCGCGCCGCGCGCACTAACCTGTTCCGACCGCCCGACGTAGCCGCACAACTGAAGGAGAGCGAGTCTCCCTTGGCCTGTGACCTGTGGTTGGTCCCCCTCGTCGACGTGCTGTGCCACAGCCCCGACAACCCGTTCGCGGAAGAGATCGCCGCGTACGACAAGGCCCTCACCGAAGCCGGCCTGCCGACCGTCCCCGTCTTCGCCTACATGCCCGGGCTGTCCGGCGACGTCGCCCCGGTCGCCGGGTTCGACTACGACGCCCTGCACTTCCTGCGCCGCGCCTACCTGCTCCAGATCTGCGGCCTGGCCGTCACCCCGGTCGACGAACTGGGCGGGGACTACGAGCAGCTCCTGGAGATGTTCGAGTCGACCGCCCAGCAGTCGCACCTGGTCTGGCACTACGACCACGCCGGCGCGTACGTCCCCGTCGACTTCCCCGCGCCGCTGTCCGGCGAGGAGCTGCTGGCGGGCGGCGGACCGCTCGGCTCCGCCCAGGGGCTGCTGCGCGAGCTGGAGTACGTCGCCCCCTCCATCGGCATCGACCCGGCGAACCCGCCGGCCGCGCCCCACCCCCCGGAGCGCCCCACGGCCCTGGAGGAACCCGCGGGGCCGGTCCCGTACGACGACAACCCCTTCGCCCGGGAGCGGCACGTGTGGCTCGGGCTGCACGCGGCGGCCACCCGGAGCCTCGGCCAGGGCTCAATGATCATCTTCAGCTGACTCGCTACGGGCAGTACGGCAGTACGGCTCAGCGGGGCTCCGGCGGGCGCTGCCGGGGCATGTTCGGCCGGGTGCCGGGCGGGAGCGGGAGGCGGCCGGAGGGGTGCGCGCCGCTCTCCGCCCGCGGCGGCGCGTACGACAGCGTCGACTGCGTCCCCAGCGGCGCGGGCCCCGACCGGAACTCCACCATCCAGTCGGCCGTCTCCGCCCGCACCAGCTCCGTCACGTCCTCCGAGAACCGCCGCAGGATGCCGAGGCACCGCTCCGCCGCCTCGCTTGCCGTGCCCTCGGCCGGGCCCAGCACCTCCCGGATGCTCTCCGCCGCCCAGTCGAACTGGAGCGCCTGGAGCCGCCGCTGCACCGCCTGCGCGGTCGCCACGTCGCGCATCCAGCCCGAGGTGAGGCCGAAGTACCGGTCGCAGGCCACACACGCGGCGGCCAGCAGCAGGGACACGTACCCCCACCCGGCCGCCCCGTCCACGGTGCCCGTCAGGTCCAGCAGCGGCAGCCCGGCGCCGGCGACCGCCCCCAGCGCCGTACCGGCCCGCAGGGCCCGCGCGCCGCGCCGCTTCCAGGACCGGTCCGCCAGATACCACCCGGCCGTGCACAGCGCCCGCTCCTCGACCCACCGGTAGAGCTCGTCCAGCCGCTCCGCCGGCTCGCCCCAGTCCCCGAGCGGGAAGGGCCGCCCGGTCAGATCGCCGCCGGGGCCGCCGTATCTCCCGCGGCCGTCGCCCTCCCCCCGGGCGGGGCCCCCGGGCTGCATCTCCGGCTGGCTCACCGGGGCACTCCTCTGCGCTCTGCGTGACAATCCGTGACGTGCGATCCGTGACAAGCGTTCCGTGACGTACGGGCGGTGCGGTGCGCCTGTGGGTACTGCGGTACTGATGCGCATGCCCTTTCCTACCGCCGAACGGTGGGCCGGACGGACGGTATCGCGGGATTTCCGCCCGCGAAGGCGTCGTGATCAGCTAGGGGGCTCGCCCGACATCGCCACCAATGCACTCGAAAGAGTGAGGCCGGGTGGAGGGGGCGCACCGTCCGGTGACCACGTAGGCTCGGCATACCGAACACTCGTCGTCGAATGCCAGGAGTGACCGTGATTCCCGGTGGTGGCCAGCCCAACATGCAGCAGATCCTCCAGCAGGCCCAGAAGATGCAGCAGGACCTCGCCCGCGCCCAGGAGGAGCTGGCGCACACCGAGGTCGACGGGCAGGCGGGCGGCGGCCTGGTGAAGGCCACCGTGACCGGCTCCGGCGAGCTGCGCTCCCTGGTGATCGACCCCAAGGCGGTCGACCCCGAGGACACCGAGACCCTCGCCGACCTGGTCGTCGCCGCCGTGCAGGCGGCGAACGAGAACGCCCAGGCGCTCCAGCAGGCCAAGCTCGGCCCGCTCGCGCAGGGCCTGGGCGGCGGCGGCATCCCGGGCCTGGGGATCTAGGACCTCCCGGGGCGGCGGTCCGTCCGGGCCCCGGCCCCCCGAGCCCCCGGCCCCCGGGCCCCCGGCCTCGGGCGTCAGGCGGGACCCGGGGCGCCGGTCCGTGCGGCGTACACGCGCCGGACGGGCGGCCCCGCCCTTCTAACCCGTACGCGCAGCAACTACCGTAAGCATCACAGCACTCCACGAGAGGCGTTCCGTTGTACGAAGGCGTGGTTCAGGACCTCATCGACGAGCTGGGCAGGCTCCCAGGCGTCGGTCCGAAGAGCGCCCAGCGGATCGCCTTCCACATCCTCCAGGCCGAGCCCACCGACGTCCGCCGCCTCGCCCATGCCCTCCTCGAGGTCAAGGACAAGGTCCGGTTCTGCGCCGTGTGCGGCAATGTGGCCCAGGAGGAGCGGTGCGGCATCTGCCGTGACCCGCGCCGCGACGAGGCGGTCATCTGCGTGGTCGAGGAGCCGAAGGACGTCGTCGCGATCGAGCGGACGCGCGAGTTCCGGGGGCGGTACCACGTCCTCGGCGGCGCGATCAGCCCGATCGAGGGCGTCGGCCCCGACGACCTGCGGATCCGGGAGCTGCTGGCCCGTCTGGCGGACGGAACGGTCACCGAGCTGATCCTGGCGACCGACCCCAACCTGGAGGGGGAGGCCACCGCGACGTACCTGGCGCGCATGGTCAAGCCCATGGGCCTGAAGGTCACGCGCCTCGCCAGCGGACTCCCCGTTGGCGGAGACCTGGAATACGCCGACGAGGTCACGCTCGGGCGTGCGTTCGAAGGGAGACGACTCCTCGATGTCTGACGCCACACTCCACGCGCACTCGCTGGACCCCGACAGCTTCGCGGTCCAGATCGCCGACTCGATCGAGTCCTTCATCGTCGCCACCACGGAAGTGGCCAAGGGGGACGAGCCCGACAGCGCCGTCCCGTTCCTGCTGCTGGAGGTCTCGCAGCTGCTGCTCGCCGGCGGCCGGCTGGGCGCCCACGAGGACATCGTCCCCGAGGAGCGGTACGAACCGGACACCGGCCCCGACCTGGACGTCGACGACCTGCGGATGCGGTTCGCGGCCATGCTGGAGCCGGTGGACGTCTTCTCGGAGGTCTTCGACCCGTACGAGCCGCGCAAGGCGCCCGTACCGTGCCGGATCTCCGACAACCTGGCCGACATCATCATGGACCTGCGCCACGGCCTGGCCCACTACCGCGCGGGGCGCACCACCGAGGCCCTGTGGTGGTGGCAGTTCTCGTACTTCTCCAACTGGGGTCCGACCGCCTCGGCGACCCTGCGGGCCCTCCAGTCCCTGGTGTCCCACGTCCGGCTGGACCAGCCGCTGGCGGAGCTGGACGGGCTCGACACGGACGAGGACCTCACCGAGGACGCCCTCGCGGAGGAGGCGGGCCGGGTGATGGCCCGCGAGATCCTCGGCCCGCTGGGCATGCGCAGCGTGACCTGACCCTCGCTCCCTCTCGGCAGCCAGGTCTCCCGGGCCCGGCCGCACGGCACCCGATGCCGTACGGCCGGGCCCGAGGCGTGTCCGGGTCCGCCCCCGGGGGCTCCGGGCGGGGCCCGTCACTGTGGCCCCGGGGGCTCCGGCACCGGGGTGACCCGGCACACATTGCGCGTACCTGGCCCGGAGAGGGGCAGGCACAGCCCGAGCGGCCGTGAAGCGCCCCCGCGCTGATCACGTGGTGAGCGGGACATCTCACGATGTGGTATGGCGGGGGCGATTCCCGGCCGCTCGTTAAACTGAACCGACCGCAAACGGACTGAGCGAGGAGCGCACGTGGGCCTTGTCGTGCAGAAGTACGGAGGCTCCTCCGTTGCCGATGCCGAGGGCATCAAGCGCGTCGCCAAGCGAATCGTCGATGCCAAGAGGAACGGCCACCAGGTGGTCGTCGTGGTTTCGGCGATGGGCGACACGACGGACGAGTTGATCGATCTCGCCGAGCAGGTATCGCCGATCCCTGCCGGGCGTGAGTTCGACATGCTGCTGACCGCCGGAGAGCGCATCTCCATGGCGCTGCTGGCCATGGCGATCAAAAACCTGGGCCACGAGGCCCAGTCGTTCACCGGCAGCCAGGCGGGCGTCATCACCGACTCGGTCCACAACAAAGCGCGCATCATCGATGTCACGCCGGGCCGGATCCGTACGGCGCTGGACGAGGGCAACATCGCCATCGTCGCCGGCTTCCAGGGTGTGTCCCAGGACAAGAAGGACATCACCACCCTCGGGCGGGGCGGCTCGGACACGACCGCCGTCGCGCTCGCCGCGGCGCTCGACGCCGAGGTCTGTGAGATCTACACCGATGTCGACGGCGTCTTCACCGCCGACCCCCGGGTCGTGAAGAAGGCCCGGAAGATCGACTGGATCTCCTTCGAGGACATGCTGGAGCTCGCCAGCTCCGGCTCCAAGGTGCTGCTGCACCGCTGCGTCGAGTACGCACGCCGATACAACATCCCGATCCACGTCCGGTCGTCCTTCTCGGGCCTCCAGGGCACGTGGGTCAGCAACGAACCGCGAGGGGACCGCAAGGTGGAGCAGGCCATCATCTCCGGTGTCGCCCACGACACCTCCGAGGCGAAGATCACCGTCGTCGGGGTGCCGGACAAGCCGGGCGAGGCCGCCGCGATCTTCCGCACCATCGCGGACAACGAGATCAACATCGACATGGTGGTGCAGAACGTCTCCGCCGCGTCGACCGGGCTGACCGACATCTCCTTCACGCTGCCCAAGTCGGAGGGCCGCAAGGCCATCGACGCGCTGGAGAAGCAGAAGACGCTGATCGGCTTCGAGTCGCTGCGCTACGACGACCAGATCGCCAAGATCTCGCTGGTCGGCGCGGGCATGAAGACCAACCCGGGCGTCACGGCGCTCTTCTTCGAGGCGCTGTCCGACGCCGGGGTGAACATCGAGCTGATCTCGACCTCCGAGATCCGCATCTCGGTGGTCACCCGCGCGGACGACGTCAACGAGGCCGTCCGCGCCGTCCACACCGCCTTCGGTCTGGACTCCGACTCCGACGAGGCCGTCGTCTACGGCGGCACCGGCCGGTGAGAAACCGGTCGCACTGGTCCCTCCAGCTGTCCCGCCCGGCCCGGGTGAACCGCCCGGGCCGGGCGGTGACGGCCCGGTGGGGCCGGTGACCCACCGCAGGCCGGCGCTCGCGGTCGTGGGAGCGACCGGGGCCGCCGGCGCGGTGACGCTCCGGATCCTGTCGCAGCACGCCGACGTCTGGGGCGACATCCGGCTCCTCGCCTCCCCCCGCTCGGCCGGCCGCAAGCTGGCCGTACGCGGCGAGGAGGTCGAGGTCCTCGCCCTGTCCGAGGAGGCCCTCCGGGGCGCCGACGTGGCGCTGTTCCTGGTGCCGGAGACCGTGGCCGCCCAGTGGGCGCCGATCGCCGCCGCCCAGGGCACCGTCGTCGTGGACACCTCGCCGGCCTTCCGGGAGGACCCGGACGTCCCGCTGGTCGTCCCCGAGATCAACCCGCACTGCGCCCGCGTACGCCCCCGGGGCATCATCGCCGCCCCCGGCGACACCACCCTGACGCTCGTCGTCGCGGTGGGCGCGCTGCACGCCGAGTTCGGGCTGAGCGAGCTGGTCGTCTCCTCGTACCGGGCCGCGGGCGCCGCCGGGCGCGCCGGGGTCGCCGCGCTGCGCTCCCAGCTCTCGCTGGTCGCCGGTACGGAGCTGGGCACCGCCCCCGGGGACGTGCGCCGGGCCGTGGGCGACGGCACCGGGCCCTTCCCCGCCCCGCTGGCGCTGAACGTGGTGCCCTGGGCGGGCACCTCCGGGGCGGCCCGCGACGGCGGCTGGGCCGCGGAGGAGCTGCGGGTGCGGAGCGAGGTCCGCCGCGTCCTGGACCTGCCGGAGCTGCGCGTCGCGGCGACCTGCGTCCAGGTGCCCGTGATCGGCGCGCACTCCGCGTCCGTGCACGCGCGCTTCGAGCGGGAGGTGACGGTCGCGCGGGCGCACGAGATCCTGGCGACCTCGCCGGGCGTGGTGCTGTACGACGACCCCGCCGCGGGCGACTTCCCGA
Source organism: Streptomyces sp. NPDC015131 (assembly GCF_043079975.1). Lineage (NCBI taxonomy): Bacteria > Bacillati > Actinomycetota > Actinomycetes > Kitasatosporales > Streptomycetaceae > Streptomyces > Streptomyces sp. NPDC015131. The sequence goes on along the minus strand of NZ_JBIBVB010000005.1, from coordinate 175,354 downwards.
CGCCCGCCGACGTCGTGGGCACCGACCCGACCTGGGTCGGGCGGGTGCGGCGGTCGCCGGACGACGAACGGGCGCTGGAGCTGTTCGTCTGCGGCGACAATCTGCGCAAAGGCACAGCATTGAACGCCGTACAGATCGCAGAGGCGGTGGCCGCCGGATTCCCCGCGTAAATCGGCGGTGAACCGGCCGCCGGAACTTTGTAGGATCTGTGAACGCCCTGTGAGCAGGCAGGCGATCTGCGCCAGGTGAACCGGGGCGGTGGCGTGTTCGACGACGCCGTTCCCGTGCCGCAACCGGCGGCCGGGCGGAAGGCGTCTATGGGTTCGCCCCTCGGCACGCGCGGCATCGCGGCACGGGGGCATCGGGGCATGGGGAAGAGCGGGTACGCATGAGGGCAGACGTCGCACCGTCAAAAGCGGCCGCGTGCGCGTACAACCCTGACGGGGGGAAGCGTGTCCAACAGGCGTGGCAGAGGTACTCGACATCACGGCGGTGGCACCGCTCCGCGCCCGCGGGACAGGGGCGGGAGCGGTCGGAGCGGTTGCGGGCACCGGCATGGGCGCGGTGCGCCCCGTCCGGCGGCCCCGCCGGCCCGGTGGCATGCCGGTGATCGCGCCCATGCCCGCAGCTAGGCGTACGACCCCCATCCCGTCCGTCCCGTCCCAGCGCGGCGCCCAGAGCGCCGCCGGCGAGACGACGGCCACCGCGGGGACGACCGTCGACCACCTCACCGAGACCTACCGCGCCCACTACCGGTCGCTGCTGGGTCTCGCCGCGCTGCTCCTCGACGACACCGCCTCGTGCGAGGACGTCGTCCAGGAGGCGTTCATCCGCGTCCACTCGGCGCGGCGCCGTGTCCGCGACCCCGAGAAGACCTTGGCGTATCTCCGCCAGACCGTGGTCAACCTGTCCCGGTCCGCGCTGCGCCGCCGCATCCTGGGACTGAAGCTGCTCTCCAAGCCCATGCCGGACATGGCGAGCGCCGAGGAGGGGGCGTACGACCAGCTGGAGCGCGACGCGCTGATCAAGGCCATGAAGGGCCTCCAGCGCCGTCAGCGCGAGGTGCTGGTGCTGCGGTACTTCGCGGACATGACCGAGGCGCAGGTCGCCGAGACCCTGGGCATATCGCTCGGCTCGGTCAAGGCGTACGGGTCACGTGGCATCGCGGCGCTGCGCGTCGCCATGGAGGCCACGGCATGAGGGAGTACGAGCAGGGGCCCGACCGGCCGCTGGACGAGAACGACCGGACCGGCCGCGGCCGGACCGCGAACGACCCGACAGGGAACGGAACTGTGGACAACGGGCACGACGGGCCGGCCGAGGACCTCCCGGAGTTCGGCCCCACCGGCCCCACGGGCCCCGGACGGCCCAAGGGCCCCACCGGCCCCGGGCGCCCCACCGGCCCCGGAGGCCCCACCGACTCCACCGGCTCCACCGCCGGCCCCGGGCGCCCCACCGGCCCCGGAGGCCCCACCGACTCCACCGGCCCCGGAGGCCCCACCGGCCCCGCCGGTGACGGCTTCGGCGGCGCGGACGAGGGCGAGGACGCGCTGCGCCGGCTGCTGCACGGAGCCGTACGGGACCTCCAGCCGGCCGACGGGACCCTGGACCACCTGCGCCGGGCCGTCCCCGCGCGGCGCGCGCGCAAACGCCAGGCGCTGGTGGGCGCGGCGGCCGCGGCGCTGCTGTTCGGCACGGCCGTCCCCGCGTTCGTCCATGTCGCCCACTCCGACGGAAGCGCGGACGACCGGCCCGTCAACGCCGGGCACGGCGAGCAGGTGCAGGGCGGCACCGGCGAGGAGACCGGCGGCGAGGAGGGCGGCCCGGACGCCCCCGGCACCGGCGCGGCCCAGGGCCCGGGCGGCGGCGGCAAGCCCGGCAAGGGCACCTCGTCCGCGCCCGGCGGTCCGACGGCCGGTGCCACGGACGGCACCGCGGGCGGTACGGCGGCGCCCCCCGTACCGGTCCCCGCGACCGTCCCGGTGTGCGACCCCGCGCAGCTCGGCGCCACGGCGGAGACGGGCGCGCCCGGCGCGGACGGCACCGTCTACGGCACCTTCCGGGTGGCGAACGTGTCCGGCACCGACTGCTCGATCACCGGGGCCGGCGGTGTCGCCGTCCAGGCCCTGGGCGCGGCCGACCCGGCGAAGATCACGGTGGTGGGCCACACGGCCGGAGACCCGGCGGGCGGCCTGCCCGACCCGTCCCAGGAGACCCCGGCACCGCTCCTGCTGAAGCCCTCCGGCGCGTACGAGGTGAAGTTCGCCTGGGTGCCCGGCGAGACCTGCCCGGCCGAGGGCGGCGGCAGCGGCGGGAACGGCGGCGGCGACCCCACGCCCGCCCCCTCGCCGACCGAGGGCACCTCGTCCGAGTCGGCGGCCGGTGCCGACGGCGCGACCACCTCCACGGCGGTGGAGCCGCAGCTGGCCCGGGAGGACGACGGCGACGGCACGCGGGCGGACGGCAGCGTCGCGGTCAGCCACGCGGCGGAGCCGGGCGCACCGGCCGCCGAGGCCACCATCCCCAACGCCTGCGCGGGCACGCTGTACCGCACGGGGCTGCTGCCGACGCAGTAGCCCCGGCGCAGTGGCCCCGGCCGGCAGACCCGGCGTACGGCCTCAGCGGCCCCCGGCGACCACGCCGTCCCCGCCGACCGCCTCTGCCCGGGCGAGCGAGTCGTCCCCGGCGACCGCGCCTTCCCCGGCGACGGAGGCGTCCCCGGCGACCGCGGCGTCCCCGTCGACCGCGGCGAGGCCCAGCGCCTCGTCGCGGGCCTGCTCCGCCTCCCGGCGCAGCAGCCGGAACCACATGAAGAGCACGAAGCCGGCGAAGACGAACCACTCGCCGGTGTAGCCGAGGTTCTGGAACGCCTTCAGGTCCAGCCCGCTGCCCTCCGCCGCGGCGGCCGGGACGGGCGTCAGGCCCGCCGGGGCGTCGAGCAGGGTGATCCAGGCGTCATGGACGTCGTCGTCGACGACGTTCACCAGGGACGCCGCGCTGATCATGCCGACCTGGCCGCGCGGCAGGGCGCCCGTCGCGTGCACGCCGGCGCTCCCCGTGTGCTCGGACGCCTGGAGCGCGCCGACCACCGTGACCTCGCCCGCCGGCGGGGCCGGGGCCCTGCCGCCCTCGGGCAGCCAGCCCCGTACCACCGGCAGGGACTTCCCGTCCCCGGTGCGCAGCAGCGTGAGGACGTACGAGCCGGCCCTGCCGTCCAGCTCGCGGCCCGGCACCAGGAACTGCTCGCCGTACCGCCCGGTCGCCGTGGCGTGGCGGCCCGAGGTCTCCTTGTCGACCGGCAGCAGATCGGCGAGCGGCGCGGCCTTCACCGAGTCCGGGTCGGGCCGCCGCTCCGCCGCCTGGTGGGAGTCGACGCGGTCCTCGAACCGGCCGAGCTGCCAGGTCCCCATGAAGACGCAGAAGGGGATCGCCAGCGCGACGAAGATGTTGATCCCCCACCAGCGGGGCGTCCTCAGGAACCGGTACACACCCCCACGGTACGGAACGCGGTCACTTCGCCCGCCCGCGGGGCCCCAGATGCCGGGCGGCGAAGTCCAGCTCCAGCCGCACCTGCTTGATCCGCTCCTCCACCACCAGCGAGCCGTGCCCCGCGTCGTAGCGGTACACCTCGTGCACCGCGCCGCGGGCGGCGAGCCGGTCGACGTAGTTGTCGATCTGCCGGATGGGGCAGCGCGGGTCGTTGACGCCGGCCGAGATGTACACCGGCGCGGTCACCCGGTCCACGTACGTGATCGGCGAGGACGCCGCGAACCGCTCCGGCACCTCCTCCGGGGACCCGCCGAGCAGCGTCCGGTCGAGGGCCTTCAGCGCCTCCATCTCGTCCTCGTACGCGGCGACGTAGTCCGCGACCGGTACGGCGGCCACGCCCACCGCCCAGGCGTCCGGCTGGGTGCCGAGCCCGAGCAGCGTGAGGTACCCGCCCCAGGAGCCGCCGGTGAGGACGAGGCGCGCGGGGTCGGCCAGGCCGGAGGCCACCGCCCACTCCCGTACCGCCGCGATGTCCTCCAGCTCGATCAGCCCGATCCGGTGCTTGAGGGCGTCCGTCCAGGCCCGCCCGTAGCCGGTGGAGCCCCGGTAGTTGACCCGGACGACCGCGTAGCCGTGGTCGACCCAGGCGGCCGGGGCGGCGGCGTAGGCGTCGCTGTCGTGCCAGGTCGGACCGCCGTGGATCTCGAACACCGTCGGCAGCGGCCCCTCCGCGCCGGCCGGGCGCTGCACCAGCGCGTGCACCCGCCCGCCGGGGCCGTCGACCCACACGTCCTCCACGGGCACCGAGGCCGGGGCCTTCATCCCGGGCGGGTCGAGGACGACACCGCCCGCGGTGGACCGCACGGCCGGCGGCAGGGCGGCCGACGACCACAGGTACTCGAAGGAGCCGTCCGGGCGGGCGGTCGCGCTGGACACCGAACCGGGCGGGGTCTCCACCCGTACCAGCTCGCGGCTCGCGATCTCGTACCGCCACAGCTCGCTGCGCGCCTCGAAGCTGTGCACCACCAGCAGCCCGGCCCCGTCCGGGCACCACTCCGCCGACACGTCGCCGGGCAGCCCGAGCGCCAGGTCGGTCTCCTCGCCGGACGCCACGTCCCAGAGCATCGGCTCCCAGCGCCCGCGCCGCTGGTGCCCCACCAGCAGCCGGGTGTCCCCGTCGACCGGGGCGAAGCCCAGCACGGACAGCCCCAGCTCCTCGGTGCCGCCCGCGGTGTCGTCCAGCTCGGCGACGACCGTCCCGTCCGGCCGGACCACCCGCAGCGCGGCGTGGGTGGCGTCGCCGTGCTCGGTGTGCTCCAGCGCGATCAGCGTCCCGTCGTGCGACAGGTCCCCGACGCCGGCCGACTCCCGGTGGCGGTAGATCTCCAGCGGCTCGCGCCCGGGCGCCAGTACATGGACGGTCGATCCGTCCTCGTCGGTGGACCGCCCCACGACCACGGTCCCGTCCCGCCCGATGGCCAGCCCCGCCGAGTACGCCGGCCCCAGCCCGGGCGCCGCCGGCTCGTCGTCCCCGCCGCCGAACGGCTGGCGCATCCACACGCCGAACTCGTCACCGTCGGTGTCGGAGAACCACCAGACCCACTCGCCGTCCGGCGACAGCGTCCCGTCCGTGGTGCCGTTGGGCCGGTCGGTGACCTGCCGCTGCCCGCCGCTGTCCCGGTCCCAGGCGTACAGCTCGTACGTCCCGGTCGCGTTCGACACGAACAGCGCCCTGCCCGGCGCGTCCCACGCCCACTCGGGCAGCGACACCCGAGGCGCCCGGAACCGCCTCTCCCAGTCGGGCATGGCGGCCTGTACCTGTGCGTCTGTCGGCTCAGTCATGCGTCCATGAAACCCGATGGCCGCACGTCCCGGGTCAGTGCCTCCGCGGCGGCGGGGGAGCGTCCTCGGAGCAGAGCGCCCAGATCACGAAGACGCCGATCGCGATGGACACGATGGCCCACACCGGCTGGTACGGCAGCCAGATGAAGTTGGCGATCACCGCCAGCGCGGCCAGCGCCACCCCGCCCGCCTTGGCCCACTCGGCCCCGCTGAGGATGCCCGCGCCGATGACGGCGACGAGGAGCCCCAGCACCAGGTGGATCCAGCCCCAGGCGCTGACGCTGAACTCGAAGACGTACTCCCCGACGCGCCCGTAGACGTCGTCCTCGGCGATGCCGGCGATGCCCTGGAGCATCCCGAGCACGCCCTCCACCATCATCAGCACGCCGGCGAGCATCACCCCGCCGGCCGCCCACCCACCGCGCCCCCCACCCTCGGGAGGGCCACCGGTGTGATGCGCGTACGCGTGCTGTGCCGACCCGCTGCCGGGCCCGGGCGCCTGATCACTCATCCCCCCACGCTCCCCCGCCCCCCCGCCCCCGGCCACCGCACCCACCCACCCGGGTGACGTTCCAGGTGGCGCAGCCGCCGCTTCATGAGCTTCTTTCACGGCGGTACGGGGACGGGGCGGGTTTCCCGGGGTCGATGTGCTGATCGCGCCATGCCGACCGTGCGGCTGGACCTCCTGGGTCCCGGCGTCGTAGGCGACACCGTCCGACGAGCCGGCGGTACGCCGTACTGGCCCACGCGCGTATGCCTACTCCGGCGGCATGGGCTGCTCCGGGGCGCCTTCGAACAAATAGGCGTAGAGATGCCGCAGGTAATGCCGCAAGGTGGTTTTGTCGGGAAACTCGATGTTCGTAAGCCGCTCATACTCCGCCACCCCGAAGGAATCGTCACGAAGCATGTCGGTGAAGCCGTCCCGCACCGCTTCGACGTACGACTCGCTGCATCCCATCAAAGTAGGCCGCAGGTACCCACTCGTGTCGTACGCCTGTTCAAGGTCCAGATAGGTATTGAGGAATCCCTCAAAGCGATCATTCATGCCCGGTGCACACCTCCTGTGACACCGTCAACTGTATTCCCGGCACGGCTTCAGTTGGGGCCGTAGAATTTCGGTGCTCCATCGGCGTCGAGGGTGACGCACCGAGCTGATCCCGCAACGCTTCATCGTCCGGGTAGAGGTGGCGCGCGGGTGCATGGCCTTTACCGGCTTGGCGATCGTCCAGCTCCTTGATCCTGTCATCGACGACCTGCGGGTCCAGTGGCCCAGCGGCTCCACCGTGCCCAACTCCGGGGCGACGCCGCCCGGCGCCCCATGGCTTGTGCGCCTCCACTGCCCGGAGCGAGTGAGGACGATCAGTCGGCAGTCCCGCCACTGTTCGTCGGCGTTGTCCCGCAGTTGGACACTCACCGCTCAACGACCCCTCATGGCCCAGGTTCGCCCCGGCCGCCAAGCAGCTGACTTCAGAGGTGTAGCTTCGCTACCCTCACGAGATGGGCAATGCCGTCCCGTGTATGCGTCCTTCGTTGATCCAGCTCTGACCGGCTGTCGGTCTTGTGTACGGCCGTGATCTCGGCAAGCAGGCGTTCACCCTCGCAGCTCAGCTCTTCATTGTCGGTGAGCATCTGCATGCGGAATAGAGCTTCCTGAGCCTTGGATCTGAGGTCGTACGCCCGGATCTGCACAGCCTCAGCGGCTTCCGGAGGAGGCTGCTCATGCGTACAGAACCAGAGGTGCACGAGACACCGCCGATAGTTGATCAAGGCCGCCGCGTAGGCCGTGTAGGCGTCCAGCCGTTCCTGACGCAGCTTCTCGTCCCGTGTGAACTGGTGGCCTCTCTCAGTGGTGCGCCGCTGGACTCCCAGGGTGATCCCCGAACCAAGCAGCGTGCCCAAAACGGCGATGGCGCTGGCGATTATGGCTTCCACCCCTGTAGAAGACCACGGTTCAAGGCAGTCTGTGATCGTTTTCCACGGGAGCGGCTGCGGCGCATACCAGGGGAGTAGGGCCTCTGTATGAGACAGGGCTTGCGGGCCCCACCGAGCCTCTGCCCACCACCCGCCCCGAACACCCATCCCGTCTGCCGTCGACCCACACTCCGTGGAGCAGGCGCAGTGCGCCTGGTGCCGTGTCTGCTCGGCTCCGCTTGGGTCGACGGCAGACGGGATGGGAGTCCCCACCGCCACACCCCACTTGCCGGCACTCGCGTACGGGCCCCTTGCTCAGGCCGAAGCCGTGCTCAAGGGTGCAGAGGGGGCCTCGATGTACACGTACATCGTCGTCGCTCTGCTGACCGGAGCCCGTACGGAGGAACTGCGGGCGCTCACCTGGGATCACGTCTTCCTCAAGGGCATCCCGGACGCCGATCCGCCCCAGCCCCCGCACATCGCCGTGTGGCGTTCGGTCCGGCGGGGTGGAGATACCAAGACCCGGAAGTCCCGGCGAACGCTGGCCCTGCCGGCGCGCTGCGTCGAAGACCAGGGGTGGGACCGGCTCGCCGCTGACGAGGAGTGGGAGGAACACGGGCTCGTCCTCTCCTCGGCTGGGCAAGCCCCTCGATGCGGCCAATGTCCGCCGCGCCTTCCGGCAGGGCGCTCAAGGACGTGAATGGGATCAACGCCGACGAGTGGACGCCCCGGGAGCTCCGGCACAGCTTCGTGTCTCTGCTCTCCGACCGTGGCGTCCCGCTGGAAGTGATCTCGCGTCTTGTCGGGCACTCGGGGACGGCCGTCACCGAAGAGGTCTACCGGAAGCAGATCCGCCCCGTGATCCAGACTGGTGCCGTGGTCATGGACGGGATCTTCGGCGTGGATCCGCAGCGACTGTGGACACGCGGGAAGCGGTAGTCACGCAGACAGAAACAGGTGAGGCACCTACGGATATCCGTAGGTGCCTCACCTGGTGTTTCAGCTGTCGGGGTGGCGGGATTTGAACCCACGACCTCTTCGTCCCGAACGAAGCGCGCTGCCAAGCTGCGCCACACCCCGATGTCGCCGGTTGTCGCGGCGACGTCGTTTACTTTAGCCCACCGGGGCCCGGGGACGAAATCCGGTTTCGGACCGCCCCGGGCGCCCGGCCGCGCGGGGCCTTCCCGGGCCCTGTCGCGCCCCCGGGGCCGGCGTCAGCCCCGCGGGGTCAGCGTCAGCAGCGTGGCCTCCGGGGGGCAGGCGAAGCGGACCGGGGTGTAGCGGTTGGTGCCGCAGCCCGCCGAGACGTGGAGGTACGCGGTGTTGCCGCCCGCCTCGTGGGTCGACAGGCCCTTCACGCGCTCGGTGTCGAGGTCGCAGTTGGTGACCAGCGCCCCGTAGAAGGGGACGCACAGCTGGCCGCCGTGGGTGTGGCCCGCAAGGATCACGGGGTAGCCGTCGGCGGTGAACGCGTCCAGGGTGCGCAGGTATGGGGCGTGGACGACGGCCAGGGACAGGTCCGCGTCCGGTTCCGGGCCGCCGGCGACCCGCTCGTACCGGTCCCGCTTGATGTGCGGGTCGTCCAGGCCCGTGAAGGCCAGCTCCAGGCCCTCCAGCTTCAGGCGCCCGCGGGTGTTGGTGAGGTTCAGCCAGCCCGCCGCGTCGAAGGCGTCCCGGATGTCCTCCCACGGGTTGTGGACGGCCCCCACGGCCGGGGCGTTGCCGTTCAGGCCGTGCCGGCCCTGGGCCTTCTCGATCAGGTAGCGGGCCGGGTTGCGGAGCTTGGGGCCGTAGTAGTCGTTGGAGCCGAAGACGTACACACCGGGGAACTGGAGCAGCGGGCCCAGCGCGTCCAGCAGCTCCGGCACACCGTCCGGGTCCGAGAGGTTGTCCCCGGTGTTCACCACGAAGTCGGGGCGCAGCCCGGCGAGCGCCTGGAGCCACGCCCGCTTCTTCCGCTGGCCGCTCACCATGTGGATGTCCGAGACCTGGAGCATCCGCAGGGGCCGGGTGCCCTGGGGCAGGACGGGGAGGGTGATCCGGCGGAGACGGAAGGAGCGGGCCTCGAACCCGGCGGCGTAGGCCAGGCCGGCCGCGCCGACCGCTGCGATTCCTGCGGTGACTTTCAGGGGGACTCCGTATCGCGCGCGCATGGCGCCATCGTCCCAGAACCGCCGGGGCGCGGGAAATGCGCGGGCGCGCAGGTCACGGCACCTGCCACACTGGTTCGTATGACCACGCTCAAGTCCACGCTTCAGGAAGACCTCAACGCCGCGATCAAGGACCGCGACGAGCTGCGCTCCTCGACGCTCCGCCTGACCCTCGCCGCCATCACCAAGGAGGAGGTCGCGGGCAAGGAGAAGCGCGAGCTCTCCGACGACGAGGTGCAGAAGGTGATCGCCAAGGAGGCGAAGAAGCGCCGCGAGGCGGCCGAGGCGTTCGGCCAGGGGGGCCGCGCCGAGCAGGCCGAGCGGGAGCGGGCGGAGGGCGTCATTCTCGACGCGTACCTGCCGAAGCAGCTCGGCGACGACGAGCTGCGGCAGATCGTGGCCCAGGCCGTCGAGGAGGCCCGGGCGGGCGGTGCCGAGGGCCCGCGCGCGATGGGTGCCGTGATGAAGATCGTGAACCCCAAGGTCGCCGGCCGCGCCGAGGGCGGCCGGGTCGCCGCCGTCGTCAAGCAGCTGCTGGCCGGCTGAGCGGCCACAAGCCCGCGAGCCGAGCGGCCACTGCATACGAAGGGGCGCCCCCGCCGGATCTCCGGTGGGGGCGCCCCTTCGCTCGTCGTACCGCGTACGGCGTCAGCGCCAGCCGCCGCCGCCGTCCTGGCCGCCGCCGATCACGCCCGGCGGGAGGGTGATGCCGCCCCAGGGCCTCCCGGGCTTGTCGTCACCGCCGCCGGCGCCGCCGTCCCGGCCGCCCTGGCCGCCACCGCCGCCCTGGCCGCCGCCTCCGCCGCCGCCCGGCTTGTTGTCGCCGGGCTTGCCCGTGCCCTTGCCGTCCTTCGGCGCCTCGGGGATGTGGATGTCCACGAAGTCGGGCGCCTCACGGCCCTCCAGGGCGCCGTTCATGGCGTCCTTCCAGATCGGGCCCGGCACCTCGCCGCCGAAGACCTTGGCGTGGTAGCGGCCGCCGATGCGGATGGAGAACATCTCGACGTCCTGGCTGGGGCTGCCCACCCACACGGCGCCCGCCATGTTCGGGGTGTAGCCGACGAACCAGGCGTTCTTCCGGGAGTCGGTGGTACCGGTCTTGCCCGCGTTGTCGCGGTTGCCCAGGCCCGCCTTCTCACCCGTACCGGAGTCGATCACACCGCTCAGCAGCGAGTTGATCGAGTCCGCGGTCCGCTCGGACATCGCCTTGCTGCAGTCGGTCTTCGGGACCTTCAGGCTCCTGCCGTCGGCGGTGGTGATCGCCTCGATGGCGGTCGGGGTGCAGTACGTGCCCCGGTTGGCGAAGGTCGCGTACGCGTTCGCCATGTTCAGCGGCGACATGCCCTTGGAGCCGAGCGAGATCGCGGGCACCTCCGGCAGCTTCTCGTCATTGCCCTGCACGGCGCCCAGCTTGGTGGTCATCTCCATGACCGGGCACATCCCGATCTCGCCGATCATCTGCACGAAGTACGTGTTGACCGACATGGCCATCGCCTCGCGCAGCGCGTACGGGCCGACCTCGGCCTCGTTCTCGTTCTCCACGTTCTGCCCCTGGTTCTGCCAGGGCTTGCCGCTGCACGTGGACACGGACTGCGGATAGGGCATCCGGTACGGCGAGGAGTACGTCTGCGTCGGCGGCTTGCCCTGCTCCAGGGCGGCGGCGGCCACGAAGGGCTTGAACGTCGAGCCGACCGGGAAGCCGAAGTTCGACCCGCCCATGCTCTTGTTGACCGAGTAGTTGATCTGGGTCTCGTTCTTCCCGAAACCGTACGGCCGGGACTGCGCCATGGCCATGATCTTGCCCGTGCCGGGCTGGACCATGGTCACCGCCGTGGCGACCTTGTCCGTCTGGTGGACGTGCTCGCTGATCGACGCCTGCGCCGCCTTCTGCGACTGCGGGTCCAGCGTGGTCCGGATCGTCAGGCCGCCCCGGTTCCAGACCTTGTTGCGCTCCTCCCGGTCCTTCCCGAAGACCGGGTGGGAGAGGAAGACCTCGCGTACGTAGTCGCAGAAGAAGCCCGCGCCGTCGACGGCGGTGATGCAGCCGTTCTTGGGCTTGCTGACCTTCAGCTTGATCGGCGTCGCCTTGGCGCGCTCCGCCTCCGCCTCGCTGATGTCCCCGACCGCGGCCATGCGCGCCAGCACGACGTTGCGGCGCTTGGTGGCCTCCTCCACGTCGTTGACGGGGTCGTAGCGGCTCGGCGACTGGACGATCCCGGCCAGCATGGCCGACTCCTCCAGGGACAGGTTCTTGGCGGGCTTGGAGAAGTACCGCTGGGCGGCGGCCTCGATGCCGTACGCCTGCTGGCCGAAGAAGGTGATGTTGAGGTAGTTCTCCAGGATCTTCTTCTTCCCCAGCTCCTCCTCGACCTGGATCGCGTACTTCAGCTCCTGGATCTTGCGGCCGAGGGTCTGCTGGGTGGCCTCGGCGACCTTGTCGGGGTCGTCGCCGGCCTCCTCCACGAAGACGTTCTTCACATACTGCTGGGTCAGCGTCGAGGCGCCCTGGGCCACACCGCCGGACTGGGCGTTGCGGTTGAGGGCGCGCAGGACGCCCTTGAGGTCGATGGCCCCGTGCTCGTAGAAGCGCGAGTCCTCGATCGCGACGATCGCCTTCTGCATGTACGGGGAGATGTCCTTCAGGTCCACCACCGTGCGGTCACGGGAGTAGACCGTGGCGATCTGGCCGCCCTGCGAGTCCAGGATCGTGGTGCGCTGGCTCAGCGGGGGGCGCTTGAGGTTGGCCGGGATCTCGTCGAAGCCCTGCACCGTGCCCTTCGCCGCGAGCCCCAGCGCTCCCGCGGCGGGCAGGGCGATCCCCGCCAGGACGGCTCCGGCGAGCACGCTGACACCGACGAACTTGGCGGCCTGCTGGGTCCCGGTCAGACCACCGCCCGAGCGCTTTTTTGGCATGGCAGCAGCCTAATCCGTCGGTGGTGGCGTTCCGAGGGAGCGGGTGCCCTCCGGGCCGTTCGCGTACCAGGTTGTGACATCCGGGAGGGTGCCTTTGCCCGATCGGGCGGACGGGGTGGGGGTCACCCCGGCGGCCGGGCGCGGCCGGGTGGGTGCCCGGGGGCGAGGCGGGCGCCGGCGCGGGGCCGGGCGGGACGTTCCTCCTCGTTTTCCGGACACGCGGCCAGGCATTGGCCTAAGCTATTCACAACTGTCACAGCAGTTGCGGCCACGGCGTCCCCCCACCTCCCCCCGGGCCCCGATTCCGAGCCGCGCCGGTCCCCCTCAGTGGTCAACCCATGTTGACCCGTTGTCCCCGTCAGTACTTATGCCGTACGACCGGTTTTCCCCGCCGCGTGCGGCCGTCCGCCCGGTGATTCCGGGGGGCGCTCAACCGGATCGCCCCGCCCCGCGTCTTTTATGACGCATGTCTGTCGCTCACTCCCCTGGGTGATCTGCCGCGTACGCATAGTCCGTTCGGACCATTCAAGATTGGGCCCGAAGGGGGTGTTGCGCTGTGCCCACCTTCCGTAACGTCCTCAACTGGTGGCGGTGAATATGCCGCTGCCGCCGTGGGGGAGCCTCGATTCGGGAGAGGACGGCGCCGGTATGGGCTGGGTAGCTGACTGGAGTGCGCAGGCCGCCTGCCGCACTACCGATCCGGACGAACTGTTCGTACAAGGAGCGGCGCAGAACAGGGCCAAGGCGGTGTGCACCGGGTGTCCGGTGCGGACGGAGTGCCTGGCCGACGCGCTGGACAACCGCGTCGAGTTCGGCGTGTGGGGCGGGATGACGGAACGTGAGCGGCGCGCGCTGCTCCGGCGCCGGCCGACGGTGACGTCGTGGCGCCGCCTGCTGGAGACGGCGCGCACGGAGTACGAGCGGAGCGCGGGCATCCTGCCCGTCGCGCTGGACGACGACGAGACGTACGAGACGTACGCGGCGGTCGGTTAGCCGGCCGCCCGGGACGGGCGTTCACCGGCATCCCCACCGGCCCCCACGGCCGTCACTGCTGTCACGGCCGTCACATGTGACCGGCCGCCAGACGGTCGCCGATGGCGCGCAGGCCGTCCAGATCGTGCACATCACCCGGGAGCGCGGGCACTTCGGTCACCGCCACCTCGGGATGGAGCGAGGCGAACCGGTCCCGCGTGCGCCGCTCCCGAGCCAGCACCTGCATCCGCTCCGCGTGGAGGCGCAGCAGACCCGCCGTCAGCTGGGCGACGGCGGGCGGCGCGGCGGCGGCGACTGCGGTCCCGACACCGTCGGTCCCCGCGCCATCGGCCACGGCGCCCTCGGCCACGGCGGCGCTGTCGGTCACTGCGGCATCGGCCACGGCGGCGCTGTCGGTCGTACGATCGCCGGCGCGGTCGGTACGGGTACGGGCTGACGCCGTGGAGTGGCCGGCCTCGGGCTCGGGGGAGTGGGCCTCGGGGCCACGAACACCAGTCTTCCCGTCGCCCTGATCCACAATGCGGCCCTCTTCAAGATTTTCCGCGGCGGCCAGCGCCCGCTCGGCCGACAGCCGCGCGGCCCCGCTGCCGTGGACGCGGTTGAGCACCAGCCCCGCCAGCGGCATCCGCTCCGCCGCCAGCCGCTCCACGAAGTACGCCGCCTCCCGCAGCGCGTCCCGCTCCGGCGCGGCGACCACCAGGAAGGCCGTGCCCGGCGCCTGGAGCAGCCGGTAGGTGGCGTCCGCCCGCGTACGGAAGCCGCCGAACATGGTGTCCATGGCCGCCACGAAGGTCTGTACGTCGCCGAGGAGCTGACCGCCCAGCAGCTTCCCCAGCGTGCCGCTCATCATCGACATGCCGACGTTCAGGAACTTCATCCCCGCCCGGCCGCCCACCTTCGCCGGCGCCATCAGCAGCTTGATGAAGGTGCCGTCCAGGAACGACCCCAGCCGCTTCGGCGCGTCCAGGAAGTCCAGCGCCGACCGCGACGGCGGGGTGTCGACCACGATCAGGTCCCACTCGTCGCGCGCCCGCAGCTGGCCCAGCTTCTCCATCGCCATGTACTCCTGCGTGCCCGCGAAGCCGGCCGACAGGGACTGGTAGAAGGGGTTGGCCAGGATGGCGGCGGCCCGCGCCGGGTCCGAGTGCCCCTCGACGATCTCGTCGAAGGTGCGCTTCATGTCCAGCATCATGGCGTGCAGTTCGCCGCCGCCCCTGATGCCGCCCACCCGGCGCGGGGTGTTGTCGAGCTGGTCGATGCCCATGGACTGGGCGAGCCGGCGGGCCGGGTCGATGGTGAGGACGACGACCTTGCGGCCGCGCTCCGCCGCGCGTACGCCCAGCGCCGCCGCCGTCGTCGTCTTGCCCACCCCGCCCGCGCCGCAGCACACCACGATCCGGGTCGCCGGGTCGTCGAGCAGCGGGTCGACCTCCAGGCCGGGAGCCCCGTCGAGAGTCATGCGCCCACCCCGAGCTTTCTCAGTTCCTTGGCCAGCCGGTAGACACCCGCGATGTCCGCGCCCTCCCCGAGGAAGGGCAGCTCGTACGTCGGGACCTGGAGCTTCGCCAGCGTCTCGCGCTGCTCCCGCTCCAGCTCCACGCGCTGGGCGTGCTCGGCGGCCTGGTCCAGCAGCGGCCCGACCAGCCCGGCCGGGTCGCCGATGCCCGCCGCGGCGAGCGCCCCGGTGATGTCCTCCCGGTGGTCGCCGGCCGCCGCCCGTACCGCGTCCTCGTCCAGCACGTGCGGGCGGACCATGTTGACCACGACCCCGCCCACCGGGAGGTCCGCCTCACGCAGCTCGGCGATGCCGTCGGCGGTCTCCTGCACCGGCATCTCCTCCAGGAGGGTCACCAGGTGCACGGCCGTCTCCGGGGACTTCAGGACCCGCATCACGGCCTGCGCCTGATGGTGTATCGGGCCGATCTTCGCCAGGCCCGCCACCTCGTCGTTGACGTTCAGGAAGCGGGTGATGCGGCCGGTGGGAGGGGCGTCCATGACGACGTGGTCGTACACGAAGCCCCCCTGTTTCTCCCGCCGGCGCACCGCCTCGCACGCCTTGCCGGTCAGCAGGACGTCCCGTACGCCGGGGGCGACCGTGGTGGCGAAGTCGATGGCGCCGAGCTTCTTGAGGGCCCGGCCCGCCGAGCCGAGCTTGTAGAACATCTGGAGGTAGTCGAGGAGCGCCCGCTCGGCGTCGATGGCCAGGGCGAACACCTCACCGCCGCCGGGAGCGACGGCGATCTTCCGTTCCTCGTACGGCAGCGCCTCCGTCTCGAAGAGTTGTGCGATGCCCTGCCTGCCCTCGACCTCGACGAGGAGGGTCCGCCTGCCCTCGGTCGCGAGGGCGAGCGCGAGGGCTGCGGCCACCGTCGTCTTACCGGTACCGCCCTTGCCGCTGACGACCTGGAGCCTGCTCACGTATTCGAGCCTAACCAGTCCCGCCGCGGGCTACGCAGGAGGCTGCCTTCGGCAGCGGATACAGTCGGCCCCATGACCAAGTGGGAATACGCGACCGTGCCCCTTCTCGTGCACGCGACCAAGCAGATTCTGGACACCTGGGGCGAGGACGGCTGGGAGCTCGTCCAGGTCGTTCCCGGGCCGAACAACCCCGAGCAGCTCGTGGCGTACCTGAAGCGGGAGAAGCCGTGACCGGCCGGGTGGAGGCGACCCTCGCCGAGCTGGGGCTGACCCTGCCGGACGTGGTGCCGCCGCTGGCGTCGTACCAGCCGGCGGTCCGGTCGGGCGTGTACGTGTACACGGCGGGCCAGCTCCCCATGGTGGACGGCAAGCTTCCGGTCACCGGCAAGGTGGGCGCCGAGGTCACGCCGGAGGAGGCCAGGAAGCTCGCGCGGATCTGCGCGCTGAACGCGCTGGCCGCCGTGAAGTCGGTCGCCGGGGACCTGGACCGGATCGCACGCGTGGTGAAGGTCGTCGGGTTCGTCGCCTCCGCGTCGGACTTCACCGGGCAGCCGGCCGTCCTCAACGGCGCCAGCGAGCTGCTGGGCGAGGTCCTGGGCGACAAGGGCGTCCACGCGCGCAGCGCGGTGGGCGTCGCGGTGCTCCCGCTGGACGCGCCGGTCGAGGTCGAGATCCAGGTGGAGCTGGTCGCGGACTGACCGGTCACCGGTTCCGGCGGTTTTGCCGTACGGCCGCACACGGCCCCGAGCCCCGGTGGGCGCGGGGCCGTTGCCGTATCCATCTTTCCTCTCGAACATCCCGCCGGATGCGCATAGCATCCGGCCATGCCCAATGGTCAGTGGTACCCCCCGGAGTGGCCCGACCGCATTCGCGCGCTCGCCGGCGGCACGCTCACGGTCGCGGAGCCCCGGCGCGCCGCGACCGTCCTGCTGCTGCGGCAGCCCGCCCCGGGAGCGGTCGGGCCCACCGGGCCCGAGGTGCACATGCTGCGCCGCCGTACGTCGATGGCTTTCGCCGGCGGCGCGTACGCCTATCCGGGTGGCGGCGTCGATCCCCGCGACGAGCAGCCGGTGCGCTGGGCGGGCCCGCCGCCCGCCGCGTGGGCGGCCCGGCTCGGGGTCGCCGGGCCCGCCGAGGCGCAGGCCGTGGTGTGCGCCGCGGTGCGCGAGACGTTCGAGGAGTCCGGCGTCCTGCTCGCCGGCCCGACCGCCGGCTCCGTCGTCGCGGACACCACGGGCGAGGACTGGGAGGCCGACCGGCTGGCCCTGGTCGCCCGCGAGCTGGCCTTCGCCGACTTCCTGGAGGCCCGCGGCCTGGTGCTGCGCTCGGACCTGCTGGGCGCCTGGGCCCGCTGGATCACCCCGGAGTTCGAACCGCGCCGCTACGACACCTGGTTCTTCGTGGCCGCCCTCCCGGAGGGCCAGCGCGCCTCCAACGCCTCCACCGAGGCCGACCGCACCGTCTGGATCCGCCCCGCGGACGCGGCGGCCGGCTACGACAAGGGCGAGCTGCTGATGATGCCGCCCACCATCGCCACGCTCCGGTCCCTGGAGCCGTACGGGACGCCCGCCGAGGCGCTCGCGGCCGCCGCGGACCAGGACCTCGCCCCCGTACTGGCGCAGGCCCGCCTGGAGGACGGCGAGGTCGTGCTGACCTGGCCGGGGCACGAAGAGTTCACCAAACGGGTCGGCACGGAGCCGGGAGCGCGTACGGAGTCGGGTGCTCGTACGGGGCCGGGAGCGCGTGCTCGTACGGAGTCGGGTGCACGGACCGAGCCGGGGGCCCGTACCGGCGCGGGGGACGTTGTGGGGGAGGAGCAGGGATGAGTGACGCCGCCGCACTTCCCGGGCAGCCGCGTGGAGCGGTGACGTCCGGTCCGGCCACCGCGCGGGCCGTCAACGTCCTCGCGCCCAACCCGTCCGCCATGACGCTGGACGGCACCAACACCTGGCTGCTCTCCGAGCCGGACTCCGACCTCGCCGTGGTGGTCGACCCCGGCCCCCTGGACGAGGGCCATCTGCGGCGGGTGGTCGACACCGCCGAGAGCCTCGGCAAGCGGGTCGCACTGACGCTGCTGACGCACGGCCATCCGGACCACGCCGAGGGCGCGGGACGGTTCGCGGAGCTGACCGGCACCGCCGTACGCGCCCTGGACCCGGCGCTGCGGCTCGGTGACGAGGGCCTCGCGGCGGGGAGGGCGATCGAGGTCGGCGGCCTGGTCCTGCGCGTGGTCCCGACGCCCGGCCACACCGCGGACTCGCTCAGCTTCCACCTGCCGGCCGACCGGGCGGTGCTGACCGGCGACACGATCCTCGGGCGCGGTACGACGATGGTGGCCCACCCCGACGGGCGGCTCGGCGACTACCTGGACTCGCTGCGCCGGCTGCGGTCGCTGACCGTCGACGACGGCGTCCACACCGTGCTGCCGGGCCACGGGCCGGTGCTGGAGGACGCCCAGGGGGCGGTCGAGTTCTACCTGGCCCACCGCGCCTCGCGGCTCGCCCAGGTCGAGACGGCCGTCGAGGACGGGTACCGCACGGCGCCGGAGGTCGTGGCGCACGTGTACGCGGACGTCGATAGGTCCCTGTGGCCCGCGGCCGAGCTGTCCGTACGCGCGCAGCTGGAGTACCTCTCGGAGCACGGCCTGATCTGAGCCGGTCCCGGCCCCGCCGACTCGTGGGCGGGGCCGGGACCGGCGGCGGGCGGCGGTACGGCGAGGAGGGCCGCCCCGGCGATCCGGGGCGGCCCTCCTCGTACGCGGGTGGAGCCGGGGCGCTAGCGGGAGCGCTTGGCGAGCCGCTCGACGTCCAGCAGGATCACGGCACGCGCCTCCAGGCGCAGCCAGCCGCGGCCCGCGAAGTCCGCGAGCGCCTTGTTGACCGTCTCGCGGGAGGCGCCGACGAGCTGGGCCAGCTCCTCCTGGGTGAGGTCGTGCACCACGTGGATGCCCTCCTCGGACTGCACGCCGAAGCGCCGCGAGAGGTCCAGGAGCGCACGGGCGACACGGCCCGGGACGTCGGAGAAGACCAGGTCGGACATCTGGTCGTTGGTCTTGCGCAGCCGGCGGGCGACCGCGCGCAGGAGGGCGGTGGCCACCTCGGGGCGCGCGTTCAGCCAGGGCTGGAGGTCGCCGTGGCCGAGCCCGAGGAGCTTGACCTCGGTCAGGGCGGTGGCGGTGGCCGTACGGGGGCCCGGGTCGAAGAGGGACAGCTCGCCGATCAGCTCGCCGGGGCCCAGGACGGCGAGCATGTTCTCGCGCCCGTCGGGCGACGTGCGGTGGAGCTTCACCTTGCCCTCGGTGACCACGTAGAGCCGGTCGCCCGGGTCGCCCTCGTGGAAGAGCGCGTCGCCGCGGGCGAGCGTAGCTTCACTCATCGAGGCGCGGAGCTCCGCGGCCTGCTCGTCATCGAGCGCCGCGAAGAGCGGGGCGCGCCGCAGAACGTCGTCCACGAGTTCTCTCCTATGTCGACCTGCTCAGGGACATTGGGTCCCATGATGCCGGACGGTAAAACAGTGCGATCAATCACAACAAGTTTGACGCACTGGTACGCGTGTCCGTACGGCAGGGGCCCGATTGGGTCGTGATCGTCTGTGGCCGGGGCGGATGTCGGCGGTGGCCCTTAGGCTGGCCGGGTGTCCAATTCGCCGGTGAGAGCGCAGGCCGAGGGGGCCGGAAGAGTGTCCGGGGAACAGAATTCCGCTGTGGGCGAACAAGTGTCGGCCACGCCGAAGAAAGTAACAAAAGCGGACAAAGTGATGAAGTCTGCGAAGGGTTCCGAATCGGCCAGCCGGTCGAAGAGCGGGGCGAAGGCGACGAAGGCGACGTCGGCTTCCAAGCCGGCACAGTCGGCACAGTCCGCAAAGCCGGCCAAGAAGACGGCAGCCAAGGCACCCGCCAAGAAGGCACCTGCCAAGAAGGCGCCCGCCAAGAAGGCGGCGAAGGCGTCTGCCAAGGCGCCCGCCCCGGCGGTGAAGCCCTGGAAGCCGGAGTCGCATCTGGCGATGGTGCGCCGGGCCCGCAAAATCAATCGGGAGCTGGCGGACGTCTATCCGTACGCCCATCCCGAGCTGGACTTCCGCAACCCCTTCGAGCTGCTCGTCGCCACCGTGCTGTCGGCCCAGACCACCGACCTCCGGGTCAACCAGACGACGCCCGCGCTGTTCGCCGCGTACCCGACACCGGAGGACATGGCGGCGGCGGCACCGGAGGAGCTGGAGGAGATCATCCGCCCGACCGGCTTCTTCCGCGCCAAGGCGAAGTCGCTGCTGGGCCTGTCCACGGCTCTGCGGGACACCTTCGGCGGCGAGGTCCCGGGCCGTCTGGAGGACCTGGTGACGCTGCCGGGGGTCGGCCGCAAGACGGCGAACGTGGTCCTGGGCAATGCCTTCGGGGTGCCGGGCATCACCGTGGACACCCACTTCGGCCGGCTGGTACGCCGGTGGAAGTGGACCGAGCAGGAGGACCCGGAGAAGGTCGAGGCGGAGATCTGCGCGATCTTCCCCAAGTCGGAGTGGACGATGCTGTCGCACCGGGTCGTGTTCCACGGCCGGCGCATCTGCCACTCGCGCAAGCCCGCCTGCGGCGCCTGCCCGATTGCCCCGCTCTGCCCGGCGTACGGCGAGGGCGAGACGGACCCGGAGAAGGCGAAGAAGCTCCTGAAGTACGAGATGGGCGGCTACCCGGGCCAGCGCCTGGCGCCGCCCCCGGACTACCCGGGACGCCCGGCGGCACCGCTGGGCACCGGTGACGGCACGGGTGACGAGTGACGGAACGAAGCGGTGGCGGCCGCGCGTTGGGCAGCCGGGGGTGCTCATGACGCGCGCGGAGAGACCGGCACAGGCACAGCAGACGCAGGCACGGGCACAGGCGCAGGGCCGTGAGCCCGGTCTGCGCGCGGGCGCCGCCCACCAGGGCGCGGCCGCCCACCAGGGCGCCGGCGCCGCTCCGGGCCCCGCCCCCGGTCCCGGCACCGGGCCCTCCGGTCGTACCCACCCCGACGCGGCCGGGGCCCCCGACGCGGCCGGGGCTCCCGACGCCGCCGCCCGCCCCGACGCGACCGGGGCCGCCCCGGGCGCCCTGCCGCCCGCCCCCGCCGTCCGGGCCGACGGGCTGCCCGCGTGGCTGGAGCCGGTGGCGCGGGCGGCGCGGACCGTGGCGCCCGAGCAGCTCAGCCGGTTCCTGCCGCCCAAGAGTGGAGGCCGCCAGTCCGCGGTGCTGATCCTCTTCGGGGAGGGGCACCACGGGCCCGAGCTGCTGCTGATGGAGCGCGCCGGGAGCCTGCGCTCGCACGCCGGGCAGCTCTCCTTCCCGGGCGGCGCCCTCGACCCGGAGGACGGCGATCCGGAGACCGACGGCCCGCTGCGGGCGGCGCTGCGCGAGGCCGAGGAGGAGACGGGCCTCGACCCCGCCGGCGTACAGATCTTCGGTGTGCTGCCCCGCCTCTACATCCCCGTCAGCCGCTTCGTGGTGACCCCGGTCCTCGGCTGGTGGCGGGCCCCGAGCCCGTTCCGGGCCGTGGACCCGGCCGAGACCGCCCGCGTGTTCACCGTGCCCGTGGCGGATCTCACGGACCCGGCGAACCGTGCCACCACCGTCCACCCCAGCGGCCACCGCGGTCCGGCATTCCTGGTCGAATCGGCCCTGGTCTGGGGCTTCACGGCGGGAGTGATCGACCGGATCCTCCACTTCGCCGGCTGGGAGCGGCCGTGGGACCGGGAGAAGCAGGTCCCGCTCGACTGGCGCTCATGACAGGCTGAGCTGACGCTGTGCTCCGCGGCCGGACGGGGCGACTGGGGCTACCGGAGACGAATCTGCGAGGCTAATGACGGTGAACGTGCTGGACATTCTGCTGCTGGTCGCCGCCGTGTGGTTCGCGGTCGTCGGGTACCGCCAGGGCTTCGTCGTCGGCATCCTGTCGGTGATCGGCTTCCTCGGGGGCGGTCTCGTCGCGGTCTATCTGCTCCCGCTCGCCTGGGGGCCGCTGACGGGCGACGCCAAGGTGTCGACGACCGCCGCGATCATCGCGGTCGCCATCGTGATCGTCGTCGCCTCGGTGGGGCAGGCGTTCACCACCCACCTGGGCAACAAGCTGCGCCGGCACATCACCTGGTCCCCGGCGCGCGCGCTCGACGCGACCGGCGGCGCCCTGGTCAACGTCGTCGCCATGCTGCTCGTGGCGTGGCTGCTCGGCTCGTTCCTGGCGCAGACCACCCTGCCGACCGTCGCCAAGGAGGTACGGAACTCCAAGGTGCTGCTCGGGGTGGACCGCGCGCTGCCGGGGCAGCCGGACGCCTGGTTCAGCGACTTCGCCAAGGTCCTCAAGCAGAACGGCTTCCCGCAGGTCTTCAGCCCCTTCGCGAACGAGCCGATCACCGAGGTCCGCGCCCCCGACCCGGCGCTCGCGGGCAGCCCGGTGGCCGCCCGCGCCAAGTCGTCGATCGTCAAGGTGGTCGGTACGGCGCCGAGCTGCGGCAAGGTCCTCGAAGGGACCGGCTTCGTCTTCGCCGAGCGCCGGGTGATGACCAACGCCCATGTCGTCGGCGGCGTCGACGAGCCCACCGTCCAGATAGGCGGTGAGGGCAGGCGGTACGACGCGAAGGTCGTCCTCTACGACTGGCAGCGCGACATCGCCGTACTGGACGTACCCGACCTGAAGGCCAAGCCGCTCCGCTTCACGGACGCGGACGCCCGCAGCGGCGACGACGCGATCGTCGCGGGCTTCCCCGAGAACGGCGCGTACGACGTCCGCTCCGCGCGCGTACGCGGCCGGATCAACGCCGACGGCCCGGACATCTACCACCGGGGCGAGGTGCGCCGTGACGTGTACTCGCTGTACGCGACGGTCCGCCAGGGCAACTCCGGCGGCCCGCTGCTCACGGCGGACGGCGAGGTGTACGGGGTGATCTTCGCCAGGTCCCTGGACGACCCCGACACCGGCTACGCCCTGACGGCGGACGAGATCCGCGAGGACATCGAGCTCGGCCGGACCGCCAACCAGCAGGTCGACAGCCAGGGCTGCGCCCTCTAGACGAGAGGGGAGCGCGCCCCGGCTGGGCGAGAGGGGAGCGCGCCCCGGGCCGAAGCTGTGGTGGCGCGCTCCTGATCGGTGCCGGGGTGCGCTCAGTCGCGGGCGGTGTGCCTCAGGCGGGCCGAGACCCAGCGGGCCCGCCGGCGGAGGATGCGGGAGATGCCGAGGCGGGGGTCGGGCCCCTGTCCGGCCGGAGGGCCGCTCCTCGGAGGGGTCGGCCCGGAGGCCGAGCGGCGGTTACGTGCTGAGTCAGCGTAGTCGTGCGTCCAGCCCATACCCCGACGTTTGCCCGGCACCCATGGTCGGTAACCGCCCCGGGGACCGCCAATTGGCCTATGCGCCGGGCAATTGGCAGTTCGTCACACCATCGCCCCGGCGTACGCGGGACCGTACGCCGCCGGCCGGCGGCCCAGGCGGCCGTGAGAGTGGCCGTCAGCGGCCCAAGCGAGCCTGAGTGGCCGTCAACGGCCGTGGGTGGCCGTCAGCGGCCTCAGCGGCCTCAGCGGCGGTCCGGCTCCGGGTCCTGGAGCCAGTTGATGAGTTCGGCCGAGAAGGCCACGGGGTCCTCCTCGTGCGGGAAGTGGCCCAGCCCGTCGAACAGCCGCCAGCGGTAGGGGGCCTCCACGTACTCGCCCGACCCCGCCGCACTGCGCGTACGCATCGCCGGGTCCAGCGAACCGTGCAGATGCAGGGTCGGCACCCGCACCGGGCGCTTCATACGGCGGTTGAACTGGAACCCGTCGGGGCGGGCCAGCGACCGCACCATCCACCGGTACGGCTCGATCGAGCAGTGCGCGGTCGAGGGGATCGCCATCGCCCGCCGGTAGACGTCGAGGGCGTCCCCGGCCGGCTCCTGCCCGGGGCCCGACCAGTCCTGGATCAGCCGCCCCACCAACGCCGCGTCGTCGGCGACGAGCTGACGCTCCGGCAGCCACGGGCGCTGGAATCCCCACACGTACGACCCGGCCCGGGTCTGGGCGAAGTCCGACAGCATCGCCGAACGCCACCGGCGCGGATGCGGCATCGAGGAGACCGCGAGCCGGCGCACCAGCTTCGGCCGCATCAC
Organism: Streptomyces sp. NPDC015131; assembly: GCF_043079975.1. Lineage (NCBI taxonomy): Bacteria > Bacillati > Actinomycetota > Actinomycetes > Kitasatosporales > Streptomycetaceae > Streptomyces > Streptomyces sp. NPDC015131. Next base: position 151,544 of record NZ_JBIBVB010000005.1, on the reverse strand, counting down.
CGCCGCCGTCCACGCCAGGTAGCCGCCCAGGTCGTGCCCGACCAGCGCGGCGTCGGGCTCGCCGAGGGAGCGTACGACCCCGGTGATGTCGAGCGCGAGGTTCGCCGGGTCGTAGCCCCGGGGCGTACGGTCGCTGCCCCCTACGCCGCGCAGGTCCATGGCGACCGCCCGGAAGCCGGCGTCCGCGAGGGCGGGCAGCTGGTGCCGCCACGTCCACCAGAACTGCGGGAAGCCGTGCAGCAGCAGCACCAGCGGGCCGTCGCCCATCTCGGCGATGTGGAAGCGCGCCCCGTTGGCCGCCACGTCACGATGGGTCCAGGGGCCGTCGATCCGTACGGGACTGCCGGTGCTGCTCTCAGGGACGGTCATGCGGACGAGCGTGCCACAACCTCCGGCTCGTCCCCGACCGGAAGGGCGGGACGAATCGGACCGACGGCGGTCTCACGCGGGTGCGGCTTGGCGTTGCCGAGGACGGCGGCCGTCTGCTTGGCGGAGGCGATGGACCGCTCCGGCGGCTTGACCTTCTTGAACTTGGCCACCGCGAGCAGCGCCAGCAGCCCGGCCAGCACCAGGTACGCGCCGCCGACGATGAGGAAGGACCAGGCGAGGCCCAGCCCCAGGTTGTGGATGCCGTACGCGGCGGCGAAGCTCAGCACGGGCAGCGAGAAGAGGGCGAAGACGCCCGCGACGCTCATCGCCGCCCCGCCCATCGCGCCGCGCTTGACGTCTTGTCGCAGTTCGGCCTTGGCCAGCGCGATCTCGTCGTGCACCAGCGCGGACATCTCGGCGGTCGCCGAGGCGACCAGCTGGCCGAGGCTGCGCTCGGCGCCGGGTCCACCCTTGTCGGCGGGGTAGCTCATCGTCTCGCTCCCTCTCTCTCCTACGGTCCGACCTCAGATCATGCCGGACGGTCGCCGTCGGTGTGCGATGCCCCCGCCACTTCCGCCGCGTCGGAACCCGCCTGGGAACCCGCACCGGTCCCTGAGGCGCCCGTCCCGCTCTCGGCGAGAGCGGCGGCGGCCTCCTCGGCGAGGCGCCGGTGCTCGGCGGCCTTCTTCTCGTGGATCTCCGCCATGCGCAGGTGGTACGCGGGGTCGTGCTGCTCGTAGAGGTCGGGGATCCCGTCCATGTCGTCGTCGCGCTCCTCCTCCGCGAGCAGCGCCTGGTACTTCCGTACCCGCAGCTTCAGCAGGATCGCGGCGAAGACGGCGGCGATCAGCGAGCCGGTCAGCACGGCGGCCTTGACCTCGTCGGTCAGCGCGGCGTCGCCGGCGAAGGCCAGCTCGCCGATGAGGAGGGAGACGGTGAAGCCGATGCCGGCGAGCGCGGCGACGGCGAAGAGGTCGGCCCACTCCAGGTCGTCGTTGAGCGAGGCTTTGGTGAAGCGGGCCGCCAGCCACGTACCGCCGAAGATGCCGACCACCTTGCCGACCACCAGGCCGAGCACCACACCGAGCGTCTCCGGCTGGGTGAACACGTCGGCCAGCGCGCCGCCGGAGACCGCCACGCCCGCCGAGAACAGCGCGAACAGGGGCACCGCGACGCCCGCCGACAGGGGCCGCACCAGGTGCTCGATGTGCTCGCCCGGCGAGTGGTCCTCGCCCTCGCGGCGGGTGCAGCGCAGCATCAGGCCCATGGCGACGCCCGCGATGGTGGCGTGGACGCCGCTGTTGTACATCAGGCCCCAGACGACCAGGGCGAGCGGGACGTAGACGTACCAGCCGCGTACGCCGGTGCGCAGCAGGACCCAGAAGAGGACGAGACCGGCGACGGCGCCGCCGAGCGCGGCGAAGTTCAGGTCGCTGGTGAAGAACACCGCGATGATCAGGATCGCGAACAGGTCGTCCACGACGGCCAGCGTGAGGAGGAAGGCCCGCAGCGCCGAGGGCAGCGAGGTGCCGATGACGGCGAGCACGGCCAGCGCGAAGGCGATGTCGGTGGCGGTGGGCACCGCCCAGCCGTCCATGGAACCGTCGCCGAGGACGTTGACCAGCGTGTATACGAGAGCGGGGGCGATCATTCCGCAGAGCGCGGCGATCACGGGGAGGGCGGCGGCCTTGGGGTCGCGCAGCTCGCCCGCGACCAGCTCGCGCTTCAACTCGATGCCCGCGACGAAGAAGAAGATCGCCAGCAGCCCGTCGGCCGCCCAGTGCTGGACGGACAGGTCCAGCCCGAGGGCGGCCGGGCCTATGTGGAAGTCGCGCACCGCCTCGTAGCTGCCGCTGATCGGGGTGTTCGCCCAGACGAGCGCGGCGATGGCCGCGACGAGGAGCAGGACGCCGCCGACGGTCTCGGCGCGCAGCGCGTCGGCGACGTACGTCCGCTCGGGCAGCGACAGCGCGGCGAGGAACTTGCGCGGCGCGCTCTGCGGCGCCTCGTTCGGGGCGCCGGGCTGCTGGGTGCTGGACTTCTGCGCGGCCACGGGGTGGACCTCCGGTCGGTTCGGCGGGCATGGCGAATCACATGCCGACCAGACTTCCCGGCGCACCCTGAAAAATATTGTCGTGTTGTTGACGTGGTCCTTACCCTACCCGGCGTGCGCGAGGGCATATCCGGCGAAAGTCACTTTATTCATGAACCCGGCTCTCGGCACGCGCGGCTGAGGCGCCGCCCGCCCGGGCCGCCCTCCGCCGCACCGCGCACACGGCCGTCCGGACACCGCGCACACGGCCCTCCGCGCACCGCGCACACGGCCCTCCGCGCACCGCGCACATGGCACAGCCTCCGGCGGGCCGCTGGGGGCGGTCCCGCCGGAGGCTGTGGAGGGGCAGCCGGTCATCCGGCTCCTGAGCCGGCCGGGTCAGTCCTCGCTGGAGGCGCTCGGCAGCTTGGACTGGATCAGGTCCATGACCGACGAGTCGGTGAGGGTGGTGACATCGCCCAGCTGACGGTTCTCCGCGACGTCACGGAGCAGCCGGCGCATGATCTTGCCGGAGCGCGTCTTGGGCAGCTCGGCCACCGGGAGGACCCGCTTGGGCTTGGCGATCGGCCCGAGGGTCGCGCCCACGTGGTTGCGCAGGTCGTTCACCAGGGCCTCGTCCTCGCTCGCCGTACCGCGCAGGATCACGAAGGCCACGATGGCCTGCCCGGTCGTCTCGTCGGCCGCGCCCACGACGGCCGCCTCGGCGACCTTGGGGTGCGCCACCAGCGCGGACTCCACCTCCGTGGTGGAGATGTTGTGGCCGGACACCAGCATCACGTCGTCCACCCGCCCGAGCAGCCAGATGTCGCCGTCGTCGTCCTTCTTGGCGCCGTCACCGGCGAAGTACCGGCCCTCGAAGCGGGACCAGTAGGTGTCGATGAACCGCTGGTCGTCGCCCCAGATGGTGCGGAGCATGGACGGCCACGGCTCGGTGAGGACGAGGTAGCCGCCGCCACCGTCCGGCACCTCGTTGGCGTCGTCGTCGACGACGGTGGCGGAGATGCCCGGCAGCGGGCGCTGGGCCGAGCCCGGCTTGGTCTCCGTGACGCCCGGCAGCGGCGAGATCATCATCGCGCCGGTCTCGGTCTGCCACCAGGTGTCCACGATCGGGGTCTTGCCGGCCCCGATGTTCTCCCGGTACCAGATCCACGCCTCGGGGTTGATCGGCTCGCCCACCGACCCGAGCACCCGCAGGCTCGACAGGTCGAACTTCGCGGGGATGTCGTCGCCCCACTTCATGAACGTGCGGATCGCGGTGGGGGCGGTGTAGAGGATCGTGACGCCGTACTTCTGCACGATCTCCCAGAAGCGGCCCTGGTGCGGGGTGTCCGGCGTGCCCTCGTACATCACCTGCGTCGCGCCGTTAACCAGCGGGCCGTACACGATGTACGAGTGCCCCGTCACCCAGCCGATGTCGGCGGTGCACCAGTAGACGTCCGTCTCCGGCTTGAGGTCGAAGACCGCGTGGTGGGTGTACGCCGCCTGGGTGAGGTAGCCGCCGGAGGTGTGCAGGATGCCCTTCGGCTTACCCGTCGTACCGGACGTGTAGAGGATGAAGAGCGGGTGCTCCGCGTCGAACGCCTCGGGGGTGTGCTCGGCCGGCTGGCGGCCGACGACGTCGTGCCACCACACGTCCCGCCCCTCGGTGAACGCGGTCTCCTGGCCGGTGCGGCGCACCACCAGGACGTGCTCGACCTGCGGGCACTTCGCCACGGCCTCGTCGATGGCGGGCTTGAGGGCGGACGGCTTGCCGCGCCGGTAGCCGCCGTCGGCGGTGATGACCAGCTTGGCGTCGGCGTCCTGGATGCGGGAGGCGACCGCGTCGGCGGAGAAGCCGCCGAAGACGACCGAGTGGGCGGCGCCGATCCGGGCGCAGGCGAGCATCGCCACGGCCGCCTCGGGGATCATTGGCATGTACACCGCGACACGGTCGCCCTTGCGGACGCCCAGCTCGGTCAGCGCGTTGGCCGCCCGGGAGACCTCGTCCTTGAGCTCGGCATAGGTGATCGCCCGGCTGTCGCCCGGCTCGCCCTCGAAGTGGATGGCCACGCGGTCGCCGTGCCCCGCCTCGACGTGCCGGTCCACGCAGTTGTACGCCACGTTCAGCCGGCCGTCGGCGAACCACTTGGCGAACGGCGGGTTGGACCAGTCGAGGGTCTCGGTCGGTTCGGTGGCCCAGCTGAGCCGCCGCGCCTGCTCGGCCCAGAAGCCGAGCCTGTCCGCCTCGGCCCGCTCGTACGCGGCCGCCGTCACATTGGCGTTGGCAGCCAGCTCGGCGGGCGGTGCGAACCGCCGCTCCTCCTTCAGAAGATTGGCCAGGCTCTCGTTGCTCACGACATCTCCCATTCCCGGGGCGTCCGATGTGTCCCAGCCCATAGCTCATCAGCCAAGTGCCCGGGTGACAAGGGCTTCCCGCCCATTGGTTTAGACCTCTTGGGTGGCGGGGTGCGCGAGCATCGGCCGACGGGGTGAACGGGGACGGCGGGGCATGTGACCCCTCCTCCCCGGGCGGTGGGGAGAAGGGGCCACCGCCCCTTTCCACGGACGCGGCCGGCCGGAGGTTCAGGCCGGGGCGCCCTCCCTGGACGCGGCGGACGACGACATCAGTGCATGAGCGGCGGCACCGTCCGGGGCCTGGTGCGCGGGCGGAGCCACCCACTCGCACACCCTCTCCGCACCGTCCGTGCGGCCCGTACCGGCCTTACGGTCCTTGGCATCCGTGCGGTCCGTACCGTCCGTACGGTCCTTGGTGTCGTCACCGCTGCCGGACTCCGAGAGCAGGTACGCCTGGGCCTCACCGACGTGGAAGTACATGCCCTGCAGCTCCAGCGTGCCCTCCGCCAGCCGGCGCGCCACGGCCTCGTGGGCCTTCAGGTGCTCCAGCTGCTGGACCACATTGGCGAGGCACAGCCGCTCGACCGCGTCCGCCGGCGGCCTGCCCGAGCCGTCGCCGACCGGACTGCCGAACAGCCGCACCCGGGCTCCCGCCCGTGAGCCGCCCGGCCCGTCCTCCCCCCGCATCCGCTCCAGACTGGGCAGCCCGTGCCGCAGCCAGCGTCGCAGCGGGGTGGGCGCCCCGCCCGGGCTGGTGCTCATCAGGGTCCGCATGGCACCGCAGTCCGAGTGGCCGCAGACGGTGATGGACTGCACCCGCAGCACCTCCACCGCGTACTCGATCGCGGCCGCCACCGAGTCGTCACCGCTCTCCTCACCGGGCAGCGGCACCAGGTTGCCGACGTTGCGCACGGTGAAGAGGTCACCCGGGCCGCTGGCGGTGATCATGCTGGTGACCAGCCGGGAGTCGGCGCAGGTCAGAAAGAGCTGCGAGGGGCGCTGGCCCTCGCGCGCGAGCCGCGCCAGCTCCTCGCGCACCAGCGGCGCGGTGTTGCGCTGGAAGGAGCTGAGCCCGCTGGCCAGCTGATCCCCCCTCACCTGCCGTGCGGACCCGGCCTCCGGGTGCTCGCCGCAGTGGTGGTTGCGCCAGGGCGTCCAGGGGCGGCAGCAGGCGTGGGCGCCGGCGCCGGGCTCGGCGATGCGCAAACCGGCCCGGCCGGTCATCTCGACCTCGCCGCCCCGGGCGGTGTGCGAGGTCTGCCAGTCCTGGAGCGTCTCGTAGGCCGCGTGGTCCATGAACGAGCCGTCCAGCTCGACGACCACCCTGGCACCCTGCGGGATCTGATGCAGCGTCCGGGTCAGCCGGGGCACCGCCAGGAAGGTCAGCTGCCCCCGCACCCGGATGTGCTCGACACCCTTCTCGGTCCGGTGGGTGATCCGCGTCCTGGTCAGCCGGTGCATGGCGACCGCGCTGGCCACGACGATCCCGAGCGCCACGCCCTGCAGGATCCCGATCAGGACGACCCCGGACACCGTCACCGCATAGACCAGCACCTCGCGGTGGCGGGTGACGCTGCGGATGTGCGTGATGCTCACCATCTGGATGCCGATGACCATGACCAGCGCGGCGAGCGCCGGCAGCGGAATCAGATCCAGCACCGGGACGAGGACGAGGGCGGCCAGCACGATCCACAGCCCGTGGAGCATCGTGGAGTGCCGGCTTACCGCACCGGCCGACACATTGGCCACGCTCCGCACGGCGACACCGGCGACGGGCAGCCCGCCGAGCGCGCCGGACACGATGTTCGCCGCGCCCTGGCCCGCCAGCTCCCGGTCGAGGTCGGAGCGGGGCACGTGGACCGTGGTGTTCTTGCGCGCCGCCGCCAGCTTGTCGACCGCGACGGCCGACAGCAGGGACTGCACGCTGGTGACGAGCGTGATGGTCAGGACGCCGGTGGCCAGGCCCAGCACGGGGCCCTCGGGCAGCCCGGGGAGCGCGTGGCTGCTCCAGGAGGGCAGGTCGACACGGGGTACGCTGATCCCGGCGGCGACCGCCAGCACCGTCGCGGCCGCCACGGCGGCGAGCGCCCCGGGGACCTTCCGCAGCACGCTCCCCGCCCGGCCGGGCAGCCGCGGCCAGGCGAGCAGGAGGACCACGGTCACGGCGCTCACCGACAGCGCGGCCGGGTGCAGGTCGGCCAACTGGGCGGGTAACCCGAGGAAGTTGTCCACGGCGGAGCTCTGCGGTGTACCGCCCAGGACGACATGGAGCTGGGCGAGCGCGATGGTGACACCGATGCCCGCCACCATGCCGTGCACGATCGCGGGGGAGACCACGAGCGCCGAGCGGGCCACCCGCAGCGCGGACAGCCCGAGTTGGGCCAGGCCCGCCATCACGGTGATGGCGCAGGTGGTGCGCCAGCCGTAGGTCTGGATCAGCTCTGCCGTGACCAGGGTCAGCCCCGCGGCGGGCCCGCTGACCTGGAGCGGTGAGCCCCCGAGCCGCCCGGCGACCAGCCCGCCGACGGCCGCGGCCACCAGTCCGGCCTGGAGCGGCGCGCCGGTGGCGAGGGCGATGCCCAGGGAGAGCGGCAGCGCGATGAGGAAGACGGCGATCGACGCCGACACATCGGCGCCCGCCACCCTGAACCGCCGCCGTCCCCCGCCCGGTGGCGGTGGGCTGTGCGGCCGTGTGAAGCGGCGCCTCGCGGCGGCGCGGAGCGTACGGCCGGGGCGGCTCGCGGAGTCTGTGGTGTCGTGCGTACGGGGCGGGACGCAGGCAGTCATGTTTCCCGTCTCCTCCGGGGCGGCGCGGTCGCGGGTACGTGCGGGTCGAACGAACGTCGGGTCGCGGCCGTGGGTCACGGCGTGCAGCGGCGGGAGCTGCCAACTCTGTGTAAATGAATCGTAATGCAGAGTAAAGACTCCGGCATTATTTTCGAGGCAAATAGGGCAATCTTTCACTTGATTCAGTGATTAGTCGTTCTAGTACGGCTTGTCGTATCTTCACACCCCACCCGTGGTGCGACGTTGACGGCACTCGCAGCAGTGACTCCGTGGACCACGAGAAGGGTGGGCGGAAGATGGCCGCCACGAAGAAGACCGCCGGGCACGGCCCCGCCGCCGACCCGTACGCCGCGCGTACCAGCCCCACTGGCCACGCAGGCGATGCCGGCGCCACGAGCCCCGCCGACGGTGTCGGCGGTGCCGGTGGTGCGGACCGGGCCGGACGGGTCGCGGACGACACGGCCGCCCGCGACGAGCGGGACCCGAGGGCGCGGCGGGCGGCCGTCCTGCGGCGTACGGCGGCGGCACGCCGCAAGGCCGCCCTGCGCGGGCGCCCGGCCGGTGGCGTCACCGTCGCGGCCGGCGTGGCGGTGGCCGTGATGACGGGACTGACCGGCTGCAGCGCGCTCGACGAGCCCTCCGAAGGCGCGGCCGGCCCCAAGCGGGTGGGCGCGCCCAAGAGCGTGGTCCGCCTGATCGGCGACGGCTCCACCGCGTACACTGGCGCCCAGCCCGGACTGCGCAAGCCGGAGCGCCTCAAGCCCGGCCAGCGGCCGCCGCAGTTCGTGGTCTTCTCCTGGGACGGTGCCGGCGAGGACAGCCAGAAGCTCTTCTCCCACTTCCGCAAGGTGGGCAAGAAGCACGGCGCGACCATGACGTACTTCCTCAGCGGCGTCTACCTGCTGCCGGAGGACAAGGCCAAGCTGTACGTGCCTCCCGGCCACGCCCCCGGCCGCTCGGACATCGGCTTCAACGACACCGAGGGCATCCGGGCCACCGTCCGCGAACTGCGCGGCGCCTGGCAGGAGGGCAACGAGATCGGCACCCACTTCAACGGGCACTTCTGCGGCCCGGAGAGCGGTGTCGGGACCTGGTCCGTCGAGGACTGGAAGAGCGAGATCGCCCAGGCCAAGGCGTTCGTCAAGCAGTGGAAGACCAATGCGGGCCTGGCGTCCGAGAAGCCGCTGCCGTTCGACTACGACACCGAGCTCGTCGGGGCCCGCACCCCGTGCCTGGAGGGTCGCGACAATCTGATCCGGGCCGCGTCGCAGCTCGGCTGGCGCTACGACACGAGCGGGGTCAACAACCAGGTGTGGCCGGGCAAGGAGCAGGGCCTGTGGGATCTCTCGCTGCAGATGATCCCGGTGCCCGGCCGCGCCTTCGAGACGCTGTCGATGGACTACAACTTCCTGGTCAACCAGTCGGGAACCACCAAGGGCGCGCCCTCGATGCACCAGTTCTGGGGCAACCAGTTCCGCGACGGCATGATCCAGGCGTTCGAGCGCGCCTATCACGGCAACCGCGCCCCGCTGATCATCGGCAACCACTTCGAGTCGTGGAACGGCGGCACGTACATGCGGGCCATCGAGGAGACCATCGCGAACGTCTGCGGCCGCAGCGAGGTGCGGTGCGTGTCCTTCCGGCAGCTCGCCGACTGGCTGGACGCCCAGGACCCCAACGTCCTGGCCAAGCTGCGCACCCTGAAGGTCGGTGAGGCGCCGAAGGGCGGCTGGCCGGGCTTCCTCGCCGCCCGGCCGGCCACCGCCGCGTCCCCCGCCGCCCCGGTCGGCGCCGCTGCCGCCCCGGCCGGCGCCGCCACCACCGGGGGCGCTGCCGCTCTCGAGGGTCCTGCTGGGGAAGGTCCCGCCGCTCGGTAGGGTCCTGCCGCTTCGGGGGTTCCGCCGATCCGGGGGTCCCGCCGATCCGGAGGGGCCCCGGCCGCGACCCGCCGTCAGGCCGGCTGAACCGCGCCGAGCCCCTCCCCGAGCACGAAACCGGGGTCGACCTGCGCCGCCAGGTCGGCCCCGGTCTTCGCGTTGCCCCAGCTCTCCGCGTTCTTCAGATGGAAGTGCACCATCTGACGGGTGTACCGCTCCCAGTCCCGGTGCCGGTACGAGTCCTCCGCCGCGTTCTGCAAGGACTGCAGCGCCATCCGGTTCTCGGCCTCCAGCAGCTCGAACCGCGCCACGCGCCCCTTCTCCAGGGAGCGGACCCAGTCCGAGTGACCGACCGTCACCAGCAGGTCGTCCCCGATCTCCTCGCGCAGGAAGTCGACGTCCTCCATGCCCTGCACCTTGTTGCCCACGACCCGCAGCTCGACCCCGAAGTCGCGCGCGTACTCCTTGTACTGGCGGTAGACCGACACGCCCTTACGGGTCGGCTCGGCCACCAGGAACGTCATGTCGAACCGGGTGAACATCCCCGACGCGAAGGAGTCCGACCCGGCCGTCATGTCGACCACCACGTACTCGTCGGGCCCGTCGACCAGGTGGTTCAGGCACAGCTCCACCGCCCCGACCTTGGAGTGGTAGCAGGCCACTCCGAGATCGGACTCGGTGAACGGCCCCGTCGCCATCAGCCGGATCTCCCCGTCGTCCAGCTGGACCGGGCGGGCGCAGGCGTCGTAGATCGGGTTGGACTCCTCGATCCGCAGCAGCCGCGACCCCTCCCCGGGCGGCGTCGTCTTGATCATCGTCTCGGCGGAGGGGATCCGCGGGTTGGTGCCCCGCAGGTACTCCTTGATCAGCGGCAGGTGCGCGCCCATCGCGGGCAGCGCCGCCGCGTCCGCCTCGTCGAGACCGAGAGCGGCTCCGAGGTGCTGGTTGATGTCGGCGTCCACGGCGAGGACGGGGGCCTCGTTGGCGACGAGGTGACGGATGAAGAGCGAGGACAGCGTGGTCTTGCCGCTGCCGCCCTTCCCTACGAAAGCGATCTTCATATTCAGCAAGGGTAGCTCAGGGTAATGACATGATTGCTTGAGGTTGCCGATCCGGTTCGTGGTGTGTATGAGGAAGACCACTCGGCACCGGGGCGGGCACGCCGGGCGCGTAGCCTCGCTACCTATGAGTACGAATCCCGCTGACCCCCTGGTCGCGTTGGGGGCGCTGCCCGGTGTGCCCGACGCCGTGGACACCGTCCGCAAGGCCGTCGACCGGGTCTACGGGCACCGCGTGATGCGGCGCCGCAGCAATGAGGTGACCTCCGAGGCGGCGCTGCGCGGGGCTCGCGCCTCGGCCGCCCTGTCCGGCGCCGACTGGGCGCTGGAGGAGGTGCGCCGCCGCACCGACTTCGGCGGGGACGACGAGGCGCGGACCGTCGGTGCCGCGCTGCGCCTGTCCGCCGAGGCGGGGCAACTGCTGTCCATCTGGCGGCAGTCGCCGATGCGCGTACTGGCCCGGTTCCACCTGGTCGCTGCATCGGCCCCCGGCCGGACGCCGGACGCGGACGCGAGTGCGGGTGCGGCTGCGGCTGCGGCTGCGGATCCGGCGGCCGGTGGCTCCGCCGACGCGGTGGGGCGGCCCCGGCGCGACGGCGAGCCCGTCCACGAGCCGCTGATCGAGGCCCCGCTGCCGGACGCCGACGAGGTCGCGGGCCGACTGGACGGACTCGCGGACCTCATCGTCCGGGGCAGTTCCGCCCCGGCACTCGTCACGGCCGCGATCGTGCACGGCGAGCTGCTGGCGCTCCGGCCCTTCACCTCGTACAGCGGCCTGGTGGCCCGGGCCGCCGAGCGCATCGTGCTGATCGGCAGCGGACTGGACCCCAAGGCGATCTGCCCGGCGGAGGTCGGCCACGCCGAGCAGGGCCGCGCGGCCTACGTCGCCGCCTTCGACGGCTACCTCTCCGGCACCCCGGACGGCATGGCCGCCTGGATCGCCCACTGCGGCAGGGCGGTGGAGCTGGGAGTCCGGGAGTCCACGGCGGTCTGCGAGGCCCTGCAGCGCGGAGCCGCGTAACCGACGGCGGAGACGGGGGCTGTACCTGCATTGCACAGGGTTGCGGCGGTACCGCGAGGGCGGTACCGCCGCTGGCACGTCCATTGAGTTACCAAGCGTCCTCGTTATGTGCCCATCAGGCGGGGATACTTTGCCCGACACCTGGTGCGGCTGGCCCGTAATCGACGGGTCGACGTCGCGTGGGTGCTCAGCTTCCGTGCTGTTCGGTCCGTGGGGCCTTCTTGCTCAACAGGTGATCCTTTCGGATGTCCTTGGTCTCGCGGGCCGTTAAGTCCTTTGTACTACCGTCACGAGTGATTCGAAACCCCTGCCTCCACTTTTTACCTTTCGCCGGTTACCTATCCGCTTCGGCAGGCCCGCCGACCCCACCCACGCCCCGGTCCGGCGCCAGTGCTTCCGCCGGAAGGGCCGCCTCATGCGGCACCCGCGTACGACCGGAGGGGCCGCTGCTTGGTGCCTGCGCACCCGCCAGGAGGTGCCGCGCCCTACGACCCAGCCCGGGCGCCCCACCCGGAGCCCCGCTGGCCGCACCGCACTCCGCTGGCACCCGCCACCCCGGGACCCCCGGCCCAAGGGGTACATCCGAGGGCCACGCTCGCGGGTCGCACCTCGGCGAAGCCGCAACCAGGTGCAGAAGGAGGGCGTAGCCGCCGGCCCCTACCGCCTTTGCCGAGCCCCGCTATCTGCTGCCGACGTGCCGTATCGGCGCAGGCGCACCGCCTCGGCCGCCGGCGGCTACGCGGTCTGGCGCCGGCGGCTGGCGTACCAGACCAGGCCGGCCGTGGCCGCAGCCGCGCCCACCGCCGCGGCTGCCACGAGCGCGGGGCGCGGCGGCATCCGGAAGGCGGGCAGCCGCTGCTTGAGCCGGACCGGACGGCTGAAGACCAGAACCGGCCAGTCCCGCGCCGCCGCCTCCCGGCGCAGCGCGCGGTCCGGATTCACCGTGTAGGGGTGGCCGACTGCCTCGAGCATGGGGAGGTCGGTGGCCGAGTCGCTGTACGCGTAGCAGCGAGAGAGGTCGTACCCCTCTGTTTCGGCCAGCTCCCGGATCGCTTCCGCCTTGGTGGGGCCGTAGGCGTAGTACTCCACCTCCCCGGTGAAGCAGCCGTCGTCACCGACGACCATGCGGGTCGCCACGACCCGGTCGGCCCCGAGCAGCTCGCCGATGGGTTCGACGACCTCGGCGCCGGACGTGGAGACGATCACGACGTCCCGGCCGGCGGCGTGGTGCTCCTCGATGAGGGATGCCGCCTCGTCGTAGATGATGGGGTCGATCAGGTCATGCAGGGTCTCGGCGACCAGGTCCTTGACCTGCTGGACGTTCCAGCCCTTGCAGAGCGCGGAGAGGTACTCCCGCATCCGCTCCATCTGTTCGTGGTCGGCACCCCCGGCCAGGAAGACGAACTGGATGTAGGCAGTCCGCAGGGCGGCGCGGCGGCTGATCAGTCCGCCTTGGTAGAAGGACTTGCTGAAGGTCAGCGTCGATGACTTCGCAATGACCGTCTTGTCCAGGTCAAAGAAGGCTGCGGTGCGCGGCAAGGAGTGGTTTTCCACGAGCCCGAGCATAGGTGCCCGCCATTCGGCGTACGCTGGGGCGTGTGGGTTTGCCTGAGAAGGCTCTCGGGTACACCATGGAAGTCACGGATCGTTCGCGACCGTGCTAACCCGGTCCGGCTCCTCCCCCCCCGAGTCGGCCGGAGAGACGACCCCCGCTCTCCCCCCCGGCGGGGGTCGTCGCATGTCCGGACGCGTTTTCTCCCGCTCCTGGCGGTTGTACCCGGTCATGGCGCCCTCCTGATCCTCGATGCGGCCGGGAGCCGGCACGCCCCCGCTTCGTCACTCAGAGTAGCCGATAGGCTGCTCTGTGGAAGTCGCTGGTATGGGTGAGCGAGATATTCACAACCGGTGAGTTGTCCACAGTTTTCGACCAAGATCCACTTCTTTTCCGGAAGTCCAGCACCGTGTTTCCCGTCGCGAAGTCCTTCGCCGAAGGAATCGCGGAGATCTCGTCCCGTGAAGGCGAGCCGAGATCGTGCGCGGGCGAGGTGGGGCGACAGGCGCGGAGCACGGGCGGTGGCCTCTCGGCACCGCACGGCACCGCGGCCGCGCCATCGCGGCCGGACGGAGGAGAAGGGGGAATCGACCATGGCTGGAAACATCGCTTCGGACGAGGCGTCCCAGGGCGCGCCGGGCCTCGTGCCCGCCGCCGAGGAGCGCCGGGCCGGGCCGCTGATCGTCACCGAGGACACGGAGCTGCTGGACGACTTGCTGCGGCTCTGCGCCGCTGCGGGCGCCCACCCGGAGGTGTACCACGCGCTTCCCGAACGCAGGGCGAGCTGGGAGGCCGCACCGCTGGTCCTGGTGGGGGACGACGCCGCCGCGCGGTGTCGTGGCGCAATGCGCCGGCGGGACGTACTGCTGGTCGGGCGGGAGCCGGGTGATCCCGAAGTGTGGCGGCACGCGGTGGAGATCGGGGCGGAGTGCGTGTTGCGGCTGCCCGACGCCGAGGGGTGGCTCGTCGACCGGATCGCCGATGTTGTCGAGGGCGGCGGGCGGCAGGCGCTGACGGTCGGTGTGGTCGGCGGGCGAGGTGGTGCGGGGGCGTCGACGCTGGCGTGCGCGCTGGCCGTCACCGCCGCGCACCGGGGCCACAGGACGCTTCTTGTGGATGGTGACCCGCTGGGCGGAGGGCTCGACGTCCTGCTCGGAGGCGAGCGCGCGGAGGGGCTGCGTTGGCCGGATCTCGCGGCCTCGAAGGGCCGGGTCGCGGGTGGGGCGCTGGAGGAGGCGCTGCCTTCGCTCGGCGGGCTCCGGGTGCTGAGCTGGGACCGGGGCGACCCCGTGTCCGTGCGGCCGGAGGCGATGCGCTCGGTGCTGGCGGCCGCGCGCCGGCGCGGGGGTGTGGTGGTCGTGGACCTGCCGCGGCAGGCGGACGAGGTCACGGCGGAAGCGCTGGCCCAGCTGGATCTGGGGCTGCTTGTGGTGCCCGGTGAGCTGCGGGCGGTGGCGGCGGCCAAGCGGGTGGCCGTCCTCCTGGGCGCCGCGGTGCGGGACGTGAGGGTGGTGGTGCGCGGGCCGTACGCCGCCGGTGTCGACGACCGGTGGATCGCGGAGGTGCTGGGACTGCCCCTCGTGGGGGAACTGCCCCGGGACGGCGGCCTCATGGCGGCCCTCGACGCGGGCGCACCGCCGGGCGAGGGCGCGCGTGGTCCGCTCGGCGCGTTCTGCGCGGCCTTCTGGGAGCAGGCGTTGGCGACGGAGGGCACGTCATGACGGGCGGGCTGCTGGAATCCGTTCGTCAGCGGCTCGTCGAGAGCGGCACGGACCCCACACCGGCCGGTGTCGCGGCGGCGCTCCGGGCGCAGGGCAGGCTGCTGGGCGACGCGGAAGTGCTGGGAGCAGCACAGGAGTTGCGGTGCGAACTGGTGGGAACCGGCCCGCTGGAGCCGCTGCTCGCCGATCCCGCTGTCACGGATGTGCTCGTCTCGGCGCCGGACCGGGTGTGGGTGGACCGCGGCGCGGGGCTGGAGTTGTCCGGGCTCGTCTTCCGGGACGCCTCGGCGGTACGGAGGCTGGCGCAGCGGCTGGCGGCGGTGGCCGGGCGGCGGCTGGACGACGCCCGGCCCTGGGTGGACGCGCGGCTCCCGGACGGGACCCGGATGCACGCGGTGCTGCCGCCGGTGGCGGTCGGCTCGACCTGCCTGTCCTTGCGCGTGGTGCGGCCGCGGGCTTTCCGGCTGGAGGAGCTGACCGTGGCGGGGACGGTTCCGCCGGGTGGGGACCTGGTGCTCCGGGCGCTGGTGGAGGCGCGGGTGTCGTATCTGGTCAGCGGTGGGACGGGCTCGGGAAAGACGACGCTGCTGTCCACACTGCTCGGGCTGGTGGGTGAGCGGGAGCGGATTGTTCTGGCCGAGGACTCGGCCGAGTTGCGGCCCGACCACCCGCACGTGGTGCGGCTGGAGGCCCGGCCGCCGAACCAGGAGGGGGCGGGCCGGGTCACCCTCCAGGACCTGGTGCGCCAGGCGCTGCGGATGCGGCCCGACCGGCTGGTGGTGGGCGAGGTGCGGGGCTCCGAGGTCCTGGACCTGCTGGCCGCGCTGAACACCGGCCACGAGGGCGGCTGCGGCACGGTCCACGCCAACACCGCCGCCGATGTGCCGGCCCGGTTGGAGGCGCTGGGCACGGCCGCTGGCCTCGACCGGGCCGCACTGCACAGCCAGGTGGCGGCCGGCCTGTCCGCGGTGATCCACCTGGCGCGGGACAGGGCCGGACGGCGCCGGATCGCCGAGGTGCGTGTGCTGGAGCAGGAGCCGAGCGGCCTGGTGGGCACGGTGCCCGCTCTGAGGTGGGGAGTCGACGGGTTCGTCCGGGAGCGGGGCTGGGAGCGGCTGCGGTCGCTGATCGGGGGTGAGCGGTGGTGACGGGACAGCCGGTGTACGCGGCGGTGTGCGCGGGGGCCGCCGCCTGGCTGCTGCTGGAGCGTGGCGGCGCCTCACGGCGGGCCCGTCTGCTCTTGGCCGGCGGCGAGCCTCCGCGCGCCGCTGCCTGGTCCTGGCGGCTGCGGACGCCCGCCGTTCGTCTGCGGCGGGAGTGGCTGTGCCTGGTGGTGGCCGCGCTTGTGGCGGTAGCCGCGAGGTCGGTGCTGCCGCTGGTCGCGGGCGCCTGCGCGATGCCTCTGGTCGGGCGGCGGCTGCGAGCCCGGGAGCGGGCGAAGGAGCGCGAACGGCGCGTGGACGCGGTGATCGCGTTCTGCGGGGCGATGGCGGGGGAGTTGCGGGCCGGATGGCATCCCGGTCAGGCGCTGCTCTGGGCGGCCCGCACGACGAGGGCGCTGGGCGGTGAGGAGGCGGCAGTGCTGGCGGCGGCACGGTTCGGCGGGGACGTGCCGGAGGCGCTGCGGCGGGCGGCGCGGGAGCCCGGCGCGGAGGGTCTGGCGGGTCTGGCGGCCTGCTGGCAGGTGGCGGTGGACGGCGGGGCCGGTCTCGCGGCCGGCCTGGACCGGCTGGAGGCCGCCCTTGTGGAGCGGCGGGACCAGCACGAGCGGCTGAAGGCCCTCTTGGCGGGGTCCTGGGCGACGGTCGCGCTGCTCGCGGTACTGCCGGTGGTGGGTCTCGCGATGGGCTGGGCGCTCGGCGCCGATCCCCTGCGCGTGCTGTTCCACACCCCGGCAGGGCTGGCCTGTCTGGCGGTGGGCGGGTGCCTGGAGGGCCTGGGGCTGTGGTGGGCGGGGCGCGTCGTCCGGGCCGCGGGGGAGGAGTCATGAAAGAGCTTTCCCTGGGGCTGTGGCCGTGGGTCCTGGTGTGGTTGTGGCCCTTCGTCACCGTGTCGGCCGGCCTGGCGTGGCTGCTCTGGGCAGTGGTGTCGGCGCGGCGGGAGCGGCGCGTCCGCGGGCGGATGGCCGCGATCGCGGGCTCACGGCAGGAAGGGCGAAGGTCCTGGTGGCCTCGGGTCGTGTCGTCGGCGCGGCCGTGGGTGGGGCCGGTGGGGTCCGTGGTCGCGGGCTGGGTGCTGTTCGGCGGGCTCGCCGGGCTCCTCCTCGGAGCGGCGGCCGCGTACGGCGTACGGAAGTGGCAGCGGCGTCCGCGACCGGAGGGGGCCCGGGAGGACCGTGAGGCCGCACGCGGCTTGCCTCTGGCGGCGGACCTGCTGGCCGCGTGCCTGGCCGCCGGGGCGGGGCCTCGCGAAGCGGCGGAAGCCGTGGGGCAGTCCCTGGGCGGCCCTGTGGGGGACCGGCTGGCGAGCGCGGCGGCCGAGCTGCGGCTCGGCGGCGAACCGGCCGACGTGTGGGCCCGGTTCGGGGACACACCCGGCGCCGGACAACTGGCGCGCTGCATGGAGCGAGCCTGCGCCTCGGGCGCCCCGGCCGCCGAGGCGGTGGGCCGGCTGGCGGCAGCGATACGGGCGGACCGCGCCCGCCGGGCCACGGCCCGCGCTCAGCGGGCCCAGGTGCTGATCACCGCACCGGTGGGGCTGTGTTTCCTGCCCGCGTTTCTCGCGGTCGGGGTGGCGCCGGTGGTCATCGGACTGGCGAGCGAACTGCTGTGACGGATCGACATCTCATGGGGGTTGTGATGGCTGACTGGACGACGACGGCGCGGAAGACTCTGGCGGCCCGGGCACGGGCGGCGCGCGCGTGGGGCCTGCGGAGGCGAAGGGCACGCGGCGACGCGGGGATGACCACCGCCGAGTACGCCATGGGGACGCTGGCCGCGTGTGCCTTCGCGGCGGTGCTGTACAAGATCGTTACGAGTGACGTGGTGTCGGGCGGGCTGGAGTCGCTGATCGGGAGGGCGCTCGATGCCCAGTTCTGAGGTCGGTGGCGATCGCGGATCGGTGACCGCCGAGGCGGCCACGGTCCTGCCGGCGCTGGCACTGTTCACGATGGCCCTCGTCTGGGCGCTGATGGCGGCTGCCGCGCAGATTCAGTGCGTCGACGCCGCGCGGGCCGGGGCGCGGGCGGCGGCCCGTTCGGAGCCACGTGCGGATGCGGTGGCCGTCGCCCGGTCGGCCGCGCCGGAGGGAGCCCGGGTGGCGGTGGAGCGGGCCGGGGATCTCTGGCGGGTACGGGTCGAGGCCCCAACGCCCGGGCCCGGGCCCCTCCGGCTGACGCTCCGGGCGGAGGCGGCGGCCCTGGCCGAGGACACGGTCGGAGCGGTGTCATGAGCGGTGACATGACCGGCGCGGGCCGGCCCCCGCTCCTCGGGTCCGGCCGGGCGGCTCCCCCGTCCAGAACGCGGGCTCGGGCGGACCGGGGGTCGGCGACGGTATGGGTGGCGATGGCGGCCACCGTGATGTGCGCGGTCTTCGCGGCGATCCTCGCCCTGGGCCAGGCGGTCGCCGCCCGGCACAAGGCGGGCGGCGCGGCCGACCTGGCCGCCCTCGCGGCGGCGGACCGGGTGCTGTGGGGCGCGGAGGACGCGTGCCGGACGGCCACCCGAGTGGCCAGGGTGCAGGCCGCGGAGGTGGTGAGCTGCAGCGTACGAGGAGAGATCGCGGACGTGACGGCACGGGCCCGGTTCGGGCCGTACGCGCCGACGGTCACGGCGAGAGCGGGCCCGCCGGAGGGCGCCCCGCCCCGGGCTGCCCCTCCAATCACTGGGGAGCTGTCGCCCGACTGACGACTGACCCGGCGGGGGCGCCGGTTCGGGGACTTGCTGCTCCTGGGCTGTCCCTGTCGGGCTCGCCCACGGCGGACCGCCTCTGTTGAGCCGCTCACTCCGGCTGACCGTGCGGCGCCGACCCTGCCGGGGGCCCGCCCGCCTGAGGGCCGACACGCTGCGCGGGCCGCCCGCCGGCGGCCGGTCGCCCCGGACCGGGCCGGCGCCGGGCTGTCCCTCCACGGCTGCCGGTACGGCGGCGGCCCACCGGGACCGAGCCACCCCGGCAGCCCCTGGAGGGGCTTCCAGCGGTGCGCCGTCCGAGACCCGGTCGGCGCCGCCAGGCTCCCATCCGGCCTACTGCCCCCGCCGTCGCACCGGCCGTTGCTCGGCCTGCTGCCTCCGCCCGACCAGCCGCCGCCGCGCGCAGGTCGTGACTCGACTCACCGCCCCCGCCCGCACCGACCGCCGCACACCGGCCACCGCGCCGCCGACCCCGCCCGGGCCGCCCTCACTTCGTCCGACCGGTTACCGTGCCGCCAGATCCCGCAGGGTCGCCCTCAGCCCGCTCGACCGCCGCCCACCGGCTACCGCGCCGCCGGACCCCGCACGCTCGCCCTCAGCCCGCCCCACCGGCCTCCGCCCCACCAACGTCCGTCCCACCGGCTTCCGCCCCACCGTCCTCCGCCGGGTCCTCCGGAGCGGGCCGGTCCTGGACCGACGGTTCAACCGGCGGGTCCTGCGCGGGGGGCTCCGGGGCTCCTCGGAGCAGTTCCGTGAGGAGGCGGACGGCGCCGCGCTTGTGCAAGGGGTCGTTGCCGTTGCCGCACTTCGGTGACTGGATGCAGGAGGGGCAGCCGGCGTCGCACTCGCAGGAGGCGATGGCGTCCCGTGTCGCGGTGAGCCACTCGCGGGCGGTGTGGAAGGCCCGTTCGGCGAAGCCCGCGCCGCCGGGGTGGCCGTCGTACACGAAGACCGTGGGAAGCAGGGTGTCCGGGTGGAGCGGGACGGACACGCCCCCGATGTCCCAGCGGTCGCAGGTGGCGAAGAGCGGCAGCAGGCCGATGGAGGCGTGCTCGGCGGCGTGCAGGGCGCCGCCCAGCTGCTCCGGGTTCACCCGGGCGGCGTCCAGCTGGTCCTCGGTGACGGTCCACCACACGGCGCGGGTGCGCAGGGTGCGGGGTGGCAGGTCGAGCTTGGTCTCGCCGAGCACCTCGCCGGTGATCAGACGGCGGCGGAGGAAGGAGACGACCTGGTTGGTGACCTCGACGGAGCCGTAGCAGAGGCGTCCGTCGCCCCACGGCACCTCGGTGTCGGTCTCCAGGACGGAGATGGCGGTGGTGTCGCGGGCGGTCGTGGAGTACGGCGGGTTGGCCTCCTCGACCAGGGCGACCGAGTCCTTGAGGTCGAGTTCCCGGACGAGGTAGGTACGGCCCATGTGGAGGTGGACGGCGCCCTCGTGGACGGCGGCGTGCGCGGCGGACTCGTCGACGGTGCCGAGCAGCCGGCCGGTACCCGCCTCGACGATCCGGACGGGGCTGCCGCCCTCGCCGCGGATGTCGGTGAGGTCGGCGGCCCGTTCGCGGCGGGTCCAGTACCAGCCGGACGCGCGGCGCCGCAGCAGCCCGGCTCCCTCCAGCTGGGGCAGCAGGTCGGCGGCGGCCGGCCCGAACAGCGCGAGATCGGATTCGGTGAGCGGGTGCTCCGCCGCCGCGGCGCAGAGGTGGGGCGCGAGGACGTAGGGGTTGTCGGGGTCGAGGACGGTCGACTCCACCGGCCGGTGGAAGAGGGCCTCCGGGTGGTGGACGAGGAAGGTGTCCAGCGGGTCGTCGCGGGCCACGAGCACGGCGAGGGCGCCCTGCCCGGATCGTCCGGCGCGCCCGGCCTGCTGCCACAGCGAGGCCCGGGTGCCGGGGTAGCCGGCGATGACGACGGCGTCCAGGCCGGACACGTCGATGCCCAGCTCCAAGGCGGTCGTCGCGGCCAGCCCGAGCAGCTCGCCCGAGTGCAGGGCCCGCTCCAGGGCCCGCCGCTCCTCGGGCAGGTAACCGCCCCGGTAGGCGGCGACGCGGGGCGGCAGCGAGCGGTCGACCTCGGCGAGGCGTTCCTTGGCGATGACCGAGATCAGTTCCGCGCCGCGCCGGGAGCGTACGAAGGCGACCGAGCGGACGCCCTGGACGGTCAGATCGGTCAGCAGGTCGGCGGTCTCGGCGGTGGCGGTGCGGCGTACGGGAGCGCCCTGTTCGCCCTGGAGTTCGGTGAGCGGCGGTTCCCAGAGGGCGAAGACCAGCTCCCCGCGCGGGGAGGCGTCGTCGGCGACCTCGCGCACCGGGAGGCCGGTGAGTCGCCCGGCGGCGACGGCCGGCTGGGCGGAGGTGGCGGAGGCGAGGAGGAAGACGGGCGAGGAGCCGTAGCGGGCGCAGACGCGGCGCAGCCGGCGCAGCACCTGGGCGACGTGCGAGCCGAAGACGCCCCGGTAGGTGTGGCACTCGTCGATGACCACGTAGCGCAGGGCGCGCAGGAAGGAGGACCAGCGGGGGTGGGACGGGAGTATGCCCCGGTGGAGCATGTCGGGGTTGGTGAGGACGTAGGTGGCGTACTGGCGGACCCACTCGCGTTCCTCGAAAGGGGTGTCCCCGTCGTACACGGCCGGCCGGATCCGGTTGCCCAGCGGGGCGGCGAGGCCCTTGACCGAGCGGCACTGGTCGGCGGCGAGGGCCTTGGTGGGGGAGAGATAGAGGGCGGTCGCGCCGCGTCCGTTGGCGGCCTCGGCGCCGTCCAGCAGGGTGGACAGGACGGGGGCCAGGTAGGCGAGGGACTTGCCGGACGCGGTTCCGGTGGCGATGACGACCGAATCGCCGTCCAGGGCGTGCTCGGCGGCGGCCGCCTGGTGGGCCCAGGGGTGTTCGATGCCCGCCGTTCGGATGGCGTTGATCACTTCCGGGCGGATGCGATCGGGCCAGACGGCATGCCGACCCGCTCTCGGGGGCAGGTGCTCCGTATGAGTGATGCGCGCAGCCCGGTTCGCCCCTGTGGCGAGACGGTCGAGGACCGCACCGGGGGAGGGGCGGGTGTCCCCGCTCTCGGGCGGTCGACTGGGGCGGTGATTCATGGCCATCGGCACCGAGTGTGTCACCGGCGTGACGGACAATGCTCCCAAGGCGTCGTGCATGGCTGCTGGTAAGTGATTGAATGCCATCGCGGCTGGCGATCCGTCCCCTGGCTCCGTCCGGAGAATCCGAGGGGCGACCGCTCGATAGCAAGGTGCTGGAGGATCCGTGGACCTGTCCCTGTCGACTCGCAATGTGTCCGGCCCGAGCGGCGACCGTACGGTCGTCGAGGTCGGTGGCGAGATTGATGTGTATACCGCGCCCAAGCTGCGCGAGCAGTTGGTCGAGTTGGTGAATGACGGCAGCTACCACCTGGTTGTCGACATGGAGGGCGTGGACTTCCTCGACTCGACCGGCCTCGGCGTGCTGGTGGGTGGCCTGAAGCGCGTCCGCGCGCACGAGGGATCGCTGCGCCTGGTCTGCAACCAGGAGCGCATTCTCAAGATTTTCCGGATCACCGGTCTGACCAAGGTGTTCCCGATCCACACCACGGTGGACGAGGCCGTCGCGGCCACCGACTGACCCGGTTCGCGGCACGGCTGGTCGCCCGTTCGGCCCAGTGGGCTCGGGCCGGTTCGCTCCCGAACCGGTCCACGCCGGCCGGGTCGGCGGGCCGGTCCGGCCGTACGCCCGTGTGCCCGTACAGCCAAACCACCGTTGGCCCGGCCGGGCCAACGCTGGAACCGGGCGGACGACCGCCGGGCCGGGCGCACCGGCCGGTGTGCCGCCAAGTGTCGGACCAGGTCCGGTCCGAGCCGGTCCGAGTCGGCCCGGCGGCAAGGGGCCGGGCCGGCGGCAGCGAACCGGGCCGGACGGGCACGGGTTCGGAACGAAGAGCAGGGTGCCGGGCGTCCAGCCCGGCCCTTTGAGAGGCACGCTCGCACGTCGAGGGGGACCGTATGGCCACCGTTGAACTCCGCTTCAGCGCCCAGCCGGAGCACGTCAGGACCGCCCGTCTGGTGGCGGCCGCCGTGGCGCGCCGGGCCGGGGTCGACGACGCCGTGCTCGACGAGGTCCGGCTCGCCGTCGGCGAGGCGTGCTCCCGAGCCGTCGGTCTCCACCGCAGCAACGACGTGATCTCGCCGATCCGGGTGGTGCTGACGGAGGAGGAGAAGACCTTCTCCATCGAGGTCGGGGACGAGGTCCCCGGAGCCGGTGTGGCGGCGGCCGACGCCGCCGGGGTCCCGGGCAGCCGCAGCGCCGCACCGGCGGAGGAGTTCGACGACGCCGAGGGCCAGGACGAGATGGGGCTCGCCGTGATCACCGGTCTGGTGGACGACGTCGAGGTGTCGGCCGGGGAGGCCGGCGGCGTCATCAGGATGACCTGGCCGGCGAATCCCCCGGCCGTGGTGTCCTGATCCCCCGGTCCCGACCCGTCCCTCGTCCCCGGTCCCCCGGCACCTTCCCCGCCCCAGATCCCTCCCGGCCCGGTCCGGACCGTCCCGTCCCGACGCCCCTCTTGGCCCAGGCCCGGTCCGTGTCCTGATCACTGCCCTGGTCGGTCTCCCCGCCCGGTCCGGACCACCGCGCGAGCGAAATCGAAGACCCTGCTGAGCAGGGTCTTTTTCTTTTTCCTAGATCGTCCCGCCGGTCGTCAATGGGTTAAAGTCATTACTGCTTTCGAGTGGATTTCGTGCATCCTGCATTTGCCGACCGGCAAGCGAAGGTCAATTCTGTTCTACGGCGCTCTGTTTTGATCAGGTTCTGCTCCCTACAATCCGTCCACGTCTTGAGCTCTTCTGACGTCAAGGAGGACGAATGGCGGGGCTCTTCAGTACACACGTGTCCGACCACCCGACTTCTCTCGCGGCCGCGGTACTCACCGATGACAACCGGATCATCATCGCGGTGATCGCGGTGGTCGCGGTGGCCGCCCTGATCGTCGCGCAGCTCCTGGTACGACAGGTACTGGCGGCGGGCGAAGGCACCACCGCCATGCAGAAGATCGCGGCGGCCGTTCAGGAAGGCGCGAACGCCTATCTGGCCCGCCAGCTGCGGACGCTGGGAATCTTCGCGGTCGTGGTGTTCTTCCTGCTTCTGCTGCTGCCCGCGGACAACTGGTCGCAGCGCGCCGGACGATCAGTCTTCTTCCTGGTGGGCGCCCTTTTCTCGGCGATCACCGGTTACATCGGCATGCGGCTCGCCGTACGCGCCAATGTGCGGGTCGCGGCGGCGGCGCGCGAGGCGACTCCGGGGCCCGGAGAACCCAAGAAAGACCTGACGTCCGTCTCCCACAAGGCGATGAAGATCGCTTTCCGCACGGGCGGCGTTGTCGGCATGTTCACGGTCGGCCTCGGCCTGCTCGGCGCGTCCTGTGTGGTGCTCGTGTACGCCGCCGACGCCCCCAAGGTGCTGGAGGGCTTCGGCCTCGGCGCCGCGCTCATCGCGATGTTCATGCGAGTCGGCGGCGGCATCTTCACCAAGGCCGCGGACGTCGGCGCCGACCTCGTCGGCAAGGTGGAGCAGGGCATCCCCGAGGACGACCCGCGCAACGCCGCCACCATCGCCGACAACGTCGGGGACAACGTCGGTGACTGCGCCGGCATGGCCGCCGACCTCTTCGAGTCGTACGCCGTGACGCTGGTCGCCGCGCTGATCCTCGGCAAGGCGGCCTTCGGAGACCTCGGCCTGGCCTTCCCCCTGATCGTGCCGGCGATCGGCGTGGTCACCGCGATGATCGGAATCTTCGCGGTCGCCCCGCGGCGCGCCGACCGCAGTGGGATGGCCGCGATCAACCGGGGCTTCTTCATCTCGGCGGTGATCTCGCTCGCCCTGGTCGCCGTCGCCGTCTTCACGTACCTCCCCTCCTCGTACGCCGCCCTCGACGGCGTCACCGAGTCCGCGATCAGCGCGCACGACGGCGACCCGCGCGTGCTGGCGCTGGTGGCGGTCGGCATCGGCATCGTCCTCGCGGCGCTGATCCAGCAGCTCACCGGCTACTTCACCGAGACCAGCCGCCGTCCCGTCAGGGACATCGGCAAGTCCTCGCTGACCGGGCCCGCCACCGTCGTGCTGGCGGGCATCTCCATCGGTCTGGAGTCGGCCGTCTACACCGCGCTGCTGATCGGGCTCTCGGTGTACGGGGCGTTCCTGCTGGGCGGCGCGTCGATCACGCTGGCGCTGTTCGCCGTGGCCCTGGCTGGCACCGGACTGCTCACCACCGTCGGTGTCATCGTCGCCATGGACACCTTCGGCCCCGTCTCCGACAACGCCCAGGGCATCGCCGAGATGTCCGGCGACGTCGAGGGCGAGGGCGCGCAGGTCCTCACCGACCTCGACGCCGTCGGCAACACCACCAAGGCCATCACCAAGGGCATCGCCATCGCCACGGCCGTACTGGCGGCGGCGGCGCTCTTCGGCTCGTACCGCGACGCCATCGCCACGGCGGTGCGCGACGTCGGGGCCAGGGCGACCGAGATGAACCTGACCATGGACATCTCCCAGCCCAACAACCTCGTGGGCCTGGTGCTCGGCGCCGCCGTCGTGTTCCTCTTCTCCGGACTGGCGATCAACGCGGTGTCGCGGTCGGCCGGTGCGGTGGTGTACGAGGTGCGCCGGCAGTTCCGCGAGCACCCCGGGATCATGGACTACTCCGAGAAACCGGAGTACGGGCGGGTCGTCGACATCTGCACCAAGGACGCGCTGCGCGAACTGGCCACCCCCGGCCTGCTCGCGGTGCTGGCTCCGATCGCCGTCGGCTTCACCTTCGGGGTCGGCGCCCTCGGCGCGTACCTCGCCGGCGCGATCGGCACCGGCACCCTGATGGCCGTCTTCCTCGCCAACTCCGGGGGTGCCTGGGACAACGCCAAGAAGCTGGTCGAGGACGGCCACCACGGCGGCAAGGGCAGCGAGGCGCACGCCGCGACCGTCATCGGCGACACGGTCGGCGACCCCTTCAAGGACACGGCCGGCCCGGCGATCAACCCGCTGCTGAAGGTGATGAACCTGGTGGCGCTGCTGATCGCTCCGGCGGTGGTGCAGTTCAGCTACGGCGACGACGCCAGCCCCGGCGTACGGGCGGTGGTGGCGACGCTCGCGATCCTCGTGATCATCGGCGCGGTGTACGTCTCCAAGCGGCGTACGGTCGCCATGGGTGACGAGGACGACAACAAGGCGGGGCGGGTCGCGAGCAAGGCGGCGACCCTGTAACTCCCCCCCGTGCACCGCTGTAACACTCGCTCAGGAGGGAGGCGGACGGGACGCGGTGACGTTCCGTCCGCTCTTCCGCTTCCTTCCGCTTCCTTCCGCTCACCCCGCTCTCTTCCGCCTTCTTCCGCTCTCTTCCTGCCGCTCGGACGCCCTCGGGCGGGAGCGCCGACGGTGAGCCTTCTCTCTCGATTCTCTCTTGCTACAAATGGTTATAAAGGCGTACAAAACGGTCTTAGGGGCCGCGAAAGTCCCTCACTTGGCGTGTATGTTCCGGGGCCGAGAGCCTCGGAAGGGACCAAACCGGTGAACAAGAAGCTTGCGGCCGCACTGTCCGGCGGTGCGGTACTGATGCTCGCACTGTCGGGCTGCAGCGACGACGAGGGCGGCGACGGCGGCAACAAGGTGGATGCCTGGGCCAAGAGCGTCTGCGACCAGGCGCAGCCGCAGATCCAGAAGCGGGCCAACGCGCAGCAGACGATCATCTCGACGGCCGCGGACGGCAAGCCGGCCGACATCCAGGCCGCCGACTCCAAGGCCTTCCAGGACATCGCGGACGCGGACAAGGCGCTCGCCAAGGCGGTGCAGGACGCCGGCGTACCGCCCGTCGAGAACGGCGAGAAGCTCCAGCAGGACGCCGTCAAGGAACTCAACGCCACGGCCACCGCCTACGTCGGCCTCAAGAAGCAGGTCGACGCGCTCGACCCCAAGAACCAGCAGAAGTTCGCCGAGGGACTCCAGACCGTCGCGGACGGGCTGAAGAAGATCGAGCAGATGGACCAGGACGCCCTGGCCAAGCTCCAGGCCGGCCAGCTCGGCCAGGCCATGGCCAAGCAGCCCGGCTGCCGCAGGGCCGAGGCGTCGGTCCCGCCCGCCAAGCCCGGCCCCGACGCTTCCACTTCCGCCTCCGCCTCCGCCGCGGCGTCGGCCTCCGCGCCCGCCAAGGCGTCGGCGCCCGCCAAGGCATCCGCGTCCGCCTCCGCGGGCGGGGACGCCGAGTAGCAGCCCGGCAGACCGCGCGCGGCCCGCGCCCCTCCCGATCCCGCTTCCCGGGAGCCGGGGGCCGGGCCGTGCGCCGATTGTCAGTGGCGGCGGTCACAATGGGCAGGTGAGTACGACCAGTCAGACCGCCAGCCTCCCGGTGCCCGACCGCGCCGACCGCCTCCGCGACGCCCTGCTCGCGGCCGACTTCACCGCCGACGGGCTGCTCGAACTGCTCGGCGCGCCCGCGTATGCCGCGCTCGCCCGCAGCGAGACCGTCCCCGCCCTGCGCGCCACCCGCGCGGACGGCCCGCTCGCCACGCTCGTCCGCCTCTTCCTCCTCCAGCGGCCCGTGGCGTACGACCGGGCCCGCGCCGTGCTGCCGCTGGACGAGGCCCTCGCCGACGGCTGGGCCGTGCGGGACGGCGACGAGGTCCGCGCCACCGTGGACGTACGGCCGTACGGCGGGCCCGAGGGCCAGGACTGGTTCATCGTCTCCGACCTGGGCTGCGCCGTGGGCGGCGCGGGCGGGGCGAGCGGCCGGGGCGAGGGCGTGGTCCTCGGCGTCGGCGGGGCCTCCACCACGCTCGCCGGG
This sequence comes from Streptomyces sp. NPDC015131, assembly GCF_043079975.1. Lineage (NCBI taxonomy): Bacteria > Bacillati > Actinomycetota > Actinomycetes > Kitasatosporales > Streptomycetaceae > Streptomyces > Streptomyces sp. NPDC015131. The sequence continues at coordinate 124,116 of NZ_JBIBVB010000005.1, read as the reverse complement.
ATCACGGTGCGCACGCCCGTCGGGTCCGCCCTGGACCTCGGCACCGGGTCCGGCATCCAGGCGCTGCACGCCGCGCAGCACGCCACGCGCGTCACGGCGACGGATCTCAATCCCAGGGCGCTGGAGTTCGCCCGGCTCACGCTCGCGCTGTCCGGCGCGCCGGCGGCGGACCTGCGGGCGGGTTCGCTGTTCGAGCCGGTGGCGTCGGAGACGTACGACCTCATCGTCTCCAACCCGCCGTTCGTGATCTCGCCCGGCGCCCGGCTGACCTACCGGGACGGCGGGATGGGCGGGGACGACCTGTGCCGGTCGCTCGTCCAGCAGGCGGGCGAGCGCCTCAACGACGGGGGGTTCGCGCACTTCCTGGCCAACTGGCAGCACGTGGAGGGCGAGGAGTGGCAGGAGCGGCTGCGCTCCTGGGTGCCACGCGGGTGCGACGCCTGGATCGTCCAGCGCGAGGTGCAGGACGTCACGCAGTACGCCGAGCTGTGGCTGCGGGACGCCGGCGACCACCTGGACGCGGGCGGAGAGGCGTACGCGGCGCGGTACGAGGCGTGGCTGGACGAGTTCGAGGCGCGCAGGACCAGGGCGGTCGGCTTCGGCTGGATCACGCTGCGCAAGTCCGGTGCGGCCGAGCCGTCCGTCGTGATCGAGGAATGGCCGCACCCGGTGGAGCAGCCGCTCGGCGATGCCGTACGGGCGCACTTCGCGCGGCAGGACTACCTGCGTACGCGCGACGACGCGGCGCTGCTCGCCGACCGCTTCGTGCTGGCGCCCGAGGTGGTCCAGGAGCAGGTCGGGCTGCCGGGCGCGGAGGACCCGGAGCACGTGGTCCTCCGGCAGAACCGCGGGATGCGCCGCGCGACCCGGGTGGACGCCGTGGGCGCCGGCTTCGCCGGGGTGTGCGACGGCACGCTGGCGGCGGGCCGGATCCTGGACGCCATCGCCCAGCTGATGGGCGAGGACCCGGTCCTGCTGCGGGACCGCACGCCCCGGGCGATCCGGCTGCTGGTGGAGGAGGGCTTCCTGGAACCGGCCCCCGAGACGCCGACGCCGCCGGCCGGCTGAGGCGGAACCCGGAGCCGCCCGGAGCCCGGAGCCCGGAAGCCTGGGGCCCGGAAGCCTGGGGCCCGGAAGCCTGGGGCCCGGAGCCCGGCGCGGGCGGGGCCGGGGCCGGGGCTGGTGGTACGTCGGCACCGGGCGGCCCGCTCAGTGCCGGTCGCCGCCCAGCCCGGCCGCGTCACCCCGCCCGGCCGGGTCACACGCCGCCCACGCACCCCACCCCGCCCGGCCGGGTCACACGCCGCCCACGCACCCACCCGCCGCCCACGCACCCACCGTCTCCCACGCGACCCACCCCGCCCACGCACCTCACGCCACCCCCGCCCCCGGCGCCGCGTGGGTGAAAGCGCGGCGCGTCGCCCGTGCCGTTCACCCGCAATTCGCGCCCACGACGTCCGGAGGTGCCAGCCTCGGCCCCGGGGCCATCAGGGGACCACCGAGCGAACGGGAACGGGGTACGGACATGGAGAGCGGACCGGCCATCTTCGCCGGCGCGGCCTTCACGCTGTTCGGCGCGGGGCTGCTGCTGTGGACCGGGACACGCGCGCTGCACCGGCAGCCGGTCGCGCTGGGGGTCAGCCCCGTGGCGGCGATCACGTTCGCGGCCTCGCTGGGAGCGGCCTTCCTCATCCTCGGGGTGTGGTGTTTCGGCCGCCTCTGAGGCCACGGCGGAACGGCGCGCTCCGGGAACGGACGGGAAAGGATCAGGGACCGCGGGAGAGTGAGAGGGGAGTCCGGGCGGCAGGAATGCCCGGACTCGGGTTACCGTTCGAGTGGCCGTTGCGGTCTTTCGCCGTTTGACACGGGGGCGGGTTGTACCGTCACACTCCGCAGCGTCAGCGGTGACAGCCGACCGGCAACGTCACCGCACCGCGCCACAGCAGTGCGCAAGGAGTGCCCTCGGTGCGACCACACCGTGCGGCACGCGCCACCGAGCGTCGACCGGAGAGAAGAGCGAAGTTGTCCCCGACCAGCGAGACCGCACAGGGCGGCCGCCGACTCGTCATCGTCGAGTCGCCTGCCAAGGCGAAGACGATCAAGGGCTACCTCGGCCCCGGTTACGTCGTCGAGGCGAGCGTCGGGCACATCCGCGACCTCCCCAACGGCGCCGCCGAGGTGCCCGAGAAGTACACCGGCGAGGTACGGCGTCTCGGGGTGGATGTCGAGCACGACTTCCAGCCGATCTACGTCGTCAACGCGGACAAGAAGGCCCAGGTCAGGAAGCTCAAGGAGCAGCTGGCCGAGTCCGACGAACTTTTCCTCGCCACCGATGAGGACCGCGAGGGCGAGGCCATCGCCTGGCACCTGCTGGAAGTCCTCAAGCCCAAGGTCCCGGTCCACCGGATGGTCTTCCACGAGATCACCAAGGACGCGATCCGCGCCGCCGTGGCCAACCCGCGCGAGCTGAACAAGCGCATGGTCGACGCCCAGGAGACCCGCCGCATCCTCGACCGCCTCTACGGCTACGAGGTCTCGCCGGTCCTGTGGAAGAAGGTCATGCCCCGGCTGTCCGCCGGCCGGGTGCAGTCCGTGGCCACCCGCCTCGTCGTCGAGCGGGAGCGCGAGCGCATCGCCTTCCGCTCCGCCGAGTACTGGGACCTCACCGGCACCTTCGCCACCGGCCGCACCGGTGACGCCTCCGACCCGTCGACCCTGGCCGCCCGCCTCGCCACCGTGGACGGCCGGCGGGTCGCCCAGGGCCGCGACTTCGGCCCGGACGGGCAGCTGAAGGCGTCCTCCGGCCAGGTGCTGCACCTGGACGAGGCGAACGCCCGCGCCCTGGCCGCCGCGCTCGCGGAGACGTCGTTCGCCGTCCGCTCCGTCGAGTCCAAGCCGTACCGCCGCTCCCCGTACGCGCCCTTCCGCACCACCACCCTCCAGCAGGAGGCCAGCCGCAAGCTCGGCTTCGGTGCCAAGGCGACGATGCAGATCGCGCAGAAGCTGTACGAGAACGGCTTCATCACCTACATGCGTACGGACTCGACGATCCTGTCCGACACGGCCGTCGCGGCGGCCCGTGCGCAGGTCACGCAGCTGTACGGGGCCGACTACCTGCCCGACGCGCCGCGCGTCTACGCGGGCAAGGTCAAGAACGCGCAGGAGGCGCACGAGGCGATCCGCCCCTCGGGTGATCGTTTCCGCACCCCCGCCGAGACCGGGCTCACCGGCGACCAGTTCCGCCTCTACGAGCTGATCTGGAAGCGGACCGTCGCCTCCCAGATGAAGGACGCGGTCGGCAACTCCGTCACCGTCAGGATCGCCGGCCGGGCGAGCGACGGCCGGGACGCCGAGTTCACCGCGTCCGGCAAGACGATCACCTTCCACGGCTTCATGAAGGCGTACGTCGAGGGCGCCGACGACCCCAACGCCGAGCTCGACGACCGCGAGCGCAGGCTGCCGCAGGTCTCCGAGGGCGACGCGCTCACCGCCGAGGAGATCACCGCCGACGGCCACGCCACCAAGCCGCCGGCCCGGTACACCGAGGCCTCGCTGGTCAAGGAGCTGGAGGAGCGCGAGATCGGCCGCCCCTCGACGTACGCGTCGATCATCGGCACGATCCTCGACCGCGGCTACGTCTTCAAGAAGGGCACCGCCCTCGTCCCGTCCTTCCTCTCCTTCGCCGTGGTCAACCTGCTGGAGAAGCACTTCGGCCGGCTCGTCGACTACGACTTCACCGCGAAGATGGAGGACGACCTCGACCGCATCGCGCGCGGCGAGGCGCAGGCGGTGCCGTGGCTGAAGCGCTTCTACTTCGGCGAGGGCGAGGCGGCCGGCGCCGCCTCCGAGGCGGGCAACGGCGACGGCGACCACCTCGGCGGCCTGAAGGAACTGGTCACCGACCTGGGCGCGATCGACGCCCGGGAGATCTCCTCCTTCCCCGTCGGCAACGGCATCGTGCTGCGCGTCGGGCGTTACGGCCCGTACATCGAGCGGGGCGAGAAGGACGCCGAGGGCCACCAGCGCGCCGACGTGCCGGAGGACCTGGCGCCCGACGAGCTGACGGTCGAGCTGGCGGAGGAGCTGCTCGCCAAACCGAGCGGCGACTTCGAGCTGGGTACGGATCCGGCGACCGGCCACCAGATCGTCGCCAAGGACGGCCGCTACGGCCCGTACGTCACGGAGATCCTCCCCGAGGGCACCCCGAAGACCGGCAAGAACGCGGTGAAGCCGCGCACGGCCTCCCTCTTCAAGTCGATGTCCCTCGACACGGTGACCCTGGAGGACGCGCTGCGCCTGATGTCGCTGCCGCGCGTCGTCGGCACCGACGCCGAAGGCGTGGAGATCACCGCGCAGAACGGCCGGTACGGCCCGTACCTGAAGAAGGGCACCGACTCGCGCTCGCTGGAGAACGAGGAGCAGCTCTTCGGCATCACGCTGGAGGAGGCGCTGGCGATCTACGCCCAGCCCAAGCAGCGTGGCCGCGCCGCCGCCAAGCCCCCGCTGAAGGAGCTCGGCACGGACCCGGTCAGCGAGCGTCCGGTGGTCGTCAAGGACGGGCGCTTCGGGCCGTACGTCACGGACGGCGAAACGAACGCGACCCTGCGGACCGGCGACAGCGTGGAGACGATCACGCCGGAGCGCGGGTACGAGCTGCTGGCGGAGAAGCGGGCGAAGGGCCCGGCGAAGAAGACCGCCAAGAAGGCCCCGGCCAAGAAGACGACCGCCAAGAAGACCGCGGCGAAGAAGACCACGGCCGCGAAGAAGACCACGGCCGCCAAGACGACGGCCGCGAAGAAGACGACGACGGCCAAGAAGGCGGCGGCCAAGAGCACCGCGGCGAGGAAGACCGCCTCGCCGGAGGACTGACCGGAAGCATCGGAGTCACCGGCCTGACCGGACGCGCCGGTCGCGCCGGCTGACCGGTCGCACCGGGGTCGTACCGCCCGTACCGGACGCACCGACCCGACCGCGCCGTAGGCCGTCCACCGCCCCCTCCCCACCAGCCCCGCGCCCGCGCCGGCCGGTACCGGAGGGGGCGGTGCGCATTGGTCCGGGCGGGGGACGACTGGGTGTCATTCCCTCCGGATAGGCTGAGGGGATGACGCGAGCCGAGCAGCCAACGGTCTTGAGCCCCACCTCAGACTCCGACGCCGCACTTGCCGCGGACTCCCGCGAGCGCGCCGTCCGGGCCCTGTTGCGCAACCCGCCGCTGAAGCGGTTGTGGAGCGCGCAGCTGGTGGGCGGGGTCGGTGACGCCCTCGCCCTGTTCGTCCTGGTCCTGCTGGCGCTCCAGGCGGCGGTCGTCGAGGACGCCTTCGGCGGCGGGTACCGCGGCGCGGCCCTCGCGGTCGCCGCGGTGTTCGGGGTGCGCATCCTGTCCACGCTGCTGTTCGGGGCCGTCCTGCTCGGCCCGCTGACGACGCTCACCGGGCCCAAGGGCCCGCTGGACCGGCGCTGGACGATGGTGGGCGCCGACGGGGCCCGGGTCGCGCTCCTGGTGGTCGCCCCGCTGTGGATCGACTGGACCCCCGACCTGGCCCTCGGGTTCCTCCTCGGCACGGTCTTCCTGGCCGGGGTCGCCGAGCGCTTCTGGACCGTCGCCAAGGAGGGCGCCGCCCCCGCGCTGCTGCCCGCCCCGCCCCCGGAGGGCGCCTCGGTGCGCCCCCTGCCGGACCACATGGACGCGCTGCGCCGGCTGTCGCTGCGTACGGGCTTCGCCGCCGTCCCCGGCGCCGCCGCCGTGCTCCTGGTCGCCACCCTCGTCGGCAATCTGCTGGCCACCGGCATCGACTGGTTCTCCGGCCACCAGGCGGCCCTCGGGTCGTACGTGGCGGCCGGGCTGTTCGCCGCGTCCGTCTCCGTCCTGTACTTCCTGGAGCTGCCCGACGGCCAGACCCCGCGCCCGCGCTCCCCGCTGGAGGGGCTGCGCCGCCCCTCGACCGGGAGCGGCGTCGACAAGGGGCGTACGGGCGCGATACCGCTGCTGGTGCTCGCCTGCGCGGCCGTCGCCGGAGCCATCGCCTCCGCCACCGCCGTCGCCGTGCTGCACGCGCGCGACCTGGGCGGCGGGCCCGTCGCGTTCGCGCTGCTCGTCCTGGCACTGACCGGCGGCACGGGCCTGGGCATCCGCCGCGCCCCCGCCGTGCTGCCCGCCCTGTCCCGGCGCCGTCTGCTGGCGCTGGCGATCGCCGCGACCGGGGTGGCCCTGCTCGCGCTGGGCCTGGTGCCCGACACGGCGACCGTGCTGTTCCTCGCGCTCGGCGCGGGCTTCGCGGCCGGTGTCGCCGCCAACACCGGGCACACGCTGCTCGACCAGGAGACCGAGGAGTTCCGCCGGCCGCGGCTGACCGAGCACCTCCACGCCGTCGTACGCGTGTCGATCGCGCTGGGCGCGCTCGCCGCCCCGCTGCTCGCCGCGGCCATCGGTCCGCACCGGCTCGCCAACGGCGACTTCGTCTTCGCCCACGGCGGCGCCGCCTTCACACTGATGCTCACCGGTGCCCTGCTCCTGCCCGTGGCGGCGCTGGTGCTGGCGAAGACCGACGACCGCTCCGGAGTCCCGCTCCGCCGCGACCTGCGGGAGGCGCTGCGCGGCGCCGACCCCGAGCAGGCCCCGTCGGGGACCGGTTTCTTCATCGCCCTGGAGGGCGGCGACGGCGCCGGCAAGTCCACGCAGGTGGAGGCGCTGGCCGAGTGGATCCGCGGCAAGGGCCACGAAGTGGTCGTCACGCGCGAGCCGGGCGCGACGCCCATCGGCAAGCGGCTGCGCTCGATCCTGCTCGACGTCTCCAGCGCCGGGCTCTCCAACCGCGCGGAGGCGCTGCTGTACGCCGCCGACCGCGCCGAGCACGTCGACTCACTGGTCCGCCCCGCCCTGGAGCGCGGCGCGGTGGTCATCTCCGACCGGTACATCGACTCGTCCGTCGCCTACCAGGGCGCCGGCCGCGACCTGTCGCCGACCGAGATCGCCCGGATCTCCCGCTGGGCGACCAGCGGTCTCGTACCGCACCTCACGGTCCTGCTGGACGTCTCGCCGGAGACCGCCCGCGAGCGGTTCACGGAGGCGCCGGACCGGCTGGAGTCGGAGCCGGCGGAGTTCCACCGGCGGGTACGGTCGGGATTCCTCGCCCTCGCGGCGGCCGACCCCGCGCGCTACCTGGTGGTGGACGCGGGCCAGGAGCCGGAGGCGGTCACCACCGTCGTACGCCACCGCCTCGACCAGATGCTGCCGCTCTCCGAGGCCGAGGTGAAGGCCATGGAGGAGGCCCGCCGCCGCGCCGAGGAGGAGGCCCGCCGCAAGGCCGAGGAGGAGGCGGCGCGCAAGGCCGAGGAGGAGCGCTTGGAGCGGGAGCGCCAGGAGCAGCTGGCGCGGCTGCGTGCCGAGGAGGAGGAGCGCCGGCGCCGCGAGGAGGAAGAGGCGCGGCAGCGCGAGGCCGAGCGGCAGGCCGAGGAGGCCAGGCGCCGCGCCGAGGAGGCGCGCCGGCTCGCGGAGGAGGAGCGCCGGCGGCGCGAGGCCGAGGAGAAGACCCGCCGCGAGGAGCAGGAGCGGCTGCGCCGGCTCAAGGAGGAGCAGGAGCGGCTGCGGGCCGAAGCCGAAGAGCGCCGCCTGGAGAAGCAGCGCAAGGCCGAGGAGGCCCTGCTGAGGGCGGAGGAGGCGCGCCGGCTCGCCGAGGAGGCCGCCGCTGCCGCCGCGGCCCGGGCGGCGGCCGAGTCGGCCGTGGCGGCGGTGTCGGCCCCCTCGGAGGCGGAGACCACGGTGCCGACCCCGGTCGTCAACCCCGACCAGGAGACCCAGGAGGTCCCGGCGCCGCGCGTCAACATGCGCAAGGACGCCGAGGAGACGACCCGGCTCCCGTCCGTTCCGGAGGCGCAGGCCGCCGGCACCGGCCCGGCCCGCGCCGACGACGAGACGACGGTGCTGCGCCCGGTGCGCGAGGAGGGCGTCGCCGACGTCGAGGAGACCGCGGTCCTGCCGCCCGTCCGGGAGACCGGACCGGCCGCTTCCGCCGCCGAGGAGACGGCGGTGCTTCCTCCGGTACGGGAGGGAGGGCCGGCGGACCGCGTTCCGCCCGGCTTCTTCCGGGACGAGGAGCCGGGGAGGGCGCAGGGCACCGGGAGGGCGCCGGGCACCGGACGGGCAGCCGGCACCGGGCGTGCGTCCGGCGCCGGACAGGGCCCTGAGCAGGCGTCGGGCGCCGACCGGACCCGGGAGCTGCCGCAGCTCGACGAGCAGGGCAGGCCCCGGCGCCGCTCGGACTGGGCGGAGGAGACCCCGCTGGACGACCTGCCGACCCTCGCGGACGAGCTGCTGGGCCCGCACGACGACGAGGACCGGGGGCGCGGGGGCGGCGGCCGGCGCCGCTGACCCCCCGGCCCCGGGGCCCCGGCCCCGAGGGGCTACGGGCCCGTTGTCGGACCCCTGCCCCACAATGAGCAGCAGGCAGCAGGCAGCAGGCAGCAGGCAGCAGGCAGCAGGCAGCAGCAGTACGTACGACGAGAGGAAGGCGGTGACCCATGCCCGTGTGGGACGACCTGGTCGGCCAGGACCGGGTGGGCGAGCAGCTCCGCGCCGCCGCTCGTGACGCGGACGCGCTGGTCACCGCCGAGGCGGAGGGCACCGCGCCGCCCGACGCCTCGAAGATGACGCACGCCTGGCTGTTCACCGGCCCGCCCGGCGCCGGGCGGAACACCGCCGCCCGCGCGTTCGCCGCCGCGCTCCAGTGCGTCAGCCCCGACCGGGCGCTCGGCGGGGAGCCGGGCTGCGGCTTCTGCGACGGCTGCCACACGGCCCTGGTCGGCACGCACGCGGACGTGTCGTCCATCGCGGCCGTGGGCACCCAGATCCTGGTCGACGACATGCGGGACACCGTCCGCAAGTCCTTCACCTCGCCTGCCAACGGCCGCTGGCAGGTGATCCTCGTCGAGGACGCCGAGCGGCTGAACGAGAAGTCGGCCAACGCCGTCCTGAAGGCGGTGGAGGAGCCCGCCCCGCGCACGGTGTGGCTGCTGTGCGCCCCCTCCATCGAGGACGTGCTGCCCACCATCCGCTCGCGCTGCCGCCACCTCACCCTCCGTACGCCGCCGGTCGAGGCCGTCGCCGATGTCCTGATCCGGCGCGACGGCATCGAGCCGGACAGGGCGTACGCCGCGGCCCGCGCCACCCAGGGGCACATCGACCACGCCCGGCGCCTGGCCACCGACGAGCGGGCCAGGTCCCGGCGGGCCACGGTGCTCAAGGTGCCCCTGCGGGTGGCGGACGTCGGCGGCTGCCTCAAGGCGGCCCAGGAGCTGATCGACGCGGCGGCCGAGGACGCCAAGGAGGTCGCCGAGGGCACCGACGTCAAGGAGACCGAGGAGCTGAAGGCGGCGCTCGGCGGCGCGCCCGGCGGCCGGATGCCGCGCGGTACCGCGGGCGCGATGAAGGAGCTGGAGGACAAGCAGAAGCGCCGCCGGACCCGTACGCAGCGGGACAGCCTCGACCTCGCCCTCGGCGAGCTGACCGGCTTCTACCGGGACGTCCTCGTGCTCCAACTCGGCGCGGGCACGGCCCTGGCCAACGAGGACGTGCGCGACGCGCTGGAGCGGACGGCCCGCGAGTCCACCCCGGAGGGGACCCTGCGGCGGATCGAGGCCATCCTCGCCTGCCGCGACGCCCTGGACCGCAATGTGGCCCCGCTGCTGGCGGTGGAGGCGATGACCCTGGCGCTCCGCGAGGGGTAATCCGTACGGGGATGGCGGACACGTGACGTGAGCGGACGGATACGCTCCGGACATGGAATCCAGCCGCCTGCTCCGCACGTCCGCCGTCACCCTCTCGCTCGCCGGTCTCCTCCTGGCGGGCTGCACCGAAGCGGGTACGACCCCGGCCGCCTCCGCCCCGGCCGCGTCGGTGGCCGCCTCGGCCGAGCGGCTCAAGGCGTACTACGGCCAGCGGCTGAGCTGGCGGGCTTGCGGCGTGGAGGGCTTCCAGTGCGCCACGCTCAAGGTGCCGCTCGACTACGCCGAGCCGGACGGCGAGCAGATCCGGCTCGCCGTGTCCCGGGTGCGGGCCACCGGCCCCGGCGCCCGCATCGGCTCGCTGCTGGTCAACCCCGGCGGCCCCGGCGGCTCGGCCGTCGGCTACCTCCAGGGGTACGCGGGGATCGGCTACCCCGCCCCCGTCCGCGCCCGTTACGACATGGTGGCCGTCGACCCGCGCGGCGTGGCCCGCAGCGAACCGGTCCGCTGCCTGGACGGCCCGCGGATGGACGCGTACACGCAGGTGGACCAGACGCCCGACGACGACCGGGAGACCGCGCGTCTCGCCGCCTCCTTCCGCGACTTCGCCGCCGGCTGCCAGAAGCTCTCCGGCCGCGTGCTGCCCCATGTCTCCACCGTCGAGTCGGCCCGCGACATGGACATCCTGCGCGCGGTGCTCGGCGACAAGAAGCTGAACTACGTCGGCGCCTCCTACGGCACCTTCCTCGGCGCCACGTACGCCGAACTCTTCCCCACCCGCACCGGCCGCCTCGTCCTGGACGGGGCGATGGACCCGTCGCTGCCGACCGCCGAACTGAACCGCGACCAGACCGCCGGCTTCGAGACGGCCTTCCGGGCCTTCGCCGCCGACTGCGTCAAGCAGCCCGACTGCCCCCTGGGCACCGGCTCGACCGCCGCCGCGTCCGCCCGCCTCAAGGCGTTCTTCGCCGCGCTGGACGCCAAGCCCGTCCCGACCGGCGAGAGCCGCCCGCTCGGCGAGGCCCTCGCCACCACGGGCGTGATCGCCGCCATGTACGACGAGTCCGCCTGGCCGCAGCTGCGCGAGGCCCTCACCCGGGCGATGGGCGGCGAGGGCTCCTCCCTGCTGGCGCTGGCCGACAGCTACTACGAGCGCGAGGAGGACGGCACGTACTCGAACCTGATGTACGCCAACGCCGCCGTGAACTGCCTCGACCAGCCCCCCGCCTTCACCGGCCCCGCCGAGGCCGCCGCCGCGGTCCCGTCCTTCGAGAAGGCGTCCCCCGTCTTCGGCAAGGGCCTCGCCTGGGCGTCCCTGAACTGCGCCTACTGGCCCGCCAAGGCCACCGGCGCCGCCCACCGCATCGAGGCCAGGGGCGCCGCCCCGATCGTCGTCGTCGGCACCACCCGCGACCCGGCCACCCCCTACAAGTGGGCCCGCTCCCTGGCCGCCCAGCTCTCCTCCGGCACGCTCCTCACCTACGACGGCGACGGCCACACCGCCTACGGCCGCGGCAGCGACTGCGTGGACACCGCGATCAACACCTACCTCCTCGACGGCACGGTCCCCCCGCCCGGCAAGCGCTGCAGCTGACGCGGTACGAGGCACTCCCGGGACCTGTGTAGACTTGTCCCCGCTGCCGCACCCACTGCCGGGTGCGCCCGGCGTGCCGCCTTAGCTCAGTTGGCCAGAGCAACGCACTCGTAATGCGTAGGTCTCGGGTTCGAATCCCGAAGGCGGCTCCATCAGACCCCAGGTCCGGAAGATACCGGCCTGGGGTTCTCTGTTGCCCGGGTGATCTGCGGCGCCTCAGTACCCCCGCTCCACCACGTCGGTGATCTTCACCGACACTTTCGTCTCCGCGGAAGAGGTGCTGAGCACTGACGGCGTGTAGTCCAGCCTCGTCCGGTCCGACAGCTCGGCCGTCCCGATGACCGGGCCCGACTGGTCCCCCCGGATCTCGTAGGTGATCTCGTACACGGCGTCCGGGGCGATGGCCCCGCTGTCGCCGACGTGGGTCAGTTCCGGTTCGACCGTCAGGGTGCAGCCCGCCGACCCGAAGCACTGCCGCTGGGTGGTGCGCAGCCCGATGGTGAAGCTGCCGACGCCGACCTCCGCGTACGTCGGCTCCGGGGTCGGTGCGTCGGCGTCGGTGGTGGTGACGGCCTCGTCCGTGGCGTTCGGCGCGGCGGTGGCCGCCGGTTTGCTGTCGTCGTGTCCGGACCCGTTGACGATGACGCCGGTGGCGACGACCGCGGCGATCACGGCGGCGGCCGAGCCGATGATGACGGCATGGGTACGGGACTTCCGGGGCGTCACCGCCGACGGAGGAAGCGGGGGCGGGCAGTTGGGCATGGGTGGTGGCGTGGCGTCACTCATGAGTCCCCCAGGGGTGGTGGATGCGTTGTCGGCATCCTCCTGCCGGGTGTCCGCCGTTGAGGGTGTCTGTCCACGTTGTGACCTGGATAGGTGATCGCCGGCTGGACCACGAAGGCCGGATCACGTCCTCCGTGACCCGGCCTTCCTTCAACGCCCCACCGCCACCGGGGGCGTCAGCTCGTCCAGAAGTCCCACCAGCGGGTCAGGATCAGCATCCCGATGATCCCGATGTGCAGCACCGGCAGCACCCAGGTGAACTCGTCCAGGAAGCCGCGCACCGCGCGCGGGGCGGGGAGCAGGCCGTGGCGGACGTTGTGCGCGGTGACGTACCAGAACATGACGATCGTGGCCGCCCAGGCCAGGCAGCACCACAGGCACAGCGCGTTGATCTCGTACAGCGACTGCTGCATCAGCCAGGTGCAGAAGCCCACCCCGAAGAGGGTGCCGGCGTTCAGGCCCAGCCAGAACCAGCGGCGGTGGCGGGCACCGGACAGCAGGCCCGCGCCGATGGCGACGACCATGCCGTACGTCACCAGGCCCAGCATCGGGTTGGGGAAGCCGAACACCGACGCCTGCTCGCTCTTCATGATGCTGCCGCAGGAGACCACCGGGTTCAGGCTGCACCCCGGCGTGAAGTTCGGGTCCTCCAGCAGCTTGAACTTGTCCAGCGTGATCACCCACGCGGCGAGCACCCCCGCCGCACCCGTGACCATCAGCATCCAGGCGAACGCCCGGCCGGCGCCGACCGCCGCGGGGGCCGGGCCGGCGTCCCCGGGCCGGGCGAGGGGGGCCTCGTCCTTCACGCGCGTCATCGTCATGGCGGCGACGTTACACGCGGAATCCTTTCGTCGTGCCGCCCCCCGGGCGTCTTCCACCGGAACGAGCGACGGCCCCCGGCGACGGGTCAACGCCCCCGCCACCGGGGCCCTTTCCCCGTCAGGTACGCACCCGGCGGACGGGCAGCAGGCAGTGGGCGCTCTGCGCGATCAGCTCCTCGTCGCCGAGGAACGCCCGCAGCTGCTCCTCGCTCACCGGCTTGCCCTGCACCGCCTCGGGCCAGGGGCACAGCGAGCAGATCAGGTACGCCTTGCCGGTCTCGTGGGCGGCCTTCTCCCACTCCGGCGGCACCGGGCACTGCACCTTCATGAACGGCAGGGTGAGCACGGCCTGTTCGGCCTCCACCAGCAGCGTGACGGGGACGCGGGTCTCGCGCGAGAGGTCGGTCACCTTGTCGCCGACCGACAGGCCGGTCTTCTCCAGCTCGCCGCGCAGCGCCTCCGCGCCAGCCTCGGGTCCGTCGCGGCCGTCCCCGAGGGAGTACACCATCAGGAAGGGGAGGACGGGGGCGTCGGACTCGGCGTCGGGCTCGTTGGCCCAGGGGATGACGGTGAGGGTGCCGACGACGGAGTCCTGCCGGCCCGGCGTCGTGGCGGTGGTGGAAGAAGTCATGGTGCCGGATGGTACTGGCGCCTTGCCGAGCCTTTGCGCCGGTTTCCACCCGTTCGGCCGATATGCCGGGGCGGTGATTCACCTGGGCGGGTAATGGACGCGGTGACACCCGCCGGAACGGTTCGTCCACGGGGTCGTTTGTCCGGGGGGAGCCGACCAGCAGGGAGCCCGATCGATGAGCGTCACACAGCCGTTGTCCCGCCTCCTCCCCAGCCGCCGCGCCGTCTCGCGGGCGCTGTTCACCCTGGCCGTCACCGCGTTCACCGGCGGGGCGCTGGCCCATGTCGCCACCACGCGCGCCGACGGCACCCGGGCCGCCGGCGCGGGCGGTGACGGCGCCGGGGGCGGTCCCGCGGACGGCGGGCGGCGGTTCGGCGCGGGCGTGGCGGACGTGTTCGACGAGATGTACCGGGGCCGCCACATCCGGTCGGACGCGCGGTACGGCGCCCGGATCGACGGCCGGCCGCTGCACCTGATGCGGTGCGCCGGGGGCGGCTACCTGACCCCCGTCGACCACTACCAGGCGTACGACACGCCCCTCGCGGCCGCCCGCGCCGCCGTGGACGAGCTGGGTCCGGCCCGACTGGCCCTCGGAGGAGGACACCATGGCGTACGTCCGTAAGAACCAGCGCGACCTGACCGCCGCCGAGCGGAGGAAGTTCGTCCACGCGGTGCTGGAGCTCAAGCGGAGCGGCCGGTACGACGACTTCGTCCGTACGCATGTGAAGTACTACACCGCGGACGGCGAGGACGGCCTGCGGGTCGCCCACATGGCGCCGTCCTTCCTGCCCTGGCACCGGCAGTACCTGCTGGAGTTCGAGCGGGCGCTCAGGGCCGTCGACCCCACGGTGACCGTCCCCTACTGGGACTGGACCCGCGACAACACCCCCGCCGCCTCGCTGTGGGGCGACGACTTCCTGGGCGGCAACGGGCGCAAGGGCGACCACCAGGTGATGACCGGGCCGTTCGCGTACGCCAGGGGCGACTGGCCCATCACCGTGGGCGTCACCGAGAACCGCTTCCTCACCAGGAACTTCGGCAATCCGGCCAACCCCGTCGGCCTGCCGACCCGCCAGGAGCTGGCCGCCGCCGAGAAGGAGACCGTCTACGACTCCGCCCCCTACGACTCGACCAGCCGCACCGGCTTCCGCAACGCCCTGGAGGGCTGGGGCCGGGCGAGCGGCACCGGCCGCTGGCGCACGCACAACCGCGTCCACCGGTGGGTCGGCGGCCTGATGCTGGGCGGCGCCTCGGTCAACGACCCGGTCTTCTGGCTGCACCACTCGTTCATCGACCTGGTCTGGTCGCGCTGGCAGCGGAAGAACCCCCGGGCCGGTTACCTGCCCGCGACCCACCCCCCGCTGGGGTCGTCCCAGCGCGGGCGCGTCGTCGCCCGCGACGAGCCGATGCCGCCGTTCCGGGCCACCCCCGCGTCCGTCGCCGACCACCACCGCCTCTACCGCTACGAGTGACCCGGCCCGGGCGCGGCTTCAGGACACCGGAACGGCCCCGGACGCGGAGCATCCCCCGACGGCCTCCCGGACACTGGAACGGCCCCCGGACGCGGAACGGCCCCCCGGCCGGTGAGCCGGGGGGCCGTACGCGGCGCGACGACGCGCCGTGGCTCAGCCGCCGTAGCCGTTGTCCTTCTTGTCGTCGACGTTCGCGCACTGGTTGCCGAACGCCGGATTCAGCAGGCCGATGACGTCGATGGTGTTGCCGCACAGGTTGATCGGAATGTGGACCGGGACCTGGACCGCGTTGCCGGAGATGACACCGGGGGAACCGACGGCAGCGCCCTCGGCCTCGGCGTCGGCGACGGCCATGCCGGTACCGCTCAGAACGACAGCGCCCGTGCCGACCAGGACGGCGGCAGCCTTCGCGATGCGAGACATCGAAATCTCCTTGTACGGGGAAAACCGACCGCGGACCTGCGGTCGTCACTCCCCTACAACGGCGTTCCCGGGGCCCGGTAACGGCCACGCCACTCCAACGGCCGCCCGTGGCACCGGGTTCGCCCGTTCGGCCCTGCCGGCAGAAGTGCCGCGGGGAGCGGGCCGGTTTCAGTTCTCCGGCTGCGCCAGGCCGAGCGTCGAGTCCAGCGCGCCCGTCACGGTCGGCGTCAGGAAGCCGGCCTGCGGCAGTTCGGCGCCGGGCAGGCCGAGCGACTCGGCCCGGGGCAGGGTGAGCGGCGAGCCCAGGATCGCGCCCGGCGTGGTCGCCTGTACGGCGGAGGCGGGCGAGGCGACCTCCGCGCGGCCGGTCTCGCCCTCGACGACGCTCGGCAGCGGGGCGCTGACCAGCGTCTCCGGGACGCCCGTGGTGAGGGGCAGCTGCGGCAGGACCACCGGCTGCATCCGGCCCTCGCCGTGCTCGGTGAAGCCCATGGGCCCGCCGGGGAGCGGCACGGGCACGCCGGTACGCAGCGTCGGCGTCTCCATGGGGAGTACGGTGCCGAGGCCGTGCAGCGGGACGTCCACGGGGGCGACCGGTACGGACGGGGCGGCCGCCGCGGCGGGCGAGGCCATCGCCGCCGACGCGAGGCACGTGACGAAAATCCCCATACCGGCCTGAGATTTCAGGTTCATTCCTGCGTACGCCTTCCGGCTTGTGAGTACGGTGCTGCCCCGGAGAACGAGCACGCGCCGGGAAAAGCGTCAGGATTTCGCCTGATTGCAGTAATGCCCGCCGGCGAGGGCCGGGGAATGCGGGCGGGGCCCGGCATTGCGGACGGGGCCCTGGCAATCCGGACGGGTCCGGACGCGCCGAAAGGCCGACGGAAACGTCCACGTTTCCCGTCGGCCCCGGCGGCGTCGCGCGCACGGTGGCGCTTTCCGGCGCCGGCGCGCCGGGCGCGCCCCTACTTGCCCAGCGGCAGGCCACCGAGGAGCGGCGTGGCGGCGTCCTTGGCGGGCGCCAGGCCACCGGCGGTGTCCTGCACCTTGCCCACGGCCTTGCCGTCCGTCACCTTGCCGACCGCGTCGGTCGGGACGGCCTCGGTCAGACCGCGCTTGCCCAGTGCTTCGACTCCTCCGTTGAGGCTGGACGGGGTGAGGCTGTCGACGGCGAAGGCGGGCGCGGCGGCACCCAGGGCCATCACGGAACCGGCGACGACAGCAGCAACCTTGGTGGGCTTCATGGGAGTGAGTCCTTCCTGGAACGGCGTCTGTTCGCTGCAACTGACGTATCGCACACGGCATTTGATCGAGACCGGTGCGGTGCGTCGTCTTCTGTAACGAGCCCTCCGCGCGGGGGAAACTCCGCGAGCCGGGAATTCTCGGCACTGCACCCGAACGATACGAGCGGGTCGGACAGGTCGGATTCTCCGATCAGTATGAGAAGGCGATGGGCACAAGAAAGCCGGCGGCCGTGTCGGCTCAGCGGGAACTGAGCCGGCACGGCCGCCGGACGGACTGCCCGGGGCGGCCTACAGACCGGTGGTGGGCGACTGCGGGACCGTCGTGGCCGGGAGGGTGGTGGCGGGCAGCGTGTTCATGCCCGTCGCCGGGGTGCCGGTCATCTGGGCGACGTCACGCATGATGCTGTCCATCAGCGTCTGGGTGGCCGCCTGGACCTCGGCCGCCGAGGCGGTTCCCTGGCCCTTCACCGCCGCCGCGACCAGGTTGTCGATCGCCTTGTCCATCGCCGCGAGGGCCTTGTCCATGTCGGCGGTGCCGGCGGCCGGGTCCGCCGTGTCCGGCACGTCCATCTCGTCCGCGGCGGCGGCGCCGGCGTTCGGGGCGTCCGCGGCCTCACCGGGCGCCGGCGAGACGGGCGCCGGCGAGACGGGTGCCGGGGCGACGGGCGCCGGGGCGACCGGAGCCGGGGCGACCGGGGCCGGGGCGGTGGTGCCGGCCGCCGTACCGGTGCCCGTCGCGGCGCCGGACTCGGCCATCGCCTTGCGCAGCTCCTCGATGGCCGCGGCGAGGTCCTTCATCTGCTGGTCGGTCGCGGCGGCGGGGAGCGTCTGCGTCTGGGTGCCGCCGGCGCCCGAGACGGTGCCGAGTACGGCGTCGATGACGCTGCCGACCGAGCCGAGGATGTCGCCGATGTCCTGCGGCGCCTTCGACTGCTGTGCGGCGGTTGTGGGGGCGGAGGACAGGGAGTGGGCGAACGCGGGTCCCGCCGTACCGAGCGTGAGCGCGGCACAGAGTGCGGTGACCGCCACGCGGCGGGGAGTCAGGAGACGCATGCCTTTTCCTTCCAGTGATGCGTCGAGAACGTGACATCACCGTGGGACGGCCTTTTATGGCGCGCAAACGCACGAGGGCGGTACGTGTGACAAGCGCGAAGGGGCCCGGCGGGTGAATCGGGCCCCCTGACCTGCCCGGAAATCACCACCGCCGGCGACGGCCGCGACAAGGGCCCCGCGCCGCCGATGGAGTGGCCGGTTGCGCCGTACACGCGACAGTGCGCCACCCCGCGGGGATGGCGCACTGTCGTCGTTTCCGGCTTTCGCCCGGAGCGTCGCGTCAGTCGTTGACGCAGACGTTGCCGAAAGTCGGGTTCAGCAGACCGATGACGTCGATCGTGTTGCCGCACAGGTTGACCGGGAGGTGGATCGGCACCTGGACCGCGTTGCCGGAGATGACGCCGGGGGAGTGCGCGGCCACGGCCTCGGCCTCGGAGTCGGCGTGCGCGACACCGGTGGCACCGGCGACGGACGCGGCGACGGCGGAGGTCAGGAGGGCTGCCTTCGCGATACGGGACATGGTGAGGAACTCCTAGGTTGGTGATGCTCGGCGGCCGACGTGGCCGGCTACACCAACAACGCCCCAGCATTTGGCCGGTTGCGGGACCGAATGGGTGACGCGCCCGCCGGGCCCCCGCGCGACACGCCGACACGTCAACGCCACGCGAAATCAGGCGCGTTGCTCCGGCGGTGTTTCACATGCTTCTGATCGTGTTTGGTGAGTTATAACGTACGTCTCGCTCGACGTGGCCTCACTCGTCAAAGCGGAGAACCACCATGGGGAATTCAGAGGTTCTTGCAGTGCCGGCGTTCCCGCATCCCGCGCGCCGCTGACAATTTCGCCCGAGCGCCCGCAGCGCCGCCCGCCGCCGAATACCGCCGAAAGCAGACCGGCTTCGCGGCGGAGCTTCCCGGAAAAGCTTCGTAGAAAGGGTCACGCGTGCGTCCCCCCTTCACCGCACTGCACGTTGTCCAGCCGGGTGACGGCGGGGTGGCCCGTGTGGTCACCGACGTGGTCGCCGCGCAGCTCGACCTGGGAATGCGGGTCGCCGTCGCCTGCCCGCCCGGGACCCCCCTCGCCGCAGCCGTCACCGCGCGCGGCGCCGACGTCCACCCCTGGCGGGCCGGCCGGGAGCCCGGCCCCCGGCTGGTGGCCGAGAGCCGCCGGATCACCGCACTCGTCGGCCTCGTACGCCCCGACCTGGTGCACGCCCACAGCGCCAAGGCCGGGCTGGCCGCCCGGATCGCGGTACGCGGCCGGATCCCCACCGTCTACCAGCCGCACGCCTGGTCCTTCGAGGCCGTCGACGGGGTGACCGGCGCCCTCGCCACGCGCTGGGAGCGCTGGGCCGCCCGCTGGACCGACCGGGTCATCTGCGTCAGCGAGGCCGAGCGGCGGCGCGGCGAGCACGCCGGGGTGCGGGCGCCCTGCTCCGTCGTCCACAACGGTGTGGACGCCCGCCGCTTCACCGCGGGCCCCGGCCGGGCCGCCGCCCGCGCCGCGCTGGGCCTCCCGCCCACCGCGCCCCTCGTGGTGTGCGTGGGCCGGCTGTGCCGCCAGAAGGGGCAGGACCTGCTGCTGCAGGCATGGCCGGCCGTCCTCGACGAGGTCCCGGACGCCCGGCTCGTCCTCGTCGGCGACGGCCCCGCCGCAGACGAGCTGCGCGCCACCGCCAACGAATTGCACGCCGCCCGGCGGGCCGGCGCCCGCCGCCCGGTGACCTTCGCGGGCGCGGTGACCGACTCGGCGCCCTGGTACCGGGCCGCCGACCTGGCCGTCCAGCCGTCCCGCTGGGAGGGGATGGCCCTCGCGCCCCTGGAGGCCATGGCGGCCGGGCGGCCCGCCGTCCTCACCGACGTGGACGGCGCCCGCGAGAGCCTGCCCCCCGGCGCCGAGACGTACTGCCTGGTCCGCCCCGGCGACCCGGCCGCCCTGTCCGGGGCCCTCGCCGCCCTGCTGCGCCGCCCGGTCCTGCGCGAGGCCCTGGGCCGCCGGGCCCAGCGGCACGTCCTGCACCGCTTCGACGTGCGCCGCGCCGGCGCGGCCATCGCGGACGTGTACCACCAGGTGGCCGCCGCGCCGCGGCCCGAACTCAGGGAGCCGATCTCCCAGTGACCACGGACAGCACCAGCCCGGCCACCGCCACCGTCGTCCCGCCCCGCGGCAGGGCGGACCGGGTGGCCCTGCCGCCGAGCCGCCCGGTCCCCGCGCCGCCCTTCGTCTCCTCCCTGGTCGCCGCCGACTGCGCCGCCGTCCTGCTGGCCGCGCTGGTGCTCGGCCCCGAACAGCGCGGCGCCGGGCTGCTGATGCAGCTCACCGCGGGCGTGGCCGCGCTCAACGCCCACGCCGGGCTCTACCGGCCCGGTGCCCTCGCCTCCGTACTGGACGAGCTGCCCGCCCTCGCCGGGCGCGCGGCCGTCGCCTGGTGCGCGGCGGCGGCGCTGCTCGGCACCCAGGGCCCCGGGCGGGCCCTCGGCCCGGCGGCGCTGGCCGCCGCGTACGCCGTCCATCTCGCCGCCGTGTGCGCCTGCCGCGCCGTGCTGCACCACCGCCGCCGTGCCGCCGCCCGCGCCCGTCCGCGCTCGGCGCTCGTCGTCGGGCCCGCGCCCGCCGCGCGGCGGCTGGCCGGCACGCTCGCCCAGCACCCCGAGTACGGCATGCGGCCGGTCGGTGTCGTCGCGGCCCACCGGCCGCCGTCCGCCGACGAATCGTCACTTCCCGCGCCCTCGGCCCCCGCGGCCCCCGCGCCGCCGTCGTCGTACGCCGCGTCCGCCCCGCCCGCCCTTCCGGTCCTGACGACCCCCGAGGAGATCCACCGGGCCGTCATCCAGAACAGCGTCCGCGACGCGGTGTTCCTCGGCCCCGGACAGCCCGACCTGGTCGCGCTGCTGCACCACTACGGCTGCACCGGCTGGCAGGTCGGGGACGGCGACGGCGGTACGGGCCCCGGGGGCGCCCCCATGAGCGGGCACCTGTGGGGCCACCCGTGCCGCCGGCTGGCCGCCCCGCCCGGCCGGCGCGGCCGGCCCGCCAAACGGCTCCTCGACATCGCGGTCGCCGGGCCGATGCTCGCCGCGCTCGCCCCGGTCCTGCTGCTGTGCGCCGCCGCCGTACGGCTGTCCGACGGGCCCGGCGTGATCTTCCGTCAGGAGCGGGTCGGGCAGGACGGCCGGCTGTTCACGCTGCTGAAGTTCCGCACCCTGCGCCCCGCCGACGCCCAGGAGGCCGCGACCCGCTGGAGCGTCGCGCACGACGAGCGGATGAGCGCCGTGGGCGCCCTGCTGCGGCGGACGTCGCTCGACGAGCTGCCCCAGCTGTGGAACGTGCTCCGCGGCGACATGAGCCTGGTCGGGCCGCGCCCCGAACGCCCCTACTTCGTCGACCGGTTCAGCCGCCTCCACCCCGGCTACGCGGCCCGCCACCGGATGCCCGTCGGGCTGACCGGCCTCGCGCAGGTGCACGGCCTGCGCGGGGACACCTCCATCGAGGACCGGTGCCGCTTCGACAACCACTACATCGACCACTGGTCGCTCTGGCAGGACGTCTGCATCCTGCTGCGCACCGCGGCCTCCCTGATCCGCCCGGCGGGCAGCTGATGCCGCTGCTCACCCGGTGGGCGCCGCTCCTCCCGCTGCTCGCCGTCGTCGCGCTGCTCGCCGTCCCGCCGCCGCACGGCGCCTCCGGCACGGGCACCGCCGCCGACGCGGCCTCCGCCCTGCTGGTCGCCGTCTGCGCCGTACGGGTGGCGCGGCACCGGGCACGGCCGCTGTCCCGGACGGGGGCCGCCGTCCTCGGGCTGCCCGTACTGGGCGTGTGCGCCGCCGCCGTCACCTCGTACGACCCCTCGGTGAGCCTCCCGGGCGTCGCCCGCTACCTCCAGGTCTTCGTGCTCGTCCCGCTGGCCGTGGTGCTCACGGTCCGCGACCGGCGCGACTTCACCGTGGTCGCCTGGGCGGTGATCGCCCTCGCGCTGGCCCAGGGGGCGCTCGGCGTCGTCCAGTACGCCACCGGCACCGGCGCGTCCTACATGGGGGAGGACGTCCGGGCGGTCGGCACCTTCGGGGCCGGCGACGTGATGGGCATGGCGACGGTCGTCGCGTACGGGATCGTCGCGGCCACCGGGATCGCGCTGGGCGGCCCGGACCGCGCCCGGTCGCGCGCCGGGACCTGGGCCCTGGTGTGCGGCGGGCTGCTGCTCGTCCCGCTGGTGGTGTCGTTCAGCAGGGGCGCCTGGATCGCCACCGTGGCCGCCTGCGCGCTGCTGCTGGCCCTGACCGGGCTGCGCCGGGCGGTACGGGTGGGGCTGGTGGCGGCCGCGCTCGGCGTGGTGCTGGTGGGCGGGCTGGGCGTCGGCTCGCAGATGGTCCAGGAGCGGGTGGCGAGCATCTCCCAGGTTACGGACGCCCCGGACCGCTCGGTCACCGACCGGTACACCATGTGGGCCGCCGCCGCCGGGATGTGGCGCTCCGAGCCGCTGACCGGCGTCGGGCTCAAGGGCTTCCCCCAGTACCGCGACACCAACGCCTCGCTGGGCCTCTCCTCGGGCAGCGACACCGCCGGCGCCGGCCAGGGCTACCAGCGCCAGCCGCTGCTGTCGCCGCACAACATGTACCTGCTGGTGCTGGGCGAGCAGGGGCTGATCGGGCTGCTGACGGTCGCGGGCGGCTGGCTCGCGCTGCTGGTGTGCGCCGTGCGCCGCCTGATGGACGCCCGCCCCGCCGGCGCGCTCCGGCCGGGGCTCCCCGCCGGGCCGCCGCCCGCCTGCGGGCTGGTCGCCGTGGGCCTGCTGGTGTGGCAGCTCGTGGACTTCGCGTACGCGGACATCGGCGGCCCCGCGACGGTGCTCACCGCCCTGGTCCTCGGCCTCGCGGCCTGGTGGGCCTTCGCCCCGGGGGCGGTCGGGGGCAGCGGTGTGCTTGGGGGCAGCGGTGCGGTCGCGGGCAGTGGCACTGGGGCGCTCGGGGGCACCGACGCGTTCGCGGGCAGTGGCACTGGTGCGGTCGGGGGCACCGGCGTGGCGACCCGTGGGGCCACCACCGGCGGCGTACCGCCCGCCACGCGCGCGTGCCCGCCCGCCGGAGCGCCCGCCCCGCCGCGCGGCCGGGGCGCCACCACGGGAGCCGCGCATGGCTGACGCCCCGCCCGCCACGACGACGGCCACCCGCCCGGACGCCGGGGCCCCCGCGCCGGCCTGGGCGCCGTCCGGCCGGGTGCTCGCCCGGGCCGCCGCGCTGACGGCCGCCCTCACGGCGCTGGGCGCCCTGCTCGGGCTGGTCCGGGACCAGTTGCTGGCGCGCACCTTCGGCGCGGGCACCGGGACCGACGCCTTCCTCGTGGCGTGGACCGTCCCGGAGTTCGCGGCCACCCTCCTCATCGAGGACGGCATGGCCCTGGTCCTCGTCCCCGCGTTCGCCGCCGCACTCGCGCGCCGGGCGGACCGGGTGCCCGGCACCGCCCCGGGCCCCGGCGCCGGCCCCGCCCCCGATCCCGTACGCGCCCTTGTCCGGGCCACCCTGCCCGGCACCCTCCTCGGCACGGGCGCCGCCGCGGGGCTGCTCGTCCTCGCCGCGCCCCAGGTGGTCCCGCTGCTCGCCCCGGGCCTGCCCGACCGGCAGCTCGCCGTCGACTGCACCCGGCTGACGGCCACCTGCCTGCTGTCCTTCGCCCTCGCGGGTTACGCCAGCGCGGTGCTCCGCGCGCACGGCCGGTTCCTCGCGCCCGCCGCGATCTACGCCGCGTACAACACGGGCATCATCGCCGCGGTCGTCCTCCTCGGCCCCGGGACCTGGGGCGTGCGCGCGGCGGCGGCCGGGGTCGCGGCGGGCGGCGCGCTGATGGTGCTGATCCAGGCGCCGTCGCTGTGGCGCCATGTACGCCCGGGCCGGCCCGCCGGAGACCCCGCCGCCCCGAGCCAAACCCACGCAGAACCCGCCGACCCCGGCCGCCGACCCGCCGGAGAACCCACCTCGTCAGCCCCGAAGCCCTCACCCAAAGACCACCACGCGCCCCGGCTCGCCCTGGCCGCGCTCGCTCCGGTGATCGTCTTCGCCGTGAGCCGCCAGTCGCAGGTGCTGGTCGAGCGGTTCCTCGCCGCGCCGCTGCCCGCCGGGGCGATCTCGCACCTCAACTACGCCCAGAAGGTCGCCCAGCTGCCGATGGTGCTGTCCCTGATGATCTGCACCGTCAGCTTTCCGGTCGTCGCCCGCGCCCTCGCGGCCGGCGACACCGCGACCGCCCGGCGGCGGGCCGAACGCGACCTGCTGCTCGCCGCGGTGATCGTCCTCGTCGGCGCCGCGACCGTGGTCGCCGCCGCCCCGCAGATCGTCCAGGCGCTCTTCCAGCGCGGCGCGTTCGACGGCGCGGACACCGCCGCCACGGCGTCCGTCATGCGCGTGTACGCCCTCGGGCTGCTGGGCCAGACGCTGGTCGGCGCCCTGGTCCGCTGCTACTTCTCGGCGTCCCGCCCCCTGTGGTACCCGGCCGCCGTCATGCTCGGCGGGATCGCCGTCACCGCGGCGGCCGGGAGCGCGTGGGCCGGGACCTGGGGCGCCCCGGGCATCGCCGCCGCCAACGCGCTCGGCATCTCGCTGACCGCCGCCCTGCTCCTGCTCGGCGCCCACCGGCAGAGCGTGCCGCTCGACGTGCGCCGCCTGGCCGCCGGGCTCGCCCGCCTCACCGCGGCGGCGGCCACCGCCACCGCCGCCGGGTGGTGGTGCGCGGCCGGACCGCCCCTGGTGGCCGTCGCGCTCGCGTGCCTGACCGTCCCGGCCGCCTTCACCGCCACCGCCTGCGCGCTGAGGGCCCCGGTGGTCCCCGCCCTCGTCCGCTCCGCCGTCCGTACCGTCCACCGCCCCGCCGGCTCCCGGGGGCCGGCCGGGCCCCGCCCGTAACCCCGCCCAGGAAAAGGCCCGTTCATGACACAGCCGCGCATCCCCCTGTGGGTCGCGATGTACCACTCCGTCGACGACACCACCGACGACGACCCCTACCGAGTGACCGTCTCGCCGGACCGCCTCGACCGGCAGCTGCGCTGGCTGCGCGACCACGGCCTGCGCGGCGTCGGGCTGCGGCAGCTCCTGCTGTACGCGGAGCGCCACGGCGACACGCGCGGCCTGGTCGGGCTCACCTTCGACGACGGGTACGCCGACTTCCTGCACCACGCCGTGCCCCTGCTGCGCCGCCACGACTGCACGGCCACCGTCTTCGTCCTCCCCGGCCGGCTCGGCGGCACCAACGAGTGGGACGCGCTCGGCCCCCGCAAACCGCTGCTCACCGAGGACGGCGTACGCCGCTGCGCCGCCGCCGGGATGGAGGTCGCCGCCCACGGCATGCGGCACGTCTCCCTGACCGGCGCGCCCGAGGACGTCCTGCGCGAGGAGACCGCCGGCGCCCGCGAGGCGCTCCGCGCGCTCACCGGCACCGCGCCGGACGGCTTCTGCTACCCGTACGGGCACGTCGACGAGCGGGCGGTGGCCGCCGTGCGCGCGGCCGGGTACGGCTACGCCGCCGCCATCGACCCCGGCCGCCTCGGCGGCGTCCTCGCCCTGCCCCGCGTCCACATCGGGCAGGGCGACACCGGCTGGCGCCTGCACGCCAAACGCCGGCTGCACGGGCTGCGGCGCGCCCCGGTGTCCGTCCCGCGCGGCCCGGTGCCGGTCTCATGAGCGCCCCGGAGCCCGGCCGGGCGCTGCGCGTCCTGCATGTCATCACCGGCCTCGGCATCGGCGGCGCCGAGCAGCAACTGCGCCTGCTGCTCCCGCACATGGACCGGGTCCGCAGCAGCGTCGTCACGCTCACCAACCCCGGTCCGGTCGCCGCCGCCCTGCGGGCCGACGGGGTGCCGGTCACCCACCTCGGGATGCGCGGCAACCGCGACCTGTCCGCCCTGCCGCGCCTGACCCGGCTCATCCGGAACGGCTCCTTCGACGTCGTCCACACCCATCTGTACCGGGCGTGCCTGTACGGCCGGATCGCCGCCCGGCTCGCGGGCGTACGGACGGTCGTCGCCACCGAGCACTCCCTGGGCGCCGCCCGGATCGAGGGCCGCCCCCTGACCGCGGGCGCCCGCGCCCTGTACCTGGCCGGGGAACGGCTCGGTACGACGACGGTCGCCGTCTCCGCGACGGTGGCCCGGCGGCTGGCCGACTGGGGGGTGGACCCCGGCCGCGTCCGGACCGTGCCCAACGGCGTCGACGCCCGGCGCTTCGCCTTCGACCCGGAGGCGCGGCGGGAGGCCCGGCGGCGGCTGGGGCTGGCGCCGGACGCGTACGTCGTCGGCGGGGTCGGGCGGCTGGTGCCGGGCAAGCGCTTCGACACGGTGATCCGGGCGGTGGCCGCGCTGCCCGGGGACGCCCGGCTGCTGCTGGTGGGCGAGGGCGACGAGCGGGAGGCCCTGGAGCGGGTCGCGGGGGAGTGCGGGGCGGCGGACCGGGTGGTGTGGGCGGGCGCGGCCGACGGCGATCTGCCGGGCCTGCTGTCGGCGATGGACGTGTTCGTGTCCGCGTCCGACGAGGAGGCGTTCGGCCTCGCGATCGTCGAGGCGCTCGCCGCCGGCCTCCCGGTGCGGTACGTCGTGTGCCCGGCGCTCGACGACCTGCCGCCCGGCCTCGCCCCCGGAGCGCTGCGGATCGGCGGGACGGTCGCCGAGGTGGCCGCCGCGCTGGCGGAGGCCGGCCGGGAGCGGCTCCCGGTTCCCGCCGCCGTACACCACTACGACATCGCGCGGAGCGCGCGCCGGTTGCAGCACCTGTACGAGACGCTCCACGCCCCCCGCGCCCGGACACACCCCCACCCCCACCCCCATCCCCACGACCGCCCCCACGACGGCCCTCACGACCGCCTCCACGACCGCCTTCACGACGGAGCGAACCGACGATGACCACGACCCAGTCCCTCGCCGTACGCCGCGCCATCGGCTGGCTGACCCGGCTCAAGCGCACCCGCCGCCGCTGGCTCGTCCCGGCCGCCGTCCTGCTGGGCGTGCTCGCGGGCGGCGGGTACGGACTGCTCAAGAGCCCCGAGTACGCGGCGACGAGTTACGTCGTCGTCGTCCCGACCGCCAAGTCCGACCCGGCCGGCGCCATGGGCCTGGCACAGGCGTACGGGCGGGTCGCCACCGACATCGCGGTCGTCGGCGACGCCCAGGTCGCCGCCGGGGTGCCGGCCGCCACCCTGCGCGCGAACGTGCAGGCCGTCACCTCGCCGGACGCCCCGATGATCGCCGTCACCGCGCGGGCGCCCGAGGCCGCGACGGCGGCCGGGATGGCGGACAGCGTGGCGAGGGCGCTGGTGCAGAAGGGCACCCACACCGAGACCAGCACCGGGGTGAAGGTCCTCCAGTTCACCCGGGCCGCCCTGCCCACGAGCCCGGTGTCGCCGTCGGCGTCGCTGTCCGCGCTGGTCGGCGGCTGCGCGGGCGGTCTCCTCGGCGGGCTGGCGCTGCTGGTGCGGCCCCGGTACGCGCCGCGCGGCCGGCGCACCGGCTACGGCTCGGTGCCGGGCCCGGTGGCGCAGCAGGAGGCGCTGGTATGAGCACCGCGACGGCGGGCAACACGCGGACGGCGGGGGCGCCGGAGGGCTCGGCCCCGGTGTGGGAGGTCGCCGTCTGCCGGGACGGCGAGGAGTTCGGCCGGCTGGGCCCCGACTGGACCGGCCTGTACCGGCGGTGCGCCACGGCCACCCCGTTCCAGGCGCACTCCTGGCTGCACTCCTGGTGGATCTCGTACGGCACACCCGGCCGGCTGCGCGTCGTCCTCGTACGCCGGGACGGGCTCCTGGTGGCCGCGGTGGCCCTGTGGCTGGTGCGCGGCCCGGTGCCGGTGCTGACCCATCTGGGCGGGCCGATCTCGGACTTCTCCGACGTGCTCGTGGACGACGCCCACGCGGCGGAGGCGGTGCCCGTCCTGACCGGCGCGCTCGGCCGGCTGGCCCGTACCGCCGTGATCGACCTGCGCGAGGTACGGGCGGAGGCCGCCGCCCAGCGGGTGTACGCCGCCTGGCGCGGGCCGCGCCGCCGGCTGGCCGACTCGGTCTGCATGGAGCTGCCCGCGGCGCCCATCGACGAGCTGGTGGGGCGGCTCCCTTCGTCCCGCGCCCAGCGGGCCCGCTCCAAGCTGCGCAAGCTCGACAAGCTGGGCATCGAGGAGTGCGCCGTCCCGCCGGACGGGGTCCCGGAGGCCCTGCGCCGGCTGCTGGACCTGCACCGGCGGCAGTGGGCGGAGCGCGGGGTGACGCCCGAGCACCTCAGGCCCCGGTTCGCCGAGCACCTGGAGCGGGCGGTGCGCTCGATGGTGGAGTCGGGGGACGCGATGGTGACGGAGTTCCGCATCGCGGGGGAGGTGGTCGCCGCCGACCTCTCCCTGATGTCCCCCCTGCTGTCCGGCGGTTACCTGTACGGGGCGGACCCCGTCCTGCGTACCAGCAAGGTCGACGTGGCGACCCTGCTGCTGCGCAACGGCGCCCGGGAGAGCAGCGCCAGCGGGCGCACCACGCTGAGCCTGCTGCGCGGCCGGGAGCCGTACAAGAGCCACTGGCGCCCCGAACCGGCCGTCAACCAGCGCCTGTTGCTGGCCCGCCCCGGTACGGCGGCGCCCCTGCTGCTGCTCGCCGGGTACGCGGCCGGCCGCCGCTGGGCGGCGGACCGGCTGCGTGACCGCGACTGGGTGCGGCGGTTCGTCAGGTGAGGTGACGGCGCCATTCGAACCGTACGCACAGCTTGCGTCCGAGCCACTTCTCCACCCACGCGCCGAGGTCCAACGGCACGCACCCGGGCTGCTCAGGCTGCTCGGGCTGCTGCGGCGTCTCCGGCTGCTCCGGCGTCTCCGGCTCCTCGGGCTGTCCGGGCTGCTCCGGCTCCTCGGGCTGTCCGGGCTGCTCCGGCTCCTCGGGCTGCGGCTCGGGCTCCGGCTCGGGGGCCGGTTCGACCGGGGCGCCCGTGCCGGACAGCCGGCTGCGGAAGACCTCCGCCGCCCGGGGGTTGGCCTCGCACTGCCACACTCCGTGCGGGCAGTAGTCGGTGATCGTGTGGTACAGCGGCTTGTGCTTCTCGATCCAGTCGAGCATGCCCCGCATGTACTGCGGGTTGTCGCCGTTGCGGAACAGCCCCCACTCCGGGTACGAGATCGGCTTGCCGTGCTCGGCGGCGAACTCCACGTGCGCGCGCAGCCCGTAGGGCTCGTTCACCTGCTGCTCGAACGTCAGGCCGGTGGGCTGGTCGTAGGAGTCCATCCCGATGATGTCCACGACGTCGTCACCCGGGTAGCACTCCGTCCACGGGATGGCGTCCCGCCCCCGGTTGGGCGCGAAGTCGAAGCGGAACTTCTGCCCCGGGACCGCGCGCATGGCGGTCACGATGCGCTTCCAGTACGCCTTCCACGCCTCCGGGTCGGGGCCGCAGCGGTGGGAGTACGTGATGCCGTTCATCTCCCAGCCGAGGACGACGACCGTGTCCGGCACCCCGACACTCACCAGCCGCTCGCCGAGGGCGCGGAAGTGCCGGTCGAACCGCCCGGCCGCGCCCAGCCGGAGCAGCTGGCGGACGACCTGGTCCGGCAGGTGGCTCTCATTGCGCTCCAGCATGGGGACGTTGAGGACGAACAGCCGGTCCTCGCGGGCCTTCCGCCACTGGGCCCAGTGCTCCAGGAAGCCGGGCCGCCCCTCGATGTTGGTCCACAGGTCGCCGGGCAGGTAGGTGTGCCCGACCCGCAGGTCGGTGCCCTTGAGCCACTTGGCGAGCCCGGCCATGCGGTGGATGCCGAGCGGCCCGTAGTGCAGGTAGGCGCCGTGCGCGGTCTCCGCCTCCGTACCCGCCTCCGCCTCCGTACCCGCCTCCCCTTCCGTACCGGCTTCCGTCCCCGTACCGGCGTCCCCGTCCCCGTCGGCGGGTGCGTGCCCGCGCTCCTGTCCGGCGCCGGACCCGGGGCCCGTCCCCGTGTCGGTCTCCGGCCGCAGGGCCCCCGGTTCCGGCACCGGCTCCGGGGCCGTGTCTGCTTCCGTCCCGGTGTCCGTACCGACACCCGCACGCGTGTCCGTACGGGGGTCCGTGCCCGCGGCGTGGCCGGGGAGGGCCGACACGACGGAGCCGGTCATCAGCAGGCCCAGACCGGCCGCGATCACCCCCAGCCGTGCGCCTCTCGTCTTCGCTCTCCGGTGGCCCATGTCCGCTCCTTCGCCGAGGCGTCGGGAATTGCGCCCGTCACTCAGTCACTCGGAGCAAAAGTATTCTTAATGGGCCGACCGGGATCGCGGTCCCGTCCCGCACTAGGCCGTCGGTGGATTTCATCGCCCGCTTGGGCCAGCGAAAAGCCGGTCCCGGAGCGCTCCGGGACCGGCTGTCACGACGCGGCCGAGGCCGGCTGTCGCATCACTTGTTGATGCAGACGTTCCCGAAAGCCGGGTTCAGCAGCGCGATGATGTTGATGGTGTTGCCGCAGACGTTGACCGGGACGTGCACCGGCACCTGGACGACGTTGCCGGACAGGACGCCCGGGGAGCCAATGGCGGCACCCTCGGCCTCGGCGTCGGCGACGGCGGGCGCGGCCGCACCCAGCGCCATGACGATGCCGGCGACGGCCACCGCAGCCTTCTTGCACTTCATAGTTCGGCTTCCTTTCCACAGGAGGAAGTCATGCCACGTATTTCGTGACGAACGGGTCTCGATGAGTCCCGGCTTCCACTGCGAAAATCACAACGAATGCGAAAGCGAAAAGACACCACTGCGGCTGCTTTCCGCACCGATTCACCCGAACCGCCGAGCGGCGGTGAGGGGCAGATGGCTCAATGGCTGGGCCACACGGGGCGGGTCGTCAGCACGTCCCATTCGTGGTCCGGGAGACCGGGGACGGCCCGGCCCAGCGCTTTCCATTCGCGCGTCAACGCCGAATAGACGGGGACCGTGTCGGCCTCCGTCGCTTGCCTGCTCTGTGGGATGAGGGGCACACGCTGCCATTTACCGGCGCGAGAGGCCATGCCGAACCTTTCCGTTCACAGCAGCCTTGGCGAGGCTCTCGCATCATGACACAGCCCCTGCCCGGATCCTGCGGGTTTCCCGTGGTTCCGGCGGGGGAGGTCGCGAGCGCCCCGCGGGGCTCCCGCGGCTACTGGGGAAGCGCCGCGAAGCGGAGGGTGAAGTGGTCGAGGGTGCGGGGCAGCGGCCGGTCGGGCCGCAGCCGGCCGGGGCGCTCGGGGAGGTAGGTGTGCCGTTCGAGCAGGGCGGCCAGCAGGGTGGAGGTGACCAGCAGCACCAGGTCCTCGCCGGGGCAGCCGGCCGGGCCCGCGCTGAACGGCATCAGCGCGGCGGTGTCCTCGGCCGTGCCGTCCAGCCATATCTCCGGGGTGAACCGGTCGGAGTACGGCAGCGTCTCGTCCCGGTGGAAGAGCGGGGTGTAGATCAGGAACCCGGTGCCGGCCGGCAGCACGTCGTTCCCCCAGGTGGTCTCGCGCACTGACTCGCGCAGCAGGAACGGGGTGGTCGGCCACAGCCGCAGGGACTCCAGGACGCACGCGCGCGTGTACGGCAGGAGGCGCGGCTCGGTGAGGTCGGTGACCGCCAGCTCGTTGCGCACCTGGGTCTCCTGCGCGGTGTGCGTGGACAGCAGGGCCAGGGTGCGGAAGGCGGCGATGCCCGCCGCGTCGAAGGCGAAGAGCCAGTGCGGGACCTGCCCGGCCGGGTCGGTGCCCGCTCCGGCGGGCGTTCCGGCGAGCGCGGCGGCCAGGCTGCCCGGCTCGGCGCGGTCCAGGTGGCCGCGGAGCCGGCGCTCGAACCGGCCGCGCAGGGCGGTGCGGCGGGGTGCGGCGCCGGCCAGGTTGGCGGAGGTGCGGAGCCTGCCGAGCATCGCGGTCAGGGCGGTGTCGTCGCGGGCGTGGTCGCCGAGGACCAGCCGCCGTACGGTGCGGTTCCAGGCGGTGCCGAACGCCTGCCAGCCGATCTCGCCGTCCCCGGCGGTGGTGGCGCCCAGGAGCTTGCCCGCCTCCTCGCGCACGGTGCGCACCATCCGCGGGGCCAGCCCGTGCATCCGGTGGCCGTACTCCAGCACGGCTTCGTTGAACGCCCGCCGGGGGTCGCGCTCGGAGCCTTGTGTCACCAGGACGCCGTGCGGCTGGAACTGCTCCAGCGCGGCGCGCTTGTCGCGGGTGGCGGGGGTGTACGGGTCGGGCGTGCCGCTCAGGACGCGGGCGGCGTCGGCGTCGTGGAGGAGGACGGCGAAGCGGCGCCCGGCCACGTCGACGCGGAGCGGGCCGGGGCCGTAGGTGCCGCGCAGTTCGGTGAGCAGTCCGGTGGCGCGGCGGTCGACGGCGCAGCGCTCGGCGAGGGCCATTCCGGTGCGGCTGCGGACGACGACCCCGGCCGCCAGGGTGGGCGCGACGACCTGGGCGGCCAGCCGGGCGGTGTCGCGGGCGGACGCCCGGGCGGGGGTGTGCGCGGCCGTGCCGGGGCCGGTGTCCGTACGGGTCATGGGCCCCGGGTGCCCAGCGGCTCCCGGCGCGAAACGGTACGGGCGGCGCGGTGGCGGGGGGCTGGGGCGAGGGCGTACCGAAGACCCGGCCGGGGGTGCGCCCGGCCGGGTCGGGGGGCGGGTCAGCTGCCGGTGGTCGGGCCCCCGCTGCCGAAGCCGCCGCTGGGGGCGCCGCCCCACTTGTGGTCCTTCTCGCTGCGCGGCGACGAGTCCGGGTCGGTGTTCTGGCGCCTCAGCTCGTACGGCATCACCCGGTCCTCGCGCTCCTCCAGCTCGGCCGGCCGGCGGTGGCCCTCCGCCTCGCCCGGGATACCGGCGTCGGCCGGGCGGTGCGGCTGCTCCTCGGGCTTCGGGGGCTCCGGCTCCCGGTTCCTGATACGGCGTCCCAGCAGGAACGCGCCGATGAGGAACCCGACGAGGAGGATGCCGGCCACCAGCGGACCAATGCCGACGAGATGGTCCCTAGCGGCGAATTCCATGGCGAACGTCGTGAGAGAGTCCATAAAGGGCGTGTACCCGGTCGGCGGCCGATCAGACCTCCCGGAGGCCCGTTCGAGCCCATCATCATCTCAGTCATTCATCCGTTTTTAGGTGATTGATCTCTTCGGGTGACCTGGCGCAACCTAAACGGTGGCCTGCGGTTGATCAGAGCGACCCCGAGCACCGGGTCTCTCGACGAGAAGGATGAACCATGATCAAGAAGGTTCTGGCCACCGCCGGCGTCGCCGCGGCCGTCCTTGGCGCCTCCGCGCCGATGGCCGCCGCCGTGGGCGACCGCGGTATCGACACGCAGAACGGCAACTTCGCCACCCAGTCGTACGGCAACACGACGACCGGTGGCTACATGAGCCCGCAGATCGGGCTGATCCAGGGCTCCCTCAACAAGCCCTGTGTCGGTCTGCCGGTCCAGGCCGACGTCCAGAACATCGTGGCCCTGGTCAACGTCGGTGTTCAGGACATCCTCAACGACACGCAGAACCAGCAGTGCGCCGAGAACTCCACGGCGGTCAAGGGTGACAGCGCGCTGTCGCACCTGCTGGAGGACGTCCTCTCCGAGAACGTCTCGGCCGCCGTCCAGGACTGACGCCGGACCACCGTCCCGCACGGCCGTGACCACGGCCGTGCGGGGCGCCCGCGTGGCGGCCCCCCGCCACGCACACCGGGCTGACGCCCACCCTCCCCCGCGCCCGACGCCGGGCGCTGGCACGACCCGAGCACCGGGTCTCTCGACGAATGGGACGAACCATGATCAAGAAGGTTCTGGCTACCGCCGGCGTCGCTGCGGCCGTGCTCGGCGCGTCCGCGCCGATGGCCTCGGCCGTGGGCGACCGCGGTATCGACACGCAGAACGGCAACTTCTCCCGCCAGATCTACGGCAACACCGTCACGGGCGGCCACCAGAGCCCCCAGGTGGGCCTGGTCCAGGGCACGCTCAACAAGCCCTGCCTCGGTGTGCCGGTCCAGGCCGATGTCCAGAACATCGTGGCCCTGGTCAACGTCGGTGTGCAGGACCTGGTCAACGACACCCAGAACCAGACCTGCACCGAGAACTCCACCGCGGTCAAGGGCGACAGCGCCCTGTCGCACATCCTGGAGGACGTCATCTCCGAGAACGCGGCCGTCGCGGTCCAGGACTGACGCACCCCGCGGCGCCCAGCGCCCGCGGCCCCAGCACGGGCGGGCCCCACATCCGGCACCACGGATGTGGGGCCCGCCCCGTTTTTCTCCCGTGTGAAACATCCGGCGGGGTCCATCGCGTCAAAGGGGTGGAGAACGGCGACGGCAGTGGGTGAAGGGGAGGGCATGAACAAGTCCCGAGCGGACGCATTCATGGAGTTCGCGGCGGTCCGCACCGGGCACCTCTTCCGCTCCGCCTGCCTGCTGACCGGCGGCGACACCCACGCCGCGGAGGATCTGGTGCAGGAGACGCTCGGCAGGATGTACGCGCGGTGGGGCCGGCTGGCGCGCGTCGACAGCCCCGCCGCGTACGCCCAGACCGTCCTCGTCCGCACCTACCTCGGCCAGCGGCGGCGGCGCTCCTTCGGCGAGCGGCCGCTGGCCGACCTGCCCGAGACCGCCTCGGGGCCGGGCGGCGACCCCGACCTGCGGGTGGCGCTGCTCGACGCGCTGGCGCGGCTCGCGCCGAAGGACCGGGCGGTGGTGGTGCTGCGGTACTGGGAGGACCGCAGCATCGAGGAGACCGCCGCCGCGATGAACGCCAGCCCCGCCGCCGTACGCACGCGCTGCACCAGGGCCCTGGCCCGGCTCCGCGAGCAGCTCGGCCCGCACCTCGCCGAACTCGCCGCCGCCCACTGAGCGGCCGCCCGGCCCGGCCCGGCCCCTTCGGCCACGAACGTACGACTTCGGCCACGAACGTCACACGACCCACGAACGGTGGTTTCCCATGCCCTTTGAGGACGAGGTCTCCGAGGCGATGCACCGGACCGGCGAGCCCTTCACCACGGACCATCGCGCCCTGCTGGCGGGCGGGCTGCGCCGCGGCCGGGCCCGGGTGCTGCGGCGCCGGGCGGGCACGGCCGCCCTCGCGGTGCTGGCACTGACCGGGTCCGCGCTGCTGGGCGCCGAGTACCTCGGCCCCCGGTCCGCGCAGGAAGTGGCCGACGACTCCGGCCGCCCGTCCCCGGGCGTCACGCGCTCCGGCGAGGGCGATCCGCGGCGCGTCGACCCCGACCGGAACATGGACGTGTCCGCCGACCAGATGGTCCGGATCCTGGAGGGGGCGCTGCCGAAGGGCAGAATGACCGGGCAGCGCGGGACCAGCAACCCGGGCGACCCGGACGGGGTGGCCGACGCGTCGCTCGTGTACGACGACGGTTTCGGCGAGGCGCTGGTCCGCGTCTCGTACCGGCGCGTCGACCCGGACGACCCGGCGGCCCGGAAGCAGGTCGTCTGCCCGGCGAAGCCCGCACCGCCGGTGACCTCCTGCGACGACGCCCCCTTCCCGTTCGGCGTCGCCACCTTCCGCAGCACCGAGGGCCGGGGGCTGACGCAGTCGCGGACGGTGGGTCTCACGCCGGAGGGCTACCTCGTCGAGCTGGTCACCTACAACGGCCTGCCCGAGAAGGGCCGTGTCACCCGCGCCCGGCCGCCGTTCACCGAGGGGCAGACGTCGAACCTGATGATCGTCCTCGGCATGTCGATGACGAAGTACGGCATCGCCAACCCGGACGCCTTCACCCGCGACCTGCACATCTCCGGCAGCCTGGCCGTTCACGACCGCATCCGGCGCCTGGCGCCCAAGGGGCTGTCCCCGCGGGGCGGCGGCGGCGAGGGGGCGACCGGCTACATGACCGCGTACGACGTCAAGAACAAGACCATGAGCTTCATGCGGGCCACCCTCACCCCCAAGGGCGCCACCGGTGACGGTGAGCCGCGCTGGACCGAGACCCTCCCGGACGGCACCCGGATTGCCACCTCCGAGCGGCCCGCCCAGGGCAAGGGCGTCACCGAGTGGCGGGTCGACGCCCTGCGGCCGAACGGGCTGAGGGTGACCATCACCTCGTACAACGCCGAGTACCCGCACAAGGACGCCAACCGGACGACGCCGCCCGCCACCCTGGAGCAGCTCAAGACGGTGGCGCTGGACCCCTCCTGGCCGTCCCTCATGTAGGCCGTCACTTCGCGTCGGAGTAGCGCTCCACCGTCGCCGTCGTGAACGGGAACCGCACCGGGGTGTCCCCGAAGGCGATCCGGCCGGCCGTGTCACCGGCCCGGCGGATCGCCTCGGCCACCTCGGGCGCCTCCTCGGCGGGGCAGTGCACGATCACCTCGTCGTGCTGGAAGAACACCAGCTCCGCCCGCATCCCCCACAGCGACCGGCGCAGGGCGGCCAGCATCAGCAGGGCCCAGTCGGCGGCGCTGCCCTGCACCACGAAGTTCCGGGTGAACCGGCCCCGGGCGCGGGCGTTCAGCGAGGCGTACCCGGGGGTGAACTCGCCGTCCGCCGCGGGCTCCTCGGTCGTGCCCTCCTGGGGGATGCCCGCCTCGTCGGCCTCTCCGGCGCCGGCCGCGCGGGGGCTGGTCCGGCCGAGCCAGGTGCGCACCAGGCGCCCCTCCTCACCGGCCCGGGCCGCGTCGTCCACATACGCCACCGCCCGGGGGAAGCGGCGGCGCAGCGCGGCCAGGTTCTTCAGGCCGTCGCCGCTGGTCTGCCCGTACACCGCGCCCAGCAGCGCGATCTTGGCGTGCTCCCGGTCGCCGGAGAACGCCCGGTCCGACAGGCGCGTGTAGAGGTCGCCGGGGTGGCCGGCCACCTCCATCAGGCCCGGGTCGCGCGAGACCGCCGCCAGCACCCGGGGCTCCATCTGGTCCGCGTCGGCGACGACGAGCCGCCAGCCGTCGTCGGCGACGACCGCCCGGCGGATGACCTTGGGGATCTGGAGCGCCCCGCCGCCGTTGGTGGTCCAGCGCCCGGTGACCGTGCCCCCCGGGAGGTACTCCGGCCGGAAGCGCCCGTCCCGCACCCAGTCCTGGAGCCAGCTCCAGCCGTGCGCCGTCCAGATCCGGTACAGCTTCTTGTACGCGATCAGCGGCTCCACCGCCGGGTGGTCGATCTCCTGCAGCTCCCAGCGGCGCGTGGAGCGCACACTGATCCCCGCCCCGGAGAACGCCTTGATCACGTCGGCGGGCAGGTCCGGGCGGACCCGGCGCCCGAAGGCCGCCGACACCTCGTCCGCCAGCTCCGCCAGCCGGCGCGGCTCGCCCCCGCCCGCGTACCGCTCGCCCAGCAGCTCGTGCAGGACCGCCCGGTGCACGTCCGCCCGCCACGGCAACCCGGCCCGGTGCATCTCGGCGGCCACCAGCATCCCGGCGGACTCGGCGGCGGTCAGCAGCCGCATCCGGCCCGGGTGCCCGGCGGCCCCGTGTCTTCGCTGCTGCTCCGCGTACACCTCCAGAAGGGCGTCGAACGGCACGTCCCGCGCGGGCTCCGGGTCGAACAGCGGCGACTGGGCGCCCGCCCCCGGCTCGGCGGCTCTCGGCGGCGGGTCGGCCGGCACCGGGCGGTCGTGCAGCCGGGCCCACGCGGCGGCCGCCGAGCGGGGCTCGCCCAGGCGCCCCTCGTGGCCGAGCAGCAGCTGCTCGGCGTCCTCCATGTCGTAGCACCGCTCCACCCGGACACCGGCCGCCAGCAGCCGCGGGTACAGTGCGCCGGTGGACCGCCACACCCAGCGGCCCACCTCCGGCCGGGAGCGCACCGCCGCCACCAGGTCGGGCTCGGTCAGCACCGGACCGGCGGGACGGCCGTCCCCGCCGAGGGGGACGAGCCGGGCCCCGCCGCCCTCGGTGCCGTCCACCAGCCAGCGCTCGTTCACGCATGCGAGTCTGGCACCCGGCACTGACAACGGGCCGCCGCCGCGGCGGTCAGCCGCCCACCGCCGCCGCGTACGCCTCCAGCGCGGGGCGCGGCGCGCGTCCCAGCAGCGCCCGCAGGTCGCCGGCGGTGCCCGTGCCGGCCAGGAAGCCGTGCGCGACGGCCGAGTACGTGCCGACCAGCATCGGGACCTGGAAGGCCGCCGCGCCGGACGCGAGGAGCGCCGCCCGGGCCCCGGCCAGGTCCACCGGATCGTAGGACGCCCCGGTCGCCGCCGCGAGGTCGGCCCCGGTCAGGGCCCGCTCCCCGGTCAGCTCGTACACCCGGCCGGCGTGCGGGGCCGGGTCCAGCGCCACGCGCAGGGCGGCCTCGGCCAGGTCCTCGCGCGCCACCGCCGCCAGCCCGCCCCCGCCGAGCGGCGCGGTGATCCGCCCCTCGGCGTCCGGGGCGGCCAGCCACGCGAGCAGCTCGGCGTAGAGGCCATTGCGCAGGACGGTCCACCGCACCCCGGAGGCCCACAGCCGGCGTTCGGTCCACCGGTGCGCGAGCGCGTACGGGAGGTGGTCGCCGTCCCCGGAGAGGCTCGTGTAGACGATGTGGCCCACCCCCGCGCGCGTGGCGGCCGATATCGCCGCCCCGTGCCGGGCGGCGACGGTGTCGTCCTCCCCGTACCCCGCCGAGATCAGCAGCAGGGTGTCCACCCCCGCGAAGGCCGCCGGCAGCGAGCCGGGGTCGTCGAAGTCGACCCGCCGGGCTCCGGGGACTCCGGCGGCCCGGGTGCCGAGGACGACGTCGTCCCGGCCCGCGGCCCGCTCGGCGACCAGTGAACCGAGCGCCCCGGAGGCACCGGTGATCAGCAGCATGGACGTTCCCTTCGTCGGACGGCTGCGACCATGGTCGTAAGGGAGCGGCGTACGCGTAAGGAGGCACTTTCATGTCGGTCGGGCACACGGAGGTAACCGGCGCCCCCGTCGTCAGCTGCGCCGAGGAGTGCGGGGTGCGGGACGTGCAGGACCGTCTGGGCGACAAGTGGACGGTGCACGTGGTGGTCGAACTGGCGGCCGGGGTGCGGCGGTTCAAGGAACTCCAGCGCCTGGTGCCGGGCATCTCGCAGCGGATGCTGACGCTCACCCTGCGCCGGCTGGAGCGGGACGGGCTGGTCCGCCGGACCGTGTACGCCACCGTGCCGCCGCAGGTCGAGTACGAGCTGACGGAGACCGGGCACAGCATGACCCACCTGATCAAGGCGCTCGTGGACTGGTCTTTGGAGCACCGCCCGGCCGTCGCCGACGCGCGCCGCGCCTTCGACGCACGGCAGAACGCACGGCAGAACGCGCAGCAGGGCGAGCGGCAGGTCGGGCCGGAGGGCGGGGTGCGGGCGTGAGCGCCGTCGGTGAGGCGCTGGCCGCCGCCCTGTACGCCGAGGGGGACGCGGCCCTGGACACCGGGGCGTCCCTGCTGGCCGCCGATCCCGCGTCGGACACGGAACTGGCCCGGCGGGGCGAGGAGTTGCTCACGCGCGCGTGGCGGCGCGGCTGGCAGCCCGCCGACGTCGCCCGGCTCGTACGCCGTGACCTGGACGAGCACCATCTGCGGCTGCTGTCGGGGCTGGTCGCCGCGGAGACCGGCACGTACGCGTGGCTGCCGCCCCGGTGGGCCGGGCAGATCGCCGGGCTGCCGGAGCCCGGCGGGTGGCGGGCCGACCGCTTCACGTACGCCACCGCCGTACTGGAGCTGTACCGGCTGCTGGCCCGGCTGCCCGCCGTCGGGCCGGTCGGCCCGGTGCCCGGCGCCTCGCCCGCGCACTCCGCGCCCGTGCCCGGCGAGCCGCGCGCGCTG
Source organism: Streptomyces sp. NPDC015131 (assembly GCF_043079975.1). Classification (NCBI taxonomy): domain Bacteria; kingdom Bacillati; phylum Actinomycetota; class Actinomycetes; order Kitasatosporales; family Streptomycetaceae; genus Streptomyces; species Streptomyces sp. NPDC015131. Next base: position 84,750 of record NZ_JBIBVB010000005.1, on the reverse strand, counting down.
TCCCGGATCAGGGCCCTGCTGGCCAAGGCGGAGGCGACCGGGTACCCGGAGGAGGCCGAGGCGCTGACCGCCAAGGCGCAGGAGCTGATGGCGCGGCACAGCCTGGACGAGGCGGCGCTCGCGGCGCGCACCCCCGGCCCGGACGAGCCGGTGGCGGTACGCATCGGGGTGGACGCGCCCTACGAGACGGCCAAGGCGATCCTGCTGGACGCGGTCGCGTCGGCCAACCGCTGCCGGGCGGTGTGGAACGAGGCGTTCGGCTTCTCCACCGTCGTGGGCTTCGCCCCGGACCTGGAGGTCGTCGAACTGCTCCACACCTCCCTCCTGGTGCAGGGCACGAGCGCCATGACCAGGGCCGAGGCGGAGCAGCGCAAGGGCGGCCGGAAGCGTACGAAGACGTTCCGGCAGTCCTTCCTGCTGGCGTACGCCCACCGCCTCGGCGACCGGCTCGCCTCCGCCGCGCGGCGGGTCGAGGCCGAGGAGCCCAACCTGCTGCCGGTCCTGGCGACCCGGGACGTGGCGGTCGCCGCCCGGGCGGACCGGATGTTCCCCGAGACGACCACGACACGCGTGCGTGGCGCCACTGACGAGGCGGGGTGGCACCAGGGTGCGGCGGCGGCGGACCGGGCGCACACCGGCCACGGGGAGCGAGGCGGCCGGGGCGAGCTTCCCAAGTAGGGCGAAACCACCCCCTATCCTCGACCCCATGAGCTGGCTCCGTGCGCTGAAGGCCACCGCCCGTTCGGGGCTGACGGTCGAACGCCGCAGGCTGGAGCCGCTCGTGGCGCTCCGCGCCGCCGCCGGACTGGCACTGGTGGTCGGGGCGAGCCTCGCGCTCTTCGGGGCCGGGGTCGCGGTGAGCTCGGCGTTCGGGGCGTTCCAGGCGGCCATCGCCACCTTCCAGCGGAGCTGGCGCCCCCGCCCCACCCTGGCGCTCGCCTCCGGCGCCAGCCTCGCCGTCTCCACCTTCCTCGGCTACCTGACGGGCACCCACCTCGCGCTCTTCACGGCCCTGCTCGCCCTGTGGACGTTCCTGTCCGGGCTCGCCTGGGCCACCGGGCCCGCCACGGGCGTGATCGCCTCCTCCAACGTGGCGATCATGCTGGTCACCGTCACGCTGCCGACCTCCGTCGCGGACGCCGCCGCCCACGCCGGGATGATCGCCGTGGGCGGCCTCGTCCAGGCCGCCCTGATCGTCCTGCTCCCCGTCCGCCGCTGGGGCGCCCAGCGCGACGCCCTCGCCGACGCGCTCGCCGCCGAGGCCGACTACGCCCGGCGCCTGCGCGACGACCCGTACGCCCCCTTCGACCCCGTACCGCTGATGACCGCCCGCAGCGCCGCCGCCGTCACCCCCCGCCAGGCCCGCCGCCGCCCCGGCGAACTGCACGGCGCGCGCGGCCTCGCCGAACGCATCCGCCCGGTCCTCGCCTCGCTCGCCGACCCGGCCGTCGGCGTCCCGCGCGAGGGCCCGCAGCGCGACCGGGTGCGCGAACTGCTCGCCGCCGCCGGCACCGTCCTCGACACCGCCGCCCGCACCATCCGCCAGGGCCACGCCGCACCCCTCCCGCCCGGCGTGCTCACCGCGCTGCGGACCCCGGACACCGGCGACGTGCTGACCGGCCCCGCGCGCCGCGCCGCCACCCGCCTCGCGGCCCTGCTGGAGGACGTCGTCGAGACGGCGACGCCCACCGACCGCGCCGACGCCGGCGAACTGCGCACCCGCCCGTCGCTGTGGGAGCTGCTGCCCGGCGCGCTGCACGCGGTCCGCCGCGAACTGCGCCCCGCCTCCCCGGTGTTCCGGCACGCGGTACGCGTCACCGCCGTCACCACCGGCGGGTACGCCATCGGCACGGCCCTGCCCCTGGGACACGGCTACTGGGCGCCGATGGCCGCCGTGATGGCCATGCGGCCCGACTTCACCCAGACCTACTCCCGCTGCGTCGCCCGCTTCTGCGGCACCCTGCTGGGCGTCGCGCTCGCCACCGGCGTGGTGCAGACGGCCCACCCCGGCCGGTGGACCTCCGCCGCGCTGGCGGTGGTCTGCGCCTTCGGGATGTACCTGCTGATGCGCACGGGCTACGCGGTCGCCCAGGTCTGCGTCTCCGCCTATGTGGTGTTCCTGCTCGGCATGGGCGGTACGGAGTGGACGCAGACCGTGCCGGAACGGGTGGTGCTCACCCTGCTGGGCGGGGTCCTCGCGATGGTGGCCTACGCCCTGTACCCGGCCTGGGAGACACCGCGCCTGCGCACCCGGCTGGCCGACTGGCTGGTCGCGGACGGGCGGTACGCGGCCGGGGTCGTCGCCCACTACGCCGACCCGGCCGCGCGCGGCACCGGCGCGGTGCGCGAGACGCTGCTCGCCACGCGGGACGCCCGGGTCGCCTGGCAGGAGGCCGTCGAGCGGGCCGCCCACGAGCCGGTACGGCACCGGGGCCTGTCCCGTGCCGCGGCGGCCGACGCGGGGGACGCCCTGGCCCAGTTCGGGCGGGTGGCCATGCTGATGGAGGCCCACCTCCCGCCGCGCGACGCCACGCCCCTGCCGGCCGCCGCCGACCTGGCGGACGCGCTGCGCCATGCCACCGAGCGGGCCGCGAAGGACCTCCGCGAGCGGCGGGTCCCCCGCTGGGACGAGGTGCGGGACGCGGTCGCCCGGTGGGACGCGGCGACGGTCCCCGACCCGGTCGTCCGCAACGGCGCCCATCTGCTGCTGGAGGCGCTGGAGGGGGTCTCGGAGGCGCTGTCGGGGCGGGACTAGGGGACTTCGGCCCGGGTGAGCGTGTCCTTGGCGCCGCCGGCCCAGGTGACGACCAGCTTCCCCTTCTCGGCGCGCGCCGAGCCTCTCGTACGGGCGGTGTAGCCGTCGTCGCAGGTCAGGTCCAGTGTCACCACCGCGGTGCCCTGGGCGGTGGTGCCCTGGCACACATGGGCCTCGGCCAGCACCGCGGCGTGGCCCTTCTCGACCGTGAGGCTGACGGGCCTGCCCCCGGTGAGGCCCACCCAGGACCCGTCGGCCGCGCCGGCGGCGGGCGGGGCGGGGCTCGCCGAGGGGCTCGGGGCCCGGGTGGCGGTGGGCGTCGGGTCCGCCTCGGGCCGGACCTGTCCGCCGCCGCAGCCGGCCAGCGCGAGGCACAGGGCGGCTGCCGTCGCCGCGGTACGTACGAGCTTGTGCGCGTCCACGCCACGTCTCCCCAACGTCGGTGCCGAAACGGGCGCCAAGCTACCAGCGGGTAGCGGGCGCGGCCAGGCCCCACCGGCCCGCAGCCGGCGACGCGCCGGGGTGGGGCCGTGCCCCCTGCCCACCGGTCCGCAGTCGGCGTACCACCGGGGTGGGGCCGTGCAGGGTCGCCCCCGCAGCGGATCGGCGGCGAGTGACGGCACCCTTTCCGGCTGGGTGCCCCGCCGACCGCGAGGAGGTGAGCCCGGAGGGGCCACACCCCCCACCCATCGGCACCGCTCCGGGGCGCACCCCAGGAACAGGGCACCGTCCCGGTGGGCACCCCGTTGTGCCCACCCGTCCCGCCCCAGCGGGACGATTGCCCACAACGCGACCAGCGGAACGAATGCCCACAACGGGTGGGGACGCGCCGCACCGGTGCCGTTGTGCCCACCCTCCCCCAAGCTCTCGGCTTCGCTCGAGCAGGGGGGACCCCCATCGCCCCAGCGGGACGATTGCCCACAACGGGGGTGGCGCCGGTCCGGTGAACCGGGCCCGGGTCGAGGTCGTGTGACTACGTGGGAGCCAATTCGCGTTCTTGTTCGTCCTTACTGGCGTACGGGGGAGTAGCAACGCGCCGTGCACGTGCATATGCACATGCTGGTGCACAGGACGCCCCGCTATGATCCCCGATGGTTGACACCTGCAACATGTATCTCGGGGAGCGGGGAGCGTCCTGTGCGCGACGTGTACAACGGCATGGCGGCCACGGAGCTTCACGGCGTCGTCTGGCAGAAGAGCCGGCACAGCAACTCTCAGGGCTCGTGCGTCGAGTTCGCCAAGCTGCCCGGGGGCGATGTCGCCGTACGCAACTCACGGCATCCCGACGGGCCGGCGCTGGTGTACACGCCGGCCGAGATAGAGGCCCTGCTCCTGGGGGTCAAGGACGGCGAGTTCGACCACCTGATCGCCGGCCGGTAGGGCGGGCGCACCGGACGGTGACGGCCTACGCCGCCCGGTCGTCGGAGAGGCGGAACAGCGCCCAGACCACCTTGCCGTGCAGCGTCCCGGCCAGCGGGTGCCAGCCCCAGCTGTCGCTGAAGGACTCGACCAGGAACAGCCCCCGGCCCGACTCCGCCGCGAAGTCCTCCTCCGACTCGCGGGTGGCGGGGCTCTCCGGGCTGGGGTCCCGCACCGCGCACACCAGCCGGCTCGCCCAGCGCATCAGGTGCAGCCGCACCGGCGGGTCGTACGGCGCCTCGCGGGGCGTGTCGGCCGGCAGGGCGTGGCGCAGCGCGTTGGTGACGAGCTCGGAGACGACCAGCGCGACGTCGTCGAACCGGTCGTCGAGGTCCCACTGGGTGAGTGTCGCGCTGGTGAACTTCCGTGCGCCGCGCACCGCTTCATAGCGGGCGGGCAGCGCGCAGGACGCGGAGCTGGAGACGGAAGCGGCGTCGATCGGCGGCAGCCCCTGCCTTAACGGCTCGAGCATGGTCGATCCATTCGTCCCCATGCGAGGCACTCCCGGGATTCGCGGCTGTGGTGCGACAACACGAACGAGTACGCAGGTGCGCGAGGCCCATCGTTCCCAATGCGACCACCCGATGCAAGGGCAGATGCACGTGCACGCGCCCGAACTGTCCCTCCCCGTACGGGAAACGGGCCAAATCTTCATCACCCGACTTTCCGCCCCGAGCCCTCCGCGGGGTCGCGACTCGGTCAAGCCTTCGTCTTTGCGTAACCGATCGAGTACGCGGTGAAGCGTTTTGGTGGCAGAATCCGGCGTCTCGGGGCGGCCGGGGGGTGCTCCTTCGTACACATCGGCGATGGGGAGGGTTGGAGACGTGACCGCAGGCGAATCGAGCGGTTCCGTGGTGCGGCGCATCCTGCTGGGTTCCCAGCTGCGGCGGCTGCGCGAGTCGCGCGGGATCACACGGGAGGCCGCCGGCTACTCGATCCGGGCGTCCGAATCCAAGATCAGCCGTATGGAGTTGGGCCGGGTGAGCTTCAAGGCGAGGGACATCGAGGACCTCCTCACGCTGTACGGCGTCACCGACGACACCGAGCGCGCGTCCCTGCTCGGCCTGGCCCGCGAGGCCAACGTCGCGGGCTGGTGGCACAGTTACGGCGATGTCCTGCCGGGCTGGTTCCAGACCTACATCGGCCTGGAGGGCGCCGCCTCCCTCATCCGCATCTACGAGGTGCAGTTCGTGCACGGGCTGCTCCAGACCGAGGCGTACGCGCACGCCGTCGTCTCCCGGGGCATGCCCGACGCCTCCCGCGCCGAGATCGACCGCCGGGTGGCGCTGCGCCTGGAGCGGCAGAAGGTCCTCGTCTCCGAGCGGGGGCCGCGCTTTCACGCCGTTCTCGACGAGGCCGCGCTGCGCCGCCCGTACGGCGACCGCGACGTGATGCGCGAGCAGCTCAAGCATCTCATCGAGGTCTCCGAGCGGGAGAACGTCACCCTCCAGGTCATGCCGTTCAGCTTCGGCGGCCACGCGGGCGAGAGCGGCGCCTTCACCATGCTGAGGTTCCCGGAGTCGGACCTCTCCGACATCGTCTACCTGGAGCAGCTCACCAGCGCGCTCTACCTCGACAAGCGCGAGGAAGTGGCCCAGTACGAGCGGGTGATGGGGCGGCTGCACCAGGACAGCCCGGGCCCCGAGGAGAGCCGCGACGTTCTGCGGGGACTGCTCCAACTCACGTGACCCGCCAGTAGGATGACGTCCCATCACACGCTGCGTCGCGCCCCCCGGGAAGGGAAGGCATGTCCTACTTCACAGACCTGGCCCAGCAGTACATCGACGGTGAGTGGCGGGCCGGCGGCGGCTCGTGGGACATCATCGACTTCAACCCGTACAACGAGGAGAAGCTCGCCTCCATAACCGTGGCCACGGTCGAGGAGATAGACCTGGCCTACCGGGCGGCCGAGCGGGCCCAGCGCGAATGGGCCGACACCAACCCGTACACGCGCCGCGCCGTCTTCGAGCGGGCGCTGCGGCTCGTCGAGGAGCGCGAGGCGGAGATCGCCGAGGCGATCGTCGCGGAGCTGGGCGGCACCCGGCTCAAGGCCGCCTTCGAGCTGCACCTGGCCAAGGAGTTCCTGCGCGAGGCGGTGGCCCTGGCGCTGCGCCCCGAGGGCCGCATCCTCCCGTCCCCGGCCGACGGCAAGGAGAACCGCCTCTACCGCGTGCCGGTCGGCGTCGTCGGGGTCATCAGCCCGTTCAACTTCCCCTTCCTGCTGTCGATCAAGTCCGTCGCCCCGGCGCTCGCCCTGGGCAACGCGGTCGTCCTCAAGCCGCACCAGAACACCCCGATCCTGGGCGGCGCGCTGGTCGCCAAGATCTTCGAGGACGCCGGGCTCCCGGCCGGGCTGCTCAACGTCGTGATCACCGACATCGCGGAGATCGGCGACGCGCTGATCGAGCACCCCGTGCCCAAGGTCATCTCCTTCACCGGCTCCGACCGGGTCGGCCGGCACGTCGCCACCGTCTGCGCCGCGAACTTCAAGCGCTGTGTGCTCGAACTGGGCGGCAACAGCGCCCTGGTGGTGCTGGACGACGCGGATGTCGACTACGCCGTCGACGCGGCCGTCTTCAGCCGCTTCGTGCACCAGGGCCAGGTGTGCATGGCCGCCAACCGGGTGCTGGTGGACCGGTCGGTGGAGCGCGAGTTCACCGAGAAGTTCGTCGCCAAGGTCGCCACGCTCACGGCCGGCGACCCGGCCGACCCGGCCACCCACCTGGGCCCGCTCATCAACGCCTCCCAGGCCGAGGCGGTCACCACCCTGGTCGACCAGGCCGTGACGGCGGGCGCGACGGCCCTGCTGCGCGGCACCGCCCGGGGGAACGTCGTCACCCCCACCGTGCTGACCGGGCTGCCGGACGACTCCCCGGTGCTCACCCAGGAGATCTTCGGCCCGGTCGTGATGCTGATCCCCTTCGACGGCGAGGACGAGGCCGTACGGATCGCCAACGACACCCCGTACGGCCTGAGCGGCGCCATCCATACGGGTGACGTCGAGCGCGGCGTACGGATCGCCCGCCGCATCCACACCGGCATGATCCACATCAATGACGGCACCGTGCACGACGAGCCGATCGTGCCCTTCGGCGGCGAGAAGAGCTCCGGCCTGGGGCGGCTGAACGGCGAGGCGACGATCGACGCGTTCACCACGTACAAGTGGATCTCGATCCAGCACGGGCGGAGCCGCTTCCCGTTCTGACGCCCGGTGTTGCGGACAGGACCTGACCGCGACGGTCCGTAGGTTGGTGGTCGTAAGGCACCGACCGGGAAGACCGGAAAGGCGGACAGGTCATGGTCACCCACGTTCCCTCAGAGGCCCACGGCGACGAGCGCGGCGCGCTGCTCAACTTCATCGAGGCGCAGCGCGGCGCGATCCGCCGGTCCGTGCTCGGACTGACCGACGAGCAGGCCGCCACCCGGCCGAGCGCCAGCGAGCTGTCGCTGTCGGGGCTGCTCAAGCACGTCTCCGAGGTCGAGCTGAGCTGGCTGCGGATGGCCCAGGGGCGGCCCAACGAGAAGCAGCGCACGGCCGAGACGTGGGCGGACGGCTTCCGGCTGGTGGAGGGCGAGTCGGTGCGCGGCACCCTGGCGTTCTGGGACGGGGTGGCCAAGGAGACGGAGGAGTTCCTGCGGACGGTGCCGAGCCTCGACGACACCTTCCCGCTCCCCGAGGCCCCCTGGTTCCCCCAGGACGCCCGGGTGTCGATGCGCTGGCTGGGGATGCACCTGATCCAGGAGATCGCCCGGCACGCCGGGCACGCCGACATCATCCGCGAGTCCCTGGACGGGAAGGACGCGTACGAGCTGATCGCCCTGGAACACGCCTGACGGACGCCCCGCCGGGCACCCGGCAGAAGCCCCGGGCCCGCTGCGTACCCTGGTCGGGGACGACCGGGAAAGGGTGCGTGAGGCGATGTCGGCGATCCGGCTGCTGGTCCTGGGCGCCGTACGCCAGCACGGGCGGGCGCACGGCTACCAGGTCCGCAACGACCTGGAGTTCTGGGGCGCGCACGAGTGGTCCAACGCCAAGCCCGGGTCGATCTACCACGCGCTCAAGCAGATGGCCAGGCAAGGGCTGCTGCACGCCCACGAGACCGCCCCGAGCACGGCGGGCGGGCCGCCGCGCACCGAGTACGAGATCACCGACCAGGGCATCGAGGAGTTCTTCTCGCTGCTCCGCTCCTCCCTGACCTCTTACGACCGGCAGGACGCGCTCTCGGCGGCCGTCGGCTTCATCGTCGACCTGCCCCGCGAGGAGGCGGTCGCCCTGCTGCGGCGCCGGCTGGCGGGGCTGGAGGAGTGGCGGGCGAGCGTCACCGCGTACTACACGCCCGCCGACGGGCCCGGCTCACTGGGCCACATCGGCGAGATCATGCACATGTGGGTCCACTCCGCCGACGCCGGCGCCGAGTGGACCAGGGGCCTGATCGCCCGTATCGAGGGCGGCGCCTACACCTTCGCCGGCGAGGGCGAGCCCTTCGTGGGCGTCCTGCCGGAGGGCGCGCCCAACCCGTACGCGACGGGCACGGCCCACCCGGACGACCTCCGCTGACGGCGGGCGCGGGCGCGGGCGCGGGGAACGGGCTTGCACCTCACGCGGCGTGAGGGACCAGGCTGGCGTGCGTACCGAGAAGAAGGGAGCGGAGAGCCATGGGCTGGTCCGTGGGACAGGTCGCCGCCTTCGCGCACGTGACGGTGCGGACGCTGCACCACTACGACGAGATCGGGCTGCTCTCGCCGAGCGGCCGCAGCCACGCGGGGCACCGGCGTTACGACGACGCCGACCTCGACCGGCTGCAGCGGATCCTGTTCTACCGGGAGCTGGGCTTTCCGCTCGACCAGGTCGCGGCCCTGGTCGACGATCCGCACGCGGACCCGCAGGAGCACCTGCGGCGCCAGCACGAGCTGCTGAGCGCGCGGATCGCCGAACTCCAGAAGATGGCCGAGGCCGTCGAGCACGCCATGGAGGCGAACAGGATGGGCATCAACCTCACCCCCGAGGAGCGGTTCGAGGTCTTCGGGGAGCACGACCCGGAGCAGTACGCGGAGGAGGCCCGGCAGCGCTGGGGGAACACCGACGCCTACCGGCAGTCCCAGCAGCGGGCCGCCCGCTACACCAAGGCCGACTGGCAGCGGATGCAGGACGAGGCCGCCGCCTGGGGCGCCCGCTACGCGGCCCTGATGGCCGGCGGCGAGCCGCCGGAGGGCGAGCGGGCGATGGACCTCGCCGAGGAGCACCGCCGGCAGATCGCCGAGTGGCACTACGACTGCGACCACGAGATGCACTGCTGCCTCGCGGACATGTACGTGGCGGACGAGCGTTTCACGGCGTACTTCGAGAACATCGCGCCCGGCATGGCGGCGCACCTGTGCACCGCCATCCACGCCAACGCGGTGCGCCACGCCTGATCCGGCCGGCCGCCCCGCCGGACCCGCGCGGTCCTGCGGGGCGCCCGGCCCCCGGACACCAAGCCCCAGCCCCCGGACACCGGCCCCGGCCCCGTACCGGAGGGCCGGGCGGGCCCTGATCCGGGGCGTGGAACGGGGAGCAGGGGGGAAGCGTTGATAGCTTTGGGCAGCCGTCCCCGCCCCCCTACCCAGGAGCCCCGGAACCCGTGAATACGTTTGCGCTCGGACCGAGCTGGCTGGACCCGGACTACCTCATCGAGACCTTCGGCCTCATCGGCGTCCTGGTCATCGTCTTCGCGGAGTCCGGACTGCTGATCGGTTTCTTCCTCCCCGGTGACTCCCTGCTGTTCACCACGGGTCTGCTGGTCACCACCGGTGTCCTGGACACCCCGCTGTGGCTGGTGTGCACCCTGATCGTGCTGTCCGCGATCATCGGCGACCAGGTGGGCTATCTCTTCGGCCGCAAGGTCGGACCGGCCCTCTTCAAGCGCCCGGACTCCCGCCTCTTCAAGCAGGAGAACGTGGAGAAGGCCCATGAGTTCTTCGAGAAGCACGGCCCGAAGTCGCTGATCCTCGCCCGATTCGTCCCGATCGTCCGGACGTTCACCCCGATCATCGCCGGCGTGAGCCGGATGAACTACCGCTCCTTCATCACCTTCAACGTGATCGGCGGTGTGCTGTGGGGCGCGGGTGTGACGCTCCTCGGGGCGTCGCTGGGCAAGATCGCCTTTGTGCACGAGCACATCGAGGCGATCCTCATCCTCATCGTGCTGATCTCGGTGGTGCCGATCGTGATCGAGTACCTGCGGGCCCGTTCGCAGAGCAAGAAGGCCCAGGCCGGGCCGGAGGACGGCCCGGCGCCGGCCCCGCGCGGGCGCCACGCCAAGCGCTGACGCTCAGCCCCCGCCCGGGCCCCTCTCGCCCGACTCCGCCGCCGGGGCCTCCCCGGACTCGCCGGATTCCCCGGACTCGCCGGCCTCCCCGGACTCGCCGGCCTCCCCGGACTCACCGTCCTCGTCGGACTCCGCCGCCGGGGCCTCCCCGGTCACCGACCGGACCAGCGGCGACAGGACCGTACCGAGCAGCGTGGCGGTGGCGATCGAGCCGAGCGCGATGCCCCAGCCGACCGGCCCGAGCGGGGTGCAGCCGAAGAACTGGCTGACGCCCGGCGTCTGGATCACGGCCGCCAGCACCGCCGCCGACCCCAGGCTCGCCGCCAGCACGTTCCGGTCGAGACCGCCCGTCGCCAGCGTCTGCGCCAGCTGCGTACCGACCACCGCGGCGAGTGCCACCGTGCCCGCCCGCCGGCTCCGCCCGGTGAGGCGGGCACCGGTCCACGCCAGCCCCGCACCGGTCGCCGTGATCGCCCCGCGCAGCAGCATCTCGTGGGTGAGCGCGCTGCCCAGGGAGCGGCTCGGGCCCTCCGCCAGCAGCCGCTTCGCCGCCTGCCCGGCCGGTTCGCGCACCGCGATGGCCAGCGAGGGCGCCAGGTCGGTCAGCAGGTTGACCAGCATGATCTGCCGGGCGTTCAGCGGTGTGGCACCGGTCAGCGTCGACACCAGCACGCTGAAGGTGACCTCGCCGAGGTTGCCGCCGATGAGGATGCCCAGCGCCGCCCGCACCGACGTCCACATGGAGCGCCCCTCCATCAGCGCCGAGACGATCGTCTCCAGCCGGTCGTCACCGACCACCAGGTCGGCGGCGGCCGTGGCCGACGGGGTGCCGCGCCGCCCGAGCGCGATACCGATGTCGGCCAGCCGGATGGCGGGCGCGTCGTTGGCGCCGTCGCCGGTCATCGCCACCACCCGGCCGGTGCGCTGGTACGCCTGGACGATCCGGACCTTGTGGTGCGGGCTGCACCGGGCGATCACGTCCACGTCCGGCAGCAGGGCGTCCAGGGCGTCGTCGTCCAGTTCGTCCAGCTCGGCCCCGGTGCACACCCGGGGGTCGGTGACGTCGCTGATGGTGGACGCGATGGCGTCGGCGGTGGCCGGGTGGTCGCCGGTGAGCATCACGGTGTGCACGCCCGCCTCCCGCAGCCGGGCCGTCGCCGGGGCGGCGCCCGCCCGCACCGGGTCGGCCAGCGCGACGAACCCCAGGAAGGTGAGGTCCCGCACCTCGTCGTCGGTCAGCTCCTCGCCCTCGCCCATCCGCCGCTCGGCCACCGCGAGGACCCGCCGCCCGGCCCCCGCCAGCCGCTCCGCCTCGGCGTTCAGCCGCCCGTGCCCGGCCTCGTCCAGCGCCTCCGGTGCGCCCCCGCCGGGGGAGCGGCGCCGGGTGCACCGGTCCAGCACGTTCTCCGGCGCGCCCTTGACGCTCAGCCGCGGCCCCTGGCCGTCCCGGCCGGACGTGGCGTGGTAGGCGCGGGCCGGCTCGAACGGCAGGGTGTCCAGCCGCCGCCAGCGCGCCGCGCCGTGCCCTACGGACACCTTGGCGCCGCGCGCCCCGGTCGTCACCGCCCGGTCCGTCTGGTGGGCCATGGGCTCCGACTGCCGGGCGGGCGGGGTGGCGCGCAGCGCGGCGGCCAGCACGTCCCGGCGCGGGCCGTCCAGCCGGTCGAGCGGCTCGGCGCCCTCCCCGTCGCTGACGGCGGCGAGCTGGAGCTTTCCCTCGGTGAGGGTGCCCGTCTTGTCGAAGCACAGCACGTCGGCCCGGCCGAGCGCCTCGATGGTGCGCGGGTTGCGCACCAGGGCGCCGACGTCGGCCAGCCGCCGCGCCGCCGCCAGCTGGGCGGCGTTGACCAGGAACGGCAGCCCTTCGGGTACGGAGGCGACGGCGAGGTTCACGGCGGAGGCCAGCGTCTCGGCCAGGGGCCGCCCGTGCAGCAGGCCCGCCGCCGCGACCGCGCCCGCCGAACCGGCCGCCAGCGGCAGGCTGGACCGGGTGAGCCGGGCGAGCCGGGCCTCCACCCCGGTCTCCGGCGCGGCCTGCCGCGCGGTGGCCAGGCTGCGCCCCACCTCGGTGGCCGAGCCGGTCGCCACCACCACGGCCACCGCCCGGCCGGAGGAGACCGTGGTCCCCTCGTAGAGCATCGAGCGGCGGCCGGTCAGGTCGGTGGCGACCACCGGCGCCGGGTCCTTGCGGACGGCCAGCGATTCGCCGGTCAGGGACGACTCGTCGACCTCCAGCCCCTCGGCCTCCAGCAGCCGGCAGTCCGCCGGGACCACGTCCTCGGGGCGCAGCTGGACGATGTCGCCCGGCACCAGGTCGCCCGCCGTGACCAGCCGCTCGCGCCCCCCGCGGCGTACCCGCGCGCCGATGGCGGACCGGCGGAACAGCTCCTCCAGGGCGCGTTCGGTCCGCACCCGCTGGAAGCCGCCGATCAGCGCCGAGGTGCCCGTGATGGCCGCGACCAGGCCCGCGTCGGTGCGCGACCCGACGGCCGTCGCCAGCGCGGCGCCCCCGGCCAGGACCGGGGTCAGCGGGTTGGCCAGCTCCTCGGCGAACGCGTGCGGGAGGGTCAGCCGGGCGGGCTCGTTGCCGCCGCCCGTACCGCCGCGGGCCGCCGCCTCGTCCGGGGACAGCCCCTCCGGTGTGGTGCGCAGCCGCTCCAGGACCCGGCCGGCGGGCATCAGATGCCAGGGGACCGTCGTCACGGGCGGTGCGAGCGGCCGGGACAGCAGCTGCCGCGCCCGCCAGTCGCCCATGCAGAAGGCCAGCGCCCCGGCGGTGTTGCCCGCCGCCAGCGCCCCCGCCGCGGCCCTCGGCGACCGGGCGCGCAGCGCGGCGACCGCGCCGATGCCGCTGCCGCCGGCCGCGAGCACGGCGCTGTCCCGGTCGACCCGGGCCGCCGTGCCGACGGCGTCCACCACGATGCCCGCCGCCTCCAGGTCGGCGCCCACGATCAGGTGCGCGCCCCACGCGGGCGGTTCGCCCTCGCGGTGCACGCCGACCCCGCAGTCCGCCGCGCCCAGCGCCCGCCGGTTGCCGGACACCAGGAGGATCACCGCGCCGTCCGCCTGGAGCCCGCGTACGGAGGCGACCAGGCGCCCGCCCGCCGGGACCACCGCGTCGGCGAAGGTGAACGCCGGCGCCTCCCGGTCGCTGGCCAGCACCACGCGCGCGCCCGCCCGCCGGGCCGCCGCCGCGACCGCCTCGGCGCCCGGCGCGGTCTGCGTGGCGAGCGCGGCCACCGCCTCCAGCCGCCGCCCGCGGGCCAGCCCCAGCACCCGCTCGCCGCCGCGCCGCCGCAGCTTCCCGGCGGCCTGCCGCCCGGTGCGGCCGGTCAGCTCCAGCTCCTCCAGCGGCCCCAGCACCCAGCCGTCGTCGTCGCGGGCGGTGCGCAGCGGCTCGTCCGCGTCGTACAGGGCGAACAGCCGTTCCGCGGTCAGCGCCGGGTCGGCGCCGCCGAGCAGCTCCAGGTCCACCGGCTCGTACCGGCTGCCGCGCAGCGCGTCCTCCTCCAGCACCACGGTGTCCACCTGCCCCAGCCGCCGCAGGGCGCCCCGGTCCATGGTCACCACGCCCCGGAGCGCCAGGGTGCGGCCCAGCCGGGTGGCGAAGCCCTCGCGGCCCGCGTCCGGGGCCTTGGGCACACTGGCCAGGGCGACCGCCAGTCCCTTGCGCACCCCGGCGAACGGCGCGGTGAGCGCGCCGGCCGCGAGGCCCGCCGCCATGGCGCGCTCGGCGTACCGGTCGGTGGCGTGCCGCGGCGGGGGGCCGGCGCGCTCCACGACGATCGGGTCGGCCCCGGCGTCGTCCACCCCGGTGACCAGGCGCGGCTCGGCCTCGGCCCAGGCGGCGCGCTCGGCGGTGGCCTCGCGCCACTGGGAGACCCGTTCCAGGGCGTCCAGCGCGAGCCCGCCGCCGCGGGTGGCGACGCCCTGGGTGAGCGCGTGGACGACCGGCAGGACCGACTCGGCCCGCTCCGCGCCGCCGAGGCCGGCCACCAGGTGGCGCAGCCGCGGATGGTGCTGGAGCACCCCGGTGAGGGCCGCCACCTCGTGCGGCAGCCGGAACCAGGGCGCCAGCTGCCGTACGGCGGCGAGGGCGAGGCCCACCGTGTCGGCGGCCAGCGCGGGGACGGTCCCCCGGGCACTCGGGCCCTCGGCGGGGTGGCGCGGCTCGGGCTGCCAGTCGTCGTACTCGTCCGGCCGCGCGGTGGCCTCGCCCTCGGCGCGCAGCACCAGGGCGACCAGTTCGAGGCCGGGCGGCGGAGGGTCGGTCACGGCGGCCACCACGCGCCCGGCCGGCGCGTTCACCCGCGCCCACAGCACGCCGGGGTGCCCCTCCAGGGCGGTCTCGACGGTCCGGGCGACCCGTTCGCCGCCCGGGCCGTGCACCCCGAGCACCTCGATGTGGCAGCGCCCCGGCCGCCACCACACGTCGCGCTGCGGCAGCCCCATCAGCCGCGCGGCCACTCCGGCGGCGCTCCGCGCGCCGACCGCCGCGCCGTACGTCACGGGCCCGAGCAGGTGCAGGGACATGGCGGCTCCCTCCGGTCCTTCCGGCCTTCCGGCCTTCCGGTCCTTCCGGTCCGTCCCGGTTCTTCCGGTCCGTCCCGGTCCTTCCGGTCCGGCGCTCCGGACCAAGGGACGGAGTACCCCAAAAGGAGCAATACGCTCCGCGTCAGAAGCCGCGGGTACGCTTCGCCGCCCGGCGCGCCGTCGCCGAGCCCGGCGCCCGGATGAACAGCCGCGCCATCTCGCCGCCCAGGTTCACCCCGATCGCGATGGCCAGCGCCAGCGCCGCCGCCCGCGCCAGCGAGGTGAAACCGGCGTCCATGTTGTTCTGGGCGATGTTCAGCACGCCCAGATAGGTCGCGCTTCCCGGCAGCAGCGGGCCGATCGCCGCCGTCACGTACGGCAGCGACGAGGTGTGCTCGTAACGGGCCATGAGCTGGCCGAACAGGCCCACCAGCCCCGCCGCCACCGCCGTCGCCATCACCGCGGAACCGCCCGCCGTCACCGCTATGGCGGCGTAGATCACCCAGGCGGCGGCCCCGTTCAGCGCCACGAACAGCACGGTGGAGCGCTCCTGCTGGAGCAGCACCGCGAAGGTCACCGAGAGCAGCACCGCCGCCAGGATCTGGATCACCGGCCGCTCCACCGCGTTCAGCACGCCCTCGGGGTTGAGCTTGGCGCCGAGCTGGACGCCCCCGTACAGCACCGAGAGCACCCCGACCACGATCGCCACGAAGAAGTAGCCGACCTCCAGCAGCCGGGCCGAGGCGGTGATGTAGAAGCCGGTCAGGCCGTCCTGGACGGCGGCGACCAGCGCCCGTCCCGGGATCAGCGCGAACAGCCCACCGGTGATCACCGCGTTCGGCTGGAGCCCCGCGTGCAGCAGGCTGACCGTCACGCCCAGGGCCGCCGGCGGCACCGCGGCCACCGCGAACTGGTAGAACTCCGGCAGCCCGCGCCCCGCGCAGAACCACGCCAGCCGGTCGCCCAGCATGGCGCCCGCCGCCGCGATCAGGAACACCGCCAGGTCACCGCCGAGCAGCATCGAGGCGGCGCCCGCGAGCCCGCCCGCCGCCACGGTCAGCACCCAGCCGGGGTAGGGGTGCCGGTTGCGCCGGATCTCCGCGAGCCGCCGGTACGCCTCCTCCAGCGACACCTCGTAGTCGTCCGCGTTGATGTCGGCGACCAGCGTGTAGACCGCGGAGAGCCGGTTGTAGTCGGTGCCGCGCCGCCGCACGGTCCGGTTCGCCGTCACCGGGTCGTCCACCAGCGACGGCTGATGGGTGATCGACAGCAGCGTGAACGTCACCGTCGGCTCGCAGCGGTCCAGCCCGTACGAGCGGCAGATCGCGAACATCGCCGCCTCGACGTCCTCCGCGCCCTCGCCGCCCGCCAGCAGCAGCTCACCGATACGCAGCGTCAGGTCCAGCACGCGCGGCACCGCGGGGGCGGAGTCGTCCTGCTTCTGCACCGGCTCCGGCACCGGCCGCTCGCTCACCGGCATCCGCAGCATCGTGCGCATCCGGTCCTGCCACGGCGCGTCCTTGGCCAGCCGTATCGCCGGGAGGCCGTGCGCGGGCGTGAAGGCCGGCGGGGACTCCTTCGCCGTGTACGTCGACGGTGGCGCGAACGCCGACCCCTCGGGCTCCGGGGGCGCCTCGGGCACCAGGCCCACCGGAAGGGCGAACTCCGACGTCGTCTGCGGGTCCTCCTCCGCCGCGGCGGGCTGCTCCAGACCGGGAGGCGGCGCGAAGGCGCTGTGAGCCTCGTCGGACTGGGGCTTACGGTCTTCCGGACCGTCCGTCTCCGGCGCCACTGTGCTCGTCCTCACTCCCGTCCGGCTCATCCGATTCCGCCTGCCCAGTATGGGCACGGCCAAGGGCTCGGACACGACAAGGGCGGCGCACCCGGGGGTGCGCCGCCCGTCACACGGGGGAGGGGGCTCAGTGAGCGCCGCCCTGCGCCTCCAGACGCTTGACCGACGCCTCGATCTCGGCCTCGGCCTCGGCGCGGCCGACCCAGTTGGCGCCCTCGACGGACTTGCCGGGCTCCAGGTCCTTGTAGACCTCGAAGAAGTGCTGGATCTCCAGGCGGTCGAACTCGGAGACGTGGTGGATGTCGCGCAGGTGCTCCATGCGCGGGTCCGACGCCGGGACGCACAGCAGCTTGTCGTCGCCGCCGGCCTCGTCCGTCATCCGGAACATGCCGATCGCGCGGCACTTCACCAGGACGCCCGGGAAGGTCGGCTCGTCCAGGATGACCAGCGCGTCCAGCGGGTCGCCGTCCTCGCCCAGGGTGCCCTCGACGAAGCCGTAGTCGGCCGGGTAGACGGTCGACGTGAACAGGTGACGGTCCAGCCGGATACGACCGGTCTCGTGGTCCACCTCGTACTTGTTCCGCGACCCCTTCGGGATCTCGATGGTGACGTCGAACTCCACGGGTGGCTCCTCCAAGATCAACACATGATGACGGGTGTGGCTGCTCCCCCAGCAGGACCGGACCGCCGTGCTCACCGGGGGTGCCGTGCTCACGGCACAGCTCAGTGGTTAAGTGTCCCTCACGCAACCGAGTGCTCGCGAAAGGGGCTGGTCAGCCGTGCTGGAGCGGAAGGTGGTGCGGCTCACCGCGGGCTCCGCCGTGCTCGGCCTCGTCCTGGCGGCCGGGGTGGTGACCCTGGCCGGGCCCTGGGACTCGGGTCAGCGTACGGCCGAGCGCGCCCGGGCCGCCGCCCAGGCCCCCGCCAGTGGCGCAGATCACGGGGCGCCCGGCCCCGCGCGCCCCGCCCCGCGCCCGCCCGCCCCGGCGCCCAGCGCCGCCGGGGTCCTCGCCGCCCTCACCGCGCCCGGCACCCGGGCCGCCCGTGAACCCGCCGCGCCGCCGCCGCGCGCGCTCTCGGCCACCCTGGGACCGCTGTTCGGCGACCCCGGGCTCGGCCCGCTGCGCACGGCGTCCGTCATCGACGCCACCACCGGCAAGCAGCTGTACGGCAGCGGCGCCGCCACCCCGATGACGCCCGCCTCCACCATCAAGATCGCCACCGCGGCGGCGGCCCTCTCCGCCCTCGGCCCCGACCACCGCATCCCCACCACGGTCGTCGCCACCGCCGACGCCCGCCGCGTCTTCCTCGTCGGCGGCGGCGACCCCACCCTCGACCCGGCCCGGCTCGCCGCCCTCGCCGCCGACACCGCCCGCGCCCTGCGCGCCCGCGGCGTCACCTCCGTCCAGCTGGCGTACGACACCTCCCGGTACACCGGACCCGAACGCCACCCGATCGGCGTCAACGACAACATCGCCCCGGTCACCGCCCTGATGACCGGCGAGGGCCGCCTCGACGGCTCCACCAGCGGCCCCGCCCCCCGCTCCGCCGACCCCGCCGGCGACACCGCCCGCACCTTCGCCGGCCTGCTCGCCAAGCAGGGCGTCACCCCCGGGAAACCCCCCGCACGCGCGCGTGCCCCCAAGAAGGCCACCCCCCTCGCCACCACCCGGTCGCTCCCGCTCTCCGCCCTGGTCGAACGCGCCCTGACGTACAGCGACAACGACATCGCCGAGGCGCTCGCCCGCCAGACCGCGATCGCCGCCGGCCGCCCCGCGAGCTTCGCCGGAGCCGCCCGCGCCGTCGAGGAACGGCTGCGCGAACTGGGCGTCCCCCTGAACGGCGCCCGCTTCGCCGACGGCAGCGGACTGGACCGGCGCGACCGGGTCTCCGCCGCCCTGCTCACCTCGCTCCTCGCCGAGGCGGCCGACCCCTCCCGCCCCCAGCTCCGGCCCGTCCTCACCGGCCTGCCCGTCGGCGGCTTCAGCGGCACGCTCGCGGACCGCTACCCGGACGGCTCCCCCGGCGCGGGCCTCGTCCGGGCCAAGACCGGCACCCTCACCGGCGTCAACACCCTGGCCGGCACGGTCGTCACCGCCGACGGACGGCTGCTCGCCTTCGCGTTCCTGGCCGGCCGCACCGCCTCCGCCGACGGCGCCCAGTCCGCCCTGGACCGGCTCGCCGCCGCCCTCACCGGCTGAACCGCCGCCCCGCCCCACCGGCCGGGCGGCGCCGCACCCTGACCCGATGCGCCGCCGAGCACGTACGGTTGACGCATGACGAGCATCGGTGGTGCCGAGATGGTCGACTGGAACCTCGCGGTCGCGACCGCGACCCGACTGGTACGCCCCGGGCCGGAGGTGAGCCGCGACGAGGCCCGCGCGGTCGTCGCCGAGCTGCGGCAGCACGCCAAGGCGTCCGAGGAGCACGTGCGCGGCTTCACCCGCATGGTCCCCGACGGACACGAACCCGACGACACCCCCGTCCTGGTCGTCGACCGGGCCGGCTGGATCAGGGCCAACGTCGCCGGATTCCGCGAACTGCTCAAGCCCCTGCTGGAGAAGATGCAGGAACGCCGCTCCAGCACCCCCGGCAACGCCGTGCTCGGCGCGGTCGGCGGCAAGGTGACCGGCGTGGAGCTCGGCATGCTGCTGTCGTTCCTCGCCTCCCGCGTCCTCGGCCAGTACGAGACCTTCGCCCCCGCCACCCGGGAACTGCCCGCCGGCGAGAACGGCGGCGGACGCCTGCTGCTGGTCGCGCCGAACATCGTCCACGTCGAGCGGGAGCTCGACGTCGCCCCGCACGACTTCCGGCTGTGGGTCAGCCTCCACGAGGAGACCCACCGCACCCAGTTCACGGCCGTCCCCTGGCTGCGCGACCACCTCCAGGGCGAGATCCAGTCCTTCCTGGCCGCCACCGACATGGACGCCACCACCGTCCTGGAACGGCTGCGCGAGGCCGCCCAGGCGCTCACCGGCGCCCGCCCCGAGGGCGAGGCGGACGAGGGCGGCCGGTCCCTGGTCGAGCTGGTGCAGACCCCCGAGCAGCGGGAGATCCTCGGCCGGCTCACCGCGGTGATGTCCCTCCTGGAGGGCCACGCCGACTACGTGATGGACGGCGTCGGCCCCCAGGTCGTGCCCTCCGTGGCGGAGATCCGCGAGAAGTTCCAGCAGCGCCGCGCCAAGGGCGCCTCCCGGCTCGACCAGGCACTGCGCAAGCTGCTGGGGCTCGACGCCAAGCTGCGCCAGTACCGGGACGGGGAGCGCTTCGTGCGCGCGGTGGTCGACGAGGTCGGCATGGCCGGTTTCAACCGGGTGTGGACCTCCCCGAACACCCTTCCCACCAAGGCGGAGATCGCCAAACCGGCGGACTGGGTCGCGCGGGTGCACCGCAGGACGGAATGAGAGCGCGGACCCGACCGGCGGCAACCGGTGGCAGACGAACGCCCCTCCAATCACCCATCCGAGGGACCGTGGGCGGTGGGTAGGCGTGCGATGCTCGGGTATCGGCCGAGTTCTGTCACCATCGACGCACTCTGAGTGACCGAACCCCCCGGTCCGGCCGTTAAGACTCCGAACGAGGCACCCAACTTCACACGAAGGGCACCGGACATGGGTCCCCATCCTGCGGTCGCGGCGATACGCCTGGCGGTCCGCCGCGTACTCCACGACGTACTCACCGAGCACAGCACCCCCGAGCACGGCGCTCGCGCGCACCGCCCCGCCGGCGACGCCCCCGCCGCCGGAGAGCCCCGCCGGCCCCCGCTCGTCCTGGTCGCCTGCTCCGGCGGCGCCGACTCCATGGCGCTCGCCTCCGCCCTCGCCTTCGAGGCCCGCAAGCTCGCCGTCCGCGCCGGCGCCGTCACCGTCGACCACGGCCTCCAGCCCGGCTCCGACCTCCGCGCCGCCGAGGTCGCCGCCCGCCTCACCGCCCTGAACCTCGACCCCGTCGAGGCGATCGCCGTGACCGTCGGCCGCGAGGGCGGACCCGAGGCCGCCGCCCGCGACGCCCGATACGCGGCCCTGGACGAGGCGGCGGAGCGCCTCGGCGCCGCCGCCGTGCTGCTCGGCCACACCCGCGACGACCAGGCCGAGACGGTGCTCCTCGGCCTCGCCCGCGGCTCCGGCATCCGC
This sequence comes from Streptomyces sp. NPDC015131, assembly GCF_043079975.1. Taxonomy (NCBI): domain Bacteria; kingdom Bacillati; phylum Actinomycetota; class Actinomycetes; order Kitasatosporales; family Streptomycetaceae; genus Streptomyces; species Streptomyces sp. NPDC015131. The sequence continues at coordinate 63,810 of NZ_JBIBVB010000005.1, read as the reverse complement.
TCCCTGTCCGGCATGGCCGCCGTCTCCGGCACCCGCGACCGCTACCGGCGCCCGTTCCTCCAGCTCGACCGCCAGACCGCCCGCAAGGCGTGCCTGGTCCAGTCCCTGCCCGTCTGGGACGACCCGATGAACGCCGACCCCGCCTACACCCGCTCCCGGCTCCGCCACGAAGGGCTGCCCGCGCTGGAGAAGTCCCTCGGCAAGGGCGTCGTGGAGGCCCTCGCCCGGACGGCCCAGCTCTGCCGCGACGACGCCGACGCCCTCGACGCCTGGGCCGCCGACGCCGACCCCTCCGTACGGGACGACGCCGGCCTGCTGGAGTGCGCCAAGCTCTACGCCCTGCCGCCCGCCGTCCGCCGCCGCGTGCTGCGCCGCGCCGCCATCGCCGAGGGCTCCCCGGCCGGCTCCCTGTTCGCCCGGCACATCGAGGAAATGGACCGGCTCATCACCGGCTGGCGGGGCCAGGGAGCCATCAATCTGCCCGGCCGCGTCGTCGCGCGCCGCCAGGGTGGCAGACTGGTCATCCGGCAAGGCTGACGCAGGCTGCAACGAAAGTGACCCGGGTGAACGAGAAAGACATGGGCACCGACCTCAAGTCGGTGCTCATCACCAAGGAAGAGATCGACGCGAAGCTGGCGGAGCTCGCCGCGAAGATCGACGCTGAGTACGCGGGCAAGGACCTGCTCATCGTCGGCGTCCTCAAGGGCGCCGTCATGGTGATGGCGGACCTGGCCCGCGCGCTGTCCACCCCCGTCACCATGGACTGGATGGCCGTCTCCTCCTACGGGGCGGGCACCCAGTCCTCCGGTGTGGTGCGGATCCTCAAGGACCTGGACACCGACATCAAGGGCAAGCACGTCCTGATCGTCGAGGACATCATCGACTCCGGCCTGACCCTGTCGTGGCTGCTGTCGAACCTCGGCTCGCGCGAGCCGGCCTCCCTGGAGGTCTGCACCCTGCTGCGCAAGCCGGAGGCGGCGAAGGTGGCCATCGACGTGAAGTGGATCGGCTTCGACATCCCGAACGAGTTCGTCGTCGGCTACGGCCTCGACTACGCGGAGAAGTACCGCAACCTCCCGTTCGTCGGCACGCTCGCCCCGCACGTCTACGGCGGCTGAACCGCCCCGGACACCCGCCCGGCCCCCGACGGGCGCCGGAGACCCGCCGGGAGCCCCTCCCGGGAAGCACCGGGGACGCACGGGGAACCTGGACCGCCCTCCCGCCGTTGGAGCATGGGAAGGCGGTCGCGGGTGACAATGCTGGGGTACCGTCCGAAGAACAGTCTTTTCTCATAGCAGCATTTACCTACGGGCAGGAGGGACGGGGCGTCATCGCTCCGTATGGATGGACGTGAAGCGATACTTCCGTGGGCCGGTCATGTGGATCGTGCTGGCCGTCCTCGCCGTGGTCGTGTTGATGCAGGTCGTCGGCTCGTCGGGCGGCTACAAGACGGTGGACACCGGCGAGGTCGTCCAGGCGATCGACAAGAACCAGGTCGACCAGGTCAAGCTGACCACCGGCGACGAACAGATGATCAAGGTCGACCTCAAGGACGGCCAGAAGGTCAAGGGCAGCGACAAGATCCAGGCCAGCTACATCGGCACACAGGGATCCGACCTCGCCGCCACGCTCCAGAAGAAGTACGAAGCGGGCGACATCGACAAGGGCTACACGGTCTCGCCGACGAAGCAGAGCGCCATCGTCTCGGTGCTGCTCTCGCTCCTGCCCTTCGTGCTGATCGTCGTGGTCTTCCTGTTCCTGATGAATCAGATGCAGGGCGGCGGCTCCCGGGTGATGAACTTCGGGAAGTCCAAGGCCAAGCTGATCACCAAGGACACCCCGAAGACCACCTTCGCCGACGTGGCGGGGTCCGACGAGGCCGTCGAGGAGCTCCACGAGATCAAGGAGTTCCTCCAGGAGCCGGCGAAGTTCCAGGCCGTCGGCGCCAAGATCCCCAAGGGTGTGCTGCTGTACGGCCCGCCCGGCACCGGCAAGACGCTCCTCGCGCGCGCCGTCGCGGGCGAGGCGGGCGTGCCGTTCTACTCGATCTCCGGCTCGGACTTCGTCGAGATGTTCGTCGGTGTCGGCGCCTCCCGGGTCCGTGACCTCTTCGAGCAGGCCAAGGCGAACGCCCCGGCCATCGTCTTCGTCGACGAGATCGACGCCGTCGGCCGGCACCGCGGCGCCGGCCTCGGCGGCGGCCACGACGAGCGCGAGCAGACCCTCAACCAGCTGCTGGTCGAGATGGACGGCTTCGACGTCAAGGGCGGCGTCATCCTGATCGCCGCCACCAACCGGCCCGACATCCTCGACCCCGCGCTGCTGCGCCCGGGCCGCTTCGACCGGCAGATCGCCGTCGACCGCCCCGACATGCAGGGCCGCCTGGAGATCCTCAAGGTCCACCAGAAGGGCAAGCCGGTCGCCCCGGACGTCGACCTGTCCGCCGTGGCGCGCCGCACCCCGGGCTTCACCGGCGCCGACCTGTCGAACGTGCTGAACGAAGCGGCGCTGCTCACCGCGCGCAGCGACAAGAAGCTCATCGACAACCAGATGCTGGACGAGGCGATCGACCGGGTGGTCGCGGGCCCGCAGAAGCGGACCCGGATCATGTCGGACAAGGAGAAGAAGATCACCGCGTACCACGAGGGCGGACATGCCCTGGTCGCGGCGGCCTCCCCGAACTCCGACCCGGTCCACAAGATCACCATCCTGTCCCGCGGCCGGGCCCTGGGCTACACCATGGTCCTGCCCGACGAGGACAAGTACTCCACCACGCGCAACGAGATGCTCGACCAGCTCGCCTACATGCTGGGCGGGCGCGCGGCCGAGGAGCTGGTCTTCCACGACCCGACCACGGGCGCGGCCAACGACATCGAGAAGGCGACCGCGACCGCGCGGGCCATGGTCACCCAGTACGGCATGACCGAGCGGCTCGGCGCGATCAAGTTCGGCGGCGACAACACCGAGCCCTTCCTGGGCCGGGAGATGGCGCACCAGCGCGACTACTCGGAAGAGGTCGCCGCGCTCGTCGACGAAGAGGTCAAGAAGCTGATCGAGACCGCGCACAACGAGGCGTGGGAGATCCTCGTGGAGAACCGGGACGTCCTCGACAACCTGGTCCTCCAGCTGCTGGAGAAGGAGACGCTCAACAAGGAGGAGATCGCCGAGATCTTCGCCCCGATCGTCAAGCGCCCGGCCCGCCCGGCGTGGACCGGCTCCTCCCGGCGCACCCCGTCGACCAGGCCGCCGGTGCTCTCGCCCAAGGAGCTGGCCCTGACCAACGGGGCGGCGGGCGCCAACGGCGTCACCACGACGGACGTCACCAAGGCCACTCCGTCCGCCCCGGCGGCGGAGCCGGTCCCGGAGGACCGTCCCGAGAGCTGATCCCGGCCGCCCGGCGCCACCGGGCCCCGGAATGAAAGCCGCGCCCCCCAGGTTCTAGCCTGGGGGGCGCGGCTTTCGCGTGCGCGGGTCCGAGCGCGCACACAGGCACATGGAACGAGGCACAGATGACCGACCCGGTGACGCTGGACGTCGAGGGCACGATCGGCGAGTTCGACGAGAAGCGCGCGGAGAACGCCGTGCGGGAGCTCCTCGTCGCGGTCGGTGAGGACCCGGACCGCGAGGGCCTGCGGGAGACGCCGGCCCGGGTGGCGCGGGCCTACCGGGAGATATTCGCCGGTCTGTGGCAGCAGCCCGAGGACGTCCTGACGACGACGTTCGACCTGGGGCACGACGAGATGGTCCTGGTGAAGGACATCGAGGTCACGTCCTGCTGCGAGCACCACCTGGTGCCTTTCCGGGGCGTGGCGCACGTCGGCTACATCCCGTCGACCGAGGGCAAGATCACCGGCCTGTCCAAGCTGGCCCGGCTCGTGGACGTCTACGCGCGCCGCCCCCAGGTGCAGGAGCGGCTCACCACCCAGGTCGCCGACTCGCTGATGAAGATTCTGGAGCCCCGGGGCGTGATCGTCGTCATCGAGTGCGAGCACATGTGCATGTCGATGCGCGGCATCCGCAAGCCCGGCGCCAAGACCATCACCTCGGCCGTCCGCGGCCAGCTGCGCGACGTCGCCACCCGCGCGGAGGCGATGAGCCTGATCATGGCGAACTGACCGGCTCCGGCTACCCGGCTCCGTCTGCCCGGCTCCGTCTTCCATGGCGGACAGGGGATGGACGCCCACGGGGCGGATGGGAAGACTCGGCCCATGACGATCACACACAAGCCGTTAGGGCCCCTGCCCTCCCGCCGTCTCGGCGGCCTCGACGTGTCCGCGCTGGGCTTCGGCGCCATGGTGCTGTCCCCCGGTGTGTACGGGGAGATCGACGACGCCCGTGCCGAGCGGGCGCTGCTCGCGGCGGTCGACGCCGGGGCCACCCTCGTCGACACCTCGGACGGTTACGGGGCGGACGGCCACAACGAGCGGCTGATCGGCCGGACCCTGCGGAACCGGCGGGACGAGGTGGTCATCGCCACCAAGTTCGGCTTCCGGCTCCCGGAGGGCGTGGAGCCCCACCCCTTCCCGGTCGGTTACGCCTTCGGGGAGCTGGCCGTCAACGCCGACCCCAAGCATGTACGCGGCTACGCCGAGGCCAGCCTGCGCGAGCTGGGCACCGACCGGATCGACCTGTACTACCCGCACTTCCCCGACCCGCAGGTCCCGCTGGAGGACACGGTCGGCGCGGTCGCCGGACTGATCGAGGCCGGTCTGGTCCGCCACCTCGGGCTCTCCAACGTCACCGCCGCCCAGCTGCGGGCGGCGCACGCCGTGCACCCCGTCTCCGCCGTCCAGACCGAGTGGTCCATGTGGCGGCCCGCCGACGGCGAGCTGCTGGCGGCGGCGCGCGAGCTGGGAGTCGGCATCGTCGCCTGGTCACCCCTGGGCGCCGGATTCCTCACCGGCACGGTCGGGGAGGTGGGGGAGGGCGACTTCCGGCAGCACATGCCCCGCTTCGACGCCGCGAACCACCGGGCGAACAGCGACCGCTTCGCACCCGTGCGCGGAATCGCCGCGGAACTCGGCATCACCCCCGCCCAGCTGGCCCTGGCCTGGCTGCTGGACCAGGACCCGCACGTGGTGCCGATCCCCGGCAGCCGCACCCCGGCGCACATCGAGGAGAACCTCGCCGCCGCGCACATCCGGATCTCCGCCTCCGTACGCGACCGGATCGCGGACGTCCTCGCCGGGACGGACGTCGCCGGAGGCACCCTGCTCTGACCCGCCCCGGCGCGGGCACCACTAGGTGGTGGGCACCCCGCCGGGGTGGTTCTCGTCGTCCTCCGGGAGGCGGCAGACGCGCTCCAGGAAGACGGCCGCCGCGATCACGCCGATGCCCGCCAGGACCGAGAAGCCGGCGTAGATCGCCTGGTCGCGGCGGGCCGGGATGTCCAGCGAGCCCAGCAGGAAGACGCCGGTGCCGCCGTACATCCCGCTCACCAGCGCCGCGACCAGGGCACTGGCCTGGCCGAAGACGACCGCGCGGGCGGCCATCAGAGGCTCCACGCCCTTGGCGTCGGGGCGGCGCTCCCGCTGGGCGCGCAGCCGGGAGCGCAGCGAGAGGGCCGTCGCCGTGAGGACGACCGCGATCACCGCGAGGACGATCGGCGCGGCCAGGGGGACGCTCGGCAGGGTGCCGAACGACTCCCACAGCCGGGCGCCGCCCCACGAGAGGATGCCCGCGACGGCGAACAGTCCGGCCAGTACCTTGAGCCGCAGTTGCTTCACCGGTGGTCCTTCATCTCGTCGCCGTGCACCGCCCGCTGGTCACTCAACGCTACTCGGGCAGGCGCAGTTCCAGGTCGGCGCGGGGCGCGACGCCCTCCCGGCCGACACCGCCCAGCAGCTCGGCGACCGCGCCGACGCCCGGGAGCTGCGCCTCGGGCTCCACGTCGTGCCACGGCGCCAGCACGAAGGCCCGCTCGTGGGCGCGGGGGTGCGGGAGGGTGAGGACGGGGTCGTCGGAGACGACGTCCGCGTACGCCACGATGTCGACGTCGATCGTCCGCGGGCCCCAGCGCTCGTCACGGACCCGGTGGAACGCCTCCTCCACCGCGTGCGCCCGCTCCAGGAGGGACGCCGGCGGCAGGGTCGTCTTGAGGACCACCACAGCGTTGAAGTACGACGGCTGGGAGCCGGGGTCGACGCCCCAGGGCTCCGTCTCGTACACCGGGGAGACCGCCTTCACCCGGACACCGGGGGTGTCCTCCAGGGCGTCGATGGCGCCCTGGAGGGTCTCCAGGCGGTTGCCCAGGTTGGAGCCGAGGGCGACCACGGCCCGCTTGGGGTTGGACAGGGTGATGTCGGCGGCGTCGACCTGCTCCGTCACGGAGGCCGGCACCGGCTGCACCGTGGGGTCGCTGTGCGTCTTGTTCATGCGCGGCTCCGGGTGATGGTGATGGTCACGTCGTCGAAGGGCACGGTGATCGGGGCGTCCGGCTTGTGGACGACCACCTCCACCTCCTGGACCCCGTCGTGCTTCAGGCACTGCTCGGCGATGCGCTCGGCGAGCGTCTCGATCAGGTCGACCGGCTCGCCCTGGACGACGTCCACGACCTCCTCCGCCACGACGCCGTAGTGCACGGTCTTCGCCAGGTCGTCGCTGGCCGCGGCGGGGCGGGTGTCCAGCCCGAGCACCAGGTCCACGATGAAGGTCTGGCCCTCCTCGCGCTCCCGGGGGAAGACGCCATGGTGCCCGCGGGCCTTGAGGCCGCGCAGCGCGACACGATCCACGCGAATCACTCCTGCTGTCGTTGGTCTGGCGGGCACACGGCCGGGTGCGGTCGGCGCGGTGCCACCAGTCGAATCTACCTGCGAGCACTGACAGGCCCTGCCCACGGGCTCCTCTTCCGCTCGCTTACCCACTCACGCGGGGTTCTCGTCGGCCTCCTCCTCGCCGGTTTCGGCCAGAACGGGTGAACCGTGATGGGACCAGATCCGCCAGCCGTCCGCTGTGCGCCGGAACACATTCGTGGCGACGACCAGCTGCCCGACGAGCGGGCCGAGATCGGCGCCCTCCTCGGCGGGACCGCCGCTGAGGATGTTCTCCGTGCAGGTCACCAGCGCGGTGTCGCCCGCCAGGGACACCTTCACATCGGTCAGGAAGAACTGGATGTAGTCGGTGTTGGCCATGATCAGCGCGTACGAGCGGAGGACCTCGCCGCGGCCGTTGAGCACCGGCCAGCCGGGGTGGACGCAGGAGATGCCGCCGTGCGCCTCGTCCAGCCACAGGTCGGAGATCGCCTCGAAGTCGCCGCGCTCCATGGCCTCGTAGAAGGCGGTGTTGGCCTGCTCGACGGCCTCGGAGTCGGTGCGTGCCGCGTCGCTCACCGGGCGGCCTCGACGGCCCGGGCGACCCGTACGGCGTCCGCGGTGGCGCGGACGTCGTGGACCCGTACGGCCCAGGCGCCCTCGTGGGCGGCGATGGCCGACACCGCCGCCGTGGCCGCGTCGCGCTCCCGCGCGGGCGGCGGGGCGGCGCCCTCACCGGCCAGGACGTGGCCGAGGAACCGCTTCCGGGAGGCGGCGACCAGCAGCGGGCGGCCCAGTGCGCGGAGGTCGGCCAGGTGGGCCAGCAGCGCCAGGTCGTGCTGCGCCGTCTTGGCGAAGCCGAGACCCGGGTCGACGACGATCCGCTCCGGGTCGACGCCGCCCTCGACGACCGCCGCGACACGGGCGCACAGCTCGGCGAGGACCTCGGCGACGACGTCCCCGTACACGGCCCGCCGGTTCATCTCGTGGCTGAAACCGCGCCAGTGCATGACCACGAACGGCACCTCGGCGGCGGCGACGGCGGGGACCATGCCGGGGTCGGCCAGTCCGCCGCTCACGTCGTTGACGAGGACGGCGCCGGCCTCGACGGCGCGGCCGGCGACGGAGGCGCGCATCGTGTCGACCGACACGGTGACCCCCTCGGCCGACAGGCCGCGCACGACGGGGACGACCCGCCGCAGCTCCTCGTCCTCGTCGACCCGCGCGGCGCCGGGGCGGGTCGACTCGCCGCCGACGTCCACCAGGTCGGCGCCCTGGGCGACCAGCTCCAGGCCGTGCTTGATGGCGGCCGTGGTGTCGAACCAGCGGCCGCCGTCGGAGAAGGAGTCGGGCGTCACATTGACGACTCCCATGACCGCGCAGCGGTCGAACACGGGCAGGCCCCGGGCCGTGCCCCGTCCGGGCAAGGTACTCATGCGACCAGCCTAGGGCGTGCCTTCCGGATCTTGCCGGGCTCGCGTGCCCTGGCACGCACATCTGCGGCGTTGTCGTCGGTCGCCAATGCTCCGCAGTGGCTCCCTCCTCCGCCTTGCATCTGCACGCACCAGACCCCGCTCACTGACCCAGCCTGATCCGAAAGGCACGCCCAGGGCGTGCCTTCCGGATCTTGCCGGGCCCGTACGCCCCGCCACGCGTGCGTGGCGGGGGGCGGCGGGTCAGGCGGCGCGTACCTCGTGGTCGCCGCGGGCCGGGGTGAGGTGGGCGCAGGGGCGGGCCGTGGCGGCGGTGGCGCGGCGGCGGAACGGGCGGGGCGGGGCCAGGTTGACGAAGCCCTCCGCCTGCATGGCCGCGAAGCCGATGCGGGGCAGGTCGCGGCTGTTGCGGTAGACCACGAAGCGGGGCTCCCAGCGCGGCTGGAACTTGGCGTTGAACTTGTACAGCGACTCGATCTGGAACCAGCGGGAGAGGAACACCAGCAGGCCGCGCCAGACGCGCAGGACCGGGCCGGCGCCGAGCTTCTCGCCGCGCGCCAGGGCGGAGCGGAACATGGCGAAGTTCAGCGAGACCCGCTCGATGCCGAGCCGGGGGGACGCCTGGAGCGCGGCGACGATGAGCAGTTCGTTCATGCCGGGGTCGGCGGAGCGGTCGCGGCGCATCAGCTCCAGCGACATGCCGTCCGTACCCCACGGCACGAAGTGGATGATCGCCTTCAGGTCGCCGTACGGGGAGGTGCCCGAGGCGTCGTCCGCCTTGTGGGCGGTGGCGATCACGGCGTCGCCGTCGGACGGGTCGCCGATCCGGCCCAGGGCCATGGAGAAGCCGCGCTCGGTGTCGGTGCCCCGCCAGTCGGCCGCGGCGCGGCGGACCCGCTCCAGCTCGCCGTCGGAGAGGTCACGGACGCGCCGCACCCGGGTCTCGTACCCATTGCGCTCGATGCGCTTGACCATCTGGCGCACATTGCGCATGGCGCGCCCGGTCAGGGAGAAATCCGCGACGTCCACCACCGCCTCGTCGCCCAGCTCCAGGGCGTCGAGCCCGGTCTCGCGGGTCCACACCTCGCCGCCCGTCTCGGAGCAGCCCATCACGGCGGGCGTCCAGGAGTGGGCCTTGGCCTCGTCCATGAACCGCTCGATGGCGCCGGGCCACGCCTCGACGTCGCCGATCGGGTCGCCGCTGGCGAGCATCACGCCCGAGACGACACGGTAGCAGACGGCGGCCTTCCCGCTGGGGGAGAAGACGACGCCCTTGTCGCGGCGGAGCGCGAAGTGGCCGAGCGAGTCCCGGCCGCCGTGCCGGGCGAGCAGGGCGCGCAGCCGGGCCTCGTCGTCCTCGGTGAGCCGGGCGACCGGGTGCTCGGGGCGGAAGGCCAGGTAGATGGTGGTGATCGCGGTCAGCAGGCCGAGCGCGCCGAGGGAGTAGCCGACGGTCCAGTCGACACCGCCCCGGTAGGCGACGGGGCCCTCGACGCCGAACAGGCCGTACACCACGTGCTCCAGGCGTTCGCTGAGGCCGGGGCTGCCGACGACCTTGCCGGGGTGGGCGCTGACCACGAGCAGGCCGAGCGCGATCGAACCGGCCCCCATGAGGACGAAGTTGGCCAGGGCCTTCCACCGGCTGCGCGGGTCGGGCAGCGCCGCGAACTGGTCGCGGTGGCGGAGCAGCAGCGCGAGCAGCAGCAGCGAGAACAGCACCCCGATCACGGAGTGGCGGTAGACGAACTGCGCCGCGGCCCCGGCCGGGAGGAGGACCACCGCGGCCCGCCAGGCGCGGCGCTTGTGGCGCTTGAGGCCGTGGGCGAGGAGCAGCAGCAGGACGCCGGCGCTCAGCGAGAGCGCCGCCGAGAGCGGGCCGAGGGTGCCGGGGAGGACCTCGGCCAGGGCGTGCACGCGGCTGGTGCGGAAGCGCGGGACGACCCCGGCCGCGACGTCGATCAGACCGATGAGCGTGCACGCGGTGCCGACCAGGGCGGGCACCCGCTCGGCCCGTGGGCCGCGCAGGATGCGCCGTATCCGGCTCGGAACCGATCCCGACTTGTCCCCATCTACCGTGACAGACATCGCTTCCCAGGGCTCCGCAAAGTGTGGTGAGTGTCCCGTCGGCCGGAAACCGGCCGGCCTGTACGGGTCCGGCCCGGTTCGGCCCGGACGGTGTGCGCTCTCTAGGACGGGGCTCGCGGGGGGCGGGTTCACTCGCTCCCCGGAAAATCTCCACGACCGACGACGAAGGCACGGACAACTCATGGGTCTCACCAGCAACAAAGTCCTGGCGCTGGCCGTCCTGGTGGCCGTCGCGCTGTTCGCCGTGACGGTGTGGCGCTGGCCGCGGCTGGCCCGCGGCGGCCCGCGGGCCGTGCTCGGCCGGATCGGCCTGCTGCTGGCCACCCAGCTCGCGCTGTTCGCGTCCGTCGGGCTCGCCGCGAACAACTACTTCCTCTTCTACGGCTCCTGGGCCGACCTGCTCGGGCGGGAGCAGGAGATGGGGGTGGTCGTGGACCACTCGGCGGGCGGCCGGGACATCACGGTCGTCGGCCGGCAGAAGCCGGAGGGCGTGCCCGGCGGCGGGCGCCCGGCGGTGGGCGGCCAGATCCAGAAGGTCGTCGTCTCCGGGGAGCGGTCGGGGATCGACAGCCCGGCGTACGTCTACCTCCCGCCGGAGTACTTCCAGCCGGCGTACGCGAGGCGGACCTTCCCCGCCGCCGTGGTGCTGACCGGCTACCCCGGCACCGCCGAGAACCTGCTGAAGGGGCTGAAGTACCCGCGCACGGCCCACGAGCAGGCCGCGCGGGGGAGGATGCAGCCGATGGTCCTGGTGATGCTCCGGCCCACCGTGGCGCCGCCGCGCGACACCGAGTGCGTCGACGTGCCGGGCGGGCCGCGCACCGAGACGTTCTTCGCCGAGGACCTGCCGAGGGCGGTCTCCGGGACGTACCGGGTCGGCACCGCCGCCCGCAACTGGGGGATCATCGGCAACTCGACCGGCGGCTACTGCGCGCTGAAGATCGCCCTGCACCACCCCGGCCGGTACGCGGCCGGGGCCGGCCTCTCCGCGTACTACAAGGCCGCCGAGGACGTGACCACCGGCGACCTCTTCCACGGCGACCGGCGGCTGCGCGAGCGGGCGGACCTGCTGTGGAGCCTGGACCACCTGCCGCAGGGCCGGTCGTCCTTCCTGGTCACCACCTCCCGCCGGGGCGAGGGCAACCTGGCGGGCACCCGCTCCTTCGTCGCCAAGGTGAAGGCGCCCGCGCGCGTCTCGTCCATCACCCTGGACAGCGGCGGGCACAACTTCACCACCTGGAACCGCGAGATCCCCCCGGCGCTGGCGTGGCTGAGCGGTCGGCTCAGCGCCGCCTGACCCGGCCGGCCCCGGTGCTGGCCGTCCGGGTCCCGGTGTCAGCCGACCGTCCGGACGTCCGCCTCGGCCCGGGGGACGTCCCGGGCGTCCGCGCCGATCGAGCGGCGCAGCGCCTCGTGCAGCCGCGCCGGGGTCAGCACCCCCAGGAACCGCCCCCGCTCCTCGCGGTCGATGACGGCGATCCAGCCCGCGTCGTGCTGGAGCATGGTCGAGAACGCCTGCTTCAGCGAGGCGCCGACGGGCAGCCACGCCTCCATGCGGCGGGCGTGGTCGCGCACCGTCCCCGCGCCCCGGGCGGCGCTCTCCGCCGAGATCCAGCCGTGCAGATTGTCGTCGCCGTCCAGGACGACGGCCCAGCGGGAGCCCAGCTCGCGGGGGAGCGCGTCGTCCAGGTGCACCACCGGCGGCTGTTCGAGGTCCCCCTCCTCGATGGGCGTCACGGACAGCCGCTTCAGGCCCCGGTCGGCGCCGACGAACTCGGCGACGTACGGGGTGGCGGGCGCGCCCAGCACGGTGGCCGGCGCGTCGAACTGCTCGATGCGGCCCTGGCCGTAGACGGCGATGCGGTCGCCGAGCCGGACGGCCTCCTCGATGTCGTGGGTGACGAACAGGACCGTCTTGCGCACCTCGGACTGGAGCTTGAGGAACTCGCTCTGGAGGTGCTCGCGCACCACCGGGTCGACCGCGCCGAAGGGCTCGTCCATCAGCAGGACGGGCGGGTCGGCGGCCAGTGCCCGGGCGACGCCGACGCGCTGGCGCTGCCCGCCGGAGAGCTGCTCGGGGTAGCGGTCGCCGTGGACGGCCGGGTCGAGGCCGACGAGCGCGAGGAGTTCGGCGGCCCGGGCGCGGGCGGCGGAGCGCTTGACGCCGAGGAGGTGGGGGACGGTCGCGGTGTTCTCCAGCACCGTCTTGTGCGGGAAGAGCCCGACCTGCTGGATGACGTAGCCGATCCGGCGCCGCAGGAGCACCGGGTCGGTCTCCGTTATGTCGGCGCCGTCGACGAATATCCGGCCCTCGGTCGGCTCGATCAGCCGGTTGACCATCTTCATCGTGGTGGTCTTGCCGCAGCCGGACGGTCCCACGAGCGTGACCAGCTCCCCCTCGGCCACCTCGAACGACAGGTCGTCGACGGCGGTGGTGCCGTCCGCGTACCGCTTGGTGACACGCTCGAATCGGATCATGCGTTCCATTGTGGCGGTCCGTGGGCAGGTGTGGTCGTGCGGTGTGTGAAGGCCGTGTTGCCGGCCTGTGGGGACCGTCGGCCGTTGTCGGTGGTGGGGGTTAGGGTCGTTGTCGGATCGAACACCGGGCCGGACGCGGGACCCGCGGACGACGCGTGGACACAGGGGGGCGGGTGAGTACGGTGACGAGCGCGGCCGGCTGCCTGGCGGCCAACGACTGGATCTGCGGCGAGTACCTCGGCTCGCGCGCCCGGGAGCTGACCGAGGCGACCGTCCAGCATGTGTGGATCACCGCGGTGTCGGTGCTGATCGGACTGGCCGTGGCCTTCCCGCTGGCGCTGCTGGTCCGCGCCCGGCCCCGGTTCGCCGCGCCGGTCCTGGGGCTGACCACCGTGTTGTACGCGATCCCGTCGCTGGCCATGTTCTCGCTGCTGCTGCCGCTCTTCGGGCTGTCCGCGGCCCTGGTGGTGACCGGCCTCGTGCTGTACTCGCTGACCATCCTCGTGCGGAACATCCTGGCCGGGCTCGCCGCCGTGCCGGAGGAGGCGCGGGAGGCGGCCCGGGGCATGGGGTACGGCCCGTGGCGGCTGCTGTGGGAGGTCGAACTGCCGCTGGCGCTGCCCGCGGTCATCGCGGGCGTCCGGATGGCCACGGTCTCGACGGTCGCGCTGACCACCGTCGGCGCCCTGGTGGACTACGGCGGCCTGGGCACCCTGATCACGACCGGGCTCAAGAGCTTCTTCAAGGCACAGGTGCTGACCGCGTCGGTGCTGTGCGTCCTGCTGGCGGTCACCGCCGACCTGCTGCTGCTGTGGCTCCAGCGGGCGCTGACACCGTGGACCCGGCCGGCGCGCGTGCCCGGCACACACATACGCAGGGCGGGGTGAGCGATGGGCGCGGTGGCCGACGCCTGGACGTGGCTGACGACCGGGGCCAACTGGCAGGGCGAGAGCGGGGTGTGGCACCGGCTCGCCGAGCACCTCTGGTTCAGCGGTGTCTGCCTGCTGGTCTCCTGCCTGATCGCCCTGCCGCTCGCGCTGTGGCTCGGGCACGTGGGGCGGGGCGGCGCGCTGGCCGTCAACCTCTCCAACGCGGGCCGGGCGGTGCCCACGCTGGCGGTGCTGGTGCTGCTGACGCTCACCCCGCTGGGCAGGTACGGCGACCTGCCGACGCTCATCGCGCTGGTGCTGTTCGCGGTGCCGCCGCTCCTCACCAACGCGTACGTGGGGATGCGCGAGGTGGACCGGGCGGTGGTCGAGGCGGCACGCGGGATGGGGATGTCGGGCGGCCAGGTCTTCCGGAAGGTGGAGCTGCCCCTGGCGTACCCGATGGTGATGACCGGGCTGCGGTCGGCGACCGTGCAGGTGATCGCCACCGCCACGCTCGCCGCGATGGCCGGCGAGGGAGGGCTGGGCCGGATCATCACGGCCGGTTTCAACACCAATGACACCGCGCAGGTGGTCGCCGGGGCCCTGGTGGTCGGCGCGCTCGCGCTGCTGGCCGAGGGACTGCTCGTGGTGGCGGGCCGGCTGTTCGACCCCATGCGGGCCGGCCGGCGCGCCCACTGACCGAAGAACCCGGACCGAAGAAACCAACCGAACGCCAACCGAAGAACGCCAAGCGGCCGCGGGTGAAGCGGCCGGACCGGACGGAGAACGTGATGAGCAGAACACCGGCGATGGCCGGCGCGGTACTGGGCGTGGTGGCGCTCACCGGCGGGCTGGCGGCGTGTGGCGGCGGCCAGAGCCTGGAGGAGCGGGGCGGGACGGGCGGCTCGGCGTCCGGCGGCGGCAAGGGGACGCTGGTCGTCGGGTCGGCGGGCTTCACCGAGGCCAATGTGCTGGCGGAGCTGTACGCGCAGGTGCTCAAGGACGCCGGATACAGCACGTCCATCAAGACCGTGGAGAACCGCGAGCTGTACGAACCGTCCCTGGAGAAGGGCGAGATCGACGTCGTCCCGGAATACGCGGCCACTCTCGCGGAATTCCTCAACGCGAAGGTCAACGGCCCCAAGGCGGTCGAGGAGAAGCCCGTCGCATCCAGCGATGTCGCCGCGACCGTGAAGGCGCTGGAGAAGCTCGCCGGGCCGCGCGGACTGAAGGTACTCCCGGCCGGGGAGGCGGTCGATCAGAACGCCTTCGCCGTGAGCAGGGAATTCGCCGAGAAGAACAAGCTCAAGACGCTTTCCGACCTCGGTGCCGCGAAGCTCAAGGTGAAGATCGCCGCCGGCGACGAGTGCGAGATCCGGCCGTTCTGCGCGCCCGGTCTGAAGAAGACGTACGGCATCGACGTGACCGGTGTCGACCCCAAGGGCGTGGGCACCACCCAGGCCAAGCAGGCCGTGAAGGACGGCACCGACCAGATGGTGCTGACCACCACCACGGACGCCACGCTGGAGCAGTTCGGCCTGGTGCTGCTGGAGGACGACAAGAAGCTCCAGAACGCCGACAATGTGCTGCCCGTGGTGAATGCGAAGGACGCCGGGGCACCCGCGATAGCCACCGCGCTGAACAAGATCACCAAGGTGCTCACCACCGAGGATCTCATCGAGTTGAACAGGAAGGTCGACGCCGAGCGGGCAAAGCCGGCCGATGTCGCCCGGGCTTACCTGGAGTCCAAGGGACTGACGGGGAAGTAGCGGAGCGGGGCGGTCCGGCGGGGAGAAGCCCGGGCGGCACGGGACGCACATCACAGGGCCGAAACATTGCCGGGCCGGGCCCCCACATGATGCCTACGCACGGTAAATTTCAGGCCATGCCACGTGGACGCCACCGCCATTCCCCTCCTCTGCACAGGCTCCTGCCCCCGTCGGCGGTCGCCGGGACGGCCGTGCTGTGCGCCGGCGGCGCCTGGCTCCTCGCCGACCCGGTGGCGCTGCGCGTCCTGGTCGCCGCCGCGGCCGCCGCGGCGGTCACCGGCGCGGTGCTGATGCGGAGTTGGGACCGCGCGGCCGGGCGCCGCGTCGCCGAGCTGACCCGCGCGCGGGCCGGGGACCAGTGGCGTACCGAGGAGCGCCTCGCCGAGCTGGAGACCGACCTGGAGGAGTCCCGGGAGCTGCGCGCCAAGCTCGACGCCAAGCTGCGGGCCAAGCGGGTCGAACTGGCCGCTCTGCGCGGCGAGCACGCCGAGCTGCTGCGCCGGTACGCCACCGCCGAGACGGAGCGCGCCGGTGTCCTGGAGAGCCGCCGCAGGCTCGCGCTGGAGGCCGCCGGGCCCACCAGGGCGCTGCCCGCGGCGAGTTCCACGCCCACCCCGGCCGCGTACGCCCGGGCAGCCGAGGCGCTGGCGAACCTCGCGCGCGGCGCCCGCGCGGGCGAGGCCGGGGCGGAGGACACCGGGGCGGACCGCGCCGGGGCGGACAACCCGCAGGGGAAGCTCCCGGCGGTCGCCGGACGGCACGACGCCCGCCCGCCGGCCGCCTCCCCGGCACGCCCCGCCCCGCGAGTCCAGGTCGGCTTCGACTACTTCGGCACGGGCGGCACGGGTGGTACGGAGGCCACGGGGACCACGGACGGGCCGGTGGCCACCGGCGGACCGGGCAGCACGAACGGCACGGGCGGCGCGGGCACGTCGGCCGCGGACGAGGACCTCGCCGACGTGGTGGGCGAGGAGGCCCTCGCCGTACGGCGCCGGGAGAACCGGGCCGTCGGCAAGGTCATCGACCTGACCGCGCACGACGAGACCGAGCAGATCGACATGGTGGAGCTGCGGCGCGGCGCCGGCTGATCCGCCGGGCCACCCGGCTACTTGTCGATGTCGCCGACGACGAAGAAGAACGACCCCAGGATCGCCACCATGTCGGCGACCAGCGTCCCCGGCAGCAGCTCGACCAGCGCCTGGATGTTGTTGTAGGACGCCGAGCGGAGCTTGAGGCGGTACGGCGTCTTCTCGCCCCGGGAGACCAGGTAGTAGCCGTTGAGCCCCAGCGGGTTCTCGGTCCACGCGTAGGTGTGGCCCTCGGGCGCCTTCAGGACCTTGGGCAGCCGCTGGTTGATCGGGCCGGGCGGCAGCTCGGCCAGCCGGTCCAGGCAGGCGTCCGCCAGCTCCAGCGCGTTGTGGGTCTGCGCGAGCAGGCACTCGAAGCGCGCCAGGCAGTCGCCCTCGGTGCGGGTGACCACCTCCAGCACGTCCCGCAGCTCCCCGTACGCCAGGTACGGCTCGTCCCTGCGCAGGTCGAAGTCCACACCCGAGGCGCGGGCGATCGGGCCGCTGACCCCGTACGCGTGCACGGTCTCCGGCGGCAGCACGCCCACCCCCCGGGTACGGCCCCGGAAGATCTCGTTGCCGAGGACGAGCCGGTCGTAGACGTCCATCCGGGAGCGGACCTCGGCGATCGCCGCCCGGGCCCGGCCGGTCCAGCCGGCCGGCAGGTCCTCCTTGAGGCCGCCGACCCGGTTGAACATGTAGTGCATCCGGCCGCCGGAGACCTCCTCCATCACGTGCTGGAGGTCCTCCCGCTCACGGAAGGCGTGGAAGATCGGGGTGATGCCGCCCAGTTCGAGGGGGTACGAGCCGAGGAACATCAGATGGTTGAGGACCCGGTTCAGCTCGGCGAGCAGGGTGCGGGTCCAGACGGCGCGCTCCGGGACCTCCATGCCGAGCATCCGCTCCACCGCCAGGACGACACCCAGCTCGTTGGAGAATGCCGACAGCCAGTCGTGGCGGTTGGCGAGCATGATGATCTGGCGGTAGTCCCGCGCCTCGAAGAGCTTCTCGGCGCCCCGGTGCATATAGCCGACCACCGGCTCGGCGTGCCGGATCACCTCCCCGTCCAGGACGAGGCGGAGGCGCAGCACCCCGTGCGTGGAGGGGTGCTGGGGCCCGATGTTCAGCACCATGTCGGTGCTCTCCGCGGCACCGCCGATGCCGACCGTGGTCTCCGTCATGCCGGACAGTATCCCTCGCCGGGCACCGGCTGGAGCAGCCAGGTGAAGTCGCCGAGCCCGCCCCGCGCGGTCAGCTCGGCCGCCTCCCCGGCGTGCGCGAGGGCTCGTACGTACCCGGCGGGGTCGGTACGGGCGAGGTCCAGCGGCGGGCGGCCGCCGCTGACCCCGAGGCGCCCGAGGGCCTCCCGCTGGGACAGCCGGACGGGAGCGGGCCGGGAGGGTACGAGGCCGGGGCCGGGGGCGTCCGGGCCGGTGCCGCCCAGGGCGTCCCCGCCCGTCGCACCCGCGCCGTCCGTGCCCCGACCCGCGCCGCCCGTCCCCGCACCCGCGCCGCCCGTGCCCGGATCCGCGCCCACCGCCCCCGCGCCCACTGCCGCCGCGCCGTCCAGGGCGTCCCCGCCCGCGCCCACCGCACCCGCGCCCACCGCACCCGCGCAGGCGTCCAGGGCCACATGCGCGGTGATGTCGCACGAGCCGTCCGGCACCGGCGGGACCTCCCGCCCCTCCCGGAACCCGCTCAGCGTGCCGAACGGCGGCCGGCGGCCCGCCCCGTGGGCGTAGTCCACCGCCACCGCGAGGCCCGCCGCCAGACCGCCGACCGCCCGCGCCCACGCCTCGTCCCGGGGCCGGCCGATCTCGGCGCGCTCACCGGGCTCGCGCAGCGGCCACCAGCGGGCCAGCCACGCGGCGTCCGCGCCCGCCACCGGCGCGCCCAGCCGCTCCGTGCCGTCGGGCGCCACCTCCACGTACCGGGGCGTGCCCGAGTCGTCGAGCTGCGCCACGTCCACCGGGACGTTGTCCAGCCACTCGTTGGCGAAGAGCAGCCCGCGCACCCCGGACGGCGCCTCGGCGCACCACGTCACGCGCGGGTCGAGGCCCTCGGGCGGGGCGGCGCGCTCGACGGCGTACGCCCGCACCCGCAGGCCGTCCGGCGCGGCGGCCGTCACCGCCGTGACCAGCTCCCCCCGGCCCGCGCCCATGTCGACCAGGTCCACCTCGTCCGTGCCGAGCCGTTCCGCGACCTCCATGAGCAGCCGGGCCACCGCCCCGGCGAACAGGGGCGAGGCGTGCACCGACGTACGGAAGTGCCCCGCCGGGCCCTCGGGCCGCAGGTAGAAGCCGCCGGGCCCGTACAGCGCCGTCTCCGTGGCCGCGCGCCAGCCCCGCCACGGGCCGCGTTGACACGTCTCATCGTTCACGGGCACCAGTCTCCACCTTGCGGAGTACGCCTCCGCCCGCCGGATCGACCCTCCGGTTGACCCCTGCACCTATCCGGTTTCCCTACGCTGGGTGACGTGCAGCGTCTCTATGACTTCCTCCGCAGACACCCCACGGGCGTCGACAGTTTCTGGGCTGTGATGCTCCTCGGGTTCTCCTCGCTGTGGGTGGTCCAGGCCCCGGAGGGCGCCGAACCGCGTTTCGCCGCCGCCGGGATCGTGCTGCTGCTCTGCCTCGCCCTCGCGCTGCGCCGCCGCGCGCCGGAGAAGGCGCTGCTGCTCACCGCCGCCCTGGGCGTCGCGCAGCTGGTGCTGGACATCGAGGTCAACCCGGCCGACTTCGCGATGCTGGTGGTGATCTACACGGTCGCCGCGCAGAGCGAGACCGCCCGCTGGCCGCGGCGGCTGGCGCTGGCCGGCGGGCTGTGCGCGGCGCCGCTCGCACAGCTGCGGTGGCCGGAGCCGACCGTCTCCACGGCCGGCAAGATCTTCCTCACGGTCGTGATGACGGTGCCGTTCGTCCTGGCGTGGGTGCTCGGCGACTCGATGCGCACCCGGCGGGCCTACTTCGACCAGCTCGAGGAGCGCGCCTCCCGGCTGGAGCGGGAGCGCGAGGCGCAGGCCAAGGTGGCGGTCGCCGCCGAGCGGGCCCGGATCGCCCGCGAGCTGCACGACGTCGTCGCGCACAACGTCTCCGTGATGGTGGTCCAGGCCGACGGCGCCGCCTATGTCCTGGACAGCTCGCCGGACCAGGCCAGGCAGGCGCTCGACACCATCTCCACGACCGGCCGCCAGGCGCTCGCCGAGATGCGCCGGCTGCTCGGCATCCTGCGCACCGGGGAGCCGCAGGACTCCGAGGACTACGTCCCCCAGCCGGACGTCCAGCAGATCGAGGAGCTGGTCGAACAGGTCCGGGCCGCCGGGCTGACCGTCGACTTCCGGGTCGAGGGCACCGCCCGCCCGCTGCCGAGCGGGGTGGAGCTGACCGCGTACCGCATCGTGCAGGAGGCCCTCACCAACACCCGCAAGCACGGCGGCCCGGACGCCGGGGCGAGCGTGCGGCTGGTGTACTTCGACGACGGTCTCGGCCTGCTGGTCGAGGACGACGGGCGCGGCGCGGCGCACGAACTGTACGAGGACGGCGGGGCCGACGGCCGCGGCCACGGGCTGATCGGCATGCGGGAGCGGGTCGGTATGGTCGGCGGCACCCTGGACGCCGGACCGCGGCCGGGCGGCGGATTCCGGATCAGCGCCCTGCTGCCGCTCAAGCCCGCCCACTGAGACCCACGAGACTCACGAGACCCACGAGACCCACGAGACCCACGAGACCCACGAGACCCACCGGACCCGCGAGACCCACCAGACCCACCGGCCCCGCGAGACCCACTGAGACCCACCAGACCCGCCCGCCCCCGCTCCCGAACTCTCCGTCCCCTCCGCAGAACCGAGGAATCGCATGCCCATCCGCGTGATGCTCGTCGACGACCAGATGCTGCTGCGCACCGGTTTCCGCATGGTGCTCGCCGCCCAGCCGGACATGGAGGTCGTGGCGGAGGCGGGCGACGGGGCCGAAGCCCTGGAGATCCTCCGCGCCACCGCCGTGGACGTGGTCCTGATGGACGTCCGGATGCCGAGGCTCGACGGCGTCGAGGCCACCCGCCGCATCTGCGCCGGGCCGAACCCGCCCAAGGTGCTGATCCTCACCACCTTCGACCTCGACGAGTACGCCTTCTCCGGGCTGAAGGCGGGCGCCAGCGGCTTCATGCTCAAGGACGTGCCGCCGGGCGAGCTGCTCAGCGCGATCCGCTCGGTGCACAGCGGGGACGCGGTCGTCGCCCCGTCCACCACCCGGCGGCTGCTGGACCGCTTCTCGCCGATGCTCCCCGCGACCGGCCCCGAGCCGCGCGACAAGACGCTGGAGAAGCTGACCGAGCGGGAGCGCGAGGTGATGATGCTGGTCGCCCAGGGGCTGTCGAACGGCGAGATCGCCGCGCGGCTGGTGCTCTCCGAGGCCACGGTCAAGACGCACGTGGGCCGCATCCTCACCAAGCTGGCGCTGCGGGACAGGGTGCAGGTGGTGGTGCTCGCGTACGAGACGGGTCTGGTACGGGCCGGGGGCGGCGGCGCGGCCTGACCGTCCGGCCCCGCCGCGTACCCCCGCCTCAGCGGAGCACCGTCTCCAGGAAGTCGCTGCCGATCCGGGCCACCGCCGCCACGTCCAGCTGGTGCAGCACGTACCGGCCGCGGCGGCGGGTGCTGACCAGCCCGGCCTTCTTCAGCACGGCCAGGTGGCGGGAGACCTCCGGCGGGGTGATGCCGTACGTGTCGGCCAGCTCCCCCGTGGTGTACGCGGCCCTCGCCAGGTTCCGGCACAGCCGCATCCGCATGGGGTGGGCCAGCGCGTCCATCCGGAGCTGGAGCAGCTCCACCGAGGCGGCGCCCGGCAGCTCCGCCCCGCCGACCGGGTAGTGGACGACCGGCCGCCAGCCCTGGGCGTGCAGCACCGAGAGATGCGGCCGGCCGAAGCTCGTCGGGATGAACGTGACGCCCGGGGCGGCGCCCGGCTCGAAGGCGGTGGTCCGCCCGTTCGCCAGCTTGTCCACCGCGACGCACCGCCGGGTGCCGTCCGCCGAGACCTCCAGCGACACGGCCGGTGACACCGCCCGCAGCGTCTCGGACAGCCCCTTGTGGCGCAGCAGCTCCGTCTTGTGCCGGGCGTCGGCGGCCAGCCCGGGCGCCGTACGCCGCCAGGTGTCCGCGAAGAACGCCTCGTCGCAGTCCTCGAACAGCCGGCGCAGCCAGGCGCGTACGCCCGCCGGGTCGGCCAGCAGCCTGCGGGTGAAGTCCAGCTGGCGGGGCCCGCGGTTCGCGGCCAGCTCCAGCGCCCGCGCCTCGCTGACCGAACCGCCCGTCGCGTACCGCTCGGAGCAGGTGAACTCCAGCGCGGCGGCCATGAACAGGTCCTCGTCCAGCCGGTCCAGCACGTCCAGTTCCTCGGCGAGCGTGCCGCCGGTGCGGCCGTCGCCGCCGCGTATCCCGGCGTACGGCATGAAGATGTCCGAGAACGTGGTGATCCACAGGAAGTTGGCCTCGTGCAGCCGGTCCGCCAGGTCCGGCTTGAGCGCGGCGGCGGTGGCGGTCGCCCAGCCGTGCAGCGCCGGATGGTGGCCGGGCTCGGCCAGCGCGTGCAGCGCCACGCCCAGCTCGGCGAGGGGCGACGGCTCGAAGACGATGCGCTCGGGCGGCAGGCCCGTGATGTCGATGATCACGCTCACCCGCCCATGGTGAGGGGTACGGCGACCGGTCGGGCCCCGATTGACGGGCCTCGTCAATCGGCGATGCGCCGGCGGCCGGGCGGGCGGAGGGTGGCAGGCATGAACGCCCTGCACCAGCACATGATCGACCTCTACCGGGCGGCCCGCCGGGGCGAGGCGCCCCCGCCGCCCCCGGGCCGGGACGACGCCGCCGTCCTGCGCGAGATCCGCGACCGGCACCGCGACCGGCACCCGGACCCGCACCGGGACCCGCCTTGCGGCCGCCCCGCGGGGCCGCCGGACGGCGGGTCCACAGGCTGTGGACGGGGGCCTGGCCACGCGTAACGCTGGCGTAGCATGACGAGAAATCGTCCGGTACCCCCCGCGGACTGGAACGGAAGGCCGTCGACGCGTGAACGCACCCTCACCATCCCGCCCCGCCCGGCTCACCGTCGGTGTCGTCGGCGCCGGCCGGGTGGGACCGGCCCTCGCGGCGGCGCTGCGGCTCGCCGGGCACCGCCCCGTCGCCGTCTCGGGCGTGTCCGACGCCTCCCGCCGGCGCGCCGCCGAACTGCTGCCGGACGTCCCGCTGGTGCCGCCCGCGCAGGTGCTGGCCCGCGCCGAGCTGGTGCTGCTCACCGTCCCGGACGACGCGCTGCCCGCCCTCGTCAAGGGCCTCGCCGACACCGGGGCCGTGCGCCCCGGGCAGCTCCTGGCGCACACCTCCGGGCGGTACGGCGTGGGCGTGCTCGACCCGGCCCGCCGCGCCGGGGCGCTCCCGCTCGCCCTCCACCCCGCCATGACGTTCACCGGCACCCGGGTGGACGTCGACCGGCTGGCCGGGTGCTCCTTCGGCGTCACCGCGCCCGAGGAGCTGCGCCTGGCCGCCGAGGCCCTGGTCATCGAGATGGGCGGCGAGCCGGAGTGGATCGAGGAGGCGGCCCGTCCGCTCTACCACGCGGCCCTCGCCCTGGGCGCCAACCACCTGGTCACCCTGGTGGCCCAGTCCATGGAGCTGCTGCGGCAGGCCGGTGTGGCCGCGCCGGACCGGATGCTGGGCCCGCTGCTGGGCGCGGCCCTGGACAACGCCCTGCGGTCCGGGGACGCCGCGCTGACCGGTCCGGTCGCGCGCGGGGACGCCGGCACGGTCGCCGCGCACGTGGCGGAGCTGCGCAAGCACGCGCCCGCCACCGTCGCCGGGTACCTCGCCATGGCCCGGACCACGGCGGACCGCGCCCTCGCCCACGGCCTGCTCAAGCCGGAGCTGGCGGAGGACCTGCTCGGTGTCCTCGCGGACGGCTCCACCGGCGGCCCGGGCGAATCCGGCGGACCCGACGGCTCCGGCGGCCCGGGCACATCCGGCGGGCCCGGTTCCGGAGGACCCGACCGTTCCGGAGGACCCGACCGCCCCGGCGGACCCGACGCCACGGGCCAGGGCCCGGAAGGAGACAGCGGCCGATGAGCCCCGACTTCGCACTGATCCCGACCGGCGAGGACCTCGGGTACGTCCTGGAGCACCACGCCTCCCGGGGCCGCACCGCCGTCGTCATGACCATGGGCG
The DNA here is from genome assembly GCF_043079975.1 of Streptomyces sp. NPDC015131. NCBI lineage: Bacteria > Bacillati > Actinomycetota > Actinomycetes > Kitasatosporales > Streptomycetaceae > Streptomyces > Streptomyces sp. NPDC015131. Next base: position 40,147 of record NZ_JBIBVB010000005.1, on the reverse strand, counting down.
CCCTCCACGACGGCCACGCCACCCTGGTGCGGGCCGCGCGGGAGCACGTCGGCCCGAAGGGGTACGTCCTGGTCACCGTGTTCGTGAACCCGCTCCAGTTCGGCGCGGGCGAGGACCTCGACCGCTACCCCCGCACCCTGGACGCCGACCTCAGGACCGCCGAGCGGGCCGGCGCGGACGCCGTGTTCGCCCCGTCCGCCGACGAGGTCTACCCGGGCGGCGAGCCCCAGGTGCGGATCTCGGCCGGCCCCATGGGCGAGCGGCTCGAAGGCGCCTGCCGCCCCGGCCACTTCGACGGCATGCTCACCGTCGTCGCCAAGCTGCTGCACCTGACCCGCCCCGACGTGGCGTTCTTCGGCCAGAAGGACGCCCAGCAGCTCGCCCTGATCCGCCGCATGGCCCGGGACCTGAACTTCCCCGTCGAGATCGTGGGCGTGCCGACCGTCCGCGAGCCCGACGGCCTGGCGCTGTCCAGCCGGAACCGGTACCTGGCCCCCGGCGAGCGGCGCACCGCCCTCGCGCTGTCCGCCGCGCTGTTCGCCGCCCGCGACCGGCTCGCCGCCCAGACCGCGCTGCTGGCCCGCGCCGAGACGCTGCCCGCGTCCGAGAGCCGCGCCGAGGCGCTGTCCCGGCTCGGCGAGGCCCGCGCCGCCGCCGACGCCCACGCCGTGGCCGCCGCCGCCCCCGGGGCCGGGGCGGACGCGGTTCGGGCGGCGGCCCGCGCGGTACTCGACGAGGCGGCCAAGGCCGACCCGCCGCTGCGGCTCGACTACCTGGCGCTCGTGGACCCGGCGGACTTCACCGAGGTCCCGGACGACCACACCGGCGAGGCGATCCTCGCCGTCGCCGCCAAGGTCGGCACCACGCGGCTGATCGACAACGTCCCCCTCACCTTCGGAGCCCCCGCATGACCGGCATACGCCTCCAGGCCCCCGCCCCCGGCTGGGCCATCGACGCCGACGTCGTCGTGGTCGGCTCCGGCGTCGCGGGCCTGACCGCCGCACTGCGCTGCACGGCCGCCGGGCTGCGTACGGTCGTCGTCACCAAGGCCCGCCTCGACGACGGCTCCACCCGCTGGGCGCAGGGCGGCATTGCGGCGGCCCTCGGCGAGGGCGACACCCCCGAGCAGCACCTCGACGACACGCTCGTCGCCGGCGCGGGCCTCTGCGACGAGGAGGCCGTACGCCTCCTGGTCACCGAGGGCCCCGACGCGGTGCGCCGCCTGATCGACACCGGCGCCCGCTTCGACACCGACGCCGCCGGCACCATCGAGCTGACCCGCGAGGGCGGCCACCACCGCCGCCGCATCGCCCACGCCGGCGGCGACGCGACCGGCGCCGAGATCTCCCGCGCCCTGGTCGGCGCGGTCCGCGACCGGGCCGTCCGCACCATCGAGAACGCGCTCGTCCTCGACCTCCTCACCGACGCCGCCGGCCGCACCGCCGGAGTCACCCTGCACGTCATGGGCGAGGGCCAGCACGACGGCGTCGGCGCCGTCCACGCGCCCGCCGTCGTCCTCGCCACCGGCGGCATGGGCCAGGTCTTCTCGGCCACCACCAACCCGGCCGTCTCCACCGGCGACGGCGTCGCGCTCGCCCTGCGCGCCGGCGCCGAGGTCAGCGACCTGGAGTTCGTCCAGTTCCACCCGACCGTCCTCTTCCTCGGCCCCGACGCCGAGGGCCAGCAGCCGCTGGTGTCCGAGGCGGTACGCGGCGAGGGCGCCCACCTCGTCGACGCGGACGGCGTCCGGTTCATGGTCGGTCAGCACGAGCTGGCCGAGCTGGCCCCGCGCGACATCGTCGCCAAGGGCATCACGCGCCGGATGCGCGAGACCGGCGCCCGCCACATGTACCTCGACGCCCGGCACTTCGGGCCCGAGATGTGGGCCTCCCGCTTCCCCACGATCCTCGCCGCCTGCCGCGCCCACGGCATCGACCCCGTCACCGAGCCCATCCCGGTCGCCCCCGCCGCGCACTACGCCTCCGGCGGCGTCCGCACCGACCTGCACGGCCGCACCACGGTCCCCGGCCTCTACGCGTGCGGAGAGGTCGCCTGCACGGGCGTCCACGGCGCCAACCGGCTCGCGTCCAACTCCCTCCTGGAGGGCCTGGTCTTCGCCGAGCGCATCGCCGACGACATCGCCGCCTCCCCGGCCCGGGCGGGCGACCCCGTGCCGCACCCGGCGCCCACCGTCCTGCCGCTCCTCGACCCGGCCGCCCGCCCCCGCGTCCAGCACGTCATGACCACCGGAGCGGGGGTGCTGCGCTCGGCCGCCAGCCTCGCCGAGGCGGCCGACGCCCTGGATGCCGTGCACGCCGAGGCGCTGGCCGCGGCCGCCGCCGGGCCCGCGCCCGCCGGGCCGGACGCCGGTTCCGCCCCGGGCATCGGTTCCGTCGCGGGCGCCGGTTCCGCCGGTTCCGCCCCGGGCAAGGCCGCCGAGCCCGGCACCGACTCCTGGGAGACCACCAACCTGCTGTGCGTCGCCCGCGTCCTCGTCGCCGCCGCCCGCCGCCGCGAGGAGACCCGCGGCTGCCACTGGCGCGAGGACCGCCCCGACCGCGACGACGCCGCCTGGCGCCGCCACCTGGTCGTCCGCCTGCGCCCCGACCGGACCCTGGACGTCCGCCCCACCGACACCCAAGACTTCCCCCCGACCGACGCCGACGCCCCCAGGGAGCCGTAACCGTGAGCACGCCCGAAGAACGCCCGCAGCCCGTGGACGTACCCCTGATCAACATCAGCGCCCCGGCCGAACCGGCGGGCGGCGGCTGCGGTGACGGCTGCGGCTGCGGTGGCGACGAGGTGTACGAGTGCGGGCTCGACCCCGCGCTCGCCGCGCTCCTGGTGAACGCCGGCCTCGACCCCGTACTGGTCGAGGACGTGGCGTACCGCGCCATCGAGGAGGACCTGGACGGCGGCGTCGACGTGACGTCCGCCGCGACCGTCCCCGACGACGCCGTCGCCACCGGCGACTTCACCGCGCGCGAGACGGGCGTCGTCGCCGGCATCCACGTCGCCGAGGCCATCCTCTCGGTGGTCTGCACCGAGGAGTTCGCGGTCGAGCGGCACGTCGCGGACGGCGACCGCGTCGAGGCCGGACAGAAGCTGCTGTCGGTCACCACCCGCACCCGCGACCTGCTCACCGGCGAGCGCAGCGCGCTGAACGTGATGTGCCGGCTGTCCGGCATCGCCACCGCCACGCGCGCGTGGGCGGACGCGCTGGAGGGGTACAAGGCCGAGGTCCGCGACACCCGCAAGACCACGCCGGGCCTGCGCGCCCTGGAGAAGTACGCGGTCCGCTGCGGCGGCGGCGTCAACCACCGGATGTCGCTGTCCGACGCCGCCCTGGTGAAGGACAACCACGTGGTCGCCGCCGGCGGTGTCGCCCAGGCGTTCAAGGCCGTACGGGACGCCTTCCCCGACGTACCGATCGAGGTCGAGGTGGACACCCTCCACCAGGTCCGCGAGGTCCTGGACGCGGGCGCCGACCTGATCCTGCTGGACAACTTCACGCCGGCCGAGACCGAGGAGGCCGTCGCCGTCGTCGCCGGCCGGGCCGTCCTGGAGTCCTCCGGCCGCCTGACACTGGACAACGCCGCCGCGTACGCCGCGACCGGCGTCGACTACCTGGCGGTGGGCGCCCTCACCCACTCCTCCCCGATCCTCGACATCGGCCTCGACCTCCGAGAGGCGGACCAGGGCTGATGCTGCTCACGATCGACGCGGGCAACACCCACACGGTGCTGGGCCTCTTCGACGGCACCGAGATCGTCGAGCACTGGCGCATCTCCACCGACCCGCGCCGCACCGCCGACGAGCTGGCCGTCCTGCTCCAGGGCCTCATGGGCATGCACCCGCTCCTCGGCGACGAGCTGGGCGACGGCATCGAGGGCATCGCCATCTGCTCGACCGTCCCGTCGGTGCTGCACGAGCTGCGCGAGGTCACCCGGCGGTACTACGGGGACGTCCCGGCCGTCCTCGTCGAGCCGGGCATCAAGACCGGCGTCCCGATCCTCACGGACAACCCCAAGGAGGTCGGCGCCGACCGCATCGTCAACTCGGTCGCGGCGAGCGAGCTGTACGGCGGCCCGGCGATCGTCGTCGACTTCGGTACGGCGACGACCTTCGACCCGGTCAGCGCGCGCGGCGAGTACATCGGCGGGGTCATCGCCCCCGGCATCGAGATCTCCGTCGAGGCGCTCGGCGTCCGGGGCGCCCAGCTCCGCAAGATCGAACTGGCGCGTCCGCGGAGCGTGATCGGCAAGAACACGGTCGAGGCGATGCAGGCGGGCATCGTCTACGGCTTCGCCGGCCAGGTCGACGGCATCGTCAGCCGCATGCGCCGCGAGCTGGTCGGCCGCGACGGCGACCCCGCCGACGTCACGGTCATCGCCACGGGCGGGCTGGCCCCGATGGTCCTGGGCGAGGCGACGGAGATCGACGAGCACGAGCCCTGGCTGACGCTGATCGGGCTGCGCCTGGTCTACGAACGCAACGTCTCCCGCCTGTAGCGCCCACCCGCCCTGGGCGCTACCCGCGGGGCGGGTGGCCCCCACCCGTTGTGGGGCGGTGGTCTCGCCCGTCCCACCCGTTGTGGGCAGTCGTCCCGCAGGGCGGGACGGGTGGGCACAACGGGTGCCCCCGAGGGCGGTGCCTCGGCGGGCGGTGCACCCCGGTGGGGGTGGGGCGGGGCCCCTCCGGGCTCACCTCCTCGCGGTCGGCGGGTTGCCCTACCGGTCGGGTAACCGCGACGCCGCCGATCCGCTGCGGGGGCGACCCTGCACGGCCCCACCCCGGTGGTACGCCGACTGCGGGTCGTGGGTGGGAGGGGCACGGCCCCACACGGTGGGTGGCAGGGGCACAGGCCCATGCGTGGGGCAACGCGCCCGAAATGCCGCGCTAAACGAATTTTGTCTGATTAGACCGTATCGTCGCACCATGCCCACGCCCTACGGATCCCGCGGCGGCCTGGCGTTCGGCGCAGACGAGCTGCGTGTGCTCCGACGCGCCCTCGCCCATGCCCTCCACCCCGCGCCCCTCGACGACGAAGACGTGCAGGACTGCCTGCGACTCGCCGGCTCCGTGGACGAGGCTGTCCGCGAAGCCGGCCGGATGCGGGCCTTCCTCCTCGCCGACCTCGCCCGCTACCGCGACGCGCTCCCCGGCTCGGCGGCCGGGTACCTGGAGCTGCTCCAGGACGCCCTCGCCGCCGGGTACGACCCCCGCCCCGAGGACCTCGCCGCGCTGCGGGGCCTGCGGGGGACGCCGGTGGGCGCCGCGCTCCTGGCGCGCTGCCAGACCCTCGCCGAGCACTCCGTACGCACCCGTCTCGCCGGGCGGCACGTCGCCCCCGCGCCGCGCACCCGGCTGCTCGCCCTGCCGGGGGGCCGCAAGGGCGAGCCCGAGGAGCCCAAGCCGCGGCCCGCCCCGCCGAAGCCCGGCCCGGTGCCCACCGAGCGCCCGGTGCCCAAGCCGTCCGAGGTGTTCCCGCCCCGCAAGCGCCCCGCCGCGCCCCCGTCCCGGCAGCGGGCGGCCGGCTAGCTACTCTGGGGGGCATGGAATACGTATCCGCGCTCCTGCCCCCCGTGGTGATGGCCGCCTTCTTCATCGGCCTCGTGGTGACGATCGTCAAGAGCCAGGGCGGCCCCAACAAGGCCAAGGAGGACGCCGCGGTGGACGCGGCGCTCGCCCGCGCCGAGTCCGCCCGCCAGGCCGACGGGAGCACCGCCGCCGGCCAGGTCTGACCCCGCCTGCCCCGCGCGCCGAGGGCGTACGACGACCCCCGTCGTACGCCCTTTTTGGTACGTCAATAACCAGCTGTTCCGACTCCTCCCACTATGGTGGCAATGTGCCCCGTCAATTGGGAGAGCTCGAAGACGCCGTCATGACACGGGTGTGGCAATGGAACCGGCCCGTCACCGTCCGGGAAGTCCTGGAGGATCTCCAGCAGGAACGGTCCATCGCCTACACCACCGTCATGACCGTAATGGACAATCTCCATCAGAAGGGCTGGGTGCGCCGGGAAGTCTCGGGCCGCGCCTATCGATATACGGCGGTCTCCACTCGTGCCGCCTACTCGGCCGCACTGATGAACGAGGCGTGGTCGAAGAGCGACAACCCCGCCGCCGCACTCGTGGCCTTCTTCGGCATGATGTCGCCCGAGCAGCGGGAGGCCCTCAACGACGCCGTGCGGATCGTGCAGCGCGACACTCCGGAACCGGCCGGGGAAGTTCCGCCGGAGGACCGGGCCGCCGGGGGCGGGACCGGGCCGGGGCGATAGCGTCCGGACATGTCGTCCTCCTCTCCGCCCCCCGGGCTTCCGCCCCGGGGGAAAGCCGTGACAGTGCGCCGCGCCCGGACCGGTGATGTGCAGGCGATCCGCCGGCTCGTCGATCCGTACGTCGGTGAAGGCATCCTGCTCGACAAAGCACCCGTGACGCTTTACGAGGACATCCAGGAGTTCTGGGTCGCGGAACGCGACGAAGACGGTACGGTCGTCGGTTGCGGAGCCCTGCACGTGATGTGGGAAGACCTCGCCGAAGTGCGCACTCTCGCCGTCGACCCGGACTTCACGGGCGCCGGCGTCGGGCATCACGTGCTCGACAAGTTGCTGCACACCGCCCGCTGGCTCGGTGTGCGCCGGGTTTTCTGCCTGACCTTCGAAGTGGACTTCTTCGCGAAGCACGGCTTCGTCGAGATCGGGGAGACCCCGGTCGCCGGAGATGTCTACGCCGAGCTCCTCCGTTCCTATGACGAGGGCGTCGCCGAGTTCCTCGGTCTCGAACGAGTGAAGCCGAACACCTTGGGCAACAGCCGGATGCTTCTGCACCTGTGATCCGGCGATCCCGGCACCCTATGTCCGAATCGCGCATGTTTCCCGCGCTCTCGGGGTTCTGAACCTCTCCCAGGGGTTTGTGTTTTCCAGGGAAAAGCGGTTTCCTTTCCGCGTACTGCATTTTCGATGAAAGGAAATCCGGTGGCACAGAAGGTTCAGGTCCTTCTTGTCGACGACCTCGACGGCGGCGAGGCGGACGAGACGGTGACGTTCGCTCTGGACGGCAAGACCTACGAGATCGACCTCACCACCGCCAACGCGGACAAGCTCCGCGGTCTGCTGGAGCCGTACACCAAGAGCGGCCGTCGCACGGGTGGCCGCTCCTCGGCCGGCCGCGGCAAGGGCCGGGCCGCCGCGAGCGGCAGCCCCGACACCGCGAAGATCCGCGCGTGGGCCAAGGAGAACGGCTACAACGTGAACGACCGCGGCCGGGTGCCCGCCGACATCAAGCAGGCCTACGAGGACGCCAACCGCTGAGCCCGGACGGCGCCCAGCAGCCGGACCCGGTGGCACTCCGCCGCCGCCGCGTCCACCAGCCGCACCAGGTCCGGGGCGCCGGCACCGCCGCCCAGGGCCGACATGGCCGGAAGGGTGGGCTCCACCTCGCGCCCGGGCACGGGGGGACGCAGCCACGACACGGCGCCGGGTGAGCCGGGCCCGCTCCGTCCTGGGGGAACGGGAGCGGCCGTCCGGTCACCGGCGCCCAGCACGGTCAGGTCGAGGGCGATCCCGCCCCACTCCAGCCAGTCGAGCAGCCCCGGCAGCTCGTCCGCGGCTCCCGCCGCCACCAGCAGCCGCATCCGCCGGCCGGCGAGGGCCACGGGCGACCGGCCCCCGAGCCGCCGCAGCACCGCGTGGCCGGCCGCGGCCGGCAGCTCCAGGACGTCGAAGCGCAGTCCCGTGAGCAGCTCGACCGAGCCGGGGGCGCCCCCTTGCGCGGTGGCCCAGCCGAGCCGGTGCTCGTACCACCACGCCGTCCCGCCGTCGTCGGACGGGGGGCGGGGTGAGGGCACGGGAAGCGTGAAGGCCATGTCCGGGGAACTCGCCGGCGGGCGTCCTGGTTACGGACGGCATCCGGACCGGCACGGTGTGTGCGCAACAGGTGGGGCGCCCGGGACGCGGGAGAACGCAAGGGTGTTCGCCCGTAGCTGAGGGAACCGGGGTCTGCCGCATGGAGTGTCCGTGCCGACGGGTAAGACATTCCTTGTGGGGAGGGGCGACACGCAGGATCGGACGTCTCACGTTCGCCATCGGCGTACTGCCGGTGAGGGTAAGTGCCTGGCCTGCGGGAACATCGTCTCGGACCATGGGGTTGGAGCATTTGTCGGCGTTCGGGTCAGGAGGCCAGAGACGGGTGTCGGCAGTTGGAATGAGCGGTCCCCGCTTGCGGGACTAAGCTGCGGAAGGACAGGGAGGGGACCGACCCCTTACTGCCTGACCGCTCTGAGGAGCGATTAACGATGTTCGAGAGGTTCACCGACCGCGCGCGGCGGGTTGTCGTCCTGGCTCAGGAAGAAGCCCGGATGCTCAACCACAACTACATCGGCACCGAGCACATCCTCCTGGGCCTTATCCACGAGGGTGAGGGTGTCGCCGCTAAGGCCCTGGAGAGCCTCGGGATTTCGCTCGAGGCGGTCCGCCAGCAGGTGGAGGAGATCATCGGCCAGGGCCAGCAGGCCCCGTCCGGCCACATCCCCTTCACGCCCCGTGCCAAGAAGGTCCTGGAGCTGTCGCTCCGCGAGGCCCTCCAGCTCGGCCACAACTACATCGGCACCGAGCACATCCTGCTCGGCCTGATCCGCGAGGGCGAGGGCGTCGCCGCCCAGGTCCTCGTGAAGCTGGGCGCCGATCTCAACCGGGTGCGGCAGCAGGTCATCCAGCTGCTCTCCGGCTACCAGGGCAAGGAAGCCGCCACCGCCGGCGGCCCTGCCGAGGGCACCCCCTCGACGTCCCTGGTCCTCGACCAGTTCGGCCGCAACCTCACCCAGGCCGCTCGTGAGTCCAAGCTCGACCCGGTCATCGGGCGCGAGAAGGAGATCGAGCGGGTCATGCAGGTGCTGTCCCGCCGGACCAAGAACAACCCGGTCCTCATCGGCGAGCCCGGCGTCGGCAAGACGGCGGTCGTCGAGGGCCTGGCGCAGGCCATCGTCAAGGGCGAGGTGCCCGAGACCCTCAAGGACAAGCACCTCTACACCCTGGACCTGGGCGCGCTGGTCGCCGGCTCCCGCTACCGCGGTGACTTCGAGGAGCGCCTGAAGAAGGTCCTCAAGGAGATCCGCACCCGCGGCGACATCATCCTCTTCATCGACGAGCTCCACACCCTGGTGGGTGCGGGCGCCGCCGAGGGCGCGATCGACGCCGCGTCCATCCTGAAGCCGATGCTGGCCCGCGGTGAGCTCCAGACCATCGGCGCCACCACGCTCGACGAGTACCGCAAGTACCTGGAGAAGGACGCGGCCCTGGAGCGCCGCTTCCAGCCCATCCAGGTCGCGGAGCCGTCGCTGCCGCACACCATCGAGATCCTCAAGGGTCTGCGCGACCGGTACGAGGCCCACCACCGCGTGTCCATCACGGACGAGGCGCTGGTGCAGGCCGCGACGCTGGCCGACCGGTACATCTCGGACCGCTTCCTGCCGGACAAGGCGATCGACCTGATCGACGAGGCCGGCTCCCGGATGCGCATCCGCCGGATGACCGCGCCGCCGGACCTCCGCGAGTTCGACGAGAAGATCGCCGGTGTCCGCCGGGACAAGGAGTCCGCGATCGACTCCCAGGACTTCGAGAAGGCGGCCTCTCTCCGCGACAAGGAGAAGCAGCTGCTGGCGGCGAAGGCCAAGCGGGAGAAGGAGTGGAAGGCCGGCGACATGGACGTCGTCGCCGAGGTCGACGGCGAGCTGATCGCCGAGGTCCTGGCGACCGCCACCGGCATTCCGGTCTTCAAGCTCACCGAGGAGGAGTCCTCCCGGCTGCTGCGCATGGAGGACGAGCTCCACAAGCGCGTCATCGGGCAGAAGGACGCCATCAAGGCCCTGTCGCAGGCGATCCGCCGTACGCGCGCCGGCCTGAAGGACCCGAAGCGCCCGGGTGGCTCGTTCATCTTCGCCGGCCCGTCCGGTGTCGGTAAGACCGAGCTGTCCAAGACGCTCGCCGAATTCCTCTTCGGCGACGAGGACGCGATGATCTCCCTCGACATGTCGGAGTTCAGCGAGAAGCACACGGTTTCCCGTCTCTTCGGCTCCCCGCCCGGATACGTGGGTTACGAGGAGGGCGGCCAGCTCACCGAGAAGGTGCGCCGGAAGCCGTTCTCCGTCGTCCTCTTCGACGAGGTCGAGAAGGCCCACCCCGATATCTTCAATTCCCTTCTCCAGATCCTGGAGGACGGTCGCCTGACCGACTCCCAGGGCCGGGTCGTGGACTTCAAGAACACGGTCATCATCATGACGACCAACCTCGGGACCCGGGACATCTCGAAGGGCTTCAACCTGGGCTTCGCGGCCCAGGGTGACGTCAAGACCGGTTACGACCGGATGAAGGCGAAGGTCAACGAAGAGCTGAAGCAGCACTTCCGGCCCGAGTTCCTCAACCGTGTCGACGACACGGTGGTCTTCCACCAGCTCAGCCAGGAAGACATCATCCAGATCGTCGACCTGATGATCGCCAAGGTGGACGAGCGCCTGAAGGACCGCGACATGGGCATCGAGCTCAGCGGTTCCGCCAAGGAGCTCCTGGCCAAGCACGGCTACGACCCCGTGATGGGCGCCCGCCCGCTGCGCCGGACCATCCAGCGCGAGATCGAGGACCACCTCTCGGAGAAGATCCTCTTCGGCGAGCTGCGCCCCGGTCACATCGTGGTCGTGGACACCGAGGGCGAGGGTGAGGACAAGAAGTTCACCTTCCGCGGCGAGGAGAAGTCCGCGCTGCCGGACGTCCCCCCGATCGAGCAGGCCGCCGGCGGCGCCGGCCCCAACCTCTCGAAGGACGCGTAAGCGGTAACCCCCGCTGAAGGGGCTGCCCCGGCCGTACGTCACCGTACGGACCGGGGCAGCCCCTTTTCCGTACCCCGGCGACCGGGAGCCCCGGGCCCATGACGGGGGACGTTCACACACGCCCCGGGGAACAGGCGCCGCGCCTGGTCGCCGAGCCGGTCCGGGTCGGTGCCGGGGGCCCCGAAGAGGTCGACGTGGGCCAGCCCGGGGAACGCGGCGGGCAGCTCCTCCAGGTGCGCGGCGTGGTCGACGCCGTACACCTCCAGCACCGCGAGGTGCGGGTGCGCCCCCGGCGCCGCCGCGGTCCTGGCCGTACGGGCGTCGATGCCGAGGTGCTCCAGGCGCGGCAGACCGCGCAGCGGTGACAGGTCGGCGACGGCCGGGCAGTCGGCCAGGTAGAGGTGGCGCAGGCGGGGGAAGCCCTGGAGGAACGACACGTCCGCCAGGGTGCCGTTGCCCCGGAGGTCGAGCCGGGTGAGCTGCCGCGGGTCCAGGTACGCACCGAGCTGCTCAGCCGGGAAGTTCCCCTCCACCTGCATCCAGGGCCTGCCTCCCAGGCTCCGGAGGTGGGCCAGCTCTGCGGTGGACTTGGCGACCAGGTAGAGGTCGTCGTGGGGGAGCCGGGCGACGATCTCGCGGCCGTAGGACTCGGTGTCGAACCGGTGCCAGGTCCAGGCGAGCTGTCCGCGTACGGCGGGGGAGGGGTGGTCGACATAGCGGGCGAGGACCGGGACGGCCGCGTCGGTGCCGACCCGGGAGGCGGTGACCGTGACCGCGAGGGCGTGCTGGTCACCGGGCACCTCGTCCGGTCCCGGGAGCAGCCCGAGGACCAGCGGCCCGGCGGCCGCCAGTTCGAGCGCCTCGGCGGGGGAGGCGGGCGGGACCAGCGCGGAGACCCGCCGGGTGACGCGCTCCCGTACGGCCGGATCGATCTCCGTGGCCTGCTCCAGCGCGGCCGCGGCGACCACGGTGAGCCGGCAGCGGGTGGAGCGGTCCGGGGTGTCGTCGATCCGGTCGAGCAGGGCACCGAGGAGTTCCGCGCGCTCCCGGGGGCGGGCGTGGGCGACGGCCATCCGGAGCACGTCCTCCCACTGGTCGTCCTCGGCGTTCCGTACCAGCAGGCCGATGTCCCACTCCTCGACCATGGCCCGCGCGGCCAGGTAGTCCTGGAAGGTGCGGTGCACGAAGTCGACAGTGCCGGGGGCGGGCTCCCGGAGCAGTCCGCTCCGCTGGAGCAGGTGCCCGAGGACCTTCCCGGGGTCGCCGGCCTCCGCCGCCTCCGGGACGGCCCGCATGGCGCCCGCGAGGAGGGCCTCCGCCCGGGAGCGGTCCATGGCCGTGCGCCCGTTGCGCGTCAGCCAGTGCGCGAGCCGTTGCAGCAGCTGGATCTGGGCCTCCTCGCCGAGCACCAGCCCGGTGAGGTTGCCGAGCCGCCGCTCCCGGTCCCGGCGCTCCAGGAGCATCGACAGGGCCGCGTCGTACAGCGCCTTCCGGCCGCGCGGCAGGAAGCCGCGGCGGTCCCGGTGAAGGGCGCAGATCAGCCCGCACATCAGCGGGTTGACGGCGAGGCGTCCCAGGTCGGCCCGGGTGCGTACCGCCATGAGCAGGGTGTCGCGCAGGCTTCCCCCGGCACCGGCCGCGGTGTGCCAGCGGCGGATGAAGGTGCCGACCTCGCTGTGGCTCATGGGTGCCAGCGTCAGCTCGGTGAACCCCTCGCGGGCCAGCCAGTCCTCGCGGATCGCGGCGGGCCGGGACGTGACCAGCCAGCGGCTGGTGCCGTACACCGCGAGGAGGTCCCGGAGCCACGCCCGGGCCTCCTCCCGCTCGGCCGGGGGCACCTCGTCCAGTCCGTCGACCAGCACCAGGGCGCGCCCGCCGTTCAGGACGCGGTCCGCCCAGCCGTCGGGCTGACGGCCGGCGAGCGGGCAGCCCACCGCGTCGAGGAAGCGGTCCGGGCCGGGCAGCCTCTCCCCGTGCCGGGTCAGGCCGCGCAGGGGCAGCACGAAGGGGACCACGTCGTGGAGGTGCGCCCGGGCGGCTCCGGGGCCCGGGCGGGCGGCGGTCACCGCGAGCCACTGGACGAGGGTGGTCTTCCCGGAGCCCGCGTCGCCGCGCAGCAGGACGCGGTCCCGTTCGGCGAGGGCCCGGTCGGCGGTCAGGGACGCCGGCGCCGACCGCGGATCCGGGGGCGAGCCCGTGGTGTGGGTGGCCTCCAGGCTGAGGTAGGCCAGGTCCAGGGGCCACATGTCCGCGGAGTGGTCCAGGTCCACGCCGTGGATGGTCAGCCGCCCGTACTTCTCCGCCAGGTGGTCGCGGTAGCGGCGTTCGAAGGCGGTGTCACGGGCGTCGGGGCGGGGTGTGCGCCGGATGAGTTCGTCGATCTTCGAGATCAGCTCCGCCTGGGCCCTGGTCTGCTCGACCAGGGTGCGGGCCACGAACGTCGACCGGGTGGTCAGGAAGTGCAGGACGTGGAGGCAGGCGGAGTCGAGCAGCCGGTCGTGGAGGTGGGTGGCGTCGGCCGACAGATACCGCTGGGGGGAGCCGGAGGCGCCGCGCAGTCTCCGGGCGAGGGCCTCGGGGCCGAGGCCGACGGCCTGGGCGTCGGTGAGGCCGAGGTCCCCGAGGCTGGAGAGGGTCGTGGTGAGGGCGTCCACGACCGCCTGCTCCTCGTCGGGCGGTACGGGCCGCTCGCCGGCGCGCAGGGCGCGGTCGACCAGCTCGGCCGCGATCTTCCGGACGTCGGCCTCCCGCACGGTGGTCTTCTCCGAGAAGGAGAGGAGCGCGGTCAGGCGTACGGGCCGGTCGACCAGCCCGGCGCCGGGGCCCTCCGGGCGGAACAGCTTCCTGACGAGCGGGGCGATGGCGCTCGACGCGAGGCGGGTGCCGATGAGTGCTGGGTCCACGTGTGTCCCCCCGGAGCCGTGGCGGTGATCGTCGACCGCCGAGCGTAGTCCGGATCGCGTGGGCCAGGTCACGAATCGGGGCGGCGCGTGGTGACAAGGCGCACAGGCCATTTCGGACGTACTACGCGGAATAGTGCGCCCGGCCGGGGAGGGGCGGGCGTTCCCCGGGGTTGTGGCGGGTGCCGGGGGCGCCGGGCGGGCGCTGGGGCGCCGGGCGCCGTGGTGCGAAGGGGGCCAAACCTTACTTTCCAAGGACATATCGGGCTCAAGCCCCGGTGAGCCATGCCCGTCAAGAGGCTGCGTCACACCGTCCCCTCTACGACCTGATGTCGTAGATGGGGGGTTTGAGGCGAGATGGGGGGCCGGGTTACCAAGGATGAGTCAACCCGCCCGGCGCGCCGCTCGCGTCGGGTCCGTTCTTGTCCGGAGGACTTCCCCGTATGTCGAAGCGCGTCATCAACCCCAGCCGCAACGCCGTCGTCGCTCTCGCCGCCGCCGGCCTGGGAGCGTCGATGGTGTTCGGAGGCGGTGCCGCCTTCGCCGCCGACAGCAAGACGACCCCCGTCGCCGCCAACCCGGCCGCCGCCGTGGCCGCCCAGGCCGACGCCCAGGCCAAGGCCGCCGCGCAGAAGGCCGCCGCCGCCAAGAAGGCCGCCGCCGCGAAGAAGGCCGCTGCCAAGAAGGCCGCCGCGAAGAAGGCCGTCTCCTGGGTCAAGCCGGTCGGCCAGTACCACCTGACCGCCAGCTTCAACCAGGGCGGCAACATGTGGTCCCACAAGCACTCGGGCCAGGACTTCGCCGTGCCGGTCGGCACCCCCGTCAAGGCCGCCCACGCCGGTACCGTCGTGAAGGCCGGCCCCAACGGCGGCGGCGACGGCCCCGCGTACGGCAACGCCATCGTGGTCAAGCACGCCAACGGCCAGTACTCGCAGTACGCCCACCTGTCGAAGATCAACGTGCACGCCGGCCAGAAGGTGAAGACCGGCCAGCTGATCGCCAAGTCCGGCAACACCGGTAACTCGTCCGGCCCGCACCTGCACTTCGAGATCCGTACGACCCCGAACTACGGCTCGGCGCTCAACCCGGCGAAGTTCCTGCGCTCCGAGGGCGTCATCATCTGATGCCCCGACCCGGCGGGCTCAGCCCCGCGCCGGCCCGCCATGGGCCCGGGTCACCAGATCGACGGCGACGTCGAGGACGGCTTCACGCTTCTCCTCGGGGTCGCCGTCGACGTGCTGCATGAAGAACATCCCGGCGTGCATCGTGAACAGCGCGCTGACGCACCGCACCCGGTCGGCCATCGCCAGGTCCGGCTCCTCGATCAGGCCGGTGAGCGTGATCATGCGCTCCTTGAACGTCTCGCCGATGCTCAGGTCCCGTACGGTCGCCTGGTTCTCCTGCATGAACCGGAACAGCGGCGTCGCCCCGATGAGGGCGGCGTGGTAGCGGCGGAGGATCTCCGTCTTGGTCTCCAGCGTCCGCGGCTGCTCCTGGGCCCAGGCGATCAGGTCGTCGATGGGCCTGGTCAGGTCGCGGAACAGGCTGATGACGATGTCCTCCTTGGTCTTGAAGTGGTAGTACAGCGCCGCCTTCGTGACCTCCAGCCGCTCCGCGATCTCCCGCAGCGAGGTCTTCTCGTAGCCCTGCTCGGCAAAGAGTTCGAGGGCCACGTCCTGGATGCGCTGACGGGTGTTGCCTCTGGCCATGGTCCGCTCCCACGAAACTTACTTGACGCCCGGCAAGTGACGGGTCTACTGTCCCCCAGTCTAGTAACTAGCCGGGCGGCAAGTAAGTAACGGGAGTGGATCGTGACCCAGCTGAGTGAAGCGGCGGCGAAACCGGTGGAGGAGAAGCGGGACAGACCCCAGCGCAGCGTCCGGGTGGTCCTGCTCGCCCTGATGATCGCCATGCTGCTGGCGATGCTCGACAACATGATCATCGGCACCGCCATGCCGACGATCGTCGGCGAGCTGGGCGGCCTCGCCCACCTCTCCTGGGTCGTCACCGCCTACACCCTCGCCACCGCCGCCTCCACCCCGATCTGGGGCAAGCTCGGCGACCTCTACGGCCGCAAGAGCACCTTCCTCGCCTCCATCGTCATCTTCCTCATCGGCTCGGCGCTCAGCGGCATGGCCCAGGACATGGGCCAGCTCATCGGCTTCCGGGCCGTGCAGGGCCTGGGCGCCGGCGGCCTGATGGTCGGCGTCATGGCGATCATCGGCGACCTGATACCCCCGCGGGAGCGCGGCAAGTACCAGGGCATGATGGCCGGCGTCATGGCCCTCGCCATGATCGGCGGCCCGCTCGTCGGCGGCACCATCACCGACCACTGGGGCTGGCGCTGGTCCTTCTACATCAACCTGCCGCTCGGCGCCGTCGCCCTCGCCATGGTCACCGCCGTCCTGCACCTCCCGCGGCAGCAGCGCGACCGCCGGCCCCGGATCGACTACCTCGGCGCGGCGCTGCTCACCGTCGGCATCACCGCGATCGTCCTGGTCACCACCTGGGGCGGCACCGAGTACGCCTGGGGCTCCCCCGTCATCACCGGGCTGAGCGCCCTCGGCGTCACCACCCTCGCCGCCTTCCTGTACGTGCAGACCCGCGCGCCCGAGCCGATCATGCCGCTGCACATCTTCCGCAGCCGCAACTTCACGCTGATGTCCGTGATCGGCTTCCTCACAGGCTTCGTGATGTTCGGCGCCACGCTCTTCCTGCCGCTGTACCAGCAGTCCGTGCAGGGCGCCTCCGCCACCAACTCCGGCCTGCTGCTCCTGCCGATGCTGCTGGCCATGATGGCCGTCTCGCTGATCGCCGGCCGGGTGACCACCAACACCGGCAAGTACAAGATCTTCCCCATCGCGGGCGGCGCTCTGATGGTCCTCGGCCTCTTCCTGCTCGCCCAGATGGACACCGGCACCTCCCGCCTGACCTCGGGCGTCTACATGGCCGTCCTCGGCGCGGGCATGGGCTTCCTGATGCAGATCACCATGCTCGTCGCGCAGAACAGCGTCGAGATGAAGGACATGGGCGTGGCCTCCTCGTCCACCACCCTCTTCCGTACGCTCGGCTCGTCCTTCGGCGTCGCCGTCATGGGCGCGCTGTTCACCGGGCGGGTGCAGGACGAGATGGCGGTACGGGGAGGCGGCGCCGCCACCGAGCAGTCGGCCCAGCTCACCGCGGACGCCCTGGCGCAGCTGCCGGACCCGGTGCGCGAGGCGTACCAGCTCGCGGTGTCCTCCGGCATCCACCTGGCGTTCCTGGTGGGCGCGGCGGTCGCGGTCCTCGGCTTCCTGGCGGCGTTCTTCGTCAAGGAGGTCCCGCTCAAGGGCGCCGGCCCCGGCCCCGACGCCCCGGCCGCCGAGTAGTACCGGCCGCCGAGACCGCCGCACGACACGACCGGCGGCGGCCCCGCGACCAAGGGGCCGCCGCCGTCAGCGCGCGTCCGGCAGGCGCAGTATCGGGAAGCTGCCCGTCGTCGTCGGGGCGTGCTCCGGCAGCCACAGCACCGCGATCGCGCCCCCCGACCCCGGCGCCGTACCGGTCGGGGCGGCGTTGCGGAAGGTGAGCCGCGCGCCCAGCACCCGCGCCTGGCCGGCCGCGATGGTCAGCCCCAGCCCGTGGCCCTGCCCGGCGCGGTCGC
Source organism: Streptomyces sp. NPDC015131 (assembly GCF_043079975.1). Lineage (NCBI taxonomy): Bacteria > Bacillati > Actinomycetota > Actinomycetes > Kitasatosporales > Streptomycetaceae > Streptomyces > Streptomyces sp. NPDC015131. Next base: position 22,783 of record NZ_JBIBVB010000005.1, on the reverse strand, counting down.
TCGTCCCCGTACGGAAGCGGCTCGGGCCCTCCCGCAGCAGGGCCTCCGGGAAACCCGGCCCGTGGTCGCGGACCCGTACCACCCGGCCCTCGACCGTGACCTCCACCGGCCCCCCGCCGTGCTTGGCGGCATTGGCCAGCAGGTTCCCCAGGATCCGCTCCAGCCGCCGCGGATCGGTGTTCACCCACGACTCGTGCACCACCCGCACCACCGCGTCCGGGTCCAGCGCCACCACCCGCCGCTCCACGAACTCGCCCAGCGCGATCTCCTGCAGCTCGGCCCGCTCGGAGGCGCTGTCCAGCCGGGCCACCTCCAGCACGTCCTCCACCAGGGTGCGCATCGCCTGCGCCCGGTCCCGCACCAGCTCGGCCGGCCGGCCGGGCGGCAGCAGCTCGGCCGCCGTCAGCAGCCCGGTCACCGGGGTGCGCAGCTCGTGCGCGATGTCCGCGGTGACCCGCCGCTCGGCCTCGATCCGCTCGTTCAGCGCGTCCGTCAGCGCGTCCACCGCCCGCGCCAGCTCGTCCGTCTCGTCGCGTACGACACCGCCGATGGCGTCCCGGACCCGGACCTCCGTATTGCCCTGGGCGACCTTCCCGGCCGCGGTGGCCGCCTTGCGCAGCCGGCGCGACAGCTGGCCGCCGATCAGGACGCCCAGCGCGCAGCCGCCGAAGACCACCGACACCGAGCCGACGACCAGCGCCTCGTCCAGGTCCCGCATGATCGTCGTGGAACGGCTGGCGAACTGGCTGTGCAGGGACAGCACGTCCCCGTTCCCCAGCGGCACCGCCGCCCACACGTCCGGCGGGCCCTCCTCGTGCTCCTGCACATACGTCCCGCGCCGCCGCTCCCGCATCAGGTCGTCCAGCTGCGACGGCAGCGCCGGGTCGTTGAGCTTGGCGCCGAACTTCGGGTCGGTCTTCGGCTTGGCCGCCTCGTACATCCGCTGCGCGAACAGCAGCCGCTCCATCTGCACGTCACGGGCGTTGCCGAGCATCGAAACCCGGGCGGCGTTGTGGACGACGAGGCTGAGCGCCACCGCCACCAGCGCGCCCACGGCGGCGATGGCGATCGAGATCTTCCACCGGACCCCGGTGCGCAGCGCGGGCGTCCTCATCCCTTGAGCTTGTAGCCGAAGCCGCGGACCGTCTCGATCCGGTCCTGGCCGATCTTGGTGCGCAGCCGCTGCACATGCACGTCCACGACCCGGGTGTCGCCGCCCCAGCCGTAGTCCCAGACCCGCTCCAGCAGCTTGTCCCGCGACAGCACCGTGCCCGGCGCCGACGAGAACTCCAGCAGCAGCCGCATCTCGGTCGGGGTGAGCGCCACCGGGGCGCCGCCCCTGCGGACCTCCATGCCGTCGGTGTCGACCTCCAGGTCGCCGAAGACGAGCACCCCGCCCTCCCGCACCGACGCGTCGGCGTCCCCGCCGCCCGCCGGGCCGCCCGCGTGCCCGAAGCGGCGCAGCACCGCGCGGATGCGGGCCATCAGCACGGCGCCGTCGAAGGGCTTGGTCACATAGTCGTCGGCGCCCGCCTCCAGGCCCAGCACCACGTCGATCGAGTCGGCGCGGGCCGACAGCATGATCACCGGCACCGTCGACTCGTCGCGGATGCGCCGGCACAGGCTCACGCCGTCCATGCCGGGCAGCATCACGTCCAGCAGCGCGATGTCCGGCCGCCGCTCGCGGAACGCCTCCAGCCCGGACAGCCCGTCCGGCATGGCGGTCACCGCGAAGCCGTCGCGCTCCAGGGCGAGCTGGGTGGCCTCACGAATGACGTCGTCGTCCTCCACGAACAGGACACGGGTCTCCGCCATCGACGTCTTCTCTCCCTGGCTCTCGTCGGCTGTCGTCGGCTTTTCGGCTGCTGCCCGGCCGCTACCGGGCCGCGCCCGGCCGGCGCGCCCGCGGGTCAGCTCTTGCTGGGCGCGGACGGCTCGTCCGGGGCCTCCAGGCCGCCGTCGACCGTCTTGCTGTACTCGTTGTGCACCCGGTCGTGCTCGGAGAACTTGTTCCCCGCCCACCGGTAGGTGATCACGTCCTCGCCCGAGGGGTACGACACCGGGTCGTCCTCCGCGTACACCTGCTTGGTGACCACCAGGTCGCCCCGGTCGATCGCCGAGTAGACCGCCGGCTCCTCCAGGGCGAAGACATTCTCGTACGCGGTGCCCTTGGCGTCGTCCTTGGCCTCCCCCGCGCGGTACACATACGTGCCCACGCCCACGGCGTCCCCGCAGGTCAGGACGTTCACCACGACATCCGGCGCGCCCGAGTCGGTCAGGCTGCCGTACGAGGTGTCGACCGGGTAGGCGTCCTCCGCGCACGGCTTCAGCTCGTCCTTGACCCGGGCGCTCACCTTGGGGTCGTTCTTGATCAGCCGGACCGCGTCCACCTTCTTCAGGGGGGACGACCCGGCCGTCGACGGGGCGGGCGCGCTCGACGGCGTTCCCGCGTCCGCGCGGGCCGCGCCCTCGTCGCGGGTGCCCGTGCCGCCGGTGGAGCACCCGGCCGTCAACAGGCCGACGGCGACGGCCACCGCGACCGCCGCGGTGCCCGCCGCCCGGATGCCCCCGGTGCCGCTCGGGTCTCTGCCGTTGTCGTCCCTGCCGTTGTCCCTGGCGCTCAGGCCGCGCACCGCTCCCGCCCCCGTTCGTGGCCACGTCCGGCCAGGCGCTCCACCCGGCCGGCACGCTCCGGGGCCCGGGTACCGGCGTCGGCGTCGGCGGCCCTGCTCTCCAGCTCCTGGCGGAGCCGGGCCAGCGCCCGGTGGAGCGTGGACTTCACCGTACCGGTCGACATGCCGAGCGCGGCGGCCGTCTCCTCGGTGCTCATCTGCTCCCAGTGCCGCAGCACCACGACGCTGCGCTGCTTGGGCGCCAGCACCTTCAGGATGTCCATCAGCAGGGCCCGGTCGGCGTGCTGCTCGGTCGCGTCGTCGACGGACGCGTCGGGCAGCTGCTCGGTGGGCACCTCCTCCAGCTTCCGGGCCCGCCACCACTCCGTACGGGTGTTGATCATGACGCGGCGCAGGTAGGCGTCGGCGAGGGACTTGTCCGCTATGCCGTCCCAGCGGCCGTACGTACGCGCCAGCGCGGTCTGCAGCAGGTCCTGCGCGTCCACCGGGTCCGGGACGAGGCGCCGGGCGCTGCGCAGCAGCGCGTCCTGCCGCGTGCGTACGTACTCCTCGAATTCGAGCACCTCGCCGTGCGTCATCCCGAACCGCCTCCGATCCCCGTTTTTCCCCGGTCTTGCTGTCGAACGGAGACGCTACGGATCTCGTGTCACGGCGCTGTCCGCGCAGGACGTCGGAGGACGCACGGCCAGCCATCGGTTGTGTAACAGCGGTGCTGTCACATCACGGCGGAGGGGCGCCGGGGGGCGCCGGCGGTCACCGGCGCCCTCGCCCGCCGGGCGGTCAGCCCGCCGGAAGCCGGTACCGGCCGCCCTCCAGCGGCTCCACCAGACCGTCCGCCACCAGCCCGTCCAGCGCGCGGGCCCGCTGCACCGGCTCGTGCCACACCGCGTCCAGCGCGGCCTGCTCCACCGGCCCCACCGCGTCGCGCAGCACCGCCAGCAGCCGGCCGCGCACCTGGCGGTCCGTGCCCGCGTACGTCTGACCGCGCCGCGCCGGGCCGTCGTGCGCCGGCTTGCCCGCCAGCCGCCAGGCGCACTGCCCGGCGATCGGGCACCGGGCGCAGTCCTCGCCCCGCGCCGTGCACACCAGCGCGCCCAGCTCCATCGACGCCGCCGCCCAGCGCGCCGCCGTCCGCTCGTCGTCCGGCAGCAGCGCCCGCGCCAGCTTCCGCTCGGCGGCCGTCGTCGCGTTCGGCGGATACTGCACCCCGGTCACCGACCGGGCCAGGACCCGTCGCACATTGGTGTCCAGCACCGCATGGCGCTGCCCGTACGCGAACGAGGCCACCGCCGCCGCCGTGTACTCGCCGATGCCGGGCAGCGCGAGCAGCTGGGCGTGCTCACGCGGTACGTCGCCGCCGTGCCGTTCCGTTATCGCCACCGCCGCGCCGTGCAGGCGCAGCGCCCGGCGCGGATAGCCCAGGCGGCCCCAGGCGCGCACCGCCTCACCGGGGGCCTCGGCGGCCAGGTCCGCCGGACGTGGCCAGCGGGCCAGCCACTGCTCGTACACCGGGAGCACCCGGGCGACCGGAGTCTGCTGGAGCATGAACTCGCTGACCATCACCCCCCAGGCGCCCGCCTCGGGGCGGCGCCAGGGGAGATCGCGGGCGTTCTGCTCGAACCAGGCGAGCACGCGCGTGTGCAGGCCGTCGGTGCCGGGCCCCGACCCGGGCGTGGTCTCGGGGATGGAGGGGATCGCAGTCATGGCACCCCCGATCCTGGCACGTTCCTCAGGAACGGCGGTGCATCGGCTCCCGGCGCCGCCGGTTCCCGGCGCGCCCCGCACCCGTACCGGCGGGCGGCGCCGGGACGGCGGGCCCCGGGCCGGCCAGCCAGGCCGCGAGCGCCGACCGGCTCATCCGCATGGTGTCGGCGAGCGCCCGGGTCGGCCCCGTCAGCAGCTTCACGAACAGCACCGCCATCAGCGCGCCCAGCACCAGCCCGGCCGCCACGTCGTGCGGGTAGTGCACCCCGACGAACACCCGCGAGAAGGCCATCAGCAGCGCCATCGGCACCGTCAGCCACACGATCCCGCGCCACGCCAGCGCCAGGGCCACCGCCGCCGCGCCCGCGATCGCCGAGTGGTTGCTCGGGAAGGACCAGTCCCCGTACGGCGGGCACTCCACCAGCGACGTCGCGGCCCCCGCCACCGCGCGGCACGGACGCTCCTCGTCCACCACCGACTTCAGCAGCTCGCTCACCACATAACCGAACGCGGTGCCCAGCGGCGCCAGCACGGCCACCGCCACCGCACGGGACTCGGCGGCCCGCGCCCGCCACCAGCCGGCGAGGAACAGCACACCGAACAGCAGCAGTCCGGCCTCCGTCCACAGCTCGGCGACGAGCTGCAGCCAGCCCGGCGTGTCGTGGGCGAGGTCGGTGATGTCGCGATAGAGGTCCTGGCTCATGGCTACGGACGGTACCTGGCGCACGGAGCCGCTCCGACCCGAGCCCGGGTCTTCGGGTGTGATGATCGGCAAAACTTCGCGCACGGGCGGCATGTGGCGCGGGAGTTGGCGCCGATCTCTCGTACAGTTCGGTCCGTGGGATCTCTGCGCAATCCGGTCGGGCCGCTTCCCTCCTCCATCTACTGGCGACGGAGGGCAGTCGCGGCGAGTCTGGTCGCGCTGCTCGCGCTGCTGATCGTATGGTTCGTCAGTTCCGGTGACGACCGGGGCGACAACGGCGGCGACCGCTCCGACGGGGCCGCACCCGCCACCTCCATCACCCCCGGGCCGTCCCGCTCCGGACCGGCGATCAGCGAACAGCCGGGCGGGCGCGACGAATCGGGTCCCGGCGGCGGAGCCGACGGCGGCAAGAACGGTGACACCACGTCACCGGGCGCCGGTGGGGCGGGCGATGGCGCCGACGGCGGTACGGGGCCGGGCGACTCTTCCGGTACGGGCGCGGGGTCCGGCGCCGGCGGCGGCTCGGGCACCGGGTCCGGGTCCGGCGGCGCGGCCGGCGGTCAGCAGGTCCCGGCGAACTCCCCGCTCCCCAACTGCTCCCCGGGCTCGGTCCAGTTGACGCTGCGCAGCGTCAAGGTGCGGTACGCGCCCGGTGAGACGCCCCGCTTCCAGCTCGTGGCCCGCAACACCTCCGCCGCCCCCTGCAAGACCGACCTCGGCCCCGCCACCGCCGTCCTCACCATCAAGAACGACGAGGCCGACCAGGTCTGGGCCTCCAAGGACTGCCCCCGCGGCCCCGGCACCCTGCTGCTGCGCGTCCCGGCCGGCGGCAGCGTGACGCACACCGTGGAGTGGGACCGCCGCCGAAGCGCGCCGCGCTGCGCGACCCCGCCCGCCGCGGCCGCCGGGCCGGGCACCTACCTGGTCGAGGCGACCGTGCCGGGCATGAAGGTGCTGCCCGCGTCGTTCACGCTGACGAAGGACTGAGCACCCGGGGCGCCGGGGGTCAGACGTACCGCTCCAGGATGGACGACTCGGCCAGCCGCGACAGGCCCTCGCGGACGCTGCGCGCCCGCGCCTCACCGACCCCGTCGACGGTCTGGAGGTCGTCCACGCTCGCGGCGAGCAGCTTCTGGAGCCCGCCGAAGTGCTCCACCAGCCGCTCGATGATCGCGCCCGGCAGCCGCGGGACCTTCGCCAGCAGCCGGTAACCGCGCGGCGACACCGCCGAGTCGAGGGCCTCGGGCGAACCGGTGTACCCCAGGGCCCGGGCCACGATCGGCAGTTCCAGCAGCTCGGCGTGGCTGAGCGCGTCCAGCTCGGTGAGCGCCTCCGCGACCGTACGCGACCGCTTCGCGGTCGGCTCCGGGACGTAGTCGCGGACCACCAGCTCCCGCTCCGGCTCGACGCCCGCGATCAGCTCGTCCAGCTGGAGGGCGAGCAGCCGCCCGTCGGTGCCGAGCTCGACGACGTACTCCGCGATCTCGGTGGCGATCCTGCGCACCATCTCCAGGCGCTGCGCGACGGCGGTGACGTCCCGCACGGTCACCAGGTCCTCGATCTCCAGCGCCGAGAGCGTGCCGGCGACCTCGTCGAGGCGGAGCTTGTACCGCTCCAGGGTGGCGAGGGCCTGGTTGGCGCGGGACAGGATCGCGGCCGACTCCTCCAGAACGCGCCGCTCGCCGTCGACGTACAGCGCGATCAGCCGCATCGACTGCGAGACGGAGACGACCGGGAAACCGCACTGCTTGGACACCCGGTCCGCGGTGCGGTGGCGGGTGCCGGTCTCCTCGGTCGGGATGGACGCGTCGGGGACCAGCTGGACGCCCGCGCGGAGGATCTTGGTGATGTCCTTGTCGAGGATGAGCGCGCCGTCGAGCTTGCACAGCTCGCGCAGCCGGGTCGCGGTGAACTCCACGTCCAGCACGAAGCCGCCGGTGCACATCGACTCGACGGTCTTGTCCATGCCCAGCACGAGGAGACCGCCGGTGTTGCCCCGGAGGATGCGCTCCAGTCCGTCGCGCAGGGACGTGCCCGGGGCGACGGCGCTGAGCGAGGCGCGCATGAGCGCCTCGTTGCCGGAGCCCGCGCCGGACTTTCCGGGAGCTGCTGCCCCGTCCTTGGCTGCCACTGCACTCCTCCGGCTCGTACGGATGGGCGAGACCTGGGCAAAGTCTAGCGACCCCGCCCACGCCCGTCGGGCTCCCGCCCGCTCCGCCCCGGTTCGCCCCACCGTGCACGGCGCGGGCAGGGCGGCGGACTTGTCCGGTTTCGCCCCGGGGTGCGGTACCTGCCGGTGGGGGTGGGCCCCGGCCCCTCCGGGCTCACCTCCTCGGCGCCGGCGGCCTTGGGTCACACGTAAGGGAGCCCTGTCGGCGCCGCCAGCGCCTGCGGGGGCGACCCTGCACGGCCGCGGCCCGGGCCGTACGCCGTCCGCGGGCCGGATTCACTGCGGCGCGCAGGTGATCGACCGCGGCGCGGAGGGGCCGTGCAGGGTCGCCCCCGCAGCGGTTGGCGGCGAGTGACGGCACCGTCGCGCGGGTGGGTGCCCCGCCAACCGCGAGGAGGTGAGCCCGGAGGGGCCCCGACCGTACCCACCGGGCGCAACCGAACCCCGCCCGCCCCGGCAGGAGCGCCCCGCACGGGGTCAGCCCTGGGGGGCGGCCTCCTGCGCGGGCGCGGCGCGGCGGCGGGCGCGGGGCAGGACCCGCAGCGCGTCGCCCATGTCGGCGACCTCCGTGACCTTCATGCCCGGCGGGACCTTGCCCGGGTCCACCGGGACCAGCGCGTGGGTGAAGCCGAGCCGGTGGGCCTCGGCGAGCCGGCGCTGGACGCCCGTGACGCGGCGGACCTCGCCCGCGAGGCCCACCTCGCCGATGGCGACCAGGTTCTTCGGGAGCGGGGTGTCGCTCGCGGCCGAGGCGAGGGCCAGCGCGACGGCCAGGTCGGCGGCCGGTTCGGAGAGCTTCACCCCGCCGACCGTCGCGGAGTAGATGTCCCGCTTGCCGAGCGCGGTGATCCGGCCGCGCTGTTCGAGGACGGCCAGCATCATGGAGACGCGGGACGTCTCCAGACCGGACGTGGTGCGCCGGGGCGACGGGATCTGCGAGTCGACCGTGAGCGCCTGCACCTCGGCGACCAGCGGCCGGCGCCCCTCCAGAGTGACCGTCAGGCACGTGCCGGGCACGGCCTCCGCGCGGCGCGTGAGGAACAGCCCGCTGGGGTCGGCGAGTCCGGTGATGCCCTCGTCGTGCAGCTCGAAGCAGCCGACCTCGTCCGTCGCCCCGTACCGGTTCTTCACGCCCCGCACCAGGCGCAGCCGGGCGTGCCGGTCGCCCTCGAAGGACAGGACGACGTCCACGAGGTGTTCCAGCAGGCGGGGGCCGGCGATCGCGCCGTCCTTGGTGACGTGGCCCACCAGCAGGGTGGACATGCCCCGCTCCTTGGACGCGCGGATCAGCGCGCCGGCGACTTCGCGGACCTGGGCCATGCCGCCGGGGGCGCCGTCGATCTCGGGGGAGGCCACCGTCTGGACGGAGTCGAGGACCAGCAGCGACGGCTTCACCGCGTCGAGGTGGCCCAGCACGGCGGACAGGTCCGTCTCGGCCGCCAGGTACAGGTGGTCGCTGAGCGCGCCGATCCGGTCGGCCCGCAGCCGGACCTGGCTCGCGGACTCCTCGCCCGTGACGTACAGCGTGCGGTGGTCGTCGCTCGCCGCCTTCGCCGCCACGTCGAGCAGCAGGGTCGACTTGCCGACGCCGGGCTCACCGGCGAGGAGCACGACCGCGCCGGGCACCAGGCCGCCGCCCAGGACGCGGTCCAGCTCGTCCACCCCGGTCGTCCGGGCGGTGGCCTGCCGGCCGTCGACCTGGCCGATCGGCAGCGCGGCGGTGGACACGCGCCCCGCCGCGGTGGTGCGGACGGCGGGCGCGCCGTACTCCTCCACCGTCCCCCACGCCTGGCACTCGGGGCAGCGGCCGAGCCATTTGGCGGTCGTCCATCCGCACTCGGTGCAGCGGTAGGAGGGCCGGTCCTTGGCGGATTTCGTACGGGCAGCCATGCCGAAGACCGTAGCGGGCCCCACTGACAACGCCGTCGCCGCCCGGGTGGGTGAACGCCGCGGAATCCACGCTTCCTGTCCCCTTTTGAGGGATACGTTCACCCGTAAGGATTAAAAGTGCGGAAGGGGTACGAACGGTGTGCCGTCCACTGCCTACGGTCGCCGGGTGACGAGCAGCAGGCTGGAGCCCCCCACGCACACCCCCGGCGCACACCGGGCGCCGCGCCGCGCGCCCCGGCCCGGGCCCCGCACCCTGGCCCAGCGCCCGCCCGCGCGGTACGAGCCGTATCTGGACGGGCTGTTCACCTACTGCCTCTCGGTGCTGGGCGACCACGACGTGGCGACGGCCGTGCTCGGCGACGTCCTGGCCATCTCCGAGCGGCAGTCCGGGCGGTGCCCCGCCGGCGAGCCGGAGCGCAGGGCGTGGTTGTACGCACTCGCCCGCTGGGCCTGCCTGCGCGAGCTGGGCGAGCAGCGCAGACGCCGCAGACAGCAGGGCCAGGGGGCACACGCCGGCCCCGCCCCGGCCCCGTGCGCCGGCCCGCACTCCGGCCCGCCCGCGCACCCCGGCGCCCCCCGCCCGTCCGACGAGACCGCCGCGCAGCGCCGCCGCGACCTGGCCCTCCTCGCCTGGCCCGAGGCCGCCGGCACCACGCCCGAGCAGCGCGAGGCGCTGGAGCTGGCCGTCCGGCACCGCCTCGCCGCCCCGCAGGTCGCCACCGTCCTCGGCCTGGAGCCGTTCACCGCCCGCGAGCTGCTCTCCGCCGGGGCCTGCGAGGTGGAGCGCACCCGCGCCGCGCTCGCCGTCGTGGAGACCGGCACGTGCCCGGCCGTCGCCCGGCTCACCGGCGACAACCAGCTGCTGCTGTCCGCCACGCTCCGCCGCGAGCTGGTCCGGCACGTCGACGACTGCCCGCGCTGCCGCCGCGCCGCCGAGCGCGCCGGGGCGGTCGCGCCCTGGCCCGGCTCCTCGGTCACCCCCGCGCGGCTGCCGCTGGTCGAGGCGCCGAGGGCGGCGGCGTACGTCGCCATGCTGAGCGTCCCGCGGGCGCGGGCGGGCGCCCCGCGGTTCGGCCGGGACGGCTTCCCCCTGGACCCGAAGGACCACGCGGCGCGCCGCGACCGGATGCGGGCCCGGGCGGTGACGACGACCGTGGTGGCCACCGTGGTCGCGGCGCCCGTGCTCGCCCTGTGGGCGGCGTACCGGGGAGCGCCGGTGACCGGGGAGGGCCACGGCGGCCCCCCGGTGTCGGCCGCGGACGACCACGCCGCCCGCGCCGACGGCGGGGCGCGGGACGGGGCGTCCGGGTACTACGAGAACACCGGCAGCGCCCGGGCCGAGCCCGGCGGCCGCTCCGCCCCCGGCCGCTCGCCCGTCTCCGTCGAGGTGGTCAGCGCCGGGACGCCCCCGCCCGCCGCCCCCGGCCGCGCCGCGCAGGGGCGGATCACGGTCACCGCCCGGCCCGGCGCGGGCGACACCACCCTGGTGACGCTCACCGCCTCGGGCGGCGCCCCGGTGGCGTGGTCGCTGTGGACGGACGCGCCCTGGCTCTACGCGAGCCGCGCCTCCGGGACGCTCGCGCCCGGCCGGTCGGTCACCGTGCGCGTCTTCGTGGACCACGCCCGCGAACCGGCGGGCGCCTGGTCGGCCCGCGTCGGTGTGGACCCGGCGGGCGCGGTGGTGCGGATCGAGGGCCGCGGCGCCTCCCGCCCGCTGCCGGACCCGCCGCCCGTACCGACCGGACCGGCCCCGACGATGCCCGCGCCGACCACCCCGGCGCCGACCCCGCCGCCGTCACCGGACCCGACCCCGCCGCCGACGACGGACCCCGAGCCGACGCCCGACCCGACGACCCCGCCGCCGTCGCCGGACCCCACGCCCTCGGACACCCCGCCGCCGACGACCGACCCCGAGCCGACGCCCGACCCGGCCACCGAGCCGGCTTCCTAGACCGGGTCCGCCGGGTGCGGTGCCACCAGCGGGAGCTGCGAGGCGAGGCGGGCCTCGCACAGCTCCACCAGCACGTCGTAGGCGGCCTTGCCCATGAGCTCCGTCAGCTCCGGGCGGTACGTCACGTACACCGGCTCGCCCGCGCCGTGCGCCGAGGTGGCGGAGGTGCACCACCAGTGCAGGTCGTGGCCGCCCGGGCCCCAGCCCCGGCGGTCGTACTCACCGATCGAGATCTGCAGCACCCGGGTGTCGTCGGGCCGGTCGATCCAGTCGTACGTGCGCCGCACCGGGAGCTGCCAGCAGACGTCCGGCTTGGTCTCCAGCGGCTCGCGGCCCTCCCGGAGCGCCAGGATGTGCAGCGCGCAGCCCGCGCCGCCCGCGAAGCCCGGCCGGTTCTGGAAGATGCAGGAGCCCTGCCAGCGGCGGGTCTGGCGGTCGCCGTCCTCGTCGAGCTGCACCCAGCCGCCCTCCGAGGTGCCCTCGCCGTGGAACTGCCACAGCTCGGGCGTGAGCCGCGCCACGTGCGACGCCACCCGCTGCTCGTCCTCCTCGTCGGAGAAGTGCGCGCCCAGCGTGCAGCAGCCGTCGTCCGCCCGCCCGGCCTGGATGCCCTGGCAGCCGCTGCCGAAGATGCAGGTCCAGCGGGACGTGAGCCAGGTCAGGTCGCAGCGGAAGACCTGCTCGTCGTCGGCCGGGTCGGGGAACTCCACCCAGGCACGGGGGAAGTCCAGGCCCTTTTCATCGGACACGCCCGGTTCGGGCGCAACGGGCAGAACGGGGGACTTCTCGTGCTTCTTGGCGGGCTTCGCCTTCTTCGTCTTGGGCACACACCAAGCGTATGCGCCCGGCGCAGTAGCGTTCGGGGCATGAGGCTCGGAGTTCTCGACGTCGGTTCGAACACAGTGCACCTGCTGGTGATGGACGCCCACCCCGGCGCCCGGCCGCTGCCCGCCCACTCGCACAAGGCGGAGCTGCGCCTCGCCGAGCTGCTCGACGCGGACGGCTCCATCGGCACCCACGGCGTCGAGCGGCTCGTCACCATCACCCACGACGCGGTGCGCACCGCCGAGGACAAGGGCTGCGAGGAGGTCCTCCCCTTCGCGACCTCCGCCATCCGCGACGCGGCCAACGCCGACGCCGTACTCAAGCGGGTCAAGGAGGAGACCGGCGTCGACCTCCAGGTCCTGAGCGGCGCGGAGGAGGCCCGCCTCACCTTCCTAGCCGCCCGCCGCTGGTTCGGCTGGTCGTCGGGGAAGCTGCTGCTGCTCGACATCGGCGGCGGCTCGCTGGAGATCGCGTACGGGATGGACGAGGAGCCCGACGCGGCCGTGTCCCTCCCGCTCGGCGCGGGCAGGCTCACCGCCGGCTGGCTGCCCGGCGACCCGCCGGCCGCCGACGATGTGAAGGCGCTGCGCCGCCACCTGCGCGCCCAGATAGCACGCACTGTGGGGGAGTTCACCCGCTTCGGCCGGCCCGACCACGTCGTCGCCACGTCCAAGACCTTCAAGCAGCTCGCCCGGCTGGCCGGTGCTCCCGGCTCCGGCGAGGGCCTGTACGTGCAGCGGGTCCTGAGTCGTACGTCACTGGAGGAGTGGGTCCCCCGGCTCGCCACCATGACCGCCCGGGAGCGCTGCGCCCTGCCCGGCGTGTCCGAGGGCCGGGCGCCGCAACTGCTGGCGGGAGCGCTGGTCGCGGAGGGCGCGATGGACCTGTTCGGGGTCGGGGAGGTGGAGATCTGCCCATGGGCGCTGCGCGAGGGCGTCATCCTGCGCCGGCTGGACCACCTCCCGGCTCCCTAGCGGGTGCCCGTAGTCTGTCCCTCGTGGCTGAAACGTCGGAATCAGTGGTGCGCATCCCGGATGCGAAGGTCGCCCTGTCGACGGCCTCGGTCTATCCGGAGTCGACGGCGACGGCCTTCGAGATCGCGGCCCGCCTGGGCTACGACGGTGTCGAGGTCATGGTGTGGACCGATCCCGTCAGCCAGGACATCGAGGCGCTGCGCCGCCTGTCCGACTACCACCAGGTGCCGGTCCTCGCGGTGCACGCGCCCTGCCTGCTGATCACCCAGCGCGTCTGGTCGACCGACCCGTGGGTGAAGCTCCAGCGCGCGCAGGCCGCCGCGGAGAAGCTGGGGGCGTCGACGGTCGTCGTGCACCCGCCCTTCCGCTGGCAGCGCCAGTACGCCCGGGACTTCATCGACGGCATCTGGCGGATGGCGGACGAGACGGATGTGCGCTTCGCGGTGGAGAACATGTACCCGTGGCGCTACCGGGACCGCGAGATGCTCGCGTACGCGCCGGAGTGGGACGTCAGCAAGGACGACTACCGCCACTACACGATCGACCTGTCGCACACCGCGACCGCCCGCAGCGACGCCATGGACATGATCGCCCGCATGGGTGACCGGCTGGGCCACGTCCACCTCGCCGACGGGCGGGGCTCCGCCAAGGACGAGCACCTGGTGCCGGGGCGCGGCACCCAGCCGTGCGCCGAGCTGCTGGAGCACCTGGCGCGCTCCTCCTTCGACGGCCATGTCGTCATCGAGGTCAACACCCGGCGCGCGATGTCCGCGGCCGAGCGCGAGGCCGACCTGGCGGAGGCGCTGGCCTTCACCCGCCTGCACCTCGCGTCCTCCGCCCGCGTCCGGTGAGCGCCGCCGGGGAGGGGCCGGGGGAGAGGTCGAGGCCGGCCGCGCCGAAGGGTGCCGGGGGCCGCAGGGGTCCCGGCCGGCCGCCCCGGTCCGCGGACGCCGGGGGCCCGGACGCCCGCACCCGCATCATGGAGGCGGCCCGCGCGGAGTTCGCCGAGCGCGGGTACGACAAGACGTCCGTGCGCGGCATCGCCAAGGCGGCGGGCGTCGACCCCGCGCTGGTCCACCACTACTTCGGTACGAAGGACGAGCTGTTCGCCGCCGCGATCGAGGTCTCCTTCGAGCCCGCGCTGGTCGTCGCCGCGGTCGTCGGTGAGTCCACCGAGGGCATCGGCGAGCGGCTCGCCCGCTACTTCCTGTCCGTCTGGGAGAACCCCGCCACCCGCGCCCCGCTGCTCGCCGTGATCCGCTCGGCGCTCACCCACGAGGCCGCCGCCAAGGTGCTGCGCGGCTTCGTGCTGCGGCGGGTGCTGGAGCGGGTGGCCGCCGACCTCGACGTACCGGATCCGAAGTTCCGCGCCGAGCTGGCCGCCTCGCACATGCTCGGCATCGCCTTCCTGCGGTACGTCGTCCAGGTCGAGCCCCTGGCGTCGGCGCGGCCCGAGGAGATCGTCGCCATGGTCGCGCCCACGCTCCAGCGGTACCTGACCGAGCCCGACCCGGGCGGCCGGACCGGGAGCCCGGGCGGTCCGGACCGGGCCTGACCCGGGCCGAAACGGATGACCCGACTCGGGCCGGGCCGAGGACCCACTCGGACCTGACCGAGGACTGAGCCCGGCGTCCCGCCATGCGGACAGCGTGTCCAGATCTTGGAGCCGGGGCGTACGCTCGAAGGAGACACATCCCTTCCCAGGAGCGAGCGGAGCGAGCGACGATGCCCGAGCTGAGGTCCCGCACTGTCACCCACGGCCGCAACATGGCGGGCGCCCGCGCCCTTATGCGGGCCTCCGGTGTACCGGGCGCGGACATCGGCCGCAAGCCGATCATCGCCGTGGCCAACTCCTTCACCGAGTTCGTCCCGGGCCACACCCACCTCCAGCCGGTCGGCCGGATCGTCTCCCAGGCGATCACCGAGGCGGGCGGCATCCCGCGCGAGTTCAACACCATCGCCGTCGACGACGGCATCGCCATGGGCCACGGCGGCATGCTCTACTCGCTGCCCTCCCGCGACCTGATCGCGGACAGCGTCGAGTACATGGTCGAGGCGCACTGCGCCGACGCCCTGATCTGCATCTCCAACTGCGACAAGATCACCCCGGGCATGCTCAACGCCGCCCTGCGGCTCAACATCCCCACGGTCTTCGTCTCCGGCGGCCCGATGGAGTCCGGCCGCGCCACCCTGGTCGACGGCACCGTCCGCACCCTGGACCTGGTCGACGCGATCTCCGACGCCGTCAACGACAAGATCTCGGACGAGGACATCCTCCGCATCGAGGAGAACGCCTGTCCCACCTGCGGCTCGTGCTCCGGCATGTTCACCGCCAACTCGATGAACTGCCTGACCGAGGCCATCGGCCTCTCCCTCCCGGGCAACGGCTCCACCCTCGCCACCCACACCGCCCGCCGCGCCCTGTACGAGAACGCGGCCCGTACGGTCGTCGAGCTGACCGACCGCTACTACGGCCAGGGTGACGAGTCCGTCCTGCCGCGCAACATCGCCACCTTCGCCGCCTTCGAGAACGCCATGGCCCTCGACATCGCCATGGGCGGCTCCACCAACACGATCCTGCACCTGCTGGCCGCCGCCCAGGAGGCGGGCGTCCCCTTCGGCCTGACGGAGATCGACGCCGTCTCGCGCCGGGTGCCGTGCCTGGCCAAGGTCGCGCCGAACGTCGCCAAGGACCGCACGTACTACATGGAGGACGTGCACCGCGCCGGCGGCATCCCCGCCCTGCTCGGCGAGCTGCACCGCGCCGGGCTGCTCAACGAGGACGTGCACTCGGTCCACAGCTCCTCACTCGCCGACTGGCTCAAGACCTGGGACGTGCGCGGCGGTTCGCCGTCCGCCGAGGCCGTCGAGCTGTGGCACGCGGCCCCCGGCTGCGTCCGCTCCGCCGAGGCGTTCTCCCAGTCCGAGCGCTGGGAGGCGCTGGACACCGACGCCGCCGAGGGCTGCATCCGCTCCGCCGAGCACGCCTACTCCAAGGACGGCGGCCTCGCCGTGCTGAGGGGCAACCTGGCGGTCGACGGCTGTGTCGTGAAGACCGCCGGTGTCGACGAGTCGATCTGGACCTTCGAGGGTCCGGCGGTCGTCTGCGAGTCGCAGGAGCAGGCCGTCGAGAAGATCCTGCTGAAGGAGATCAAGGAGGGCGACGTCGTCGTCATCCGCTACGAGGGCCCCAAGGGCGGCCCCGGCATGCAGGAGATGCTCTACCCGACCTCGTATCTGAAGGGCCGGGGCCTGGGCAAGACCTGCGCGCTGATCACCGACGGCCGCTTCTCCGGCGGCACCTCGGGCCTGTCGATCGGCCACGCGTCGCCCGAGGCGGCGAGCGGCGGCACGATCGCCCTGGTCGAGGACGGCGACCGCATCCGTATCGACATCCCCAGCCGCACCATCGAGCTGCTGGTCGCCGACGACGTGCTGGCCGCCCGCCGCGAGGCGCTCGGCGGCGCGTACGCCCCGAAGAACCGCGAGCGCAAGGTCTCGGCCGCCCTGCGCGCGTACGCGGCCATGGCCACCAGCGCCGACAAGGGCGCCGTCCGGGACGTCAGCAAGCTCGGCTGATCACCAACGGGTCGGGTCCTCCGCCGCCACGGCGAAGACCGACCCGTCGGGCGCCGTGGCGAACACCGCCCCGTTCGCCACGGCCGGCGCGGGCAGCAGCGGCGCGAAGGTGTACCGCCCGCCGTCCATACGCGGCTTGGTCACCCCCAGCAGGACGCCCCGCCCCGCATCCACCGCCAGCAGCCGCCCGTCCGCCGCCGTCAGAAGCACCCGCCCTCCCGCCACCACCGGGCGGGAGGTACGGGTCACCCCGGTCTCCAGCCGCCAGCGCTGCGCCCGCCGGGCGTCGCCCTCCGCCGTGTCCACGGCGACCAGCGAGCCGCCCGCCCCGACCACGTACGCGGTGTCGCCCGCCAGCGCGGCCTGCGCCTGGTCCACGGGGACGGCCAGCGGCACCCGCCGCGCCGTGCGGTCACCGGTGTCCAGCCGTACCACCGCGTCGGTGAACAGGTCCGCGTCGGACGACAGCAGCAGCAGCGCGTCCCCGGTCGCCTGTACGGGACTGAGGGCGCCGCGCAGCCGGTGCGACCACAGCACCCGCCCGTCCGCCGCGTCGACCGCCCGCACCAGCGTGGCCGCGCCGTCGGGCGAGGCCACCGCCGCGTAGGCGACCCCGCCGGGGCCGGTCACCCACTGCGCGCCGGGCGTGCCCCGGGTCGTCCAGCGCTCGCCGCCGGTCGCGCCGTCCAGAGCCCGTACGGTGCCGTCCCCGGCCACCAGCAGCACCGCGTCGCCGGCGTGCAGGACGGTCCGGTGGCCGGAGATGTCCGTACCCCACCGGGTGGCGCCGGTGCCCGGGTCGAGCGCCTCCAGCCGGGCGCGCCCGGGGGCCACCACATGGACCAGCCCGCCGCAGAGCACGGGCGCGGTGTCGGCCCCGCCGTCCGCCGCGTCGTGCGCTGTGTCTTTGGTGTCCGCCGCGTCCTTGGGGTGCGCTGTGTCGTTGGGGTCCGCCGCGCCCACCGTCCAGGCGGCCGAGCCGTCCCGGGGGTTCAGCCGGGCCGCCTTTACGCCCGGGGCGGTGCAGTACAGGGCGCCGGGGGCGGCCGAGCAGAGGGGCGTGAGGTTTTCGCCCCCGGCGCCCAGGGGGGTGGACCAGTGCCGGAAGCCCGCCGTGGCGGGGTGCGCCCGGGTCCCGGCGGTGCCCTCGCCGGGCGGGCCGTCCCGGACGACGGCGACCCCGCCGGCGGTCAGGGCGGCGAGGGCGGCGAGCCCGGCGACCCACCGCCACCGGGCGCGGGGCGACGGGCGAGCGGCGCGCGGCGGGTGTGCGGCTTCAGTCGCACCCGCACCACCGACCGCACCAGCCCCACCGGCCGCACCAGCCCCACCGGCCGCAGCAACCCCACCGGCCGCACCACCCCCACCGGCCGCACCAGCCCAGCCAGCCGCACCCGCCCCGCCAACCCCGCCCAGCCCACCCCTCTCATCCGGCTCACCCATCTCATCCGGCTCACCGGCCCGCAGCTCGGTCATCAGCTCGTCCGGGGTGGGCCGCCCCGCCGGGTCCTTCGCCAGGCAGCGCCGCAGCAGCGGCACCAGGGCCGCCGGCACGCCCGCCAGATCGGGCTCGTTGTGCACCACCTGGTACGCCACGACGTACGGGGAGTTCGAGTCGAAGGGGCCGCGCCCGGTGGCCGCGTGCACCAGGACGGCGCCCATCGCGAACACATCGGCGGCCGGTCCCACGTCGCGGGGCCGCTGGAACTGCTCGGGCGCCATGAACGGCGGCGTACCGATCAGCTTCCCCGTCTCGGTCCGCAGGTCGCTGTCGACCGGCCGGGAGATGCCGAAGTCGATGACCTTCGGCCCGTCCGCCGCCAGCAGCACATTGCTCGGCTTCAGGTCGCGGTGCACCACGCCCGCCCGGTGGATGTCGCGCAGCGCCTCGGCCAGTCCGGCGCCCACCCGGCGCAATTCCCGTGCGTCCAGCGGGCCGTTCCGCTTGACCCGTTCGGAGAGAGTCGGCCCCTCGATGAAGAGGGTGGCCATCCACGGCCGGCCGGCCTCCGGGTCCGCGTCCACGACCGGCGCGGTGAACGCCCCGCTGACCCGCCGCGCGGCTGCCACCTCCTGGCGGAAACGCGCCCTGAACTCGGCGTCCGCCGCGTGCTCGGCGTGCACGACCTTCACGGCGAGCCGCAGCCCCGAAGCGGACCTGGCCAGGTGGACGACCCCCATGCCGCCCGACCCCAGGCACTCCTCCAGCCGGTACCGCCCGGCATACCGCGGAGGCTCCGCTTCCATGAACGGCCGTGAGGCAGACCCCGGCACCGGCTCCGGCACCGACCCCGGTACCGGCTCCGAGACCGGTCCCGTGCTGCGCAACGGCGGCATCGCCACCCCCGTGTCTTCGTCCGCGCGCGTCCCGCGTCCAGCGCGACGCACGGAGCCTAGTCGATGGTGCGTGCGATCCCTCCGGGGCTTGCTAGCCTGCGCGCGCCGTACGACTGACGCGTACGTACGAGGCGACCGACGCACACGGCACACGCCGACGACCGACGCACACGGGGGAGACCACATGGCCACGGACGAGAGAAACGCCGCCGCGCAGAGCGAGGCCGCGGAGACCGCCGCCTTCACGGTGAAGCGCTACCCGGTGGCCCCCGGCCACCGGGTGAACGTCCGCAGCGGACCGGGCACCGGCTACAGCGTGATCAAGACGCTGCCGCTGGGCGTACGCGTTCCGATCAACTGCCAGAAGCCCGGGACGACGGTCAGCGGCCCGTACGGCACCTCCAACCTCTGGGACAACATCGGCAATGGCCAGTACGTCGCCGACGCCTACGTCAACACCGGCACCGACGGGTACGTCGCCGTCCGCTGCTCCTGACACCGGCCACCGCCGGGCGTGACCCGGTCCCGGGGATAATCGACCCCGTGAGCGACCACACCGGCGAGACCGCCCCGCACTCCACCCCGGCCGGGCCGCGGCCCGAGCCCCTCCGCTTCTTCGGCACGACCTGGGTCGGCCACGACGGCGGCTACGGGCTGCGGCGCGCCGCGGTCGCGGCCGGCTCGCTCGCCTGCGCCGTCGCGAGCGCCTTCGTCCTGCGCTTCGCGTACCAGGGCCTGGCCATCGCCGACGTGGGCGGCTTCGTCAACGCCCTGCTGGTGGTGATGTTCGCCGTCTGTTCGTCCATCGCCTTCAGCCGGACCTGGCAGGGCTTCACCCGCCGCCCCGCCGACCCGGCCCGCGAGGACGCGCTGCGCAGCCTGAAGGCGATCGGCTTCATCGGCTCCCTCCTCGCGTACTTCGTCCGCTCGCTCGTGGAGGCGCCCGGCGAGAAGCTGGTGCGCGCGGAGTACGAGACGGCCCTCGCCCGCTTCGAAAAGCGCCGCTCCTCCCGCACGGGCAACCCGGCGGGCCGGAAGAAGAAGCCCAAGCGCTCCTGACGCGTCCCGCCCCCTCTTCTCTTCTTGACGCCCGGCCTCCGCACGCGCAATATTCATCACATGGTGAATTTTACCGGTCAGGCCATCGAGGCCCACGACCTCACCGTCGCCCGTGGCGACCGCACCGTCCTGCGCGGCCTGCGCCTCGCCGTACCGGCCGGACGCATCACCGGCCTCCTCGGCCCCTCCGGCTGCGGCAAATCGACCCTCATGCGCGCCGTCGTCGGCACCCAGGCCAAGGTCACCGGCACCCTCCGCGTCCTCGGCCGCCCCGCCGGCGACCCCGCCCTCCGCGCCCGCGTCGGCTACGTCACCCAGGCCCCCTCCGTCTACGACGACCTCACCGTCCGGCAGAACCTCGACTACTTCGCCGCCGTCCTCCACCCCGGCCGCCCGCACCGCGACACCCGCGCCGAAGCCGTCACCCGCGCCATCGCCGACGTCGACCTCACCTCGCACGCCGACGCCCTCGCCCGGAACCTCTCCGGCGGCCAGCGCAACCGCGTCTCCCTCGCCGTCGCCCTCCTCGGCACCCCGGACCTGCTCGTCCTCGACGAACCGACCGTCGGGCTCGACCCCGTACTCCGCCGCGACCTGTGGGACCTCTTCCACCGCCTCACCCAGGACCGCGGCACCACGATCCTCGTCTCCTCGCACGTCATGGACGAGGCCGAACGCTGCGACCGGCTCCTCCTCATGCGCGAGGGCGAGATCCTCGCCGACGACACCCCCGACGCCCTGCGCCGCCGCCACGACACCCCCACCGTCGAGGAGGCGTTCCTCCGCCTCGTCGACGCCGCCGCCGCCCTCCAGGAAGCCCAGCGATGAACGCCTCCCGCGTACTGGCCACCGCCGCCCGCGTCCTGCGCCAACTCCGCCACGACCCGCGCACCATCGCCCTGATGCTCCTGGTGCCGGTCCTGATGATCACGCTCCTGCGGTACGTGTTCGACGGGAGCCCCGGCACCTTCGACGCCATCGGCGCCTCCCTGCTCGGCATCTTCCCGCTGATCACCATGTTCCTGGTGACCTCCATCGCCACCCTCCGCGAACGCACCTCCGGAACTCTGGAACGCCTCCTCGCCATGCCCCTCGCCAAGGGCGACCTCATCGCCGGGTACGCCCTGGCCTTCGGCCTCCTCGCCATCGTCCAGTCCGCCCTGGCCACCGCCACCGCGCTGTGGGTCCTCGGCCTCGACGTCACCGGCTCGCCCTGGCTGCTGCTCCTGGTCGCCCTGCTCGACGCCCTCCTCGGCACCGCCCTCGGCCTGTTCGTCTCGGCCTTCGCCTCCTCCGAGTTCCAGGCCGTCCAGTTCATGCCGGCGGTGATCTTCCCCCAGCTCCTGCTCTGCGGCCTGTTCACCCCGCGCGACGCCATGCAGCCCGCACTCGAAGCCGTGTCCGACGTCCTGCCGATGTCGTACGCGGTCGACGGCATGAACGAAGTCCTCCGCCACACCGACATGACCGCCGCCTTCGTCCGCGACGCCCTGGTCGTCGCCCTCTGCGCCCTGGGCGTCCTCGTCCTCGGCGCGGCCACCCTCCGCCGCCGCACCCCCTGAACCGCCCGCCCACCGGACACCGCCGCACCGGCCCCACCCTCGGTGCGAGGATGGGGCCATGACCCAGACCGTCGCAGTCCTCGGTACCGGCAAGATCGGTGAAGCCCTGCTCAGCGGCATGATCAGGGCCGGCTGGCCCGCCGCCCACCTCCTGGTGACCACCCGCCGCGCCGACCGCGCCGAGGAGCTCCGCGCCCGCTACGGCGTCGAGACCGTCACCAACGCCGAGGCCGCCAAGCGCGCCGACACCCTGATCCTGGCCGTCAAGCCGCAGGACATGGGCAGGCTCCTCGACGAACTCGGCCCCCATGTGACCCCCGACCGCCTGGTCATCAGCGCCGCGGCCGGCATCACCACCACCTTCATCGAGGAACGCCTCCCGGCCGGCACCCCCGTCGTGCGCGTCATGCCCAACACCCCCGTCCTCGTGGACGAGGGCATGTCGGTCATCTCCGCCGGGGGCCACGCCACCGGCGACCACCTCGCCCACACCGAGGAGATCTTCGGCGGCGTCGGCAAGACCCTGCGCGTCCCGGAGTCCCAGCAGGACGCGGCCACCGCCCTGTCCGGCTCCGGCCCCGCGTACTTCTACTTCCTGGTCGAGGCGATGACCGACGCCGGCATCCTGCTCGGCCTGCCCCGCGCCCAGGCCCACGACCTGATCGTCCAGGCCGCGATCGGCGCCGCCGTGATGCTCCGCGACAGCGGCGAGCACCCGGTCAAGCTCCGCGAGGCCGTGACGTCCCCGGCCGGCACCACCATCAGCGCCATCCGCGAGCTGGAGAACCACGGTGTACGCGCGGCCCTGATCGCCGCCCTCGAAGCCGCCCGCGACCGCAGCCGCGAGCTGGCCTCGGGCAACGGCTGACCGAGGTTGACACCACCCCACCCCGTCCGTAGTGTTCTCCGGGTTGTCCGACGTGAGCGTCGACTCCGGTCGGTCCCCGGACAGCCATTCCGCAAGAACCACTCCCAGCGAGCGACCTCGGTCGCGCCGCTTTCGTGCGCTTTTGCGAAATGAGGAATCCGCGTTCGAATGGGCGCAGGCCCGATTAGCGTCGAAGCCGAGGAATCCGCTAAAGTCTCACTCGTCGGAACGGCCCAACAGCCGGAAAGACAACCCCCTCTGACTGGGAATCAGGCCCGAAAGGATCTGATAGAGTCGGAAACGCCGGAAAGGGAAACGCGAAAGCGAAGAACGGCCCGGCAGCCCGCTCCAGCGGGTGGCAGAAACGGAAAAAGGATCTGCTAAGCTGGAAACACGAAATACCGAAGGGAAGCGCCCGGAGGAAAGCCCGCAAGGGTGAGTACGAAGGAAGCGTCCGTTCCTTGAGAACTCAACAGCGTGCCAAAAATCAACGCCAGATTAGTTGATACCCCGTCCATCCAACGGATG